>NZ_BONF01000047.1 GCF_016862575.1 Catellatospora bangladeshensis | reverse complement strand
AAACCCAGCCCGCGGCTCAAACCCCTTCACACCTGGCCGCCTGCGCACACAGCCGAACATCCGCCGCACAAGGACTGCCCACCGCAGGCAGACCGCCGAACGGCGACAACCCGAATACCGGCCGACAACAGGCGAAGCACCACATACCGACAATACATGCCCCTACATCAGCACCCCCAGCGGGCGAGCCCGCAGCGGCGCCCCCATCGCCCCACCATCAGACACCACACATGGCGACGCATGACTACACCTGTCGACAAACACCGGAGCAGTTCGCATCCCTACACTGCTTGCTATGCCCAGCAGCGCAGCGGCGGACGTGACTCGGATCCTCGTGAACGGACGATCCCACCCGATCGAGCACGCCGACGAGCCGCTGCTGTGGGTGCTGCGCGACGAGCTGGGCCTGACCGGCACCCACTACGGCTGCGGCATCGGCGCGTGCGGCTGCTGCACCGTGCTGGTGGCCGGGGAGCCGGTGCGCAGCTGCCAGGTCACCGCCGCATCGGTCGGCGAGCGCCCCGTGACGACCATGGAGGGTCTCGCCGAGCGCGGCCCGGACGGCCAGGTGACCGCGCTGCACCCGGTGCAGCAGGCGTTCCTGGAGACGCCGCTGCAGTGCGGCTGGTGCCTGCCGGGTCACATCCTGTGCGCGGTCGCGCTGCTCAACCGGAACCCGGCGCCCGACGAGGCCGCCATCGCCGAGGCCGCGCAGCCCAACCTGTGCCGGTGCGGCGGCTACAACACGATCAAGGCGGCGGTCGCCCGCGCGGCCGAGCTGGCGCGCAGCTCATGACCGGCCCCTACGAGTCGTACGGCCGCCGCCTGCGCCGGCGGGCCACCCGGCGCCGGCTGCTGATCGGCGCCGGTGCCACGGTGGGTGCGCTGGTCGTGGGCGTGCCACTGGCCGTGGAGTACGGCCGCCCGGCGCTGGCGGAGTGGATGCTGGGGCGCGGCACCGGCCCGGCGGAGATCCCCGAGTCGTCGCTGGTGTGGTTCGAGCTGACCGGCGACGGCGTCACCGTGTACGTGCCGAAGATCGAGATGGGACAGGGCGTCCACACGGCGCTGGCCCAGATCGCGGCCGAGGAGCTGCGGGTGCCGCCGGAGCGGCTGGCCGTGGTGCAGGCCGACACCGCGCGCGGGTTCCCGGCGCAGACCCTGTTCACCTTCGGCTCCACGTCGGTGGCCTCGCTGTACACCCCGATCCGCGAGGCGGCCGCCGCCGTACGCGAAATGCTCGCCCTCGAAGCAGCCCGCCAGCTCGGCGTCGACGCGAAGGCGCTGACCGCCGCCGACGGCGCGTTCCAGGTCAGCGGGACCGGCCGCAGGCTCGCCTACGGCGAGGTGATCAGCGCGCACAGCGGGCCCTGGCAGGAGCCCCCGAAGCAGCCGGAACTGCGCCCGGTGCAGGAGTTCACCAGCATCGGCCGGTCCGCGCCGCGCGTCGACTTCCGGGCCAAGCTGCTCGGCGAGGCGGTGTACGGCTACGACGCGCGCCTGCCGGACATGGGCTACGGCGCGTACGCCGTCCCGCCCCGGTTCGGGGCCGAACTGCTCGACGCCCAGCCGGGCGACGCCGCCGGCATGCCGGGGGTGCAGCAGGTCGTCATCGACCTGCCCGCCGGATTCGCGGGCGTGGTCGCCGACACGAGGACCAGGGCCTGGGCCGCGCTGAACGCCCTGCGGCTGCGCTGGAGCGAGGGCAGCCGCACCGACACGGCAGCCGTCGAAGAGCAGGTCACCGCGAGCCACGGCGTGGTGCTGCGCCGGGACGGCTCGATCAGCCGGGCGCTCGCCGAGGGCACCCGCGTCGAGGCGGCGTACCGTACGCCGCTCGCGGCGCACGCGCACCTGGAGCCGCTGGCGGCGCTGGCCCGGGTCGAGCCCGGCGCGGGCGGCCGGGTGGAGCTGTGGGTGCCGACGCAGAGCCCGGGGTCCGTGGTGGAGGACGTACGCGCGGCGCTCGGCGAGCAGCGCGAGGTCGTGCTGCACGTCACCCAGCTCGGCGGCTCGTTCGGGCGCAAGGGCGGCCAGCACCTCGCCGTCGCGGCCGCCCGGCTGTCCGCGGCCGCGGGCAGGCCGGTGCACGTCGGCTGGACCAGGGACACCGACATGCGGCAGGGCTTCTACCGCCCGCCGACGCACACGGTCATGCGCGGCTCGGTCGGCACCGACGGGCGCATCCGGGGCGTGGAGCAGGTCACCGCCGCCGGGGACATCATCTGGGCGGTCGCCGGGCTGCCCGAGCCGGTGCGCGACCTGCTCGGCTTCGACCCGGGCGGGCTGCTCGGCCTGTTCCTGCCGTACGAGCTGCCCGCGTACCGGCTGGTGAACCGCCGCGAGCAGCTGCCCGTGCCGACCGGGCCGTGGCGCGGGCTGGGGCTGATGCCGAACACCTTCGCGCTGGAGAGTTTCGTCGACGAGCTGGCGGAGGCCGCGGGCGCCGACCCGCTGGAATTCCGGCTCGCGCACCTGAGCGAGTCCGATCCGGAGGCACGACGGCTGCGTACGGTCCTGCGTACCGCGGCGCAGATGGCCCGCTGGGGTGAGCCGCTGCCGCCGGGGCGCGGGCGCGGCATCGCCTGCTCGGGTGACGTCGGCACGGTGGTCGCGATGGTCGCCGAGGTCGACCTGTCGGGCGGGCGGCTGCGGGTCACCGGGATGGACGTCGCGGTGGACTGCGGGCTGGTGGTCAACCCGGCCGGGGCGAAGCTGCAGGCCCAGGGCTCCGTGGTGATGGGACTCAGCTCGGCCCTGCGCGAGGAGCTGCGGATCGAGGACGGCCAGGTCGTCTCCGACAACTTCGACAGCTACCCGATCATCGACATGGCGAGCACACCCCCGATCCGGGTGACCTTCACCGGCGACGGCGAGGTGCCGCAGGGCATGGGCGAGCCGGTCATCGGCCCGGTGCCCGCCGCGGTGGCCAACGCGGTCCGGGCGGCCGGCGGGCCACGCCTGCGGACGCTGCCGCTGCGCCCGTGAGCGTCGGCCGCTCGCACCCGCCGCACGAGCGGCCGCATACGCCAACGCCGCCGGGCGCGGCCGTCGGCATGATCCGGCAGCCCGCACAACACGATCGGCATGCACCGGCGGGACCGCCGCTAAAGTCAGCGGCATGGGCGTGGACATCGAGGTCGTGCGGGACGTCACCGACGAGGTGGTGGCGGCGTTCGCGCGGCTGCTGCCGCAGCTGACCGGCTCCGCCGCCGCACCCGACGCGCGGCAGCTGCGGACCCTGGTCACCTGGCCGGGACACCGCCTGCTCGTCGCGCGCGTGGACGGGCGCATCGTCGGCGCCCTGACGCTGGCCGTCTTTCCGATCCCGTCGGGGCTGCGGGCCTGGATCGAGGACGTGGTCGTCGACGACGCGGCCCGGGGGCGCGGGGTGGGCGCCGCGCTGACCCGGGAGGCGATCCGGCTCGCGCGCGCCGACGGGGCACGGACCGTCGACCTGACCTCGCGGCCGTCCCGCGAGGCGGCGAACCGGCTCTACGAGCGCCTCGGCTTCCGGGTGCGCGACTCGAAGGTGTACCGGCTCGCGGACCAGCCGTCGTAGCCCGTGCCGTCAGGGCGCGGCCGGCCAGCGTGCCTGCCGTCAGGGCGCTTGGAAGCCGGCCTCGCCGAGCACGGCCCTGCCCCGCTCGGAGCTGACGAAGGCCAGGAACGCCTGCGCGGCGGCCCTGTTCGGGGCGTTCTTGAGCACCACGATCGGGTAGTCGTTGATCGCCTGCGCGGACTCGGGGAACTCGACGCCGTCCACATCGGCGGAGGCCGCCTTCGCATCGGTGCGGTACACCAGCGCGGCGTCGACCTCGCCGAGCCGCACCTTCTGCAGCGCCGCCTTGACGTCCTGCTCCAGCGTCACCGGCGTGACCTTCACCCCGGCCGCGCCGAGTGCCTTCTTCGCCGCCGCGCCGCACGGCACCTGCTCGGCGCACAGCGCGACCTTCAGGTCCGGCTTGGACAGCTGCTCGAGCGTGGTGATGCCCTTCGGGTTGCCCTTGGGCACCGCGATGACCAGCTGGTTCTTCACGAACACGGTCGGCGTGCCGTCGGCGTCGCCGGCGTCGACGACCGTCTTCATGGTGGCCGGGCTGGCAGCGGCGAAGAGGTCGGCCGGCGCGCCCTGGGTGATCTGGGTCGCGAGCGCCGAGCTGCCCGCGAAGTTGAACGTCACCTTCGTGCCCGTGTGCGCGGCCTCGAACTCCCGGCCGAGCTTCGTGAACGACTCGGTCAGCGACGCCGCCGCGAACACCGTCACCTCCCCGGTCGCGCCCGCCCCGGAGGCACCGGCCTGCGGCTCGCCGGAACCGCAGGCGGCCGTGCCCAGCGCCGCCATCAGCGCGAGGCCCGCCACCGCGGACCGTACCCACCAACGCATGACGTTCCTCCCCTGGCACAACGACGAGCGCCGGGCTAAGCCAACCCTCGCAGATGCGAGGACTTCTTCACCCATCAACTAGTTGTAGTACGAACCATTGGTGATTTCAACATCGCAACTGCATGATGGACACCATGACCGACCCGGCGCCGCACCGACGCACGGACGACCAGCACTACCTGACGCGGACCCGGGCCTTCTTCGCCGAACGCGCCGCGACCTGGGACGTGAAGTTCGGCGACGACATGCCCGCCTACGCCGCGGCTGTGCATGCCGCCGCCATCCCGGCCGGTGCCGCCGTGGCGGACGTCGGCTGCGGCACCGGCCGTGCGCTGCCCGCGCTGCGCGCCGCGGTCGGGCCCGGCGGCACCGTGCTCGGCATCGACGTCACCGCGGAGATGCTCACCACGGCCCGCGACCTCGGCCGCGCCGCGGGCGCGTACCTCGTGCTCGCCGACGCCCGGCACCTGCCGCTGCCCGACGCCGCGCTCGGCGCGGTGTTCGCCGCCGGGCTGCTCAACCACCTGCCCGACGCGCGTGCGGGGCTGGCCGAACTCGCCCGGGTCACCGCGGCCGGCGGGCGGCTCGTGCTGTTCCATCCCTCCGGCCGCGCCGTGCTGGCCGCCCGGCACGGCCGGACGCCCTCCCCGGACGAGCCGCTGGCCCAGACGCCGCTGCGCGAGGCGCTGCACGCGAGCGGCTGGGCGCTGGACAGCTACGACGACGGCGCGCGCTTCTGCGCGCTGGCTACTCGCACCGGGTGACGCGACGCCGCGGGCGGGCGGGCGGGCGGGCGGGCGGGCTAGGCGTACCAGAAGTCGTCGGCCTCCAGGGTCGCCGAGCGCGCCGGGGCGGCGATCTTCAGCGGCTTGCCGTGCCCGCTGAACGTGGTCGTCATCGTGAGCTTGCCGGAGTCCTCGGGATCGGTCAGCGTCAACGTCAGCGAGGTGACCCAGCCGTGCTCGTCGGTGGTGACCTGGAACGGCGTGCCGCGCAGGCCGAACCCGTACAGGCTCGGCGCGCCCACCGGCAGGAACGGGTCGTCGATCCCGTTCGGGTTGAACCAGCCCGAGTAGCCGTGCGGGCCGGTACGTTCCGCCAGGGCCACCGTGGAGATGAACTTGACGAGCCCGATCGGGTCCGCCATGTCGAAGTAGGCGAAACTCTTGGCCGACACCCGGCTCATGTCCAGCCGCACCCACTTCTTGTCACCGCCCCTGCGCGCGTAGGAGTCGGTGCCGATGTTGATCCGCTCCAGGACCTCGGGCAGCGGCCCGCCGGAACTATTGATCGTCGACCGGTACCGGCGCGCGGCGATGTCGACGGCCCCACTGCCTTCCAGCCAGTCGCCCCTGGTCAGATCACTCTTGACCGTGTACTGGTACGGCACGGTCTGCGTGCGCTGGAGCGCCGCGATCAGCTCCTGCCGGACCGAGTCGTCCATGGACGGCAGCGGGCTCGGCGAGCGGAACTTCGAGCCGGTCGGCGGTGGCTCCTCCGGGGCGGAGCAGCCACCGCCGATCAGCGCGATTCCGGCCATACCGGATATGAGCAGCGTGCGACGTCGCATCGTTCGTACCCCCGTGGTGTCGCCCTAGGTGGACGGTGCCGAAGGATAGCGAAGATCCGTTACTCGGGCGCGCCCCTTTCCTGCGGGACGGCTCAGGGCAGGCGGTGCCGGGAGAAGACCTCCCACATGAGTTCGGAGGCGGCAACCGGGTGCTCCGTCGCGTTCGGCCACTCATGGCCCATCGCCGGGATGGCGAAGACCACGTGCTCGGCGCCGTTGGCGCAGGTGGCGACCCGCCGCTCGGCGCTGCCCTGCGCGTTGCCCACCGCGGCGGCCTTCGGCGTGCCGCATCCGGCCGCGGCCGACCACGCCTCGTTGGTGCCGTCCCAGGAGGCCGCCATCTGGTCGCGCCCACCCTGGAAGGTCACCACCGACACCGCGTTGCCGGCGCCCAGCGGCGTACGCCAGGCCGGCACGTTGTCCATCCGGCCGCTGACCGGCGCGATCGCCGCGAACCGGCCGGGCAGCTCGCGGGCCAGCCGGTAGGTGAACGCTGCCCCGGCCGAGAAGCCCGCGGCGTACACCCTGGTCCGGTCCGCACCCCAGACGGTCACCAGGTGATCGGCCAGCGCGGCGAGGAAGCCGACGTCGCCGCCGGTCGGCCCGCCCGCGCCCGGATCCCACGCGCCGCCCAGGCCCTGCGGGTAGACGGCGAGGAACCCGGCCCGGTCGGCGACCGCGTTCAGGCCGCTCTGCCGGACGGCCCCGGCACTGTCGCTGCCGTATCCGTGCAGCACCAGCACCACCGGCAGGCCCGGCCGGTACGCGGCGGGCGCGTGCAGCGTGAAGTCACGCCGGACCCCGTCGTGGGCCATGGCCAGCTGGTGATCGCCGGGGCCAGGCTGCTCGGCGGGCAGGCTGAGCGCCGGGCTCGCCGCCGGGGACGGCGGTGCCGGAGTGGCCGGACCGCAGGCGCTGAGTACGGTGACGATGCCCGCGAGGGCGATGACGCGTTTCACGGCGGACCCCTGTCTCACGTCGCGAATATGTCAGAGTTGACATGTCAAAAGTTACATAGCAAGGAGGCGCCATGGGAGCCCGCGACGGTGACGATTCGGCAACGGCCGGTTCGACGCTGGGCTATGCGCTGCTCTCCCTGCTGACCCGCGGCCCGGCGACCGGCTACCAGCTCGCGAGCAGGGTGAAGGCGCCGATCGGCCACTTCTGGACGGCCAAGCACAGCCAGATCTACCCGGAGCTGGCCCGGCTCGCGGCCGCCGGGTGGGTGCGCGCCGCCGAGGAGGCCGGACCGGGTCCCCGCGCGAAGAAGACGTACGAGCTGACGCCCGATGGGCTCGCCGCGCTGCGGGCCTGGCTGGTCGTGCCGCCCGTGGCGCAGCCGCGCAGCGAGATCACGCTGAAGGCGTACGCGGCCAACAGCGGCGACCCGGCGGCGATGGCGGCGCTGTACGGCGGCCTCGCCGCGCAGGCCGCGCGCACCCTGGCCGAGTACGAGCAGGACGCCGCGGACATGCGCGCCCAGGGCATGGACGACCCGGCGCACCCCCGGTTCGGCAACTACGCCGTGCTGCTCATGGGCCTGGAGTCGCAGCGCGTCGTGCAGCGCTGGTCAGCCTGGCTCGCCGCGTCGCTGGACGGCGGCGCGCCGGTGCCCTACCCCCACCCGCCCGCGCCGCGGGACAATGGATATTGAGTGGTCGAAAGGTGCCGGGCTCGGCACACTCCTGTGTCGGCACCGACTACGGGGGGACACACCACATGCCATTCCAGACCATCACCGGCACCACGGCGCCGCTGCGGCTGTGGGCCGATCCCGCGGGCGTCGACGAACGGGCCATGGAGCAGCTGCGCAACGTCGCCGGCCTGCCGTGGACCCACTCGGTCGCGGTCATGCCCGACGTGCACGTCGGCATCGGCGCGACGGTGGGCTCGGTCATCGCGATGCGCGGCGCGGTCGCGCCCGCCGCGGTCGGCGTCGACATCGGCTGCGGCATGACCGCCCAGCTGACGTCGCTGCGCGCCCACCAGCTGCCCGAAGACCTGGGCAAGCTGCGCGCGGAGATCGAGAAGGCCGTGCCGGTGGGCCTCGGCCTGCACAAGCACTCGGTCGACGTCGACCACCTGAACACCGGGCTGCGCGGCTGGCACCGCTTCTGGACCGACTTCGACGACCTGTCGGCCCAGCACGTGCTGCGCCGCAAGGGCCGGGCCATGCAGCAGCTCGGCACCCTCGGCGGCGGCAACCACTTCATCGAGGTGTGCCTGGACGGCGAGGACCGCGTCTGGCTGATGCTGCACTCCGGTTCCCGCGGCATCGGCAACGACCTGGCGCAGTACCACATCGCCAAGGCCAAGGACCTGCCGCACAACGCCGACCTGGCCGACCCGGACCTGGCCGTCTTCGTCACCGGCGAGCCCACGATGGACGCCTACCGGCGGGACCTGTTCTGGGCGCAGGACTACGCCCGGCGCAACCGCGCGGTGATGATGGCGCTGCTGCGTGACGTGGTGCGGCGGCAGTTCAAGAAGGCCGAGTTCGAGCCGGAGATCTCCTGCCACCACAACTACGTCGCGGAGGAGGTCCACGACAAGCAGGAGCTGCTGGTCACCCGCAAGGGCGCGATCCGCGCCGGCCGGGGCGACCTCGGCATCATCCCGGGCTCGATGGGCGCCTCGTCGTTCATCGTGCGGGGGCTCGGCTCGGCCGAGTCGCTGCACTCGGCCTCGCACGGGGCCGGGCGCAGGATGAGCCGGACCCAGGCCCGCAAGCAGTTCAGCGCCAAGGACCTGGCCGAGCAGACCCGGGGCGTGGAGTGCCGCAAGGACAGCGGCGTGGTCGACGAGATCCCGGCGGCGTACAAGGACATCGACGAGGTCATGGCCCAGCAGTCCGATCTGGTCACCGTCGTCGCCCGCCTCAAGCAGATCGTCTGCGTCAAGGGCTGACCACAAAAGGAAGGGCACCTTCTTAACGCTATGCGTAGATGAAGGTGCCCTTCTTAACCTTTGCACCCTTGCCAGCGCCAACCGGACAGGCTCACCATAGGCGCATCCATTTAGATGCGTGAGATCCTTCGCCACGAGCGGCGGATCGGATGGGGAGTTTCACCATGCGCGCTCTGCGCCGCCTTCTCCTGCCCCTGTGCACGGCCGTCGCCGTCACGCTGCCCGCGATACCCGCCACGGCCGCGCCGGCCCCCGCCGCCCCGGCTTCCGGCGTGGCGTCCGCCCTGGACACGCTCGCCCGGCAGGTGGCCGGCTCGCTGTCCGATCACGCCGTCCGCGACCGGCTCGGCGCCGCGCTGCTGACCGGACCGGTCGACCTGTCCACGCTGCGGGCCGGCGCCGCCCTCACCGGCCGCGCCCAGGCGGCCGACCGTGCCGTACGCACCGCCAAGGGCCTGCCCGAGTCCACCGGCTCGCTGGTCCGCGCCCGGCTGGCCGCCGACGGGATGCGCGCGGCGCTCGCCTCCGGCGCGACCCCGCTGGTGGCGGCCGCACCGGATGACGACGAGGACGCGGCGGTCGTCGCGTACGCCCCCGACGGCCGGCGGGTCCTGCTCGACGCCCGGCGGGCCCCCGCGCAGCCCGTGATCGTCATCGAGGTGGACGTCGCCAAAGCCATGCCCGCGGGCCTGGACGTGGTGCGCCGGGAACTCGCCCGCAAGGGCGTCACCGGCACCGCCACCCGCGCCGGAGGCTACTGGGCCACCAAGGTCAACGCGGTGCGCCTGTCCGACGACGAGGAGCCCTGGATCAAGGGCGCGGCCGAGATCTACAGCATCGTCGGCGGGTTCGGCCTCGACGGCAAGGCCAAGGTCGACATCGTGCAGATGCCCTACCTCGACCACGACGGCACCACGTACTACCCCAACCAGCTGCTCGTCCACTTCTCGGCCTACAAGTACAACCTCGCCGACGTCGTGATGATGGAGGACGACGGCGACACCAACTACCAGCAGCTCGCCTCGGCCATCGCCACGGCGCTACTGACGATCTTCGACCTGGGGGTGTACATCCCGCTGGTCGACCCGATCCTGTCGGCGATCCCGACGTCCTGGTGGACGGACGACCCCGACTATGTGGACTCGTGGTACACCCTGTCCACCGGCAGCAGCGGCCGCCTCAACGGCGCCGCCGGGAACGGCTGGCTGGAGGTCGGCCCGTACTGGGTCGCCGAACTGTGACCGGGCGGCCCGCCCGCCCACCTCGGCGGGCGGGCCGTACCACGTCGGCGCACCGGTGTGGGCTGCGCGGGGAGAAATGTGCGGGGGCCGGGGCAGCGGCGGCGGTAGCGTGCGAGGGCATGGAACTGCGGGCGTACGCGAGAAGCGACGATGATGCGCTCGACCGGGTGTGGCACGCGGCCCGCACCGTGGACGGCGACGTGTCCCTGCCCGGCCCGGCCGATCTGGGCACGTCCGGGCTGGTCGCCGTCGAGGGCGGTCAGGTCGTCGGCTACAGCCGGCTCGACCGGTGGTCCGAGTCGGACGGCACCGAGATGTTCCTGGTGACCGGCTGCGTGCATCCCGCCCATCGCGGCCGGGGCCACGCCACCGCGATGCTGCGCCGCCAGGAGACGGGCGCCGCCGCGCTCGGTGCCGCGGTGCCCCAGGCGGTGCTGGGCGGCAACGCCGACGAGGGCCACACCGATGCCCAGGAGCTGCTGCGCGACCACGGATACCAGGTCGCCTTCACCGTGGTGCGGCTGAGCCGCCCGGTGGACGCCGTGCCGATCCCGCCGCTGCCGGACGGGTTGCGGCTGCGGCCGGTGCGGGCCGAGCACCACCCGGCGATCCACGCCGCGATCGAGGAGTGCTTCGCGGGCGACCGGCACGGGTTCGTCCCCGTCGGCTACGACGAATACCTGGCCGACGCGCGCGACACCGGGCTGTGGGTGGTCGCCTGGGACGGTGACGAGGTGGCCGGGCTGATCGTCAACGAGCGCCAGGACGACGGCAGCGTCGACTCGCCGTGGGTCGCGGTGCGGGCGGCGTACCGGGGGCGGGGTCTGGCCTCGGCGCTGCTGGCCCGCAGCCTCACCACGATGCGCGAGCACGGCGCGCGGACCGCGGTGATCCGGACCGTCGCGGAGAACCCGCACCACACGGTCGCCCTCTACGAGCGGTCCGGTTACCGGATCGAGCAGCGGCTGCCGCGCTTCCGCAAACCGCTACATTGTTCACTTTCATGACCTTGCGCCATCCTGCCCCGACCCTCCAGGATGTACGTCATCCATTTAGATTCATGAGATCCCGTACGGGTGCGGCCGAACATGCCGCGACCTGCGCGGACGTATAGGCTGGAGCTGGCGGGACCCGCCGCGGATCGGCATGACACGGCCTGACACCGCCGGAGGTGACCCCATGAACACCACGCTGCCCGCCCCGATCGTCGTCGGCGTCGACGGCTCACCCTGTTCCGATCTCGCCCTGGACTGGGCGATCGAGGAAGCCAGGCTGCGCCGCGCGCCGCTGCGGCTCGTCTACGTGGTCGACTCCCCCGGCCCGCGCGGCGCGTACGGCTACCTCACCGACGAGGTGACCACGTTCGGCGACGACCTGCTGGCCGGCGCCCGGGAGCTGGCCGCGGCGCGGCAGGTCCCCGCGACCACGGCCATCGTCTGCGACGACGCGGCGCACGGGCTCATCCGCGAGGCGAAGGAGGCCGCCCTGCTCGCCGTCGGCAGCCGCGGCCACGGCGGCTTCCACGACCTGCTGCTCGGCTCCACCAGCCTGCAGACCGCCATGCACGCCACCTGCCCGGTCGCGGTGATCCGGCCGCGTACCGCCCCGGATCCGGACGAGGGCAGGCGCATCGTGCTGGGCGTCGACGGCTCACCGCGCTCGGCGGCCGCCGCCCGGGTCGCGTTCGAGCTGGCGAGCCTGCACGGCATCGGGCTGACCGTGCTGCACACCTGGGTCGGCTCGCTCAGCGAGGCCACCGCCGGGCTCGACGCGCAGGACGCGCTGGAGGTCCGGGCCCGGATGGTGCTCAACGACGCGCTCGCGCCCTGGCTGTCGCGCTACCCGGAGGTCGACGTACGCAAGCTCGTGCTGAAGCAGACGGCCGCGCGAGCCCTGGTCGAGGCGTCGGCCGGGGCGGAGACGGTCGTCGTCGGCTGCCGGGGCCGGGGCGGGTTCGCGAGCCTGATGCTCGGCTCGGTCAGCCACGCCCTGGTCCACCATGCGGGCTGCCCGGTGGTGGTCGTGCACGAGTGAGGCGGATCAGCGCAGCGTCGGCACCGCGCCGTTGTCGGCCCGCTCGACGCCGACCCCGGGCAGGCCGGCGGACCAGCGTGCGGCCGCCGCCGCCAGCGTGGCCGCGTCCGGCGGGGTACGGCCCAGGCCCACCGCGTACCGGGTCACCGGTCCGGTGGTGAACGGCCGGGGCCAGGCATGCGCATCGGTCACGCCCAGCTCCTCCAGGGCGGTCAGCAGCGCCCGCATCCGGCCGCGCACCCGGCCGTGCAGCTCCTCGTCGCCGCGCACGGTGACCACCGCCCATGCGCCGTGGCGGCGGTGCAGCGGCGGCGCGGCGAGCAGCTGTGGCCACGGGTCGGCGCCCGTACGCGAAGCCGCGTCCAGCACCTCCCACGCCTGGTACAGCTCCTGTTCGAGCAGGTCCAGGCCGCCCTGCCCGAGCTGGGCGCTGCACGAGCGCACCGGGGCGCTCGGCGTCAGCACCGTGCCCTCGGGCCACCCGCCCGGCACGTCGCCGGACAGCGTCACCGGCTGCCGCCGGTCCCAGCCCGCCCAGTCCTCGAAGAAGCGGCGCAGCAGTTCCATCGGCTCGGGGAGCGGATCGCGCAGCCCGGCCACGGTCCGCGCCGCCAGCACAGACCAGGCCAGACCCGGCAGTCCGCCGAACGGCGCCGCGTCCAGCCCGCGCGCCCGCGCCCACGCCTTGACCTGCCGCGCCAGCAGCACGAACGCAGACTGGGTGCCGTCGCGGTCGCCGAGCATGTTCAGTACCGCGTCGGCGTCGCTGACCGCGCTCAGCGCGACCGCCGCGGCCTCGCCCAGCTCCTCGCGCCGCGCCACAGCCTCGGCCGGAGCGATTCCGCTGCTGCTCACCACCACCAGATCGACGTCCAGCTCCCCGACCGTGAACCGCAGTCCCGGCACTCGTGCCCCTGTGACCTCACGCAGTCCCGCCACGGCCGGCAGCGCTCCCGCGACCCTTGTGGCGACCTCGGCCGCACTGACCGTGCCGGGCAGCACCGCCACCAGATCCAGATCCGCGCCGGGCAGCTCGCAGCCCATCCGCCGGGACCCGGTCACGTGCACCGCACCGCCGCCCAGCGCTGACCTCAGCGCATCGACGACCGCAACGGCTGTACCGGCGGCGCGGTCGCTCGACGCCGCTCGCTCACCGATCCGTGTGCCATGGCGGGGCGGCCGCAACCCAGGAGATGCGCCGGCAACTTCTGGGTTGCCCCCCGCGCCGGTATGGACGCTGCCGCTCGCCTCGCCGGCAGGGTCGTCGGGCAGCCAGCGCAGCTGCCCGGTGCCGAGGGTCAGCACCGCCCGTACACGCATCGGCTCGTCACCCCGGCGCGACAGCAGTGCCAGCTCCCCCACCTGAGCGGATGATGCGCTCAGCCGGGCGGCGCAGAGTTCGGCTACGCGCTGCGGGTCCTTGGCGCGGCCCAGGGTCAGGTGCGGGGTGAAGCCCTCGGCCCGGCCCCGGCAGCGCGGGAACCGCTCGATCAGCCGGCTCCACAGCCGGGACCACGGCTCCTCCCCGGCGGCGGCCGGGTCCAGCCAGACGGTCGCGTCGTCACGGTGGCCGAACGTGTGCACCCCGTCCAGGCGTACCGCGAACGGGGCGACCTCGGCGGCGACCGCCGACAGCAGCGGCGCGGCGTCCTCGAAGCCCGCCTCGGGCACGAAGCCGAACAGCACGTTCACGTGCGGCGGCCAGCGGTGGAACGACGGGTCGTGCGCCCGGCGCAGCTCCTGCAGGGCGGGCCACAGCCGCTGCGGCGGCAGCCACGCCAGCGCGGTGCGCGCGGTCGCCGCCACGTCGAGCACGTCCATGCCGCCCCCGCAGGACAGCTCCACGGCCAGCCCGAAGTGGTCGGACGGGAACAGCCCGTCCGGCTCGGGCCGGTCCCCGAGCAGCACCGCCGTATCGGGCCGGAGCCTGCCGCGCAGCAGCACCCGGTCCAGCCGCCGGGCCTGGCCGGACAGCGACGAGATCGCCGCCAGCGGGTTGACGCCCGGGTCGAAGGTGGGCGTGTCGTCGGCCGGGCCGTGCACCTGTGACCAGGCGTCGGCCAGGCCCAGCATCGCGGTCGGGGCGGGGCCGCCGTCGTTGAAGTCGCCGGCGAGCACCAGGTCCGCGCCGATCCCGGACAGGCCCTCGGCCAGCGCGGTCAGCTCCGCCTGCCGCCGCTGGACGGCCTCGCCGGAGCGGTCGCTGCTGAGGTGGGTCGCCGCGACGACCAGCGGCCCGGCCGCGGTGTCGACCGTGACGGCGGCGGCGGCCTTGTGCGGGCCGAGCCGGTGCCAGCCCGCCTCGCGCACCGGCAGGCGGCTGAGCAGCAGCAGGCCGCCGCCGTCGAGATCGGCGGGGTCGGCCGGGTCCCCGGCCAGGGTGTAGCGCTCGCGGACCCACGGTTGGCGCAGCAGCAGGTCGAGCAGGCCGGGCTCGGCCTCCTGAAGTGCGATGACGTCGGCGTCGGCCGCCTCCAGGGCGGCGACCAGCAGGGGGCGGCGGCGCGCGGTGTCGATGCGGTCGCGGTCGTAGCGGTCCCAAAGCGTGTTCCAGGTGACCACGCGCAGCCGGGACGGCCCGGGGCCGGGCTGCGGGGACGCCGCGGGCGCCCAGCCGCGGGACGGGTCCCAGGCGTGCGGCGTACGCGGTGTGAAGAACGGCGCCGGGAGCAGCCGCTGCTCGCGGACGCGGCCCGCCGCGCTGGTGTCGAGGCGGTCGATGCCGGCCGCCCGGTCCCAGACCACCTCGCCGTCGGCCTCGACGAACAGGATGCGGTGCCAGGGGATGTCGCCGCCGGGCGTGAACGCGGGCAGCGGGACCCGCTTGGGCGCCGCGCCGCGCTGCTGTACGCCGAGCACGAACCGCTCGGGGTCGAACCGGGGGTCCCAGCGCACGCGGTGGTAGATCTGCTCGCTGGTGAACACGCCGACCCGCCGTCCCCTCGCCGATGACCGGCTACGAGTATGAGCCGCCCGCGCGCCCCGGCCCACCGGATTTCCGCCTCCGCGAATCGCTGTTGAGGCTACTGAGCTGCGAAGATGGAGACGGAGGCCGGCGCACCCGGCCGGCCCGGACATGGGGGTGACCACGATGTCGGGTAACAAGACCGTCGTCTATCACGGCCCCGGGCACGTCGAAGTCGAGGATCTCGACTACCCGAAGCTGGAACTCGAGGAGCAGCACCGCAAGATCAACCATGGCGCGATCCTGAAGGTCGTCGCCACCAACATCTGCGGCAGCGACCAGCACATGGTGCGCGGCCGCACCACCGCCCCGGAGGGCCAGACCCTAGGCCACGAGATCACGGGCGAGGTCGTGGAAGTGGGTTCGGACGTCGAGTACATCAAGGTCGGCGACCTGTGCTCGGTGCCGTTCAACATCGCCTGCGGCAGGTGCCGCATGTGCATGGAGGGCCACACCGGCGTATGCCTCAACGTGAACCCGGCCCGCGCCGGCGCGGCGTACGGGTACGTGGACATGGGCGGCTGGTTCGGCGGGCAGGCCCAGTACGTGCTGGTGCCGTACGCCGACTTCAACCTGCTGAAGTTCCCGGACAAGGACCGGGCCATGGAGAAGATCCTGGACCTGGCCATGCTCAGCGACATCTTCCCGACCGGCTACCACGGCTGCTACACCGCGGGCGTGACCACCGGCTCCACCGTCTACATCGCCGGGGCCGGACCCGTCGGGCTCGCCGCGGCGACGTCGGCGCAGCTGCTGGGCGCGGCCATCGTGATCGTCGGCGACCTCAACGAGCAGCGGCTGGCCCAGGCGCGCAGCTTCGGCTGCGAGACCATCGACCTGACCAGCGGCGCCTCGCTGCCCGAGATGATCGAGCAGATCACCGGCGAGCCGGAGGTCGACGCCGCCGTCGACGCGGTCGGCTTCGAGGCGCGCGGGCACGGGCAGAACGCCGAGGAGGAGCCGGCCACCGTGCTCAACGACATCATGACGATCGCCCGCCCGGCCGCCCGGCTGGGCATCCCCGGCCTGTACGTCACCGGTGACCCCGGCGGCAAGGACGAGGAGGCGAAGGTCGGCAGCCTACGGGTGAACATCGGCACGGGCTGGGCGAAGTCGCACAGCTTCACCACCGGCCAGTGCCCGGTCAAGCGCTACAACCGGCAGCTGATGATGGCGATCCTGCACGACCGGGTGCACATCGCCCGCAACGTGCACGCCACCGTGCTGCCGCTGGAGGAGGCACCGAAGGGATACAGCGACTTCGACCACGGCGCCGCCAGCAAGTACGTCCTCGACCCGAACCAGATGCTGGCCGGCGCGGGCGTGTAGCCGCCGCTACAGGTCCACCGCCGTACCCACGCCCTGGTCACGGGCCCAGGCGTGCACGACCGACGCGGCCGCCACGTCGAGCGCGCCGTGCCCGGTCGACTTGAA
Source organism: Catellatospora bangladeshensis (assembly GCF_016862575.1). Classification (GTDB taxonomy): domain Bacteria; phylum Actinomycetota; class Actinomycetes; order Mycobacteriales; family Micromonosporaceae; genus Catellatospora; species Catellatospora bangladeshensis. The sequence continues at coordinate 84,098 of NZ_BONF01000047.1, read as the reverse complement.
CACCGTCAGCCCACCCCGGTCCACGCGACCGGGGTGGCGCCCGTCCAGCACCGCGCCGAGCAGGGTCACCCGCTGCGGGTCGACGTCCTGCAGCTCGTACGCCCCGGCGGGCGGCGCGGCGGCCGCCGCGCCCGGCCACTCGGCGAACAGCGTGCCATCGATGATCACGTCGCGGTCCAGCTCGTGCCCGTGCGAGCCGCCCACGGAACTGACGTGCGCACCCTCCCCGAGCCAGCCCCGGGGGAAGACCGGCGTGGTCGCGCCGGTGCAGCAGAACACGGCGTTTGCGCCGCGCACCGCCTGCTCGATGGACGCGGCGCTCGCGTCCGGGTGGGTGGCGGCCAGCGCGCGGGCCCGGCCGCCGTCCCGCGCGCCGACGGTCACCGGCAGCGCCGGGTGCAGCGCGGCGAGCAGTGCGACCTGCGCCGACGCCTGCACGCCGGTGCCGATCACGGCGACGCGCCGCGCGTCGGGGGCGAGCGCGCGCAGGCTCAGCGTCGCGGAGGCGGCGGTGCGTACGGCGGTGATCGGCTCGGCGTCCAGCAGCGCGAGCGGGCGGCCGTCGGTGTGGTCGAACAGCGCGACCAGGCCGCGGTGGCTGCTGCGCCCGGACGCGCCCGGGGTGGCGAACACCGAGACCAGCTTGGCGGCCAGGCCGAGACCGGGCACGTACGCGGGCATCGCGCCCAGCAGCCCGGCGGGGGCCACGGCGGCGATGCGCGGCGGCGCGGACACCTCGCCCCGGCTCAGCGCGACCAGCGCGGCGGCCACCGCGTCGAGCACCCGCCCGGGGTCGAGCCCGCCCCGGGTCTGCTCCTTGTCCAGCACCAGCACCCGGCTCATCGGCGGCCCTCCCGCAGGGCGGCGCCGTCCGGCGCGGCGAGTTCCGCCGCCAGCCGCGCGGTGGCTGCGGCGAGGTGTTCTTCCAGCTCGGGCAGGCGCTCGGGGCCGAACTCGGTGTCCGGCCCGACGATGGTCACCGCGCACAGCGGGCCGCCCTTGGCGCTGGTCACCGCGCGGCTCACCGAGGCGATCACCTTGTCGTTGCGGCCGCGCTCGACGGCGAAGCCGGTGTCGCGTACGCGGTCGAGGTCGGCGCGCAGCTCGCCGAGCGGATGCCCGGCCGCCTCGGCGACGGCGAGATACGGCGCGCGACCGGCCTCGTCCAGCTGCGCGACCAGCGCCAGCGCCCCGGCGAACCGGTGCACGGGCAGCGCCTCACCGAGCAGGTCGCTGATCATCGCCAGGCGCGGCGGGCGCACGACGTCGATCACCCGGGACCGGTCGGCCTCCAGCACCTGCAGGTTCACCATCAGCCCGGTCTGCTCGGCCAGCGCCTCCAGCACCGGGCGGCACAGCGCCCCGAGCGAACGGGTGGCCGCCGCGCGCGACACCTGCAGCGCGACCACGCCGGGCAGGTAGTGCTCCCCCGCGCGCAGGATCCAGCCGCGCCGGACCAGGTCGAGCAGCACCCGGTAGGCCGTGGCCCGGTGCAGGCCCACGGCCTGGGCCAGCTCGCCCAGCCGCAGCGGGCGGTCGGCGCGGGCCACCGCCTCGATGAGGTCGAGGGCCTTGTCGACCGCCGTGCTGGCGGATCTCGGCACGGATCGCCTCCTGGGGTACAGTGCGAAAGACGTTGCGATGAACGATACAGACGTTACAACAGCTGTAACAAGGGAGCACCGATGGCCCACCTGGACGAGCCCGCGCCCACGCCGTATGCCCCACCCGCCACCGGCACCGTGACCGTGTACCGGGGCGCGACCCTGTTCGACGGCACCGGCGCGCCCGCCCGCCCCGGCATGTCGATCACGGTCGACGGCGCGCGTATCACCGCCGTCGGCCCCGACGCCGAGGTCCCCGCCGGGGCGCGGGTCGTCGAGCTGGCCGGCCGGTGCGTCATCCCGGGCCTGATCGACGCGCACCAGCACCTGGCCACCCCACCCAACCGCGAGGCGGCCGAGGCGGCGCTGCGCCGCCAGGTCTACGGGGGCGTCACCGCGATCCGCGACATGGCCGACGACCTGCGCCACATCGCCGACCTCACCCGCGGCACCCTGGTCGGCGAGATCCCCGGCCCCGACATCCACTACGCCGCGCTGATGGCCGGGCCCGGCTTCTTCGACGACCCGCGCACCTGGCAGGTGTCGCAGGGCGAGACCCCCGGCCACGTGCCGTGGATGCAGGCGATCGACGACGACACCGACCTGGTCATGGCCGTCGCGCTGGCCCGCGGCACGCACGCCAAGGCGATCAAGGTGTACGCCGAGCTGCCCGCGCACCTCGTCGCCGCCATCACCGCCGAGGCGAAACGGCAGGGCATCGGCGTCTGGGCGCACGCCGCCACGTTCCCGGCCACGCCCGGCGAGGTGGTGGCCGCGGGCGTGGACGCCGTCTCGCACATCACGCTCATCGCGCAGGAGGCCGCCGACGAGCCGCTGACCTCGTACAAGACGAAGCCTCTGCTCGACGTCGAGCGGCTCACGGGTGACGGCGACCCGCGGCTGGACGCCCTCTACGCGGCGATGCGCGAGCGCGGCACGGTGCTCGACGCGACCGCGAGCATGTGGACGTTCCTCGGCGAGCAGGCCGGCGACGCGGACGCCAAGGCCCGCGCCGCGGCCAACGACACGCTGTCGGCCAAGCTCACCGCCGACGCGTACCGTGCGGGGGTCCTGCTCGCGACCGGCACCGACTACGAGACCGAGCCGGACGAGCCGTTCCCGTCGCTGCACCTGGAGCTGCGCTACCTGGCCGAGCGCTGCGGCATCCCGGCCGCCGAGGTGCTCGTCTGCGCCACCCGCACCGGCGCGATCAGCGCGGGCGCGCTCGCCGACATGGGCACCGTCGAGCCGGGCAAGCTCGCCAACTTCGTGGTGCTGGCCGCCGACCCCACCGCCGACCTGGCCAATCTCAGCACCATCGAGTACACCGTGAAGCGCGGGCACCGCTTCGACCGGGCCGACTACACCGAGGACGCACGATGAGCACCGACTACATGATCATCAACGCGCTGGGCATCCTGGACAACCCCAACGCCGAGCACTCCCTGGCCGCCGCGCACAAGCTCAGCCAGGACAGCGACGACCTCACCATCGACGCCCGCACCATCGCCGACGCGCACGCCTCCGGCCTCACCGCCGTCAACATCACCCTCGGGTACACCCTCGGCGACGCCGAGCCCTACCCGCACACGCTGCGCGAGATCGAGATCTGGGACCGGATCATCGCGGACAACCCGGGCGACCTGGTCAAGGTGCTCACCGCCGACGACATCCGCGCCGCCCGCCGCGACCGCCGCGTCGGCATCATCTACGGCTTCCAGAACGCCGTCGCCATCGGCGACGACCTCACCCGCGTCAAGCAGTTCCACGACCTGGGCGTACGCGTCATCCAGCTCACCTACAACCAGGCCAACCACCTCGGCGACGGCTCCATGGCACCGGAGAACCGCGGGCTGACCGCGTTCGGGCGCGAGGTCGTCGAAGCGCTGTGCGACAGCCGCATCATGGTCGACCTGTCGCACAGCGGCGAGCACACCTGCCTGGAGGCCACCCGCCTGGCCACGCTGCCGGTGTCCATCAACCACACCGGCTGCCGTGCCCTGGTCGACCTGCCCCGCAACAAGACCGACGAGGAGCTGCGCCTGGTCGCCGAGCGCGGCGGGTTCGTCGGGATCTACTTCATGCCGTTCGTCAACGCGACGGGACACGCCCGCGCCGAGGACGTCGTCGAGCACATCCTGCACGCGGTGAACGTGTGCGGCGAGGACGCCGTCGGCATCGGCACCGACGGGACGGTGACCTCGATCGACGACCTCGACGCGTACCGGGCGCGGCTCGCCGAGCACGTCGCCCACCGGCAGGCCGCCGGGGTCGGCGCGGCCGGCGAGCGCGCCGACACCTTCCCGTTCGTCGAGGACCTGCGCGGCGTGGACCAGTTCCACAAGCTCATCCGCCTGCTGGAGCAGCGCGGTCTCTCCTCGACCCGCATCGAGAAGATCATGGGTGCCAACTTCCTCGCTTACGCCGACCGCATCTGGAGCTGACCTCATCCTCCGAAACGCCGACGGAGCGCCGAGGCGCGAGGGCTGGAGCGAGCGCTGCGCCGACCTCCTGCGCAGCTACGCGCCCGCCGCCGCGGCCCACATCGGCACGTCGTACGTGCTGCCGACCGAGGAGCAGTGGGACGACCCCGCGTATCGCGTGGTGTGCTTCGCCACGGACCTCATGGCGCGCACGGGCTCCATCAGGTCGTGGCAGGGCACGGCGGCACCTTCTCCAGGCGTGGCTGCCTGACGCTTGGAGCCCGACCGCACCCGGCTGTCCGGCCGCGCTTACGCCCGACCGACGCCCAGGACGCGGTCGGCGCCCTCGGCCGCCGCGCGGGCGTGCAGGCCGGACGGGTCGAGGTTCGCGCACAGCACGACGGACGCACCGGCGGCCAGCGGCGTGAGCAGCCACTGCACCGGATGCTCGTAGCGGCCCGCGTCGACCAGCAGCCGCTCGCCGGGGCGCAGGTCGATCAGCTCGGTCAGGCCGTGCGCCACCCCGCCCCACTCCCGGAACGTGGTGCCGTCCGCGCTCGCCGCGTCCGTACGCCGCACCGGCGCGTATCCGGGCAGGCTGTCGGTGTACCGCGCCACCTCGGCGATGAAGTCCCGGTAGCCGTCGGGCACCTCGGCCAGCGGCGCGCCATCCGGCGCGAGTCCGAGCGCGAACCGGTGCGGCGCCTCCGGCACGTCCTCCAGCCAGCTGCCGATCCGGCTGCGCGCGGCGAACACCGCGTCCAGCGGCCCCGTCTCGTCGCCGACCGGGGTCAGCCCTGCCGTCGCCGCCAGCCGAAACGACACGGCGATCCCCGCCGACCAGGCACCGAGCAGCACGGCCGCGGTCTGCCAGTGCGGCGGCAGCAGCACCGCCATCCGGCTGCCCGCGCCCAGCCCGCAGCCCTCGTGCAGCAGCGCGGCCGTCCGCGAGGCCCAGCCCGCCAGCGCGGACGCGGACAGCTCGACGCGCTCGCCGGTCGCGTCGTCGCAGTACGTCAGCAGCGGCGCCTCGGTCCCGGCGAGCCCCCCGTGTCCCAGCAGCGCCGGTACGTGCGGGACGGTGGTCGTGTTCATACGCGCGCTCCTTGCTCTGGTCCGACCGGGACGCCGGGCACCCTACTCCGCCGACCTGGACGTCCATGTCACCGACGCATGCCCTGAGCGAACGGGGCGGCCGCCTCGGTCTACCCGGCCTACCGTCGGAGCATGGGGACCGGAACGACCGCCGCGTACGACGCGCACGCCGACTGGTACAACGACTACATGTCACCCGCCGCGGGCGGCTACCTGCGACGGGTCCACGACACGCTCGCCGGCCTGCTCGGGCCCGGTGACGGGGTCTGCCTCGACGTCTGCTGCGGCACCGGCGCGCACGCGCGCACCGTCGCCGCGCTGGGCTGGACCCCGATCGGCGTCGACCTGTCCGCGGGGCAGCTGCGTCATGCCGCCGCCCGGCTGCCGTCGGTGCTCGGCGACGCCGCCGCGCTGCCGTTCGCCGGCGGCTGCCTGCCTGCCGCGATATGCGTCCTGGCCAGCACCGACGTGCCCGACTATGCCGCCGTGATCCGGGAGGTGGCCCGGGTGCTGCGACCCGGCGGCCGGTTCGTGCACCTGGGCGTGCACCCGTGTTTCATCGGCACCTTCGCCGACTGGAGCGGCGCGCCGCGCGTGGTCGTCGACCAGCGCTACGCCGACCGCGCGCACAGCTACGAGACCTGGAACCCGAACGGCGTGCGGGCCCGGGTCGGCGGCTGGCACATACCGCTCGCGGATCTGCTCGATGCGGTCATGGACGCGGGCCTGCGCCTGGAGCGCGTCGCCGAAGCGGGCGGTGGCGGTGTACCTGACCTGTTAGGTTTCGCCGCGACGAAGGAGTAGTCATGGCCATCGGGTACAAGACCGTCTGGATCGCGGTACGCGACCGGTCCGCCGCCGACGTCGCGGCGGCCCTCGGCCTGACCGGTCTACAGCTGATGGCCTGGGAGGACGGCACGGACCGCGCCTACGGCCAGGGCGTCTACGTCGGCGGCCCGGTGGCGGGCTGGACGCTGGCGCACGGCCGGCACCTGCCGCTCATCAGCGATTACGCCGGATTCCCGGGCAGGCTGTCCAGCCTGAGCACCGTTCTCGGCGAGGTCCAGTTCTTCGGCACGCATCGCGGCGTCGGCTACGCGGCCTGGGCACACGCACGGGACGGCCGGGTGCTGCGGGCGTACAGCGTCGGCGACGGCGAGCTGCACCACTTCGGGGGTGAGCCCACCGACGTCGAACGCGCCCTCGGCAAGGCGACGCTGCCCTACCCGCATGATCCTGACTCGCTCGATGACGAAGGCTGGGACGCCTGGTGGCGCACCGTCCCCGACGAGACCGATGTGATGCGCGTGGCCGGAGCATGGAGCGTCGACCCCACACTGATCGAGGACGTCACCTCGCTCGGGCTCTACGCACCGGATCCCGCCGCGTAGCACCACCGTCACTGACGACGCACTGGGGGGACGCCGCCCGTCGGCCGCCTAAGACGCGAACAGGTCGCCCTGATCCGCGTCGCCCAGCTCCACGCCGCTGTGCACGGGTGCGGGCCGCTCGGCGGCCGGTGTCCCGAAGGTTCGCCTGCCGGTGGCGTCCTTGCGGGCGGTGACCTGATAGGCCACCAGACATACCGGGGCGGGCGGGTGGTGGAAGGGTCCGGTGCCCCAGCGCAGCCAGAGGGCGACCCGGCCCTGCGCGGCCTCGGCCTGGAGTTTCTCCAGGGTGCGCTTGCGGTCGGACTGGTCGACCTCGACCACGATCGGCGGCAGCCCTTGCCGCGCGATGCCGACGTCGACCCAGGAGTGCCGGTCGGCGTAAGGCGGCGGCAGCTGCGCAACGCTACGCGCCCGGCGATACACCCGCCAGCCCTGCGCGGCGCCCCACGCGAGCGCCGACTGCACGAGCAGGTCCGTGACCTGGTCGGCGTCCCGGTCCTCGAACGTCACCGTGCCGAGCCACGCCGTCAGCGACGCGGCCACCCGCTCAGCGTCCTCCACGGTCTCGCACCCTCCTGCGCACCCGGCCGGTCCGCCCGCGGCCAACCTTAGGCCAAGCCGCCGAGCCGGACCTTCTTCCCGGCGGGCCACAACTTCTGAGTTGTGGGTACAACTCACAAGTTGTACCCCGCGCACCGGCACCGCCCCGAGCCCGGAGGCCGCAGGGCGGCGCAATGAGGCATGATCACTGGGTGAGCGCTCCCACAGTCACCCCCGTGCGCATGTCCCTGCTGGTCCTGGCCTACTTCGCGTTCATCAGCCTCGGGCTGCCGGACGGTCTGCTCGGCGTGGCCTGGCCGTCGATGAGCGCCGACCTGAACGTGGGACGCGAGACGATCGGTCTGCTGCTCATCCCGGCCACCTGCGGCTACCTGGTGTCCAGCGTGACGGCCGGGTTCGTGCTGTCCAAGCTGGGCGTCGGGCGGCTGCTCGCGGGCAGCACCGCGCTGGCCAGCGCAGCCCTGTTCGGCTACGGCCTCTCCCCCGCGATCGGGGTGACCATGGTCGCCGCGCTGGCGGCCGGTTTCGCGGGCGGCGCGATCGACGCGGGCCTGAACGCGTACGCCGCCTCGGCCTTCGGTCCTCGGCACATGAACTGGCTGCACGCGTTCTTCGGGCTCGGCGTGGCCATGGGGCCGCTCATCATGACCGCGTCCATCCAGTACGCCGACGCGTGGCGGCCGGGTTACCTGCTCGTCGCCACCGGGCAGGCCGCACTGGCGCTGGCGTTCGTGCTGACCGCGCGGCAGTGGGCGCAGCGCCCCGCCTACGAGACGCACCCGCACGAGGTCCACGCCGGGCCGGTCCGCGCACGGGACACGCTCAAGCTGCCGAAGGTCTGGTTCAGCGTGCTGACCATCGCCGTGTACGTCGCGCTGGAGGTGGCGGCCGGTCTGTTCGCGTACCAGCTGCTCACCGAGGGGCGCGGCATGGGCGACGCGGCGGCGGGCGTGTGCGTGTCGCTGTACTGGGGCAGCCTGTTCGCGGGCCGGGTGTTGCAGGGTTTCGCGGCGCACCGGTTCATGCCGGGCCGGGTCGTGGTCTGGTCCATCGGCGGTATGGCGGCCGGTGCGGTGCTGGTCGCGATCCCGGGGCCGGGCTGGCTGGCCGCGTTCGGCTTCATGGTCATCGGCTTCGCCGCCGCTGCCGTGTTCCCGATGTTCACGCTTCTCACGGCCGAGCGGGTGGGTGCCGCACATGCCGACCGGACCATCGGGCTGCAGATGGCGGGAGCCGGTCTCGGCGGCTCGATCATCCCCGCGTTGATCGGTGTCGTGATGGGCGCGGCCGGCGTCGAGGCGCTCGGGCCGTCGCTGGTCGTGCTCGCCGCCGCCCTGATCGCGGCCTACCTGGCGGCCACGGGCGGCCTCGGCCACCTCAAGCGCACCTGACCCCCGACCCCGGCGGCCCTCCGCGAGCCGCCCGTCGAGATCACGAGTTCGTGCCATGATCTGCGGTCCCAGCGCAGATCATGGCACGAAGCGCTGATCCTGCCGACGTCAGACGGTGCCGAAGAACCAGTTGCCCGGCGCCGTCTCGTCGGCGCCGATGTAGAACTGGCGTACCCCGACCATCAGCTCGTCGATGGTGAGGTAGCCGTCCTCGTCGGCGTCGAGCCTGTCGAACGCGAGGTTGATCTCACCGGCCGGGGTGCCGAACGCGCGCTGCATCGCGGCGAACTCGTCCCGGCTGACTCGCCCGTCGTCGTCGGTGTCGGCCAGTTGCAGCACCGCCAGCGCCCCGGGCCGGAAGCTGCGGTCGAAGGCGTCGCCGTGCACGAACGCCGAGGTCATGCCCTGCCGCCACTCCTGCTGGGTGAGCCGCTCGTCCTGGTCGACGTCGAGCGCCTTGGCCAGCTCCTGCCAGAAGAGCGCGAAGTCCTCGGCGATGCGCTGCGCCTTGGGCGCGTCGTGCGCGGTACCGAAGTTCGCCAGCAGGCGTACCCCGAGGTTGTTCAGGTCCTGCCGCTCGACGAAACCGCTGCCGTCGGCGTCCAGGTGGCTGAAAGCCTTGTCCAGTTTGCGTAGCTGCATCTCCGTAGCCATGTCCGGAAATCTAGGGTTTGTCCTGGCGAGCTGTCGATATCGGGCAAACCGTCTTCATCCGGTCGGGTGCAAATGCTTCCCCGGCCGGCCCTCCGTCCGGCAGACTCTTCCGCGACCGGTCAGCGTGCGCCGAAGCCGGTCACCGGCGGCCCGCCGAACCGCGCCAGGATCGCGTCCTCCGGCAGATCGGCGTACGCCGAGAAGCGGACGGCCTTGGATCGCCAGATGCCGCCCAGCATGCGGGCCGACCGTGCCGCCCCGGCCTCGTGCCAGCTCAGCACCACCTCATCGCCGTCTTCGGTCAGCGTGAACCCGGCCCGCAGCTCCGGCTCGGGCGAGCGCGTGGCCAGGCCCCGGTTCGCCGCCGACCGCACCCAGCCGCCGACCTCCCACAGCACGAACCGGCGCGCCACCGCGAGCTGCTCAGTGCGCATCAGCTCCCGCCACTGGCCGCCGCGGTCCTGCTTCTCCACGTGGCACCAGCCGTCGCGCTCGACGATCCGCAGCAGCGTCTCCAGGTCGCCGATGCACAGCAGCGCGCCCTCGTGGGGCCACACCGTGATCCGCGCCGGCTCCCCGAATGCCCGCAGCCGCTCGTCGTCCAGGAAATCGCGCACGCCCACACTCCCACCAATCCGGATCTTGACGGACACCGTACCCCGCCGTGGTTGGACGATCCGTTGCCCCCTGTTTCAGGGAAACTGCACGAATCGGCGGTGCCGAAGGTGCAGTTTCCCCGAAACTGCACCGGCTACGGCGTGATCGTCCAGCCGTCGGGGAAGGTGGTGCCGTGGGTGGGGCGTTCGGAGATGACGCAGCGGTGCTCGTCGGGCCAGAACCAGCCCGCGTTGCGGGCGAGCGTCTGCCAGTTGTCCAGCTCGGTGTCGAGTGTGGAGCCGTAGGCGGCCAGGCCCGTGCGGCGCCAGGCGTCGTAGTAGGCGATCCAGTGCGCCTCCTGCTGGCCGTACCAGCAGACCGGGCCCGGCGCGCCCAGAGACCGCCTGCCGGGCAGGTAGAACCCGTGGGCGAGCCGCGCGTACAGGGTGTCCCGCACGTGGCGGCGCATGATGTCGACGAACGGGATGCCGAAGTCCAGCGCTTTATCGGGCGCCTGGTCGGGCCACGGCTTGTCCTTCTCCCGCTTGGGCGGCTTCGGATCGAACCACGGTGTGCTGATGCGGTCGTCCATGGCCCCGCGCAGGTGGGACAGGGCGGCGGCGAGGTCGCTGGCCAGCGGTGGCCGCTCCCCTACGGGCGGATGCTTCACCCAGCGGTACAGGTCCTGCAGCGTGGGCAGGTGCGTGACGAGGGACTGGGCTTCGTGCGGCGAGCGGACCCACGTGAACTCCGGCCGGGGGCGGCCGATGCGGTGGTAGAGCCGGGTGACGGCGTCCTCGGCGAGGGCCCGGTCGGCCGGGCCGCAGGCGATCCCGTGGGCCGCCCACTCGTCGCGGATCTCGGCCGCTCGCTGCCAGGAGGCGGCACGCTGGTGCCGCGGGGCGCTCATCGAGCGAGGGCGCGCACGCCCTTTCGTACAGCGGTAATCATGGCGACGATGATGGCAGCGCGCCCGAGGCGTGGGCAACGGATTAACGGTGCGGCGTTAAGAAGGGCACCTTCTACAACGTATAGCGTTAAGAAGGTGCCCTTCCTTGCTGGTTAGGGCAGGGTCCACTTTTGGTTGGCCGCGCCGGCGATGCACTGCCAGAGGTGGACGACGGTGCTGTCGGCGGAGTTGTTGCCGGAGACGTCGAGGCACTTGCCCGACTGCGGGTTGCGCAGGGTCTGGTCGCTGGTCTGGTAGGTCCAGTTCTGCGCGCCGGATCCGTTGCAGGTCCACAGCTGGATCTTCGTGCCGTTGGCGCTGCCGCCGCCGGACACGTCGAGGCACTTGCCCAGGGCGCGCAGGGTCTGGCCGTTGCGGGTCCAGGTCTGCGCGGTCGAGTTGTTGCAGGTGTAGATCTGGATCTGGGTGCCGTCGGCGGTGCCGCTGCTGCGGACGTCGAGGCACTTGCCGCCCAGGCCCTTGATCGGCCCGACGCCCGGCGTCGCGGTCTTCACGAAGGTGAAGTCGTCGACGTCGAACAGGCCGGTGCCGGTGCCGGTGAACGTCAGGAACACGTTGGCGTTGCCCGACGGCACCCCGGTCAGCGTGGTCTGCACGTTGGCGAACGTGCTCCAGCCGCCGGTGTTGGGCACCGCGACCGTGCCGAGGATCGGCCCGGTCGTGGAGCCGGTGCGGACCTGGATGCCGCCGCCCGCGCCGCCGGACACGACCCGCGCCCGGAAGGTGGTCGCGCCGCCGACGTTCACGTTGCTGTACGACGCCCAGTCGCCCGGCTCGATGTAGCCCAGCGTCTGGCCGTTGTTCGCGCCCGCCTTGGTGAACGCCTGCACGCCGCTCTGGGTGCTGAACGACTCCGCCTGCACGGTCACGTCACCGGTCGGCGGGGCACTCAGCTCCTTGATCCGGATGTTGCGGAACGCGGCGGTGTCGCCCGCGCCGTGGTTCTGGATGCCGATGTAGCCGGCCAGGTCACGGGCGGGGTTGGTGTTGGTGAAATCGTTGATCAGCGAGCCGTTGAGGTAGATGCGCAGCCGCTCGCCTTCGACCAGCAGCTCGTAGGTGTTCCACTCGCCGGCGGCGTTGAGCGCCGCGTCGCGGGCCGCGATGTTGGCCGACTGGAACGTGTATACCGCGCCGGTGGTGCGGTCGGCGGCGTCCGTGGCGTCGATCTGGATCTCGTAGCCGTTGTTGACCGCCGACCACGGGTCGGTCGACGCCGGGAAGCCGATGAAGACGCCGGAGTTCGAGTCGCCGGTGAGCCTCCAGTCCAGCTTGAGCGAGTAGGAGGTGTACTGCTTGGCGCTGTACCAGTACAGGCCCATGCCGCCGACCGTGGTCAGGGTGGCGTCGGAGTTGGTCAGGCTGCCCGGCCCGGCCTGCGACCAGCCCGTGGTCGAGCCGTTGTAGATCGCGGTGTAGCCGGTCTCGGGGCGGCAGTCGGCCTTGCTGCGCCCGGCCGCGTACCGGATGCCGCCGAGCAGGTGGTTGCGGAAGTTCGCCTCGCTGTAGGAGGCCTGGGTGTGGCCGCCGCCGGTGTAGAACGAGCGGCCGCCGTCGAACGCCTTGCACCAGGCGTGCGGGTGGTCGGCGCCCATGCCGCCGCCGGTGTACGACGACTCGTCGAGCGTGGCCAGCACGTGCGCGGTGGAGCGGGCGTTGGTCTGGTAGTTGTACCACTCGTCGGTGCGGGTCCAGGTCTGCGGCAGGTGCCCGGTCGCGGCGTGGCCGCGGTCCTCGACCTTGACGTTGGCCTGCTGGATCGCCGGGTGCGAGGCGAACCACGCGCCGACCAGGTTGCCGTACCAGGCCCAGCCGTACTCGGTGTCGGCGGCGGCGTGCACGCCCACGTAGCCTCTGCCCGAGCGGATGTAGCTCTCGAACGCAGCCTGCTGGGTGTCGTTGAGCACGTCGCCGGTGGTGTTCAGGAAGACGACGGCCTCGTACTGGGCCAGGTTGGCGGTGGTGAACGCGTTCGCGTCCTCGGTGGCGGTGACGGTGAAGCTGTTGGCGGCGCCCAGGTCACGGATGGCCTGGGTGCCCACGGCGATCGAGTCGTGCCGGAAGCCGGCGGTCTTGGAGAAGACCAGCACGTCGTACGGGGCGTCGGCGGCGGCCGCCGGGCACGCGGTCATCGCCACGACGGTGAGCGCGGCCGCGGCCGCGCCCAGCACGGGCTTGAGGAAAGTTCGCACGTCGGAGCTCCTTTCAGGGACGGCGGTCCGGGTGGGACGGGGCTGTCCCACCCGGAACGGGTTCATCAGGGCAGGGTCCACTTCTGGTTGGCGGCGTTCGCGACGCACGTCCAGAGGTGGACGATCGTGCTGTCGGCGGAGTTGTTGCCGGACACGTCCAGGCACTTGCCGGACTGCGGGTTGCGCAGGGTCTGGTCGCTGGTCTGGTAGGTCCAGTTCTGCGCGCCGGAGCCGTTGCAGGTGTAGAGCTGGATCTTGGTGCCGTCGGCGGTGGCGCCGCCGGCGATGTCCAGGCACTTGTTGAAGGCGCGCAGGGTCTGGCCGTTGCGGGTCCAGGTCTGCGAGCCGGTGCCGTTGCAGGTGTAGATCTGGATCTGGGTGCCGTCGGCGGTGGCGCCGCTGCGCACGTCCAGGCACTTGCCGGCCAGGCCCTTGATCGGGCCCACCCCGGCGGCGGTGGTGAACGTGAACGAGTCCAGGTCGAACAGCGCCCCGGTACCGCCCGCGAAGGTGAGGAACAGCGGCGTGGTGTTGTTCGGCGCGTTGCTGATGGTGCCCGTGACGGTCGTGAAGGTCTCCCAGCCGCCGGTCACCGGGACGGTCGCCGTACCGAGAACGGTCCCGGTGGCCGAGCCCGCGCGGATCTGCAGCGTGCCCCCGACGCCGCCGGAGGACACCCGGGCGGTGAAGCCCGTGGCGTTGCTCAGCCGGTACGGGGTGAACGAGATCCAGTCGCCGTTGTGGATGTCACCGACGGTCTTGCCGCCCTCGGCCGTGGCCTTGGTGAACGTGTTGATCCCGGACGAGGTGCCGAAGTGCTCGGCCTGCCGGTGCCGCGGCTGCAGCGTGTGCTGCGTGTGCGTGGTCAGGCCGCCGTTGTCGGTGTACTCCGCGTCGAAGATCGCGAAGATGTTCGCCGCGTCGTCGTGCTCGCCGTCCACCGGGATGGTGATGGTGCCCGAGCAGCCGGTCTTCGACGTGATCTGGTGTCCGTGCTGGTCGTGGCCGAGCACGTAGGTCATCTTGACCCGGGCGCAGTCGATCGTGCCGTCACCGGCGTCGCTGACCGCGATCGAGTAGCTGACCGTGTCACCGAAGGCGAACAGCTGCCCGTTGCCGGGGCTGTTGATCGTGACCACCGGCGCGGTGTTGCCGACCGTGATGATCTCGCTGTCGCTGGCGGTGGCGCCCTGCGGGTCCCGCACCGTCAGCGTCGCGGTGTACGTGCCATTGGCGGTGTAGGTCTTGCTCGGGTTGGCGGCCGTGGAGCTGGTGCCGTCGCCGAACGCCCACGAGTACGTCAGCGCCCCGCCCTCGGGGTCCGAGGAGCCGGACGAGGAGAACTGCACCGTCAGCGGCGCGCTGCCCGAGGTCGGGGTCGCCGAGGCGGCCGCGGTCGGGGCCCGGTTGCCGGAGCCGATGTACTCGAAGCGGTACAGCGCCGAGTTGGCGTCGCCGTTGAAGTAGCCGGTGCCGTAGTCGAGCACGTACAGCGCGCCGTCCGGGCCGAACGCGGAGTCCATGACCTGCTTGCCGGTCCACGGGAACGCGTCGATGGTGCCCCGCGAGCCGTCGGCGTTGACGTGGATCGGCTTGATCCAGCCGCGGCCGAACTCAGTCGCGAAGAACTGCCCGTCCATGTCCTGCGGGAACTTCACCGTGGACGTCGAGGACGCGTTGTACCGGTACACCGGGCCGCCCATCGGCGACTCGGAGCCGCCGCCGAACTCGGTGGGCGTGCCGCTGTCGCCGCCGTACTTGATCCAGGCCGCGCGGGCGGCGGGCAGCGTGGACTGGCCCGTGTTGCGGAACGAGTTGTTCGTCGGGCCGCCTGCGCAGTTGAACTTCGGGCCGGTCGAGGCGGTGGCGAAGTTCCACTCGTTGTAGATCTCGTTCGTGGTGTTCGCGCCGGTGCAGTACGGCCAGCCGTAGTTGCCGGGCGAGGTGATCCGGTTGAACTCGACCTGCCCGCTCGGGCCCCGGTTGGCGTTGGTGGTGCCCGCGTCCGGGCCGTAGTCGCCGACGTACACCACGCCCGTGGCCTTGTCGACGCTCATCCGGAACGGGTTGCGGAAGCCCATCGCGTAGATCTCGGCGCGGGTGCCGGAGGTGCCGGGCGCGAACAGGTTTCCCGACGGGATCGAGTACGACCCGTTGGCGTTGACCTTGATGCGCAGGATCTTGCCGCGCAGGTCGTTGGTGTTGCCCGCCGAGCGCTGCGCGTCGTAACCGGGGTTGCGGTCGGTGCGCTCGTCCAGCGGGGCGTACCCGTCGGAGGCGAACGGGTTGGTGTCGTCACCGGTGGACAGGTAGAGGTTGCCCGCCGCGTCGAAGTCGATGTCGCCGCCGACGTGGCAGCACAGGCCCCGGTCGGCGGGCACGTCCAGCACCGTGACCTGGCTGGACATGTTCACCGTGAAGTCGGCGTTGAGGGTGAACCGGGCCAGCCGGTTGACGCCCTGCCACTGCGACCAGCTCGTGCCCGTCGCGGGCGCGTCACCGGCCGGGGTGGACAGCGGCGGCGCGAAGTACAGGTAGATGAAACGGTTGGTGGCGAAGCCGGGGTCGACGCCGACGCCCTGCAGGCCCTCCTCGTCGTGGGTGTAGACGGGGATGGTGCCGACGACCGAGGTGACGCCGTTGGCGTCGGTGCGGCGCAGCGTGCCGTTGCGGGCGGTGTGCAGCACGGAGCGGTCCGGGAGCACGGCCAGCGACATGGGCTCGCCCATCTCGGCGACGCCGCGGGCCAGCTCGACCTGCTGGAACTTGGTCGGATCGATGGTGTGCGCGGCCGCGGGCGCGGTGGTGGCGGTGACCCCGACCAGCGCGGTGCCGGCCGTCAAAAGCGCGGCAGCGACCGCACGCCATAGCGGAATGTTCATGCGTGGATGTCTTCTGGACATGCCGTCCAACCCTTCCTGACTGGGGATGGGCCAGGCAGGGCGCGCGCCGACGCGCCTGATGCCGGGGGTGGGCCAGGGTAACCGCGCCGCCGGTTACAAAGGTGAAACACTTGCGTGACGGACACACTAGGGACTTTCCATCGACGTGTCCATACTTTCGGATCAGTCGACGGAAAGTTCTGATCGCACCATCGAAAGTGGATCGCTTCGCCTGCTCGACGGGCCTGTTTCCCCACCCTGACGGCTGGGTACCAGCGGGCATGAACCGCAACCTGATCCGGGCCCTGCTGTTCGCCTGGCAGTACCCCGAGTTCCGCACCGGACTGCAGCGGGCCGTCGACCTCGACGAGGTGTCCGCGCTGCTAGCCGCCCTGTCCACGGAGACCGGGGACCATGAGCAGGAGCGGCGCGCGGTGGACCTGATCCGGTCGGCCCTGGACTCCGCCGAGGTCCGCGAGGCCGTGCTGCTGCTCGTGGAGAGCGACCGCATCCGCCGCGAGATCGTCGCGGCCGTCGCCGAGGAGCTGGCCGACCGGCCCGCGCTGGTCGTCACCATCGCGGCCGCGCTCGACGACCCGGTCGTACGCGCCGACCTGCGCGCCACCCTGGAGACTCCGCGGCTGCGCGGGCTGCTGCTGCGGGTCGCCGAGGACGGCGTCCGCCGTCGCCGCCTCGCCCTGCTCGCCGAGGTGATCGTGCTGCTGGCGCGCCACCGCACCGCTCGCCGCCTGGTTCGCCGCCTGCACCACCACGGCGTTCTGCGCGCCCTCCGCGAGCAGCCCGGCCCGTCCGGGACGGCGGGCGGCACGACACCGGCCGTCAGCCGCCCGCCGGACACCGTTCCCGAGCCGCCGTCCTGATCCGCCCGGCGTCCCGTAACCGCGGACCCGGCTCGATATCCCGTGGCGGCCGCACGTGGCGGGATCTAACGTCGCGACCATGCCCGATGCCGCCTTCACCGAGCCCCGTCTCGCCGCGCTCTACGACCCGCTCGATCCCGACCGCGGCGACCTGGACGTCTACGCGGCGATCGCGGACGAGTTCGGGGCGCGCTCCGTGCTCGACATCGGCTGCGGCACCGGCACCTTCGCGTGCCTGCTCGCCGAGCGCGGCCTGGCCGTGACCGGACTCGACCCGGCGGCCGCGTCGCTGGAGCTCGCCCGGCGCAAACCCGGCGCCGGCCGGGTGCGCTGGGTGCACGGGCAGGGCGGTGACCTGCCCCCGCTCCAGGTCGACCTGGCGACCATGACCGGCAACGTCGCCCAGGTCTTCCTGACCGACGCCGCATGGTCGGCCGTGCTGCTCGCCGCGTACGCCGCGCTGCGGCCCGGCGGGCGCCTGGTCTTCGAGACCCGCGAACCGGCGGCGCAGGCCTGGCGGGAGTGGATCCGCGAGCAGACCGAGGAGTACACGGTCGTGCCGGACGTCGGCGGCCTGCGCACCTGGTACGACCTGATCGCCGTCGAGGGTGAGCTGGTCTCGTTCCGGCGGACCTACGTCTTCGACGCCGACGGCGCGGTGCTGACGTCGGACTCGACACTGCGCTTCCGCAGCCGCGCGGAGGTGACCGCCTCCCTGGAGGCGGCCGGTTACGTCGTGGACGAGGTGCGTGGCGCACCCGACCGGCCGGGCCGCGAGATGGTCTTCATCGCGCGCCGCCCCGCGAACACGTGACAGGGCCTGTGGAGGTTCCGGCGATGTTGCCTGTTCTCGCTGCTCTCGCCGTTGATCCTGCCCCACTGGCACGGCGGTTCACGGTGGCGGACACCGCGTTCGCCTTCCGGGCGCTGCAAGCTGAGGACGCCGCGGCGCTGACGTCGTTTCTCGCCGGGCTGTCCGACACCAGCCGCCGGTTCTGGCACGGCCACGCCGACCATGCGGGTGAGGCCGCCGGGTGGATCGAGGCCATCGGCCGCTACGACAAGCTGCGGCTCGTCGTCCATCATCCTGACCGCGCCGACCGGCTCGACGCCGTGGTCGACCTCAGCTTCTCCCTGCCTGCCGACGCCGAACCGGAGCGGTACGCGAGCTACGGCATCGTGCTGGATCCCACCAGGACCGTCCGGTTCGGGCCGTGTGTCGCCGACGCCTGGCACGGTCGCGGCCTCGCCGGTGCTCTGGTGCCGCCGACCTGGGAGGCCGTGCGCCTGCTCGGCCGCGACCGCGTCGTGCTGTTCGGCGGTGTGCACGCGGACAACCACCGCGCTCGCCGGTTCTACCGCCGCTGCGGCTTCACCGAGGCGGGCACGTTCACCACCTCCGCCGGGCCGAGCGTCGACATGGTACTCGACCTGCCCTGACGGGCGCTGCTTGTGCCCGGGTGCTACTGATGGCCGGGAGGCCGCCGGGCCCAGGACGGATTAGGGGTCTGCCGATGAGAGCAGTGGTGTACGACCGTTACGGCCCGCCGGACGTGCTGCGGATCGAGGACGTCGCCAAGCCGGCGCCGGGCTCGGGGCAGGTGCTCGTCAAGGTCGCGGCGACGTCGATCAACCTCAGCGACTGGGAGACCTTGCTCGGCTCGCCGATGTACTCGCGTATCGGTGGGCTGCGCACGCCGGCCCGCCGGGTGCTCGGTTCGGACATCGCGGGCTGGGTTGACGCGGTCGGCCCGGACGTCACCCGGTTCCGGCCCGGTGACGAGGTGTACGGCGACAACCTCATGCTCAAGGGCGGTTTCGCCGAGTACGCGATCGCTCCCGAGTCGGCGCTGGCGCACAAGCCCGCGGCGTTGACCTTCGCCGAGGCGTCGACGATTCCGCAGGCGGGCGTCATCGCGCACCAGGGCATCGCCGGTGCTGTGGCCGGGCAGCGGGTCCTGATCAACGGGGCCGGCGGAGGCTCGGGAGCGTTCGCGATTCAGCTGGCCAAGCAACTCGGCGCTGAGGTGATCGGCGTCGACAACGCGGCCAAGCTCGACTTCATGCGGTCGGTCGGGGCGGACGAGGTGATCGACTACCGCAGGCAGGACTTCACTCGCAGCGGTCCATACGATCTCATTCTCGACCTGGTCGCGCACCGGTCGGTGTTCGCCTACCGGCGGGCACTGGCCCCCGGCGGCCGATACCGGTGCGTCGGCGGATCGGTACGAGCGCTGCTGCGCGTGCTGACGATCGGCTCGGCGGTCGGCCTGCTCACGCACCGCCGGCTGGGCGTGCTCGCCGTCAAGGAAGGTCCGGCGCACTTCGAACCGGTCGCCGAGCTGTGTGTGGCGGGTGACCTCGCCATCCACATCGACCGCACGTTCACCCTCGATGAGGTGCCCCAGGCGCTGGCCTGGGTTGGCGAGGGACACGCCCTCGGCAAGGTCGTC
Source organism: Catellatospora bangladeshensis (assembly GCF_016862575.1). Classification (GTDB taxonomy): domain Bacteria; phylum Actinomycetota; class Actinomycetes; order Mycobacteriales; family Micromonosporaceae; genus Catellatospora; species Catellatospora bangladeshensis. The sequence continues at coordinate 65,004 of NZ_BONF01000047.1, read as the reverse complement.
GTGAGCGTGCACTGACCAGGCCGGCGACTGACGTCCGCTCCGCTCCGCTCCGAGTGCACGGTGACCGAACCGGACCGCCGCGAGCGCGCCGCCCGCTGACCCACCCCACCACCGCCTTCGGCCGCTGCCACGCGTCACCGCGCCCCACCGGCGCCCGAAGATCGGTGTCTCGTGTCGAAACCTCTGCTCAGACCACAGGTTTCGACACGAGACACCGATCTTGGCGGCCGGCGCGGCAGGTGCGGGCCACGAACGCGACCGGGGGCGTCGCCAGGCACGAGAGGGACCGCGCGGGGCGGGCCGCGGTGGGAGGATGTCGCGGGTGACTTCGACGCCGCATCCCTTCGTCGCCCGCCTGCCCGTCGGCGAGCGCATCCCCCTGCCCGAGAACGCCATGAACGGCTGGGACGTCTTCCCGTTCGAGGGCGAGTTCCAGGTCCGGGTGCTGGAGCCGCCGGTGCTGCCGGAGCCGCCCCGCCACGGCGAGGACGGGCCGGACACCTGCCGCCGCTGCCAGAACCCCGAGCGCAACGTCATCTGGGGTGACGAGCACTGGGTGGTGACCCACGTCGGCGACCCGTCCGGCCTGCCGCTGCTGGTGATGCTGCACCCGCGCGGCCACCACGACCTCCTCGACCTGCCCGCCGCGCGGTCCGCCGAGCTGGGCCCGCTCATGCAGCGCATCGAGAGGGCGATCCTGTCGCTGGGCGGCATCGCCCGGGTGCACGTCAACCGGTGGGGCGACGGCGGTGCTCACCTGCACATCTGGTTCATCGCCCGGCCCGAGGGCATGCTGCAGCTGCGCGGCGCATGCCTGGCCATCTGGGACGACGTGCTGCCGAAGGCCCCGGTCGAGGAGTGGCAGGCCAACCTGGCCCACGTCGCCCAGGCCCTGGCCGCGGACGGCGGCACCGCCTACGCCTGAACCGCAGCGTGCAGGAAGCTCCCGCCACGCTGACGACGCAGCGCGGCGGGAGCTTCCTGCACCTGCGGCGGCTGTTCAGCTCGGCACGCCGCGGCCGCTAGCCCAGGCAGACCGGTGCCGCCAGGCCCGCTGCCACCGGTGCGGCGGCCTCGGCCGGGCGCTGGGGCCGGCGCGGGTCGCCCAGGTAGCGGGCCAGCGCGAAGCCGCCGTTCGTCTGGGTGCTGTCGAACGTGGATCCGGCCGCGACGACCGCACCCCGGTCGAGCAGCACCGCGCCGGTCGCGCCCGACCCTTCGCCGATCACCGTCGTGGTACGCCCGCAGCTGCCGAAGGCCGGGTCCAGGGTGCCGTCGGGCAGGTATCCGGCCAGCGCGAACCGCGACGGGAACCCGGCGCTGCCCACCGCGACGATGCGACCGTCGCGCCGCAGCAGCACGCTCGCGGCCACCGACTCGCCCTCCGGGAACTCGGTCAGCACCAGGCCGGTGCCGCCGCCGAACGACGGGTCCGGCGAGCCGTCCGGCAGGAACCGCACCAGCCCGAAGGCGCCCTGCCCGGCGGCGTTCTGCCCGAGCCCGGCGACCAGGATCCGGCCGTCGCGGCCGACGACCACGTCCTCCGCGCCGCCCTTGCCCTGCTCGGGCTGGTTCTGCGCGACCGCGATCCCGTCCTCGCCGAACGTGCTGTCGGGCACGCCGCGGTCGGTGAGCCGGACCACCGCGAACTGCTGGCCGGTCAGGCCGGGGCCGATGGCCGTACCCGCCAGCACGATCCTGCCGTCGGGCTGCAGGGCGACCGCGGACGCCGCGGCGTCGCCACCGGGGATGAGCACGAGGGCGGTGCCGCCGTCGCCGAAGGAGGGGTCCGGCCTGCCGTCGGGCAGCAGCCGCACCGCCGCGAAGACGGCGTTGCCCGCGGCGTCGTTCGCGCCACCGACCGCGACGATCCTGCCGTCGCGCTGCACGGCGACGTCGGCGGCGCCGGAGTCGCCCGCCGGGCCGACCGGCAGGACCGCGATGCCGTCGCCGCCGCCGAAGCCGCGGTCCAGCCTGCCGTCCTCGCGGTAGCGCGCGAACGCGAAGCCGATGTCGCTGTCCGTGCCCAGCCCGGCCGTGCCGACCGCGACGATGCGGCGGTCGCGCTGGACCGCCACGCCCTCGGCGCCGCCGGCGCCGGCGACCGCCGAGAACGGGGTCACCACCTGGCCGCCGGTGCCGAACCGGCGGTCGAGCCTGCCGTCGGCGCGGTAGCGGGCGAGCAGGAAGTCCGGCGAGTCGTCCTGCAGCGACCCTCCTGCCGCGACGAACCCGTCACCGTGTACGGCGATCGCGCTCGCGCCCGACGCGAGGTCGGGGAAGGTGGTGACCACGGTCCCGTTGGCGCCGAAGGGCGGGTCCAGGTGTCCGAGGCCGTTCGCGGGCGGGGGTGCCACGGGCGGTGCGGCGGGAGCCGCGACGGCTCCCGCCGCCGTGGTCACCAGCGCGAGGGCGGACAGCCCTGCGGTGAGCAGGCTTCTGCGGGTGGGCGACCAGGGTCGGTGCGCCGATGTTGCTGTCATTCGAGGCCTCCACTCGATCAGGCCTCATCGTGGCACAATCCGGACAAACAGACCCTTATTTGGCGAAACAGCCATCCGGTCAGGCCGCCGCGGGCACCGGCTGGTCGAACTGGGTGCGGTAGAGCTCGGTGTACCGGCCGTTGCGCGCCAGCAGTTCCGCGTGGGTGCCCCGCTCGACGATCCGCCCGGCCTCGATGACCAGGATCTGGTCGGCCTGGCGCACCGTGGACAGCCGGTGCGCGATCACCACCGAGGTCCGCCCGGCCAGCGCCTCGCCCAGCGCCTCCTGCACCGCCGCCTCCGACGTGGAGTCCAGGTGCGCGGTGGCCTCGTCCAGCACCACCACACGCGGCCGGGCCAGCAGCACCCGGGCGATGGTCAGCCGCTGCCGCTCGCCGCCGGACAGCCGGTAGCCGCGCTCCCCCACGATCGTGTCGAGCCCGTCGGGCAGCGCCTCGACCAGGTCCGCCAGCCGCGCGCGGCGCAGCGCGTCCCACAGCTCCTCGTCCGTGGCCTGCGGCCGGGCCAGCAGCAGGTTCGCCCGCACCGACTCGTGGAACAGGTGTCCGTCCTGGGTGACCATGCCCAGCGTCTCGCGGATCGTCTGCTGGGGCAGGTCGCGTACGTCGACCCCGGCCAGCCGGACCGTGCCGCCGTCGGTGTCGTACAGGCGCGGCAGCAGCTGCGCGATCGTCGACTTGCCCGCCCCGGACGAGCCGACGAGCGCGACCAGCTGGCCCGGCTCGGCCGTGAACGACACGTCGTGCAGCACCTGCGCCCCGCCCCGGGTGTCCAGCACCGCGACCTCCTCCAGCGAGGCCAGCGACACCTTGTCCGCCGACGGGTACGCGAAGTCGACGCCGTCGAACTGCACCGAGACCGGCCCGTCCGGCACCTGCTTGGGCTGCGCGGGCTCGGCGATCAGCGGCTTGAGGTCGAGGATCTCGAACACCCGCTCGAAGCTGACCAGCGCGCTCATCACCTCGACCCGCGCGCTGGCCAGCGAGGTCAGCGGAGCGTAGAGGCGGGCCAGCAGCAGCGCCAGCGCGACCACCGCGCCGGTGTCCAGGGTGCCGCGCAGCGCGAACACCCCGCCCAGGCCGTACACCAGGGCCAGGGCGAGCGAGGAGACCAGCATCAGCGCGGTGACGAACACCCACTGCACCATCGCGGTGCGTACGCCGATGTCGCGCACCCGCCGCGCCCGCGCCGCGAACTCCGCCGACTCCCGCTCCGGCTGCCCGAACAGCTTGACCAGCGTCGCGCCGGGTGCGGAGAAGCGCTCGGTCATGGTGGTGCTCATCGTCGCGTTGTGCTCGGCGGCCTCGCGCTCCAGCTTGGCGAGCCGGTTGCCCATGCGCCGGGCGGGCAGCACGAACACCGGCAGCAGCACCAGCGACAGCAGGGTGATCTGCCAGGACAGCTGGATCATCACGACCAGCGTCAGCGCGAGCATCACCAGGTTCGCCACCACCCCGGACAGGGTGTCGCTGAACGCCCGCTGCGCCCCGATCACGTCGTTGTTGAGCCGGCTGACCAGCGCGCCGGTGCGGGTGCGGGTGAAGAACGCGACCGGCATCCGCTGTACGTGGTCGAAGACCGCCGTACGCAGGTCCAGGATCAGGCCCTCACCGATGGTGGCGGACAGCCAGCGGGTGGCCAGGCTCAGCCCGGCCTCGGCCAGCGCCAGCACCGCGATGATCACCGCGAGCCACACCACCGTCTCGGCCGCGCCGTTGTTGGTGATGGTGTCGACCACGCGCCCGGCCAGCACGGGGGTCGCCACCGCGAGGACCGCGCCGACCACGCTCAGCGCGAGGAAGGCCAGCAGCTGCCCGCGGTGCGGGCGGGCGAAGCCGAGGATGCGCTTCAGCGTGGCACGCGAGAACGGCCGCTTCTCGTCCTGGGCGTTCATGGCGTGGTAGAGCGAGTTCCACGCCGCCATCTCCATGCTCATCGGGCTTGCCTCTCCCCTGTGTACGGGCGCACGGCGGGCGGGTGCCGCCGCTGGCCACGGTAGAACCTCAAGCGAGGTTGACGTCAACTTCGTTTCGCACGACGTCTACCGCAGGGGTGGGACAAGAACCGCCGTCAGGCGGCGCGCCGGAGGGCAGAATCCACCCGTCCGTGTCCACCGACTCGGACGGGTGCCTCGGTGACCGCGACCCGGACCGGGAACGGGTACACCGGCGCGAGCGGGCCGTCGTCCTCGTCGCCGCCGCGCAGCGACCACGCCGACGGCGGCCGCCGCCGCGCGCCGGGCGGCTCCTCACCCCGGAAGCGGCGCAGGTTCAGCGCCAGCAGCAGGCCGTATCCCGCCAGCACCAGGCCGTGCGACATGATCCGCGCGCCCTCGACCCGGCCGGCGAGCGCGTCGTTGGCGGTGAGCAGGGTCAGCATCACCACGAACGCCGTCATCACGGGCAGCAGCGCGGCGGGGCGGGTGCGCCGCCACGCCAGCCAGGCCAGCGCCGCGCCGATGGCCACGTTCCACGCGGCCGACTCGTGCCACAGGTGGCCGGACGACACCGAGCCGACGGCCGGGTGGGCGTGCCGGTCGGCGGCGGCCAGGCTGCTGATCTGTGCGACGCCGAGCAGCAGCTGGCCCAGCCCCACCGCCAGCAGCAGCACCCGCAGCAGCCGCGCCACCTCCAGGCGGCGCCGCTTCGGGGCCGGGGCGGGGGCGGGGGCCGCGGCCAGCACGGCGGCCAGCGCGTCAGGGCGCAGCGGGGGCACGGGCAGGGCGGCGGCCGTACGTGCGAGCCGGGTCACCGACTCGGCGCGCTCCAGCCACCGCGCGCAGCCCGCGCAGCCGGTCAGGTGCGCGTCGACCGCTGCGCGGCCGGCCGGGTCGTCCTCGCCGTCCAGGCGGGCCGACAGCAGCTCGCGTACCTGCTCGCAATCCATGCCCACTCCCATGCGACACATTGTCGCCCGTAGCCGCCAGTTGGTTCCCGGACCACGCTGTGACCTGCGGCGCCGTCCCGCACCGGGGGGATCGCATCGACGGGCGGCGAACGCTACGCTTCCGGTCATGTCCTACGGCTCCCACGGCGGCGACGACGATCGCGTCACGGCGCTGGCCCTGGCTGCCCGGGGCGGCGACCGCGGCGCCGCGGAGGCGTTCGTCGCGGCGACCCAGCGGGACGTGACCCGGTTCGTGGCGCACCTGGCCGGCCCGGCCGACGCCGACGACCTGGCCCAGGACACCTACCTGCGGGCGATGCGGGCGCTGCCGTCGTTCGAGGGCCGCTCCTCGGCGCGCACCTGGCTGCTCGCGATCGCCCGGCACACCGTGGTCGACCACCTGCGCTCGGTGTCGCGCCGCCCGCGCGCGGCCGACCTCGCCGACTGGGCGAGCGTCGCCGACGCCGCGCAGGCCGGAACGGGGGCCCGGTTCGACGAGCAGATCCTGCTCGACCAGCTGATCGGCGGGCTCGACCCGGACCGGCGCGAGGCGTTCGTGGCCACCCAGCTGCTGGGGCTGTCCTACGCCGAGGCCGCCGAGGTGGTCGGCTGCCCGGTCGGCACCATCCGTTCCCGGGTCGCCCGTGCCCGCGACGACCTCACCGCCGCGCTCGCCGACGGCACCCCCACCCCGCGCCGCCACCTGCGCGCGGTGTGACGCCGCGGCGGGCGTACCCCCTCAAGATCTTTGAACTCGCCTGGCAGCCGGGCGAATCTTGCGCGTGAGTTCGCCCAGTTGCCAGGCAAGTCTGATGATCTTGGGGGGTATGGCCGTCAGGCCGGCGGGGCCGGGCGGCGGCGCAGGGCGAGGGTGAGCGCGGCCAGCGCGACGGCCAGGGCGGCGATGCTCAGGACGAGCGGCCAGGGGTCGTCGCCGGCGGGGGCGGCGCCCGCGGCGGCCGGGGCCGGGGCACTCGGCGCGCCCGCCTTGGGCAGCACCTTCAGCACCGGGGCCGGGTGCTCGGCCTCCTCGCCCGGCTTGGCCTCCTCGATCCAGCGCACGATCTCGCCGCTGGAGTAGGTCTGCAGCGACTTGAACACCAGCTGGCCGACCTCGGGCACCGGCCCGGCGGACACGTCGAACTCCTGGAACTGGCCCGGCCTGATCGCCGAGGAGGCGTCCGCGGTCCAGGTGATCTTCGAGGCGACCTGGGTGATCTCCCGGTCGTGGCTCTTGATCGGAGTGGCCAGCGTGCGCTTCTCCACCACGGCCGTCCAGCCGGGCGCGGGCTTGATCGAGACGCTCGCCAGCGGCGCGTCCTCGGGCAGCACCACCTCGACCTTCACCGTGGAGGCGTCGTCGCGCTCGTTCGGCACCCGGAACGTCAGCCGGGCGTAGCCGCCCGCCGTGACCTCCTTCGGGTTCACCGTCACGTGCGCCGCGGCCGGCACCGCGGCCAGCCCGGCCAGCAGCGCCGCCGCGACGGCGACCACCCCGGCCTTCACACCGAACCTCATCAGCGTGCCCTTCCTGTGTGGAGGAACGGCACGCCCGCGGCGCGCCGGGCGGCGTCCGGGCAGGACCGCCGCGACACACGAGTCGCCGCCGCCGCACCGGCGGTTCCCCCACGTTCGTGTGCATCCTCACCACTTTGCCGGGAACTTTCTGCCGCGACAGACGACGCACGTTAGGAAGGGCACCTTCTTATACGCATAGCGTTAAGAAGGTGCCCTTCCTTTCTTTTACCAGGTGAGGCGGGCGTAGCCGTCGGTGCCGGGGGTGCCGGTGGCGCCGGGGCGGGAGCTGCCGCCGGCGGAGCCGCCCTCGGCTGCGAGGCTGCGGTGGTAGGCGCCGCGGCCGCCGTCGCCGCCCCGGCCGCCCGCGCCACCGGAGCCGCCCGCACCGCCCGCGCCGTGCTCGGCGTCGGGGGCAGGCCCGCCCGCGCCGCCGGAGCCGGTCACGGTCGCGCCGGTGCCGCCCGCGCCGCCGTCGCCGCTGGACGCGCCGTCCGCGCCCGAGCCGCCCGCCGCGCCGGTGGTGCCCGCCTTGCCGGGCTCGCCCGCCGAGCCGTCCTCGGCGGTGCACAGGCTCGCCGTCGCCACGGTCATCGTGCCGCCCGCGCCGCCGTCGCCGGGCGCGGTGCTGCCCAGGCCGCCGGGGCGGGAGGTGCCGGGACGGCTGCCGGTGGCGTCCATGCCACCCGGTCCGCCGTTGGAGAACTTGCGGCCGCCCTGTCCCCCGCTGCCGCCCGCGGCCTGGGCGAGCAGCAGCGGTACGCCGTTGAGCAGCACGTTCACCTCGGTGAGGGCGCCGTCGCCGCCCTCGGCGCCCGGCTCGGCGGTCTGGCCCGCATTGCCGTTGCCGCCCGGTGCGCTCGGGGCTCCGCCGGTCGCGCCCGCCGCGCCCCGGCCGCCGCTGCCGCCCCGGCCGACCACGATGGACAGCCGCGTCGCGGGCAGGTCGGCGGGCAGCTCGCAGCGCACGTACTGGCCCGCGCCGCCCGAGCCGCCGCCCGCCCCGCCGCCGCCGGAACTGCCCCCGGCGCCGCCGCCACCGCCCCGGGTGAACAGCGACTTGCCGCCGCCCCCACCGCCGCCGCCCGCGCCGCCCGCGTAGCCGCCGCCCCCGCCGCCGCCCGCGCCCCACAGCTCTAGCGTCACCGCCGTGCCGCCCGGCATGTCGAAGGTGTACGTGCCCGCCGACGCGTAGACCTGTTCCCCGGCCGCGCGAGCGCCCCAGGACGCGGCGCCGCCCAGCGGCACGGTCAGGGTCGCGGCGAGCAGCGTCGCGGCGACCGCGACCACCCGATCCGACTTTTTCACCAGATGTCACCTTTCCTCAGGATCGGCAAGATCCTATGGCGGAGACATCGACCCGTCCGGCATCGCCACACCCGTGACCTGCGAAAACGTGCCTACGCGCGGTCGTGGCCGGACCTGAAGCGCGGCGACGCGGCGAGGCGCGCGTACTTGACCATCAGCGGGCGCAGGCCGCGCCGCTCGTACACGCGCGCGGCGGCGTGGTTGTCGGCCAGCGTCGAGATGTACAGATCCGTGACGCCCAGTTCGGACAGGCGGGCGTCGACGGCGTCGAGCAGGCGGGTGCCCACACCCCGGCCCCGGTGGCTCGCCGCCACCGACAGCGTCTCCAGCTCGGCGATCCGGTCCCCGGAGACCCACGTGTCGTCCGGGCCGTCGAAGACGTGCGTGAAGGCGTACCCGACCAGCTCCGGCCCATCCTCGGCGAGCAGGACGAACGAGCCCGGCTCGGTGATCCAGCGCCGGTACAGGTCGCGGCGCAGCGGCCAGGACCGCTCGTCGGCGTACATCACCAGGTCGGGTGCGATCCGGCGGTGATGCTCGTGCAGGGACAGCCACAGCGGCTCCAGCGCGTCGATCGCCTCCGCGCCCGCGATCCGGATCGTGACCCCCGTGTCGTCCATGAACGCTCACGCTAGCGAACCGGCCCACCGCGAACAGCGGGAACCCGTCACATGACACGGCCGTCACCTCGGCCGTCACACCGGCGACGCGGGTGAGGATGGGGCCATGACGCTGACACATCAGCCGGGCGCCCCGCGGTGGGTGGACCTCGGCACGACCGACATAGCCGGTGCGGTGGCGTTCTACGGCGCGCTGTTCGGCTGGGCGCACCAGGATCTCGGCCCGGAGGCGGGCGGCTACGGCTTCTTCACCAAGGACGGCCGGATGGCCGCCGGGATCGGCCCGGCCACGGACGCGGCCCGGGGCACGTCGTGGGCGGTCTACTTCGGCACGGAGGACTCGGCGGCCACGGCCGGGCGCGTGGAGGCGAGCGGCGGCAAGGTGATCGTGCCGCCGGACGCGGTGATGGAGCAGGGCACCCTCGCCGTCTTCACCGACCCGGCCGGGGCGTTCTTCTCCACCTGGCAGCCGGGCTCGCACGACGGCGTCGGCATCATGCGCGAGCCCGGCGCGCTGAGCTGGGTGGAGCTGTACACGCCGGACCCGGCCGGCGCGAAGGAGTTCTACGGCGCGGTCTTCGCGATGAGCCACGAGGACCGCGACATGGGCGGCGAGGTGTATTCGGTGATCTCGGTCGCCGGCCAGCCCGTCGGCGGCATCTTCGAACCCCCCGGCGCGGCGGGCATGCCCTCGCACTGGATGCCGTACTTCGGCGTCGCCGACACCGACGCCAGTGCCGACCGCGCCATCGAGCTGGGCGCCGTCCAGATGATGCGCGGCGACTACTCCGACGGCCGCCTCGCCATCCTCACCGACCCCCAGGGCGGCCTCTTCGGCATCCTCACCTGGTAAAGGAAGGGCACCTTCTTATCGTTTTCCGTAGAGGAAGGGCACCTTCCTAACCCCGCCGGGTTTCAGCTGCGCCGGGCGACGACGATGTCCGGGGTGTCGGCGGCGACCACGGCGAACCCGGCGGCGGCCAGCTCGGCGTCGAACTCGGGCTCGCTGGCCAGGTGGCCGTCGAACACCTCGGACGCCTCCCGCACCAGCGCCCCGTCGCGGCTGACCCGGTAGTCGAAGCGCCAGCGCACCCCGCGCGGGCCGGTACGGACCGTCGTCACCTCGCCGGTGTAGAGGTCACCGCCGAGTCGCCAGGACGGCAGGTCCCGGCGGGCGTCGGCAGCCTCGGAGGGCGGGCGCTGCACCACCAGGCGCGCGCCCGGCACCAGCGCGCCGGCCAGCGCGGCCAGGGCCCCGGCGCGCTCGTCGGCGGCCAGGCCCGCCATGGTGTTCAGGCACCAGCCGAAGTCCGCGACCCGGCGCAGCCCCAGCTCCTGCACCCCGCGGGCGTGCACCCGCACCCGGGCCAGCAGGTCGGGCTGCCCGGCGAGCCGGCTGAGCAGCACCGCCCGCATCCCTGCCGCGGGTTCCACCGCGTGCACCAGCACGGCGCAGCGGGCGGCGAGCCGGGCGGTGGCCAGGCCGGTGCCCGCGCCGACGTCGAGCACGCCGACCTCGGGCTGCCCGAGCCAGCGGTCCAGCAGGCGCTCGGTCACGCCGAGCTGCTCGGCCGCCTGCAGGAGGTCGTAGAACTCGGCGGTGACCGCGTACGCCTGCCCCATCAGCTGATCATGTCAAAGCCGAGGTCAGGCGGTGGCGTGCCGCTCCAGGAACTCGCGCAGCGCCGCCTTCGGCCGGGCGCCGACCGACGACGCGACGACCTCTCCGCCGCGGAACACCAGCAGCGTCGGCATGGACAGCACGCGGTACGCCCGCGCGGTCGCCGGATTGGCGTCGGCGTCGAGCGCGGCCACCGTGATCCGGCCGGCGAACTCGGCGGACAGCTCCGCCAGCGTGCGCGAGATGGCCTTGCACGGCGGGCACCACTCGGCCCACACGTCCAGCAGCACCGGCCGCTCGGCACGCAACACCAGCTCGGCGAACGTGTCGTCGGTGACGGTCAGGACCCCGTCGGCGGTTTGGATCTTCTCGGACATGCCTTCTCCCGTCGGGCGATCGCCTGGGTGAGCTGGCCGTGCAGCTGCTCGCGCACCGCACCGAGCCGGTCGAGGTACGCGTCGACCTCGGCCAGCTTGCGGCGCAGCACCGCCACCGAGTCCGGGCAGACCCCGCCGGAGTCGTGCCCGGCGCGCAGGCACGCCACGAACGGCCGGATGTCCTCCAGGTCGAACCCGATCGCGAGCAGCTCCCGGATCTCCCGGACCACCCGCAGCTCCGCCTCGTCGAAGGCCCGGTAGCCGTTGGCCGCCCGCTGCGAGCGGACCAGCCCGTGCTCCTCGTAGTAGCGCAGCGTCCGGGTGCTCGTCCCGGCCCGCTGGGCCAGCTCGCCGATCCGCATCCGTCCCCCTCACCCCTGTCCCGGACCACGCTAAACATTGCCGCCGGTGTCAGGGCAAGAGTGCGCCCCGTCACGCCGCCCGGGTGACCCCGCGAACCGTTCTCGGGAAGGAAACAACCGCCATCGGTGTTTGTCGTTGGTGCGATGGGGGGACACCGTTCGCAGGCACTCGGGAGGGGCGGCACGGATGGCGGCGTCGGAGGTCGTGCTCGGCGGCGTGCTGGCGGGCGCGTACGTGGTGCTGCTCGTGCTGCGCCGCCGCGCCGACCGGCTGCGGGCCGACGCCGGGCGGCGGCTGCGCACCGGGCGGGAGCTGGCCCGCGGCGTACGCCGCCAGGTGCGGGTGCTGCGGACCGGGCTGCGCCGCCGGGCGGTCGTCGTCCCGCTGCGCCGCCGCACGACGCGCCGCAACTGGCGGCGCCTGCCGGTCCGGCCCGCCAACCGCAACGCGCTGGCCTGACCGAAGCTCCCGGCACAGGGTGGCGAGAGCTTCGGTCACGGCCGGAAAGCTCAGGGCTGGTCGCGGGGATCCCGGGTGACCGTGGCGCGGTCGCCGACGGCGTTCTGCAGCTGCTGCAGCAGGCCGTCCGGCTCCTGGCCGGTCAGCGTGCCCACGATGCCGTTGATCGCGTCAAGGACCTGCCCCAGCATGCCCTTGGGCTCGTGCACCTCCACCCGGACCACGCCGTCCGCCGAACGGATCATGACCAGGCCGTACTGCAGGTCCTTGTCGCGGTAGGCCGGCTTCGGCGCGTCCGGGCGCAGGTCGATCACCTGACCGCCCTTGCGCCGCTCGAACTCGTGCATCACCGCGCCGATCGCCAGCGCGCTGCCCACCAGGATCGCGATGGTGACCGGCTCGCCCCGGTCGCCCTCCCGCATCAGCTCCACGTCGTGCTGCTCGGCCAGCGCCGTCAGCTCCGCCAGCTCGTCGTCGGACAGGTCGTCCAGAACCATCCTGCTCACAGGGGATCCACTCCAGATAGTCGGTACGTGCCGAACCCGGCCGGCCCCCGCCCCGCCGTGCTCGGCGGGTCTGTCAGGTGTACAGGGCCAGCGGCATGAACTCGATCCAGCCGTCCCCCTCGGCGACCGTCGCGCGGTAGTGCTCGTGCAGCGCCCGGACCACGTCGAACACCCCGTCCTGCGTGACGGCGGCCCGGCTGCTCGCCAGCAGGTGGCGCCCGGTCTCGGCCATCGCCCCGTCCAGCACCCGCCACAGCGGCAGGGCCAGCGCGCCCGCACCGGCGGCGATGAACGAGCGCACGAACCCGACCACATCTCCGCCGGTGGTCTGCGCGCCCTGCCCGGCCAGGCACGCGCCGAGGATGGTCAGCCGGTTGCCGGCCAGCCGCAGCCGCAGCGCCACGTCGAACGGGGTGAGCCGGTCCGGCCGCCCGTGCCGGTCGTCGATCTGCAGGAACGGGCCCAGCTCGCCGTACTCGGCGAGATAGCGGCCGTGCCCGGCGTACACGAAGAACTCCGGGCGGGTGCCGACCGCGGCGGCCAGGCCGTCCCAGTCGGCACGGTGCCGCCGCACGTCCACGCCGAGCCCCTTGGGCAGCCGCCCGGCGACCAGCATCCGGTGCTCCGGCCAGCCGGTGCCGACCAGCTCCTTACCGCTGATCACTGGATCGTCCACGACCAGCGCGGCCAGGTCGTCGCTGCCGCTGACCCGCTGGCGGCGCAGCAGGTAACGGCCGCGGGTGACGAACGCGGTCACGCTCACCGACAGCGACAGTGGCACCTGCGCGCCCAGCGGCACCGAACCCGGTGCGTACCCGTCCGGGGAGGCGATGTGCAGCGGCAGCGAGAACAGGCCGTCGGTCGGCACCACCACCAGGTGGTCCAGCGTGGACGGGTCGCCGAGGTCGCCCAGCAGCGGCTCCACCAGCAGCCGCCAGATGCGGCGGCTGTGCTCCTCGCGCGGCGAGCGCCGCGCGGCCAGCTCGTTGATCAGCTCCTGCACCGGCGCGTACGGCCCGCACACCACCGGGCGGCGCAGCCCGTCGCGGATCACGAAGGCGCCGAGCGTCAGGCCCGCGCCCTGCCCGTAGGTGAAGTAGCGGACCAGTGCGGTGCCGGGGTGGTTGATGACGAACATCTCCGCCCGGCGGGCCACGTCCGGGTCGTGCGGCGCGGCCTCCAGCGGGCGGCGCAGGAACTGCTCCTCGAACCGGCTCTCCCGCTCCAGCAGCGCGACCCGGTCGGCCTCCACCTCCGCCGGGTCGGCGGCGCGGCGCAGCCCGTCGCGGCGCCCGCCGCGGGTCCCGTCGCTCTCGGGCTGCTCGGACTCGGGCTCGTCGCCTCCCGGCTGCTCGGCCCGCGGCTGCGCAGCCGCCGCCTGCCCCCTGGCAGACGGCACCGCCTGCGCCGCCTCGCCGGAGCCACCGGCCGCCTCGCTCCCAGACCCGTCGGCCGGGGCGGCCTCCTCGTCCTCAGCGAGGTCCAGCTGCGGCAGGGCCGCCGTCGACATGAGGTCGAGCAGCTCGCGGCCGGACGACTCCTCGGTCAGCGACAGGATCTCCTCGTAGCGGTCACGGTCGCCGGAGCCGGTGGCGGGCTGCTCGATCAGGTGCGCGATACGCCGCGAGTACACCGGCCGCACCGCGCCGCCGTACGCCCGCTTGTACGCAGGCAGCGCGATGACCTGCCGCACCGAACGGGCCATCTCCAGCTCGCGCCCGGCCGCGTCGGCGCGGGCCGCCCGGCCCTCCTCGGTGTCCGGCAGCCCGGCGGAGACGCCCTGGTAGCAGGAGACCGTGAAGGAGCGCAGGTCGATGTCCAGACCGGCGGCGCCGCCGGTGGCGGCCGACTCGGCGGCCAGCTCGGCCAGGAGCCCGGCCAGCTCCGCGGCGCCCTCGAAGCCGCCCTTGCGCCGGGCCAGCTGCTGCTGGGCGATGCGGCGCCCGCGCGCCCAGCGCAGGTGCAGGATGCGCCGGTAGAGCGCGTCCGCCTCCGCCGGATCACGGTGGAGCGCCACGTGGTGCGCGCCGATGACGATCGCCTGGTGGTTCAGCGACTGCGCCTGGCGGTAGCTGTCCCCCAGCGCCTCCGAGACGGCCAGCGAGCGCAGCGACCGGCCCAGCGCCGCCACCGGCTGCCGGTCGTGGTGCAGCGCGAACGACAGGTTGTGCAGCACGTTGGAGTAGCCGCGCAGGAACTCCCGCCAGCGGCGGTCCAGCGGCAGGGCGTTCCCGTCGCGCGGCACCCCGGCCTCGTCGGCGGCCTGCTCGCAGCGCGCCGCCTCGGCGGCCATCTCCGCGATGATCTCGGCGGTGCGCCGGGCCATCACCTCCGGCGCGGCCTGGCGGGCCTCCTCCAGCCGCGCCCGCAGCACGTTGGAGCGCTGGTCGGGCAGGCACCACCACAGGCCGTGCCGCTCGGCGACCTCCAGGCCGGTGGTGAAGTGCATACGCCCCCGGGCGTGGCTGCCGCTGCGGTAGAGCACCCGGCCCGCGCCGTCGTGCCAGCGGGCCGCCGCGTACGCCGGGAACAGGTCCTCATCGGAGGGATCGAGCAGCTCGGTGAGCCGGGCGGCGTCCGCGCGCGACGCGTCGACCAGGGCCAGGCCCTGCTGGAGGTCCAGCTCGACGTCGGCGCGCACGATGTCGCACCAGTAGGCGCCGACGCGGCGTGCCAGGCGGCCCGCGCCCGCGCCGGGCACCGGCCGGAACGCCTGCTTCAGCTGGAGCACGCCGCCGGCCAGGCCGTGCCGGAAGGGCACGTCGTAGTCGACGTCGTACGCCTGCACCAGGTCGCGTACGTGCAGGTCCGCGACGATGCGGGCGATCTCGCCCACCGGATCGGCACCGCCGATGCCCACACAACCTCCTCGAACGGCCCCGTGGCGCTGACGCTACCGCGCGCCCGAACTGGCCTGTTCCCTCGCATGAGGAGTGTCGGCAGACCGTCCGTCCACATTGTGCAGACTACGTGGCCGGGTGGCGGCGGCCGGACGGAGGGGCGGTCACCGCGGGGGGGATGCGCGGGCGCGGGATGGGCCGCAGGAAGGTCTGGCGGTGATTGCGCAGCACCTCGGGGACCAGCCAGGCGGCACCGCTGACCGCGACGGTCAGCATGAGCAGCACCGACAGCGCGGGCAGGCCCGAGGCCACCACCGCCATCGCCCCGGCGACCAGGTACACCGTGATCGTGCCGAAGCGCCGCTGCCGGATCGCGGCGGGTTCGCCGTGCTCGGCGATCCACCAGGCGGGCGGCGCGGCCCGGCGGCGGCGGATCTCGGCCTGCAGCGCCTTGGTCGCCGCTTCCCAGATGGCACGGCGGTAGTCGTAGTCCTCGGCGTCGAAGTCGGCGGGGAACTCCCGGTGCAGCACGGTGAGCCGGACGAACAGCGTCTCGTCGGGCACGCGGCGCAGGTCGTGCAATGGCATGCCTGACAATTCCGATACCTCCCGATACGGGGACCGGGACCGACGCTACCGGCCCGCCCCACCCGGCGGGATCCCCCGGTAGGCGTACGCCCGCCCGGGCGTGAATCCGAGACGGAACGTGCGTGAACGGATCTGTCACACAACTGTCATGAATCCGCGGGATTACCGCCGTACCGTCCGGGAATCCTCGATTCCCCAGCCACGGGAGGTGCGCGATGACGCGTGGGCGACGGTACGGCCTCGTCGTGGCGGCCGACCGGCTGCCGCCGACCGATCCCGACGACGCCCGCGAGCCCGTCGACGCCGCGCTCGCGTCGCTCCGGCCGCTGGTCGCGGCACAGTCCGGCGCCTGGGCACCGGCCTGCGGCAGGGGCGCGGGCGAGGGCGTGATCGGGGTCGCGCCGCCGCCCGGCGCGGACGCCGCGGCACTGGGCGCACGCCTGCTGCACTCCCTCGACCATCACCAGCCCGCCGACTTCCCGCCCGGCTGGTTCGAGAGCTACCTGTCCGTCAACCGCCGCGTCGCCGCCGCGGTGGCCTCCTCGGCCGCCGGGGCCGCGACCGTGTGGGTGCACGGCCATCAGCTGCAGCTGCTGCCCCGCATGCTGCGCCGCCTGCGGCCCGACCTCACCATCGCGGTACAGCTGCACTGCGCGTTCCCGCCCGCGGAGACCTACGCCCGGCTGCCCGAGCACCGGGCACTGCTGTCCGGGCTGCTCGGCGCGGACGTGGTCGCCCTGCCCCACCCGCGCGCCGTGGACAACCTGCTGGACCTGGCCGGGCGGGTGCACGGCCTGCCGGTCCGCGACGATCGCATCGCCGCCGGGCACCGCGGGGTGCGCGTGGTCGCGTACCCGCTGCCCGCCGACACCGCCGCGGTCCGCCGGCTCGCCGCGTCACCGCAGGTGCAGGCCCTGGCCGCACGGCTGCGAGCGGCGCTGCGGGTGACCGGCCCGGTGCTGCTGTCGGTGGCGGGCTGGGATCCCGCCGACGGCGTCGAGCAGCGCCTGCACGCCTTCGATCGTTTCCTGGCCCGGCACCGCCCGGCCCCGGGCACCGTCACGCTGCTGCACGTGGCATGCGGGCAGCCGCGTACGCCGGCCGAGCACGCCCAGCGCGAGCGGACCGAGCGCCTCATCGCGAAGATCAACGGCAGTCACGCCAGCGTCGGGCAGGCGGTCGTCCATTACGTACGCAGCGATCCGGACCGCCGTGACCTCACCGCGCTCTATCTCGCCTGCGACGGGATGCTGGCCACGCCGACCCACCACGGCGCCGTGGCCGCCGCCCACGAGTTCGCCGCCGCCCACGGCGACCTGGGCGCGACCGTCGTGACCAGCGAGTCGAGCAGCACCTCGGGCGCGCTGCCGGGCGCGATCGTGGTCAACCCGCACGACACCGTCGCCTACGCCGAGGCCGTCGCGCGCGCCGCCGGACTGCGGGGCCCCGCGCCGCTGGCCCGCGACGCGGACCCGCCCGTCGCGCCGGAGACCTGGGCACAGCGCCTGCTGTACGCGGTCCGCGCGCGCGGCGCGGCGCTGCCCGACGCCGGTCCGCTGCCCGGCCCGGCCACGACCGGGGCACGTGCCACCCGCACCCGGCGGCTGCCCGCCGCGCCCGGCCACACCCGCCCCGGCGGGCACGAGCCGGGCTGGCTGCCACTGGCCGCGCGCCGGGCCGCCGGGCGATGATGCGGGGATGGTTGCCGTACTGGTCATCGAAGACGACGACCGTATCCGCCTCTCGCTGACCCTGGCGCTGGAGGACGAGGGATACACGGTGCACGCCGCGGCCACCGCGGAGGAGGGCCTGCTGCGCCAGCGGCGCGAGCCCGCCGACACGGTGCTGGTGGACCTGATGCTGCCCGGCATCGACGGCTTCGAGTGCATCCGCGAGCTGCGCCGCGCCGACGACGTGCCGATCGTGGTGGTCAGCGCCCGCGACGACACGCACGACATCGTGGCCGCGCTGGAGGCAGGTGCCGACGACTACGTGGTCAAGCCGGTGGCCACCAAGGAGCTGACCGCCCGGCTGCGGGCGCTGCGCCGCCGGGCGCGGGCCGCCGGCGCCGGTCCGCGCGCCACGCTGATCGGCGAGCTGGAGATCCGCCCGCAGGCGGGCGAGGTGCTGCTGCGCGGGCAGCCGCTGGCGCTGACCCGCACCGAGTTCCGGCTGCTGTGCGAGCTGGCCGAGCACGCCGGGCAGGTGCTGTCCCGCCAGCAGCTGCTGGAACGGGTGTGGGAGTACGACTTCGGCGACGAGCGCCTGGTCGACGTCCACGTCGGACGGCTGCGGCACAAGCTGGAGGACGACCCGGGCGCCCCCGCGCGGCTGGTGACCGTACGCGGCCTCGGCTACAAACTGCAGCGATGATCCGGCGGCCGGGGCTGCGGGCACGGGTCACCGCGGGCTTCGCGGTGGGGGCGCTGGGCGCGTCCACCGTGGTGGGGGTGCTGTCGTACCAGCTCACGGAGCGTTTCCTGCTGGCCGAGCGGGAGGCGTCGGCGGTGCGCGCGGTGGCGCAGGACGCCCGGATCGTGGCGGCCGGCCTGGACGCCGAGCCGCCGGACGCGCTGGCCGCGCTCAGCTCGCTGGACACCGGCCCCAACCGGCGTGCGCTGATCCGCCGCGACGGGCGCTGGTACTCCAGCAAGGCCGACACCGCGAACACCATCGAGGACATCCCCGTGGAGCTGGTCGGCCTCGCCGAGCAGGGCCGCCCGGCGATCCAGCGGGTGCGCGTCGCGGGCACCCCGGCCATGGTCGTCGCGATGCCGCTGAGCGGCGACACCTACCTCTACGAGGTCGACTTCATGCGGGAGCTGGACCGCTCGCTGAAGGTGCTGGCACTGGTGCTGACCATGGTCGCGGCCGTCACGACCGGGGCCGGGGCGCTGCTGGGCTCGTGGGCCGCCCGGCGGGTGCTGCGCCCGCTCACCTCCATCGCCGACGCCGCCCGCGAGATCGCCGCCGGGGACCACAGCACCCGGCTCGACCCGGCCGCCGAACCGGAGCTGGAACGGCTCACCACCTCGTTCAACCTGATGGTCGACCAGCTCTCCCGGCGCATGGAGCGCGACCGCCGGTTCGCCGCCGACGTCAGCCACGAGCTGCGCTCGCCGCTGCAGACCCTGGCCAACGCGGCCAGCGTGCTGGCCCGCCGCCGGGCGCACCTCGACCAGCGCACCGCGACCGCGGCCGCCCTGCTGGCCGAGGAGGTGGCCCGGTTCCAGGTGCTGGTCACCGACCTGATCGAACTGTCCCGCAGCGACCGCCACGCCGACCGCGCGGCCGTGGACGTGCCCGCGCTGGCCCGGCGGCTGTGCCAGGCGCGCGGGCTGCCGCCCGATCTCGTCGGCACCGCTCCGGCCACCGACGCGATCTGGCAGGTGGACCGCCGCCGCATCGAGCAGATCCTGGCCAACCTGCTCGACAACGCGCAGCGCCACGGCGGCGGGGTGGTCGCGGTGCGGCTGGCCCGCCGCGACGGCGCCTACCTGATCCAGGTCGACGACGACGGCCCGGGGGTCAGCCCCGACGACCGGGAGGCGATCTTCGACCGGTTCGTGCGCGGCCGCTCCGGCGCCCGCGGCGACGGCGACGGCACCGGCCTGGGACTGGCACTGGTCGCCCAGCACGCCGAAGCGCACGGCGGCCGGGCCGGGGTCGCCGACCGGCCCGGCGGCGGGGCCCGCTTCGAGGTCGTCCTGCCCCGGGTGCCCTCATGACCGGCTACCGGAACGCGCGGTGGCGCTCGCTGCTCGCGGCGCTGCTCCTGGCCACGACGGCGGGCGCGGCCGGATGCGGGGTGCCGACCGAGGACGCGCCGCGCGTCATCGAGCAGCCCGTGCCCGGCCGCACCCCGTCCACCGCCCCGGCCGTCGCCGCCTCCGGGCCTGCGTCCGAGCGGCTCTACCTGGTGCGGGACGGTGCGCTGGTCGCGGTGCAGCGGCGGCTGCCCCGCGAGCCCGATCCGCAGCACCTGCTGGCCGACCTGCTGGCCGGGCCGACCGAGGCCGAGCAGGCTCGCGGGCTGCGCAGCGCGCTGGCCGGCAGCGACGTGGTGGTGTCGGTGGACGTCTGGGGCGTGACCGCGTACGTCGAGATCCCGGCCGCGATCGAGGGCACCGGCCGCAACGACGACGTGCTCGCCTTCGGCCAGATCGTGTGCACGCTGACCAGCCGGGCCGGCATCGAGCGCGTCGTGTTCACCCGCCGGGGCGCGGCGATCGGGGTGCCGCTGCCGGACGCGTCGCTGAGCCAGGACCCGCTGCGCGCCGCCGACTACGCCGGGCTGATCGCCGACGCGTGACCGCCCAGTCGATCTAGTCTGGCAGGGTGACCGAGACCGTCGCGGTCGACCTGGACCGGCACGTCTACGGCCAGGCCGACGCCCCGATCACGCTGGTGGAGTACGGCGACTTCGAGTGCCCGTACTGCGGGGCCGCCGCGCCCGTGCTGCGGCGGCTGATCGACGAGTCGGGCGGTATGGTGCGGCTGGTCTACCGGCACTTCCCGCTGTTCACGGTGCACCCGTTCGCGCTGACCGCCGCGCTGGCCGCCGAGGCCGCCGGTGACCGCTTCTGGGAGATGCACGACCTGCTGTTCGCCCACCAGAGCCGGCTCACCGACCCGGACCTGGAGAACTACGCCGCGATGCTGGGCGTGGGCTCGGTGACCGGCGAGTCCGCCCAGCCCTTCCAGCCCGCCATCGCCGCCGACTACAACTCGGGCGTGGCCGCGGGCGTACGCGGCACCCCCACCCTCTTCGCCGACGGCCGGCTCTACCAGGGCAAGGTCGAGATCTCCGCGCTCCGCAGCGCGCTGGGGATGCACCACTGACCTCAGCGCTCGCTGAGCGTGGGATCGCGCCAGGGGCCGGTGGGCAGCTCGGGCATGGCCTCGTCGTCGTCGACGGTGCACAGGGGCAGGCGCTCGCCGAGGCAGCGCAGCGCCAGCGAGCCGAGCACCGCCGCCAGCAGCGAACCCGCCAGCACGCCGATCTTCGCCTCGGCCTGCAGCAGCGGGTCGTCGAAGGCCAGATCAGCGATGAACAGCGAGATGGTGAAGCCGATGCCGGCCAGCAGCGCGCCGCCGAGGAGGTGGCCGTAGCGCACCCGGCCGGGCAGCTCGCCCCAGCCGGTGCGCAGCCCGATCGCCGCGCCGATGCTGATGCCGACGGACTTGCCGACCACCAGCGCCACCACGATGCCGATGGTCACCGGCGAGGTCATCGCCCGGCTCACCGTCTCGGCGTCCAGCCGCACGCCCGCGTTGGCCAGGCCGAACACCGGGATCACCAGGAACGCGCTCACCGGGTGCAGCGCGTCCTGCAGCCGGTCGTTGGGCGGCACGGTGGCCCGCGCGGCCGCCGCGGCCAGCCGCGCCCGCACCGCGTCGGCGCGCTCGATCACCGCCCGGCCGAAGTAGCGCAGCCGCTCGACCTGCTCCGGCTCGACGGGCGTGGCGGGCACCAGCAGGCCGACCACCACCCCGGCCAGCGTCGCGTGCACGCCCGAGACGAACACCGCCACCCACAGCAGCATGCCGACCACCACGTACGGCTGCAGCTGCCAGACCCGGGCCCAGCGCAGCGCCACCAGCGCCAGCGTGAGCACGAACGCCGCCAGCAGCGCGGGCACCGACACCGAGTCGGTGTAGAACACGGCGAGCACGAGAATCGCCCCGATGTCGTCGGCGATCGCGAGGGTCAGCAGGAACAGCCGCAGCTGGTCCGGACAGCGCGGCCCGAACAGCGCCAGCACGCCGACCAGGAACGCGGTGTCCGTGGAGATCGGCACGCCCCAGCCGTGCAGCGCGGGCGGGGACGGGTTGAACGCCACGTAGATCAGCGCGGGCAGGACCAGGCCGCCGATCGCGCCCAGCACGGGCACCACCACGGTGCGCGGCCGTCTCAGCTCCCCCACGGTGACCTCACGGCTGATCTCCAGCCCGACGGTGAGGAAGAACAGCGCCATCGCCAGGTCGTTGACCCAGTGCCGCAGGTCAAGGTCGATGGCCAGGTCGCCGACGCGCACGGACGCCTCGGTGTGCCAGAACTCCTCGTACCCGCCGCCGGGGATGTTCGCCCAGATCAGCGCCAGCACGGTGGCGATCAGCAGCAGCAGGCCGCCGCCGGCCTCGGTGGCCAGGAAGCGCTGCAGCGGGAACGACACGTGCGGCACCGGGATGGACACGCGCGGCGACGGGCCGGGCCGCGGCGGCAGCGAGGCCGTGTTCGGCCGGCTCACCACGGCATGTCCCCGATCGGCTGTTCCGTCACGTTGTCATGATCTCGCCCGGCGCCGGTCCGGCTCGGCGGTTTCGCCGACCTGCTCGCCGCTCAGGCGTCCTCCGGCGGGCGCAGGGCGGCGGCGAACCGGGCCGCGACCTCGGCGACCGCCGCGCGCAGCTCCGGGCCCTGCTCGACACGGAACGGCAGGGGCACCGTCGCCAGCCACTCCTGCGCGTACATCGCGGGGTTGCTGGTGCTGCCGACGAGCACGCACCCGTCCCCGTCCGGTTCGAGCCGTCCCATGGGCGGCCGGATCCACCGCGCCACCTGGTCCGTCGGCGCATCGAAGCGCACCCGGACGGCGAACTCCCAGCCGACGCCGAGGTTGTCCTCCAGCGCGGCGACCGGGTCCAGATCGTCCGGCGGCACGAACAGGCCGCCGGTCTGCCGCACGGCGCGGATCCGGTCGATGCGGTAGGTGCGCACCGCGTCCGCGCGATGCGAACGGCACAGCAGGTACCACCGCCCGTGCCGGACCACCACCGCCCACGGGTCCACGTCGGCGTCCCACTCCCGGCCGCTCTCGCTGCGGTAGGTCACGCTCACCCGCCGCCGCGCGGCCGACGCGGCCACGAGCGCGCTGGTCGTGGCGGGCTCGGGCCGGGCCGGATACCGGTCCGGGGTGGCGGCCGCGTGCTCGCGCAGCACCGCCGCCTGGCGGCCGATCCCCTCCGGCAGCGCCTGGATCACCTTGCCGAGCGCCGCGCCGACCGGGTCGTCGGCGTCGGCCGCCGCCGGATGTCCGTCGAGCACCGCCATGACCAGTCCCAGCGCCTCGGCCTGGGTGAACACCACCGGGGGCAGCCGTGCCCCGCGCCGCAGCCGATAACCGCCGTGCGGGCCGCGGGCCGACTCGACCGGAATGCCCGCCTCGCGCAGGATGCCGACGTAGCGGCGCGCGGCCCGCTCGGTCACGCCGAGGCGTTCGGCCAGTTCAGTGGCGGTCGTGCCGGGCCGGGTCTGCAGCACCTCCAGCGTGAGCAGGGCGCGCGCGGTCGGGCTCGTCTCGGTCGACACGTTCCGAAGACTAGGCAACCTCCTCGCGTACCGGAAGCCGATCGTCCGGAATTGGGCCTAGGTTGGTGCTCGTGACCGCGTTCAAGGGGCCGGGACCTCGCCCGTCGCCGCCGAACGTGATCTGAACGCACTGGAGAAAGGCAACCGACGTGGACATCCTGCTCATCGCCGGCCTGTGGCTGGACGGCTCCGCCTGGGACGGCGTCGCGCCCGCGCTGGCGGACCTCGGCCACCGGCCCGTGCCCATCACGCTGCCCGGCCAGGGCGACGGCGCGACTGACGCCACCCTCGACGACCAGGTCGCGGCGGTGCTCGCCGCCGTCGACGCGGCCGACGGCAACCCCATGGTCGTCGGCCACTCGGCCGCCTGCACCCTGGCCTGGCTGGCCGCCGACGCCCGCCCCGAGCGGGTCGCCAAGGTCGCGCTCATCGGCGGCTTCCCCAACGCCGACGGGCAGCCCTACGCCGCCTTCTTCGAGGTGGAGAACGGGGTCATGCCGTTCCCCGGCTGGGGCCCGTTCGCGGGCGCGGACACCGCCGACCTGGACGAGCAGGCCCTGGCCGCCATCGCGAGCACCATGGTCGACGTCCCAGGCGAGGTGGCCACCGGCGTGGTACGGCTGACCGACGAGCGGCGCTACGACGTGCCGGTCCTGATGATCTGCCCCGAGTTCACCCCCGACCAGGCCCGAGAGTGGATCGCCGCCGGTGACCTGCCCGAACTCGCTCGTGCCAAGCACGTCGACTTCGCCGACATCGACTCCGGGCACTGGCCCATGTTCAGCCGGCCGGACGAGCTGGCCCGCCTGATCGCCGCAGCCGCCACCGGCGCCTGACGGCACGGCCGGAGCGCCGTTCCCGCAGCACGGGGGTGCGGGAACGGCGCTCCGGTCACGACACGGTCAGGGCGTCGGCCACACGACTCCGGCGGCGCCGCCGCCCCGGCGTACCGGCTCGGCGGCCGCGAGCAGCCTGCCGTGGCCGAGGAACTCGATGCCGGTCGCGGCCCCGATCTCCGGGCTGGGCCCGAACACGTGACCCAGCGCGGTCAGCCCGGGGATGTCCGGGGCGAACTCCGCCTCGGCCAGCACCGAAGCCGAGTTGCGCTGCGTCGCCCGCGCGGCGGCCACCGCCTCCGGCAGGGTCATGCCCAGGTCCAGGCGGTTCACCAGGATCTGCAGCACCGTCGTGATGATCGTCGAGCCGCCGGGCGTGCCCACGGCCAGGAACGGCTTACCGTCCTTCAGGACGATCGTCGGCGCCATCGAGCTGCGCGGCCGCTTGCCCGGAGCGGGCAGGTTCGGGTCCGGGGCGGTGCCCTGCGTCGGGGTGAAGTTGAAGTCGGTCATCTCGTTGTTGAGCAGGAAGCCGCGGCCCGGCACCACCATGCCGTTGCCGCCGGTCTGCTCGATGGTCAGCGTGTACTCGACGACGTTGCCCCAGCGGTCGGCCACGGTCAGGTTGGTCGTCGACTGGCCCTCCAGCACGGCGGCGCCCGGCGCGACCGTGCCGCAGCCGGTGTAGGTCCCGTCGGGCTGACCCGGCGCGACCGGCTTGACCAGCGCCTGCGCCGGGTTGATCTGGCACGCCCGCTCCTTGGCGAACCCGTCCGACAGCAGCTCGTCCAGCAGCGCCCGGGGCGTCTGGTCGCCGACGTAGCGGTTGCGGTCGGCGAACGCGAGCGCGCTCGACTCCAGGTAGTGGTGCAGCGCCTCGGTGTGCGACAGCGCGCTCAGGTCGGTCTGCTCCAGGATGTTGAGCGCCTCCCCGACGGCCTGCCCGCCGCTGGACGGGGTCGGCATGCCGTACACCTCGTAGCCGCGGTAGCGGATCCGCGTCGGCTCGGGCGTGCGCACCCGGTACGCCGCCAGGTCGGACAGCGCCATGGTGCCGGGGCGGATCGGGTAGGCCCAGGTGCCGACGGGCACGTCGGCCACCGGCGGGTGCTGCACGGTGTCCACGATGTCGCGGGCCACCGCGCCCCGGTAGAACACGCCGGTGCCGTGGCGGGCGATCAGCCGGTAGGTGTCGGCGAGGTCCGGGTTGCGGAACACCGAACCGGCCGCGGGCGGCTGCCCGCCAGGCAGGTAAAGCTCCGCCGTGGACGAGAACTGCCCGAACGCGGCCGCGTTGTCGCTGATCTGGGTGCGGAACGTGTTGTCGACCAGGAAGCCCTTGTCGGCGACCTTCGCCGCCGGGCGCAGCGCGTCGGCCAGGTCGGTGGTGCCCCAGCTGCGCAGCGCCTTCTCCCAGGTGGCCAGGGTGCCGGGCACGCCCGCGGAGATGCCGCTGACCCGCGCCTCCGGGAACGCGAACGGCAGCCCGGTGGCCGGGTCCACGAACGCGGTCTCGGTCATCGTCATCGGCGCGGTCTCGCGGCCGTCGATGGTGTACACACGCCGGTCGCGGGCGCTGTAGTAGACGAAGAACCCGCCGCCGCCGATGCCCGCCGAGAACGGCTCGGTGACCCCGAGCGTGGCGGCCGCGGCGATCGCGGCGTCGACCGCGTTGCCGCCCTTGCGCAGCACTTCCAGGCCGGCCGCGGTGGCGTCGGCGTCCACGGTGGCCACCGCCCCGCCGTACCCGACGGCGGTCGGCTGCTTGGGCGGGGCCGACGGCGGCGGCGAGGGCGATCCGGCGTACGCCGGTGCGGTGAGGACCGTCGAGGCCAGGGCGGTGGCGGCGAGCAGGGCGAGCGCACGGTGGTGACGCGGTCTCACAGGTTCCCTCCCGGATCGGATCAGATCGATGCCCTCACCGTATGCCGGGACGCCGCCGAGCGCATGCCGGCCGCGCCGCCACCAGTCTCTCAGAACCGGCGGGTGAACGGCTCCGGCTTGCGCATACGCACCAGGAGCAGCAGCGGGAGCAGCACGTACGGCAGGTTGAAGGCGAGGAACTTGGCCGGGTTCGGGGTCTGCCACTGCGGCTCGCCGAAGAACTCCACCCCGAACACGATGATCCCGGTGATCGTCGAGATCATCGTCGCGTAGATCACCGCCGGGAGCTGGATCCAGTTGCGGCCGCGCAGCAGCGCGTATACCAGCACCACGTAGAACGGCATGTAGACCAGCGCGGACAGGCCGGTCACGATGCGCATCCACACCGGCGGGTCCATGAACAGCGGGTCGGTGTCGTGGGCGTACCAGTGATTGGCGTTGAGGATGAAGTTGTCCGACGGCTCGCTGAAGTCGAAGCCGAGGGTCGGCATCAGGTCGGCGATCAGCGAGGTGATCGTGAACGCGCTGAACACGACCGCGAAGAAGACGTCGATCCGGCGCTCGCGCAGGGGCAGGTTGGCGCTCATGGGGGTGTCCTCAATCGATACGAGGTTGATCGAATGCCGTGCAATGTACTGCCCGGCACCGCCCGGCGACACCCCTGTTCAGGCGGCTCCGAACCGCTCGACGAAGCGCCGCTGCCACGGCGTCTCCACGGCCCGGCGGTCGTAATGGGCCCGCACCCAGCCGACCGCCTCGGCCGCGGGCACCCCGTCGAGCACGGCCAGGCAGGCCAGCGCGGTGCCGGTCCGGCCGCGCCCACCGGCACAGGCGAACTCGACCCGCTTCCCTTCTGCCCGGCGCAGGGCCTCGGCCAGCACCTCGGGCAGCGCGGCCGGGTCGGCGGGCAGCCGGAAGTCGGGCCAGCGCACCCATCGCGCGTCCCAGGCGGTGCCCGGCGGCTCGTGCCCGAGCAGGTAGACGCCGTACTCGGGCAGCGGCCCGTCCGGCAGCGGCCGGCTCAGGCCGCGCCCGCGCACCAACCGCCCCGACGGCAGCCGCAGCACGCCCGGCGCGCCGATCTCCCAGAAACCCATCCGCCGACCCTAACCACCGGCCGCGGTCCCCCGCACGGCCATGGCCCCACCGGCGCGACCGCCCTACGCTGATCGCACCCACGCCTAGGAGACATGTGAATGGACCACGGCCGAACGCCGGCGCCGCCTGAAGCCGGACCGCGCAGCCGCCGCCTCCGCGCCGGGATCGCACTGGCGCTCGGCGCGCACCTGGCGACGATCCTGGTGGCATGGCCGCTCGCCCTGCTCTACCCGAAAGAGGCGGTCGATGGCGGCTTCGGCGAGCACCCCGCGCCACTCGACGTGTATCTCCCTGCGCTGATCTCCGGGCAGGCCGTGCTGGCGACCGTCGCACTCGGGTACGGCATCGCCGGTGCGGTGCGCCGCAACGGCGGGATCGGGCTGGGCGTGCTCACCGGCTGGGTCGCTGGCCTGCTGCTCTGTCCGGGCGCCGCCTATTTCGTCGGGCTCACCCTGGTGCGGATCTACTGAACCGCGCCGGGCGGTCTCAGAGGTCGACGAGTTCGACCCGCACCGCGGCGGTGTCGCCCACGTCGAGGCGCTGCGCCTTGCGTACGGCCCGCTTGACCGGCAGCACGTAGCAGCCGCTCCCGCTGTCCGGGAAGATCGAGGTGGCCCAGGTGCTGGTGCCGATGGTGACCTTCACCCGCACCGCGCCGAAGCCACGGCGCGGCCCGGTGGCCAGCTCGCGGACGTCCTCGGACGCCTCGGCGGGCAGGCTGACGAACGTCCAGCTCTCGTCGCGGCGGGCATCCCACAGCCACAGCTCGGCCTCGAAGTCCACGATCACCGCCCCAGCATCACACGCCGGTCCGACAATGTCCGGCCTGGCCTTCCGCGGGGGCAGCCGAGCCCGTAAGCTCCCTCGCCATGATCTTCTCGCGCCGTCGTGACCCGTCCTCCGGCATCAGGGACTTCTGGGCCGCCTGGCCGGGGTTGCGTGCCCGCGCCGAGGCCGCGTTCGCGGCGAAGGAGGTCGACCACGACCTGGTCCGCGAGGTGTCCAAGCGGGTGGACGCCATCCACAGCGACCTGGAGTGGGAGTTCAGCAAGGGCCGCACCGCGCAGCACGCGTTCATCGTCAGCGCGGCCGGCGACCCGGCGCTGCGCGCGATCGCGCACCGCTGGCAGCTGGCCGCGCCCGCACCCGACGCCACCTGGGAGTATCACGGCGCCCGCCAGGCCGAGCCGGAGATGCTCGACGGGGCGTTCGAGGCGGACGGGGTGCGGCTCCAGCTCGCCGAGCTGCGCTACGGGTTCGCGCTCGACGAGCCGCGCCACGAGTACGACGTCGTGGTGTACCACCCGGCCTTCGTCTCCATGCCCGAGCAGCACCGCCTGCGCCTGGCGTACCTGTCGCTCACCTGGCTGCTCGGCGAGGACGGGGTGGAGATCTGGATCGGCACCATCGACGCCACCGTCGCCGAACTGGACGGGGCGCTGCCCGGGACGGCGCTGGCCGAGGCGGTGTCCGCGCTCGCCGGTCAGTTCGACGAGGACAGCTGGGCGGTGCTCGGCACCCCGGAGACGGCCGCCGTGCCCCGCATCGCGACGGTCCAGCAGCCGCTCAAGCCCGCCCGCCGGCCGTCGTACGACACCCACGTCGGGGTGACGCTGCCGTTCCGGGCGACCGGCAACGGCCTGCCGGAGCAGGACTCGCTGGACGCGCTGCGCGCCTTCGAGGACAGCCTGGCCCCGCTGCTCGACGGTGCCGAGCTGATCGCGCACGAGACCGGGGAGAACGTCCGTACGCTGCACATCTACGGCGACTCGACCCGCTTCGCGGCCAAGCCCCTGGAGAAGCACGCCGGATCGTGGCGGGAGGGCCGGGCGAAGGTCCGCACCAGCACGGATCCGGCCTGGGAGCGGGTGCGCCACCTGCGGCCCTGAGCCGGGCGGAGGTCAGCCGAGGCGGTCGTCGAAGTCCGGGCCGAGGGCGGTCAGCCTGGTGCGGGCCGAGCTGTCCCCGGTCAGCCGCCAGCGCAGGAAGTCCGTGGTGGCGTCGGCGACCCGCGCCCAGTCCGGGTCGGACGGGAACATGAACGGGTTGCGGTGGGTGCCCAGCGGCAGCGTCAGGAACGCCTTTGGCCAGGGCACCGCCTCGTACGCCGCCCGCCCCTGGTCGATGGTGACCACCCGGTCGCCGAGCCCGTGCACGAACAGCAGCGGCGCGGGCTCGCCCTGGAATCCGGTGCCCACGTCACGCGCGCTGCCGGCCAGCACGATCCCGGCCTTGAGCCGCGGGTCGCGCCACCTGCCGAGCGCGCCGACGGTCGTCATCCCGCCGAGCGAGTGCCCGCCCGCCGCGATGCGGGCCGGGTCGAGGCGGCCGTGCAGCGGGTCACCCGGCTGCTCCGCGCGGGCCAGCAGGGCGTCGATGACGGCCGTGACGTCGGCCGGCTGCTTGAGCAGGTCCATGATGTCGAGCTTCGCGGCGGCGCCGTGGGTGTACGGGAACGTCGGCGCGGCCACCGCGAATCCGGCCTTCGCCCAGTGGTCCAGCAGGTCGGTGTACTCCGCGACGTGGCAGGTGTAACCGTGCACGAACACGAGCAGCGGATGCCGCCCGCCACCGCCCGGCAGGCGCACCTCGGTCGGCAGCGGCCGGTCCGGCCCGTTGGCCAGGTCGAGCCGCAGCACCGACGGCGGCGCGGGCGACGCCGGTGGAGCGGGTGCGCCGCAGCCCGCCACGAGCAGCAGCCCCACAGCGGTGATCAATGTCCTCCGGCGCACCCGAACCTCCCCGTCCGTCCTGTAGGGAGATACCGGCTGGGGTCCGGGTGCGGTTGCCCTAGGTGCGCAAGGTGTGCCGCGGTGATCTGCCGTACTCCTCGCGGTACACCGCGGCGAACCGGCTCAGGCTGGCGAAGCCCCAGCGCCGGGCCACGTCGGCGACGGTGTCGCCGCGCGCCGGGTCGGCCGCGAGCAGGTCGCGGTGGGCCCGCTCCAGCCGCACCCGCCGCAGGTACGACATCGGGGTCGTGTCGGCATGCCGGCTGAACGCGGCCTGCAGCCCGCGGGAGGAGATCCCGGCCGCCTCGGCGATGTCCTCGACGGTGACCGGCTCGTGCGCGTGCGCGTCGATGAACGCCACGGCGCGGCGCAGTGCGGCCGGCGCCACCCGGCCCGGCTCGGCCAGGTGCCCGACCGACGTGGCGGTGTTCGGGAAGGTGGCGACGGCGACGGAGGCGGCCAGGTCCACCGCGGCGCTGTACACCAGCGGGTTGGCCAGCGCCGAGTCCGGCGCGGAAAGCACGTGGTACAGGTAGGCCATGGTGTCGCGCCAGTGCCGGGCCGCGTGCGGCGACACCGGCGACAGGCCGTCGAAGCGGAAGTCGGCCACCGCGATGCCGGTGGACCGGGCCGCGACCCGGGCAACCCGCTCGATGGGCAGGCGCAGCAGCCGCACGTCCAGCTCACTCCAGCGCACGGTGAACGGGACACCCGTCGGGTAGAGGAACGCCTCGCCGCGGCCCGGCCGCAGCTCGGCGCGCCCGGCCCGGATGGTGATCGACGGGCTCAGCGGCACGCCGAACATCAGGTACGTCAGCGGGTCGACGGTGTTCTCCACGGCGGCCGTGTGCCGCACGCTGTCCATGGCCAGCTCCCCGGCGCCCACGGTGTGCTGCCGGTACACGAACTCCCCGGATGGGCCGAACAGGCGATGCCGGTGGTCGACGTACGTGTCGCGCAGGACCTGGTGTGCCACCTCCAGGTCCCGTGTCGTGTACTCCAGCGCGCGCACCCGCGGTGACCCGCCGTCTGTCATTACCCACCCCCGACGCCACGGCCCGCCCGCGCTGTCGGTGTCAGGCGTGCCTAACCTCCAAACGACGGGGTGGGCGCGGGGGTGCTGCCCGGCCTCCGCACGGTGATCACGGCGCCCTCGTGCCGGGCCTGCTCCGCGGCGAACGTGGCCAGGTGGGAGTTGAGCGTCGCGGCCGGGCCGGACAGGATGCGGTCGCGCTCGCCGGTGGCCACCGCTGCGGTGAACGCGTCCATCAGCCCGGCGTCGCCGCCGCCGTGCCCGCCCGCGGCGTCCGCCCCGCCGGCCGTGGCCGGGTCGTGGCTGGTCGCGGTGCCGGTGACGAAGTCGTGAACGGTGATCGCGGTGCCCTCGCAGACCAGCTCGCCGCGGGTGCCGAAGATCCGGGTGCGGCGGTGGCCGCCGGTGTTGAACGCGTTCATGGTGAACACCGCACTGACCCCGCCGGCGAACTCCATCGCCACCACCTGGTGGTCGACCACGTCGTTGTCGCAGGCGTACACGCAGCGCCCGTAGGGCCCCTCGCGCAGCGCGGCGGTCAGCGCCTCCTCGGTGAACACAGGCGTGACCACGCTCAGCGGCCAGCCGTGGTCGCCGCGGGCGAGCCGGTCGCGGTAGAGGCGCGGGGCGGAGTAGGGACAGCCCGGCTCGACCGCGCAGTCGAGGCAGCGGTCGGCGGCGCCTTCGGGGCGGTGCTCGGGGCGGAAGTGGCGCAGCCCGCCGAAGCTGGACACGCGGGTGATGTCGCGGCCGACGACGTGCTGGAGCCAGTCGATGTCGTGGCACGACTTGGCCAGCAGCATGAAGCTGGACAGGTCCTCGCGGCGCCAGTTGCCGCGTACGAACGAGTGCGCCTGGTGCCAGAACCCGACCGGCTCGTGGTGCTGCACCGACATCACCTCGCCGATCGCGCCGCCGTCGAGCAGGCTCTTGACCAGCCGGGTGTACGGCGCGTAGCGCAGCACATGGCACACGGCCAGCATCACGCCCGCCTCGGCGACCGCGTCGACGATGCGCACACACTCCTCGGGGGTCGGCGCGAGCGGCTTCTCCAGCATGATGTGCAGCCCGCGCCGCGCGGCGGCGATGGCGGGGGCGGCGTGCCCGGAGTCCTGGGTGGCGATGAGGACCGCGTCGACGTCCAGCGCCGGATCGGCCAGCAGCTCCGCCCAGCCGGGGTGCTGCGCGGCCGGGGCGATGTCGTGGTCCCGCGCGAAGCGCTCCCGGCGCTCGGCGTCCGGTTCGGCGACGGCGACCACCCGCGCCCGGTCCGGGTGCGCCAGCGCCCACCGCGAGTACGCGTTGCCGCGGTCACCGGCGCCGATGAGAGCGAGTCGGACTGGCTGCACGGTGGGACCTCCGGGGCGATGATCAGCTCCGGGCCACTATAGGAACCGGTTACCTGCGCCACAAGTCCCAGCCTGACCAGCATGATCGCCGGTTCGTGTCGAAAGGTGCGGTCAGACCCGACCTTTCGACACGAACCGGCGATCATCCTAGGGGGCGGGCGGTCAGACGCCCTTGGTGAAGGTGTCGCACTGGCGGCCGTCACCGGTGCGGTAGCCGGTGTTGAACCAGTCGCTGCGCTGCTTGGCCGTGCCGTGGGTGAACTTGGACTCGTCCACCGGCGCGCCGGAGCGCTCCATGATCTTGTCGTCGCCGATCGCGGCAGCCGCTTCGAGCGCCTGGTCGATGTCCTGCTGGGTGACCGACTTGAAGATCGGCTGGCCCTTGGCGTCCTCGGTCTCGGTCGCGTGCTTGGCCCATACCCCGGCCAGGCAGTCGGCCTGCAGCTCCAGCTTCACCGACAGCGCGTTGGCGTTGCCGGGGTCGCGCTGGGACTCGCGCTGCACCTGCTCCGACGTGCCGAGCAGGTTCTGCAGGTGGTGGCCGTACTCGTGGGCCAGCACGTACGGCTGGGCGAACTGGCCGTCCGCGCCGAACCGGCTGGCCAGCTCGTCGTAGAAGGACAGGTCGATGTAGACCTGGTTGTCGGCGGGGCAGTAGAACGGCCCCACGCCGCTGTCGGCCGAGCCGCAGGCGGTGTTCACCGCCTGGGAGAAGAAGACCGTGTCGGTCTGCTGGTACGCCTGGCCGAACGTCTGCGGCATCGCCTCGCGCCAGTACGCCTGGATCGAGTTGATGTAGAGCGCGTTGCGGCACTCCGAGTGCTCCAGCCGGTCCGGGTTCGCCGTCGAGCAGG
Organism: Catellatospora bangladeshensis; assembly: GCF_016862575.1. Taxonomy (GTDB): domain Bacteria; phylum Actinomycetota; class Actinomycetes; order Mycobacteriales; family Micromonosporaceae; genus Catellatospora; species Catellatospora bangladeshensis. Next base: position 32,319 of record NZ_BONF01000047.1, on the reverse strand, counting down.
TCTCGCTGACGCCGGGACCGCCGGCGTCGCCACCGCCGCCGAGCATCTGCGGGCCGAGGAACGCCCCGGCCAGCGCCAGGCCGATCACCAGCAGCGTGCCGATGATCCCGCCGCCGCTCGTGGGGATCGGGATGGGGATGCCGCCACCGCCGAAGCTCCGGCCCCCACCGCCGCCACCCCGGGCGTCGGTCACCTGGCTGGTGTCGATATCCGCGTTCTCGTTGAGGGTCATGGCGCGGGGATACCCCGCGCCATGCCACCAGTAACCGCTGGTCAGCCGCCGGGCGCGTAGTCGACGACGGCCACCCGGCAGACCGGCTCGCCCTCGACGACGACGGCGTGGATCTCCCGGTAGCCGGGCCCGGCCTCGCCGGTGACGATCCGGAAGTACGGCTGGCCGTCGCCGATCCCGACGAAGTTGTCCGGCAGGTCCACCTCGGCCAGCGAGTTCCACTGGTGCTCGTCGCGGAACGTGGGCGCCGGGTCGGCGGTGTAGCGCTGGTAGTTCTCCCCCAGCCAGACGGCGGCGGCCCGGGTGCACGAGCCGTAGTAGGTGCTCTCGTAGTCGTGCCGGGCCTCGGCGTAGCCGCCGACCAGCGGGTTGAAGTACGAGTACTCGTACGGGTAGATGCGGGCGGAGGCGTAGAGCACCTCGACCTGGCCGAGCACCGCCAGGACGAGCAGCGACCAGGCCAGCGCGGTGCGCCCGGACGCGAACGCCTGCCGGATCCAGCGCACCAGCAGCACCGCGCCGAGCACGATCAGGCCCGGGGCCACGAACAGGAACTGCCGCAGGCTGTTGTACAGCGTCGAGTGCGCCCCGATGATCAGCGCGAGCGGCACCAGGATGTACGCGCCGACCAGCAGCAGCCGCCCGTCCACGCCGGTGCGCCGGACCAGCGCCACCGCCCCGGCCACCACCGCCGCCGCGGTGAGCGCCACCACCGGCAGTGGCGAGCCGATCACCAGCCACCAGGGCGCGTAGTACCAGGGCAGCTGGGTGGAGCGCACCATCTCGCCGCCGAAGCGGATCTCGTTGTCCCAGTCGTACTTCGCCATCGACTCGACCGAGGCGAGCAGGCCGTCGGTCGGGTTGGTCAGCAGGTACGGCCACAGCAGCGACATCACCAGGTAGGCGGTGGTGCCGATGGCCAGCAGCGCGGTGATCTGGTTGGTGATCTCCGACCGCAGCTCCCGGCCGCGCAGCCTACGGCCGTGCAGCATCCAGTAGCCGCCCGCCACCAGCGCCAGCAGCCCGAACCACAGCAGCGCGTTGACCCGGATCGAGGCCGCGAATCCGATGGCCGCGCCGATCGCGCCCAGCTCCAGCACCTCGCCGCGCCGGTCGGGCTCCTGCCAGCGGCGCATCAGCCGCAGCACCAGCCAGAGCACCAGCACCATCGCCACGGCCAGCGGGATGTCCTTGGAGTTGTTCATCATCTGGCCGGTGTAGCGCGGGTACAGCGCGAGCCCGAGCGCGGCGGCGAACCCGGCCCACGCCCCGGTCACCCCGCGGCCGGCCAGCTCCCGCGCGGCCAGCCCGATGATCAGCATGCCGAGTACGCCGAACAGCCCGTTGACGATCGTGCGGGTCTGCCACACCTCGCCGGTGAGGTGCTGGAAGAACGCCACGATCAGCTCGAACCCGGCGCCGTGCTGCGGCATGTAGAGGTAGTCCGGGAAGTCGAGGAAGGAGCGGTCCTCGGTGCCGGACAGGTAGAACTTCAGCACCCGGGCGCCGTAGTCGTCCTGCATGTACTCGTCGTAGGTGCGGCCGTGGAAGCGGCCCTGCGCGATCGTGAACCAGGTCATCACCAGCAGCAGCACGCCGGTCAGGGCGTACGGCAGCCGGACGCCCCGCCACCACGGCGCCGCCGGCTCCGGTGCCTGCGGCTGGGGCGGAACCCGGTCCGGGGACGCGGACACCGGCTCGACATCGACATCGGACACGTGGCTGCTCCTGAGCACTCGGGGATAGAACGGCCGTACGGGCCGGTCACGGCCCGCGTACCACGAGGAAGCTCGATGCCGGCCCGGATCGGCGCCGTGCTCCACCGCAGGATTGTCGCTTAGCACCCGCCTCGGCACCAGTCGGCGGCGCGCCGCTCAGCCGCCGAGCCGCCCGGCGGCCAGGCGCACCGTGAAACCGTGCGGGTCACGCTGCAGCGACACATGCGTACACAGCTGATGGGCGAGCCACAGACCCATGCCGCCGGGGCGGGGGCCGGGCACCAGGCCGGCCATCGGGTCGGCGGGGCCGGGCCCGGCGTCGGCGACGCTGACCACCAGCCGCCCCGGTCCGGTCCAGGCTCGCAGCCGCACCGGCGGGCGGCCGTGCAGCCAGGCGTTGGTCACCGCCTCGCTGACCGCGACCAGCAGCGCCTGGAGGTCGTCGACGCTGACCCCGGCCGCCTGCCGCAGGGCCGCGACCGCGTCGCGGGCCGGGCCGGGCTGCGGATCGGCCAGGTCGAGGACGGGCGCATCCTGCTCCAGCGGGTCCCGCCACGCCCCGACCCCGGGGACGAACTCGCCCGGCTCCTGGTACGCCGGGTCGCGGTAGTGGCCGCCGGGCACCGCGCGGTACGGGTGGGTGCGGCGCACGTCGTCGACCACGCGCGGCGGGGTGTGGCGGACGTCGTAGGGGCACAGGGCCCACACCGGCAGCCCGGCCCACGCGGTGTTGACCGCCGACTCGTAGCGCGCCCACCAGTCCCACTGCTCGCGCAGCCCGTGGTACGACACCTCACCGGTGACCCGGATCCGCTGCGCGCCGCTCGCCAGCAGGTCGCCGAACAGCTCCCGGTACTGCTTGAGCGCGAGCGCCGGGCGCGCGTACTGCTCGCCGCCGTCGAGGAACAGCACCCCGCTGTCCGGCCCCAGCGCGCCGGACAGCAGCTCGCGCTGCCGGGGGCCGTACGCGACCACCACCGGCTCGTCCGCGGCCAGCCCACGGCGCACGAACGGCACGACGACGTCCAGGAACTCCCGGTCGGAGCCGGGGAACGCGGCCTCGTGGACGAAGCCCGCAGGCGCGCCGGGCCTCATGCGGCAGACCCCTGCGGCCTGGCGACATGGAGAGCCATGATCACTACGGCCGCCTGGTGCACGGGCCAAAGGTAACAGGCGCGCACCTCAGAGGCGAGGTCAGCTCACCTCCGCGGCCGTGAGCGGCTCACTCGGCGGGCTCGCCGCTCAGGTGCGTGTACACCCCGGCGACCTGCAGCACCCGCAGCGCCATGCCCGTCGTGTTGACCAGCCGCATGCCGCACCCGGCCGCGGTGACGTCCGCGCGGGCGCGCACGAACGCCCTGATCCCCGACGAGTCGATGAACGTCACGCCGCTCATGTCCACGACCACGGGCAGCCCCGGGTGGTCCCCCGCCGCCCCGGTGAGCCACCGGTGCAGCTCGTCGGCCACGGCGAGATCGACCTCGCCGGCCAGCGCGACCCGCACCTCACCGTCCGCGGCGGCGATGAGGTGGCTGAGCTGAGGAGGTGTCGCGGTCACGCGAAAGGTTGTAGCACACACGTCCGCCTCCGCGCTCCCCGGCGGGGGCCGCGTTCAGCCGCCGACGTGGATGCCCGGACGGCGGGCGGGCTCCACCTCACGCTGCCGCAGGATCTCCCGGACCACGGGCGGGGTGTCGCCGCGGCCCAGGATCAGGTAGCGGAACAGGTGGGTCAGCGGCGAGCCCTCGGACCACTCGAAGTAGCAGTGCGGGCGCACCCCGGTCGCGTCGCGCAGCGCGAGCAGCACCGCGGCGATCGCGTTCGGCGCGGCCGGGGCGTTCACCCGCAGGACGCGGTACGGCCCCACCTGCGCGCCGGTGACGTGCAGCACGTTGGTGAACTGCGACGGGTCCACCACGTCGATCTCCAGGAACAGCACGTCCGCGCGCCCGGGCACCGGGTTCATGCCGCGCTGCTCGGCCTCCTTGGCCGCGTACTCGGCGATGTCACCGTCCTGACGGCGGTTGGCGATCAGGTTCAGCGCGCCGTCGTGCGCCAGCGACTCGGTGACGAACCGCCGCGCGCGGTTGTCGAACTCGATGTGCTCGACGCGCAGCTCGGTGGTCCGGGTCGCGCGCGAGACCAGCGAGATCACGACGATCGCGCCGATGAACATGGCCGAGATCGCGATGCCGTCCGGCTTCTCGTGGATGTTCTCGCCGAGGGCGTACAGCAGGATCAGGGTGAGCACGGCGAACCCGGCGGTGGCCGCCCGCCGCCGGTGCCGCCAGGCCGAGATCGTCACCGCGACGCTGCCGGACACCATCATCGCCAGGATGCCGGTGGCGTACGCGCCCGCCTGCGCCTCGACGTCGGCCCCGAACGCGATCGTCACGCCGACGCACACGACGGTGTAGACCAGCACCACCGGCCGGACCGCGCGGCCCCACTCCGGCGCCATGCCGTAGGACGGCAGGTAGCGCGGCACGATGTTGACCAGCCCCGCCATCGCCGACGCGCCCGCGAACCACAGGATCAGGATCGTGCTGACGTCGTAGACGGTGCCGAAGCCCTCACCCAGGTGCTCGTGCGCCAGGAAGGCCAGCGCCCGGCCGTTGGCCGCCCCGCCCGGCTGGAACTCCTCCGCCGGGATCAGCACCGTGGTGACGAAGCTCGTAGCCAGCAGGTACACCGACATGATCAGCGCGGCGACGGTGAGCAGCTTACGGGTGTTGCCGATCCGCGCGATCAGCCGCTGCCGCGTGTCCGCTCCGTCGGCCTTCACGAGGGGCATCATGCTCACGCCGGTCTCGAACCCGGACAGGCCCAGCACCAGCAGCGGGAACGCGAGGATCGCGGGGCCCATCACGCCGCCGAAGCCGCCGCCGCCGCTGGTCAGTGCATCGGTCCAGCCCGACCAGGCCCCCGGCGTGGTGAACACCTCCACCAGGCCCGCCACCACGATGATCGCGTTGAGGCCGAGGAACACCGCCACCAGCGGGATCGCCACACCGACCGCCTCGCTGAAGCCGAGCAGGAACACCCCGCCCAGGATCAGCAGCAGGATGACCGTGATCGCGACCGCGTGGCCCTCCAGGAAGTGCGGGGCCAGGGGATTCTCCAGCAGGTGCACCGACGCGTCGGCAGCCGACAGGGTGATCGTGATGATCCACGAGGTGGCCACGAACCCGAGCAGCACCAGCACGAAGATCTTGCCCCGCCAGAACGGCAGCAGGTCCTCCAGCATCGCCACCGAACCCTGCCCGTGCGGGCTCTCCCTGGCCACCCGCCGGTACATCGGCAGCATGCCCAGCAGCGTCAGCGCCACGATCAGCAACGTCGCCAGCGGCGACAGCGCCCCCGCCGCCGTCGCCGCGATCGCCGGCAGGTAGGCCAGCGTGGAGAAGTAGTCGACGCCGGTCAGGCACATCACCTTCCACCACGCCTGCGGCGTGGCGTGATTCTCGTCGGACTCGGGACCGACCGGCTGCACGCGGTGCTGCAGCAGCCAGCGGCTCAGCCCTCCCGCAGGGTCCGGGGTCCGGACCGGGCTGTCCACGACGGCGGGAATGGCGTACTCGACGGCGTCGCCCGTCGTGGCGGTGTCGCTGCTCATGACCTTCCGATACCAACCTGAACCCGAATCACAACAGCGCACACCATAGGCCCGCGTGTCATGCCGCGCGAGCCCCACCCGCGCGCGCCGGGACTGTCGGGATCGGTGTGTAGTGTGCCGGTCGGCAGGCCGTAGCGCAGAGGTCGTCGCGCCACTTCGCGCAGTTGGAGGACGCCGGTTCGAATCCGGCCGGCCTGCCGCCTTTCAGCTGGAGGTGTGCGGATGATCACGTCCCTGCGCGACGACCTGGCGCAGTGGCGCCGCATCCGCGCCCGCATGCCCTCCCCCGGCGCCGTCGCGGCTGCCGCCCGCGCCCGAGCGGCCGGTGACTGGCGCACCGCCGCGGCCGTGGTGCCCGCCGACCTGGAACTCGACCTGGCCGCCGTACGGGACCGGCACGGCGCCGAGGCGGCCGCGCGGATCGCAGACGACCTGCGCCACCTCGCACTGGACCTGCTGGTCTGGCACCTGCCCCGGCATCCCGGCGGCATGACGACCTACCGGGCCCGCACCAGCGCCGTGCTCGTCCCGGACACCGTCGAGCCGGACGCGCCGCTGCTCCGGGTGCGGCTGCCGCTGTCGCCCACCGGACCGCAGCGCCTGCGGCTGACCGTGGCCACCGTCGCCGAGATGGCCGACCACCGGTGGTACGTCGCACCCCGCCATACCTGGGACGTGCGCGCCACCGCCGGCCTGCGCGCCGCCTGGGGCTGCTCCGCCGAGCGCCCGCCGCTGCTGCGTCCCGACGGCACCCCGCTGCCCTGGTCCGAACTCGGCCGGGGCGCCGACGAGGCCGCCGCCACCGAGCGGATCTACCTGATGCTCGCCGCGGGCGAGTACGCCGCCGCGTGGCGGGCCTGCGGGTTCGACATCCCGTTCACCGAGACGAAGCCGTTGCAGGCCGACACCGCCCCGCCGACCTGCCCCGTCGGCCTGGCCGCGGAGTTGCGCGCGGCCGCCGCCGCGTTCGGCACGACGCAGGCCAGCACCCAGTTCGGCGCGCACGTCGACGTGACCGTGGCCGAGACGCTGACCGCCGCGGCGGGCGACGCCCACGACTTCTACGACCTGTATCCCCGCGTCGCCAGCGGCCCCGTCCCGGCCGACCTCGCGCTGCTGTACACCGGCCGCCTGACTCCCGACGACCTGCACCCCCTGCTGCGCGAGGCGCTGCTGCCCGCCCGGCCCGGTGCCGCGACCCCGGAGTCTCCGGCCGCCGCCACAGCCGCTGACAGCACGACGACCACGAACCCGCCGCACGTCGGCGCGCACGATGCGCGGACACTCCATGAGGAGACGCGGCGGGCGGGGCGACGGCGGGGGCAGCCGGGAGACCCGGCGCGGATCCGCTGCCAGGGGGCGTGGCACGTGCTCGGCGTGCGCGAGGGTGCGCTGCGGCTGGACGACCATACCGACGAGGAACTGCGGCGGGAGCAGACGCTGCGGGCCATGGGCGGGGCGAGCGCGGGCTGTTTCGCGGCGCGGGAGGCGTGGCTGACCGGGGCCGGGCGGCTGCCGAGGGCGCTGGTCGCGCAGCGGGCGCTGATCCGCGAGCGCATGCTCGACGGCGACACCGACTGGCTGCTCGACGGCCTGGCGCGCGGCGTGATCGACCCGCACATGCGCGACGGCAGCGGCTGGTCGCTGCGGCACACCGCGATGTGGGTGGACCACGAGCGGCTGCTGCCGCTGCTGGACGCCGCCGGGGTGCCCGTGGACGCACGCGACCGCGCCGGCCGCACCCCGCTGTACGTGGCCGTCATGAACGGCGGCGACGTGTCGCTGATCCACCGGCTGCTCGCCGCGGGCGCCGACCCCTTCGCCGAGACGGTGCACGGCGCGATGGTCGCCAGCAGCGCGGCCTACCGCGCCCGCCGCGACGACCTCGACTTCCTCACCAAGCTCCTGCACGAACGCTGGGCCGCGCTGCGCGGCTAGGCGAGGCGGCCGGGCGGGCGGCTAGGCGGGGCGGTTGCCGGGCGGCAGGACGCGGAGCTGGAGCATCGCGGCGAAGCGGGCCTCGGGATCGGTGAGGTCGATGCCGCCGACCTCGGCGAGGCGGCGCAGCCGGTAGCGGAACGTGTTCGGGTGCACGTACATCGCCGCCGAGGCCGCGATCACGTCGCCGAACGCGTCCAGCCACGCCCGCAGCGTGTCCACCAGGTTTGCGTTGTGCTGCTCGTCGTACGCGAACAGCCGCGCCACCGGCCCGGTCGGCCGGTCCCCGCGCGCCGCGACCAGGTCACGCAGCTCCAGCAGCAGCGACTCGACGTGCACGTCCGACAGCCGGGCGACCCGGTGCCCGCCGCCCGCCGAGCCGGAACGCAGCACCCGCAGCGCCCGGTCGGCCCCGGCGCGCGCCTCGGCCAGGCCGCCCGCGTCGGCCGCGACCGAACCGATCCCGATCACCGCGCGCACCCGGTCGCCGACCCGGTCCAGGAAGTCGGTGGCGATACGCAGCGCGCGCTGCTCGCCGTCGCCCTCCCGCGCGACCGGGATCAGGCCGTACGCGACATCGCCGACCAGGGCCGCGACGCAGCGGGGATGCACCGCGGTCAGGTGCATGGCCAGGCCGTCGGCCAGGCGCTGGCGCTCGGTGGCCAGGTTGACGTCGGTGCCCAGCGACTCGCCCCGGTCGGCGCGCAGGGTGGCCAGGGCCAGCACCACCACGGGCTGGTCGGCCAGGCCCAGCCGGTGCAGCGCCTCGCGCGCCCCGGCGCCGCCCTCCAGCGCGGTGCTCAGCAGGTCGGCCCGCAGCCGGCGCTCCACGTCGGCACCGGCCCGGATGCGCAGCATGTGCAGCGCCACCAGCCGGGCCGCGTCGCGCAGCGCCTGGCTGCGCTCGGGGCTGAGCGGCTCGCGCACGGCCGCCCAGATCGAGCCGAGCACCTCGTCGCCGGCGCGCACCGCCACCGCGACCCGTGGCACGGTGAACCCGCCCGGCAGGCCCGGCGGCTCGACGAACACCGGCTCGTCGCTGCGGTACAGGTCGCGGAACACACCGCGCTCGGTGAGCAGGCGGGAGTACTGCTCGGGCACCTGGCGGCCGAGGATCGTCTCGACCCGTGACGGGTCGGCCTCGTCCTGGCGGCCGGAGAAGGCCAGCACCCGCGAGCTGCGGTCCTCGATGGTCACCGGCGCATCGAGCAGCGCGCCGACCGCGTTGGCCAGGGCGAACAGGTCGCCGGACGGCATGCCGCCGATGGTCTGCGGCCCCGCGTCGCCGACGTCGCCCTCGGCCAGCAGCGCCCGCAGCAGCGCGGCGAGCTGCGCCCAGGACGCGCCGCGGGTCAGCGCGAGCAGCGCCACGCCCGACTCGGCGGCGGCCCGCGCCAGCTCCGCGTCGCGCGGCACCGGCGCTCGCAGCACCAGCCCGGCCGCACCCTGCCCGGCGAGCGTACGCAGCAGCCGCGCGATGTCGGCCGGTTCGCGCAGCCCTACGCCGAGCACCAGGGCGCGCTGGGGCAGCACCGGCTCCTCCAGCGGATCGTGGATGGCCACGCCGCCGATGTCACCGGCCGCATCCGGCTCGCCGTGCACGAGTTCGAGCAGGGTCGCGCCGAGATCGTCGAGCACGCGGCCGAGGGTCGCCTGGGAGCGCAGATTCGCCTTCACCGTGGTCAGCACCGTCCGAACATAGGAGCAGGACGGCCACCCTAGTTCGTCCCCCGCGACGAGACCACCCCTCCGCTTCGTCGCCCCACACCAACCCCATGATCGTCCGACTTGCCAGGCACCTGGGCGTATCTTGAACGCGCTTTCGCCCGTGTGCCTGGCAAGTCGAACGATCTAGGCGCGCCCAGCGCGAAACCGGACGCGCCTCAGGCCGCCCGGCCGCCGGCGAGGAGGTCGGCGATCAACGCGGTGAGCAGGGCCGTGCGACCGGGCAGGGCGTCGATCAGGACGTGCTCGTCGTCGGCGTGCGCGCCGCCGCCGACCGCACCCAGCCCGTCCAGGGTGGGCGTGCCGACGCCGGCGGTGAAGTTGCCGTCCGACGCCCCGCCGACCGCCGCGCAGGTCAGCGGCGGCAGCCGCAGCTCGGCGGCGAGCTTCTGGGCGCGGGTGTAGAGCCCGGCCGACGACGCCCCGTCCAGCGGCGGCCGGTTCGGCCCCCCGAGCACCTCGACCCCGGCCTGGTTAGGAAGGGCACCTTCTACATCGGAAAACGATAAGAAGGTGCCCTTCCTTTCCAAGGCGGTGTGGATGCGGGTTTGTTCGGCGACGGTGCGTACGCGGACGTCGATGGCGAACTCGCCGAGGGCGGGGACGGTGTTGGTGGTGGTGCCCGAGGACATGAGGGTGGGGGTGACGGTGGTGCCCTGGTCGGGGTCCGCCAGCGCCGCGACGGCGAGGACCTGGCGGGCCAGCTCGATGGTGGCGTTGACGCCGCGTTCGGGTTCGAGGCCCGCGTGGGCGGCGCGGCCGGTTACGCGGACCCGGTAGAGCGAGACGCCCTTGCGCTCGGTCTTCAGGGCGCCGCCGGGGGCGGAGGCCTCCAGGACCAGGGCGGCGGCGCACCCTGCCGCCTCGGTCTCGATGAGGCTGCGGGAGCTGGGCGAGCCGAGTTCCTCGTCGCCGTTGACCAGGATCGTCACGCCGTCCCGCGACGGCAGCGCGGCCACCGCGTGGAAGATCATGGCGAGGCCGGCCTTCATGTCGAAGCAGCCCGGACCGCGCAGCACGCCGCCGTCCACCGAGAAGGGGTGGGTGGCCAGCGAGCCGAGCGGCCACACCGTGTCGTGGTGGCCGAGCAGCAGCACCCGTGTCGGCCCGGCGCCGAAGCGCCAGCGCAGGTGCGTACGCCCGTCGAGCACGATCCGTTCCGGCTCGGCGCCCAGGCGGCGGGCGCCGAGGCGGGCCACGACCTCGGCGCTGCGCGCCACCGCGGCCAGGTCCTGCGACGGGGACTCGCAGGTGACCAGCTCCTCGATGTCGGACAGCAGGACGGGCAGCGCCTCGGTCATCGATGCGATCGTCATCAGCCGACCTTAGGCGTGGCGCGCGCGCCGAAGTGCAGGTACCGCTCGCCGGTGGGCAGGGCGTAGAAGGTCACCGGGATGTACGTCTGCTGGCCGGGCATTCGTACCAGGTAGAGGTCGTCGGCCAGCGCCGTCATCGGGAACTCCTGGGTCGGGTTCGGGCTCAGCTCGGCCAGCGGCCCGGTGACCGTGATGCGCAGCGTGCCGCCGTCGAGCACCTCCATCCGCGATCCGGCGCGCTCGTAGGTGCCCAGGTGCGGGCCGAGGTGGGCGGTGACCGGCGTCGCGGGCGGGGTGAGCGTGCGCGGCATGTCCACCCCCGCCAGCTCCGCGAAGATCTCCCGGTACAGGTCCTCGTACAGGTCGCGCGACTTGCCGCCGTTGGTGAGCAGCGTGACGGCCAGCCCCTGCTCGGGCAGCAGCCGCAGGAACGCGCCCTGCCCGATGGTGTTGCCGTCGTGGCCGATCAGCCGGCGCCCGTCCCAGCCGTAGCGGATCCAGCCCAGCCCCCACGAGTCGCCGAGGGAATGCTTGTCGGGCAGGTCGGCGTGCTTGTCCGCCATCGCGGCCACGCCCTGCTCGCTGAGCAGCCGGGTGCCGTCGGCGGCCAGGCCGCCGGTCAGGTGCAGCCGGGCGAAGGCGAGCACGTCGGCGACGGGCGCGCTGATCAGGCCGGCCGGGCCGACCGCCCGGGGCAGGCCCCAGACCGGCGCCCGCATGCGCTGCCCGTCGGGCCCGTCGACGTGGCCGACGGCGGCCCGGTGCAGCAGCGCGTCCTCCGGCAGGGTACCGGTGCGGGCCAGGCCCAGCGGCGTGAACAGCCGCTGCCGCATCGCCGCGTCCCAGGTGAGGCCGGTCAGTTTCTCGATGACGTACCCGGCCAGCGAGAACCCGGAGTTGCAGTAGGACCAGGTCGCGCCGAGCGGGTGGTTCTGCGCCACCTCGGCCAGCAGCGCGGTGTACTTCTCCAGGCAGTCGTCGCCGCGCCCGGTGTCGGTGAACACGTCGCCGTCGATGCCGCTGGTGTGGGTGAGCAGGTGCCGCATGGTGACCTGCTTGGTCACGTCCGGGTCGGACAGCCGCAGCTCGGGCAGCACCTGGGCGACCGGCGCGTCGAGATCGAGCAGGCCCTCCTCGACGAGCTGCTGCACCACGGTCGCCGTCCATACCTTGGAGATCGACCCGATCTGGAACACGCTGTCGGCCGTCGCCGTCACACCGCTGTCGATGTTGAGCAGGCCGTACGCGGCCTCGGCCAGCTCGTCGGGCCGCCCGTCCGCGCCGACGCGCAGGATGCCCAGCGCCGCGCCGGTGACCCCGTGCTTGGCGGCGAGCACCGCCAGCCGCCGCTGCCAGTGCGCGCCGTCCACGGCCCGGCGGCCGCCCGCGGCGTACGTCTCGACCCAGTCGACCACGCGCCGGTTGAAGTCGACGCGGTGCGACGGCGGCCCGTCCAGGATGAACAGGTGCGAGCCGTCCGGATAGAGCACCAGCTCGGTCGGCACCCCCTGCGCCCGCAGCGCGGCGTGCCACTGCTGCGCCTGCCCGATCGGGCAGCGCACGTCCGCCGCCCCGTGGATGACCAGCGTGGGCGTGGTCACCTGGTCCACCCGCGCGTACGGCGACATCGCCGCGTACCGCTCGGTGTCGCCCCACGGCTGGCCGCCCAGCTCGTGCACGGCCAGGAAGTGCCCCGCGTCGGAGGTGCCCGCCATGCTGTCCAGGTCGGCGACGACGCCCCCGGCGACGGCCGCCGCGAACCGGCCGTCGCGGCTGGTCAGGTAGCAGGTCATGAAGCCGCCGTAGCTGTAGCCGGTGACCGCGAGCCGCTCCGGGTCGGCCACGCCCTCGGCGACGAGCTGGTCCAGCGGCTCCAGGAAGTCCCTGGCGTCGCCGTCGCCCCACGCGCCGATCGCCGCGTCGAAGAACTCGGCGCCGTAGCCGTCGCTGGCACGCGGGTTGAGCAGCAGCACCGCCCAGCCGCGCGCGGCCAGCTCCTGGTGGTAGAGGTGGATCTCGTCGGCGGCACCGTTCCACGCGTTGTGCGGGCCGCCGTGGATGTCCAGCAGCAGCGGCCCCGGACCGGCCACGTTCTCGTCGCGGATCAGCCAGCCGTGCACCACCGTGCCGTCCGAGATCGTGAACTCCCGCTCCCGCCGCGCGAACAGCCCGGACAGGTCCGGCCCGTGCTGGGTGCGCACGCTCTCGGTCCCGGCCGCCAGGTCCACGGACACGATCTCGCCGTACGACTCCGGCGTGGCCAGCGCGATCGCAGCGGTGTCACCGGCGACGGAAAGGCCGGAGACGACCCGGCCCGCACCGCCGACGACCAGGCGCGGCTCGCCGCCGTCCACGCCGACCGCATAGAGGTGGGTGCAGCCCCGGTCGCGGGCGCAGAACAGCACCGTGCGTCCGCCGTCGACTAGGCGCGGCGCCGCCCCCGGGTAGCCGGGACCGCCCGCCATCACGTTGCGGTCCAGGGACGCGGCCAGGTTCACCGGCTCGCCGCCGGACAGCGGCAGCCGCAGCAGCCCGGCGTGCCCCGTCGGGCCTGCCACCGTGCCGACGACCAGCAGCGCCTCGCCGTCCGCGGTCCAGATCGCGGGCCCGGCGACACCCTCGGCCAGCCCGACCTGAGCCGGGCGCGCGGCCGGGTCGGTCAGGTCGAGGACGTGCAGCGGCACCCGGATGTTCAGGTCCGCGTCGGCGGCGGTGCCCGCGCCGAAGGCGAGCCTGGTGCTGTCGGGTGACCACGACGGGTCACCGGCGTGCCAGTCGCCCTCGGTCACCTGGCGCACCTGCCCGGTGGCCAGGTCGAGCACGTGCAGGTGCTTGCGCATGCCGCGCAGCAGCCCCGCGCCGTCGGCCTGGTAGTCGACGCGTTCGGTGACGATCGGCGCCTTACCCCGGCGGGTGCGCGCGGCGTCGTCCTCGCCCGCGTCCGCCGTGATGTCGACGGCCGCCGCGAAGGCGATCTTCGTGCCGTCGGGGCTCCACACCGGCGCGCCCGCGCCGAGCGGCAGCGTGGTCAGCTGCTCGGCCTCCCCGCCGGCGGCGGGCAGCACCCACAGCTGGGCCGGACCGTCCTGGCCGCGCAGGAACGCCACCCGGGCGCCGTCGGGCGACCAGGCCGGGGCGGCGTCGGCCTTACCCCGGGTGAGCTGCACGGCCTCGCCGTCGCGGGCGTCCACCCGCCAGATCGAGCGCAGGTTCCGGTCCCCCGCGGCGTCGGCCGTACGCAGCACGTACAGGATCGAGCCGCCGTCGGGCGACAGCGCGGGCTGCTCGGGCACCGCGAAGCTGGTCAGGTCGTCGATGCACTGCCGTGTGGTCACCGGCTTCTCCCTCGCTCAGGTCTTCTCATCGTCTCGTCTGCACGTCGTGATCTGGTCACATCGCACCGCCCGGCGCGAAGTGGCAGGCAGTCCGGTGCCGGTCGCCGGTCGGCGCGGGTTCGCGCTCGCGGCAGACCGTGCGGTCGGCGTGCACCAGCGGCCCCACCGGGCAGCGCGGGTGGAAGCGGCAGCCGGGCGGCGGGTGGTGCGGGTCGGCCGGTTCCGCGTCGGCGACCGCGGCGGGCAGCCCCGCTCCGGCGGTGCGGCCGGCGGCGGCGAGCAGCTCCCGGGTGTACGGGTGCCGCGGCTCCCCCAGCACCTGCTCCGCCGGTCCGAACTCGACGATCCGGCCCAGGTACATGACGGCGACGTGGTCGGCGACGTAGCGCACCACGGCCAGATCGTGCGAGATGAACAGCATCGACAGCCGCAGCCGCCGCTGCAGGTCGCGGACCAGGTTCAGCACGGTGCCCTGGATGGACACGTCCAGTGCCGAGGTGATCTCGTCGGCGATGACCACCTCGGGCCGCCCGGCCAGGGCGCGGGCCAGCGCGACCCGCTGCCGCTGCCCGCCGGACAGCTGCCCGGGATAGCTCGCCGCCCGCTCCGCGCCCAGGTCCACGAGCGCCAGCAGGCGCGCCACCTCGTCGCGGCGCGCCGCCGAGCCGCGTGCCACCTCGCGTGGCAGCGCCTCGGCGATCGACGCGCCGATGGTCATGCGCGGGTCGAGCGAGGAGTACGGGTCCTGGAACACCATCTGCAGCGGCCGCCGCCCGTCCACCCGGCCGTCGCGGCGCAGCGGCCGCCCGTCCAGCAGGATCCGCCCGGCGCTCACCGGGTGCAGGCCCACGGCGGCACGGGCCAGCGAGGACTTGCCCGACCCGGACTCGCCCACCAGCCCGACCACCGAACCGGCCGGCACGGTCAGGTCGACGCCCTCGACGGCGGTCAGCGCCCGCCGCCCGGTGCCGTACCGCACGGAGACGTTCTCGAAGGTCAGCTCACTCATGCTTCGTGCTCCGGTCCAGCGGTGACCACCGCTTCGCTTTGCTCTGCACACAAATACGCACCGTGCGTATTTGTGTGCAGAGCAAAGGCGCTCGGCGGGGAGTATCGGTCGGCATGCCAGCAGGCCACGCGGCGGCCCGCATCGTCGCTTACCAGCGCCGGGTCTTCGGTCAGGCAGTGGTCGTCGGCCAGCGGGCAGCGCGGCGCGAACGCGCAGCCGGGCGGCGGCGCGGCCGGGTCCGCGGGCCGCCCCGGGATGACCGGCAGCGGCCGGTCGCGGTCGGTGGCCAGGTCCGGAACGGCGGCGAGCAGCGCCCGGGTGTACGGGTGCCGCGCCGCGCTCCGCAGCTCGGCGGCGGGGAGGTCCTCCACGATGCGCCCGGCGTACATGACCAGCACCCGGTCGCACACCTGCTCGATGACGCCGATGTCGTGGCTGATCAGCAGAATCGCCACGCCCTCGGCGGCGCGCAGCTCGGCCAGCAGCCGCAGCACCCGCTGCTGCACGGTCACATCCAGCGCGGTGGTCGGCTCGTCCGCGATGATGAGCTGCGGACTACCCATCAGGCCCATGCCGATCATCGCCCGCTGCCGCATGCCGCCCGAGAACTCGTGCGGGAACTGCCGCGCCCGCCGCCGCGCCGCCGGGATGTGCACCGCCTGGAGCCGGTCCACGGCCCGCTCGTGCGCCGCCCGGCGGCCCGCGCCCAGGTGCTCGCGGGCGACCTCGGCCAGCTGGGTGCCTATGCGCCGGGTCGGGTTGAACGAGGTCGCCGGGTCCTGGAACACCATCGCCAGCGAGGTGCCGAGCAGCCGCCGCAGGGTACGCGGCCCGGCCGTCAGCAGGTCGGCGCCGAGGAAGTCCAGCCGCCGCGCGCCGACCCGGCCCGGCTGCTCGATGAGCTGCGCGATCGCGAGCGCGGTCAGGCTCTTGCCCGAACCGGACTCGCCCACGATCCCGACGGTCTCGCCGCGGCGCACGGTCAGGCTGACCCCGCGCACCGGCGTCACCGGACCGTCCTTGCCGGGGAACGAGACCCGCAGCTCCTCCACGTTCAGCAGCACGTCGGACGGCGCGGGAGCGACCGCGGCGGGCGCGGGCTCGGCGCGGCGGCCGAGACTCCGGAACGTCCCGCCGGTGGGCACGCCGAGGCCCTTGGCCACCGCCTCGCCGAACATGTTGAACGCGAGACCCGCCACGACCACCGCCGCGCCGGGGATCAGCGCCGCGGCCGGGTTCAGGTAGATACCGTTGAGGCCCTCGCCGAGCAGGCGGCCCCAGTCGTAGCCGGGCGGCTGCACGCCCAGGCCGAGGAAGGACAGCCCGGCGAAGGCCAGCAGCGCGCCGCCCGCGCCGATGGTCGCGTTCACCACCAGCGGCTCGCCGACGTTGGGCAGCACGTGGCGCAGCAGCACCCGCACCCGCCCGACCCCGGCGATGCGCGCGGCGGCGACGAAGTCGCGGTTGGCGACCGCGGCGGTCAGCGTCTGGGTGAGCCGCGCGAACGACGGCGCCCCCGCGAAGCCGATGGCCAGCACCGCGCCGCGCGCCCCGGCGCCGAACACCACCGCGAACGACAGCGCGAGCAGGATGCCCGGGAACGCCACCGCGATGTGCACCACGGCGGTGACCAGCCGGCCCAGCCGCACCCCGAGCAGCAGCGGCGCCGTGCCGAGCACCAGCCCGGCCGCGACCGCGAGCGCCGTCGCCGCCAGCGCCAGCCGCACCGAGGTCCCCGTCGCGACCAGCACCCGGGCGAAGATGTCGCGGCCGAGCCCATCGGTGCCCGCCCAGTGCGCGCCTGACGCGGGGCGCAGGATCTGCGCCGTGTCCATCGCCTCGGCGCGCGCGCCCCACAGCACCGGGGCCAGCACCGCCAGCAGCAGCACCGCGCCCAGCAGCGCCGCCGCGCTCGCGCCCACCGGCGTACGCAGCACGCCGAGCCATCTCGCCCGCCAGGTCATCGTTCAGCTCTCCCTGATCGTGGAACGCGGGTCGAGCAGCGCCAGTGCCACGTCGACCAGGAGGTTGACCAGCAGCACGCCCAGCCCGTACACGAGCACCACGCCCTGCACCACGGGGTAGTCCTTGGCCAGGATCGAGCCGACGATGGTGCCGCCCAGGCCCGGCCAGGCGAACACGTTCTCCACCAGCACCGTCCCGGCGACCATGGTGCTGAGCAGCAGGCCGCCCAGGGTGATGGTCGCGGTCAGCGCGTTGGGCAGCACGTGCCGCAGGTACACCTTCGGGTCCGGCAGCCGCTTGGCCCGCGCGGTGCGCACGTACTCGGCCTGCAGGACGCCGAGGGTCTCCACGCGCAGGATCCGGGCCAGGATCGCGGCCGGGCCGACCGCCAGCGCGAGCACCGGCAGCACGTACGAGTCGGCGCCCTGGCGCATCGCCACTGGCGCCCAGCCCAGCTCGACGCTGAACACGTACACCAGGCCGACCGCGAGCAGGAACTCCGGCACCACGGCCAGCACCACGCTGCCCGAGGTGAACGCCAGCTCCACCGGCCGCCGCCGCCCGCCGCGGGTCAGCACCGCCATCAGCAGCCCCAGCGGCACCGACACCAGCGCCGCGCCGGCGAACGCGAGCCCGGCCAGCTCGACCGTGGCGGGCAGCCGCTCGCCGATGGTCTGCGACACCGGCAGTCCGGTCAGCATCGAGGTGCCCAGGTCGCCGTGCAGCAGGCCGCGCAGGTAGTCGGCGTACTGCTGCCACAGCGGGTCGTTCAGGCCCAGCGCCTCCCGCCGGGCCTCGACCAGCTCAGCCGGCGCGGATACACCCAGCGCGGCCCGGACCGGGTCACCCGGGATCAGGTGGATCATCAGGAAGGCGAAGGTGAGCAGCACCCACACCGAGACGAGCAGCCGGCCGAGCCGCCGCGCGGCGAACCGCAGCCACGCGTTGCCGGCCAGGGCCGCGAGCGGGCCGGACGGGGCGGTCGCACTGGTCACCGGCATGGCCTCCGTCACATCCTCGGGTTCGGTGCCCCGATCCTGCCGGGCGGGCGGACCAGCGGTCTTGGTACGCCCGCACAAGCCCCACCCCCTCCCCTCGTCCGGCCGCACCACCACCGCATCCGGGAACGCGCCGAGCGCCGTACGAACCCACCGGTGCGAAGCGGGTCGTACGGCGCTCGGCGCCTTTCTCAGGGACGGCTCAGGCGAGCATCCGGATCGAGCCCGGGATCACCGCGCCCTGGCTCAGCTCGAACGTGGCGCCCTTGCCGAAGGTGGGGATCGACGAGTCGACGAACGGCACGATGTCCACCTTCTTGAACAGCGCGTCCTCGGCGGCGGTCCACTTCGGGCAGCCCTGCGTGCCGGGGACCTCGGCCGCCTCCTTGGCCAGCGCCGCGTACTCGGCGTTGTTCACCGAGGCCAGGTTGACGCCGTTCGGCGGGTTCGGCCCGGACAGGAACGCCACCAGCGCGGTCGGCACCGGCACGCCCAGCGGGATGAACGCCGCCTGCCACGCGCCCTGGCCGCCGACCACGAGCTGCCCGATCTCGGCGTCGGTGACGGCCTTGAGGGTGACCTCGACGCCCAGCGCCGACCACTCCTTCTGCAGCAGCTCGGCACCGGCCTGCATACCGGGGCCGACGCTGGTCGGGAAGTAGAACAGCACGGCCAGCTTCTTGCCGTCCTTGACCCGGACGCCGTCCGCCCCGGCGGTCCAGCCCGCCGCGTCGAGCCCGGCCTTGGCCGCGTTCGCGTCGAACGCGGGCAGCAGGGACAACGCGTTGCCGTCTCCGCACGGCCCGCCCAGCGAGACCAGGCCGGCCGAGCGCTTGCCGCTGCCGCTGGACACGACCTGGCCGAGCTGGTCCAGGTTGAGCGCCTGGGTCAGCGCGCGGCGCACGGCCTCGTCCGCGCCCGGCATGCCGGCCTTCTGGTTGAACCACAGCTCGCCCAGCGGCGCGACGGTCGGCCGCTCGTGCAGCTTGGCGGCCTGCAGCCGCTGCCGGTCCGGCCCCACCACGATCGCCGCGTTGACCTCGCCGGACAGCAGCAGGTTCACCGTGGTGGTCTCGTTGCCGACGACCCGCAGCACCACCTTGTCCGGCAGGCCGCGCTGGTCGGCCTTCCAGTCGCCGGGGCCCCACGCGTACTCCTTGCGCCGGGTCAGCGTGTAGTGGTCGCCGGTGACGGCCTCGGTCATGGTGTACATGCCGGTGCCGTCCGAGCCCTGCTTGAGCGTGTCGCGCGCGGCCATGCCCTTCTTGCAGACGATGTGCAGGCTGCCCACGTTGCGGTCGAGGAACGGGTCCGGCGCGGGCGAGGTGACCGTGACCGTGCCCGCCGCGTCGTCGCCGACCGCGGTCGCGCCCGGCGGCACGAAGACGCCGAGACGGGTGGACGCGTTCTTCGGATCACCCACGAACGTGATGTTCGCGGCCACGTCGGTGGCGGTCAGCGGCGTGCCGTCGGCGCAGGTGACGCCCTTGCGCAGGGTGTACTTGGCGCTGGTGGTGGTCGACTCCCACTTCTCGGCCAGGCCCGCGACCGCGGCGCCCTTCTCGTCGAGGTTGAGCAGCGAGTCGTACAGGAAGCGGTCGACCTGCCCCGCCGCCGAGATGGAGGTGAAGTGCGGGTCGAGGGTGCCCGGGTCGGAGCTGAGCACCAGTGTGAAGGTCTTGCCGTCGGCGAAGGAGTCGCCGCCGGCGGGGGTGTCCGTGCCGCCGCACGCGGCCAAGGTAAGCGCGAGCGCCCCGGCCGCCGTGACTGTGACTATCGATCTCATGGTGGGTGCCTCCGAGGGGGAAGTCTGTGGGGCGCAGCCTGCCCAAGCCGGGCGCTGCCGTGTTGGTGCCGGATGACGAGTTCGGCGCGGCGCTTCCGTACGCCGCACCGAACCCCGGACGCTCAGACCCGGCGGGTCGCCCGCCCGCTGTGCACGTACATGGCGTTGCCGGCGCCGTCGTCGCCGACGAACGCGTGCGGCAGGTGGATGCCCAGCTGCGCCTGCGTGGGCAGGAAGATGTCGCCGTGCAGGTGCACCAGCTCGGTGCGCTCGGGCTGCCCGCCCAGCTCGGCCATCAGGCCCAGCGGGACCAGGTCCATCCAGAGCCGCCCGTCGGCGTCCTGGCTCACGGTCAGCTCGTTCACCTCGGACGCGTACGTGCCGACGTACCGCGCCCCGTCCACCTGCTGCGGCCGCGACGGCAGCACCGGCAGCTCGGGCAGCTCGACTCCGGCCAGCTCCCGCAGCACGTGCCGGAAGATCTCCGCGTACAGCGCGAACGGGTTGCCGCCGTTGGTCAGCAGCGCCACCGCGACGTCCGTGCCCGGCACGACGCGCAGGAACGACGCCTGCCCGATGGTGTTGCCGTCGTGGCCGACGACCGGCCCGCCCGCCCAGTCGAACAGCTCCCAGCCCAGGCCCCAGGCGTCGCCCATCAGCCCCGCGCACGGCACGTCGACCTGCCGCTGCTGCATCGCGGCCACGCTCGCCTCGCTGAGCACGACCGTGCCGTCCGCCGCGCGGCCGCCGTTCAGGTGCATCTGCGCGAACGCGACCAGGCTGCGTGCGCTCATCGTGAGCATCGACCCCGCCGGGGCGTTCGAGCGGGCCAGCGCCCACACCGGCGCGGGCACCGGGTCGGCGTCCGGCCCGGGCTGCACGTGCCCGACCGCGGCCCGGTGCAGGATCGCCTCGTACGGCCCGTTGGCCGCGTGCACCAGCCCCAGCGGCGCGAACAGGTGCTCGCGTACGCAGTCGTCGTACGGCTTGCCGCGCAGCACCTCGGCGATCCGCCCGAGCACGCAGTACCCGGCGTTGTTGTAGGAGAACAGCTCGCCCGGCGGGAACAGCTGCGCGGTGCCGCCGAGCGTGGCGACGTACTTCTCCACGCAGTCGTCGCCGCGGCCGGTGTCGGTGAAGATGTCGCCCTCGAACCCGGCCGTGTGGCTCATCAGCTGCCGCACCGTGATCGCGGCCGCGGCCGCCTCGTCGGCGATGACGAACTCCGGCAGGTAGCGCCGCACCGGCGCGTCCACGTCGAGCAGGCCCTCGTCGGCGAGCTGCATCAGCAGCGTCACCGTCCAGACCTTCGTCACGGACCCGATCTGGAAGACCGAGTCCGTCGTCGCCTCGACGCCGGTCGCCTTGCTCAGCACACCCGCGGCGTGCTCGACGACCTCACCCCCGGCGGACACGGCCACCGCCGCGCCCACCCCATGCTCGGCCACCAGCTCCGGCAGGCGCCGCTGCAGCCACTCATCGATCCCACTCAGCTTCGACATGGGCCACACCCTAGGTTCGGCCCAGCTCACCGCGTTCGTCCCGAACGACGAACCCCCACCCCACCCTCCGTACCCCCCAACAACAAAGGAAGGGCACCTTCTTAACGCTATGCGTAGAAGAAGGTGCCCTTCTTAACTCCTCCAGCGGCGTGGGCTCACGGGCGCGGTGGGCGCGGGGCGCCGTACGGGCTGGAGCTCGGCGACCCGGACGGCTGCGGCGTCCCGCTCGGCGAAGCGCTCGGTCCGGGGGTCCCCGGGCCGCCCGCGCAGCTCAGGTCGGCGGCGAACGGGGCGTGGTGCACCTCGCCGGCGTCCTGGTCGCCCGCCTGGTTCACCCCGTACACCAGCTGGCGGCTGACGATCTGGCCGACGTTGGCGGCCGGGCTGAAGTCGATGAAGTTGGCGCGCGGCCCGAGGAACGTGCCGACCATGGTGTGCGAACCGGGGTCCTGGGCCACCGCCACCGCGTTCGGGAAGTTCCACAGGATGTACGGCGCCTGCGCCGTGCCGACCCCGTCCAGCTGCGGCACGGTCCACGAGTACGCCGTGCCCGCGGCGGGCAGCACCACGTTGATCAGCAGGGGCGCGTCGGCCTGGGGCAGGGTGGGGATCCGCTGGAAGGTCAGCGTCGTGATGTTCGCCAGCCGCCCCGGGTCGAGATTGAGCACGTTGGTGACGCCCGGCGCGAGCGAGAGGTACGCATGCGTGCCCGGCGGCAGGTACAGCGGCAGCGGCAGCCCGGTGGCGTCGGTGAGCACCACGTTGCCGCCGCACCCCGACAGCGCGTCCGAAGTGGCCCGGAACTGCGTGAACGCGGTCGCGAAGTCGATCGGCGCGGCCGGCCCCACCGAGGCCGCCGGCTGCCGCACGGACAGTTCGGCGCGCGGTGCGCTCCCGTAGGCGGCGCCCTGCGCGACGATCCGCGTGTTCGCCGGAGCGCCGGTGCCGTCGGTGTCGTGCACGGTGGCGTCACCGAGGTCGCCGATCTTCGCGTACCCCTCGGTGGGCACGGTCAGCACCCCGCTGCCGGAGCTGTCCGCGAAGTCGATCTCCCCGCCGACGACGAGCGCGCTGGGCAGCGCGTCCGTGCCCACCCGGAAGGTGCCCGCCGTGGTGGCCGCGACCGTGAACACGTCACCGGCCAGGGTCAGGTCTTCGCCGACCGCCAGCGGGCCCTCGAACGAGTTGGCGACGAGGGAGGCGTCCTCGGCCACGAACACGTTGAATCCGAGCGCACCGGCGACCGGGTTCGCGAGGCTCGCGACGCGGCCCGACGCCGGGTCGGTCGGGCCGAGCAGGGCGGCCGCGAGCACGGCCGTGGCGCTGAGGGCGGCTGCTGTGGCGTACCTGCCACGATGCACGTTTTGTCGCATGTCGTGACCCTATAGCGGCAAAACGGGCGATTCAGGCGATTCGCCAACGTTCGGACAGGCGACCGCCAACCGGGCCGCGGGAGCTGATCACAGTGTCGTGGTCCGGACTCGGGCTCGGTCACCCGGCCCCGGCGGCCCTACTGTGCAGTGGCCGCGCACCTCTCACCGAAGGAACCCCATGCCGCACCGCCCCCGCCGCACCGCATTGCTCCTGCTCCCGGCGGCCGTCCTGGCCGGCCTGCTGGCCGCGTGCAAGGACTCCGGCACGCCCTCGGCCGCGCCCAGCGCGGTCACCGTGGTGAGCCCTTCGGCGGCCGGTTCGCCGTCGGCCGCGGCCTCGCCGCCCGCCGCCTCGCCGAGCCCGAAGGCGGCCGTCAACAAGGTGCCGACCTGCGCCCAGGTCAAGGACGCGATGGTACGCGGCAGCATCGACCCCTATGACGCGTTCGGCTCCGCGGGCGCACCGCTGACCGAGGGCATCTTCGGTGGCGAGGACGGGCTGACGCTCGCCGTGCAGCAGGCGTGCACCACCGGCGATCTCGGCGGCAAGCTGGGCAAGGTCACCGTCGGCACCATCATGAGCAGCTACGTGGACACCACCGGACGCTGGTGGGGCGTGATGCTGTGCGTCAAGCCCGGCAGCCGGGCACAGTGCACCGTCCACTTCGTGCTCGACGACCGCGATCCGATCGAGTCGGTGAGCATCGCCGGGCACAAGCTCACCGTGGTCTACCTGACCCGCCCCGACGACGCCGGATCCGCCACCGTCGCCGTGCGCCGCACCGCCGTGTACGGCGTCAGCGGCAGCACCCTGACCGAGCTGTCCCACACCGACGCGCCGTACACCCCTTAGCACGTTCCGCGCAGCGGCCGACCCGAAACCGCAGGGTCGGCCGCTGCCGATTTTGACAAACGGTGCCAAGAAGGTAAATAGGGCAAACGGATATTTCTTCCGGGCAAATGGGGCTATATATGCCTCATGAACCTTTTCCGGACTCGCGGCATCGCCGCGACCGCATCGCTGTGTGTAGCCACCACAGCCATGCTCTCCCTGCTGGGAGTGGAGCCCGCGCACGCGATGAGCCCCACCCAGCCCACCGAGGCGGCGTTGGGCTTCAACGTCTTCGTCCTCGGCAACGCCGCTCTCACCAGCAACGAGACGGAGGGCCCGGTCGCCCTCGGCGGGAACCTCACCATCGGCGGCAACTACCAGGTGGCCGGTAACGACGTCGGCACGTTCACCGTCGGCACCGACGCCCGGCCCAGCGCGCTGGTCGTCGGCGGCCAGGTCAACCTCGCAGGCAGCGACGCGGCCTCCCGGCTGTCCGTGCTGAGCGACGGGTACGTCAAGGTCGGCGACCTGACCGGCGTCGACGTACGCGACACCGACGACAACAACACGCCGAACGTGGACACCCGCATCGTGCGCGACGGAGCTCTGTACAACTCGACGCCGCGGGTGGACCTCACCATCGCGCAGCCCGTCGGCTCGGTCGGCCCGGCCTCGCCGATCAACTTCGCCACCGCGTTCACCGAGTTCCGCAGCGACTCCAGCACGCTGTCCCGCTGCATCGAGAACGTCACCCTCACCGACGCCGGGAACACCCCGCTGCCGGAGGACTTCCCGGCGGGCACGCAGGCATACCTCACGCTCGACGACGACGTCACCAACGTCCTGAACCTCACCGCCGGGCAGTTGAACAACCTCGCCAGCCTGACGTTCCGCAACCAGCCGACCGAGGACCGGCCGCTGCTGGTCAACGTCGACACCACCGCCGTCATGAACAACTTCGCCTGGACGGTGGCGAACCAGGCGGGCCTCAGCGACGACGCGAATCCGTACATCCTCTGGAACTTCCCGACCGCGCTCAACATCCTCATGCAGCCGAACTCGGCCACGCTGGAGGGCACGCTGTACGCCCCCAACGCCACGCTGACCGACCGCAGCTCGAACAACATCGAGGGCCAGGTCATCGTCAGCGGACTGGTGCACGGCGACGCCCGCAACAACGGCGGCGAGATGCACCCCTTCCCGTTCGAGGGCATCCTGAGCTGCTCCGGGCCGGTGACCCCGACCTTCTTCACCCGGGCGTCGCCCGCCGTGACGCTGGGCGGCACGGTGTTCGACACCGCCACCCTGGACGAGGCCGCCAGCCCGACCGGCACCATCACCTTCCGGCTGTACGGGCCCGACAACCCGACCTGCGTCGGCGATCCGGTGTTCAACTACACGGTGGAGGTCGACCACGGCAACGGCGAGTACCCGTCCCCGACCTTCACGCCGACCGCGGCCGGCACCTACCGGTGGACCGCCGAGTACAGCGGTGACGACCACAACAACGAGCTGATCAGCCCCTGCAACGCCGAGAACGAGTCCGTGGTGGTGAACCCGCGGGCCACGACGACCCTCGCCACCCAGGCCTCGCCGACCGTGCCGGTGGGCGGCACGGTCACCGACACGGCGACCCTGTCCGGCGGCCAGAACCCGACCGGCACCATCACGTTCCGCCTGTACGGCCCGAACGACGCCAACTGCACCGGCACCCCCGTCTTCAGTGACGACGTGGCCGTGGACAACGGCAACGCCGCCTACACGTCGGAGGCCACCACCCCGGTCCAGAGCGGCCTCTACCGGTGGACCGCCGTCTACAGCGGAGACGCGAACAACCTCGGCGCCACCAGCTCCTGCAACGCGGCGAACGAGACCGTCCTGATCACCCCGCAGGGCAGCCTGAGCCTGGTCACCGACGCGTCGGACGACATCACGATCGGCGGCACCGTCACCGACACGGCCACCCTCAACGGCGGCCAGAACCCGACGGGCATCATCACCTTCCGCCTCTACGGGCCGGGCGACGCGACCTGCACCGGCATGCCGGTGTTCACCGACGAGGTGGTCGTGGTCAGCGGCACCCGCACCTACACCACCGACCCGTACGAGCCGCTCGCGCCCGGCACCTACCGCTGGACCGCCGGCTACGGCGGCGACACCAACAACGACCCGGCGGCCAGCCCGTGCAACGCGGCGAACGAGTCGGTCGTGGTGAATCCGCGCGGCGGGCCGTCCATCGTCACGAACGCCTCCGACGACATCACGCTGGGCGGCACCGTGACCGACACCGCCGGCCTGACCGGCGGCCAGAACCCGACCGGCACCATCACCTTCGAGCTGTTCGGGCCGGACAACGAGACCTGCACCGGCCGGCCCGTGTTCACCGACGAGGTGGACCTGGTCCCGGGCACCACCCGGTACACGTCGGCGGCCTTCGAGCCGACCGCGCCCGGCACCTACCGCTGGGTCGCCACCTACAGCGGGGACGCGAACAACGACGAGGCCGTCAGCCCGTGCAACGCCGAGAACGAGAGCGTCGTCGTCCGCCCCGTCGCCGGGCCGAGCCTGGTCACCCGGGCCTCCGACGATGTGAAGCTGGGCGGCGAGGTCTTCGACCGGGCGAGCCTGACCGGCGCGCAGAGCGAGACCGGCACCATCACGTTCCAGCTGTACGGCCCCGGCGACCGGCGCTGCGAACGCCGCCCGGTGTTCACCTCCACGGTGGACGTGTCCGGCGACGGCCGCTACCGGTCGGAGTCGTTCCGCCCGGAGCGGCCCGGCACCTACCAGTGGGTCGCGACCTACACCGGAGAGAACGGTGAGACCGCGAGCACCGAGTGCGGCGACCGCGACGAGCAGGTCGAGGTCAAGAAGAAGTACTACGGCGGCCACCCGCGGCCCTGAGGCCCGGCGCTGACGCAGCGGAGCCCCACCCCCGGCGGGTGGGGCTCCGCCATGTCGTCAGCGGCCAGCGGCGGCGACCACGCCGTTGATGGTCGGGGTGTCGAAGAAGACGTGCAGCGGCAGGTCGACGCCCAGGCGGCGGCGCATCCGCGCGGCGATCTTCGTGACGGTCAGCGAGTGCCCGCCGAGGTCGAACAGATCGTCGTCCGGCCCGATCTCACCGTGCCCGAGCACCTCCCGCCAGATCTCGTACACCTGCAGTGCCAGGCCCGTGTACGCGCGCGGCTGCTCCGGCGGGGTGAGCGGCGTGCCGGTGAGGTCCGCGAGCGCGGCCCGGTCCAGCTTGCCGTTGGCGTTGCGCGGCAGCTGCGCCACCAGCGTGAACGACGACGGCACCAGGTGCGCGGGCAGCGCGGCGGTCAGCCGCTCCCGCAGCTCGGCCGCGTCGGGCGCGCCGACGACGTACGCGACCAGCTCCTCTCCCGACGGTGACAGCGCCACCGCCGCGTCGGCCACGGCCCCGGCAGCCCGCAGGTGCGCCTCCACCTCGCCCGGCTCGACCCGGTAGCCGCGCAGTTTCACCTGGTCGTCGACCCGGCCGTGGAACTCCAGGACGCCCTGTGCGGTCTGGCGCACCCGGTCTCCCGTCCGGTAGAGCCGCCCCCAGGCCGTGTCCACGAAGCGCTCGGCGGTCAGCTCGGGCCGGTTCAGGTAACCCCGGGCGACCCCGGACCCGCCCAGGCACAGCTCCCCGAGCACCCCCGGCGGCACCGGCCGCAGCGCCGCGTCCAGCACGTGCACGGTGGTGTTGGCCAGCGGCCGGCCGATGGTCACCGGGCCGCCCGAGGTGAGGTCGGCCCACGTCGACCAGACCGTGGTCTCGGTCGGGCCGTACAGGTTGACCAGCCGCCCCGCCCGCTCCCGCAGCGCCGCCGCGACCGGCTCGGGCAGCGCCTCGGCGCCGGACACCGCCACCACGCCCGGCTCGGCGAAGCCCGCGTCGAGCAGCCGCCGCCAGGTGGACGGGGTGAGGTGGGCGTGGGTGACCCCGCCGGCGCGCAGCAGCTTGAGCAGCAGCTCGCCGTCGCGGGCCTGGTCCTGGGTGGCCAGCACGACCGTGCCGCCGGTGACCAGCGGCAGCCACAGCTCGGGCACCGACATGTCGAACGCGGCCGAGGCCACCGCGAGCCACGCGTCGCCCGGCCCGGTCGGCAGCACCTCCCGCAGCGCGTGCAGCAGGTTCACCACCGCGTGGTGCTCGATCAGCACCCCCTTCGGCCGCCCGGTGGAGCCCGAGGTGTAGATCGTGTAGGCAAGCCCGGCGTCATGCCGTGCCGCCGGTGCGGGCGCACCTTCCGGTGCCGGCCCGAGCGCGGGTGCGGCCGGTTCGGCGGGCACCGTCGCGCCGTCGGCGTCGGGCACGAGCAGGGCCGCGGGGCGGGCGTCGGCGAGCAGGTCCGCGCGGCGGGCGGACGGATGCTCCGGGTCCAGCGGCAGGTATGCCGCACCCGTGCGCAGGACCCCGAGCAGCGCCGGGAGCAGGCGCGAGGTACGCGGCAGGCACACCGCGACGAGGTCGCCCGCCCCGATACCGCGCCCGGCGAGCGCCCGCGCGACGGCACCGGCCTCCGCGTCGAGCTGCGCGTACGTCATCGCGCTGTCCGCGGCGACCACCGCCACCGCGTCCGGGTGCGCCGCGATCGCCGCGTCCACCAGCCCGTGCAGCGTGCCCGGCCCGGCGAACACCCGGGCGGTGTCGTTCCAGGCCGCGGTGAGCCCCTGCTCGTCGGCGCCGAGCAGCTCGTGCCCGGACACCGGCCCGTCCGGGTCGGACGCGAACCCGTCCAGCAGCGCGCGCAGGTGCCCGCCGAGCCGGGACGCGTCGGCGGGACTCAGCCGCGCCGGGTCGACGTGCAGCAGCACGGGCAGCGTCGCGTCCGCCGGGTCGTCGAGCACCTGCACGTGCAGCGCGTTGCGGGCGGCGTGGTGGTACGCGGTCCACTCGACCCGCGCGGCCAGCCCGGCGAACACCGGCTCGGGCCGGGCCCGGCGGCGGTAGCTGACCGACACCGGGGTGAGCGCGGCGCGCGGGGACAGCCCGGACACCGCCCAGGACAGCGGCACCGTCCGCACCGCGTAGGTCTCACGCAGGCGCTGCCGCACCGCGGCGGCCCGTGCCCGCGCCGTCACCTCGTCGCCGGAGGCAGTCGCAGCGTCGGCGGGCACAGCCACGGGCAGCTCGTTGACGTACAGGCCGATCCGGTCGTGCTCGGACGCGGTGCGGGTGCCTAGGTCCACGCCGATCACCGGCGCGGCGTCGCCGTAGCGCTCCAGCAGGGTCAGCAGCCCGGCCAGCACCACCTCGAACGCGGTCGCGCCGAGTTCCCGCGCGGCGGCCCGCACCCGGTCCGCGTCCAGCTCGACCGGCACCGCCACGCCCGTGGTCGCGGCGGGCCCGGTGCGGCCGAGCAGGCCGGGCAGGTTCGGCTCGGCCGCGGGGGCGTACGCCGCCGACCAGTGCGCGGCCGCCGCCTCCACCGGCAGCACCGGCGGCTCGGACGGGCCGAGCGGCGGCAGCTCCCGGCCCGAGTAGGCAGCGGCCAGGTCGGCCAGCAGGATCTCCTTGGACTCCCCGTCGAACACCAGGTGGTGCGCGACGATCAGCAGCAGGTGCCGCCCCGGCCCGGCGGGCACCAGCTCGAACCGGATCAGCGGCCCGCCGTCCAGCCCGAACGGCGCCGACGTCCGCTCCCGCATGTACTCGGCCAGATCAGCGGGCGCCTCGCCGAGCACCAGCGCGGGCACCGGGTCGGCGGGCACGGTCCGCAGCTCGCCGTCGGCCTCGGCGAACGCCGTACGCAGCACCTCGTGCCGGGCCACCACCGCCGCGCACGCCGCGGCGAGCCGCGCGGAGTCCAGCGGGCCGTCCAGCCACACGGGCAGCGGCATGTGGTACGCCGTACCGGCCAGGCCCAGGTGCTCGGTCAGCCACATGCCGTGCTGGGCTGGGGTGGCGGTGCTCATCGGTGCTCCTCCTGCGGTGCGGCGGGGGCGAGTTCGCGTACCGCGTCGCGCAGCAGCGCGGCGACCCGGGCGGCGAGCTCGTCCATGGTGGACGGCGAGAACGCGTGGTGGTTGTAGAGCAGGTGGCCGACCAGGCTCCCGTCCGGGTGCTCGACCACGGCGAGTTCGGGCGACTGGAGATCGGGCTCGCCGCCCGGGGTGGGCCAGTCCGCGTCCAGCGCCCGGGGCAGGTCGAACGCCTCCGACTCCAGGCCGGGCAGGTGCGCCTGGCCGCCCCAGGTCTCCACCCGCAGCCAGGCCGCGCCGGGATGCCGCAGGTAGAACTCGACGAACGGGAAGTGCTGGTGGTCCAGCGCGTCCAGCACGACCCGGCGTGTCCGGGCGAGCAGCCCGTCGTGGCCGGGCGCACCGGAGGTGTCCACCCGTAGCAGCAGCGACTGGCTCAGGCAGCCGATCAGCGCCTCGCTGCCGGGCCGGGTCCGGCCGGGCACCGGGGACATCAGCACGATGTCGTCCGTGCCGGTGCGCTCCGCCAGCGCCGCCGCCCAGCACGCCGCGATCAGCATGAACGGGGTCGCGCCGTGCGCGGCGGCGGCACGGCGCAGCCCGGGGCCCAGCCCGGCGGGCAGCGGCACCTCGCGCTGCCCGCTGCGCAGCCGGGTCGCGACCTCCCGGCCCCGGAACGGCACCAGGTTCGCCGGTGCGCCGTCCAGCACCCGGTGCCAGTGCGGCAGGGTGACGCACCACTGCCGCCGGGTGTACGCGACGAAGTCCCGCAGCGCCGTGTCCGGCACGGACGGTGGCAGCGGGTGCCCGCCGCGCAGCGCCGCGTACGCCAGCCCCAGCTCGCGCAGCAGCACGCCCATCGACACGCCGTCGCAGACCAGGTGGTGCACGGCCAGCCCGAGCACGTGGTCGTCCGGCGCGAGGCTCGCCACCAGCGCGCGCACCAGCGGCCCCCGCCCGGTGTCGAAGCGCAGCTCCCGGTCCGCCCGGCACAGCTCGCCCGCGTGCGCGAGATCCCGGGCCGCCGCCACGGTCACCACCGGCGGGCACTCGGCCAGCACCCGCGCCCGGTCGATCCCGGCCGCGTCGCGGTCGAACACGGTCCGCAGCGCCTCGTGCCGCCGCACCACCTCGGCCAGGGCACGTTCCAGCAGGTCGGGGTCCAGCTCGTCGCGCACCCGCATGCCGACGCTGATCGGCCCCACGTCGCGCGGCTCCCCCGTGGCCCACGTCCAGGCCAGCATGCTCTCCTGCGTCGAACTCAGCGGCACCCCGCCCTCGCGGTCGAGACTCTCGCCCGTCGCCGACCGCGTGGCGGGAGCTTCGCTCGCCGGACGGACGCCGCCGGCCGGCCCGGTCACCGGGGGCTGCGCGAGGCGGAGTGCCTGGGGAGCGAGGACCGGGGTCTCGAAGATGAGGGAGACCGGGACCGGAGCGCCGAAGTGCTCGGACGCGGCGGCGGCCAGGCGGGTGGCGCGCATCGAGTCACCGCCGAGGGCGAAGAAGTCGTCGCCCGCGCCGACCTCGGGCACCCGCAGCACCTCGCGCCACAGCCCGGCCAGCGCGAGTTCCGCCTCGGTGCGCGGCGCCACCCGGGCCGGGGCCGACGCGAACAGCTCCCGCAGCGCGCCCTTGACCACCTTGCCGCCGTCGTTGCGCGGCAGCTCGGGCACCGCGATCAGGCGGGTGGGCAGCTCGTACCCGGCGAGCCGGGTGGCGAGGAACGGGCGCAGCCCGTCCAGGGCCGCCGGGTCGCGCAGCACCACCGCGGCGGCCACGGTCGCGCCCATCACCGGGTGCGGCAGGCCGAGCACGGCGGCGGCCGTGACCTGCGGGTGCTCGTACAGGGCGGCCTCGACGCGCAGCGTGGACACCCGGTGCGCCCCGGCGTTGACCAGGTCGGACTCCCGGTCCACGAGATACAGGTAACCGGCGGCGTCACGGTAGCCGAGGTCGCCCATGCGCACCCAGCCGTCCCGGAACACGGCCGCACTCCCGTGCGGGTCGGCGTGGTAGGCGCGGGCCGCGTCACCGGCGTGCAGCCACACCTCGCCCACCTCGCCCGGCCCGGCCGGCTCCCCGTCGGTGGTGAGGATGCGCAGCTCCGCGCCGCCCTCGGCCCGGCCGACCGAGTCCGGCCGGTCCGGGTCGAAGACCATGCTGGTGTACGCGGGCGCGGCCTCGGTGGACGTGTAGTTGTTGACGATGACGGCCTCGGGCAGCGTCTCCGACAGGGCACGGCCCAGCGCGGGCGGCAGCGCGGCGGCGGTGCACGAGACGAGCTGCACGTCGTCCAGCCCGTCCAGCACGCCCGCCTCCAGCAGCGCGCTCGCCATGGCGGGCACCAGGAACAGGGTGCCCGCGGCCAGGGTCCGTGCCGTTTCGGCGTACGCGGCCGGATCGAACTCGGGCAGCACCACCACGGTGGGCCGCGCGACCAGTGCGGTGACCAGCATGGTCTGCGCGGCGTTGGTGCCCAGCGGGAAGGCGTGCAGCGCGTGGCGCGAATGGGCCAGCGGCGGCCGGGCCGGGTCGAGCCCGTGGGTCAGGTTGGCGTGGCTCGCGGTGACGCCCTTGGGCGTGCCGGTGGTGCCGGAGGTGTAGACGATCTGCGCGCACTGTCCGGGCTCGACGGCAGGCAGCGGCTTTTCGCCGAGGCCGTCCAGGTCGGACAGCGCCCAGCCGTCCGCGCCGACCACGGCCGCCGCGCCGCTGTGGGACAGCAGCTCGGCGATGCGGGCGGGGGGCAGCTTGGCGCTGATCGGCACGGCGACCGCGCCGACGCCGGTGACGGCCGCGTACGCGACCGCGTAGTCCAGCCAGCCGTGCCCGCCGAACACGAGCCCGACCCGGTCACCGGGCGCGACGCCCTTGCCGAGCAGGCCGTGCCCGGCGGACACGGACCGGGTGTGCCAGTCACGCGCGGTGAGCCCCGCACCCTGCCCGGGGCCGGTCACCAGCCGCAGCGCCACATGTTCGGGTCGCGCCGCGGCGAGGGCGGCCAGCAGTTCCGGGAGGGTGCGGGGCGTCATCGGATCAC
>NZ_BONF01000046.1 GCF_016862575.1 Catellatospora bangladeshensis | reverse complement strand
TACGCCCATCTGCCAGGCAAATCGGATGATCGAGGGCGGGCTGGCCGACGGAGGGCGTACGCGGCGGGTAGGTTGGGGCCGTGACGCTGGAGTTCGCACCACTGGCCGAGCACATCTGCGACGCGCTCCTGGAGTCGTCGCCCGAGCTGGCGGCGTCGGCCGGGGACCACCGGTTCGACGACCGGCTGCCCGACCTGTCCCCGGACGGGATCACCGCCGACATCGGCATGCTGAACGACGCGGCGGGCGCGCTGTCCCAGGTGGACGCCGACGATCTCGACGACGCCGAGCGGGTGGACCACGCGATCCTCAGCGCCCTGGTGGACCGGCAGCTGTTCGAGCTGACCCAGGTCCGGTCGTACCAGTGGAATCCGCTGCGGCACAACCCGGGCGGGCTGCTGCACAACCTGATCGCGCGTCCGTTCGCGCCGGTGGAGCAGCGGCTGCACGCGCTGGCCGGGCGGCTGACGCAGCTGCCGGACGCGCTGGCCACGGCGCGGTCCGTGCTGCGGGACGCGCCGCGGATCCACCTGGAGACGGCCGCGGGCCAGTTCGCGGGCACCGCCGCCCTGGTACGCGGTGAGCTGCCGGGGCTGCTGGTGCAGGAGCCGGGGCTGGCCGAGCAGATCCAGCCGATCGCGGCCGCCGCGGTGCTGGCCCTGGACGACTTCTCGGCCTGGTGTGCCGAGCAGGCCGGACGTGGCGAGGGCCGCGATCCGCGGCTGGGCCGCCGGTTGTGGGAGGCGAAGCTGTGGCACACCCTCGACACCGAGCTGAGCGCCGCCGAGGTGCTCAAACGGGCTCAGGAGAACCTGGAGCGGGTCACCGCCGAGCTGCGGGAGGTGGCCTCGGAGCTGGTGGGCGGCCCGGCCGACGACGCCACGGTGCGCCGGGCGCTGGACCTGATCGCCGCCGAGCACCCCGACGACGCCACCATCGTGAGCCTGGCCCACCACGCGACGGAGGAGACCACCGCGTTCGTGCGCGAGCACGACCTGGTCACCCTCATCGACGACCCGCTGGTGATCGAGGAGATGCCCGAGTTCTCGCGCGGCGTGGCGGTCGCCTACTGCGACCCGCCGGGCGCGCTGGAGACGGCCGCGGTGCCCACGTTCTACTGCATCGCGCCGACCCCGGCGGGCTGGCCCGCGCAGCGGGTCGAGTCGTTCTACCGGGAGTACAACGACCACGCGGTGCGCAACCTGACGGTGCACGAGGCGATGCCGGGCCACTTCCTCCAGCTGGCGCACGCCCGCCGCTACCGGGGCAGCACCCGGGTGCGGGCGCTGGGCCACTCGGGGCCGTTCGTGGAGGGCTGGGCCGTCTACGCGGAGCAGGCGATGGTCGACCGCGGTTACGGCGGCCTGCCGGTGCGCGCCACGCAGCTGAAGATGCAGCTGCGGATGAGCATCAACGCGATCCTGGACCAGCTGGTGCACTGCGAGGACCTGAGCGAGGCCGACGGCATGGCGCTGATGCTGGACCGCGGCTTCCAGGAGGAGGGCGAGGCGGCGGGCAAGTGGCGCCGGAGCCTGCTCTCCTCGGCACAGCTGTCGACGTACTTCGTCGGCTGGGCGGAGGTGGCCGAGCTGGCGCGGCAGCGCCCGGCCGGGGTGACGGTGCGCGAGTGGCACGACCGGATGCTGTCGTTCGGCTCGCCGCCGCCGCGTCACCTGCGCACCCTGCTCGGTCTATGAGGGTTTGCGCCGCGCGGGGCCGATGGGAGAGGCTGTCGGCCATGCGTGTCACGTTGGCCCCTCTGCTGAGTGCGCTGCTCGCTCTCACCGGGTGCCAGGTCATCACCGACGACGGGGTCGCGCCCGACCGCGCGCGCCTCATCGCCGACATGACCGCGCAGCTCCAGCGGGCCGCCTCGTACCGCTACCACGCGGAATACCTGCTGGCGGGCGGTGCCAAGGGCGCCATCTCGCAGCAGACGGGCCCGGCCCGCACCGTCTTCGCGTACCCGGGCGGCCGGCTCGTGGTGGACTCCGGCGGGCACACCTCGTGCGTGACCGCGGTGCGCCCGGCGCGCTGCCAGATCCGGCCGCTGCCCAGCGCCGGCCCGGCCGAGCTGACCGGCTACACCGAGGTCACCAAGCACGGCCTGGTCACCGCGCCGGTGGTGACGGGCCTGCTGCAGGCGGCGCAGCTGCAGTCGCAGGCCGATGTGGAGGCGTTCGACGCGACGCTGGCCGGGCGCCAGGCCACCTGCCTGGAGGTGTCCGGGCTGACCGACGCCGACGCGGGCGGCTTCACCGTCTGCGTGACGGCCGAGGGCGTGCTCGCGAGCTTCTCCGGCGTGGTCGGCGGGGTCAGCGTGGACCAGTCGCTGCTGGGGGTCACCGGGGCGCCCCCGGCGTCGGCGTTCGACCTGCCCGACGGCGCGCGGGTGACGGACCACCGGCCGCGGACCCCGGCGCCGTGACGGCTCGATAGGCTGCCCAGGTACGCACCTGCCGCTCCGGTCAGGGCTGTCACTGCCGACGACCACCACTGTGAGCGCAACGAACGAGGGAGCACACGTGGCCACCATTGAAGGCTTCGTAGCGCGGGAGATCCTCGACTCCCGCGGCAATCCGACCGTCGAGGTCGAGGTCGGTCTCGACGACGGCACCATCGCCCGTGCCGCGGTGCCGTCCGGCGCCTCCACCGGCGCCTACGAGGCGCTGGAGCTGCGCGACGGCGACAAGAGCCGCTACCTGGGCAAGGGCGTCGAGAAGGCCGTCACGAACATCGAGGACCAGATCGTCGACCAGCTGATCGGGTACGAGGCCAGCGAGCAGCGCCTGATCGACGCGAAGATGCTGGAGCTGGACGGCACCCCGGACAAGTCGGTGCTGGGCGCCAACGCCATCCTGGGCGTCTCGCTGGCGGTGGCGAAGGCGGCCGCCAAGAGCGCGGAGCTGAGCCTGTTCCGCTACCTGGGCGGCCCGAACGCGCACCTGCTGCCGGTGCCGATGCTGAACATCCTCAACGGCGGCGCGCACGCGGACTCCAACGTGGACATCCAGGAGTTCATGATCGCTCCGATCGGTGCGCCGAGCTTCCGTGAGGCGCTGCGCTCCGGCGCCGAGGTGTACCACGCGCTCAAGAGCGTGCTGAAGAAGAAGGGCCTGTCCACCGGCCTGGGCGACGAGGGCGGCTTCGCGCCGAGCCTGCCGACCAACGCGGCGGCGCTGGACCTGATCGCCGAGGCCGTGCAGGCCGCGGGCTACAGCCTGGGCACCGACATCGTGCTGGCGCTGGACGTGGCGGCGACCGAGTTCTACTCCGACGGCGCCTACCAGTTCGAGGGCGCCGCGAAGTCGCGTGACGAGATGATCGCGTACTACGCCAAGCTGGCGGAGTCGTACCCGATCGTATCGATCGAGGACCCGCTGGCCGAGGACGACTGGGCCGGCTGGACCGCGATGACCCAGCAGCTCGGCGGCAAGCTGCAGATCGTCGGCGACGACCTGTTCGTCACCAACCCGACCCGCATCGCCCGCGGCATCGCCGAGGGCGCGGCCAACGCGGTGCTGGTCAAGGTGAACCAGATCGGCTCGCTGACGGAGACCTTCGACGCCGTCGAGCTGGCCCACCGCAGCGGCTTCCGCACCATGATGAGCCACCGCTCGGGCGAGACCGAGGACACCACCATCGCCGACCTCGCCGTCGCGATGGGCTGTGGCCAGATCAAGACCGGCGCCCCGGCCCGCTCGGACCGCGTCGCCAAGTACAACCAGCTGCTGCGCATCGAGGAGGAGCTGGCCGACGCGGCCCGCTACGCCGGCGCGGCCGCCTTCCCGCGGTACAGCGCGGGAAAGTGACGGTGTAAGGCCGTAAGGCCTAGCATGTGATCGAAGCTCCTTCCATGCGGTCGGTACGACATGGAGGGGGCTTCGATCACCACGGAGGGGAGGGGTGATGCAGCGGCGACAGCCTGGTGGGCAGGGGCCGGTGCGTCGCTCCCGCGACGGGGGCCGTGGCACCCGTGGCACCGGCGGCACGCGCGCCCGTGACGGCGAGCGCTCGGCGAGCCGCCCGGCCGCCGCGCGGCGGGCCGCCGCGGCGGGCGCCGCGAAGCGCACCACCGCCCCGAACCCGAACGGCCTCACCGGCCGCGCGACCGTGCTGCTGGTCATCCTGGCCGCGCTGGCCCTGGGCTACGCCTACCCGGTGCGGGTCTACCTGACCCAGCTCGCCGAGATCGAGGCGCTGCGCCAGTCGCAGCTGGCCCAGCAGGAGCGCATCGCCGGGCTGGAGCGGCAGGCCGAGAAGTGGAAGGACGACGAGTACATCAAGGCTCAGGTCCGCCGCCGCTTCTACTGGGTCTATCCGGGACAGACCCCGCTGGTGCCGATCTGGGACCCGGAGAAGCAGACCGACAAGGAGCTCGGCGCCGAGCCGGCCGCTCCGCCCCCGCCGGACAGCTGGTACGGCAAGCTCTGGACCCGCCTGGAGCCGGAGCCCGAAAGCAAGAACTGAAGGAGCAGCACATGGATCGCGACCTCGTGCCGGCACCGGTGCGGCAGGAGGCGACCGAGGAGGATCTCGCCGCGGTCCGGGCGCAGCTCGGCCGGCCCACGCGCGGCACCCGCGCGGTGGCGCACCGCTGCCCGTGCGGCAAGCCGGACGTGGTGGAGACGGTGCCCCGGCTGCCCGACGGCACTCCCTTCCCGACGCTGTTCTACCTGACCTGCCCGCGGGCCACCGCGGAGTGCAGCCGCCTGGAGTCGGCCGGCCTGATGAAGGAGATGGCCGCCCAGCTCCGCGAGGACCCCGAGCTGCGCGCGGCGTACCTGAAGGCGCACGAGGACTACCTGACCCGGCGCGAGGCCGTCGGCCACGTGCCGGAGATCGAGCACGTCTCGGCGGGCGGCATGCCGGACCGGGTGAAGTGCCTGCACGTGCACCTGGGCCACGCGCTGGCGGTCGGGCCGGGGGTCAACCCGTTCGGCGACGAGGTGATCTCCCTGGTGGAGCCGTGGTGGACGGCGGGTCCCTGCGTTGAGTGAGCTGACCGTCCGCAAGGCACGCACCGGCGACGTACGCGGCATCCGGCGCCTGATCGACACGTACAGCGGCGAGCGGCGGCTGCTCAGCAAGGCCACCGTCGCGATATACGAGGACGTGCCGGAGTTCCGGGTGGCGGTGGACGACGAGGGCGTGGTGGTCGGCTGCGGCGCGCTGCACGTGCTGTGGGAGGACCTGGCGGAGATCCGCACGGTGGCCGTGGACGCGGGCTGGCGCGGGCGCCGGGTGGGCCACCAGATCGTCGAGGCGCTGCTGGACGACGCGCGCGAGATCGGCGTGCGCCGGGTGTTCGTGCTGACCTTCGAGACGCGCTTCTTCGGCTCGTTCGGCTTCGCCGAGATCGACGGCGCCCCCGTGCCGCCGCCGGTGTACGAGCAGCTCCTGCGCTCCTACGACGAGGGCGTCGCCGAATTCCTCGGCCTGGAACGCGTCAAGCCCAACACCCTCGGCAACACCCGCATGCTCCTGCATCTCTAGGGTGAGATCGTGGGAGATGCCGTAGCCGCGATCGACTGCGGCACCAATTCGATCCGCCTGCTGGTGACCGACGGCGAGCGTGACCTGGACCGCCGGATGCGCATCGTGCGTCTCGGCGCCGGGGTCGACCGGACCGGGCGGCTGGATCCGGCCGCGATCGAGCGCACCCGGGTCGCGCTGGCCGAGTATCGCGAGGTCATCGAGGCGTTCGGGGTGAGCCGGATCCGGATGGTGGCCACGAGCGCCAGCCGCGACGCCGCCAACGCCGCCGACTTCCACGGCATGGTGCGGGTGACACTGGGGCAGCCCGCCGAGATCATCAGCGGTACGGAGGAGGCCGCGCTCTCCTTCGCCGGGGCCGTGTCCGGGCTCGGCGGCGAGGGACCGTACCTGGTGGTGGACATCGGCGGCGGCTCGACGGAGTTCGTCCGGGGCGGCAATACGGTGGACCGCGCGATCAGCATGGACATGGGCTGCGTACGCATGACCGAGCGGCACCTGCCCACCGACCCGCCCACGCCGGAGCAGCTGGCCGCGGTGGTGCGCGACGTCGACGGGCAGGTGGCGCGGGCGCTGGCGCACGTGGGCGCCGGTCCGGCGACGCTGGTCGGGGTGGCCGGCACGGCGACCACGCTGGCGGGCATCGCCCTCGGCCTGGACCGCTACGACTCCGCCCGGATCCACCACTCGGTGCTGCCCGCCGCGGCGGTGGCGGAGCTGGCCGTGCGGCTGGCCGCGCTGGACCACGACGCGCGGGCGGCGATCCCGGTGATGCACCCGGGGCGGGTGGACGTCATCATCGCGGGCGCGCTGATCCTCCAGGAGATCATGCGGCAGACC
Source organism: Catellatospora bangladeshensis (assembly GCF_016862575.1). Taxonomy (GTDB): domain Bacteria; phylum Actinomycetota; class Actinomycetes; order Mycobacteriales; family Micromonosporaceae; genus Catellatospora; species Catellatospora bangladeshensis. Next base: position 94,476 of record NZ_BONF01000046.1, on the reverse strand, counting down.
GGCTTCGCCGAGATCACCGTCTCCGAACACGACATCCTCGACGGGATCGCCGCCTCGATCCTGCGCTGAGCAGGCATTTTCTTGGCACGGTGTGGCGCTTGTTGCAGTAGTATGCTTTAAACAGTACCGTGCTTCGCGTGGATACCTCTCAGCTCCTCAAGGGGGTGCTCGACCTGGCCGTGCTCGCCGTGCTGCGCGACGACGACGGCTACGGGTACGACATCCTCCGCCGCCTGCGGACCGCGGGGCTGTCCGAGATCGGGGACGCCTCGGTCTACGGGACCCTGCGCCGGCTGTTCGCCGCCGGCTACCTGACCACCTACGTGGTCCCCTCCGAGGAGGGGCCGCACCGCAAGTACTACGCCCTCAACGCCGCCGGCCGCACCCAGCTCAAGCAGGGCGCCGAGGTCTGGGGCGAGTTCGCGTCCACCATGAACACACTGCTGCGGGAGCGGGCATGAGCGAACAGAGTGACATCGCACAGTACGCGGCGCAGGTCGGGGCCGCCCTGTCCGACCTGCCCGAGCAGGTGCGCAACGACCTGCTGGAGGACCTGCCGGCGCACCTGGCCGAGGTCGCGGCCGAGCTGCGCGCCGAGGGCGCCGGCGCGACCCTGGCCGACCGGCTCGGGCCGCCGAGCGCGTATGCCGCCGAGCTGCGCGCCACGCTGGGCCACACGGGGGGTCCCAGCCGCACCGCCGCCCTGGTCGGCCGGGCCGTGGGCCGCGTGCAGCAGCGGTGGCGGGGGGTGGACCGCGGGCTCGGCCCCGTCATCGGGTACGAGCGCCTCGGCGACTTCCTGGCCCTGCTGCGCCCGGCGTGGTGGGTGGTGCGCGGCTGGCTGGCCGCGATGCTGGTCGCGCAGCTGTGGCGGGACGGCGACGGGCCGGGCCTGCTGCCCCGGCTGGAGGGCAGCACGCTGCTCGGCCTGTTCCTGACCGCCGGTGCCGTGATCGGCTCGATCTGGTTCGGTCGCCGCACGCTCGCGCGCCCGCCGGCCCGCCGGTCGGCCCGGCTCGCGCTCGGCGGCGCCACGGCGGTGCTGGCGGTGTTCGGGCTGGTGCTCGTGGTCGAGGCCGACGACCGCGCCGCGCGGGGCTACTGGGAGACCGCCGGCGGGTACGTCGTCAACCCGTACGACCAGGTCAGCGACGTGTTCGTGCTCGGGGCGGACGGCCAGGTCATCCCGGGCGCGCGGATCGTGGACCAGACCGGCAACCCGGTTCTGATCGGCTGGTGCGCGCAGAGCAACCACAACGCGTTCGACGCGAACTGGGAGTGGCGCATCGTGTACCCGGCCTGCCCGGACGTCACGCCGCCGCAGCTGCCGTGGGCACCGGCCTCGCCCGCCCCGCTGCCCTGGGCGAGCCCGTCGCCCGGTGGAGTGATCCCCTCGCCGTCAGCGGACCCGGCCACCGCGAGCCCTTCCGCCGCCGCGCCCTCGGCGAAGCCCTCGCTGACACCGTCTGCGCAGGTCAGCCCCGGTTCCTGAACGGACGGCCGCGTCCCGGCGGCGGCAGTGTCCCCGTCGCCGCCGGATTACGCAAATGAGCACGCCCACCTGCGGGGTCGCGCGGATTCACAGCAACCGTTAAGGTGACGCGGTCTCGCGTGACGCTTCGCGGGACGACAGGCCTTCGTCACGGCGGTTCGATCCGGACGAGGGCAACCCCTCGGAAGGAACAGAGCAAATGAGCGAGCAGGTAACGCCCGCGGTCCCCGAGACCACGGAGCCGGAGAAGAAGTCGTCCGTCGCGGGCGGTATCGGCAAGAAGATCCTGGGCTACGCCCTGGGTGCCGCGATCATCTTCGGTGGCGGTCTGGCCTGGAAGTACCTGAGCGGTGACACCGACATCGCCAAGGCCGGCGACTGCATCACCGAGGCCGCCAGCGCGGACGACATGAAGGTCGTCGGCTGCGACAAGCCCGACGCCAAGTACAAGGTGCTGGGCGTCCTGGAGGACGTGACCCAGACCGAGGCCGACTCCGACACGGGCTGCGGCCAGTGGCCGGCCACCACCGACCTCTTCTCGATCATGGAGGTCGGCAAGACCAAGGGCAAGTTCCTCTGCCTGGGCCCCGTGGCCTGAGCTGAGCTCACGTCCGGCTGAGGCCGGTGCGGCGGCGTGGTGAGTTGCGACCATAAGTCGTAACTTTCGCCACGCCGCCGCTGTCTTCCCCGGTACCGTCCGGTGTGGTTGGCTACCCGGAACACCACGACTGTGCGACCAGCCAATGATGACTGACCGACAGGAGGACGACCGATGGGTGAAACGGTCATCTACCCGAGCAACGGCGGCACCAGCGAGGGTTACCTCGCACTGCCCAAATCAGGCAGCGGACCTGCGGTCATCGTGATCCAGGAGTGGTGGGGGCTGGTCCCGCACATCACCTCGCTGGCGGACCGGTTCGCCGACGCGGGCTTCGTCGCGCTCGCGCCCGACCTCTACCACGGTGCGCAGACCACCGAGCCCGACGAGGCCGGCCGGCTGATGATGGGCCTGGCCATGGACCAGGCCGCCAAGGACATCGCGGGCGCCGCGGAATACCTGGCCGGACGGCCGGAGACCACCGGCTCCGTCGGCGCGGTCGGCTTCTGCATGGGCGGCAGCCTGGCCCTGTGGTCCGCGACGTTCAGCGACCGGATCACCGCCGCGGTGGGCTTCTACCCCGCCGTGCCGTGGGAGCGCATGTCCCCGCAGTGGTCGAACTATGAGGGCAAGACCGCGCTGATCCACTGCAGCGAGGAGGACGGCACCTCCGCGGCCGAGGGCATCAAGGCCGCCCGCGCCGCGATCGAGGAGGCCGGCGGCACCTGCATCGTGCACGACTACCCGGGCACCCGGCACGCGTTCGTCAACGACGACCGGCCCGAGGTCTACAACGCCGCGGCCGCCGCCAGCGCCTGGGCCCGCACCGTAGAGCTGCTGCGCACCCACCTGTGACCGCGGAGGAGCTGGCCCGGCTCGACGAGGCGATCTCCGGCTGCCGCAAGTGCCCCCGGCTGGTGGCCTGGCGGGAGGAGGTCGCCGCGACGAAGCGGGCGGCGTTCCGCGACCAGGAGTACTGGGGGCGCCCCGTCCCCGGCTTCGGCGCGGCCGACGCCCGCATCCTCATCCTCGGGCTGGCTCCGGCCGCGCACGGCGGCAACCGGACCGGGCGCATCTTCACCGGCGACCGCAGCGGTGACGTGCTCTTCGCCGCGCTGCACCGGGTGGGCCTGGCCAACCAGCCCACCAGCGTGTGGCGCGACGACGGGCTACGGCTGGACGACGTGCGCATCGCGGCGTCCGTCCGCTGCGCACCGCCGGAGAACAAGCCCACCCCGGTGGAGCGGGACACCTGCGCGCCGTGGCTGCACCGCGAGGTCGCGCTGATCCGCCCGACCCTGCGGGTGGTGCTCGCGCTCGGCGCGTTCGCCTGGGCGGCCTGGTGGCCTACGCTGTCCACGGTGTACGGGATCAAGCCGCCGGTGCCGCGTCCCGCCTTCGGGCACGGGGCCCTGGTGCTCCCGCAGGGCGGGCCGCCGGATCCGGTACGCGGTCCGGCGTTGCTCGGCTCGTACCATGTCAGCCAGCAGAACACCTTTACCGGGCGGCTCACGCCCGCGATGCTGGACGGCGTGCTGAGCCAGGCGAAAAACCTGGCCGGTCTCGACTGAGGCGGGCTAGCAGAGCATTCGGAGCGGGGAAGCCATGGGAGCGTTGCGTCGCTGGTGGCCGCTGCTGGCCGTGGCCGCGCTGCTGATGGCGGCGGCCGCGACGGCGTCGGTGTCCGTGCTGCCCGTCGGGCGGGCGCTGCCGGAGCAGTCGGCGACCCCGGCCCCGTCCCCGACCGCCACCGCGTCACCGCCTCCGCGTACCCCCACCCCGTCACCGTCCGAGGTGGCCCAGGACGCCGGCGACTCGGGCTGGCTGGGCGTCGTCGCGATCGGCGTGCTGCTGGCCATCGGGGTCGCGGTGCTGGTCGCGCTGCTCGGCGCGGCGGCCCGGTCCACCACGAAGTTCCGCCGCCGCGCCATCCGGGAGCGGCCGGTCACCCGCATCGCGCAGCTCACCGACGAGGAGGAGGTCGTCGCGGCGCTCGACGCGGGCCTGCTCGACCTCGACGACGACGCGGCCGATCCGCGCACCGCCGTGATCGCCTGCTGGGTACGCCTGGAGCAGGCCGCGGCCGCCGCCGGGGTGCCGCGCCTGCCCGGCGACACCGCCACCGACCTGGTGGTGCGCATGCTCGCCCGGCGGCACCTGGACGCGGGCCTGCTCAACGCGTTCGCCGACGTGTACCGGCGCGCCCGCTACGCCACCCACCGCGTCGACGACGACATGCGCCTGCAGGCCCGGGGCTCGCTGCACCGGCTGCGCGACGAGCTGACCGCCGGCGCCCGCAGCGAGGTGGGAGCATGACCGAGCATCGGAACGATCTCGACGACACCTCGCTGCACGATCTGCTGGGCGGGTTCAGCGCCGGTCCGGAGCGGCCGGTGGTGGCGCGCGCGCCGCGCACCGCCTCCACCCGCTGGCTGAGCTTCGCCGCCTTCACGGCCGGCTGGACCGCCGTGGGCTGGATCGTGCTCGAGGTGTCCAGCCTGACCATGCCGCTGCCGCTGGTCTTCGCGGTGGCGCTGACCCTGGTCGGGGTATGGCGGATGGCCCGCTCGCTCAAGGCCCCGCTGCCGCCCCGGCGCGCGGGCCGCAGCACCGCCGAGGACCAGTCCGAGGTGACCGACGGGCTGCGCCTGGCCGTCGCCCGCTGGGAGACCATCCTGGAGTGGAGCCACACCGACGGGGCCCGCTTCCAGCGCCGGGTGCAGCCGCGCCTGGCCGAGCTGGTGGACGAGCGGCTGCGCCAGCGCCACGGCGTCAACCGTGCCACCGAGCCCGAGCGCGCGCGTAGGCTGCTCGGTGATCCGCTCTGGACGTTCCTCACGGTGCCGTCCAAGCGCCCGCCCAGCCCTCGCGAACTCGATGTGATCGTCAATGCCTTGGAGAGACTGTGAGCATGCAACCGATCCCCGCGGCTGAGGTGGGACGCCTCGCCCAGCAGGTGCTCGACCGGGTCGGCACCGTGATGGTGGGCAAGCGGGACTCCCTGGAGCTGGTGCTGGCGGGCATCCTGGCCGGCGGCCACGTGCTGCTGGAGGACCTGCCCGGCCTGGGCAAGACGCTGACCGCGCGCACCTTCGCGCAGGCGCTCGGCCTGGACTTCCGCCGCCTGCAGTTCACCCCGGACCTGCTGCCCGCCGACGTCACCGGCTCGTTCCTGTACGACCAGCGCAGCCACGACTTCACCTTCCGGGCCGGACCGGTGTTCACCAACCTGCTGCTCGCCGACGAGATCAACCGCACGCCGCCCAAGACGCAGGCGGCGCTGCTGGAGGCGATGCAGGAGAAGCAGGTCTCCGTCGAGGGCGTGACCTACCGCCTGGAGGCGCCGTTCCACGTGCTCGCCACCGCCAACCCGATCGAGTACGAGGGCACCTACCCGCTGCCCGAGGCGCAGCTGGACCGCTTCATGCTGCGCGTGTCCTTCGGCTACCCGGAGGCCGACGAGGAGCTGAACGTGCTGCGCCGCCGCATGGTGCGCCGCCGCGAGGAGTCCGAGGTCGAGCCGGTGGTGGACGCCAAGACGCTGCTGCGCATGCAGGCCGGGCTGGAGGAGATCGAGGTCGAGGACTCGATCTGCCGCTACCTGGTGGCGCTGGCCGCGGCCACCCGCGAGCACCCGGCCGTGCTGGTCGGGTCGTCGCCGCGCGGCTCGCTGGCGCTGCTGCTGCTGTCGCGGGCGCGTGCCGCGCTGGCCGGGCGGGACTACGTCATCCCCGAGGATGTCAAGGCGGTGACCCTGCCCGCGCTGGCGCACCGGATCACGCTGCGGCCGGAGATGTGGCTCAAGCGCATCGACCCGGTCTCCGTGGTCGCCGAGGTGCTGGCGGCCACGCCCGCGCCGGTCAGCGGTGCGCTGCCGAGCCACGCGGGCGGCGCCCCGGGCCAGCGGCCGAGCCCGGTCCGCAGCGGCCGCCTGGCCGACCTGGAGGACGACCTGCTGGGCGAGCCGCCGTACCGGTCGACCGGGCTGCGGGGCTGAGATGGCCCAGCCCGCCGAGGGCGACCTGGAGCCCGTGGCCTCCACCGACACCGGCGACAACTGGGCGCCCACCCGGGCGCTCGGCCGGGCGGTGCTCCTGGCCGGCCTGCTGCTGGTGGCCGCCGTGCTGCTGGGCCGCACCGAGCTGGTGATCCTGGCCGCCCCGCTGGCGCTGAGCGTGGCGTTCGCGCTGGGCAAGCGGCCGCGTACGCTGCCCGGCCTGCGCCTGTCCACGGTGGAGTCGTTCCCGGTGGAGGGCGGCGACCTGGGTGCGACGGTCGAGGTGGAGAACCGCGACACGGTCGGCTACGACCTGACCGTGGTGCAGCTGCAGCACTCGCCCTGGCTGCGGCTGGAGGGCGGCGCCGACCCGAACGCGCCCCGGCGCGGCCCGCGCGGCGGCAACCGGCCGTACGTGACGTTCGTGCCGCGCGGTGTCGCCACCGCGGTCGAGCTGGCCGGTCCGGCGGTGCGCTGGGGGCGGCACTGGCTCGGCCCCGCCTCCGCGCACGCCGTCGCCGCGGACGGGCTGCTGGTCAGCCGGGCCGTGGTCACCGGCGCGCTGGGCGTGAAGGTGTACCCGCTGACCGATCCGTTCAAGGCCGACGAGGCGATGCCGCGCGCGGCCGGGCTGGTCGGCCAGCACCGCTCCCGCCGCCCCGGCGAGGGCGGCGAGCTGGCGGGCGTACGCCAGTTCGCGCCCGGTGACCGGCTGCGCCGCGTCGACTGGCGGGTGTCGCTGCGCACCGAGCGGCTGCACGTGGCCGCGACGCTGTCCGACCGCGACGCCGAGGTCGTGGTGCTGCTGGACCTGCTGGCCGACGCGGGCCGCTCCGAGGGGGTCGGCGGCACGGCGTCCGTGCTGGACCGCTCCGTGCGCGCGGCGGCCGCGATCGCCGAGCACTACCTGCACCGCGGCGACCGGGTGTCCGTGCTGGAGTACGGCGCCCAGGCCCGCCGCCTGCGCCCGGCCAGCGGCCGCCGCCAGTACCTGACCGTGCTGGAGTGGCTGCTGGACGCGCATCCCAGCCCGACCGCGCAGGAGCGGGGCGGGGCGCAGCTCGCGGCGGGCATCTCGTCCGCGGCGCTGGTCGTGGTGCTGACGCCGCTGCTGGACGCCCGCTCGGCGGCGATGCTGGCGGGCCTGTCCCGCTCGGGCCGTTTCGTGGTCGCGGTGGACACGCTGCCCTCGGACCTGACGTCACCCACCGTCAACAGCTGGACCGACCTGTCGCACCGGCTGTGGCGCGCGGAGCGGGAGAACACCATGGGCCAGCTGGGCGAGCACGGGGTGCCCGTGGTCGCCTGGGCGGGCGCGGGCAGCCTGGACGCCGTGCTCCGGGACGTGTCGCGGCTGGCCGCCGCGCCGAAGGCGGTGCGCTGATGAAGCAGCTGATGCAGCAGGTACGCGAGCTGGGCCGGGTCACCGGCGCGCCGCTGCTGGTGCGCGGGACGGTGTTCCTGGCGGCCTTCGCCGGGCTGCTGCTGGCCGCACCGTCCGGCATGCCGTCGCAGGCGCTGCTCGGCTTCTTCGTGCTGGCCGTCTACCCGGCGCTGCTGCCGGGCGGGGCGGCGCCGCTGGTGGTGATGCTCGCCACGATCTGCCTCTGGCTGGCCGACACGCTGCTGTTCCTGGCACAGCCCTCGCTGGGGCGGCTGCTGGGCACGGCCGCCGCCCTCTACCTGCTGCACTCCGGCGCGGCGCTGGCGGCGGTGCTGCCGTACGACGCGATCGTGGACAACCAGGTGCTGCTGCGCTGGGCGGGCCGGGCGGCGCTGGTGCTCGCCGCGACCGGCGTGCTCACCCTGCTGCTGGTCAACGTGCTGCCGGGGCTGTACATCACCACCCCGACCGTCGCCCTGGTGATCGGCCTGGCCGTGGTGGCGGGAGCCGTGGCGTTGCTCACCAGGCTGGGCAGGCGGCCCTGATCGGGGCGGCGTGACGGCCGTCGCTGTCCGGGATCACAGGCGTCAGCGCTGATCAGCGGCGTGCTACGGGCGTAGCGTGAAGTCGTGAAGCCAGTACGGATCCTGGTGGTGGGCGCGGGCCATGTCGGCCTCTACGCCGCCCTCCGCCTGACGGGCAAGTTGCGCGCGAGCGAGGCCGAGGTCACGGTCGTCGACCCGCAGCCGCACATGACGTACCAGCCGTTCCTCCCCGAGGCGGCGGCCGGCAACATCTCCCCCCGGCACACCGTCGTGCCGCTGCGCCGGGAGCTGCGCGACTGCAAGGTCGTGCACGGCTCCGTGACCAAGGTCGAGCACTCCCGCAAGACCGCGATCGTGCAGCCGGTGGTGGGCCCGTCCCGGGAGATCCCGTACGACCACATCATCGTCGCGCCGGGCAGCGTGTCGCGCACCCTGCCGATCCCCGGGCTGCGCGAGCACGCGGTCGGGTTCAAGACCATCGGCGAGGCCATCTGGCTGCGTAACCACGTGCTGGAGTGCCTCGACATCGCCGCCGCCACCACCGACGAGCAGACCCGCAGGCGGGCGCTGACGTTCGTGGTCGTCGGGGCCGGCTTCGCCGGCGTCGAGGCGCTCGGCGAGATGGAGGACATGGCCCGCGACGCGCTGCGCTACTACCCGGAGCTCAAGGCCGACGACATGCACTGGGTGCTGGTCGAGGCCACCCAGCGGGTGCTGCCCGAGGTCGGCCCGCAGATGGGCGCGTACACCGTGGAGGCGCTGCTCAAGCGCAACATGGACCTGCGCCTGGGCACCCGGCTGGAGTCCTGCGTCGACGGCGTGGTGAAGCTGTCGGACGGCGGCGAGTTCGCCGCGGACACGATCGTGTGGACGGCCGGGGTCAAGGCGCACCCGATGATCGCCGCGACCGACCTGCCGCGTAACGCGCAGGGCAAGCTGACCTGCGACGCGACGCTGCGCGTGGTGGACGGCGACCAGCTGGTCGAGGGCGCGTGGAGCGCCGGCGACTGCGCCGCGGTGCCCGACCTCACCGCCGCCGCGGGCGAGATGTGCTCGCCGAGCGCGCAGCACGCGGTGCGGCAGGCCCGCCGCCTGGCGGACAACCTCATCGCCACGGTGCGCGGCCGCGGCATCCGGGAGTACCGGCACAAGCACGTGGGCTCGGTGGCCAGCCTCGGCCTGCACAAGGGCGTGGCACACGTGTACGGCTTCAAGGCCAAGGGCCTGGTCGCCTGGTTCATGCACCGCACGTACCACATGAGCCGCATCCCGTCGCTGAACCGCAAGGTCCGGGTGATCGCCGACTGGACCCTGGCCCTGTTCCTCAAGCGGGAGGTGGTCTCCCTGGGCGCCCTCCACCAGCCCATGGACCCCTTCGCCCAGGTCACCCAGCCGACGCAGCAGCCGTAATCTTCAAGATCGAAGGCCCCCGCCATGCTGAACGGCACGGCGGGGGCCTTCGATCTTGTACGGGTGGAGTGGAGCGTTACCAGGTGCGGGGCCAGTAGACGACGTCGGCGGCGGGGGTGCCGGGGCCGAGCAGCGCCTCCAGGGTGCGCAGCAGCTCACCGTGGCGCGGGTGTTCGGGGGTGAGCACCACGCAGGACGCGTTCCACTTGGTGAGGTCCTTGCGGGCGTCCAGGCGGTGGTCGTCGTTGATCGCGGGCACGGTGCCGGTGCGGGCCACCTCGGACAGGACCCACGAGGTCGGGCGGCGGCCGATGCCCATGGTGGCCTTGCCGCCGGAGCCGTGCGGGCCGATGAAGAAGCCCTCGGGCAGCCCGAACGCCGTCTGCGCCGCGGTCGCGTACCGCATCGGCAGGGGTTTCTCCGGGGTGGGCAGCGGCACCGTCATGATCACGTCACCGTCCCCGGCGCAGCGGCGCCACAGGCCGTCGGCGAAGAAGGCGGGCACGGCCGGGCGGTCGGCGGTCGGCAGCGGCGTCGGGAACAGCGGCAGCAGCGCAGCCCCGACCAGCACCGGGACGCCGATCCGCAGCGGGCGGCGGGCCGACCGGGCGGCCTCGGTCAGCGCCACCACCAGCAGCACCGCCACCAGCGGGATGGCGGCCAGCGCGAAGCGCATCGGCAGCGCGCCGTCGACCACCGGCACGTGCATGAGCAGCCGGTACGGGCCGGGCAGCGGCGTCCGCCGCCCGTCGAGCATGATCTGCGGTCCCAGCGCCAGCGCGCTCATGGCCAGCGCGCCCACGCCGACGGCCACCGCCAGCGGGTTGCGCCGCAGCCAGACCAGCAGGCCCAGCGACAGCAGCACCAGCGGCCAGCCGAGGAAGGTGTTGTACTCCGCCGGGCCGGTGGTCAGCCGCGCCGCCGACTCGTCCCCGGCCAGCGTCAGCGGCGAGAACGCGGTGAAGCTCGCCAGGTCGGCCGAGAAGTAGAACGGGCTGAACACGCCGTCGGCCACCGACTGCGGGCCCTTGAACTGCACCCACAGCGGGTACGCCAGCAGCACCACCGCCGTGCCCACGGCGACGAACAGCCCGGCCGCGAAGCGGGCCAGCACGAGCCGGGCCGGGCGGGTGAGCGCGACGTACACGACGGTCACCACGGCCAGCGTGAGCGCGGTGAGGAACAGGGTCTCCTCGCCGATGAACACCTGGAGGCTGACCAGCAGGCCGAACAGGGCGCCGAGCAGGAGCAGCCGGCGGGGGTGGGTCTGTTCCGAGCGGGCGGCGCGGGCCAGCGCGACGACGCACCACAGCATGGGCGGGATCAGCCACTGCGCGGTCATGTGCAGGTGGCTGTTCGACTGCGACACCATGCCCGGGGCGAACCCGCAGAACGCGGCGCCCACCGCGGCGGCGATCCGGTGCGCGCCCAGCGTCCGGTGCAGGAGGAAGTACCAGGCGATGGCGGTGCCGGCCAGGTTCAGAGCCACCAGCAGCGAGAACGTGGTCGCGGCGCCGTAGGCGAGGGTGACCGGGGCGAACAGCCCGCCGAGCAGGATCACCGTGGTGTTGGCCAGCAGGTTGACGCCGTACGGGGCGTTCAGGCGGTCGCTGACGAGCGAGAAGTCGCCGCTCCACAGCATCGTGTCGTGGGCCAGGAACCACTCGTAGAGGATCTGGTCCGGCGGGTTGAGCGCGAGCGTGCGGGTGTCCGGGTCGGGCCACAGGCCGAGGGTGAGCCAGCCCGCCAGCGCGAGGAAGCCCGCGCAGGCCAGGACGTCGAGCGGCCACCGCCGCCGCGGCGCTGACACGGGCGCGGGTGCCCCCGATGCACCCCGCTGCCCGGGAACTACGGGTTCGGCGGTGGTGGTGAGGGCGGGCGCGGTGCTCGTCACGCGCTTGACCCTAGCGCTTCGGCTGCCTGACCGCCCCACGACCATTGCGCTACGTGTCCGTTCGCCGCTGTGCTCGCTGTGGCGGCTCGGCGGACTCTCCGCTGCGCTACGTGTCCGTTCGCCGCTGGGCGACAACGGGCGTGCCCCGAACCCGGTCCACCCGCTACGGTGACAGGGCACGCATGGTCGTGCAGCGCCCGGGTGGTGGAACGGCAGACACGGTTGCCTTAAAAGCGACTGCCGAAAGGCGTGCGGGTTCGACCCCCGCCCCGGGCACCGGCAGTGTGGCGGCGTACGCCGGAATGGCGGCGCGGCAGCGCACGAAAGGCGTGCCGAATGGCGCACTGGAAAGTCTTGCAAAAAGTGACGCGCTCCGATCGCCTGCCACGGGGGAAGCGGGCGATTGGAGCGCGTTGGGGACGAGCATAGCGAGCCTCCGGCGGTCTGTCACCCCTCGGCCGCCCGCTTTAAGGCACAAATTCGCCGACGTTCGGCCATGCCCCGGCAACCGGTTCGTGCGACGTAATTCGCCGTCAATTAATTAAGGTTCCGTAAAGATGCGGCGTGTCGATTGGCGTCAACCTAACGGCAGCCGCATGAGTGCGCCGCCGGGCGTGTGGGGCACCCCGGCGCGGGGCGCGAACCCGCAGCGCTCGTACACCCGAGCAGCGGTGTCGTTCCCGGCGGTGACCTCCAGCACCACCTCGGCACGGCCCAGGTCACGGGCCCAGCCGGCCACCGCGCCGACGAGCTGCTCGGCGATCCGCCGCCCGCGTGCCGCCGGGGACACCCACATGGAGAACAGCTCGGCGGCGTCCTGCTCACCCTCCGGCAGGTAGCCCCCCGCCAGGCCCGCCGGGACGCCGTCGAGCAGCGCCGCGAAGCTGGCCGAGGCGGGATTGTCCAGCCGGGCCCGCCACTCCTGCTCCGTCCGGTCCCGCTCCCGCTCGAACGTCGAGCCGAACGCGTACGGCGCCTCCTGCAACGCGTTCAGCCGCAGCTCACGCAGGGTCTGCCAATCGTCGCCGGCCAGCCGGCGCACCGTGATCGTCATGCTCCACTCCCAGGTCCGCGGGGCGTCTTCCGCCGGGAGCGATCATGCAGTAAAACGTCGATCACCGCAGGTGCGTTAATCCGCTACTCTGTCGGGCACAACCCATGTGGAGGAGGCGAGACCCGCTGTGAAGAGTTCGAACCCGGTGCTCGGCCGCATCAGCGCGGCGGCTGCTCAGCAGCCGCGGTACAGCGTGCCGGGCCAGGGCGCCCCGGCGGGCTACCCGCAGGCTGACGGCCAGGGCTACGGCTACCCCGAGGTGGTCCAGACCGGACAGGCCGACCGGATGACCATCGACGACGTCGTGGTCAAGACGGTGTCGCTGCTCGCGATCACCGCGGTGTTCGCGGCGATCTCGTGGGCCGTGGTGCCGCTGGAGGTCATCAAGCCCGTCTGGTACGGCTCGATGTTCCTGGGCGTGATCGTCGGTCTGGCGATCTCGTTCGCGCAGATCACGAACGCCGCCGTGATCATCGGTTACGCCGTGATCGAGGGCATCTTCCTCGGCGTGGTCAGCAAGGTCTACGACTACCTGTTCGACGGCATCGTGCTGCAGGCGGTCATCGCGACGCTCGGCGTGTTCCTCACCATGGCCGTGCTGTACAAGGCGAAGATCATCCGGGCGACGCCGAAGTTCATGCGGGTCGTCATCGGCGTCGCCGCCGGTCTCGGCGTGGTGATGCTGGTCAACCTGCTGCTCTACTTCGTCACGGGAGTGACCAGCCCGCTGCGGGACGGCAGCCCGATCGCCATCGGCTTCAGCCTGGTGTGCATCGTGGTCGCCGCGCTGATGTTCGTGGTCAACTTCAAGCAGATCGAGGACGGCATCGCCGCCGGCCTGCCGCGCAAGTACGGCTGGCTGGGCGCGTTCGGCATCCTCGTCGAGCTGGTCTGGATGTACCTGGAGTTCCTGCGCCTGCTGTCGTACTTCTCGGAGGACTGACCGCGGCCTGGTCACACCAGGACGGATACGACGACCGACGCCCCGGGCCAGCCCCGGGGCGTCGGCCCGTTTCCGGGCCGGGACAATCTTCAGGTGTGAGCACCGAGCAGCTGATGCGCGCCGTGGAGCTACTGGTCAACCAGGTCGGACACTGGACGCCCGAGCGGTGGCGCGACCGTGGCGAGCCGGTGCACCGCCTGGTCCAGTCCTTCGCCGACCAGTCCGCGGACCTGGCGAGCACGCCGCGCCGCCCCGTGCCGCGCCTGTCCGATCTGGCCCTGCCCGATCAGCTCCGCGTGGTCACCGCCGACCTCATCGCCGCGGGCCCCACCCCCGCGCAGACCGCCGCGGCCGCCGCGGACCTCGCCGCCCTCCGCACCCTCCTGACATAAGGAAGGGCACCTTCTTATCGGAATCCGTAGAAGAAGGTGCCCTTCTTAACCCCTGCCTGGTGGCAGTGGGCGCGATCAGCTCAGGCGCTCGATGATCATCGCCATGCCCTGGCCGCCGCCGACGCACATCGTCTCCAGGCCGATGCTCTTGTCGTGCCACTGCAGGTTGTTGATCAGCGTGCCGGTGATGCGGGCGCCGGTCATGCCGAACGGGTGGCCGACCGCGATCGCGCCGCCCATCACGTTGACCTTCTCCAGCGGCAGGCCCAGCTCGCGGTAGGACGGGATGACCTGCGCCGCGAACGCCTCGTTGATCTCCGCGAGGTCGATGTCGCCGATGCCCATCCCGGCCCGCTTGAGCGCCTGGCGGGTGGCCTCGACCGGGCCGATGCCCATGATCTCGGGGCTCATCGCGGTCACGCCGGTGGAGATGATCCGGGCCAGCGGGGTGAGGCCCAGCTCCCGGGCGCGGGTGTCGCTCATGACGACCACGGCGGCGGCGCCGTCGTTCAGCGGGCAGCAGTTGCCGGCCGTGATCCGGCCGTCGGGGCGGAACACCGGCTTGAGCGTGGCGGTGCCCTCCAGCGTGATGCCGGGGCGCGGGCCGTCGTCGGTGCTGACCACGGTGCCGTCGGGCAGCGTCACCGGGGTGATCTCGCGGGCCCAGAAGCCGTCCTTGATCGCCTGCTCGGCCAGGTTCTGCGACCGTACGCCGAACGCGTCCATGTCCTCGCGGGTCACGCCGTGCACCTGGGCCAGGTTCTCGGCGGTCTGGCCCATGGTCAGGTAGATGTCGGGCAGCTCGCCGGCCTCGCGCGGGTCGGTCCAGACCGGGGCGCCCTCGCCGGCGCGCTGCGCGGAGCGGGCCTGCGCGGCGTCGAAGCGCGGGTTGTTCCAGCTCCCGCCGACCGCGGCGGCCGCGTCCGGGGGCAGCCAGTCGGAGTTGCCGCGGGCGTACCGGGACACCATCTCGACACCGGCGGAGATGAACACGTCGCCCTCGCCCGCCTTGATCGCGTGGAACGCCATCCGGGTGGTCTGCAGCGAGGACGCGCAGTAGCGGGTGATCGTGGCGGCCGGCAGCGAGTCCAGCCCGAGCAGGGTGGAGACCACCTTGCCCATGTTGAAGCCCTGCTCGCCGCCGGGCAGGCCGCAGCCCAGGTAGAGGTCGTCGATCTCGGCCGGGTCCAGGGCGGGCACCTTGTCCAGGGCGGCCCGCACGATGGTGGCGGTGAGATCGTCCGCGCGCAGGTCCTTCAGAGAGCCCTTGCCGGCCCGCCCGATGGGCGAGCGGGCGGTGGCGACGATGACAGCATCAGACATGAACGAACGTTAACTCGCCGGTAACCTCCCCACCAGACGACGTGAGAAAGTCGTCACGCCACCCGCCAAGATCGCGCGACTTGCCGGGCACCTGGGCGAATGAGCGCTCAAGATACGCCCAGGTGCCTGGCAAGTCGGATGATCTTCAGGGGTCAGGGGAGGCGGGGGGTGACGCCGGCGGCGTGGGCGACGGCGGGGAGCAGGGCGTACGCCCAGACGCGGTAGCCGTCCGCCGAGGGGTGGTAGCGGTCGGGGGAGAGGGTGTTCGGGTCGGCGCGGAACACGGCGCCCGTCTCGGCGGCCAGGTCGACCACCGCGCCCCCGGCCGAGTGCACCGCGCGCACCTGGGCGCGGGCCACCCGGCGGCCCAGGAAGCCGACGACCTGCCGCAGCGGCGGGGCGATGGCACGGGTGGCGCCCAGGTCCGGGCAGGTGCCCACGACGACCTCGACCCCGGCCTCGCGCAGCCGGCGCACCGCGGCGCCGAGGTAGGCCGCCGCGTCCGCCGGGCGGCGCAGCGTGATCGCGTCGTTGCCGCCGACCAGGATCACGGCCACGTCCGGCCGGTCGCCGAGCAGGCAGCGGGCCACCTGCGTGGCCAGGTCGGAGGAGCGCGAGCCGGCCACGCCCACGCTGGACAGGGCCACCGGACGGCCGTGCGCGGCGTCGCCGCCGGACAGCAGCGCGGCGAGCTGGCCGCCGACCGTGTCGGCGACCCGGTCCACGCCCACGCCGAGGGCGGCCGAGTCGCCGAGCATGACCAGCCGCAGCGGGGGAGCCGTGTCCGCGCCGATGGTGGTGCGCAGTGCGAGCCCCAGCTCGGGCTTCGCGTAGCGGCGGCTGCGCGCCAGCACAGCCTCCGCCGCGAGCAGGGCGGCACCGCCGACCGTGCCCGCGACCAGCGTGATCGCCGCCGCCTTGCCGATCTTCCGCGCCATAGAGGTCATGCCTGCTCCTCGACTGCCCGAGCGGGCCGGGGACCGGTGATCCTCATGCCTGCTCCACTACGTTCGCCGGGTTCATCGTGCCGGGCGGGGCGGGGGCCTCGGCCTGGCGGACCACCTCCCACATCCGGCGGCGCAGCTGCGCCCACCGGCCGGCCGGACCGCGATCCCGGCCGTCCACGCGTACGCCGCTCACCTCGGTGCCGGCGTGGCGTGCCGCCTCGACCGCGGCCTGTGGCAGCGACCGTACCCCGTCCGCGGCCGTCTGTGGGCCCGCTTCCACCCGCTGCGGGCCCGCCGGGCTGCGCACCGCGGCCACCACGGTGGGCAGCAGCACGGACGCGGCCAGGGCGTACCCCTCGGCGGACGGGTGGAACCGGTCGCGCGCGAAGAGGCGGTGCGGCTGGGCCGAGAAGGTGGGCCCGAGCAGCTCGCCGAGCGACACGGTGCGCCCGCCGGCCTCGACCACGGCGACGGTCTGCGCGGCGGCGAGCTGGCGGCTCCAGCTGCGGGCGATCCAGCGCAGCGGGGGCCGGATCGGCTGCACCGCACCGAGATCGGGGCAGGTGCCGACCACGACCGTGACGCCCGCCTGGCGCAGCCGGCGCACCGAGTCGGCCAGGTGGCGCACCGAGGCGGCCTGCCCGGCCCGGTGGGTGATGTCGTTGATTCCGATCAGGATCACCGCCAGCTCGGGCTCGGCCTCCAGCGCCTCGTCCACCTGGTGTACCAGCATGCTGGAGGTGGCGCCGACGACGGCCAGGCTGGTCAGCCGGATCGGCCGCTCCAGCCGGCGGGACAGGCCGGTGGCGATCAGCGCGGCCGGGGTCTGCCGGGCGCGCAGCGCGCCGAACCCGGCGGCGGAGGAGTCGCCGAGCATGACCATGCGCAGCGGGTGCCCGCCGTACCGGCTGCCGTAGAGGCCGTCGGAGCGCGGCGGCGGGGCCTGCGCGATGGGGATGGTGCGCCGGGCCGCCTCGACCTGGCCCAGCAGCACGCCGAGCCCGGCCAGGCCCAGCGCGGTCAGCGCGCCGCCGCCGTACACGGCCAGCCTGGCCAGGTCCCTGCCGCTACGACGTGCCGCCGTGGTCCCCGGCGAAGTACGCTCGCTCATAGTGAACCCGCCTCACTCTGGAGGCCCGGTCTCCGGGCACCCTCTCTGAGGCTCCTACGTACCCAGCGACTCGCGCGCTGGTAACGCTCGCTCATAGCGAAGACGGTAGCGCTCTCCGGCAGCGCTCGGATGGAGGCGAGATGGGACGCACATTGCGTCGGACCGCGGCGTTCACGGCGCTCTGGAAAGCGCTGATCACGGGCAGCGGCAACGACACGAGCTTCGTGCAGCGGCTGTCCGCGATGCCGCGGATGGTCGGCAACACGCTGCGCGGCAAGTACGACGGCCTGGGCCGGCTCCTGATGATCTCGGCGGCCACCGTTTACGTGATGTCGCCGGTCGACATGGTGCCGGAGGCTTTCTTCCTGCTGTTCGGGCTCGCCGATGACGTGATCATCGTGAGCTGGATCGCGGGGGCGCTGCTCAGCGAGACGGATCGTTACCTGATGTGGGAGAACGGCGGAAAGGCCCCGGTGAGCGGCACGATCCTCGACGGCGAGGTCGTTTAACGGTAGTTCAAGGCCGCATTAGGCTTGACGCGTGCGCTACTACGAGAACGTCGTCGAGCTGATCGGGAACACCCCGCTGGTCAAGCTCAGGAATGTCACCGACCCGGCCGGTCCCACCGTGCTGGCCAAGGTCGAGTACCTGAACCCGGGCGGCTCGGTCAAGGACCGCATCGCCCTGCGTATGGTCGAGGCCGCCGAGCGCGACGGGCTGCTCAAGCAGGGCGGCACCATCGTCGAGCCGACCAGCGGCAACACGGGTGTCGGCCTGGCCCTGGTGGCCCAGCTGAAGGGGTACAAGTGCGTCTTCGTCTGCCCTGACAAGGTCAGCGAGGACAAGCAGAACGTGCTGCGCGCCTACGGCGCCGAGGTCGTGGTGTGCCCGACCGCCGTCGCCCCGGAGGACCCGCGCTCCTACTACAACGTCTCCGACCGGCTGGCGCGGGAGATCCCGGGCGCCTGGAAGCCCAACCAGTACTCGAACCCGAACAACCCGCTCTCGCACTACGAGCAGACGGGCCCGGAGCTGTGGGAGCAGACCGACGGCCGGATCACCCACTTCGTGGCGGGCGTCGGCACCGGCGGCACCATCAGCGGCATCGGCCGCTACCTCAAGGAGGTCTCCCAGGGCCGCGTGAAGATCATCGGGGCGGACCCGGAGGGCTCGGTGTACTCCGGCGGCACCGGCCGGCCGTACCTGGTCGAGGGCGTCGGCGAGGACTTCTGGCCGGAGACGTACGACCGCACCGTCTGCGACGAGATCATCGAGGTCACCGACAAGGAGTCCTTCGCGATGACCCGGCGGCTGGCCCGCGAGGAGGGCCTGCTGGTCGGCGGCTCCTGCGGGATGGCCGCGGTGGCGGCGCTGAAGGTGGCGCAGCGGGCCGAGCCGGGCGACGTTGTCGTCGTGCTGCTGCCCGACGGCGGCCGGGGTTACCTCTCCAAGCTCTTCAACGACGACTGGATGGCGCGCTACGGCTTCCTGCGCACCGACGAGCACGGCGCGACGGTCGGCGACATCCTCAACGCCAAGGCCAGCCACAAGGGCCTGCCCGAGCTGATCCACGTGCACCCGACCGAGACGGTCCGCGACGCCATCGACATCATGCGCGAGTACGGCGTCTCGCAGCTGCCCGTGCTCAAGGCCGAGCCGCCGGTGGTGACCGGTGAGGTGGCCGGTGCCGTGGCGGAGAAGGACCTGCTGGACGCGCTGTTCACCGGCGCGGCGGCGCTGCACGACCCGCTGGACCGGCACGTCGGCCCGGCGCTGCCGATGATCGGCGGCGGGCAGCCCGTGGCGGAGATCGTGGCGCTGCTGGAGAAGGCCGACGCCGCGATGGTGCTCATCGACGGCAAGCCGCGCGGCGTGCTCACCCGCCAGGACCTGCTCGCCCAGCTCGGCTGAGCTGCCGCGATCGAAGCTCCCGCCGTGTCGTGCCCTCGACAAGGCGGGAGCTTCGATCATGAATGGGGCGAAAAGGCGGGTGTGTCGGGAACGCCAAGTCCATGATCGATGAGCGGGACGGGGCTACCCTGCCGCTATGCGCGGGCCGTTCGGTGTGCTGGTCGCCCTGCTGCTGGTGGGGCTGACCGCCGCGCCGGCCGGTGCCGCCGCGCCCAGCCCCGCCCCGTGGGACGCCGCGCGCTCGGCCGCGCTGGCCGCCTGCCCCGCCACGGTGGACCTGTACGACACGGAGGGCCGCCCGCTGGCCCGGCCACTGCCGCGCGGTACGCGGCTGCTCATCGAGATCCAGGCCGATCGGCCGAACGTGCTGGCCCTCGGCGCGCACGACCTCAACCGCGCGGTGGAGCTGGTGCTGAGCGCGCCCGCCACCGAGACCGCACCATTGCTGATCAATGTGGACACGGCCCTGCTCGACGACCGGTTCACCTGGTTCGTGCCGCAGGTGCGCAGCATCGGCGGCGGCCTGCCCGGCGAGCTGATGTGGCACTTCCCGACCGCCGAGCGGGTGCTGCTGCTCGGCCCCCGCCCGCCGGGCGTCATCTTCGCGCCGGGCGCCGACGTACGCATCGCGCCCAGCCCGCCGCCGAGCCCGTCACCCGTGCCACCCTCGCCGTCTCCCGTGCCGAGCCCTGCCCCGTCAGTGTCGCCGCCGGCCGGTGGCGCGACCCCGGGGCTGCCGGGCGGGCTGCCACCGGGCTGGACACCGGCGCGCCTCGCACCGCGACGGCATCAGGCCGCGGGCGCCGCCCGTACCGGCGGGCCGGACCACGCCGTCCTGCTGGCGCACCTCGCCGGCGCCTCCGTGCCCGCCGTCCGGTTTCCGGTCGAGCTGAGCTGTGGCCCGTCCCCATCCGCCGTGCCGAGCCCATCGGCGAGCCCACCCGCCGAACCGTCGGCGCACGCCCCGGGCGGGACCGTCCCGGGCCCGGAGGCGAGCCCCACGCCGGAGACGGTGAGCGCCCACCTGGCCGCGCTGGCGTTACGCCCAGTGACGTGGTTCGGGGTGGCGCTGCTGCTGGCCGGGCTCGCCCTGCTGGTGTGGATAACCGCAGGCCGTAGGGCCTTTCGCCGCAATTTCTAACCCGTGCGGGCGGTTATCGCACAGCCTGTCCGACTGTCGGGCTTGCCGCGAGTGTTGACTAAGCGTACGGAAGCCGAGCGCTACCGAAGGGAAGGTGGGACGTGGTCAGCGTCGACCTCGAACTGTCCACCGACACCAGCCACACCGAACCGACCGACATCTCCGACCGGCTGCTCTGGCGCGATGCCCAGCGGCTGCTCGGCCGGCATGACAGACCTGACGAACACGAGCACTGCACCTGGTGCGGTCAGCACTGGCCGTGCCCGCCACGACGGCTCGCCGAGCGCGCAGACGCGGCCAGCCGGCACTGGCGGGAGGCCTGGACCGTGCGGCATGACCTCAACGGGCTGCGCACGCTGCCCGGCTGGCGTGCAGACCTTGGCGAGCGGGGCGGCTCCATCATGCGAAACGGCACCCGCAGGAGCCACTTCGACTAGCCAACCCGGGTGCGACCCGGCTCCGCCTCCGCTGGTGACTCGTCCCGGCGGCCCGCCTGAAACGGCGGACCACCGACGACTCCCCACCAGCGGCCCCCGGCGGATGCCCGGTGAACGCCCGACCTCGCGGCGACGCCGTCAACGCTCCGCCAGCGTAGGCGTCCCGCACAGCACCAGCACGGCCGTTCGAGAGCCGACATGCCTCCGTCGGTTCCGGCGCCTCCGGCCAGGCGTTCTCCCCGGCCGTGCGGGTGCGTCAGTGGGCGAGGGTACGTGATCTCCGGTTCCCCGCAGTCCGGTTGCGTACCCTCGCCCCGATTCCTTCCTCAGGTCAGTCCCGCCGCGGCGGCACGGCGACGCGGGCCAGCTCCTCGGCGACCACGATCTCGCCGCCGAAGTGGGCGGCCGCCTCCTCGCCGAACACCGACGCGTCCGGGTGGCGCTGCGAGAAGTGGGTGAGCACCAGCTTGCGTACGCCCGCCTCGGCGGCGATCCGGGCTGCCTGGGCGGCGGTGAGGTGTCCCGCCTCGGCGGCCAGCGCGGCCTCCGACTCCAGGAACGTCGACTCGATGACCAGCAGGTCCGCGCCCTCGGCGAGCCGGATCGCGGCCTCGCACCAGCCGGTGTCCATGACGAACGCGAACACCTGGCCCGGCCGCGGCGCGCTGACCTCGTCCAGGCCGACCAGCCGCCCGTCCGCCACCACCGAGCCGGCGCGCTGCAGCAGGCCCACGTCCGGCCCGCGTACGCCCAGCTCGGCGAGGCGCTCGGGTAGCATCCGGCGGCCGTCCGGCTCGGCCAGGCGGTAGCCGTACGACTCGACGGGGTGGTTCAGCCGCCGCGCGGTGAGCGTGCCGAACGGGCCGGTCGCGATGACGCCGTCCCCGTCCACCGGGCACTCGGCCAGGTGCGCCTGGTCGTGGAAGTGGCTGGCGTGGCGCAGCCGGGCCAGGAACTCCGCACCCGAGCCCGGGAAGTGCACCGGCACCTCGTGCGGCACCCGGTCCAGCGACAGCCGCTGCACGATGCCGGGCAGGCCGAGGCAGTGGTCGCCGTGGAAGTGGGTGACGCAGATCCGGGTGATGTCGCTCGCGGCGGCCCCGGCCAGCAGCAGCTGCCGCTGGCAGCCCTCGCCCGGGTCGAACAGGAGGCCCTGGTCGTCCCAGCGCAGCAGGTAGCCGTTGTGGGCGCGCTGGCGGGTGGGCACCTGGCTGGCGGTGCCGAGCACGATCAGCTCCCGGCTCATCGCGCCCCCACCTCGGAGATCATCGTCACCCCCGGAGGCTACCGGCCCCCGCTCGGCCCGAACCACCAAGTTAGGAAGGGCACCTTCTACTACGGATAGCGATAAGAAGGTGCCCTTCCTTTCGGTCAGGGGATGGGGCGGGCGTAGCGGAGCACCGGCACGGCCGCCGCGCCGATGTCGGTCGTCCGCTCCACCCCGTCGGCGGCCCAGCCGCCGCGCTCGTAGAAGCGGCGCGCCCGGTCGTTGCCGCGGACCACGTACAGCAGGGCCAGGGCGTGGCCCAGCTCGGCGAACCCGGCCAGGCAGGTGCGCATCAGGGCCAGGCCGACCCCGGTGCCGACGGCGTCCGGGTGGACGTGGATCGCGTTGAGCATCCCGGTGTGCGGTGGCGACTGCTCCGCGGCGGGGTCGGCGGGGCCGAGGTAGCAGAAGCCGACCACGGCGCCGCCGCGTTCGGCCAGGTGCAGGCGGTGCGTGCCGGACTCGGCCGCCCACCGCTCAGCCCAGCTCGCCCGCTGCCGCTCGACCGTGATCCGGGCCAGCTCGGCGGGCGTGAGCAGGCCGCGATAGGCGTCCCGGCGGCTGAGCGTATGCAGGTGGGCGACGGCGGCGACGTCCTCGTGTGTGCCGCCGGGCCGGATGAGCAGGGTCATGCGGGGCACGCTACCGGCTGCGTCCGGCACGTTACCGGGCGCTGTCGCCCGCGTCCGGCGCTACCGGCGGCGTCCGGCGGGCTCCCGGACGTCCCCGGTGCGGTCGGCGGGCTCGTCGTCGCCGGGCCGGCGGGGCGCCACCAGCGGCGGCCGGGGTGCCGCCTCGGCCTGCTCACCCCTGCTCAGCAGGCTCGCCAGCAGACCCGAGAACAGGCACACGGTGCCCGCCGCGATCGCGGTCGCCGACGGCATGACGATGCGCAGGATGCGCTCGGGTTGCAGGTCGCCGAAGCCGGCCGCACCCCAGCTGGACACGGCGTACGCGGTGCCGGCCAGGCCCGCTCCGGCCAGCAGCAGCCCCACCAGCATGAGCACCTCCAGCCGCATGAACGCGGTCAGCGCGCGCCGGGGCCGCCCGTCACTCAGGCCGCTGGACTGCCCGAACACCGTCGCGCAGCCGCCGAGCAGCAGCAGCTGCAGGCCGACCAGCACGGCCAGGCAGGCGTACAGCAGCGCGGACAGGTCGAAGCGCACCGAGCCGATCGACACGGGGCTCGTCTCCAGCGCGGCGGTGGCGGCCAGGCCCAGCGCGCCGAGCAGCAGGCCGGGCGCGACCAGGGTCTTGCCCGGCGCGAAGACCAGCAGGAAGCGCAGGTGCCGCCAGCCGTCGCGCCAGGTGCGCAGGTGCGGCGGGCGGGAGCGGCCGTCCTTGCGCAGCCGGGTGGGCACCTCGGCGATGTCGTAACCGGCCAGCGCCGCCCGCACCACCAGCTCGGAGGCGAACTCCATGCCGGGCATGCGCAGCCCGAGCGCCTGGATCCGGTCCCGGTCGAAGCCGCGCAGCCCGCAGTGGAAGTCGCCGACCCGGGGCAGCCCGAACAGCCGCCGCCCGAGCCAGCTCAGCACGGGGTTGCCCAGGTAGCGGTGCAGGAACGGCATCGCGCCCGGGTCGATGCCGCCCCGGAACCGGTTGCCCATCACCACGTCGTGGCCCTGCCGCAGGCCCTCGACGAACGGGCCGAGGTTGCCCAGGTCGTACGAGTCGTCGGCGTCGCCCATGATCACGTACTTGCCCCGGGCCTGCTCGATCCCGGCCATCAGCGCCCCGCCGTAGCCGCGGATCGGGGCGTGGATCACCCGGGCGCCGTGCGCGCGGGCGATCTCGGGCGAGCCGTCGGTGCTGCCGTTGTCGGACACCAGCACCTCGCCCGGCACGCCCAGTTCGGCCAGCCCGCGCCGGGCCTTGTCGACGCAGGTGGCGAGGGTCTCCGCCTCGTTGAGGCAGGGCAGCAGCACGGTCACGAGCAGGTCGGTCATCGGTCGTCCGTTCCGGAGGCCGGCAGGGGAGGGGTGGCACGGGCGGCGCGGACCGCGGCCGCGAGCTGGTGGGCGGCGAGCGCGCCGCCCACGCCCAGCAGGGCGATCGAGGTGAGGCCGTAGCGGATCTCGTACATCGAGGTGGCCATCGAGAGCACGATCAGGCCGAGGCCGATCGCGGCGGGCAACGCGGCGTCCCAGCGGGCCGGGGCGCCGCGCGGACGCAGCGGCGCGGCCAGGCACAGCAGCAGGCAGAGCCCCACGACCAGCGGCGGCACCGTGATGTGACGGGAGTACCAGGCCAGCGCGGACCGCAGCCCGGTGTGCTCGTCGCGCACCGGGTTCACCGGCTCGGGCGCGAAGGTCCCGGCGGCCAGCAGCGGCTTGCAGCGGGCGGTGTTGCGTGCCGTGTCCGGCAGCGTGGCCGGGAAGTCCCACCAGCCGAACAGGCACCGGGTCGCCGCGTCGACCGGGCGGCCCGGCCCGAGGAAGCGGGCGGTGTCCCGGGCGACCAGCGCCGCGTAGTCGCCCGGCTGCTGCGTGATCACGGCGCGGGCGAAGCTCCCGATCAGCTCGTCCTGCTCCGGGCCGCGCCGCAGCAGGTTCGGGTCGTTCCACAGGTACCAGTCGCCGCGTTCCGGCCGGGCGCCGAGCGGCTGCGCCGGGCACAGCTCGCGCTGCGGCGCGGTGAGGGCGAGCCGGCCGCAGTCGGCGATGCCCGCGGTGCGCGAGTAGAGGTAGCGGTCCCCGGCGTTGCTCAGCGCGAACGAGCCGGTGGCGGGCACCGACCAGGCCGCGTACGCGACCAGCGGCAGCACCGCGCCCACGGCCCAGGCGGCGGCGCGCGCCCAGCCGATCCGGCGCACCGCGAGGAACACCAGGCAGGCCGCGACGGCGGCGATCCCGGCCGTGCGCACCAGCACCGACGCGCCGAGCAGCAGGCCCGCGCCCGCGACGGCGACCGGGCCGGGCCGCTCCCGCCACAGCAGCAGCGCCACCGCGCCCACGGTCAGCGCCAGGAACAGCGCGTCCGACAGGATGTAGTGCTCCAGCACCAGCAGCCGGGCGTCCAGCACCAGCGGCGCGACGCCCAGCGCGGACAGCCAGGAGGGCACCCCGCGCCGCCGCAGCAGGGCGTACGCCGGCACGGCGATCCCGAGCCCGAGCAGGTGCTGCCCGAGCACGACCACGACGGTCGAATCGGTCCACCGCAGCAGGGCGAGGAAGACGGCGTACCCGATGCTGTTGGCCTTCTCGGCGGCGGCGGCCGGGTCCAGGTCGATCGCGCGGGCCAGGTAGGTCCCGCTGTCGCCCTGGAACCAGAACGCGGGCCGGTATGCCACGCAGGCGGCGGCCCGCACCAGCACCCCGAGTCCGAGCAGGACGATGACCGGCAGGTGCCCGCGCCACCCGGCCCGTGCGGGCGGCGGCTGCTCAGGCGCGGGGCTCGCCGGTGCGGTGAGCAGCGCGGATCGAACCATCGAGCGGGGCCCCTTCCGCGCCTGCCGAATCAGCGGTCAGCATAGGTAGCCACCCATGCGCCACAGAAATCGATCAGTGAACGGACGCTGTCGGAAACGCGTCAGTTCCGCGGGGCGCCGGATCCGCCGGTGAAGTCCCAGGTCTGCAGGTGTCCGCACATGCCGTGGCGGCGCGGCGGCGGGGTGGGCACGGCGTGGTGCACGGCCGCCTCGGCCAGGTGCCCGGCGCGCCCGGCAGCCAGCTCGCGCAGCTGCTCGCCGGTGCGCTCGGCCTGCGCCAGGGCCCGCTCCCGCCACAGGCCGGCCCAGCCGGGGGCGCGCTCGCGGACCAGTGCCGCCGCGGCCTGATGCAGCGGCGCGAGCGCTGCCGGGCCCCGGGCCAGCACGTCCTCGCGCAGCCGCAGGTAGCCCTCCAGGGCCAGGTCGCGGCGGCGCCGGGCGGCCAGGTCCAGGTCCGCCCCGGACTGCGGGCCGGCCTCGATCTCGGCGGGTGGGGCGAGCGAGGCGGCGGCCGCGTACGCCGCCGGATCGGCGAGCACCTCGGGCGGGAACGTGAGCACCGCGTCGCCCGCCTCGGGCAGGCCCGCGTTCTGCATCACCACCAGCAGCTCCAGGTCGCCGTCGGTGACCAGGCGGTGCACCGTGCCGGGGGTGAACCACAGCACCGTGCCCGGCGCGAGCGGGTGCTCGGCGTACCCGTCGCCGCTCAGCGTCTCCAGGGCGCCGGTGCCCGCGGTCACCACGTAACCCTCGGCGGAGGCGGTGTGCAGGTGCGGGGAGCCGCCGCGGCGGCCGTCGGCGGCGGGCCAGCCGTACACCCGCAGCGCGGAAACGGCGGTGGCGCCGGGGAACCAGTCCATGTCCGTCCCTCTCCAAGAGAAGGCGGGCGCTCCGGGGGTAGGCCGGAGCGCCCGCACCGGGTGCTCAGGCCTTGCCGAGCTGCTCCTCGTACTGGCCGCGCACCTCGTCGCCGCCGGCCGCGCGCCACTCCTTGACCGCGTCGTCCCAGGCCGACAGCGGCTTGCGCCCGGCCAGGACGTCCCCCTGGTACGTGTTGATCACATTGTCCAGCGCGGGGCGCTTGCGCGACCACGCGTCGGAGAAGTAGCCCAGCGTCGGGTCCTTCACCGAACTCGGGATGATCGACTTCTGGTACTCGTACGACGCGCGCGTCGCCTCGGCGTCGCCCGGCACGAAGATCGCGTCGGGCGCGTCCACGATGTACCGGATGCCCAGCACCGTCTGGGTGACCCCCGCCTGCGTCTGCACCGGCCCGCCGTTGCTCATGGCGTAGTGCTGCCCCGCCATGCCGAACCGCCGGAACAGCCACTCGTCCGTGCCGAACGGCGTGGCCAGCCAGTTCGCGATGACCAGCAGGTCCTTGATCCGGCCCTTGTCGGCCTTCTTGAACGCGGTGAAGTTGTTGGTCGGGTCGGACTGCCAGGTGCCGGCGAACCCGCCCCCGTCGAACTTCGGCGGGCGCATACCGCTGATCTTGAAGCCGGGCCCGGCCACGTTGTCGGCGTAGTACTGCGGCCAGGCCGTGTAGCGGTCCGGGTTGAGCACGATGTTGCCGGCGTTGAACCACTTCTTGACCGGGGCGTTGGCGATGGCGCTGTCCGGGTGCGCGTAACCGTCCTTGACCAGCTGCACGACCTCGCCCAGCGCGCGGCGGAACTCCTCGGTCTCGCAGGCGTGGGTCAGCTTGCCGCCCTCGTACCGCCAGCGGTTGGGCACCCCGAGCATCTGCTGCACGAAGAACATCAGGCCGCCCTCGGTCGCCGCCCAGCGGCTGGCGCGGGCGTCGGTGACCTGCTTGCAGACCTCCTTGAACTCGGCGAACGAGGCCGGGTCCGGATTGGCCTTGAGCTGTGCGAACAGGTCGTCGCGGCGGAACAGCAGGGTGCCGCCGACGCCGCGCGGCACGGGCAGGCCGTAGATGCCGCCGTTGTACACGCACTGCCGCCACGCCGCCGTGGGCAGGTTCGCCAGGTGCGGATACTCCAGCACGGCATCGCCGGACAGGAACTCCGTGAGGTCCTGGCACTTGGCCGCCAGCCAGGCGGGCAGGTTGCCGATGCCCGCGCCCTGCCCGGCCGGGGTGAACATGGCCGGCACGATGAAGTCGGGCAGGTCGTCGCCCGCGACCAGGGCGGCGAACTTGGTGGCGTGGTCGGCGCTCGGCGTGATGGTGAGCTTCAGGTTGACCCCGAGCCGCTTGTTCAGCTCCTGCCAGAACGGGTTCTGGTCGGCCGCGGGCGGCACCGGCGAGCCGGTCAGCACGAACGCCGACACGTCACCGCCCTTGCCGGGCGGGGCCGAGAACACCTTGACCGGGTTGGCCGGGTAGCCGCTGAACGCGTCGAGCAGCCCGTCGGCGTTGCCGGGGAAATCGGGCGTGACCCCGGCGAACGGCTTGTACGCGGGCAGCGTGACGTTCGCGTTGTTCGCGCCCGTGTTCGGTGCGGCGGTCTCGCTGGTGCAGCCCGCCAGCAGGGCGGGGCCGGCGGCGGTGGCGGCCGCCGCGGTGACGGCGCCGGAGAGGAACCTCCGGCGCCCGATGGGACGCGGTGATGTCATGCCTGACTCCTCAGGGACGGTTAACCCTTGACGGCGCCGATGAGCACGCCCTTGCTGAAGTGCCGCTGGACGAAGGGGTAGACCAGCAGGATCGGGACGATGGAGAGCACGAGGATCGCCATCTGGACGGCCTCCTGGGGCGGCAGCGCCGCGCCCCCGCCGAGCTGGTCGATGCCGAGCTGCGTCTGGTTGACCACGTAGGTGCGCAGCACCAGCTGCAGCGGCCACATGCCGGAGTCGTTGAGGTAGAGCAGCGCCCCGAAGAACGCGTTCCAGTACCCGACGCCGTAGAACAGGCCGATCACCGCCAGCGCCGCCTTGCTCAGCGGCAGCACGATGCGCCACAGGATGGCGAGGTCGCCCGCGCCGTCGATACGGGCGCTCTCCAGCACCTCCGGCGGCAGCTCCTGGAAGAAGGCGCGCAGGATGATGACGTTGAACGCGTTGATCATCGGAGGGAGCAGCAGCGCCCAGTAGGTGTCGACCAGGCCCAGGCTCTTGACCACGAGGTAGCTCGGGATCAGGCCGGGTCCGAACAGGATGGCGAAGAGCACGGTCAGCAGCAGCGGCCGGTGCGCGAACGAGCCGGGCCGGCTCAGCCCGTATGCCAGCAGCGTGGTGGCGACCAGGCTCAGCGCCGTGCCGGCGGCCGTGACGAACAGGCTGACCAGCGTGGCCCGGGTGACCACGCCGCCGCTCAGGATCGCCTCGTACGCGGCGAAGCTGATCTCGCCGGGGAGCAGCACGAAGCCGCCGGAGCGGGTCACCTCCTCGCGGGTGGCCAGGCTGGTGGAGACGATGCCGACGAACGGCACCACCACCGCGGCGCAGCACAGCGCCAGCACGAGCCCCTTCGCGGCGCGGGCGAGCGGCGACGGCCGGCCCATGGCGGTGATCATCGACTGCCTGCTCATCGCGAGTAGATCCCCCGCTCCCCGAGACGGTGCGCGAGCCGGTTCGCGCCCAGCACCAGCAGCACCCCGACCAGACCCTTGACCAGGCCCACGGCGGCGCCCTGGCCCCAGTCGGCGGCCAGGATGGCGTGGTTGAAGACGTACGTGTCCAGCACCTCGCTGACCTGCCGTCCGACGGCCGGTTCCTGGAGGATGATCTGTTCGAAGCCGACGGTCAGCGAGTCGCCCAGGCGCAGGATGAGCAGCAGCACGATGAGGCTGCGCAGGCCGGGCAGGGTGACGTGCCAGAGCTGCCGCCAGCGTCCCGCGCCGTCGACGGCCGACGCCTCGTACAGCTCGACGTCGATGCGGGCCAGCGCGGCCAGGAACAGGATGGTGGCCCAGCCCGCGTCCTTCCACAGCACCTGGCTGGTCACCAGCAGCTTGAACAGCTCCGGGTTGGTGATGATGGAGACGGTCGCCAGGTCGTGCGTGCGCAGGAAGCTGTTGAGCAGGCCCGCGTTGCCGAACATCTGCTGGAACACCGCGACCACGATCACCCAGGACAGGAAGTGCGGCAGGTAGAGGATGCTCTGCACGACCTTCTTGAGCCGCTGCGAGATCAGGCTGTCCAGCAGCAGCGCGAGCGCGATCGGCGCCGGGAACACGATCAGCACCTGGAGCAGCGTGATGATCAGGGTGTTGGACAGGGCGTTGAGGAAGCCCGGGTCGCCTTCCCAGATCACCCGGAAGTTGTTCAGCCCCACCCACGGGCTCTCCAGGATGCCGATGTAGGGCTGGTAGTCCTTGAACGCGATGACGTTGCCCAGCCAGGGCAGGTAGTGGAAGACCAGCAGCGACAGCACACCGGGCAGCGCCACCAGCACGAGCACGCGATCGCGCAGCAGCCGCTGGTGCCAGCGCATCCGGCGGCGCGGCGCGGCGGCGGCCTCTACTGCCACCGGATGGTGAGCCGTCATCAGACGATCCTCTCGATGATGACGCCGAGTGTCCGAAACAGTTCCGGAACACTTCCGTAAGTCCTTTGAGACGGTAGGGACGGCCCCTCGGACCGTCAACCCCCGATAGCGGGCCAACTCCACCGAAACTTCCGAAGTCGCTCCCGGACAGTGCGCGATCAAGCACACCGGCACTCGTCGATGGTCACGGACTCGCAGGTCCTGGTATACGTGGGTAGCACGGCTTTCCTGTGGCGCGGAAAGCTGCCTCCGCAGATAGATGCACCATCGTGATCCGGCACAGGACTCCGAAAGTTTCGGGAATGCGGCCGGGTCTCCGAATACGACGGACGTCCCTACGAAATCGCGCGCAACCCTTGTCTTATTGCGGGCAGGCGGTGTTAGGGTGCGTTGGCCGGCGTGCCGGCGGCTCGGAAACGTGTACCGGAAAATACCGGAAGACAGGCAGGGCGATGCCGATCCACGAGGACGCCACCCCGACCGGATCCGTCAGCGAGGACGGCGATCCCGGACCCCAGCCCTGGCGCGACCCGGCGCTGCCGGTGGAGCAGCGGGTCGACGACCTGATGCGCCGCCTCACCCTCGCCGAGAAGATCGCGCAGCTCTACAGCGTCTGGCCCGGCGCGGGCGCGGCCGGTGAGGACGTCGCGCCGTTCCAGCAGGACATGGTCGACGACGGCTTCGACTGGCGGCGGCTGGTCGCCGACGGCCTCGGCCAGCTCACCCGGCCGTTCGGCACCGCGCCGGTCACCCCCGCCGAGGGCATGGCCCGGCTGGCCCAGCTGCAGCAGGAGATCGTCTCGGCCGGGCGCTTCGGCATCCCGGCGCTGGTGCACGAGGAGTGCCTGACCGGGTTCACCACGCACGGCGCGACGATCTTCCCGACCGCGCTGGCCTGGGGCGCCACCTTCGACCCGGCCCTGATCGAGCGGATGGCCGCCCAGATCGGGCAGGGCATGCGCGCGGTCGGCGTGCACCAGGGGCTCGCGCCGGTGCTGGACGTGACACGCGACCCCCGCTGGGGGCGCACGGAGGAGACCATCGGCGAGGACCCGTACCTGGTGGCGACCGTGGGCACCGCGTACGTGCGCGGTCTCCAGTCGGCCGGGATCATCGCCACGCTCAAGCACTTCGCCGGGTACGCCGCCTCCCGCGCGGGCCGCAACTTCGGCCCCGTCGCGATGGGCCCGCGCGAGCTGTCCGATGTGGTGCTGCCCCCGTTCGAGCTGGCGGTACGCGACGGCGGCGCGCGCTCGGTGATGCACTCGTACGCCGAGATCGACGGCGTGCCCGCCGCGGCGGACCGGCGCCTGCTCACCGACCTGCTGCGCGGCGCCTGGGGCTTCGACGGCACCGTGGTCGCCGACTACTTCGGGGTCACCTTCCTGCACTCGCTGCACGGCGTCGCCGCCGATCACGGTGACGCCGCCGGGCAGGCGCTGGCCGCCGGGGTCGATGTGGAGCTGCCCATCGTGCGCTGCTTCGGCCGCCCGCTGCGCGACGCGCTCGCCGCCGGGACCGTCTCGCCCGCGCTGGTCGACCGCGCGCTGCGCCGGGTGCTGCGGCAGAAGTGCGAGCTGGGCCTGCTCGACCCGGACTGGACGCCGTCGCGGGACACGGCGGTCGACCTCGACCCGCCCGCCGCCCGGGAGCTGGCCCGCCAGGTCGCCGAGGAGTCGGTGACGCTGCTGGCCAACGACGGGGTGCTGCCGCTGCGGCCGGACGCGTCGATCGCCGTGGTCGGGCCGCTGGCCGACGACCCCGAGGGCCTGTTCGGCTGCTACACGTTCCCGCGCCACGTCGGCCTGCACCACCCCGGCCTGCCGCTGGGCGTCGCCGCGCCGACGCTGCTGGAGTCGCTGCGGGCCGAGCTGCCGAAGGCGCAGCTCAGCCATGCCCTTGGCGCGACCGTGGACGGCACGGACACCACCGGGTTCGCCGAGGCCGTGGCGCTGGCCCGGGACGCCGACGTGTGCGTGGTGGTGCTCGGCGACCGGGCCGGGCTGTTCGGCAAGGGCACCTCCGGCGAGGGCTGCGACGTCGCCGAGCTGCGCCTGCCCGGGGTGCAGGAGCAGCTGCTGGCCGCCGTCGCCGACACCGGCACACCGGTGGTCGCGGTGCTGCTCAGCGGGCGGCCGTACGCGCTCGGCGGCTTCGCGGACCGGCTCGGCGCGATCGTGCAGGCGTTCTTCCCCGGCCAGGAGGGCGGGGCGGCCGTGGCCGGGGTGCTCGGCGGGCGCGTCGAGCCGTCCGGGCGGCTGCCGGTGGGCGTCCCGCGGCACCCCGGCGGGCAGCCCGCGCCCTACCTGTCGCCGCCGCTCGGCCACGTCACCGAGGTGAGCACCGTCGACCCGACGCCGCTGTTCCCGTTCGGCCACGGGCTGGCGTACACCCGCTTCGACTGGGCCGGCGAGACCGCGGCCGAGCCGCTGAGCTGCTCGACCGACGGCTCGGTGCGGGTCGCGGTCACCGTGCGCAACGCGGGCGACCGGCCCGGCACCGAGGTGGTGCAGCTCTACCTGCACGACCCGGTGGCCCAGGTGACCCGGCCGGTGATCCGGCTCATCGGGTACGCCCGCGTGCCGCTGGAGCCCGGCCGGGCGAAACGGGTCGAGTTCACGGTGCCCGCCGACCTCGCCGCGTACACCGGCCGAGAGGGCCGCCGCATCGTCGAGCCGGGCGACCTCGAACTGCGCCTGGGTGCGTCCAGCGCGGACATCCGGCACACCGTGCCCGTGCGGCTGCACGGCCCCGAGCGGACGGCCGGCTTCCGGCGCGCGATGACCTCGGAGGTGTCCGTTGCGGACGTATGACCTGGCGATCGTCGGCACCGGCGGCATCGCCGCGGTGCACGCCGCCGACGTCGCCCGGCTGGGCGGCCGCGCCCGCATCGGCGCCGTGGTCGACGTGGACCCCGACCGGCTGCGCGCCTTCACCGCCCGCCTGGCCGAGCTGGGCCTGCCCGAGCCGCAGGGCTACCCCGACCTGGACAGCCTGCTCGCCGAGCGCCGCCCCGACCTGGTCGACCTGTGCACCCCGCCCGGCCTGCACGCCCCGCAGGCGATCGCCTGCCTGACCCGGGGCTTGACCGTGCTGTGCGAGAAGCCGCCCGCGCTGAGCCTGGCCGAGTTCGACCGCATCGCGGCCGCCGAGGCGGCCGGCGGGGGCCGCTTCGCGACCGTGTTCCAGCACCGTTTCGGCAGCGGCGCGGCCAACCTGCGCCGCCTGGTCGGCGACCCGCGGCTCGGCGATCCGCTGACCGCCGTGTGCCACACGCTGTGGTATCGGCCGGACGCGTACTTCGCCGTGCCGTGGCGCGGGCGGTGGGACGTGGAGGGCGGCGGCCCGACCATGGGCCACGGCATCCACCAGATGGACCTGCTGCTGTCGATCCTCGGGCCGTGGCGAGAGGTGGTCGCGGTAGCCGCGCGCCGGGCCCGCCCCACCGACACCGAGGACCTGTCCGGCGCGCTCGTCACCTTCGCCTCCGGTGCCGTGGCCAGCGTCGTCAACAGCCTGCTGTCCCCGCGCGAGACCAGCCACCTGCGGTTCGACCTCGACCACGCCTCGGTCGAGCTGACCCATCTCTACGGATACGGCGACGGCGACTGGACCGTCACCGCCGCACCCGGCCACGAGCAGGAGGTCGCCGAGGCCTGGGCCGAGGGCCCCACCGGCCGGCCGAGCGGGCACGGCGCCCAGCTCAGCGCGGTCCTCGACGCGCTCGACGCGGGCCGGACGCCGCCCGTCGGCACCGCCGAGGCGCGGGACACCATGGAACTAGTCGCCGCGATCTACGCCTCCGCCTTCACCCGCCGCCCCGTCGGCTGCGGCGAGATCGGGCCCGGCTCGCCGTTCTACGAGCGGATGGAGGGACCTGGCGCGCCCTGGCCCGCCGTGCGCACAGGTGCCGCCGCATGAGCTCACCGGCCCCCGCACCGCCGGGCCGCACCGGCGTCGTCCGCACCGCCGCACAGCCAAGCGAGGAGAGGTCATGACCCTGCGGCTCGACAAGCAGCCCGGCGCGCTGGACGTCGCCTTCGGCGGGCAGCCGCTGCTGCGGTACGTGTACCAGCCCGACGACCCGCAGCTGGAGTCGCCGCGGCCCTACCTCTACCCCCTGCACACGCTCGGCGGCGACCCGGTCAGCCTGTTCCGGCCGCACGACCACGTCTGGCACCGGGGCATCGCGTTCTCGCTGCCCAACGTCGGCCCGGCCAACTTCTGGGGCGGGGTCACCTACACCCGCGCCCAGGGCTACGTGCAGCTGCCCAACAACGGCAGCCAGCGTCACCACGTCTTCACCCGGCTCGACGCGCAGGCCGACGCGGTCGGCGTCACCGAGCGGCTGCACTGGCTCACCGAGCCGGGCGAGACCTGGTTCCGCGAGCAGCGCCGGCTAGGCGTGACCGTCGCGGCCGACCAGGGCGCCTGGACCCTCACCTTCGGCACCGAGCTGACCAACGTCAGCGACCGGGAGATCGTCATCGGCAGCCCGACCACCGAGGGCCGGGACAACGCCGGGTACGGCGGCCTGTTCTGGCGCGGCCCGCGTTCGTTCACCGGCGGGCGCGTCTACTGCGGCGACCGCGAGGGCGGCGACGAGCTGATGGGCGTACGCGCGCCGTGGATGGGCTTCACCGGCCGCCACGACGGCCACGGCCGCTGGTCGACGCTCGTCTTCGTGGACGCCGAGGACAACCCTGATCACCCGGTGCAGTGGTTCGTCCGCTCGGAGCCGTTCGCCTGCCTGTGCCCGGCGCCCTTCTTCGCCACCGAGGTCCCGGTCGCACCCGGCGCGACCGTGTCCCTGCGCTACGCGGTCGTCATCGCCGACGGCGACCCCGGCCTCACCGGTGCGGCCGACCTCGCCGCCCTGGGTCACGCCGCCCTCAAAGCCCCCGAGGACGACTGACGCTCGATCGCGCGCGAAGCTCCCGCCAGGCTGTCCCGGCAGCATGGCGGGAGCTTCTGTCATCGCCGCCGATCGCGTGTGGACGGTCGTTCGCGGTGTCGCGAAAGCGGCGGCGCAGGCGGTGTAACGTCCCGGCACCCCCAGGCGTCTGACGGGTGCGAGCCGGCAGGCGGCTCACCACGGGGAGGGGCACCAGCCCATGAGGACTCACCGCACGATCGAACAGGACGAGGCGTCACCGCCGGCGCACGACATCGACGAGTTCTACGCCGTCAACTTCCAGCCGCTCACGATCCAGCTGTACGCGTACACCGGCGACCTCGGCCTCGCGCAGGAGTTCGTCCAGGAGGCGTTCTGCCGGGCCATCCCGCGCTGGTCGCAGCTCGCCGCGTACGACGACCCGCTGGCCTGGGTCCGGCGCGTCGCGTTCAACCTCGCCAACAGCCGGTGGCGGCGGGTGCGCAGCGCGCTCGCGTTCGCCCGCACCCAGCGCGAGGAGCACGTGCCCGGCCCCGGCCCCGACCGGGTCGTGCTGGCCAGGGCCCTGTCCAAGCTGCCCGCGAGCCATCGCCGCGTCGTCGTGCTGCACCACCTGGCCGACGTGCCGGTCGCCGAGATCGCCCGCACCGAGCACGTCGCCGAAGGGACGGTCCGCGTCTGGCTGCACCGCGGCCGCGCCGCCCTCGCCAGCGAACTGGCCGACCTGAGGAAGGACCACCGTCATGTCTGAGTACGACGTCGAAGAGCTGAACGCCGAGTTCGAGGGCTTCCGGGCGGGTGTGCCGCGGATCGTCTCGCCGGGCATGGACGCCGCGCGGCACACCGTGCGCCGCCGCCGCCGGGTGCGCACCGCCGCGCTCAGCGTGCTCGCGGTGCTGATCGTCGCGCCGGTCACGGCGTACGCGGCGCTCGGACCCGACCGCGACGGCCCGCCCGTGGTCGTCGCGACCGCTCCCGGCACCCCGTCGCCGAGCCTCGCGGAGCCGTCGCCGTCGCCCTTCCCCAGCCCGTCGCCTTCGGCCCCGGCCTCGCCGAGCCCGTCGGCGCCGCCGTCCAGGCAGAGCACCGCCCGCTACACGCTCGGGCCGAAGGGGTACGGCCCGCTGCGGCTCGACATGACCGGCGCGCAGGCCCGCGCCACCGGCATGACCACGGCGATTCCCGCTGTCGCCGACTGCAACGCCGAGGTGTACCTGCGTGGCACCAGGTATCCGGAGTCCTTCGGATACCCGGGCCGGGTGTGGTTCGACGGCGGCCGGGTGGCGGTCATCTGGGCCACTCCCGGGATGTCCACGCCGGAGGGCATCCGAATCGGCAGCAGCCTCGCTGAGCTGCGCCGGGCGTACCCGGAGTGGGAGCCGGTCAGCGGGGAAGCCGAGGGCCACGGCCCCGCCGCGGTGCGCGGCAACAGCGATGCGAGGTATCGCATCGACGTGCGGGACGGCAAGGTCGTGTCACTGTCGCTCGGCTCGCGCCACCGGGGCTGCTACGAGTGACCGGTCCGGTCCTCATCGGACCGGCGATCGCGGGGCGGCCCCCGGTGGGTGATCCAGATCACCCGCAACCGGGTGCCGCCCTGCGACGTGTGGACGTTGCGAAAGATCCGCACGATCACCGAAACGGGGAACCCGCCATGCCCACGAACCGCGTCCGCCGCACCGCCACCACCGTGACCGCCCTGGTCACGCTCGCACTGCTTGCCGCCTGCACCGGCGCCGGCAGACCGGAGGCGGCGCCCGTCGGCTCGGCCACCCCGGCGGCGAGCGCCCCGGCCGGCGCCGCGCCCTCCGCGTCCGTCCCGGCGACGGCTGCCCCGACGGCGACGGCGCTCGCCGGGCCGGTCCTCGGCCCCTACGGCCTCGGCCGGCTCCGCCTCGGCCAGACCCGGCCGGAGGCGCTGGCGACCGGCGAGATCGGCGGGGTCGACGGCAGCGGCGGCTGCGGTCCGGTCGAGCTGAAGGCCGCACCTGCCGCCGAGGTCGAGTCGAGCGGGGTCACCTTCTCCGACAGGCTCGGCATGGTCGCGATCCACGCCTACTCGGGGGTGCGCACGGCGGAGGGGCTGGTCGAGGGCGCGACCTACGCGGAGGTGAAGCGCATCTACCCGAACTGGGTGTCGGCGACGGGCGACGGCGGTGGCAAGGAGGGCCACGGCGTGGTCGACGTGCCCGGCAACGCCAAGGCGCACTACCGCATCGACGTCTTCCAGGGCAAGGTCCGCAGCATCTCCCTCCAGCTCAAGAATCAGGACTGCTACGAGTGAGTCCCGCTGCCGGGTGAAGATCGCGGGTTCGTGTCAGAAAGTGCAGCTAGACCACACTTTGTGACACGAACCCGCGATCATGCCGCGTGGGAGCGGCGTCAGGCGTCGGTCTTGGCGACGCCGATGGGGCAGGACATGCCGTTGGGACCGATGCCGCAGTAGCCGTCGGGGTTCTTGGCCAGGTACTGCTGGTGGTAGTCCTCGGCGTAGTAGTAGTGCGACAGCGGCGCGATCTCCGTGGTGATCTGGCCGTAGCCGTTGGCGTTCACCACCGGCTGGAACGCGTCGCGCGAGGCGAGCGCCTCCTTGAGCTGCTCCTCGCTGGTGGTGTAGATCGCCGACCGGTACTGGGTGCCGATGTCGTTGCCCTGCCGCATGCCCTGGGTCGGGTCGTGGTTCTCCCAGAACACCCGCAGGATCTCGCCGTACGAGATCACCTTCGGGTCGAAGACGATCTCGACGGCCTCGGTGTGCCCGGTGTAACCCGAGCAGACCTCCTGATAGGTCGGGTTCGGGGTGAGGCCGCCGGCGTACCCGACGGAGGTCGAGTAGACGCCGTCCAGCTTCCAGAAGAGGCGCTCGGCGCCCCAGAAGCAGCCCATGCCGATCACGGCCGTCTGCAGCCCGTCGGGCCAGGGGCCCTTCATCGGGGTGCCGAGCACGAAGTGCTTCGCGGGCACCTCGATCGCGGTGTCGCGACCGGGCAGGGCCTCGGCGGCGGTGACGACATCGAGCTTCTTGTGGCGAAGGAACATGGTTCCAGTCTGCTCCTCTACGCTGGGGGAATGTCTTACGGGTTTGAAACGCTCGCCATCCACGCGGGCCAGGAGCCGGACGAGCGCACCGGTGCGGTGATCCCGCCGATCTTCCAGACGTCGACCTTCAAGCAGGACGCCGTCGGGTCGCCGCGGCTGGGCTACGAGTACGCCCGGTCCGGCAATCCGACCCGCGACTCCCTCCAGGAGTGCCTCGCGGCGCTGGAGGGCGGCGCGCGCGGGCTCACGTTCGCCAGCGGGCTGGCCGCCGAGGACACGCTGATCCGCACCGTTTGCAAGCCCGGCGACCACGTGATCATTCCCGACGACGCGTACGGCGGCACGTTCCGCCTGTTCGCGAAGGTGGCGCAGCGGTGGGGGCTGTCCTGGACGGCGGCCCGGATCTCCGACGTCGACGACGTACGGCGCAAGGTCACCCCGAACACGAAGATGATCTGGGTGGAGACGCCGACCAACCCGCTGCTGAGCATCGCCGACATCGCCGGCCTGGCCGCGGTGGCCCGGGACGCGCACGCGCTGCTGGTGGTCGACAACACGTTCGCCAGCCCGTACCTGCAGCAGCCGCTGGCGCTGGGGGCGGACGTGGTGGTGCATTCGACCACGAAGTACGTGGGCGGGCACTCGGACGTGGTCGGCGGGGCGCTGGTGCTGAACGACGCGGGGCTCGCCGACGAGCTGAAGTTCCACCAGAACGCGATGGGCGCGGTCAACGGGCCGTTCGACGCCTGGCTGACCCTGCGCGGCGTGAAGACGCTGGCCGTGCGCATGGAGCGGCACTGCGACAACGCGGAGAAGGTGGCCGAGTTCCTGACCCACCACCCGAAGGTGACGCAGGTGCTCTACCCGGGCCTGCCCGAGCACCCCGGCCACGAGCTGGCCGCCAAGCAGATGCGCCGGTACGGCGGCATGATCAGCTTCCGGATGGGCGACGCGGCGGCGGCCGAGCGGGTCTGCAACACGACGAAGGTGTTCACGCTGGCCGAGTCGCTGGGCGGCATCGAGTCGCTGATCGAGCACCCGGGGAAGATGACGCACGCCAGCGTCGCGGGCTCGGAGCTGGAGGTCCCGGCCGACCTGGTCCGCCTCTCCGTCGGCATCGAGACCATCGACGACCTGCTGGGCGACCTCGCGGCGGCGCTGGGCTGATCGGTTACCTGCCATGATCGCGACTTCGTGTCAGAAAGTGCGGCCTGACCCCACTTTCTGACACGAAGTCGCGATCATCGACCGGCGGAGGCCGGGCGCGTCAGACCGGGCGGCCCGGGGGCTGGATGCGGGTGAACTCCTCGGCGTAGGTGTCGCCGTAGACGCGCAGCTCGGTGGGGGTGCAGGTGTAGCGGTCGGGGGTGGTGATCCAGACCAGCTTCTCCCGGTCCCGCACCTTGCCGTTGATCTTCCAGGTCGTGGTGCCGGTCGAGCGCGGGTTGCTGTAGTTGATCTCTTTGTCGTCCGCGGTGTAGTTGATCGTGTGGGTGCCGCTGAAGACGACCTCGTAGCGGTCGCCGTTGGCGGTGCCCTTCATCGACGTCTTGCGCACGATCGACAGCGTGCCGTCGGCGCGGAAGTCGAACACCGCACCCGCGCCCTTGAGCTGCACCTTCACGCCGTAGATGTCGCCGTAGCTGGTGTAGGAGGTCTCCTGCCAGCGGCCGACCAGGCAGCGCGCGGGGGAGACGGGGCTCGGCGACGGGGCGGCGGCGACGGGACTCGGGCTGGGCGAGGGCGTGGGCGACGGCTCCGGGGCGCGGTCGCGGGCCAGCAGGTACGCCGCCGCGCCGCCGGTGAGGCAGAGCACGAGCACGACGACCAGCGCCACCACGCCGATGACAATGGGGACGGTCCAATCGCGACGCGGCTCCGGCTGCATCGGTCCAGCATCGCCAACGCGCTCGGTCACGGCAAGGCCGCGCTGATCACACCGGGCGGCCGGGCGGCAGGATGCGCTGGGCCTCCACGGCGAAGCCCTCGCCATACAGCCGCAGCTCGTCGCCCTTGCACGTGTAGCGCTCGGGGTCGAGCGTCGAGGTCAGCTTCTGGCTGCCCCGCTTGCTGCCGTTGACCTTCCACGTGGTGGTGCCGGTGGCCCGCGCGTTGCTGTAGTGGATCATCTCGTCGTCGGCCTCGTAGTTGATGGTGATCGTGCCGTTGTGGATCACCTCGTACCGGTCGCCGCTGTTGGTGCCGCGCCGGCTCGTCTTGTGCACCGCGACCAGGGTGCCGTCGGGCCGGAAGTCGAACAGCGCCCCGGAGCCGGTGAGCTGGACGGTCGCGCCGTAGATCTCGGCGTTGCCGGTGTACGACGTCTCCTTCCAACGGCCCACCAGGCAGCTCGCGGGGGAGGCGGGGCTGGGCGACGGCGCGACCGCGACGGGGCTGGGGCTCGGTGAGGCCGCCACGGGCGCCGGCTCGGTGCCGCGGTCGCGGGCCAGCAGGTACGCCGCGGCGCCGCCGGCCACGCACAGCACCAGCACCACCACCAGTGCGACCACCCCGACGACGACGGGAACGGTCCAATCGCGACGCTGCTCCGGCTGCATCCGCTCAGCATCGCCAATGAAATCCGTCGCGGCAAGGCTCCTGTTGCTCACATCGCGTCACCGCACTCCATACTGGATCCCCGGTTTCGCAGTCGTGTGGTGGAGGAAAGAGATGGCAGACACCTGGGTCGGGGCCACCGCCAAGCAGATCGCGCGTGCGGTCCGCCGCGGCGACACGTCGGCCACGCAGGTCGTCGCGGACCATCTCGACTATCTGACCAGCACGGACCCGGTGGTGGCGGCGTTCCGCACGGTGCGCGCCGCCGAGGCCGCGGCGGAGGCGGAGAAGGTCGACGACCAGACCGACATGGGCAGCCTGCCGCTGGCCGGGGTGCCGATCGCGGTCAAGGAGAACACCCCGGTCGCGGGCCTGCCGACGTGGCACGGCTCGGCGGGCGCCCGGCAGGCCGTCGCGGAGGAGGACCACGAGCTGGTACGCCGGCTGCGCGGGGCGGGCGCCGTGGTGATCGGCACGACCCGGATGTCCGAGATGGGGCTGTGGGGGGTCACCGACGACGACTCGGCGACGACCCGCAACCCGTGGGCGCTGGACCGCACCCCGGGCGGCTCGTCCGGCGGCTCGGCGGCGGCGGTCGCCGCGGGCCTGGTGCCGATCGCGCACGCCAACGACGGCCTGGGCTCGATCCGCATCCCGGCGGCCTGCTGCGGGCTGATCGGCCTGAAGCCGGGCCGCGGCGTGCTGCCGGTGAACCTCGGTGCCGACGACTGGTTCGGCCTGGTCGAGCACGGCGTGCTGGCGACCACGGTGGCCGACGCGGCGCTCGGCCACGCGGTGCTCGCGGGGCGTACGCCGCAGCCGCTGAGCCAGCCGGGCCGGCTGCGCATCGCCGTGTCGCTGCGCTCGCCGGTGGCCGGGGCGAGCGCCGACGAGGCGAACCGGGCCGCGGTGAGCAACGCGACACGGCTGCTGGCCGAGTGCGGCCACGACACCCTGACCGCCGACCCGGTGTACCCCACCTCCCTCGGCCTGCGCGGCCTGGCGACCTGGTTCGCGGCTGGCTACCGGGACGCGGAGGCGGCGAAGGTGGACCGGCGCAGCCTGCAGAAGCGCAGCCGGCGCCTGATCGCGGCGGGCGGCGTGGCCTGGCGGCGCGGCCTGGTCCGCGAGCAGGACCGCACGGAGTTCCGCGAGCGGAGCCTGGGCTTCTTCGTCGAGCACGGGGTGGACCTGCTGCTCACCCCGGTGCTGACCGGCCCGCCCCTGCGCGCGGCGGCCTGGCACCGGCGCGGCTGGCTGTCCAACGTCGCGTCGCAGGTGCGCAACGCCCCGTTCGCGGCGCCGTGGAACATCACCGGCTTCCCGGCGCTCACGCTGCCGGTGGGCGTACGCCCGGACGGGCTGCCCGCGGCGGTGCAGCTGGTCGGCCCGCCCGGCACCGAGCTGCTGCTGCTCGCCGTGGCAGGTCAGCTGGAGCTGGCCGCGCCGTGGCGCCGCCACGCGCCGGGCTTCCCCCGCCCGAACTGAGCCGCCCGCCGGGGTGGCACGATCGGCGTGTGACACCTGAGCTGGTCAGCCTGGCTGATATCGAGGCGGCGCGCGAGCGCCTGCGTTTCGTCGTACGCACCACCCCGGTCGAGCCGTGCCGGCCGCTGTC
Source organism: Catellatospora bangladeshensis (assembly GCF_016862575.1). GTDB lineage: Bacteria > Actinomycetota > Actinomycetes > Mycobacteriales > Micromonosporaceae > Catellatospora > Catellatospora bangladeshensis. The sequence continues at coordinate 52,640 of NZ_BONF01000046.1, read as the reverse complement.
CGCGAAGCTCGGCGGCCCGACCTGGCTGAAGTGCGAGAACCTGCAGCGCGCCGGCTCCTACAAGGTGCGCGGCGCGTACGTGCGGATCTCCCGGCTGAGCGACGAGGAGCGGGCGCGGGGCGTGGTCGCGGCGAGCGCGGGCAACCACGCCCAGGGCGTGGCGCTGGCGGCCGGGTTGTGCAAGACGAAGGCCACCGTGTTCATGCCGGTGGGCGCCCCGCTGCCCAAGGTCGCCGCGACCAAGGGCTACGGCGCGCGCGTCGAGTTCAGCGGGGGCACGGTCGACGAGGCGCTGGTCGCCGCGCAGGAGTTCGCCGAGCGTACCGGCGCGGTCTTCATCCACCCGTTCGACCACCCGGACGTGATCGCCGGGCAGGGCACGGTCGGGCTGGAGATCCTGGAGCAGTGCCCGGACGTGCAGACCATCATCACCGGCATCGGCGGCGGCGGGCTCATCTCGGGGCTGGCCGTGGCCGCGAAGGCGCTGCGCCCGGATATCACCGTCATCGGCGTACAGGCCGCCGGGGCAGCGGCGGTGCCGCCCGCGCTGCGGGCCGGGCGGCCGGTGCGCATCCCGAGCGTGGCCACGATCGCCGACGGCATCGCGGTGGGGCGCTGCGGCGACCTCACCTTCTCCCACATCAGCAAGCTGGTGGACGAGGTCGTCACGGTCACCGACGAGGAGATCTCCCGGGCGCTGCTGATGCTGCTGGAGCGGGGCAAGCTGGTCGCCGAGCCGGCCGGCTCGGTCGGCGTGGCGGCGCTGCTCGCGGGCAAGGTGCAGGTGCGCACCCCGGTCGTGGCGGTGGTCTCGGGCGGCAACATCGACCCGCTGCTGATGCTGCGGGTGATCGAGCACGGGCTCAGCGCCGCCGGGCGCTACCTGCACGTCAACGTCCGCTGCGCGGACCGGCCGGGCCAGCTCGCCGCGCTGCTCACCCTGATCGCGGACCTGCGCGCCAACGTGCTCGACGTGGCACACCAGCGCCACGACCCGCGCCTGCACCTGGGCGAGGTCGAGGTCGAGCTGAGCGTGGAGACCCGCGGCGCGGAGCACTCCGACCAGCTCGTCAGCGCGCTGCGCGGGGCGGGCTACCAGGTCGACGTGGGCGGGCACTTCAGCTGAACGCGTACCAAATGATCAAGGCTCCCCGCGCGGACCGCGGAGAGCCTTGATCATGAGAACGGGAGGGTCAGCCCGCGAAGGCCTCGAAGGAGACGACGGTGACCTTGATGTCGTGGCCGCTGGGGGCCGTGTAGGTCACGGTCTGGCCCTTGCGGGCGCCTGTGATGGCCTGGCCCAGCGCCGACTCCGGTGAGTAGACGGTGAGATCCGTGGTGGCCGCGATCTCGCGCGAGCCCAGCAGGAACGTCTCGGTGTCGTCGGTGTCGTCGTCGAAGTAGATGGTGACCACGGTGCCGACGGACACGCCGTCACCCTTCGGCGCCTCCCCGACGCGGGCCACCCGCAGCAGCTCCTGGAGCTGGCGGATCCGGCCCTCGGCCTTGCCCTGCTCCTCGCGCGCGGCGTGGTAGCCGCCGTTCTCGCGAAGATCGCCCTCCTCGCGGCGGGCGTTGATCTCCGCGGCCATGGCGGGGCGGGCGGCGATGAGCTCGTTGAGCTCGGCCTGGAGCCTGTCGTACGCGTCCTGGGACAGCCAGGTGGCATCAGTCGTGGACACGGGCGTTCTCCTCAGGTCTTACGGATTTTTCGGACTCGTGCGGGCGGTGCTCGACCGCCTGCGCCAAAGAGGTACCTGCCTCCTTGAGCGCGATGGGCGAAGTTACCAACCTACCAGCGGATCAGGCGGGGTGGCAGCCCTTAACCTCTCCGGTGACCGGGCGTCCCGTGGTCACCAGGCGGTGGCTCACCATGGTGCGCTCCGGATCCGGACCCGGCCGCACTGTGACCTCTTCCCGACCGATCTCGGTCCCGGTCTTGTCGCGCGCCCGGACCAGACACACCGCCTCGCCGTCGGCGGGCAGCCGGATCATGAAGGTCACCACGACCTGTGTGTCGGTGATCTCGTCGAAGGCGGTCACCGAGGCTGTGTAGTCTCCGTCACCGTACGCCCGATAAAGGCGCACCCCGATCAGGGTGAACACCAGGGCCGCGACGAGGGCCAGGGCGAGCACGGCGGGGCGGGAGGCGCCGCGGCGCTCGCGCCGGCGTCCGTAACGCCCGGCCGGCCACGGCGCGCGCTCGGCCACCTGGCCGGCGGCGGTGTCGGTGGAGGTCTCGGTCACCGGTGGGGGTCCTTCGCTAGGCGTGTCGGGGGCGTGAGGAACACTGTTGGGGTCGATTCTCGCACGTGGGGAGAGCACGGTGACGCAGCGGCTGCGACTGATGGCGGTGCACGCGCATCCGGACGACGAGTCGTCCAAGGGTGCCGCGACGATGGCGCGTTACGCCCGGGAGGACGTGGACGTGCTGGTCGTCACGTGTACCGGCGGCGAGCGCGGCGACGTGCTGAACCCGAAACTGGACCGCCCGGAGGTCTGGGAGAACATCGCCGAGATCCGCCGCGCGGAGATGGCCGCGGCCCGGGACATCCTCGGCGTCGACCAGGCCTGGCTCGGCTTCGTCGACTCGGGCTGGATCGAGGGCTACGACCCGGCCGACCCGTCCGGCCTGCCCGAGGGCTGCTTCGCCCGGGTGCCGGTCGAGGAGGCGGCCGCGCCGCTGGTGAAGCTCATCCGCGAGTTCCGGCCGCAGGTGCTGCTCACCTACGACGAGGAGGGCGGCTACCCGCACCCCGACCACATCCAGACGCACCTGATCTCGATGGCCGCGATCGAGGCCGCCGCCGACCCGGCGCGCTTCCCCGAGTTCGGCGACGCGTTCGACGTGCCGAAGGTCTACTACCACATCAGCTTCACCAAGGTGAAGTTCACCGCGATGCACGAGGCCATGCTGGCCGCCGGGCTGGAGTCGCCGTACGGGGAGCGGCTCAACGACGACTGGCAGGGCGACAAGTCGCCGCGCATCACCACCCGGGTGCCCTGCGGCGAGTACTTCGAGCTGCGCGACGACGCGCTGCGCGCGCACGCGACCCAGATCGACCCGGACGGTCCCTGGTTCCGCGCGCCGCTGACCGTGCAGCGGGCCGCCTGGCCGACCGAGGACTACCAGCTGGTCCGGTCCGCCGTGGCGACCGCGATCCCCGAGGAAGACCTGTTCGCCGGTGTACGCGAGCCGGCGGCGACGGATAGGTGAGGCAGATGCTGGAGTTCCTGGCCGACAACAACTTCGGCGACACCCGGTCGGGCGACGGTCTCGCCGGGCCGATGGCGCTGCTGTTGATCCTGCTCCTGGCCGCTGCAACTGTTTTCCTGATTCGCAACATGAATCAACGGCTGAAGCGGTTGCCCGAGACGTTCGATTCGGCGAGCATGAGTGACGGCGCGCCGACCGACACACCCGCCGTGCCGGACCCTCGCTGAGGCGGATCGAGGGACCCGGCCCCCGGACCTGTCGCGTCAGGCCGGAGAGCGTCGCCTTCCCCTAGGCGGCAGCCCTCCGCCGCATGCGCTCGGACAGGGGGCACCAGATGGGCAGTTGGCTGACGCGCGCGGTGGACGGGCTGTATCGCCGGTCCGGCGCCGCTTCGCTGACGCCTCGTGCCCGCGCCGTCATCTCCGTGCTGGTGGTCGCCGGCGTGCTGGTCGGCGGCTTCGGGCTGCTCCTCGGCGTACGCGAGGGTGACCTCCGGCAGTTCGGCCTGCTCATCGGCCTGATCACACTGGCCCACCTGTTCGGCCTGCGCATGCGGGTCGGCTCCACCGGCATCGATGTGGACTGGGGCGAGGCCGCGCTGATCGTGGGCTTCATCCTGGTCCCGGTGTCCTGGGTGCCGGCCGCCGCGGGCATCGGCGTGCTGCTGGCCAAGCCGGTGGTGTCGCTGGTCTCGGGCAACCGCACCAGTCCGGTGGAGACGGTCCGCGCGGCCGCCTCGCTGACGCTGGCCGCCGGGCTCGCGGCGCTGGTCGTCCAGGGCAGCGGCGTGCCCGTGCAGCCGATGACGGCGCAGGCCGCCGTGGTGGTGGTGCTGGCCGCGCTGACCTACCTGCTGACCAGTGCGGGCCTGCTCGCGGTGCACCTGGCCGTACGCGACGGGCAGTCCATGGTGGGCGTGGTGTGGCAGGCGCTGCGCGGCACCCCGGTGATGATCGTCGGCAACGTGGCGCTGGGCCTGGTCGCCGTACGGCTGTGGGGCACCAGCTGGCTCTGGGTGCTGCCGCCGCTGCTGTGGCTGCTGCACCAGCTCTACGTGCACCGCGTGCACGAGGACGAGGAGCGCCGCACGTGGCGCGCGTTCGCCCTGGCCAGCCGCTCGCTGCACCGGCTCGACGAGGTCGCGGTGGCCCGGGAGGGCCTGCACGCGGCCCGTTCGCTGTTCCCGGTGCGCGCCGCCGAGCTGACCGTGCTCGGCTCGCAGACCCGCTATCGCTGGTCCGCCCGGACCGGCGACGAGATCCAGATCGAACCGGCGCCCGCCGCGTCCGGCGTGGACCCCGACCGGATCCCGCCGCTGACCCGGGTGCTGGAGGTGGCCGGCGGCCGGGTGGGCGTGCTCACCCTGCGCCCGCTGCGCCAGCGTGGCTGGGGCCTCAACGACCAGCACCGGCTGGCCGTGTTCGGCGACGCGCTGTCCGCCGCCCTGCACGACGCGGCCACCCACAGCGCCCTGCGCGAGCTGCGCGAACGCACCATGTACGAGTCCCACCACGACCCGCTGACCCGGCTGCTCAACCGCGACGCCCTGATGGACCGCGGCGATGCGGTGCTGCGCGGGCTCGACGCGCGGACCCCGGTGGCCCTGCTGCTGCTCGACATGGACCACTTCAAAGAGGTCAACGACACGCTGGGCCACCTGGCCGGGGACGAGCTGCTGCAGACCGCGGCCACCCGCCTGTCGGCCGACGTCGGCCACGGCGAACTGCTGGCCCGCCTCGGCGGCGACGAGTTCGCGCTGCTGGTGACCGACCTGCCGGGGCTGTCCCCGGACCACGACGAGCCGGACCGGCTGACCGCGGCCACCGTGGTGGCGCAGCGCCGGGCCCGCATGCTGACCGCCGCCCTGGCCAGCCCGACCGAGGTCGCCGGGGTGACGTTGTCGTCGGAGGTGTCCGTCGGCGTGGTGGTGGCCACGGCCGGCGAGTTCGACCTGACGGAGCTGCTGCGCCGTGCCGACATCGCGCTCTACCAGGCCAAGGAGTCGGGGGCGCGGGTCACCGGATACGACCCGCACCGCGACCGCACCAGCACCGACCGGCTCGCCCTGGTGGCCGAGCTGCGCACCGCACTGGCCGCCGACGACCAGCTGCACCTCATGATGCAGCCCGCGGTGGACCTGCGCAGCGGCGCGCCGACCGGGGTCGAGGCGCTCATCCGCTGGCACCACCCGCGGCGCGGCCTGCTCATCCCGAAGGACTTCGTACGCGCCGTCGAGGCCAGCGATCTGCTCGGCCGGTTCACCCACCACGTGCTCGACCAGGCGCTGGCGCTCGCGGCGCAGTGGCTGCGGCAGGGCGTGGACGTGCCGGTCGCCGTCAACCTCTCGCCGCGCTCGCTGCTCGACCCGCAGCTGCCCGCCGACGTGGCCGAGCTGCTGCGCCGGCACGGCGTGCCCGCCGCGAAGCTGGTCCTGGAGATCACCGAGACGGTCGTGCTCAGCCCGCTGCCCGTCACCGACCAGGTGCTGCGCGAGCTGCGTGAACTCGGCGTCAGGTTCGCCGTCGACGACTTCGGCACCGGCTTCTCTTCGCTGACCTTCCTCACCCGGATCGCGGTCGACGAGCTGAAGGTGGACCGCACCTTCGTGGCGCGCATGGCCGACTCCAAGCAGGCCGCCGCCATCGTGCAGGCGGTGGTGGACCTGGGCCGCCAGCTCGGGCTGCGGGTGGTGGCCGAGGGCGTGGAGACCGCCGACCAGCGCACCGCCCTGCGCCGCCTGGGCTGCGACGCCGGCCAGGGTTTCCACTTCTCCCGCCCGCTGCCCGCCGACCAGATCACCGAGTCGCTGCGGGCCCTGGCGCTGGCCGCCGCCCCGCTCCGCTCGGTCCGCTCCCGCACCGGCACGGGCACCGCCTCCTGACCTCTCTTTCCCCTGGTCAGTCGCGGGTATCCGCCGCAATCGATTAGTGCGATTGCAGGGCATTCCGGACGATATCGTGATCACGTGCCGGTGCAGAGCAGCGAAGTCGACCTCTTCTCGGTGCTGTGCTGCCTCATCGTCGCCGCCCTGGCCGTGGTGCTGCTGTTCACCATGCTGGGGCGACGGCGCAAGCGGCAGGGGCGGGCGGAGTCCGTCCCGAAGCCGCCCACCGGCCCGGCCGACCCGTACGCCGCGTACACCACGCAGCAGCTCAACACCTACGCCAACGCGCAGCTCGTCGCCGTGGACAACGCGGTGCGCACCAGCGAGCAGGAACTCGGCTTCGCCACGGCGCAGTACGGCGCCGCCGCCGTCACCGCGTACGCCGCCGCGGTCGCCGCCGCCAAGGAGGAGCTGGCAGCGGCGTTCCGCATCCGGCACCAGCTCGACGACGAGATCCCCGAGGACGAGCCCACCCAGCGGCGGCTGCTGCGCGACATCGTGGACCGCTGCGCCGCGGTGGACCGGCGCCTGGACGCCGAGGCCGACGCGTTCGAGAAGCTGCGCGCCATGCAGGCCAACGCCGAGGAGCTGAGCGCGGGCCTCACCACCCGCGCCGCACAGCTGCGCGGCGCGCTGCCCGCCGCCGAGGCCACGCTGGCCCGCCTGGCCGACCGCTACACCGAGGGCGCGCTCACCCCGATCGCGGGCAACGCCACCGAGGCCGCCGCCCGGCTCGACTTCGCCGACGAGCAGCTCCGCGAGGCCGCGACGGCGCTGGCCGGCAAGGACCGGGGCCGGGCCGCACTGGCCATCCGCGGCGCGGAGCAGGCCGTCGGCCAGGCGTCGAACCTGCTGGCGGCGCTCGACAAGGGCGCCGCCGACCTGGACGCCGCCGGAGCCAACGTGACCCGGCTGCTCGACGAGGTGCAGGCCGAGGTCGCCGCGGGCAAGGCGGCACGGCAGGCCGCGGGCGACGCCGGGGGAGCCGACCAGATGAACCTCGCCGCCGCCGTCGCCCGCGCCGACCAGGTCACCGGCGACGTACGCGTACACCTGACCGGCGCGAGGACCGATCCGCTGGGCATGATGCGCCGCCTGGAGGCCGCCGCGGCCGGACTGGCCCAGGCCATGGGCTCGATGCGTGACGCCGCCGACCGTTCCCAGCAGGCCCGCCGCCAGCTCGAACAGGCGCTGTACGCGGCCCGCTCCGCCGTGGACTCGGCGACCGACTACATCACCACCCGCCGCGGCGCGGTCGGCTCCACCGCGCGGGCCCGGCTGTCCGAGGCGCACGCGCAGCTCGACCGCGCCGAGAACACCACCGACCCGGTCGCCGCGCTGTCGGCCGCCGAACGCGCGCACGACCTCGCCGCGCAGGCCGTCGACTCCGCCCGGGACGACGTCGAACGCTGGTCCTTCCCGTCCGGGTACGGCCAGCAGGGCGGCGGCCGGGTCGTCATCGGCGGCCCCGGCGGCTTCGGCACCGCCGCGGCGGGCCGCATGGGCGGCGCCGTCCTCGGCGGCATCCTGCTCGACAGCATGCTCGGCGGAGGGGGCATGGGCGGTTTCCGGATCGGCCTCACCAGCGAGGCCGGCCAGGACGACGCGACGGCCCCCGGGTCGCGGACGGTTCAGGGCCGCTTCGGCGGCCCCAGCACGTGGACGCGACCGGAGAAGTAGCAGAAGAGGAGCAAGATCATGGCGGCTCAGTCGATCCTCGGCCGGATCACCCAGATGGCCCGCGCCAACATCCACGCGATGCTCGACGACGTCGAGGACCCGCAGCAGATGCTCGACCAGATGGTGCGCGACTACACGGCGAACATCGGCGAGGCCGAGAACGCGGTGGCGCAGACCATCGCCAACCTGCGCCTGCTGGAGGCCGACTCGGCCGAGGCGCAGAAGAACGCCGAGGAGTGGCAGGTCAAGGCCCAGGCGGCCAGCGCCAAGGCGGACCAGGTGCGCGCTAGCAATGCCGCCGACGCGGACAAGTTCGACAACCTGGCCCGCATCGCCATCGGCAAGCAGATCGCGTACGAGAACGACGTCAAGAACTTCGCCCCGATGATCGCCGAGCAGACGCAGGTCACCGACCAGCTCAAGCAGGGCGTCACGCAGATGCGCGAGAAGCTCGACGAGCTGCGGCGCAAGCGCGACGAGCTGGTCGGCCGCGCCAAGGTCACCGAGGCCCGCGGCCGCGTCCAGGCCTCGATGAACAGCATCAACACCCTCGACCCGACCACCGAGATCAGCCGCTTCGAGGAGATGGTCCGCCGCGAGGAGGCCCGCTTGAAGGGCCACGAGGAACTTCAGGCCTCCACCGTCGACGCCCAGTTCGAGGAACTCTCCAAAGCCTCCCGCGACCAGGAGATCGAATCCCGTCTGGCCGCCATGAAGTCCAGCCGCTGACCGGCGCAGCGGGATCGTCGGCCGCCCCAAGATCGCCAAGGGCTTCCCCGGTGCACTTTCCCCGAAAGTGCACGCCGGAGAGCGGGTATTCGTGCACTTTCCCGGAAAGCGCGCCACGAACCCGGACGGGGTGGGCGGTTGTGAGAGGGTGGGAGCGTGAATCGACTCGGGGACGCGACCTCGCCCTACCTGCTGCAGCACGCTGACAATCCGGTGCACTGGTGGCCGTGGAGTGACGAGGCGTTCGCGGAGGCGAAGCGGCGGGACGTGCCGGTGCTGATCTCCGTGGGGTACGCGGCGTGCCATTGGTGCCATGTGATGGCTCACGAGTCGTTCGAGGATGCCGTCGTCGGCGATCTGGTCAACGAGCACTTCGTGGCGATCAAGGTGGACCGCGAGGAGCGGCCCGACGTGGACGCGGTCTACATGTCGGCGACGCAGGCGATGACCGGTCAGGGCGGCTGGCCGATGACGGTCTTCGCCGCCCCGGACGGCAAGCCGTTCCTGTGCGGCACGTACTACCCGAAGGCGCAGTTCACGAGGCTGCTGGGGGCGGTCGCGGACGCGTGGCGGGACCAGCGGCAGCAGGTGCTGGAGCAGGGCGACGCGGTGGTGGAGGCGATCGCCCGCAACCCGCTCGGCGGTGGTGGCGAGATCACCAAGGAGCTGCTGGACCACGCGGTGGAGCTGCTGCGCGGCGACTACGACACGGTGCGCGGCGGGTTCGGCGGGGCGCCGAAGTTCCCGCCGCACATGCTGATGCTGTTCCTGCTGCGCCACCACCGGCGCGCCGGGGACGCCGAGTCGCTGGAGCTGGCCCGGCACACCGGTGAGGCGATGGCCCGGGGCGGCATCTACGACCAGCTCGCGGGCGGGTTCCACCGGTACGCCGTGGACGCGACGTGGACCGTGCCGCACTTCGAGAAGATGCTGTACGACAACGCGCTGCTGCTGCGGGCGTACAACGAGATCTGGCGGCTGACCGGGGATCCGCTGGCGCAGCGGATCGCCACCGAGACGGCGCTGTTCCTGGTCAATGATCTGCAGACGCCGGAGGGCGGGTTCGCCTCGGCGCTGGACGCCGACACCGAGGGCGTGGAGGGCACCACCTACTCGTGGACCCCGGCGCAGCTGACCGAGGTGCTCGGCGAGGACGACGCGAAGTTCGCTGCGGACCTGTTCGGGGTGACCGATGCGGGCACGTTCGAGCACGGCACGTCGGTGCTCGTGCTCAAGCGCGACATCGACGACGCCGCGCCGCAGGTGCAGGAGCGCTGGGCGCGGGTGCGCGGGCTGATGATGGCGGCCCGCCGCGACCGGGCGCAGCCGATGCGCGACGACAAGGTGGTGGCCTCCTGGAACGGGCTGGCGATCACCGCGCTGTGCGAGTTCTGGCGCAACTCCACCGAGGTCGGCGGCGAGTCCGTGGTGGAGGACGTGGACTTCCGGGCGGTCGCGGTGGAGGCCGGTGAGCTGCTGTTGACGCACCACCTGGTGGACGGCAGGCTGCGGCGGGTGTCGCGGGACGGCGTGGTGGGGCGGCCGGCGGGCGTGCTGGAGGACTACGGCTGCGTGGCGGAGGCGTTCTGCGCGCTGCACCAGGTCACCGGGGACGGGCGCTGGCTTGCCGCGGCGGGAGTGCTGCTGGACGTGGCGGGGGAGCGGTTCCGGGACGGGCAGGGCGGGTTCCACGACACCGCCGACGACGCCGAGCAGCTGGTGATCCGGCCCGCCGACCCGACCGACAACGCCACCCCGTCGGGGCTGTCGTCGCTGGTCAACGCGCTGCTGAGCTACGCGGCGCTGAGCGGGGAGCCGCGCTGGCGGGAGATGGCCGAGCGGGCGCTGTCCACGGTCGCGCCGCTGCTGGCCCGGCACCCGCGGTTCGCCGGGTATGCCGCGGCGGGGGCGGAGGCGCTGTTGTCGGGGCCGTACGAGATCGCGATCGTGACCGGCGACCCGGAGGGCGACCCGCTCGTGCTGACCGCGATCGAGCACGCGCCACCCGGCGCGGTGATCGTGGCGGGTCACCCGGACGCGCCAGGCGTGCCGCTGCTGGCGGGCCGCACGATGCTCGACGGGCAGCCCACGGCCTACGTGTGCCGGGGGTTCGTGTGCGACCGTCCCGTGACGACAACTGTCGAACTGGCGACAATTCTCGGCTGATAGCACGATATGAGCGGCCAAACGGACAATCCTGGCTAGGCTGAAAGCTCCCCCGAACGACAGTGGCGTGCCTGCCCCTGCCCCCGCAGTGGTGAAGCCACCGTCGCCCAGCCTGCCCTGAGGAGATGGTCGCGTGGCCGGTCTCGCCGCCCTGCTGAGTTTCGGCTCCGATCGCAGCTCCACCGAGACGCTCACCGCGCTGTCCCGGGCGCTCGCCCCGCGCGGCTCCGAGGAGGCCCGCGACGTCAACGGGTCGGCGAAGCTGCTGGTCCGGGCCGCGCTGCCGATCGTGCACCGGCTCGACACCACCACGCTGATCGTGGACGGCATCGTCGAGCTGAGCACCCTGGCCAACCGGTACGCCGAGCGCGGGCCGCTGGGCCTGGTCGGCGGCGCCGACCCGTACACGCTGATCATGGCCGATCCGGAAGGGCTGGTGCTGGCGCGCAGCGGCGACGGCCCGCCGCTCTACTACGCCCGCACCCGCGGCTCGGTGCTGGTCGCCAGCGAGCCGACCGCGCTGCTCGCGGCGGGGGTGCCCGCCCGGCCCGACCCGGAGACGGTCGCCCGGTTCCTCGCCGTCGGCGGCTGCGACGAGGGCGCGGCCACGTTCTTCGACGGCATCCGCCGGGTGCTGCCCGACCAGGTTGTCGAGATCTCCGCCGGGCACACCGACGGCTGGCTGGTCCGCGCGCATCCGCCGGCCCGCCGCCGGGGTACGGCGATCACGGGCCGGATGGCGCTGCTCGGCTCGGTCGGCGAGGGGCGCCTCGGCGTGCTGCTCGGTCCCGGCCTGCCCGGCGCGGCCGTGCTCGGCGCGGCGCTGGCCGAGCACCCCCAGCACCGCGGGCTGCCGGTGTACTCGGTGAACTTCCCGGGACTGCCGATGGACTCGTCGGCGTACGCGTCGGCGCTGCTCGGGCCGCTGCCCGATGCCAGCGTGCGGCACCGGGCGCTGCCGTTCTTCGCCGACGAGATCGACGTCGACGGCTTCCTCGCCGACGTCGGCGAGCCGGTGCCGGACCTGTCGGCGTACCTGGCCTGGGCCGTCGCCCGGTCCACCGGCGGCGAGGTGGACGCGCTGCTCGGCGCGGCGGGGTGGCGCGGGCCGGTAGGCCACCTGTCGCGGCTGGCCGACCGGGTCGCCGCCCGCTACGGCGTGGCGCTGCGCTTCCCCTACCGCGGCCTGGAGACCGGCGACGAGGCGCTGCGCGGCGAGCTGCGGGTGCTCGCCGAGCGCACCCTGCCGCCGGTGTCGCTGCGGGCCGCCGTCGCCGCGCCCGCAGCGGCCACCCTGGAGCCGCCGCTGCGGGAGATCCTGGTGCGGCTGCGCGCGGAGCTGATCGGGGCGCTGCTCTACCCGCACCACGGCCCGACCGACCACGCCGGGCTCGCCGTCATGCAGCACCTGAGCGACGCGAGCGAGGCCGACGTGGCCCGGCTGTGGCGGCGCTACCTGCTGGAGCGCTGGCTGGTGACGGTCGTCGCGCCGTACGAGCGCCAGCCCGAGGTGCCCGCCGCGCGCCAGGCCCCGCCCCGGCCCCGCGCCGCCGCGATCACCGCCGGGGGCGCCGAGTGGGTCACGCACGCCCTGGTCACCGAGCCCATCACGGCCGGGGACCGGGTCGCCGAGAAGTTCGCCTGGTACGTCGCCGAGTTCGCGCACGGCGCCGACAAGCCCGCCCGGCAGGCGCTGCGCCAGCCGTGGCACCTGCTCGTGGCGGCCAAGCCGGTCGCCGTCGCACAGGGCCTGGCCAGGGCCATCTGGGAGATCGAGCCTGGCTCGTACGCCCGCGGCCTGGTCCGGCTCGCCGGGCCCGCGCTCGGGCTGGCCGACCCGTGGAGCATGCAGGTGGCGCTCGGCCACGCAGGCCCGGCCCGGCTCGGGCTGGCCGCGCTCTGCGCCCGGCTGGGCCGGCTCAACTGGGCCGAGCGCGTCGCCGGGCCGCTGGCCCGCTCCGTCTGCCCGCCCCGCGAGCAGGCCTGCCCGCCCGCGCACCTGGCCGTGGTGCCGCCGCCGCGCGGCGCGGACCGGGTCGCCGAGGAGATCGTCGCGGCGCTGCGCAAGACCCTGCCCGACGACGTGTACGCGATGCTCGAAGGCTGCGCCGTGGTCGGCGCGGACGAGGCCGGGATGCGGCTGCTGGGCTGGTCGCGGCCCGGCGAGCCGCCCGCGGGCCTGCTCGCCCGGCTGTGCGCGGACAACCCGTTCGGGCAGGGCGACGAGCGTACGCCGCTGGTGCTGGCACTGGCCGCACCGCGCCGGGTGGCCCAGCCCACCGCCCGCAAGGGCGCGAAGGCCTCGGCCCGGCGGCGCTGACTAGACTTCCGAAGCGATGGACACACGCACCGGCCTCCCTGTCGTCGGCATGATCGGCGGCGGCCAGCTCGCCCGAATGACCCACCAGGCGGCGATCGCCCTCGGCCAGTCGCTGCGGGTGCTGGCCAACGACGTCGACGAGTCCGCGGCGCTGGTCGCGGCCGACGTCCAGCTCGGCAGCCACACCGACCTGGCCGCCCTGCGCACCTTCGCCAAGTCGTGCGACGTGGTCACCTTCGACCACGAGCACGTGCCGGGCGAGCACATCCGCGCCCTGGCCGCCGAGGGGCACAAGGTCTTCCCCGGCGCCGACGCGCTGCGCTACGCCCAGGACAAGCACCAGATGCGCCGCCGGCTGTCCGAGCTGGGCGCGCCCGTGCCGCGCTGGGCACCCATCGCCACCGCCGCCGAGCTGGTCGAGTTCGGGCTGCCCGCTATCGTGAAGACGGCCCGCGGCGGGTACGACGGCCGCGGCGTGTTCGTCGTCAACGACGTCGAGGAGATCATCGATCTGCTGGCCAGTGGCGCCGAGCTGATCGTCGAGGAGAAGGTCGAGCTGCGCCGCGAGCTGGCGGTGCAGGTCGCGCGGTCGCCATACGGGCAGGTCGCGGTGTATCCGGTGGTCGAGACCGTGCAGCAGGACGGCATCTGCGTCGAGGTGCTCGCGCCCGCTCCGGACCTGCCGGAGGACGTAGCGATCGGGGCGCAGCAGCTCGCCATCCGGATCGCGAACGAGCTGGGCGTGGTCGGACTGCTGGCCGTCGAACTGTTCGAGGTCGCCGGAGGCGGGCCTCGAACCGGCAAGCAGAGCGACCCGCCGCAGGGGCTCGTGATCAACGAGCTGGCCATGCGGCCGCACAACTCCGGGCACTGGACCATCGAGGGCGCCCGCACCTCCCAGTTCGAGCAGCACCTGCGCGCGGTCCTGGACTACCCCATGGGCGACACCTCGCTCGCTGCGCCCGCCGTGGTCATGGTCAACGTGCTGGGCGGCCCCGAGGGCGGCATGTCGATCGACGAGCGGCTGCACCACCTGATGGCCGCCGAGCCCGGCGTGAAGGTGCACCTCTACGGCAAGCAGACCCGGCCCGGCCGCAAGATCGGGCACGTCACCGCGCTCGGCGCCGACCTGGCCGACTGCCGCCGCCGCGCGGCGCGCGCCGCCCACTGGCTCACCTACGGCACCGCGCCCGCCTGAGCGGCCGCACCAGCGAACCACCGGATCGGGCCGGCGCAGGGCGCCCGGCGAGCGCAGCGAGGAGAACGCGATGACTGACCAGACCCCGGCACCGCAGGTCGGGATCATCATGGGGTCCGACTCGGACTGGCCCGTGATGAAGCCCGCCGCCGAGGCGCTGGCCGAGTTCGGCGTGACCTACGAGGTCCACGTCGTGTCCGCGCACCGTACGCCGCAGCTGATGATCGACTACGGGCGGTCGGCGGCCGACCGCGGCCTCAAGGTCATCATCGCGGGCGCGGGCGGCGCGGCCCACCTGCCCGGCATGGTCGCCAGCGTGACGCCGCTGCCGGTGATCGGGGTCCCGGTGCCGCTGAAGTACCTCGACGGCATGGACTCGCTGATGTCCATCGTGCAGATGCCGGCCGGCATCCCGGTCGCCACCGTCTCCATCGCCGGCGGCCGCAACGCGGGCCTGCTCGCCGCGCGCATCCTCGGCGCCCACGACGCCACCCTCCGCGCCGCCCTCACCGACTACGCCCACAGCCTCACCGAACTGGTCGCCCAGAAGGACGCCGCCCTCCAGGCGAACCTCTGACGTCCGCGTCTTGACCGTCCGAATTGCCTGGCATACAGGCGTATCTTGAACGCGGATACGCCCAGGTGCCTGGCAAGTCGGACGATCTTGGCCGTGCCGCCCGGAGGCGGCGCGGGTCAGCGGAATTGGCGGTAGCGGTCGGTGGCGCGGCGGCGGCGTTCGGAGTTGGCGCCGAGGACGATGAGGACGATGCCGCCGATCAGCACGCCGAGCCACGTCGTGCCGACCAGGGTGAGCGCGTGCAGGGCGGCGATGACGGTGACCGCCGCGCCGACCGCGACGGGGGCCTGCTGGCCGTAGCGGGAGCCGACCACCAGCGTGATGATCGCGGCGACCAGCAGCCCGACCTCGCGGATCGGGTTCGTGGTCGTCACCAGCACCACCACGACCGTCGGGCCGAAGCCCGCGATCAGCGCCGGGCCGTACGCAGCCCAGCTGCCCAGCTGCGGCCGCTGCCGTAGCTCCAGCAGGCCGACCGCGAGCGCGAGCAGCGCGAACGGCAGCGTGTACGCCTCGGGCAGCGCGATGTCGGCGGTCCGCATGATCAGCCACCAGGCGGCGATCTCGCTGGCCGCGGCGGCCCAGAACAGCACCCGGCGCTGCCCCGCGGGCCGCCCGGCGCGGGTGGCCGCGATGCCGAGCACCGCGCCCCAGCCGACGAGCAGCGCGGCGGCCTGCGACGGCGCCCGCACGGCGAGCCCGAGCGCGATGACCCCGGCGGTGTACCCGGCCCACTCGACCGCCTGCGCTTCGCGCAGCGCCTCGGGCCGGGCGAAACGCGGGTGCAGCGCCGCGCCGACGATCAGGATCGCGCCGACGGCCAGCACGCCGAACGCCGCCCACTCCGGCTTCGCGCCGACGCGCAGGCTGACGGTCAGCACGAACAGCTGCGCGGCCAGCGCCGCGCCGAGCCAGCCGAGGATGCGGGCCCGCTGCGACTTGCCGCCGAGCGCGGCGACGGCCCCGACGCCGACGGCCCCGCCGAAGGTGAAGATCGTCATGCCGGGGGTGGCGAGCGCGCCCGCCAGCCCGGCGCCGCCCGCGACCAGGCCCAGGACCAGCACCGCGACGCGGGCGAGCCGGATCGGGCGGTCGGTGTCCTCGCCGGTGGGCGGCTCGGTCAGCGCGACGCTCAGCATGCAGACGGTGAACACGCCGAGCCCGGCCAGCACCGACGCGGGCCAGGCCAGGCCGAGCCCGGCCGGGGCGATGAGCAGGGTGACGGCCGCGCCGGGCACCACCACCGAAACGGCCCGGGTGGGCCCGCCGCCGAAGCCGACCGCGGCGATGCCCGCCGCCACCGTGAGCAGCACCGCGGTGAGCACGGCGGCGACGTCGCCGGGTCCGGTGGCGGCGGTGGGCGGCCCCTGCCAGATGGCGTTGAGGCTGTCGTACGGCCGGACGAGCGCCTCGTGCAGTGCGGACGTCAGCGAGAACAGCGCGATCAGAGCCGGTGCCGCCGCGGCGGCCGCCGCCATCGCGCCCGGGTAGGACGGCCAGCGGCGGCTGCGCTCGATCAGCTCCAGGCGGGCGTCGAAGCCGACGCGCCAGCGCTGCGGCCCCTCCCGGGGGATCCGGCGCGGCGGTGGCGCGGCCGTCCGTTCCGGGGTGAGCCCGAGCTGGTCGCGGGTGCTGGTGCGCAGCAGCTCGGCGAGCACCACGAGCAGCACCGCCGCGGCGGCGTACACCCCGGCCGGATACGAGGTGGGCAGCGCGAGCAGGGCGATCAGCGTGCCGGAGACCGCCACGCCGACGGTGCCCCAGCCGAGGTAGGGCGCGGCGGGGCGGCGTGCCGCGGCGAGCGCGGCCAGGCCGATGCTGGTGCCGCCGAGCGCCGCGGTGAGCACGATGTCGACGGGCTTGTCCAGGCTCGCGGCCAGGGCGGCGAGCGCGGCAGGCCCGGCCAGCAGCACGGCGAGCACGCCCGCGCCGCCGAGCACGTCGAGGTGGGCGGGGGCGCGCCGGTCCAGCGCGGCCGGTTCGCCCGGCTCCGGCTCACCGGCGGCGAGCTGCGCCTGGCGGGTCATGAGGACGGCCATCAGCACCATCGCCGCGCCGACCAGCGCGATCATGCCGAGCGCGGCGGCGGTGGTCCACGGCCGCACCAGGGCCGCCCCGAGCGCGTGCAGCGCGACCGCGGTCGCCACGGCCAGCCGGGTGTAGCCCGCGCGGGCGTCGAGCGCGACGGCCGAGGCCAGGGCGTATCCGGTCGCGATGGTCAAACCGAGCACGATCGGGGCCCACCAAGGCCAGCCGAGCGCGGCCGGGGCGCCGACGGTGGCCAGGATCGCGGCGATCGCGGCGCCCTGGTGGCTGCGCGGCGGGGGCAGCGTGATCGCGCTGGCCGCGGCCAGGATGATCAGCGCGACGGGCGCCTGCCAGCCGAAGCCGACGTCCCCGCCGATCGGGGCAAGGTCGGCGGCCCACAGCTCCCCGGGCAGCGCGAGCGCCTTGATCCCGCCGGCCAGCGCCGGGTAGCCCGCGACGGCGATCAGCACGACGCCCGCCACGGCGCTGCCCGCGACCGGGCCGCGCCGCAGGTCCTCGGGCAGCAGCCGGATGCAGCCGCCCACGGCGAGCACCAGCAGCGCCGCGAGCACCAGCCAGTACTGCGGGGCGATCAGGTGTGCGGTGCGGGCCAGCGCGGCGACCAGCGCGACGGTGACGGCGGCGGCGGCGAAGTCCGCCCCGTCCAGCGCGCGGTCGGCACGGCGGCCGGAGTCGATCGAGGGGGCCAGCGCCAGCAGGATCGCCGAGATCAGCAGCAGCGCGCCGAGCCCCGCGTCGAGCGCGGTCGTGTCCGCCACCCCGAACGCGGCCCCGGCGATGACCAGGGCGCCCAGCCCGGCGCCCAGCGCGAGGGGCGTGCCGATGCGCCGCTGCGCCACCAGCCGCGCCGCGACCAGCGCCAGCACGGCGGCGCAGGCGAGGAATGCGGTGGCCAGCGCGACCTGCTCCCCGGCCGCCGGGAACAGGGTCAGCACCCCGGTGCCGACCGCGATCGGCGCGGCGAAGGCCGCGGCACCCGCCGCGGCATCCCCGAGCAGCACCGTCGCGGGCGGTGTCAGCCCGGCCACCGCCGGACCCTCCGTCATGGACAGCGTGGCGGTCTGGTCGGCCGGTGCGGGCAGTACGCGCTGCGCGCCCGCCAGCACCACGCCCGCCACCGTGAACACGGCCATCAGCCCGGCCGTGGACCAGGTGTGGGCCAGCGCGACGCCCGTGGCGACCCCGCCGACCAGGAACGAGGCGATCAGGTGCGCGCGGGCGGCCCGGGGCGTGGTCGCGGCCCACGGCGCGCTGCCCGCGCCGCCCAGCCCGGCGACGCCGATCCCGGCCCCGAGCAGCACGATGGCGGCGACGGCCAGCACCCACTGGGTGGCGACCCAGCTCAGCTGCAGCGAGGCGGGGGCGGCCAGCGCGGTGAGCGCGGCGCCGCCGACCACGGTCTCGTGCCGCCAGGCGGCCGGCAGCGCCAGCGCGGCGGCCACGGTGAGCAGCGCGACCGTGGCCACCAGCGGCCAGCCGGGGTGCCCGGCCCGCTGCGCGATCTCGGCGCCGAAGCCGTCGACGTCGGCCGAGCCCACCGGCCAGGCCGCGGCGACGGGCGCGAGCGCGGCCCGCAGCGCGGTGCCCGCGACGAACAGCCCCAGCACCACCAGTGCCAGCGTGGAGGCGAGCTGCGGCCCGCGCCGGGTCGGCTCCGGCACGGCGCGTACGCCGAGGCCGGTCACCGCCACCGCGGCGGCGATCACCAGCAGTGCCCGGTCGGGCAGCGCGACCACGGCGACCCGTGCCGCCGAGCCGATCACGGCCAGCACCATGGCTCCGGCGGCCAGCTCGCTCAGCGGCGCGCGGCGCAGCATCAGCGTGCCCACCAGGGCGACCGTGACCGCGAGCAGCAGGCTGGCCGCGGCCCGCCCGACCGACGGCACGGTGTCCGCGGTGAGCAGGGCGGCCACCGCGTACACGACGGCCGCCGCGATGGCCAGGCCGTGCAGGATCCAGGCCAGCTCGCGCAGCCAGAACGCGGACTCGCGGGCGGCGGTGGGCCGGGCCGGCGGCCGCCGCATGAACTCGGCGAGGGTGTGCGGCAGCGCGGCCCGCGAGCCGGACGCGTTGGCGATCTCGACGGCCCGCGCGATCACCGCGTTCTGCGCGGCGACCACGGTCAGCACCACGGCCCACCCCGCGGGCCCGTTGATGAGGTCGTACAGCAGCAGCGGCAGCACCGGCTGGATGGCCAGCACCACCGCGTAGCGCGGGATGGTCAGGCCGGTGGCGCGGTGGTAGAGGTACGCGATCGCGGCCGTCACCGCGAAGACCAGCCCGGCCACGATCACCAGCGAGGTGTCGATCAGGCTGAGCTGCGCCAGCAGGTAGCCGTCGATGGGCAGCAGGGCCAGGCCGACCCCGGCCAGCGCCTCGGCGGTCGACGACAGCCCGCCCTTGACCAGGCTCGGCGCGATGCCGAGCAGCACCGCGGTGACCAGGGCGAGCACGGTCAGCCGGATGCCGGGGTCCACGTTGCTGAGCGCGACGGCGGCGAAGACCACCGCGGCGATGCCGATCAGCAGCGAGCCCAGCGCCAGCATGATGTTCTGCACCGAACGCGGCGACGCCTCCGGCTCGTGCTCGGGCAGCGGCGCGACGCGCGGGGCGGTGCGCGGCGCGGTCCGCCGGGGCCCGTCACCGGGCGGGCCGGGCGGCTGCCGGGGCACGTCCGCGCCGTTCTCGGCCGGGGGCGGGGCGGTGGCCGTATCGGCCGGGTCCTTCGCCCCGGGCGGCTTGGGGATCCAGCGGCGCTGCTTCGGCGCGGCCTTCTTCTGCCGCTGCGCCTCGGCGTGGGCGAGGATGTCCCGCTGGTAGAGCGCCGCCTGCAGCTTGCCGCTGAGCTTCTTGCGCTCGCCGGACAGCCGCACGTCCTCGGCGTTCATCTCGGCGATGGCCTTGTTGAGCCGGGCCACCTCGGCCGCGAGCTGCTCCGGCGTGTTACCGCAGTGCGGGCAGCGCACGGTGGGGTCTTCCCGCTCCCGGCCACACATCGAGCACGTGCTGGCCGCAGCCATGGCAACCTCCGACTCCCGGCACGTCACCAGACGACGACGCGGCGTGTGGATCGATTACCGGCAGCATGTCTGATCGGAGTGACCTTTGAAAAGCCCCATTTCAGTCAGGTAGCGGCAGCGCACGCGTTCGGCCACGAAGATCGTGGAACGGCCGGGGATGTGAAAGAGCCCACCCGCGCGGCGGATGGGCTCTTTCGGCAGATCAGCGGTCAGACCGTGGGGCGGCCCAGGGCGCGCAGGGTCCAGCCGGCCGACTTCCACGCCGAGGCGTCGAGGCAGTTGCGGCCGTCGATGACCAGCTTGGTGTTGACGACCTCGCCCAGCGCCACCGGATCGGCGTTGCGGAACTCGGCCCACTCGGTCAGCACGCACACCAGGTCGGCGTCGGCCACCGCGTCCACCAGGGACTTGGCGTACTCGACCTCGGGCAGCGAGCGCTTGGCGTTCTCCATGCCCTGCGGGTCGTACACGTGCACGTCGGCCCCGGCGCGCGACAGCATGCCCGCCACGGCGAGCGCGGGCGCGTCGCGTACGTCGTCGGAGTTGGGCTTGAAGGTCGCGCCGAGCACGGCGATCCGGGTGCCGGACAGGTCCGGGCCGGCCGGGCCGAAGCGGCGGCCGAGCAGCCCGGCGGCCAGGTTCAGCACGCGCTGGCGGCGGCGCAGGTTGATCAGGTCGACCTCGTGCAGGAAGCGCAGCGCCTCACCGGCGCCCAGCTCCTGGGCGCGGGCCTGGAACGCGCGGATGTCCTTGGGCAGGCAGCCGCCGCCGAAGCCGACGCCCGACTGCAGGAAGCGGTTGCCGATGCGCGGGTCGTAGCCCAGCGCGCGGGCGAGCTGGGTGACGTCGCCACCGGCCACCTCGCAGACCTCGGCCATCGCGTTGATGAACGAGATCTTGGTGGCGAGGAACGAGTTCGCGGCGACCTTGACCAGCTCGGCGGTGGCGAAGTCGGTGGCGACCACCGGCACCTCGCGGTCCTCGGTGGCGGCCAGGTCGAAGACGCCCTTGTGCGCGGCGTGCAGCAGCGAGTTCGACCACTCGGTCTTGGTGGCCACGACGATGCGGTTGGGGCGCATGACGTCGTCGACGGCGAAGCCCTCCTGCAGGAACTCGGGGCTCCAGGCGACCTCGACGGCCAGCTCCGGGCGGGCGTGCTTGGCGACGAGCTGCTCGACCCACTCCGCGGTGCCCACCGGCACGGTGGACTTGCCGACGATGAGCGCCTTGCGGGTCAGGTGCTGGGCCAGGTTGGTGACCGACGCCTCGACATAGGTGAGGTCGGCGCCCAGGCCGTTGGCCCGCTGCGGGGTGCCCACGCAGATGAAGTGCACGTCACCGAAGTCGGCGGTCTCCTGGTACGACGTGGTGAAGCGCAGCCGTCCCGCGGCCAGGTTGCGGCGCAGCATCTCGTCCAGACCGGGCTCGTGGAAGGGCACCTGGCCCTGGCCGAGCTTCTCGATCTTGTCGACGTCCACGTCGAAGCCGATGACCTCGTAGCCGAGCTCGGCGTAGCAGATGGCGTACGTGGCTCCCAGGTAGCCGGTGCCGATGAACGTCAGCCGGGGCCGGGCGGCACCGGAGGGAGGGGTGACGGGGGCGGGCTGGCTCGCGTACGGGAGGGTCACGCGCTGTCTCCTAATCCGCAAGGGCTGGGGGGTGAACGGGTTTGAGCAGATGAGGAGCCTACGCCCTGTCCAGCCCCGAGGAAAGTTTACCGTGGGGGGTGGACGAGCTTACCTGAGCGAGCGTTAAGCTACCGACCGGTACGAATCACTGGTCAGAGGAGGTCTCGGTGTTCGACCTGTACCAGCTCTCCGAGGAGCACAAGGCGATCCGCGAGGCGGTACGCGAGGTCTGCGACGCCAAGGTGGCCCCCAACGCCGCCCACGCCGACGAGACCGGCGAGTTTCCGCAGGTCAGCCTCGACGCGCTGCGTGCGTCGGACTTCCACGCCCCGCACGTCCCCGAGGAGTACGGCGGCGCGGGCGCGGACGCCCTGGCCACAGCCATCGTCATCGAGGAGGTGGCGCGCGCATGTGCCTCGTCCTCGCTCATCCCCGCGGTCAACAAGCTCGGCACCATGCCGCTGCTGCTGTCCGCGTCCGCCGAGCTCAAGCAGCGTTACCTGCCCAAGGTCGCGGCCGGCGAGGGCATGTTCTCCTACTGCCTCTCCGAGCCGGAGGCGGGCAGTGACGCCGCAGCCATGACAACCCGGGCAGTTCGTGACGAAGATCACTATGTGCTCAACGGGGTCAAGCGCTGGATCACCAACGCCGGCGTGAGCGAGTACTACACCGTCTTCGCGGTCACCGAGCCCGGCGTCGGCGCCAAGGGCATCTCCGCGTTCGTGGTCGAGAAGGCCGACGCGGGCGTCAGCTTCGGCGCCCCCGAGCGCAAACTCGGCATCAAGGGCTCGCCGACCCGCGAGGTGTACCTCGACAACGTCCGCATCCCCGCCGACCGTTTGATCGGCGCGCCCGGCACCGGCTTCGCCACCGCGATGCGCACGCTGGACCACACCCGGGTCACCATCGCCGCCCAGGCCATCGGCATCGCGCAGGGGGCGCTGGACGCGTCGCTGGCGTACGTCAAGGAGCGCCGCCAGTTCGGCAAGCCGATCGCCGACTTCCAGGGCGTGCAGTTCATGCTCGCCGACATGGGCATGCGGCTGACCGCCGCGCGCGAGCTGACCTACGCCGCCGCCGCCCGCTCCGAGCGCGACGACGCCGACCTGACCTACTACGGCGCCGCCGCGAAGTGCTTCGCCTCCGACGTCGCCATGGCCATCACCACCGACGCGGTCCAGCTGCTCGGCGGGTACGGGTACACGAAGGACTTCCCGCTGGAGCGCATGATGCGCGACGCCAAGATCACCCAGATCTACGAGGGCACCAACCAGGTCCAGCGCATCGTCATGGCCCGCCAGCTCCTCAAGGGCATCATCTGACCCCTCCCGTCGTCGCGCCCGGACCGGGCTGCAGTTTCGGGGAAGTGCAGGAATTTCGCCTGGCGAAGCCACACCTTCCCCGAAACTGCAGCCCGGTCTGCGTCTACGCGCAAGCCGGGCCGCGCGGAGTCGGCCGGTCGGCCCGCTCAGGGGCGGGTTCGGCCGGTGGCGTGGGCGCGCATGTCGTGGGTGGCCGCGAGCAGTGCGTCTGCGGCGTGTCCGAAGTAGTCGAAGAGCACGGCCAGTTCCTCCGGCCGATAGCGCCGGAACACCTCGGCCAGCCGTTGCCGCGCCGGGTCGACGATGCCGCCCACGTCCAGCGCGGGCAGCGGCTCGACCAGCACGCGCCGCCGGTCCGCCGGGTCGGGAACGCGGCGTACGTGGCCCGCTCGCTCCAGGCGGTCGATGAGGCGGGTGGTCGCGCCGGTGGTCAGGCCGGTGCGCTCGGCCAGCTCGCCCGAAGTGAGCCGCCCGGCCAGGTTGAGAACGCTGAGCGCGGCCCAGTCGGTGGGGTGCATCCCGGCCGCGTCCGCCGCCGCCTGCGTGTACGCGGTCACCGCGTCGAGGTGGCGCCGGAACGCCTCGTGCGCCCCCGCGGGCAGTCCCTTGGGTGGCGTGTCGTCGGACATGGCGGCGCGGGCTCCTCTGCGCTAATCTCTGCATGCGTGCAGATATTGCATCTATGCAGTATCTGTGTACCCGTACCCATGCTAGGAGGGCCCATGTCCCACCCCGACCGCACCGCCGACCTCGCCGCGATCCAGCAGCTCCTGGACGGCATCGTGCGCGCCTGGGACGCGGCCGACGCCGACGCGTTCGGCCGCGCCTTCACCGCCGACGCCTCGTACGTCACCTTCGTCGGCACCCACTACCGGGGCCGGGCTGACATCACCGAGAGCCACCGGGTCCTGTTCCAGGCGTTCACCAAGGGCACCCGGATGGCGTCCGAGACGGTCGGCACCACGTTCCTCGGCCCGGACACCGCCGTCGTGGTCGGCCGCGGCGACACGTTCAAGGGCCGCCGCCCCGCCCTGTCGAAGATCCAGACCTATGTCCTGGTACGCGAACCCGGCGGCTGGCGGGTCGCGGCCTTCCACAACACCCGCCGCCGCGGGCTGATGGAGCGGATCCAGTTCCGCTTCGCGCCCGGCACCCGGCCCGCCGTCCGCTAGCAGCGAAACGGCCGCCGGGATTGGCCCGACCGCACGCCGGGTACCCGGTCGGCAACGTCAGCCGTGATGAGGAAGGCTCCCATGACACAGACCGATTGGGCCGCGGACAGCCGGGTCACCGGCCAGGTCGTGATCGCGACCTACGAGACGTACGCCGAGGCCGAGCGAGCCGTCGACCACCTCTCCGACCAGGGCTTCCCGGTGGAGCGCACGGCGATCGCCGGCCGCGGGCTCAGCCTGGTCGAGCAGGTCACCGGCCGGATGACCGGCTGGCGCGCGGCAGGCCAGGGCGCGCTGAACGGCGCGCTGGTGGGCGGCCTGTTCGCCTGGCTGTTCGGCTTCTTCAACTGGATCACCCCGCTGATG
Organism: Catellatospora bangladeshensis; assembly: GCF_016862575.1. Classification (GTDB taxonomy): domain Bacteria; phylum Actinomycetota; class Actinomycetes; order Mycobacteriales; family Micromonosporaceae; genus Catellatospora; species Catellatospora bangladeshensis. The sequence goes on along the minus strand of NZ_BONF01000046.1, from coordinate 28,312 downwards.
TCGCTGCTGCTGCTCGTCCTCTACGGCGCGCTGTTCGGCGCGGTCGCGGGCGCCCTGCTCGGCCTGGCCGGCCACGTCCTCAGCGGCCGCCGCCACGACTTCTCCTCGGTCTCGGCCATGCAGGCCGACCGCTACCAGATCCTCGTCGACGCCTCCGCCGCCGACGAAGCCCTCCGCCTCCTCGACCCCACCCCCACCCCTTCGCGTTGATCATGAACTTATGGACGTGATGAACGGCGTGTCCCGACCCTCGCGCCGTGATCACCTGGCCGCCTCGCCGGGCCGTCTCGGTGATCACGGTGGCAGGGTCGGGACACGCCGCCGAACACGTCCATAGGTTCATGATCAACGCGTCGGGGCGGGTGGGTGGGTGGGTGGTCAGGCCTCGACGAGGGGGGTGTCGACGAGGTGTTCGGCGAGGAACCAGGCCTGCATCTCGCCGGTGCGGATGATCTGGCTGACGAGCAGGTCGTTGGTGCCGTCGTCGCCCATCTCGTCGGCGTGGCGGGCCGCGTCGTGGGCGGCGATGAGGATGGTCTCGTGGGCCTCGAGCAGGCGGGAGATCATCGCGGGGACCTCCTCCACGCCGTCCGGCGGGCGGGGGATCACGGTGATCTCGGCGATGTGCCGGGGATCGCCGATGGCGACGCCGCCCAGGCTCTGGATCCGCTCGGCGATCACGTCGACGAGCTCCAGCTGCTCGCCCGCGTGCTTGTCCAGCAGCAGGTGCAGCTGGTAGAAGGTCGGGCCGCGCATCAGCCAGTGGTGCTTCTTGTAGAGGCTGTACAGGATCTGGGTGTCGGCGAGGCACTGGTTGAGGCGCTCGCACGAGTACATGCGCGCGTCGTGGGACAGGCCCACGGGTAGCTGCCGTACGGTGCCGAACTCCTGGATCTGGGCGCCCTTCTGGTGCAGGGCGGGCTGGCTGCCGCGGGTGGCGGTTTTGCCGGGCGACTTGGTGGTGGGCATCGATGTGTTCCTCTCGTTGCGGCCCGCGCGGAAGCGGTCCAGCGCAGGCTCTGGTCGGCACACCGGGGCCAGTCTTTCAGGACACACCCTTGTTGAGCTGCCAGATCGTGAAGTTGAGCGCGGCCGCGAAGGTGACCCACAGCCAGTACGGCACCAGCAGCCAGGCCGCGGGGCGGGAGATCCGGGCGAACAGCCACACCGTCGCGCCGACGGCCAGCCACAGCACCGTGATCTCGGCGAACGCCCAGCCGTAGGCGCCCGCGCCGAAGAACAGCGGGGTCCATGCCGCGTTGAGCACGAGCTGGGCGGCGTACACCAGCAGGGCGGGGCCGAACCCGGCGCGGCGCCAGGCCAGCCACCCGGCGATCGCGATCATCACGTACAGCACGGTCCAGACCGGCCCGAACAGCCACGACGGCGGCGCCCAGGCGGGCCGGGCCAGCTCGGCGTACTGCCCGCCGGCGTCGCTCACGGCGAGCCCGCCGATTCCGGCCGTGACGAGCACGGCCAATCCGAATCCGGCGAGCGCCCAGGGGCTGCCCGGCGGCCTGCGTACGGCGTCAGTGCTCATCTCTTCCAGGTAACCAGCCCCCGGCGAGCCGAAACCGGCGAGGATGGCAGGCATGGCGCAGACGTACGAGCAGGGCACCCCGTGCTGGGTCGATCTCGGCAGCACGGACCTGGACGCCTCGGCCGCGTTCTACGGCGGGCTGTTCGGCTGGACCGCCGAGGACATGGGGCCCGATGCCGGGGGATACCGCATCCTGCGCAAGGACGGCCGCCAGGTCGCCGGGCTCGGCCCGGCCACCGACCTCGACCGGGGCAGCACCTGGTCGACGTACTTCGCCACCCCGGACCTGCAGTACACCTCGATCAAGGTTGAGGAGCACGGCGGCCGGGTGGTGGCCCCGTCGATGGACGTGATGGGCCAGGGCCGGATGGCGGTCTTCACCGACCCCGAGGGCGCCTTCCTGTCCGCGTGGCAGGCGCTGGAGTTCGGCGGCTTCGAGCTGGCCAACGAGCCCGGCAGCGTCACCTGGAACGAGCTGACGACCTCCGACGTCGACGCCGCCAAGGTGTTCTACCAGGAGGTGTTCGGCCTCGCCATGCGCGACGTGTCGATGGGCGAGGGGCTGACGTACACCCTGTTCGAGGCGGAGGGGCGGCCGGTCGCCGGGGCCATGCCCATCGACCCGGCCTGGGGCCCGATGGCGCCGCACTGGTCGGTGTACTTCGCCGTCGACGACTGCGACGCGGCGTACGCGAAGGCGCTCGACCTCGGTGCGATCAAGGTCATGGCGCCCGTGGACTCTCCCGCCGGGCGCTTCGCCATCCTGAAGGATCCGCAGGGTGCGACGTTCTCCGTGATCAGGAATAATCCAGACTTCTCCATCTGACGGGCGCTTAAGCAAACCGCTCCGGATGGCTATGGTTTCGGGGTGACCGAGCCGAGACTGACCGTCGTCATCCCGATGTACAACGAGGAGGCGGTGCTTCCCCTGCTCGTGGCCCGGCTGCGGCCGGTGCTCGACGGGCTGGGCCGCACCTACGAGGTGCTCGCGGTCGACGACGGCAGCCGGGACGACACCGCGGCCCTGGTCACCCTCATGCGGGCCAACTGGCCGCAGCTGCGCCTGGTCCGGCTGCGCCGCAACAGCGGCCACCAGGCTGCGCTCACCGCGGGCCTGCACCGCTCGCGCGGCGACTACGTGGTCACCATCGACGCCGACCTGCAGGACCCGCCCGAGGTCATCGCGCAGATGCTCGACCTGGCCGAGGAGCGCGACCTCGACATCGTCTACGGCGTACGCGGCGACCGGGCCAGCGACACCGCGTTCAAGCGGGGCACCGCCGGGCTGTACTACCGGCTGATGCGCAGCATCGTGGGCAAGAAGATGCCCTACGGCGCGGGCGACTTCCGCATGCTGAGCCGGGCGATGGTCGACGCGCTGCGCGGCCTGCCCGAGCAGACGCCGGTCTACCGCCTGCTGGTGCCGTGGCTCGGCTTCCCCAGCGGCGAGGTCACCTACGTGCGCGAGAAGCGCGCCGCGGGCACCAGCAAGTACCCGCTCGGCAAGATGATCAAGCTGACCGTGGACAGCGTCATCAGCTTCACCGCCGCGCCGCTGCGGCTGGCCATCTGGCTGGGTGCGGTCGGCGCGCTGGCCTGCGTGATCGCCGCGGTCAAGGTGCTGTGGGCGTACTGGCAGGGCGCGGTCGTGCCCGGCTGGACGTCGCTGTCGCTGGTCGTGCTGTTCCTCGGCGCCTGCCAGCTCATCTGCCTCGGCCTGCTCGGCGAGTACGTCGGCCGCATCTACCAGGGCATCCAGGGCCGCCCGGCGTACTTCATCGGTTCGGACTCGCTGACCGACGCGGCGGAGCCCGACGAGCCGGACTTCGTGGAGGAGCCGGTGCGGCCGCGCCGCGCGCAGGGCGCCGCGAGGCGCGGCTGACCTGCTTCGATCCGGACGGGCTCCGGATACTAAGGAAATCTAACTGTTAGGTCTCTTGACTGTTGCGCGCTCCCGCGTGAAGGTTCGCATTGGACGAACGATGGGAGTGCATATGCTCAGATCTCTGCTCCGCCCGGGTGTCGCGGGGGCGCTCGCCCTGGCCCTGGGCGCCGGATTCCTGGCCGCCGGCCCCGCGGCCGCTGCCGGGGGCGGTGCCCCCAAGCCGGACGTGCCGAAGAAGGTGATCTCCGCCTACTTCACGAACTGGTCCGTCTACGGGCGCGGCTACTTCGTCAAGGACATCCCGGCCGACAGGCTCAACGTCATCCAGTACGCCTTCGGCGTGCCGACGTTCAACCAGGCGACCGGGGCCGTCGGCTGCGACGTGCTGGACCCGTGGGCCGACTACCAGCAGGTGTACTGGGGTCCGGAGAACACCGTGGACGGGGTGGCCGACACCTATCCCGGCCAGAACGTCTACGGCAACTTCAACCAGCTGCGCAAGCTGAAGGCGGCCAACCCCCACCTGAAGATCGAGATCTCGCTGGGCGGCTGGACGAAGTCCACCTGGTTCTCCAGCGTGTCCAAGACCGCCGAGCGCCGCCAGGCGTTCGTCGCGGCCTGCATCGACACCTTCATCAAGGGCAACCTGCCGACCGGCGGCTGGCCGGAGGACGCCGGCGGCATCGGCGTCGCCAAGGGCATCTTCGACGGCATCGACCTCGACTGGGAGTACCCGACGGCCAAGGCCGACAGCAACGTCGACTACGGCCCGGAGGACCGCCACAACGCGACGCTGCTGGCGCAGGAGTTCCGCCGCCAGCTCGACGCGCAGGGCAAGCTCGACGGCAAGCACTACCTGCTGACCGCCGCGCTCCCGGCCGCCAAGAGCTCCACCAAGTACTACGAGCTGCGCGAGTTCGTGAAGTCGCTGGACTGGGTCAACATCATGACCTACGACTTCAACGTGCCCGGCGGCTCCGTCGCGGGCCCGAGCACCCTGTTCACGCGTGACCCGCGCGACCCGAACGCGGGCGACTGGACCTGGAACACCGTCGGCACGGTCGGCTACTACCTCGCCCAGGGGGTGCCCGCCAACAAGATCGTCGTCGGCGTGCCCTTCTACGGCGTGCAGTACATCCGCAACCCCGACGGGCTCTACGGCGCGTTCGACAACACCGGGCTGAACCCCGACTCGCTGATCTGGGATCAGAAGCCCCAGCCGTCGTACCACGACCTGGTCGACGTCGCGGGCGTGCTCAGCCCGGACGGCACCGCCACCGGCGGCTGGACCCGCAAGTGGAACCCGCTCGCGGGCGAGCCGTACCTGGTCAACCCGGCCGCCGAGCACGTGCTGGCGTCCGGCACGGTCACCGCGCCGACGACGATCGTCTACACCGATCCGAAGTCGCTCGCCGAGCGCACCGCGCTGATCAAGCTCCTCGGCCTGCGCGGCGCGATGGCGTGGGAGCTGAGCCAGGACTCCGACGACCACGCGCTGATCGGCGCGCTGGGCCCGGTCCTGCGCTGAACGTACGGCGGGGCCGGTGCGTCCGCTTCGGCGGGCGTCCGGCCCCGCCGCCGTTTTCGGGGAGGTCGGCGGCGGTGCCGCGGGCTGTGCGGAAAACCGCTGGTCGTCCGGCCGGGGGCGCGGCTTATCCTTGCGGCTGTCATGACATCGCAGTCCGAGCCGGCGGCGCGCCGCAACAGGCCGCCCCGCAACCCCAGCCAGCTCGTAGAGCTGCGTAAACGCGTCGACGTGCTGTTGGCGCAGGATCAGCGTCGGCTCTCCCGGCGCCTCGACGGCGTACGCCGGATGAAGCCCGGGGAGGCGCTGGACGCCGCCGTGGCGCAGATCACGGAGGCCGTCGCCAAGGCCGAGGAGCGGATCGCCCTGCGGGCCGCCAACGTGCCGCAGGTCACCTACCCCGACGAGCTGCCGGTCAGCCAGAAGCGCGACGACATCGCCGCGGCGATCCGCGACCACCAGGTCGTGATCATCGCGGGCGAGACCGGCTCCGGCAAGACCACCCAGATCCCGAAGATCTGTCTCGAACTCGGGCGCGGGCAGCGCGGGCTGATCGGCCATACCCAGCCGCGCCGGCTGGCCGCCCGTACGGTCGCCGAGCGCATCGCCGAGGAGCTGCAGACGCCGCTCGGCGGGGTGGTCGGGTGGAAGGTCCGGTTCACCGACCACGTCGGCGACGAGACCATGGTCAAGCTGATGACCGACGGCATCCTGCTCGCCGAGATCCAGCACGACCGCACCCTCAGCCAGTACGACACGCTGATCATCGACGAGGCGCACGAGCGCAGCCTCAACATCGACTTCATCCTCGGCTACCTGAAGCAGCTGCTGCCGCGCCGCCCCGACCTCAAGGTGATCATCACTTCGGCGACGATCGACCCGGAGCGCTTCGCGGCCCACTTCGCGACCGTCCCGGCGGGCGGCGGCGAGCCGGTCCCGGCCCCGATCGTCGAGGTGTCCGGGCGCACGTACCCGGTCGAGGTCCGTTACCGCCCGCTGGTCGTCGCGGGCGACGAGGACGACAACGACGACGAGCGCGACCAGATCCAGGCGATCTCCGACGCGGTCGACGAGCTGGCCCTGGAGGCGCCCGGCGACGTGCTGGTCTTCCTCAGCGGCGAGCGCGAGATCCGCGACACCGCCGAGGCGCTGCGCAAGCACGCACTTCAGAGTCAACGGCTGCGGCATACCGAGATCCTGCCGCTGTACGCCCGGCTGTCCACCGCCGAGCAGCACAAGGTCTTCCAGCCGCACACCGGCCGCCGCATCGTGCTCGCCACCAACGTGGCCGAGACGTCGCTGACCGTGCCGGGCATCAAGTACGTGGTCGACCCGGGCACGGCCCGCATCTCCCGCTACAGCCACCGGCTCAAGGTGCAGCGGCTGCCCATCGAGGCGGTCTCGCAGGCCTCGGCCAACCAGCGCAAGGGCCGCTGCGGGCGCACCTCGGACGGCATCGCGATCCGGCTCTACGACGAGACGGACTTCGTCAACCGGCCGGAGTTCACCGAGCCGGAGATCCTGCGTACCAACCTCGCCTCGGTCATCCTGCAGATGATCTCGCTGGGGCTGGGCGACATCGCGGCGTTCCCGTTCATCGACCCGCCGGACCGGCGGAACATCGCCGACGGCGTCGACCTGCTGCACGAGCTGGGCGCGCTGGAGGCGCCGGTGCGCGGCGAGCCCGGCCGGCTCACCCCGCTGGGCCGCAAGCTGGCGCAGCTGCCGGTCGACCCGCGGCTGGGCCGCATGGTGCTGGAGGCCGACCGCAACGGCTGCCTGCGCGAGGTGCTGATCATCACGGCGGCGCTGTCCATCCAGGACCCACGCGAGCGCCCGGCGGACAAGCAGCAGGCCGCGGCCGAGAAGCACGCCCGCTTCGCGGACAAGGACTCCGACTTCGTCGCGTACCTCAATCTCTGGAACTGGCTCAAGGAGCAGCAGAAAGAGCTGTCTTCGAACCAGTTCCGGCGGACCTGCAAGACGGACTTCCTGCACTACCTGCGCATCCGGGAGTGGCAGGACCTGGAGTCGCAGCTGCGCCAGGTGGTCAAGGGCATGGGCTTCACGCTCAACACGGTGCCCGCCGAGCCGCAGCGGCTGCACCAGTCGCTGCTGTCCGGCCTGCTGTCGCACATCGGCCTGTACGACCCGGAGAAGCGCGACTTCATCGGCGCCCGCAACGGCCGCTTCTTCGTCTCACCGGGCTCGGCGCTGTTCAAGAAGCCGCCGCGCTGGGTGATGGTCGCCGAGCTGGTCGAGACGTCCCGGCTGTGGGGCCGCATCGCCGCGAAGATCGAGCCCGAGTGGGCCGAGAGCCTGGCCGAGCACCTGGTGAAGCGGCAGTACAGCGAGCCGCACTGGGAGAAGAAGCAGGCCGCCGTGCTGGCGTACGAGAAGGTGACCCTCTACGGCATCCCGATCGTGGCCAAGCGCAAGGTCAACTTCGGCCGGATCGACCCGGCGCTGTCGCGCGAGCTGTTCATCCGGCACGCGCTGGTCGACGGCGACTGGGAGACCCACCACAAGTTCTTCCACGCCAACCGGGACCTGCTTGCCGAGGTCGAGGAGCTGGAGCACCGGGTACGCCGCCGCGACATCCTCGTCGACGACGGCACCCTGTTCGACTTCTACGACGCCCGCATCCCGGCCGACGTGGTCTCCGGCCGCCACTTCGACACCTGGTGGAAGAAGGCCCGCCACCAGACGCCCGAGCTACTCGACTTCGAGAAGTCGATGCTGGTCAACGAGACCGCGGGCGGCGTCGACGAGGCCGACTACCCGGACGTGTGGCGCCAGGGGGAGTTCGAGTTCCCGTTGACCTATCAGTTCGAACCTGGAGCCGACGCCGACGGCGTCACCGTGCACATCCCGCTGCCGCTGCTGAACCAGGTGTCCCCGGCCGGGTTCGACTGGCAGATTCCGGGGCTGCGCGAGGAGCTGGCGGTGGCGCTGGTGCGCTCGCTGCCCAAGTCGATCCGGCGCAACTTCGTGCCGGTGCCCGACTACGTACGCGAGGCCATCGCCGGGCACAGGCCCGACGGTGAGCCGCTGCTCGGGCTGCTGGAGCGGCAGCTGCGCACGATGACCGGCGTGGTCGTGGCCCGCGAGGCGTGGGAGCCGGACAAGGTGCCCGACCACCTGCGCATGACGTTCCGCGTCGAGGACGAGAAGGGCGCCCGGCTCGCCGAGGGCAAGGACCTGGCCGCGCTCAAGCGCCAGCTCCGGGACAAGGCCCAGGCCGCCGTCGCGGCCGCCGCCGACGACATGGAGCAGCACGGCCTCAAGGCGTGGACCATCGGCCCGCTGGCCAAGGTCGTCGAGCGGCAGCGCGGCGGGTACGCCGTCAAGGGTTACCCGGCGCTGGTCGACGAGGGCGAGACCGTCGGCGTCGGCGTGTTCGACAGCCCCGGCGAACAGTGGACCGCCATGTGGCGGGGCACCCGCCGGCTGGTGCTGCTCGGCGCGCCGCCCCCGCTGAAGTCACTCCAGGGTCGCCTGACCAACCAGGCCAAACTGGCGCTCAGCCGCAACCCGCACGGCAGCGTCAACAAGCTGCTCGAAGACGTGGTGACCACCGCGGTCGACAAGGTCATCATCGAGGCGGGCGGCCCGGCGTGGGACGCCGACGCGTTCGCGGCCCTGGTCCTCAAGGCGCGCATGGACATGCCGGACACCATGTACGAGATCCTCCAGCAGCTGGAGCCGATCCTGTCGTCGGCGTACGACATCGACCGGCGGCTCAAGTCGATCACGAACGTGCTCCTGGTGCGCTCGGTGGCCGACATCCGCGCCCAGCTCACCGGCCTGGTGTACCCGGGCTTCGTGGCCGCCACCGGCCTGCGCCGCCTACCGGACCTGGCCCGCTACCTCCGCGCCGTCGAGCAGCGCCTCGCCAAGCTCCCCGAGCAGCCCCAGCGCGACCGCGAACGCCTCCTCCTCATCGAGGACGTCCAGCAGGAGTACGCCGACGCCAAGGCCTCGATCCGCCCCGGCGCCCCCGGCTGGGACACCCTCGCCGAGGTCCGCTGGATGATCGAGGAACTCCGCGTCAGCTACTTCGCCCAGTCCCTCGGCACCCCCTACCCCGTCTCCGACAAACGCATCTACCGCGCCCTAGCCACCCTCCCCACCTGACCGCCCGCCCCCGGGCCCTCCGGGCCCCGCTGCGTTGATCATGAACTTATGGGCGTGTTCGACGGCGTGTCGCACCCCTAACTTCATGATCACTGGACGGGATGGGTAGATCTTGGAGAGTTGTTGTCGCTCCAACGACAACAACTCTCCAAGATCTGGTGAGGCGGCGGAAAGGGAAGCGCCCCCACGGGATCCGTGGGGGCGCGACTCGTTGTGGGAGCTGCCGGTGGGTCCGGTCAGTCCTTCTTGTCGATCTTGATGGTCTGCTGGTCGGCGGGGTCGAGGATCATGACGGTCTGCTCCTCGGGCAGCGGCGGCGGTGCGACCGGCTGCGTCGCCGCGGGGGCCGGTGCTGCGGGCGGCGCCGGAGGAGTGGCCGCCTGCGGCGGGCTGGGCGGCTGCGGCGCACTCGGCGGCTGTGGCGCGCTGGGCTGCTGGGCGATGGCCGGTGCCGCCGCAGGGGTGCGGCGTGGCAGCGGCGGGGCGTCCGCCACGGGCGCGGCCGGCGCCTTCGGAGCCTTGGGCGCCTTGGGGGCGCTGGGCGGGCTCGGCGGGGTCTGGACGGTCGGGGCGGCGGACACCGGCGGGGCGGGCGGCACGTTGACCGTGGGCACGCTCTGCGGGGTCATCCGCGGGTAGTGGAGCGACGGCGGCGGCACGTCCGGCAGGCCGGTGTACGCCGTGCCGCCGGGCTGCGCCGTGAACTGGCGGGTGGCGTCGGCGGGCGCGCCGGGCCGGGCCTGCTGCAGCGGGTACGCCGCCAGCGCGACCGTCTCGTCGGCCAGCCGGTCGTGCTTCTTCCAGCGGCGCGGGCTGCCGACCGTGGCCAGCAGCGGCACCGCGAGCACGATGCCCAGCCCGGTCTGGCCGACCGCGCCGCCCATGTGCACGTTCAGCATCGCGAACGTGTCCTCGTAGGACGCCGGGTGGGCGATCGCCCAGACGCTCATGCCGAGCAGGCCGAGCCCGGCCAGGAACGGGCCCACCGGCGACAGGCGCACCATGGTGAGCACGGCGTAGAGGGCGCCCGCGAGCAGCAGCGCGCCGAGCGCGACGGCCGTGTCGAGCACCGCCTCGGGAGCGCCGCCCGCGACCCAGCTGGTCTGGAAGGCGCTTAGTCCCGTGCCGGTCAGCAGGAACACCGCTGGTGCGAAGACCAGCGCGAGCAGGAACGATCCGATGTGGCGCACCATGCCTCCGGGGTTAGACCTTGGTTGGCGCGCTCCAGGATGGCGTATCGACACCAGACATGTCTGCGGGGGTCCGCAAGTCGGCGAATCCGTTGAAGGTGTCCGGGCCGTCGCCGCGGGTGGACAGCGGTTCCGACCAGGCCGGCTCGTCCGCCTCGTCGCGGCGCGGCCAGTTGCGCCAGCGCTGCGGGCTCAGCACGGCGATCAGCAGCATCGTGCCGAGCATGCCGAGCACGCCGCTGGTGACCGGGCTGGCCGGGACGACCAGCTCGCCCAGGAACACCCATACGTCGGGCAGCAGCCGCTGCGCCGCGTCCGGGGCGGCGATGAGGAACGCGGTGGCGCCGACGTAGCCGGCGGCGACGACGAGGGGCCCGGCGGGGGAGACGCGCAGGCTGCCGACCGTGCCGAGGGCCAGGCCGATGAGGGCGAGCAGGATCAGGCCGAACCACAGTGGCCGTTCGGCGCCGATCTGCTCCGATTCGGTGATGACCGCCTGGCCGTATGCGATGACCAGCCAGGCCAGAGGTGCGATGACAATTCCGGCGAGAAGGCTCCATACATGGCGCATGGGCCGGTACCTTACTGATTTCCAGGCGTTGCGCAACCGTTCGGCGGATGGGCGTACGGTGAACGGCGTGATCGACACTCCGCCGCTCGGCCGGCCGACCGCGTTCTCGCGGGTCACCCTGAGCCGCATCATGACCAACCAGGACGTGAACCTCTACGGCACCGTGCACGGTGGCGTGATCATGAAGTTCGTGGACGACGCGGCGGGCGCCGCCGCGGCGCGGCACTGCGGGTTCAACGCGGTCACGGTGGCCATCGACGAGATCACGCTGATGGTGCCGGTGCGGGTCGGCGACCTGGTGCACGCGAAGGCGCAGGTCAACTGGACCGGCAAGACCTCGCTGGAGATCGGCGTGACGGTGTTCGCCGAGCGGTGGAACGAGGCCGGCAGCGAGCCCGTCAACGTGGCCACGGCATACCTGGTGTTCGTCGGGGTGGACGCCGCGGGCGACCCGCGCGAGGTGCCGCCGGTGCTGCCGGAGACGCCGGAGGACGTGCGCCGCTTCCACGAGGCGGAGATCCGCCGCGAGCACCGGCTGGCCCGCCGCCGCGCCATCGACCAGCACCGCGCCGACCGCGCCTGATCCCGGTGGCGGCCCGGCCCACCGCCCGGCCGCCGCTGATGTGCCCGAACCCACCGCGAGGCACCCGTCCCAGGTCGGAGAATGATCCGTCGTGCCATGCGGCAGGATGCGAACTGCGGTACGACGAGGTTTCGCGGGAGAGGATCAGGATGACCGAGGCGCTGTGGACCCCACCGGCAGATGTCAGGCAGCACTCCCGGATCGGGGACTACCTCGGCTGGCTGGAGCGCGAGCGCGGGCTGGCCTTCGCCTCGTACGACGAGCTGTGGCGGTGGAGCACCACCGACCTGACCGCGTTCTGGTCCTCGATCTGGGACTACTTCCAGGTCGTCGCACATGACCAGCCGGCGGATGTGTTGCCCGACGCCACCATGCCGGGCGCGAGGTGGTTCCCCGGCGCGACGCTGAACTACGCCGAGAACGTGCTGCGCATGCCCGGCGTCGGCGACGACGAGCCGGTGGTGCTCGGCTACTCGCAGACCCGCGAGCCGGTGATCCTGACCGCCGCGCAGCTGCGCGAGCAGGTCCGCCGGGCGCGGGCCGGGCTGCGCCGGCTCGGCGTGGGCGAGGGCGACCGGGTCGCGGCGTACCTGCCGAACATCCCGGAGACCGTGGTGCTGATGCTGGCCACGGCCAGCCTGGGCGCGATCTTCTCCTCGTGCGCGCCCGAGTTCGGCACCCGCAGCGTCACCGACCGCTGGCAGCAGATCTCGCCGAAGGTGCTGGTCGCCGTCGACGGCTACGTGTACGGCGAGAAGCTGATCGACCGCAGGGGCGAGGTCGCCGCGATCCAGGCCGCGCTGCCGTCGCTGGCGCACACCGTGCTGCTCCCGTACACCCAGGGCCAGGTGGGCCTGGGCGAGCTGGCCGCCGACACCGACGAGCCGCTGGCGTTCACGCCCGTCCCGTTCGCGCACCCGCTGTACGTGCTCTACTCCTCCGGCACCACCGGCCTGCCGAAGCCGATCGTGCACGGGCACGGCGGCATCCTGCTGGAGCACCTCAAGATGCTCGCCCTGCACCACGACCTGGGGCCCGGCGACCGCTTCTTCTGGTTCTCCACCACCGGCTGGATGATGTGGAACTACCTGGTCTCCGGCCCGGCCGTGGGCGCGGCGATCGTGCTGTTCGACGGCAACCCGGCCGCCCCGGACCTGAGCGCCCTGTGGCGGCTGGCCGAGGTGGCGGGCATGACCTACTTCGGCACCTCCGCGCCTTACCTGCTGGCCTGCCGCAAGGAGGGCGTCGTCCCGCGCGAGGTCGCGGACCTGTCGAAGCTGCGCGGGCTGGGCTCCACCGGGGCGCCGCTGCCCGCCGAGGGCTTCGTGTGGGTGTACGAGAACGTCGACCCCGACCTGCTGCTGCTGTCCCTGTCCGGCGGCACCGACGTGTGCACCGGGTTCGTCGGCGGCACCCCGCTCAACCCGGTCTACCCCGGCGAGATCGCGGCCCGCTGCCTGGGCGCGAAGGTCGAGGCGTACGACCCCACCGGTCACCCGATCGAGCACGCGCTAGGCGAGCTGGTGATCAGCGCGCCGATGCCGAGCATGCCGGTCGGCTTCTGGGGCGACGCGGACGGCTCGCGCTACCGCGAGGCGTACTTCGACGTGTTCCCGGGCGTGTGGCGGCACGGCGACTGGATCACCATCAGCGAGCGCGGCACCTGCGTCATCACCGGCCGCTCCGACGCCACCCTCAACCGGGGCGGGGTGCGCCTGGGCACCGCCGAGTTCTACTCGGTCGTCGAGGGCATGGCCGAGGTCGCCGACTCCGTGGTCGTACACCTGGAGGACGACGAAGGCGGCGCCGGTGAGCTGCTGCTCTTCGTCGTGCTCCAGCCCGGCCTGGACCTCGACGACACCCTCAAGGCCAAGATCGCCCGCGAGCTGCGCACCGCGCTCTCGCCCCGCCATATCCCCGACGTCATCTACCAGGTCGGCGCCGTGCCCCGCACCCTGTCCGGCAAGAAGCTGGAAGTCCCGGTCAAGCGCATCCTGACCGGCACCCCCGTCGACTCAGCCGCCGCCAAGGGCGCCCTCGCCAACCCCGAGTCCCTCCTCGCCTTCGAAACCCTCGCCAAGTCCCGCTGACCGCGCAAGGAAGGGCACCTTCTTAACGCTATGCGTAGAAGAAGGTGCCCTTCTTAACGTCGCCGGTCAGGGGATGAGGCGGGCGTGTTCGGTCGCCGCGCGGGAGTCGAGGATGCCCGGAGCGGTGCGGTAGGACAGGACCAGGCTCGCGCCGGCGGCGATGGGGGCGGTCAGCCAGTCGAGCGGGCGCGGGTGGGCGCCGATGTCGATGAGCACCCGGTCGCCCTTGCCGATCTCCAGCTCCTTGGCCCGGGTCAGCGAGCGCTCGGCCAGGTCGGCGTGGCTGATCGAGCCCCCGCCGCCGGGCAGGCCGACCAGCGAGGCCGCGGCCGGGTCGGCGGGCGGGCCGCCGTAGAAGTCGCCGTGGGCGCGCGCCGAGCTGACCCAGTCCGACACCCCGGCGGGCAGGTCGCGCAGCGGCAGCGCGAACGGGTGAAGGCTGACGGCGTACGTGTCGGGCGCGGCGGGCTCGACGCCGGCCTCGACGAAGGCGACGTCGGCGGGCAGGTCGGCGGAGTGGGACACGGCCAGCCCGGCCGTCCACGACGCGAGCATGATCGCCGCGGTCTGCCAGTGCGGCGGCAGCGCGATCCGGGCCACGTCCCCGGAGCCCAGGCCACACCCGTCGACCAGCAGGTTGGCGGTCTTGGACACCCAGTTCGCCAGCGTCGCGCCGGAGAGCTCGGTGCGCTCGCCGGTGCCGTCGTCGTACCAGGTGAGCAGTGGTTTTGCCGGATCGGCGGCGACTGATGCGGCGAAGAGCTGACCGATAGTGGACACGTGGTCAGGCTACCGACACTGCCGCGTCGTGGACCTTGCCTCGGGGCATGTCGGGCGTAGTCTGAAGCGTGACTGCTGTGAAACAGCGCACAGTCTCACAACCGCAGAGCGGCGGTCGACTGGGCTGCGCTGCACACCCCCACAAGGAGTGTTCACCGTGACGATCGATCGCTCTCCCCGGGTGCTCGTCGATGCCACCAGCGTGCCCGCCGACCGCGGCGGCGTGGGCCGGTATCTCGACGGCCTGCTCGGCGCCCTCGCCGACCATTCCGACATCGACCTGGTCGTGGTCTCCCAGCGCACCGACCAGGAGCGTTACGCCCGTACGCTGCCGCACGCGCAGGTCGTGGCCGCGCCCGCCGCGGTCGCGCACCGCCCCGCCCGGCTGGCCTGGGAGCAGACCGGCCTGCCGCTGCTCGCCCAGCAGGTCGGCGCGCAGGTGCTGCACTCGCCGTTCTACACCTGCCCGCTGCGCGCCGGCTGTCCGGTGACGGTGACCGTGCACGACGCGACGTTCTTCACCGAGCCGGAGCACTACGACAAGTCCCGCGGCACCTTCTTCCGCTCCGCGATCAAGACCTCGCTGCGCCGCGCCGAGCGCGTGATCGTGCCCAGCAAGGCGACCCGCGACGAGCTGATCCGCCTGCTCGACGCCGACCCCACCAAGATCGACGTGGCGTATCACGGGGTCGACCACACCGCGTTCCACGTGCCCGGCGAGGAGGAGAAGGCGCGGGTGCGGGCCCGGCTCGGCCTGGGCGAGCAGTCGTACATCGCGTTCCTCGGCGCGAAGGAGCCGCGCAAGAACGTGCCGAACCTGGTCCGGGGCTGGATCGCGGCGGTCCGCGACCGCATCGACCCGCCCGCGCTGGTGCTCGCCGGTGGCCAGGGCCACGACGACGAGATCGACCGGGTGGCCGGCGAGGTCCCCGCGCACCTGCGCCTGCTGCGCCCCGGTTATCTGCGGTACGCCGACCTGCCGGGCTTCCTCGGCGGGGCGGTGCTGTGCGCGTACCCCAGCCATGGGGAGGGTTTCGGCCTGCCGATCCTGGAGGCGATGGCCTGCGGGGCCCCGGTGCTGACCACGCCGCGGCTGTCCCTGCCCGAGGTCGGCGGCGACGCCGTCGCCTACACCGGCCAGGACGCCGACCACATCGCGAAGG
Organism: Catellatospora bangladeshensis; assembly: GCF_016862575.1. Classification (GTDB taxonomy): domain Bacteria; phylum Actinomycetota; class Actinomycetes; order Mycobacteriales; family Micromonosporaceae; genus Catellatospora; species Catellatospora bangladeshensis. The sequence goes on along the minus strand of NZ_BONF01000046.1, from coordinate 12,848 downwards.
ACCTGGCCGCCCTGCTCGACGACGAGGCGCGCCGGTCCGCGCTGGCCGCGGCGGGACTCGCCCGTGCGAAGGAGTTCAGCTGGAACTCCAGCGCCGAGGCGCACGTCGCCGCGTGGCAGCGGTCCATCCGTCACCACTACCGGTGATCTTCCGGGCACCCCGCCCCTAGCAGGCGAATGCGGCTTGTGTCACGGGCGGGGTGCGCGGGGAGGTCGCATCTGTCAGGCATGATGGTCGGATGCTGCACGCCGTCATTCCCGCAGGTGGAAGTGGAACCCGTCTCTGGCCGCTGTCGCGCGCCACGAACCCCAAGTTCCTGCACCCGCTGACCGGGACCGCGGACACGCTCATCCAGGCGACCGTCACCCGGCTCGCTCCGGTGGCCGCGCTCGCCGACACGTACGTGGTGACCGGCACGGCCCACGCGGCCGCCATCGCGCGGCAGCTGCCCGACCTGCCCGAGTCCAACATCCTGATCGAGCCGAGCCCGCGCGACTCGTGCGCCGCGATCGGCCTGGCCGCCGCCGTGATCGCGCAGCGCGACCCGGAGGCCGTGATGGGCTCCTTCGCCGCCGACCACCTGGTCCGCGACGGCGAGCGATTCACCCAGGTGCTGCGCGACGCCGAGGCAGGCGCCCGCCGCGGCCTGCTGATGACCGTCGGCATCACGCCCACCCACCCCGAGACCGGGTACGGCTACCTGCAGTGCGGCGCCGTCGTCGACGGCCCGATCCGCACCGTCGACGAGTTCAAGGAGAAGCCGTCGCTCGACGTGGCCACCGAGTACGTGCGGTCCGGCCGCTACCTGTGGAACGCCAGCATGTTCGTGTGGCGGGTCGACGTCTTCCTCCGTGAGCTGGCCCGCCAGCAGCCCGAGCTGCACGCCGGCCTGATCCGGATCGCCGCCGCCTGGGACGGCGACGACCGCGACCGGGTGCTCGGCGAGATCTGGCCGACCCTGCCCAAGATCTCCGTCGACTACGCGGTGATGGAGGGCGCGGCCGCCGCCGGTCTCGTCGCCACCGTGCCCGGCGACTTCGGCTGGAACGACGTCGGCGACTTCCACACCCTCGGTGACGTGCTGCCCGGCGACGACGACGGCAACGTCGTGGTCGGCGACAGCGCCACCCTCGACGGCGGCAAGCCCGAGGTGCTGCTGCACGACTGCGCCGGCACCGTGCTCGTGCCCCAGTCGGGCCGCCTCGTCGCCGCGCTCGGCATGCGCGACGTGATCGTGGTGGACACCCCCGACGCGGTGCTCGTCTGCCCGCGCCACCGGGCCCAGGACGTCAAGAAGCTCGTCGACGAGCTCAAGGAGCGGGGCGACAGCCGCATCTAATCTGCCAATCATGCGATTGGTGGAGCTGACCGCGGCCGGCAACGAAGCAAGCGACCTGCTGCCCGTACACGACGAGGCACTGCTGCGCGAACTCGGCGCACGCCGGGCCTACTGGACCGTGCTCGACGAGGGACCGGTCGAGGAATGCCTGGCCCTGCTCGTCGAGCACGCCGACGGGCGGTGGCGCGCCGAACACGTCAAAGCCGACGTCGGCGCGCACGCCGGGCGCACCGAGGACGCCGAGGCGCTCGCCCGCCACGACGGCTGGGTGTACGTGCTCGGCTCCCATTTCGGCTCCAAGGCCGGGCCGCTGCAGCCGAAACGGGCCTTCGTGGCCCGCTTCCGCGAGTCCGCGACGCCGCGCCTGGAGATCATCCGGCATCGGTTCGCGCTGCACCGGGCCGTCAACGACGCGCTCGCCGCGCTCGCCGTCACCGGGCACCCGGCGGCGCCGGAGAAGGTCGCGTTCGCCGTACACGACGGCTTCGTCGGCGCGGCGCGGCGGCGCGGCACGGCCAAAGGCAAGGGGTGGGTCGCGCAGCTCGCGCCCGGGGACCATCCGATCAACATCGAGGGGGCGGCGTTCACCGCCCGGGGCACGCTGCTGGCGGGGCTGCGCTGGCCGGTGACCGCTGCGGGGGAGCCGATCCTGGTCGAGCTGACGGGGCTGCCGGGGCTGTTCGGCGGTGGCACGCTCGGGGTCGCGGGGGTGTACGCGCTGACCGGGGTCGGGGCGGGGCCGCTGGGGGTACGGGCGCTGGCGGCGCGGGCCGACGGGAGCTTCGACGTGGTCGTCGGGTCGATCGACGCGCTCGACAAGGGGTCGATCCTGCTGGAGCACCACCCGCACGCCCGGCACGCCACCTGCCGCCACCTGAGGTTCCAGCTGCCCGACGGGGGCGGCCCGGGTCTCATCGCGCCCGAACCGGTCGCCGACCTCGCGCCGCTGCACCACATCGAGGGCGTGTCCGACCGCGACGGCACCCCGCTCTACGTCGCCGACGAAGACCACCGCATCGCCCTCTGGCTCACCAACTGACGCATACCCGCGCGGTCCGGGCCGCGTTGGGGGTGGGCGCGGGTTTGGGATGGGGCGCGCGTTCGGGATGCACTTTTCGGGGCGGGCGCGCGTCTGGGGCGGGCCGCAGGTTCGGGGTGGGGCGCGGGTTTCGGGATGGGTGCGGGTTCGAGGCGGGCGCGGGGTTCGGGATGGGCGCGGGTTCAGGGCGGCCGCAGGTTCGGGGTGCGGTTTCGGGGAAAGTGGGGTCATCCGGTGCTTGGCGGGTGCACTTTCCCCGAAAGTGCGCGCCGGTCCGGGAGTGACGGCGGGCCGGGTGGGGTGCGAACGCACGGAGCGGCCGGTCAGACCGCCCCCCGGCACTCCGACCAGCCGCTTCCGCATCGCCCCGTACGCCCCCGTACGGTCCAGGGACTGGCACCCTCCGCGTGACGCCGTCCCGGCTCCCCAGGCCCGACAAGGATCGTCCACCGAACGGTGACGGGTCCACGACATTCGGCCGTGACTTAAAGACGCAGGTCACGTCCGCCGGTAGAGTCAGCGGCACCCCCTCATCCGGAGAGTCCATGCTGCGCATCCACTTCACCGGTGCCGACCTGGTCCGTACGCGGATCGCGTCAGTGCCGGATCCGCTGTGGGAACTCGCGCTCAGCATCCACCTGCTCCGCATGCGCGGCACCGATCCGCTGCTGGCCGGGTGGAAGCAGCGCATGATCAACGGCCTCAAGCCGGGCGGCCCGCTGCGGGACGAGGTGGGCCTGCTGCTGGCGCTCAACCCGCCGGTCGGCTACTTCCCCGACTTCCTCACCCCGCCCGAGGCGTCCGGCGGTATCGGTGCGGGGCTGGACGCCGTGCTGACCACGCCGAAGAACCGGCTCCGGCAGGAGATCAACGCGCTCGGCGACGCGCAGGGGTCACTGCCCGCCCCGGTCGACGACGTCGGCAGCGGTCACCTGGGTGCGATCGGTGAGCTGGGCACCGCCATCGGCCGCTATCACGAGACGGCCATCGCGCCGATGTGGGACCGGGTACGTACAGCCGTCGACGCGGACCGGGGGATCCGGGCTCGCACCATGATCGACTCCGGGACGGAGGGGCTGCTGAACAGCCTGCACCCGACCGTGCGCTTCGACGGGAACGTGCTCGAGGTGGCGGACTACCCGTCGCATCGGGAGGTGCATCTGGAGGGGCGAGGGCTGCAGCTGGTGCCGTCGTACTTCAAGACGCCGACCAAGCCGGTGACCCTGTTCGACCCGGAGCTGCCGCCGGTGCTGGTGTACTCCGTGCACCAGGAGGCGCGGGCCGCGGTCGTGCGTGGCGGCGAGGCGCTGTCGGCGTTGCTGGGGCGTACGCGGGCGGCGGTGCTGGAGCTGGTGGCGCAGGGGAGCACGACCAGTGAGCTGGCGCGGCGGCTCGACGTGTCGCCGGCCGCCGCGAGCCAGCACGTGGCCGTGCTGCGCGGTGCGGGACTGCTGCACAGCGTCCGTGACCGGAACACGGTTCACCACACGCTGACGCAGCTGGGGTACGCGATGCTCGTGGGCCGCTCAGCCCCTGCGCCGTGATCTGACCACGAGCAGCAGCACCAGCACGCCAGCCACCACCACGGTACCGATGATGATCACCAGCGGCCACGGGTTGTTGGAGTCCGGCTCGGCGGGTGTGCTCGGTGAAGCAGAGGCCAGCGGGGGCACGTCTGCGGTGAGCGCCGCGACGATGTCGAGCACGCCGTAGCCGTACTGCGGGTCGCGTCCGGCGGGGCCTTTGTCGATCGCGGTGGCCGTAATGCGATGAACGACCTCGGCCGCTGAAAGATCTGGGTACCGTGCTCGCACCAGCGCTGCGGCACCGGCGACGATCGCCGTTGAGTCGGACGTACCGGTGGCCTTCCGCCAGAGATGCTGGAGGCCTGTACTGGTGATTTCGTCGCTGGGTGCGCAGACGACGATCGCAGCTCCCGTCACCGAGATCTTCGCGTGATCCCCCTGCCTGTCTACGCCACCCACAGCTACGACACCGGGAATCGCCGCAGGGAAGCCCACTGTCGGATCAGGCTTGTTGCCAGCGCCCGCGACCACGACTATGTCCGACTTGAGAGCCTGCGCGACCGCTTGTCGGAGCGCAGGGTCATCGAAATCGTCGGCGAGGGAGATTGAGATGACGTCGACCTTCTGCGAGATTGCCCACTGGATTCCCTCAACGATGTCCGCTGCTGTCATCTGCCGATGTGGTGAAACTTTTACCGGCACGATCGCCGCACCCGGGGCAATCCCTCGGACACGGCCGTGGGCAGCGATCAGTCCGGCCATCGCGGTGCCGTGTCCGTCTTCATCAGTGCGGCCGTCCCCGTGTCCGCCTTCTGCGAGATCGATGCCCGGTCGCACGGATCCCCGAAGATCGGGATGAGAGGCGTCGACGCCACTGTCAATAACGGCGACCGTGACGCCAGCGCCATCAGTGATCTTGTTCGCCTTGTCGGTGCTCAGGAAGGAGTGGAACCACTGTCCGTCGGACACATCGTCCGTAGCGATGGCGCCGTTTGCGGCTCCGAGCAGAACAGCCGTCATTACGAGAGCGATTGTGGTGAGACGAACGGTGGCGAGCGGGCTCACGGGTTTTTTACTCCTCCTCTGCGGATGGTCACGATGGGCGCTGGTTCATCGGGGTGGTCTTCGTTCCGCCAGGGCATCGCTGTCTGGGTGAACCACTGGCGGAAGTCTTCCTCGATCTGCTCGGATGTGGGTTCCGAGGAACGGCTGACGGCTTCAGGCGCGATCAGGGGAGGCACTCCCTGTGCGACGTCCCATGAAGTGTCCGGCCGACGTCGATATGCCGCGCCTCCACCCTGGTTGTTCGGCTGACCGGTCGGCCCGCCTATCGGTAGCGGCATCATTCCGGGCATGCTCGACCCACCACCGCGGGCCGCCGCGGTGACAGCGGGTCCAGCTCCGGAGCCCGGCTGTGGCAGTGACACCACATAGCCGCTCTTCCCCACGCCGGGGCCGGGGAGGACGTAGGCACCGCCGTAAGGGGCATGAGGGTTGCCAGGCGCGATCGGCAACATAGACACGGGCTGGCCTGGCGCAGCGGGAACGGGTGGCGTCATGCCTTGAAGATCGGGGCCGGACTCGCCCGGCAGTGGACTGACGAGAGGCGGGTATCCCGGCATGGGCGGTGGCGTGGGCAAAGGCCCGTTGGGTCCGCGTTTGCGAGTGCTGGTCGACCCACTTGGATCAGGCGCTGGTGTGGGCAGACCCACGATCTGCGCACCGTCATCAACACTGCGAGAGTCAATCGGCAGGGTTATGCGGCTCCGGTGGTCTCGAATGGTGCGTTCGGTGGCGGTCATCGTCTGCTCTGTGACGTAACTCAGCCGGGTGGCCTCGCGATCCCACCATTCGGGGCCGCCCTCATGGGTTGTGGTCTCCCACTGCTGCACGACCTGCCGAATCTCCTGCTTGGCCTTAGCAGTTGCTGCCATGATCCCATCAAGCGCTAGGGCATTCTGCAGAGCGGCCTCACTCTCCAGCCGCATGCCGTTGATCAGCTTGCCGATCTTGGCTAATGCGACGGCGGAGGCTGGGCTTGCCTCCGCAGGCCAGATCTGGGCGAGGGCGGTGCGCTGCTTGTCGAGTTGATCCGCATGTGCCAGGAGCAGGCTTGCGAGTCGACGAAGACCGGCGATCTGCTCCCAGCCCAAGGCGTCATCTTCGTGACGAACCATGTCCCACGCGCGGGGCGGGTCGATCGAAACCCAGTTCGTCTGCTCCGTAGTCGGCCACCTTTTCAGGGCATCGCCGGGAGCGACGACGTAGCCGCCTTCGTCGGCAAGCATTCCGCTCTGCCCTGCGGTCACGGGAGCATCCCTCTCAGCGGTGGGCTTTGGGTGGGCTGCGCAGGCTGTTGCAGCTGTTCGAAGACTCTGTTGAGCTCGGCGGCGACCTCCGCGATGCGTGAAGCGGATCTCGCATCGGCGGCGGCGTAATTGTCGACGATCTGTTCTAACGCGATCGTGAGCTGCTCCGCCATCTGGAGCTGGAAAGCCGCGTTCGCATGATGCTGTTTGAGCACCTCGGTCACCGAATGGCGAGCGGCTCGGCCCTCGGCACAGTCGAGTGCGAGGCAGAAGCGCGCACCGTAGCGCATCTGCCGCTGGGCGGTGGCGAAGCCGGGGCGCAGGTCCTCGTCGGTGTCGCGACGCAGGTCGGCGCTGATCTCGCGTAGGCCGGCCAGGTCGACGGTGAGCCTGCCGTGCACAGGTCGTTCAGGCATGCTTCCCTCCCCAAAGAAGCGCGCTGCGAATGGCGGCCCGGCACTCCGCTGGTCCACACACCGGCCGGATAGGACGCCTGCGGGCAGGGTAACGGATCGACCCTACTCAGCGCAGCCCTAGCACCACCCCCTGTGGATAACCCTTCGTCGCACCCGCCGATGATCGCGATCTCGTGTCCAAACCTGCGGCTCAGCCACACTTTTGGACACGAAACAGTGATCTTGAACGGGGCGGCGGCGCTGCGCGCCGCCAAGGGAGCGGTGGGGCTAGGCGTCGGCTGCCTCGCGGCGGCCTTCGGCGCGGGCTTCGGCGGTGCCGAGGGAGAAGAGGTCGTGTTCGGCGTCGCGGATCAGGGTGGGGATGACGCCGTTGCTGTCGCGGGTGGCGGTGAGCAGGCCGCGGACGACCGCGACCGGCACCCGGTCGATCTTCCCCTTGACCAGCTCGGCGGCGGCGGCGAGCTCGTCGACGACGGCCATCTGGGTGATCTGGAGCTCGTTGCCGTGGGGGTCGGTCTCGCCGCGGTGGTCGCGCAAGGGCTCGATGCCGGCGCAGCCGAGGGCCACGTCGGTGAGCCCGTTGCGCCAGGGACGCCCCATGGTGTCGCTGACGATGATCGCGACGTCGAGGCCGTACTCGTCGCGCAGCGTCTGGCGCAGGGCGCGGGCGGACCGGTCGGGGTCCTCGGGGAGCAGGACGAGCTGCGTGCGGTCCACGTTGGAGTTGTCGATGCCGGCCGAGGCCATGACGAAGCCGTGGTGGGTCTGCACGATGCGGGTGTGGCCGCGGGTGGCGACGGCGCGGGCGGTCTGCGACCGCAGGATGCGCTCGCGGGCCTGCTCGCGTTCGGGGCCGCCGGGGGGCACGTCGGCCAGCGCCCCCTCGGCCTTGGACACGATCTTGCTGGTGACCACGAGGATGTCGCCGTCGGCGAGCCACGGGGCGGCGGTGACGATCAGCTTGGCGAGGTCGTCGCCGGGCCGCACGTCGGGGATGCCCCGGACGGCGAGCACGGTGAACCCGTCGATCATGCGGCTCCTCCCAGTTCCAGTGCGGCGCGGACCATCGCGGCGGTGGCGTCGTCGTCGGTCATCCACAGGGGCGCGGCGCCGACGCGTACGCCGGGCACGTCGGTGCCCGCGTCGCCGGTGTCAACGAGCCAGGCGTCGAGTACGCCACCGGCGGCGCGCGCGCCGTAGAGGCGGCCGACGCCCTCGGCGGTGCACGGGACGTCGATCGCGGCGAGGCACTTGTCGGCCATGCCGCGTACGGGGCTGCCGCCGATGATCGGGGAGACGCCGACGACGGGCGCGGAGCCGCTGACCAGCGCTTCGCGCAGAGCGGAGACGGCGAGCACGGGTGCGATGGACACGACGGGGTTACTCGGGGCGAGCAGCACGACGTCGGCGGCGGCGAGCGCGTCGAGCACCCCGGCCGCGGGTTTGGCGGTGTCGGCGCCGACGAAGCGGAACTGCTCGGCGGGCAGCGCGGCGCGGTGGCGTACCCACCATTCCTGGAAGTGGATGGCGCGGGTGCCGTCGGCGTCGGTGACGACGACGTGGGTCTCGACCCGGTCGTCGGTGGCGGGCAGCAGGGTGACGCCGGGCTGCCAGCGGTCGCACAGCGCGGCGACGACCGCGGACAGCGGGTAGCCGGCGTTGAGCATGCGGGTGCGGACCAGGTGGGTGGCGATGTCGCGGTCGCCGAGGCCGAACCAGGTGGGTTCGGCGCCGTAGTTCGCCAGCTCCTCCTTGACGGTCCAGGTCTCGCCCGCGCGGCCCCAGCCGCGTTCGGGGTCGATGCCGCCGCCCAGGGTGTACATGACCGAGTCCAGGTCGGGGGTGATGCGCAGCCCGTGCATCCACACGTCGTCGCCCACGTTGACGACGGCGGTCACCTCGGCGCCGGTGGCGCGGGCGTGTGCCCGTACCCCCGACAGGAAGCGCGCCCCGCCGATGCCGCCTGCCAGCACCACGATCCGCATGGCGACATCCTCTCCCACCGCGGGAGGGCGGCGGGGCCAGGGTCGTAGGCTGGCGGGCATGTCCAGCGAGGTCGCCGCCCAGTCCAAGGTCACCGACGCGGAGGTGGCGCGCGCGCTGAAGCGCGCCGCGGCCGGGCGGGCACTGGACGCCGGGGAGGCGACCGCCCTGCTCAGTGCCCATGGTGCGGCCTTCGACGAGTTGCTTTCCCTGGCTTCGGGGGTACGCGACGCGGGCCTGCGCGACGCCGGGCGGCCGGGTGTGATCACGTTCTCGAAGAAGGTGTTCATCCCGCTGACCAGGCTGTGCCGTGACCGGTGTCACTACTGCACGTTCGCGACGGTGCCGCACCGGCTGCCCGCGGCCTACCTGGACCGCGACGAGGTGCTGGCGATCGCGCGGCAGGGCGCGGCGCTGGGCTGCAAGGAGGCCCTGTTCACGCTGGGTGACCGGCCGGAGGAGCGCTGGCCCGCCGCGCAGGAGTGGCTGAACGCGCGCGGCTACGGCTCCACCGTGGACTACCTGCGCTCGGTCGCGATCGCGGTGCTGGAGGAGACCGGCCTGCTGCCGCACCTCAACCCGGGCGTGCTGAGCTGGGCGGAGCTGCAGCGGTTGCGGCCGGTGGCGCCGAGCATGGGCATGATGCTGGAGACGACCGCGACGCGGCTGTGGTCCGAGCCGGGCGGGCCGCACTACGGCTCGCCGGACAAGGAGCCCGCGGTGCGGCTGCGGGTGCTGGCCGACGCGGGCCGGGTCGGGGTGCCGTTCACCACGGGCATCCTGATCGGCATCGGGGAGACGCACGCCGAGCGGGTCGACGCGATCTTCGAGATGCGCCGGAGCCACCGGGAGTACGGGCACCTCCAGGAGGTGATCGTGCAGAACTTCCGGGCCAAGCCGGACACGGCCATGCGCTCCACTCCCGACGCCTCGGTGCGCGACCTGGCCGCCACGGTCGCGGTGACCCGGCTGCTGCTCGGGCCGGGCATGCGCATCCAGGCCCCGCCGAACCTGATCGACGCGTCGTTCGAGCTGCTGGTCAAGGCCGGGATCGACGACTGGGGCGGCGTCTCGCCCCTCACCCCGGACCACGTGAACCCGGAGCGCCCCTGGCCGCACCTGGACGAGCTGGCGGACCTGACGAAGGCGGCGGGCTTCGAGCTGCGCGAGCGGCTGACGGTGTATCCGGGCTACGTGCGCGGCGCGGACCGGTGGATCGACCCGCGGCTGCACCCGCACGTGCGCGCCCTCGCCGACGCGAGCGGCATGGCCGTCGCCGACGCGCCCGTCACCGGCCGTCCCTGGCAGGAGCCCGAGGTCGAGGGCGGCACGGGCCGTGTCGACCTGCACCGCGAGATAGACGGCGGCGGCCGCACCGATGATCGCCGCGGCGACTTCGACACGGTGTACGGCGACTGGTCGGCCGTCGGCGAGGCGGCTGAGGGCGCGGCGGTCGGCGCGGGTCCGGCGGCGGCGAGCGCGGGTCCCGCGAGCGGGACGGCGGGTCCGGCGGTCAGCGTCGGGGCGCTCGCGGCCGGGCTGCGGATCGCGCGGGAGAACCCGGCGGCGCTGCTGGAGCCGGTGCACGAGGAGGCGGCGCTGGCGCTGCTGCACGCCGACGGGTCGGCGCTGGACGAGCTGTGCCGCATCGCCGACGACGTGCGCCGGGACACGGTCGGCGACGACGTGACCTACGTGGTCAACCGCAACATCAACTTCTCGAACGTGTGCTACGTCGGGTGCCGGTTCTGCGCGTTCGCGCAGCGCGAGCGGGACGCCGACGCGTACCGGCTGAGCATCGGGCAGGTCGCCGACCGGGCCGAGGAGGCCTGGCGGGACGGCGCCACCGAGGTCTGCGTGCAGGGCGGCATCGACCCGCAGCTGCCCGTCTCGGTGTACCCGGAGCTGGTCCGCGCCGTGAAGGAGCGGGTGCCGGGCATGCACGTGCACGCGTTCTCGCCGATGGAGATCGTCACCGCGGCCGCGAAGGCGGGGGTGCCCGTCGTGGAGTGGCTGACCCGGCTGCGGGAGGCGGGGCTGGACACCATCCCCGGCACCGCCGCGGAGATCCTCGACGACGAGGTGCGCTGGGTGCTGACCAAGGGCAAGCTGCCCACCTCCGCCTGGGTGGAGACCGTCGAGGCGGCGCACCGGCTGGGCATCCGGTCCAGCTCGACGATGATGTACGGCCACGTCGACCACCCGCGGCACTGGCTGGGCCACTTCCGGGTGCTGGCCGGGGTGCAGGACCGCACCGGCGGCTTCACCGAGTTCGTGGCGCTGCCGTTCGTGCACACCAACGCGCCGATCTACCTGGCCGGCATCGCCCGTGCCGGGGCCACCTGGCGGGAGAACCGGGTCGTGCACGCGATGGCCCGGCTGCTGCTGCACGGGCGCATCCCCAACATCCAGTGCTCCTGGGTGAAGCTGGGCGACGAGGGCACCGTGGCCATGCTGAACGGCGGCTGCAACGACCTCGGCGGCACCCTCATGGAGGAGACGATCTCCCGAATGGCCGGATCCGCGCACGGCTCGGCACGTACGGTGGAGCAACTGGAGGCCATCGCCGCGGCCGCGGGCCGCCCCGCTCGCCGGCGTACCACGAGTTACGCCCGCTAGCGGTTCACTCCTGTCCGAAGACCGTCAGCGCCGTCCGTCAAGTTCGACACGCCAGCAGAATTTCGTCGCGACACGCCCGACATGCCGTCACCGGTTTCGGGTCTGAATCGATAGGGCAGTGGCGGGACGGTGAAGTCCGAGCCGAACGGCCCTGCCGGACGTGTACCAGAGTCAGCTTGACGGTGCACGTACGACACACGTGTAATTTTGCGTGGGGCTGGAGGTAGCGGCATCCACAAAACCGCCTATGTGGACAAACGCTTCCCAGGTGGGGGGTTGCGCCGACCGCGTGTCGGCGCGCAATAAGGAGGCAGCGGAGATGGACGGTCGCCCCGTCGTGGCGGATCTGCTGGGCAACGCGCCCGAGTGGCAGGAGCACGCACTGTGCTCCCAGACTGACCCGGAGGCGTTCTTCCCTGAGAAGGGTGGTTCTACCCGCGAGGCCAAGCGCATCTGCTCGCGCTGCGAGGTCAAGTCCGAGTGCCTGGAGTACGCGCTCTCGCACGACGAGCGCTTCGGCATCTGGGGTGGACTGTCCGAGCGCGAGCGCCGCAAGCTCAAGCGCCGCGCGGTCTGAAGACGTGGAAGCTGCCAGGGCCGTTGGGGGACGGCCCGGCAGCTCTTCCGCGGTTCAGGGCTGTGCCGAGGGCTCAGGCCAGGTCGTCGGGGTTGAGCCCGAGCAGGTTCGCGACCTGCTCCACGATCACGTCACGCACCAGCTCGCCCAGGTCGTCCCGATCTGAGGCGCGGAACTCCAGCGGACGCCGGTAGACCACGATCCGCGGCGGCACCCCGTGCCGGCCCGGCCGTCCCGGCAGCAGCCGCGCCAGCGGCACCCGCCCGTCCTCCAGCACGTCGGAGTCGTACACGTTCAGGTCCGGCGGCACGTCCTCGACGGCGAACTCGACCCCGGCCAGCTCGTTGGCGAAACGCGCCTCGAGCGACTCGACCGTGTCCAGCACCAGCTCGTCGAACACCTCGGCCTTGGTCCGCGCCAGGGGCACGCTCGCGGGCACCAACCGGCCCCGCATCCCCCTGCCGTGGCGGTCACGGCGGCGGCGGGCGAGTGTCGGGCGGCGGCGGGCGGGACTGGTCACTTCGCCAATGTATCCCCGCGCGCCAGTCGCGGGCCTCGGTACCGGGGCGTGATCCTTCCCTCGGCGTGTCGCGGCGTTTCCGGTTCACCGATGCCCGGCGGGGCGATAACGTCACACGCCGTGAGGTCTCCACGGCGTTGCTCTCGTAACGGCTGCCCCCGGCAGGCGGTCGCAACGCTGACCTATGTCTATGCCGAGTCCACCGCGGTGGTCGGCCCGCTTGCCGCGTACCAGGAGCCGCACACGTACGACCTGTGCGAGCCGCACGCGCTGAGCCTGACCGCGCCGCGCGGCTGGGACCTGGTCCGCCACGACGGCGAGTTCGAGCCGCCGCCGCCCACCACCGACGACCTGGTCGCCCTGGCCGAGGCCGTCCGCGAGGCGGCCCGCCCCGCCCCGCGCCAGGCCCCCGAGCCGCCGCCCTACGCCGGCCCGCCCACCCCCGGCCGCCGCGGCCACCTCCGCGTGATCCCCCCGAACTGAGGCGAAGGAAGGGCACCTTCTTAACGCTATGCGTAGA
>NZ_BONF01000045.1 GCF_016862575.1 Catellatospora bangladeshensis | reverse complement strand
ATCTTGACACGAAACGCCGATCATGAACCTGGCCGCGGGGCGGCTGCCGGGTGGCGGGTGGTGAGGCGGGTCAGGGCGGGTGGGTGCACGTTGGCGGCGCCGAGGTCGCCGCCGTAGTGGGCCAGCACGCGCCGGTCCATCAGGTGCCGCCACAGCGGCGGGACCAGCGCTACGACGATCATGGTGGCGTACCCGGCGGGCAGCTGCGGCGAGGCGTCGAAGCTGCGCAGCGCCTGGTAGCGGCGCAACGGGTTGGCGTGGTGGTCGCTGTGCCGCTGGAGCTGGAACAGGAACACGTTGGTGACCACGCGATCGCTGTTCCAGCTGTGCCGCGGGTCCACCTTGGCGTAGCGCCCGGCCGGGTTGCGCGGCCGGGACAGGCCGTAGTGCTCCAGGTAGTTGACCACCTCCAGCAGCCCGAACCCGACCACGGCCTGCATCAGCAGCAGCGGCAGCACCACCGGCCCGAACCAGGCCGTGAGCGCGGCGAACAGCACCACGGTCAGCGACCAGGCGCTGAGCACGTCGTTGCGCCAGGTCCACGGGCTGCGGCCGCGCAGCCGGAAGCGCGCGGCCTCCAGCCGCCAGGCCGAGCGCAGGCTGCCCAGCACCGTACGCGGCAGGAACGCCCAGAAGCTCTCCCCCAGCCGGGCGCTGGCCGGATCGTCCGGGGTGGCGACGCGTACGTGGTGGCCGCGGTTGTGCTCGACGTAGAAGTGGCCGTAGCCGGTGGGCGCGAGCGCGATCTTCGACAGCCGGCGCTCCAGCCACTCCCGCTTGTGGCCCAGCTCGTGGGCGGTGTTGATGGCGATGCCGTTGACGATGCCGACGCTGAGCACCAGCCCGGTGGCCCCGAACCAGCTCAGCCCGCCGGCGGCCCAGGCGGCGCAGCAGGCGGCCAGCGCCGCGTACTGAAGCGGGAGGTAGAGGTAGGTGAGCACGCGGTAGTAACGGTCGGCCTGCAGCGCGGCCACCGCCTCGTCGGGCGGGTTGGCACGGTCGTCGCCGATCAGCAGGTCGACCAGCGGAATCAGTCCGAACACGACGAGCGGGGTGATCCACCAGCCCCACTCGTGGCCGCCCCGGGCCACGGCGAGCCCCTGGAAGGGCAGCGTGGGCACGAGCAGGGCGGCGGGCCAGAGGAAGCGGCGGGGGTCGCGCCAGACGGTGTCGCTCATGGACGCCTCCACGATGAGGGGGTACGCCGAGAATCCCATCGCGATCGACTGTTGACAATCATGAGTATTTTGTAAAGTCATGGGATGTTGACCGTCAGCAGGCCGGACCGGGACGCCACCCGGGCCGCGATCGTGGCCGCCGCGCGGCAGCTCACCGTGACCAGGGGCTGGGCGGCGGTGCGCATGTCCACCGTGGCCGAGCTGGCCGGGGTGAGCCGCCAGACCGTCTACAACGAGTACGGCGGCCGCGCCGGGCTGGCCGACGCGATGGCCGACGCGGAGATCCAGCGATTCGTCGCCGGGGTGCGGGAGGCGCTGTTCGCGCACGGTGGGCAGGTGCGCAGCGCGGTCGCCGCGGCGGTGCGGTTCACCCTGGACGAGGCGGCGGTCAACCCGCTGATCCGGGTGATCCTGACCAGCTCGCGGGGCGGCGCGGACCCGCTCCTGGCATACCTGACGACCCGCTCCGACGTGGTCATGGCGCAGGCGGCGGTGCCGCTGCTGGAGTGGGCGGCCGCGCATCTGCCGCCGCTGCCCGCCGAGGACCTGACGTTCGCCGTGGACACCGTGATCCGGCTGGTGGTCAGCCACATCGTGCTGCCGCTGCGCCCCGCCGAGCAGACCGCCGACGCGCTCGCGGGCCTGGTCCTGCTGCTGCTGGAGGCGTCGCGGCGGCACTGATCCGGGCAGTGGCGGGAGCCGTCGCGGTGACGCTGACACGACTCGGCGGTTTGTCCGTGTTGGTGGGTTGGCGCCGGTAGACTGGCGATGACGGCTGTGCCCCGGAATCGGCCGGTCCCGCCGCCGTCGCGCGGCACGGTGTGCCGGTTCCGCCCGGACGGGCGACGCGCCCCGACAGGACGGGGGAAACGGGTGTGAAGAGCTGGCACATGATGGTGGCGCTGGCCGCCGCGGCGGCGCTGACGCTGACCATCGGGCTGTTCCCCGCCCGTGCCGCGGCCCCGGGTGACTGCCCGCAGGCCGCCTTCGGTTTCACCGCGGCCGAGCGCGACCTGATGAAGTCCGCGGTCGACCGCACGCGCGAGGCCGCGAAGGCGCCCGGCGTGGTCGCCGGAGTGTTCGTGCCCGGCCGGGGCAGCTGGATCTGCGTGGTCGGGCTGTCCGATCAGGAGACCGGGCGGCCGATGAACGCCGCCGACCGGATGCGCGTCGCCAGCATCACCAAGACCTTCACCGGCACCGCGATCCTGCAGCTCGCCGACCGCGGGCTGCTCGGCCTCGACGACCCGCTCAGCCGCTACGTCGACTGGCCGGACGGCAACGCGATCACGATCCGGCAGCTGCTCGGCATGACCTCCGGCATCTACAGCTACACCGAGGACGCCGCCTTCATCGCCCGCTACCAGGCCGACCCGACCGGCTCGTTCGGGCCGCAGGACGCGCTGGACATCGCCCGCGCGCACGACCCGTACTTCGCGCCAGGCACCGCCTTCCACTACTCCGACACCAACTACATCCTGCTGGAGCTGGTGCTGGAGCGGGTCACCGGACGGCCGATCGGCGACTGGATCGAGGACGAGATCGTCGCCAAGCTGCGGCTCGACAACACCAGCTATCCGGCGACGGCCACCCTGCCGGCGCCGTTCGCGCGTGGCTACGACGACAGGCCGGATCCGGGCGGCGCCGGCACGGCCCGCGACGTCACCTACTCCAATCCCGGCTACGCCGGAGCCGCCGGGGCGATGGTGTCCAACCTGCACGACCTGCGCATCTGGGCCGCCGAGCTGGCCCGCGGGGCGCTGCTCAGCGAGCGCATGCAGCGGGAGCGGCTGCGCACGGTGCCGCTGACGCCGGGCGCCGCCGTGTCGTACGGCCTCGGCATCGCCGACGTGGACGGCTACCTCGGCCACAACGGCACCATCCTCGGGTACAACTCCGCCATGTTCTTCCTGCCCGAGACCGGCGCCACCATCGTCGTCGAGATCAACCGCTCCGACCTGGACACCGACCACGCCACCCCGCTCTTCGGGGAACTCGCCAAGGCCCTCTATCCGGACCGCTGACCAGCGGTGATCTCAGAGAGTGGGTAACGGGCCGTGGCGGCCGGACCCGAGGGGCATACTTCGGCGCGTGTCGACCGCCTCCCTGCCGCCCGTGCTCGCGCTGTCGCCGGTGGAGCAGCCGCCGGACGCCACGCTGCGCCCGCCCGGCTCCAAGTCCATCACCAACCGCGCCCTGCTGTGCGCCGCGCTCGCCGAGGGCACGAGCACGCTGACCGGTGTGCTGTTCGCCGACGACACCCGGGCCATGCTCGGCGCGATCACCGCGCTGGGGGCCGAGGTCGAGGTGGACGAGGCCGCCACCACGGTGAAGGTCCGCGGCACCGACCCGCGCACCGCCAGCGGCCCGGTCACCCTGTACGCCAACCAGTCCGGCACCACCGCGCGCTTCCTGCTGCCCACGCTGGCCCTGCGCCCGGCCCGCGGCGTGCTGGACGGCGACGCGCAGCTGCGGGCCCGCCCGTTCGGGCCGCTGGTGGAGGCGCTGCGCGCGCTGGGCGCGCAGGTCGAGGAGCCCGCCGAGGCGGGACGGCTGCCGCTGGCGGTGACCGGTCCGGTGCACCGCGGCCGGGTCCCGCTGCCGGGCCACCTGTCCAGCCAGTTCCTGTCGGGGCTGCTGATGGCCGCGCCGCTGATGCCGCAAGGGCTGGCCGTCGAGCTGACCTCCGCACTGGTGTCGGTGCCGTACGTGACCATGACCGCCGCCGTGATGTCCGCGTTCGGGGTGGACGCCGACGGGCTGGGCGCCGCCCCCGGCCGCTACCGCGCGGCGGAGTACGCGATCGAGCCCGACGCGAGCGCCGCCTCGTACTTCCTGGCCGCGGCGGCGATCACCGGCGGGCGCATCACGGTGGCCGGGCTCGGCGCGGCCAGCCTGCAGGGCGACGTGCGCTTCGCCGACGTGCTGGAGCGCATGGGCGCCCGGGTCTCGCGCGACGCCGACGGCATCACCGTGACCGGCACCGGCACGCTGCGCGGCGTGGACGTCGACATGGCCGACATCTCCGACACGGCGCAGACGCTGGCCGCGGTGGCCGTGCACGCCGACGGCCCGACCCGGGTGCGCGGCATCGGCTTCATCCGCCACAAGGAGACCGACCGGCTCGCCGCCGTCGTCACCGAGCTGCGCCGGGCCGGCATCGACGCGCAGGAGCACGACGACGGCTTCACCATCAACCCGGGCGCCCCGGCGCCGACCCGGTTCGCCACATACGGCGACCACCGGATGGCGATGAGCCTGTCCCTGCTCGGGCTGCGGTCGGCCGGCATCGAGATCGACGACCCGCGCTGTGTGGCGAAGACCTACCCCGGATTCTTCGCCGACCTCTCGCGTGCCACCGCCCGAGCGTGAAGGATCTAGCGGTATGGAGTACGTGAAGCTGGGCCGTACCGGCCTGGACGTGTCCCGGCTGTCGCTGGGCTGCATGAGCTACGGCGAGCCGGGCCGCGGCAGCCACAGCTGGTCCCTGCCCGAGGACGAGGCGCGCCCGTTCATCCGCCGGGCGCTGGAGCTGGGCGTCAACTTCTTCGACACCGCCAACGTGTACTCGCTGGGCAGCAGCGAGGAGATCCTGGGCCGGGCGCTGCGCGACTTCGCCGACCGCGACGAGGTGGTCGTCGCGACCAAGGTGTGGGGCGTGATGCGGGAGGGTGCCAACGGGCGCGGCCTGTCCCGCAAGGCGATCATCGCGGAGCTGGACCACAGCCTGCGGCGGCTCGGCACCGACTACGTGGACCTGTACCAGATCCACCGGTTCGACCCGGCGACCCCGCTGGAGGAGACCCTGGAGGCGCTGCACGACGTGGTGAAGGCCGGCAAGGCCCGCTACATCGGCGCGTCCTCGATGTACGCCTGGCAGTTCGCCAAGGCTCTCTACCTGGCCGATCAGCACGGCTGGACCCGCTTCGCCACCATGCAGAACCACTACAACCTGATCTACCGCGAGGAGGAGCGGGAGATGCTGCCGCTCTGCCTCGCCGAGGGGATCGGCGTCATCCCGTGGAGCCCGCTGGCCCGCGGCCGGCTGACCCGCGATCCCGACGCGGTCACCGCGCGGACCAAGGACGACGCCTTCGGCGACGGCCTCTACGGCGCATCGGAGGCGGCTGACGCCGAGATCATCGCGCGGGTGGCCCGGATCGCGGAGCAGCGCGGGGTGCCTCGGGCGCAGGTGGCGCTGGCCTGGGTGGCGAGCCGTCCCGGGGTGACCGCGCCGATCGTGGGCGCCACGAAGCCGCAGCACCTGGACGACGCGGTCGCCGCGCTCGACCTCGTGCTCAGCGCCGAGGAGGTCGCCGCGCTGGAGGAGCCGTACGTGCCGCACCGCGTGGCGGGCTTCCAGTGAACCGCGCGCGAGCGGCCCGGACCGGGTAGCGTGTGTCCGGCCGCGACAGGGTCGCGGCGCAGTCATCCAGGCGCGGCGTAGATGCGAGGACTCGTGAGCGAGCAGGTGAAGGACCGGGCGAAGGCGCAACCGGCCGAGAGCAGGAAGCCGACCAAGGCGGAGCGGCGCGAGGCCCGCGTCGCGGCGGCCAGGGCGGCCCGCCGCCGTAAGGCGTTCATGGCGGTCGGCGGCACGTTCGTCGGCGTGGCGCTGATGATCGGCCTCGCCTTCCTCGTGTTCCGGGACAACGGCACGGACCAGTCCACGGCGTCCACCCCGAACGCGTCGGCGACGGCCCCGGCCGAGGACCCGAACGCGGCCCCGACCGCCCCGGCCGCCAACGCGGAGTTCCCGCCGCTGCCCGCGGGCGCCGACCCGGCGCTCAAGACCAAGCCCGCGGTCACCAAGGGCTCGGGCGACCTGAAGACGCTCAAGGTGACCACGCTGGTCGAGGGCAAGGGCGCTCCGGTCAAGGCGGGCGACACCGTCACCGTGAACTACGTCGGCGTCAAGTACGTCACCGGCGAGGAGTTCGACGCCTCCTGGAACCGCAGCGAGGCCTTCACGACCCCGGTCGGCACCGGCTCCGTCATCAAGGGCTGGGACCAGGGCCTGGTCGGCGTGAAGGTGGGCAGCCGGGTCCAGCTGGACATCCCGGCGGACCTGGCCTACGGCGACGGCCCCGACTCCCGCCTGCCCGGCCCGCTGCGGTTCGTGGTCGACGTGCTCGGCGTCTCCGCGAGCTGACCACCCCGTTCGTCATCGAAGCTCCCGTGCCGCTGCCGGCACGGGAGCTTCGCTCATGTAACGCCTCCCGCCAGAGCGGCAAATCGGCTCATATCAGCGCCGAACGGACTAAGGTCGAGCGCAGGCGACATGAGGAGATGGCGATGGCAAGCAAGTCGACCTGGATCACCGCCGGGCTGCTGTCGGCCGCCGCGGCCGGGGCCGCCGCGCTGGTGGCCCGCCGCCGCAGGCACCAGCACGAGGCCCCGAACGGCCTCCAGGCGCTGGCCGACTTCGAACCGCACCCGCACAACGCGGGCCGGCACAAGAAGGAACGGATGCCGCGCAAGCTGAAGAAGCAGCTGCACCACGCCGAGGCGGGCCACGGCGGCAGCCACTGGTAGGCGGTCAGCGCGGGTGGCGCTCGCCCGCCTCGACCGCGACCGGCAGCACGTTCTCCGCCGGCGGCAGCGGGCACGTGCCGTAGTCGGTGAACGCGCAGGGCAGGTTGACCGCGCGGTTGAAGTCGAGCACCACGGCGCCGTCGTCACCTGGCTCGTCCACCGACACCGAGCGGGCGCCGCCGTGCGTGCTCACGCCGCTGGTCGCGTCACGGAACAGCACGGACAGCCCGCCGTCACCGGCGTCCATCGCGGTCAGCGCGTGGGCCACCCCGTCCAGCTCGAACCGCAGCACGCCGCGCGCGGTCTGCTCGTGGGTCAGGCCCGGCACGACCGCGCCCACGGTCATCCTGCGCGGCTGCGCGTACGCCTCGAAGCTCGCGTCCAGCACCCAGCGCGCATCCGGCGTGAAGGCGGGCACGCCGGTGAACGCGGTCCGGGTCGGCGCCTGCGGGTCGCGCACGCGCAGCGCGTACGCGCCGCCGCGCTGGATGACCTCCACCAGGCGCTCGCCGTGCTGCAGGGTCACGCCCGCGCCACCCTCGGCCGGGCTGAGCACCAGCTCGCCCTCGATCGCCCCGCCGCCGTGGCTCAGCCCGTCCCCGGGCTCGGCGTGCAGCAGGACCCCGTCGGGGTGCACACTCCAGCGGCCGGGGGCGCCGGGGAAGGCGGCCGGCTCGGCGTCCAGCCAGTGCAGCGCGGTGAGGCTCAGCCAGCCGTGCGGCGCGCGCAGCTCGGCCTCGCGCTCGGCGTGCCAGCTGTCCCAATCGTGGATCAGCGTCCGGGGGTCGACTGCCATTGTCGCGCCCTCCTCCTCGATGACCGGGCCTCCCGCAGCCTGCCACGGCCACCGCGCACTCGCAAGATCGAGATTGGACCGGTCAGCCGACCGGCAGCCCCGCGGCCTGCCACGCGGCGAACCCGCCGGCCAGGTCGGTCGCCCGGTGCAGGCCCAGGTCCTGCAGCGACGCGGCGGCCAGCGACGAGGTGTAGCCCTCCTGGCAGAACACGACCACGGGCAGGTCGTACGCCCCGGCGACGGGCAGCCGGGCGTCGCTGCGCGGGTCGAACCGCCACTCCAGCACGTTGCGCTCGACGATCAGCGCGCCGGGGATCTCCCCGTGCGCGGCGCGCTGCGCGGCGGGCCTGATGTCCACCAGCACCGCACCCTCCGCGGCCGCCTGATGCGCCTGCCGCGGGTCGAGCCGGTCCAGCCGGGTCCGGGCCTCGGCCAGGATCTCGTCGATGCTGCGGGAGCCCGCCGGTGCCGCCGTCACGCTCACCACTGTGCCCCCGCCCGGTCGACGGCGGCCACGACCAGCCGCCCGCGCTCCAGCCGGAAACGCGTCATCGTCCTCAGCTCCGGCCCGTACACGTGCACGCTCACCGCGGGCACCAGCCCGGCGTTGACGATCTGGTGCACGTGGTGCTCACCGAACTGCCGGCCGGCGCCGGACGGCAGCGCCCGCTCGACGAGCGTGGCGTCCCCGCCGGACGGCACGTGCACGGTGCGCTCGGTCAGCGTGCCGCTGACCACGACGAACGCGCCCGCGCTGCCGCCGTGGTCGTGCAGGTCGGTCTGCTGGCCGGGCAGCCAGGTGAGCAGCCAGGCCTCCAGGCCGGGCTCGTCGAGCAGGCGGTGATACCAGCGCTGGGCCGGATCGAAGCGCGGTGCGACGTCCCAGTCGTCCGGGCGGGCGGCCAGCCTGCGCGCCGTCGTCAGATGGTCCGCACGGACCCCGGCGGCCACGATCATCCAAATCACCTGCTTTTCCTAGCGGCTTTGTAGGAATTGAACCACCCGGGCGCCGCGGGCACAACAGGAAACGCCGATCCGGGTGCGGCGGCCTACGCCACGCACCCGGATCGGCGCTGCTCAGCGGGTCAGTCGCGGGCCAGCGAGCGGGCGATGACCATACGCTGGATCTGGTTGGTGCCCTCGACGATCTGCAGCACCTTCGCCTCGCGGAAGTAACGCTCGACCGGGTGGTCGGCCACGTAGCCCGCCCCACCCAGCACCTGCACCGCGTCCGTGGTCACCTGCATCGCCATGTCGGTGGCGAACAGCTTGGTCTTCGCCGCCTCGATCGAGTACGGCAGGCCCGCGTCGCGCAGCCGCGCGGCGTGCAGCATCAGCGCCCGCGCCGCGGCGAGCTGCGTCGACGCGTCGGCCAGCATGAAGCCGAGCCCCTGCAGGTCGATGATGGGCTTGCCGAACTGCACCCGCTCGCGGGCGTAGTTCACCGCGTAGTCCAGCGCGCCCTGGGCCAGGCCGATCGCGCATGCGGCGATGCCGAGCCGGCCCGAGTCCAGCGCGCCCATGGCGATCCGGAAACCCTCGCCCTCGGCGCCGATCAGCCGCTCGGCCGGGACCTCCGCGCCGTCGAGCGCGATCTGCGCCACCGGCGACGAGCGCAGGCCCATCGTCTTCTCCCGCGCCTGCGGGTTCAGGCCGGGCGTGCCCGCCTCGGCGAGCAGGCAGGAGATGCCCTTGGGGCCGGGGCCGCCGGTGCGTACGAACAGGTTGTAGAAGTCGGCCACGCCCGCGTGAGTGATCCACGCCTTGGTCCCGGTGACCCGGAACGCGTCGCCCTCGCGGACGGCCTTGGTGGTCAGGTTCGCCGCGTCGGAGCCGCCGGCGGGCTCGGAAAGGCAGTACGCGCCGAGCAGCTCGCCGCCGATCATGTCGGGCAGCCAGCGCTCGCGCTGCTCGGGGGTGCCGTGGTGGGCCACCGGGTAGCAGGCCAGGGTGTGCACGCTGACCGCCTCGGCGATGCCGACCCAGCGGCTGGCGAGGATCTCCAGCACCTGGAGGTAGACCTCGTACGGCTGCTCCGCGCCGCCGTACTCGGCGGAGTAGGGCAGGCCGAGCAGGCCGGAGCGGCCCAGGGTGCGGATCAGCTCGCGGGGGAACTCCCCGCGTGCCTCGAAGTCGTCGGCATGCGGCGCGAGCTCCTTGTCCGCCAGTTCGCGGGTGAGTTCGAGCAGGTCGTGTGCTTCGGGGGTGGGAAGCAGGCGGGTAACGCTGGACATGGAGCCAGCTTAACGGCCGTTAGGGAATCGCACCCGTCCGGATTCAGGCCCGGCCCGCAGCGGCCCGGCGCCGGGCACGCCGCGCGGCGCGGCGGGTGGCGGCGGTCTCCGGCGGAGCCATGCCCTTGGTACGCAGGCGCGGCCAGCGCTGCCCCACCCACCCCGGCAGGTGCCGATACACCGGCGGCACCAGCATCGCCGGACGGTTGAACGCGTTGACCACCCATTGCAGCACGGTCAGCGGCACCGCGAGCGCGGCCAGCAGGATCGTCACCCGGAACAGCCCCACCCGCAACCACCACTCCTGGGCCAGCGTCATGCCCAGCGCCGTGAGCGCTCCGGCCAGCGCGGTGAGCGGGAGGATCCCCGTCACGTAACTGCGCGGGTGGATCCGGTAGAGGCGGCCCTCGTTCCCGGCGTGGTCCGGCGACGTCCAGCGGGACCGGCCGTGCCAGACGTCGGGCACCTTGAGCCACAGGAAGGCGATGACCGCGGGCATGCCGAACGTCAACACCAGACCGAACGGGACGCGGGCCCACCAGTACTGCATGCGCGCGACCCTAACCGGCCGCCGCCTGAGCCGCGAGCCGCTGAGCTGCGGCTCTGTGGGCAAGCTCATGCGGTTTCGCCGCCACCGGGCCCGAAAGGGGACATAGTGGTGGTAGCGGCCAGGCGATCGCAGGGAGGCGTGCGATGACCGTCGAGCTGACCGGTCCGGTGGTGGTGGGCGTGGACGGCTCCCCCGCCGCCACGGTGGCGCTGCATTGGGCGGCCGACGAGGCGGCGCTGCGCGGCCTGCCCCTGAAGATCGTGTACGTGAGCGAGGACCCCGGCCCGCGCGAGGGCAGCAGCACCGAGGACGTCGCGCTCACCTCGGCCGGGCACAAGGTCACCGAGCACGCCATGGCCGAGGTGCGCGAGCAGCGCCCCGACGTCACGCTCACCGCCGAGGTGCTGCGCGACGACCCCGCCCACGGTCTGATCAGGGAGTCCGAGACCGCGTCCATGGTGGTGGTCGGCAGCCGGGGCCACGGGGGCTTCCACGACCTGATGCTCGGCTCCACGAGCCTCCAGGTGGCCATGCACGGCAAGAGCACGGTGGTGGTGGTCCGCCCGCCCGCGCCGCCGGAGCGGGCCGGCCAGGGTGCGGTGGGCCGCATCGTGGTGGGCGTGGACGGCTCGCCGCAGTCGGGCACCGCGCTCGCGTTCGCCTTCGCCGAGGCCGAGCTCCGGGGCTGCGGCATCACCGCCGTGCACGCCTGGATGGGCCCGATCACCACCGGGGCGGCCGGCATGCCGTTCGTGTACGACGTGGACACGCTGCGCGACCAGGAGCAGTCGGTGCTGGACACCTCGCTGGCAGGCTGGCACGACCAGCACCCGCACATCGATCTGCACCGCGTCACGGTCGAGTCGTCGGCCGCCGCCGCGCTCACCGAGCAGTCCATGGGCGCGCTCATGGTCGTCGTCGGCTGCCGCGGCCTGGGCGGCTTCACCGGCCTGCTGCTCGGCTCGGTCAGCCAGGCCCTCATCCACCACGCCGGCTGCCCCGTCGTCGTCGCCCACCGCCGCGACGACCACTTCACCCTCACCTAGAAACAGAGGGTTGACATTACCGAAATACCGGACCTATCCTGAAGTCGAAGCCCGACATGTTTCCCAGTGAAACAAGCCGGGCTTCCCGCATGTCCGGGTCCCGAGCACGACCCGACCACGGTGCCGCTCCGCCGCGCCGCCAGCGCGTCAAGATCGCCGTTTCGTGTCACATCCCGCGGTCTGGGCGCACTTCCCGACACGAACCACCGATCTTGCGCGTCGTCCTTCGTCGATCATGAAGTTAGGGGCGCGACACGCCGCCGAACACGCACCTAAGTTCATGATCGACGGGGTGGGGGCGGGGCTGGGCGTGGGCGGCGGTGTGGGCGGCGGGCGGCGGGCGTGCGGGGTCAGTCGCGGTCGGGGCGGGTGACCAGGGGGAGGACGTACCACATCAGGATGTAGAACAGGGCCATCCCGGCACCCAGGAGCGCTGCCCAGCGGACTCCCGCGACCACCTCGACCACCAGGTAGATGGCCAGGACGATCGCGGCCATCTCGAAGAAGAGCCCGCACTGGGCGAGCCGGTGCGCGGTGCGCACGATCTGCGGCTTACGGCCCTCCCGGAACGCCAGCCGGTGGTAGCTCACCGGGGCGATGAGCAGCGCCGCCGCGATCGCGCTGCAGATGAACGTCACCACGTACAGCACCCGCTCGCTGCCGGTGATCTTCTCGAAGCCGACTGAGAACGGCAGCGTCAGCAGGAACGCGAACAGGATCTGCACGCCCGTCTGCGCCACGCGCAGTTCCTGCAGCAGCTCCGAGTAGTTGCGGTTCCACTGCTTGTGCGGGTCCTCCGCCGGGTGCTGCTGCCCGCTCGCGTCGATGTCGCTCACCGTCTACCTCCGCTTTTCCAAGCGTATGCCCGGCCGGGCGGAGGTTATGCCGACGCGCGGGACGGTCAGGCGGCGTTCGCCGCCAGCGCGTCCACCAGCCGCTTGCAGGGGCTGGCCAGGTTCCACTGCTCGGCCAGGGCCAGCAGGCGGTCCGGGTCGCGCGGCGCGGCGGGCAGGGTCAGGTCGTGCTCGGGCAGCTTCAGGTCGGTCGCCACCCGCACCACCTTCGGCGCGACCAGCAGGTAGTCGGCCGCCGCGGCGAGCTTGTTCCGGACGCCGGGTGCGAAGTCGGAAGCCGGGTCGGCGGCGGCCGCGACGATCGCGTCGAGGCTGCCGTAGCGGGACACCAGGCGGGCGGCGGTCTTCTCCCCCACCCCGGCCACGCCGGGCAGGCCGTCGCTCGGGTCGCCGCGCAGCGCCGCGAAGTCCGCGTAACCGTTGGCGGGGACGCCGTACTTCTCCAGCACGGCGGCCTCGTCGCAGTCCTCCAGCTTGGCCACGCCCCGGCCGACGTAGAGCAGGCGCACCCCGCGCGCGTCGTCGACCAGCTGGAACAGGTCCCGGTCGCCGGAGACCACCTCGACCGGCGCGGGCGCCGTCGCGGCGAGCGTGCCGAGCACGTCGTCGGCCTCGTTGCCGTCCACCCCGTACGCCACGATGCCGAACGCGTCGAGCACCTGGAGCAGCAGCTCGACCTGCGGCACCAGCTCGTCGGGCACCTCCTCGCCGCCCTGCGGCGCCAGCCGGTGCGTCTTGTACGTCCCGATCAGCGCGACCCGCCAGGCCGGGCGCCAGTCGTTGTCCAGCGCGCACACCAGCCGCCCCGGCCGGCGGCCCTTGACCAGCGTGGTGACCATGTCCAGGAAGCCGCGCACGGCGTTGACCGGGGTGCCGTCCGGGGCCATCGCCGCCTTGGCGGGCACGCCGTGGAAGGCGCGGAAGTACAGGCTGGGCGCGTCGATGGCGAGCAGGGGTGCGGTCATGCGCAACAGCCTGCCACACGGGCCGGACACCGCCGGGCGGCGCGCGTACCCCCGCATGATCGAAGCTCCCGCCCCCGCGGCTGGAGCCGCGGGACGGGAGCTTCGATCGGGAAGGGGGCGCTCAGTTGTTGTTGCCGCCGCGCGGGGTGAACGCGGTCGGGCGGCGCACGGTGGCCCGCTGCGCGCCGATCGCGGCCTGCTCGCGGGCCGCCTGCACCTTGTCCAGGTACTCCCGGGCGGCCAGGTCCTCCGCGGTCGGCGCCGCGCCGATGGCGAAGACCAGACCGCCGATGACCAGCAGCACCAGCACGCCGATCGGCACCAGCAGGTTCACCGCCGAGGCGCCGCCGACGGACAGCGTCGGCTCGGTCAGCCGGACCGACATGGCGGCCATGCCGGTGTAGTGCATGCCGCACACCGCCACGCCCATCACCAGCGCCGCGCCGGCGATCGCCAGCGGCCGGGTCAGCACGACGGTGAACCAGAGCGCGACGCTCGCGGCCACCACGGCGATGATCACCGAGGCGGCGACCAGGCTCGTGTCGTAGGACACCTCGCCGTCCAGGCGCATCGCGAACATGCCCAGATAGTGCATGCCGGCCACGCCGACGCCGGTGAAGACGCCGCCGACCACGATCCGGCCGACGTTGGGCCGCCCGAAGCCGACGATGAACAGGCCGATGCCGACCACCACGATCGCGACCACCGCGCTCAGCGCGGTGCGCGGGATGTCGTAGCGGATCTGGGTGCCCATCACCGAGAAGCCCAGCATGGCCATGAAGTGCATGGCCCAGATCGCCGTGCCGCCCAGCGCCCACGCCGCGAGCACCAGCCACCAGAAGCGCTGCTTGCCGGTGGTGGCGGTGCGCATCCGGGCGGTGCAGATCAACCCCAGGGTCGAGCCCAGGATGGACAGCGCGTACGCGACGCCCGGGGTGATCAGACCGTGGGTGAAGTGATGAACGTCGGCCATCCGCCCGACCCTTTCAGCTCATGCAAGCTAAGTAGCGCTCACTTTCTTGCATGATTCCGGAGAGTCGTTTCGGCAAGCAACTCGGTCAGACGACCGCAGTATACGCAAGTACGCCTCTATTGACCGCGTTCATCGCCTCCCGAGCGGTCTCACGCAGCTCGGATGGTGCACCGGTAGCGTCCGCAATCTGTCCGAGAAGATCGATGACCTGTCTCGCCCATCGGACAAAGTCGCCCGCCGGCATGTCCCCCTCCAGGCTGTGCCCGCTCGCGAGGACCTTCGCCAGCGGCTCGCCCTTGGCCCAGCGGTACATCGGCCAGACGAAGCCGAGGTCGGGCTCCCGGGTCTGCGCCAGGCCGAGCCGCCGCTCGTCCACAGCCAGCTGGTAGAAGGTGCGCACGGTCGCGTCGACGGCCGACGCCACCACCCCGCGCGGCACGGAGGCCTGCTCGTCGGCGTCGCGGCGGGCCTCGTACAGCACCACGGAGACCGCCGCGGCCAGCTCGTGCGGCTGCAGCCCCTCCCACACGCCGGTGCGCAGGCACTCGGCCACCAGCAGGTCCGCCTCGGTCCAGATCCGGGCCAGCATCCGGCCGGGCGCGGTGACCTCGCCGTCGGCGCCCAGGTAGCCGCGCTCGGTGAGCAGCTCGCAGATGCGGTCGAAGGTGCGCGCCAGCGAGCCGGTGCGATTGCTCACCTTGTCCCGCAGGCCCTCGGTGTCGCGGAACAGCCGCTGCCGCCGCTCGGCCCAGCGGGCGTGGTCCTCCCGCTCCGGGCAGGCGTGGCACGGGTGCGCCCGCATCGCCTTGCGCAGCGCCAGCAGCTCCTTGTCCTCGTGGCTGCCGTTGCCGCGCCGCCGCCGCTGGCCGCCGCCGCGCGCGAGGTCCAGGTTGCGCAGCGTGGCGGCCAGGTCGCGGCGCTCGGCCGGGGCCCGGTGGTTGAAGTGCCGCGGCACCCGCACCCGGCCCAGCACGTCGACCGCGCCCGCGAACTCGCCCGCCGAGATCCGGCCGGCCCAGCGGTCCTCGGTCAGTACCACCGGGCGCGGCTCGCCGAAGCCGCCCACGCCCGGGTCGAGCACGATGGCCAGGCCCGCGTGCTTGCCCGAGGGGATGCGGATCACATCACCGATCTTGAGCTGCTCCAGCGACTCGACCGCCTGCGCGCGCCGCTCCTGCTGGCTGTTGCGCGACAGCTGCTTCTCCCGCTCGGCGATGCGTACCCGCAGCGCGAAGTACTCCGCGAAGTCGCCGTGCTCGCAGGCCAGCTCGGTGTCGTAGACGGCCAGCACCTCGTTGTTCTTCTGCACCTGGCGGGCCAGGCCGACCACCGAGCGGTCCGCCTGGAACTGCGCGAACGACGACTCCAGCAGGTCCCGGGCGCGCCCGGCGCCCACCGAGCCGACCAGGTTCACCGCCAT
This sequence comes from Catellatospora bangladeshensis, assembly GCF_016862575.1. Taxonomy (GTDB): domain Bacteria; phylum Actinomycetota; class Actinomycetes; order Mycobacteriales; family Micromonosporaceae; genus Catellatospora; species Catellatospora bangladeshensis. The sequence goes on along the minus strand of NZ_BONF01000045.1, from coordinate 86,753 downwards.
GTTGTACGACGGCCGGAAGCTCGACCGCAGCGGATACGTCCGGGTGGAGGCGAGACCGGCCACGTGGCGCGGGTCCACGTCCGGCGTCCAGACCACCACCGCGTGGCCCTCGACGTCGATGCCGCGCCGCCCGGCCCGGCCGGTGAGCTGCGTGTACTCCCCCGGCGTCAGGTCCACGTGGGCCTCGCCGTTGTACTTGACCAGCCGCTCCAGCACCACGCAGCGGGCCGGCATGTTGATGCCCAGCGCCAGCGTCTCGGTCGCGAACACCGCCTTGACCAGGCCGCGCACGAACAGCTCCTCGACGACCTCCTTGAAGGCCGGCAGCATGCCCGCGTGGTGCGCGGCCAGGCCCCGCTCCAGCCCGTCCAGCCAGTCCCAGTAGCCCAGCGCGGCCAGGTCCTCGTTCGGGATGTTGGCGATGCGCCGCTCCACCACCTCGCGGATCTCGACCCGCTCCTCCGGCGAGGTCAGCCGCAGCCCGGACTGCAGGCACTGCTGCACGGCCGCGTCGCAGCCGGCCCGGCTGAACACGAACATGATCGCCGGGAGCAGGCCCTCGCCGTCGAGCCGGTCCACGATGTCGGGCCGGTTCACCGCCGGGCCGCGCCGGTTGCGCGGGCCGCGGCCGCGCCGGATCTCGCCCAGCTCCAGCCGGCGCCCCAGCTCGCGCGTGTAGCGCAGCAGCTCGGGGTGCACCTCGTGGGCGCGCGCGGCCTCGGAGTCGTGGAACAGGTCGAACATGCGCTTGCCGACGAGCATGTGCTGCCACAGCGGCACCGGCCGGTGCTCGCTCACCACGACCTCGGTCCGGCCGCGTACGGTCACCAGCCAGTCGGCGAACTCCTCGGCATTGGACACGGTCGCCGACAGCGACACCAGCGTGACCGAGGCGGGCAGGTGGATGATGACCTCCTCCCACACGGCCCCCCGGAACCGGTCGGCCAGGTAGTGCACCTCGTCCATGACCACGTAGGACAGGTTCTGCAGCGCCGACGAGCCCACGTACAGCATGTTGCGCAGCACCTCGGTGGTCATCACGACCACCGGCGCGTCGCCGTTGATGGAGTTGTCGCCGGTCAGCAGGCCGACCTTGTCCGCGCCGTGGCGCTGCACCAGGTCGTGGTACTTCTGGTTGGACAGCGCCTTGATCGGCGTCGTGTAGAAGCACTTGCGGCCCTGCTGCAGGGCCAGGTGCACGGCGAACTCGCCGACCACGGTCTTGCCCGCGCCGGTGGGCGCGCAGACCAGCACGCCGCTGCCCCGCTCCAGCGCGGCGCAGGCGGTGATCTGGAACGGGTCGAGGGCGAAGCTGAGCCCGGCGGCGAACTCGCCGACCAACGGGGTGAGCACGGGTGACTTACGGCCTTCCGGAGGGGTCGCTGGTCGGGCTGGTCGGGCGGCCTTCCCGGTTTCCGGGTGCCGCTCGGCGGGGCTCGTCATAATCGCAAGGCTAGGCGACAACCCCCACCGAGTGCAGGTCGGTATCCTGCTGACGTGCCCGAGTCGCAGTCCCAGCCCAGCTCCCACCCGGGACGGATCGACGCGCCCAGAGCCCTCGATGCCGTGCTGTTCGACTTCCACGGCACCCTGGCCACCACGATCGACCCGGTGGCATGGGTGAGCGCCGCGGCCGCCGACTGCGGCGTGACGCTGGACCGGGGCAAGGCCACGGTGCTGGCCGACCGGCTCGCCACGGCGGGCGCGCTGCCCGGCGTGGCGCGCCCCGTGCGGGTGCCGCCGCACCTGGCCGAGGCGTGGGCCGACCGGGACCTCTACGAGCACGCCCACCGGCAGGTCTACACCGGGCTGGCCGCGACCGTGCCCAACGACGTGCCCGGCCTGCCCGAGGCCCTCTACGAGCGGGTGCTGCGCCCGGCGACCTGGACGCCGTACCCGGACGCCATGGGCGCGCTGACCTCGCTGCGGGCCGCCGGGGTGCGCACCGGGCTGGTCAGCAACATCGGCTTCGACCTGCGCCCGATGCTGGACGCCTGGGGGCTGACCGCGCTGTTCGACGCGATCGTGCTGTCGTACGAGGTGGGCTGCATCAAGCCGGACCAGAAGATCTTCCTGCGGGCCTGCGGGATGCTCGCGGTCGACCCGGAGCGGGTCCTCATGATCGGCGACACCCCCGCCGACGCCGGGGCGGTCACGGCGGGCTGCTCCGCGCTGGTCATCCCCGCGGCCGGCCCCGGCCGCCCGAACGGGCTGCACCGCAGCGTCGCGCTGGCCGTCCCGCGCCACTGACGCCTCGCGGGCGGGGTGATGATCGCGCGTTCGTGTCAAGAACTGCGGTTACGCCGCACTTTCTGACACGAAACCGTGATCTTCGCCCGGCGGCCGGAGAACCGGCTGGCCGAGTTGGGGGATTCGCCCTGTTCGGCGGCGTGGGGCGCGAAGAATGAGGCCATGCGTGTGGTGGTGGACCTGACCAAGTGTCAGGGATATGCGCAGTGCGCGTTCCTGGCGCCCGACGCGTTCCGGATGGTCGGCGACGAGGCCCTCATGTTCGATCCGGCGCCGCCGGCCGACCAGCGGCTCAAGGTGCTGCGGGCGGCCGCCGCCTGCCCGGTGCAGGCGATCCAGGTGGACCTGGCCGACCTGCCCACGCCCCCGCCCGAGCAGACCGTCGTCGCGGCCAAGGGCGACCGGCTGCGCCGCGAGGGGCGGGTCGTCATCGTCGGCGCCTCGCTGGCCGGGCTCAAGGCCGCCGAGCAGCTGCGGGCCGAGGGCTTCACCGGCTCGATCACGATGATCGGCGACGAGGCCGAGGGGCCGTACGACCGGCCGCCGCTGTCGAAGCAGGTGCAGACCGGCTGGGTGCACTCGGCCGACACCGCGCTGCCCCGGCACTGCGACATCGACGCCGACTGGCGGCTCGGCGTGGCCGCGACCGCGCTGGACCTGGACCGCAAGCGGGTGCGCCTGGCCGACGGGCAGGAGGTGGAGTTCGACCGGCTGCTCGTGGCGACCGGTGTCCGGGCCCGCCCGTGGCCCGTGCCGGAGGAGGCCGCGCTGGACGGCGTGTTCACCATCCGCACCCGGGGTGACGCCGCCGGGCTGCGCGAGCGGCTGATGGCCGGGCCGAAGCGGGTGCTGGTGATCGGCTCCGGGTTCACCGGCTCGGAGATGGCGTCGGTCTGCTGCGAGCTGGGCATCCCGGTGACCGTGGCCGAGGCCGGGACCGCCCCGCTGGTCGGCGCGCTGGGCGGGGTGATCGGCCGCATCTCGGCGGGCGTCATGCGCGAGCACGGCGTCGACCTGCGTACCCACACGAAGGTCAACTCGCTGCAGGGCGAGGACGGGAAGCTGCGCCGCGCGGTGCTGTCCGACGGCACCACCATCGAGGTGGACGTCGCCGTCGTCGCGCTGGGCGGCATCCGCAACGTGGAGTGGCTGGAGAGCGCCGGGCTGGCCGTGGGCGTGTGGGGCCTGGCCTGCGACGCGGGCTGCCGCGCGTTCACCGCGGCGGGCCTGGTCACCGACGACGTGTTCGTGGCCGGTGACGTGGCGCGCCAGCCGCAGCCGATGTTCGGCTACCAGTTCCTGGCCATGGAGCACTGGGGCAACGCGGTCACCCAGGCCGAGGTCGCCGCGCACAACATGATCAGCAGTGAGAGCGAGCGCTGGCCCCACCTGGAGATGCCCGCGTTCTGGTCGCTGCAGTTCGGGCACAACATCAAGTCGGTGGGCGTGCCGCCGATCGCCGACCAGATCGCGATCACGCAGGGCACCGTGGAGAGCCGCCAGTTCGTCGCGGCGTACGGCTACAAGGGCCGCGTGGTCGGCGCGGTGAGCTGGAACCAGGGCAAGTGGCTGGACTTCTACCAGCAGCTGATCGAGCAGGCGGCGCCGTTCCCGCTGCCGTACGGCATGACGAACCCGCCCGCCGACGGCTCGCCGATGCCGGCCGAGTTCCCGGAGCGAGTGTTCCCGGCCCACGACGCGACCGTCGTGGTCACCGGCCACGACCCCAGCGAGCGCCGCGCCACCCTGGTCCGCTCGTCCCGGCGCCGCTGAGGAGACAGCACGATGACCGAGCCCAGCCTGTTCCAGGAGATCCTCGACTACGGCAACCGGGCCAACCCGTGGCCGCTGTACGAGAAGCTGCGCAGCCAGCCGGTGTGGCAGGAGGCCGACGGCACCTACGTGGTCGGCACCTACCGGGAGATCTACGCGCTGCTGCACGACCCGCGGATCAGCTCCGACGCGGCGAACCTGCTGCCGGAGTTCGCCGAGAAGGCCGGGCCGCTGGCGCAGACCGGCAACCTGCCGCCCAGCTTCATCCGCACCGACCCGCCCCGGCACGACACGCTGCGCCGGATCGCGATGCGCCAGTTCGGCCCGCCGCACCGGCCGGACCGCATCGACAAGCTGACCCCGAAGCTAGAGGCGATCGTCGACCGGCTCGTCGGCGACCTGGCCGGGCGGCAGCAGTGCGACCTCGTCGACGACGTGGCCTACCCGTTCCCGGTGGCGGTGATCTGCGAGCTGCTCGGGGTGCCGGAGGAGGACGAGCCGCGCTTCAGCCAGTGGGTCGGCCCGCTGGTCGACTCGACCGGCAAGTCGTCGCCGGAGCTGACGAAGATGCGCACCGACGCGATCCAGCAGCTCGGCATGTACATGTTCCAGCTCGCGCAGAGCAAGCGCGCGAACCCGGGCGAGGACATGCTGTCCGGCTTCGTCACCGACGACGGCCCGGACGGGCGGCTGGAGGGCGGCGACCTGTTCTCGGCGCTGATCCTGCTGCTCGTCGCGGGGCACGAGACCACGGTGAACCTGATCGCCAACGGCTGGCTGACCCTGCAGCGCCATCCCGAGGTGCTGGAGCGGCTGCGCACCGAGCCCGACTTCAGCGTCCGCATGGTCGAGGAGCTGCTCCGGTACGAGGGTTCGGTGCACTTCCTGCCCAACCGCACCGCGGTCGCCGACATCGAGATCGGCGGCACCACGATCCGCAGCGGACACCCGATCACGCTGGTGCTGGCGTCGGGCAACCGCGACACCGACTGCATCCCGCACGCGGACCGGTTCGACCCGGACCGGACCGGCAACGTGCACCTGGCCTTCGGCAACGGCGTGCACTACTGCTTCGGCGCGCCGCTGGCCCGGCTGGAGGCGCAGCTCGCGCTCACCGCGCTGGCGAAGCGGCTGCAGAACCCGCGGCTGGTGGCCGACCCGCCGCCGTACCGGCCCAGCCCCGTGCTGCGCGGGCCGATCCACCTGGAGGTCGCCTACGACGGGGTGCTGCCCGCCTGACGTTCAGCCGGTGTCCGTCCCGGGCACCGGCCGCGTTCATCGCGCGTTCAGCCCGCTTGACCAGCATGGCGTACGGTGGGGTCCGCGCTGTGCCCGGTCAGGCGAGAAGAGTGACGGCCTGCGGCACGGCGGTTATGGTGACCGGCAGCGGCGCGATGCGTTCCCCGTCGGCGTAGCAGACGATGCCCTCGGCGGCCAGGGTGATCTCCCGGGCCCGTAGCGTGTGCACCTTCGGATGGGTGACGTGCGTGCCGCGGTAGACGCGCGGCTTGATGCGGATCAGCGTGGTGCGCGAGATCGGCTCGGCCCACACCATGTCCAGCAGCCCGTCGGCCGGGTCGGCGTCGGGGCAGACGCGCATGCCGCCGCCGTACGCCGCCGTGTTGCCCACCGCCAGCAGCACCGCGTCCATGGTGCTGGTCTGCCCGTCCACGGTCACCGTGTAGCGGCGCGGGCGCAGCCGGGCCAGCTCCAGCAGGATCGCGATGTCGTAGCGGACCGGCCCGCGCGGCCAGCGCATGCGGTTGCCGCGCTCGTTGACGATCGCGTCGAACCCGGCCGCTAGCACCGCGCCGTACCAGCGCACGCCGCCGTCCAGGGTGGTGATCCGGGCCAGGTCGAGCCGCCGGCCGCGCGCCTCGCGCAGCGCCGCGGTGATCCCGTCGGCGGCGGCGTACAGGTCGGCGGGCAGCCCGGCGGAGGTGGCGAAGTCGTTGCCGGTGCCCGCCGGGATCACCCCGAGCGGCACGCCCGTGCCCGCGACGGCCTGCTGTGCCACGTGCACCGTGCCGTCGCCGCCCATCGCCACCAGCGCGGCGGCGCCCTCGGCCACGGCCTCCCGGCAGGCGGCCTCGGCCCCGGCCGCGGAGCCGGCGTCCAGCACGCGTACCGGACGGCCCGCCGCCCCCAGGCGCTCCAGCACTCCAGGCAGCGAACCCCGGTGCCGGCCTCGGCCGGCACCGGGGTTGCGCAGTACCACGATCTCGTCGCCGCTCATCCGCCGCTCCTAGGTCGCGGCGGGGTGCCCGCGACGGGTCAGGTCATGTCGTCGTAGCGACGCTCGATCGGTTCGGCACCGGCCACCGGCGCCACCGCTTCGATACGCTCACCGGGCGTGATGCTATCGGTGTCGTAGTCGTCGAGTGAAGACGTCTCGTCATCACTCAGGCCCTCGTACACCGGCTTGCCGCGTCCCTTGCGCCGATCGTTGAGCATCGACACGCCCACCGCGATGAAGTACAGCAGGCTGAGCACCCCGGCGAACAGCGTCATGCCGAACGGGCCCGGGTCGGGGGTGGTCACCGCGGCGAAGACGAACGCCAGGAACACCGCGATCCGCCACCAGCCCAGCATCCGGCGCCCGGTGAGCACGCCGGTGAAGTTCAGCATGAGCAGCAGCAGCGGGAACTCGAACGAGATGCCGAACAGCAGGATCATGCCGGTGACGAAGGAGATGTACTGCGTGACCTCCAGCGACTGCTCCACACCGGTGACACCGGCTTCGAGCAGGAACGCCAGGCCCTTCTCCACCACCACGTAGGCGAGGATCGCGCCCGCCGCGAACAGCGGGCCGGCGATCGCGGCGAAGATGTACGCCCATTTGCGCTCGTGCCGGTGCAGGCCGGGGGCCACGAACGCCCACAGCTGGTACAGCCACACCGGGGCGCCGACGATCAGGCCGACCCACAGCGCGAGCTTCAGCTTGAGGATGAACGCGTCGGCCGGGCCCAGCTGGATGAACTCGCAATCGGTGCCCGGATCGCGCGGCAGGTTGCAGTACGGCACCTTGAGCAGGTCGAAGACGTCCTGCGCGACGATGAAGCCGACGATGAGGCCCAGGATCACGCCCAGGCTCGCCTTGAACAGGCGGTCCCGCAGCTCCTTGATGTGCTCGATGAGCGTCATCGAGCCGTCCGCAGCGCGTTCACGCTGGGACGGCTCGCGACGTGTCAGGGGGTTCTTCACGTCTGCCAGCCCGGGGGTTCGGGGATCAGTGCTGCTGGCGCTGAACCGGGTCCACGACGGGCTTGGCGGAGGCCTGGCCGTCGAGCGGCTGCTGCGAGGTCACCTGCGCGTCGGCCTTCTCGGCGGTCGCGTCCTTGCCGTCCTCGGACAGTGCCTTGGTCTCGGCCTTGAAGATGCGCATCGAGCGACCGAGCGAACGGGCCGCGTCCGGCAGCTTCTTCGAGCCGAAGAGGATCACCAGCACCACGACCACGAGGATGAGGTGCCACGGCTTCAGGGCGCCCATGTTTGCTCCAGTCAGAAAGATGAGGGGTTTGAACCAGGTAGTTCCGGACTAATGGTACGCGGCCCGGCGGGGCTCGCCCGCAGGTGAAGTGTCGACCATCACGAGAACCAGCGTCAACGTGGGACGGCAGGCGCTGCATGTTTCTGCAGCAACCGGTGTGACCTGCGGATCAGGCCTTCTTCGGCTTGATCGATCCGGCGTGCGCCTTGACCTCGGCCAGCCGCTCCTGGAGCAGCTCCGCGCGCACCTTCATGGAGTCCCCGTGCGCCTGCAGGCCCTGCGCCGTCTGCGCCAGCTCCTGGGCCCGCGCCGCGACCGCCTGCAGCTCCACCTGGGCCTCGCGCAGCCCGGCCAGCCGCCACAGCAGCACCCGCACCACCAGCCCCAGGAACACCAGGCTCAGCAGCACGACCGCCAGCACGATCCACAGCACCACGGCAGCAGCCTAACGCCTAGGCGTACGCGGCCAGCGCCTGCGCCGCGCTGTCGCGTACCGCGTCGGCCAGCTCGGCCGGGGCCACCACCACGACCTGCGGGCCCAGGCCCAGCACCAGCCGCCGCGCCCAGTCCATGTCGTTGACCCGCAGCGAGACCAGCCACTCCTCCGGCGACACCTCGACCACCGACGAGCACGGGTAGTACTCGGTGATCCAGCGGCTGCCCCGGCCCACCCGCAGCGTGATCGTCGGCGCGGCCGGGTCCGGCTGGAACACGCCCTCGGACACGTCACCGGTCTGCGCCTCGGCCGGCGCCGCGGCCGCCTCGTCCAGCTCGGTCAGCGCGTCGATCCGGTCCACCCGGAACATGCGCACCGCCCCCGCCGAACGGCACCAGGCCTCCAGGTACGACCGCCCGGACACCGACAGCAGCCGCATCGGGTCCACCACGCGCTCGCTGGACACGTCCCGCGCCGCCGAGTAGTAGCTCAGCCGCAGCGCGCGGCCCCGCTCCAGCGCGGCGCGCAGGTCCGACAGCCGGTCGTCGTTGCCGGGCAGGCGCACCGCCACCGGCGCGTCGATCTCCCCGGCGGCCGCCTCGATCTTCTCCAGCGCCCGGTGGATCGCGTCCCGGTCGGCCACGCCCGGCGTCTCGGCCAGCATGCGCAGCGCCACGACCAGCGCGGTCGCCTCGTCCGGGGTCAGCCGCAGCGGCCGGTCGATACCCGCGTCGTAGGTGATGGTCACCCGGTCGCCGTCGAACGACATGTCGATCAGGTCACCGGGGCCGTAGCCCGGCAGCCCGCACACCCACAGCAGCTCCAGGTCCTCACGCAGCTGCCGCTCGGACACGCCCAGGTCGGCCGCCGCCTCCACGATCTCGATGCCGGGACGCGCCAGCAGGTACGGCACCAGGTTCAGCAGCCGGGCCAGCCGGTCCGCCGACGTCTTCGCGGCGTTGCTGCTCACGAGCCCACCTCCGCCAGCTGAGCCGAGCCGCCCGCGACGCCGACGCCGGCGATCTCGCGGAGCCGGGCCACGGTCGCCTCGCGTACCTCGGCCGGCTCCAGCACGGTCACGTCCGCGCCGTAGCCGACCAGCCAGGCGGCGAAGCTGTCCGCGTCGGCGTAGCGCAGCTCCAGCACGTCGCCCTCGGGGGTGGCGGTGCTGGTGACCGCCCAGCGGCGGACGCCCGCCGCGCGGCCCGGCCGGGCCAGCACGCGGGTCGTCCGGTTGCGCTCGACCGGGCCCGACCAGCGGGCCACGTAACTGATCAGGTCCAGGTCGGCCGGCGGCTCGAACGCACCGTCCGTGCCGGTCTGGCGCACCGGGCCGACGATGCGCGACAGCCGGAAGCAGCGCGGCGCGTCCCGGGTGGTGTCGTGGCCGACCACGTACCACCGGCCGCGCCAGCACACCACGCCCCACGGCTGCAGGTGCCGGGTCGTCGGCGCGTCGTCCTCGGGCACCCGGTAGGGGAAGGTCACCTCGCGGCGTGCCCGCGCGGCGGCGGTCAGCGGCTCGAACGCGGCGTCCACCGCGACCACCGGCTCCACGCCCAGCGTCGCGTGCGGATCCACGTCCACCCCGCCCGCGCGCAGCTTCGCCAGGCCCGAGGTCGCGGCCGCGGCCAGGCCCGCGTGCCGCCACAGCCGCGCGGCGACGCCCACCGCGGCGGCCTCGTCGGGCGCGAGCGGGATCGCGGGCAGCGCGTAGTCGCGCCGGGCGATGCGGTAACCGGGCTCGGTGTCGAAGACGCTGGCGGTGCCGGTCTCCAGGGGCACGCCGAGCGCCCGCAGCTCGGCCTTGTCCCGCTCGAACTTGCGCTGGAACGCCTCGTGCTCGCGGGCGTCGTCGGCGTTGTGCTCGTATCCGGGCACGGTCGCGGCGATCTGCGCCGCCGTCAGGAAGCGTCGGGTGGACAGCAGGCAGATCACTAGGTTGACCAGGCGTTCGGTTCGGCTGCGCGACACGCCCGCCACGCTAGCAGCGCCAAGGCTTCCACCGTTAACCGGCAAGCCCTTCTTCCCTCTGTCGCGCACCCCCTGTCCGCCACCGCATCACCCCCCGCTCCTCCCCCACCACCCTCCGTGCCCGGCCACCCCCGCCAAGATCCACCGACTTGCCTGGCACATGGGGGTATGAGCGGCCAAGATACGCCCGATTGCCCGGCAAGTCGGTGGATCTTGGCGTGGCCCGGCCGGGTCGCACCGCGCAGCGGGCGGGCGGGCGGGCGATCGTGGCGCGGCGGGGCCGGATCGGGCGGCGGGGGGGCGGGGCGGGCGGGCGATCGTGGGGCGGTCCGGGCTGGCGGCGCGGCGGGTGGGCGGGGGCGGGGGCGGGGCAGGACGGATCGGTAGGGTCGGGGCGTGATTCGGTGGCGGACAGGCACGGTGGAGCGGCTCGGCCGCGGTTGGCACGGGGCGCAGGAGCTGACCGTGACGCTGGACGCGCGCACCCCGGACGATCCGGCGACGGTACGCGCGCTGGCCTACCCCGACCTGGTCGGCGTGCCCGAGGTCGGCGACGAGGTGCTGCTCAACACCAACGCGCTCGCGCTCGGCCTGGGCACCGGCGGATACGCCCTGGTCGTGGCCCTGCCCAGGCGGCTACCGGAGGACGCCCCGGTGCGCGGGCACATCGTCAAGGCCCGCTACAGCCCGCTGCAGACGATCCGGCTCGCCGCCGACGAGGAGGGCTCACCGCACCGCGACGCGCTCGCCGCCGCGACGGACCTGGGCGGCATGCCGGTCGTCGTGGCCGACCTGCACTCGGCGCTGCCCGCGATCCTGGCAGGCATCCATGCCGACGCCCCGGACGCCCGCGTCGCGTACGTGCTCACCGACGGTGGCGCGCTGGCCGCGGGCTTCTCCCGCACCCTCGACGCCCTGCGCGACCGGCTCGCGGGCACCGTCACCGCCGGCCAGTCCTGGGGCGGCGACCTGGAGGCGGTCAACGTGCACGGCGGCCTGCTCGCCGCGCGCCACGCGCTGGGCGCCGACATCACCATCGTCAGCCAGGGGCCCGGCAACCTCGGCACCGGCACCGTCTGGGGCTTCTCCGGCGTGGCCGCGGGCGAGGCGGTCAACGCGGCGGCGGTGCTGGGCGGACGGCCCGTGGGCGCGTTGCGCATCTCCGACGCCGACCCGCGCCCCCGCCACCGCGGGGTGTCGCACCACAGCCTCACCGCGTACGGCAAGGTCGCCCTGGCCGCCGCGGACCTCGTCGTGCCCACGGGCCTGCCCGCCGACCTGGCCGCGCAGGTCGAAGCCGCGCTGGAGCCGCTGACCGCGCGGCACCACGTCGTCACCGTCGAGACGGCCGGGCTGGACGCGGCCCTGCGCGCCGTCCCGGTGAAGCTGTCGACGATGGGCCGCGACCTCGACGGCGACCACGCCTACTTCCTGGCCTGCGCTGCCGCCGGCCGCCACGCAGCCGCACTGGCGACCGCCGCCTGACCCGGAACGATCCCGCCGCCGTGGCTGCCAGGACGGCGCGGCGGCGCCTGCTGCTCCGGGCCGGGGCTCAGGTGAAGAGGATGAGGCCGAGCCAGCCGGCCACGATCAGGCCCAGCACGGTCGCGAGCACCCACGTCGGCACCCGGTACTCACCGCGCCGGTTGGCCATGATCTCGTTGTAGACCCGGTCACGGCGCCGCTGGACCCAGTTGGTCCGCACGTCGTCGGCGTTGCGCTCGGCCGGCTCGGCCAGCTGCGGATCGTGGTGCTCGCTCATAGTGCGGCAAGGATAGCTCCCGCCCCACCGCCCCGCACACATGATCGACGCCGCCCGGCGGACCGGACGGCGTCGATCATGTGGCAGGTCACATGCTGGCGATCAGGCGCTCCACGCGCTCGTCGTGGGCCCGGAACGGGTCCTTGCACAGCACGGTGCGCTGCGCCTGGTCGTTCAGCTTCAGGTGCACCCAGTCGACCGTGAAGTCACGGCGCTTCTCCTGGGCGTGCCGGATGAACTCGCCGCGCAGCCGCGCCCGCGTCGTCTGCGGCGGCGTCTCCTTCGCCTCGAACGTGCGCAGGTCGGTGACCACCCGGTCGACCTTGCCCCGCTTCTCCAGCAGCGGGTACAGGCCCCGGCCGCGGCGCAGGTCGTGATACGCCAGGTCCATCTGCGCCACCCGCGGGCTGGACAGCGGCAGGTCGTGCTTGCGCTGGTACGCCTCGATCAGGCGCAGCTTGGTCACCCAGTCGATCTCCCGCCCCACGCTGGCCAGGTCACCGCTGTCCACCGCGTTGAGCACCCGGCCCCACAGCTCCACCACCCGCTGCGCCGCCGGGTCGCCCGAGCGGCGCGCCACGAACTCGGTCGCCTTCTCGTGGTAGATCCGCTGGATCTCCAGCGCGCTGGCCTCCTTGCCGCTGGCCAGCCGCACCTTGCGCCGCCCGGTGATGTCGTGCGACACCTCGCGGATGGCCCGGATCGGGTTCTCCAGCGCCAGGTCGGGCATGGCCACGCCCGTCTCGATCATCCGGAGCACCAGGTCCGCGCTGCCGACCTTCAGCAGCGTGGTCACCTCGTTCATGTTCGAGTCGCCGACGATCACGTGCAGGCGCCGGTAGCGCTCGGCGTCGGCGTGCGGCTCGTCCCGGGTGTTGATGATCGGCCGCGATCGGGTCGTCGCCGAGGAGACGCCCTCCCAGATGTGCTCGGCCCGCTGGGAGAGGCAGTACACCGCGCCGCGCGGGGTCTGCAGCACCTTGCCCGCCCCGCAGATCAGCTGCCGGGTGACCAGGAACGGGATCAGCACGTCGGCCAGGCGGCCGAACTCGCCGTGCCGCGACACCAGGTAGTTCTCGTGGCAGCCGTAGGAGTTGCCGGCCGAGTCGGTGTTGTTCTTGAACAGGTAGATCTCGCCCGCGATGCCCTCGTCGTGCAGGCGCTTCTCGGCGTCCACGAGCAGGCCCTCCAGGATCCGCTCGCCCGCCCGGTCGTGGGCCACCAGGTCGACCACGGAGTCGCACTCGGGCGTCGCGTACTCCGGGTGGGAACCGACGTCCAGGTAGAGCCGGGCGCCGTTACGCAGGAAGACGTTGCTGGACCGTCCCCATGAGACGACCCGACGGAAGAGGTAGCGCGCCACCTCGTCCGGGGACAGCCGCCGCTGGCCCCGATAGGTGCAGGTGACGCCGTACTCGGTCTCGAGTCCGAAGATTCGTCGGTCCATACACAGACATTAGCCGCCCGAACGCTCAAGGTCACTCTCGCGCCACGTGACGTCGCGGAGTCATCCTGTAACAGACTGCCCGCAGGAGCCCCGGGCGCAGGTCGCGCCCGGGGCGGCGGCTCATTCCACGCCCGGCAGGGTGACCAGCGTGACGCGTCCGGCCAGCTCAGGACGGCGTGTCAGCAGATCGCGGATCACCCGCGCGCCCTCCGGGTCGGTGGCGATGAAGCGCACCCTGTCCGGGAAGCGCTTCAGCAGCGCCTCGGCCCGCAGCGGCTCCTTGTGTGGCAGCCCGTACGTGGCGAACTGGCCCGAGCCCGCGGTGCGCTGCAGGCCCATCAGGAACGGGTTCATCCAGTAGCTGTCGAACCCGGTCGCTCCGATGGCGACGGAGGTGACCCCGGGCAGCGGCGGATACTCCTGCGCCGCCGCGGCCACCTGCGCCGCGCGCGGCGACACCGGCGGCCCCTGCCGGAACAGCGCCGCCCAGGTGATGCTGCGGCCCTGGGCGGCCAGCGGCTGCGCCAGCACGCCCCCGCCGAAGAACACCCCGAGCACCCCGAACAGCGCCAGCGACAGCAGCGCCGCGGGCACCCACTGCCGGCGGGCCGGCACCCGCACCCGCCACGGCGCGGGCAGCAGCAGCACCAGCGCACCGACACCGACCGTGAAGATCACCAGCAGCGCGTGCACCGTCTTGCCGAAGTAGTAGTTCATGAAGTCGCTGCCCGCGGCGATGTTCTGCGCCGCGATGCCCACCGCGAACACCGCCGCCGCCGCGACGCTGAGCAGGTAGCCGCGCCACACCCGCGAGCGCCACGCCGCCGCGCTGAGCACCCCCGCCCCGACCAGCGCCACCAGCCACACGTATCCGTCCAGCGGCTGCGGCGGCGCCCCGCCGATCACCAGGCGATCGGTCATGTTCTCGTAGCTGAGCCCGTACACCAGCTGGAAGGGCGCCAGCACGACCGCACCGAGCCCGATGACCGCGGTCGCGACCTTGTGCCTGCGCACCTGCCGCCGCGACCGCACCAGCCAGACCAGCGCGATCAGGCCCGCCAGCGGCAGCAGGAAGAAGTAACCGAACCCGACGCCGATCAGCGTCGCCGCCACCATCAGCGCCTGCTGCCGGTACCGCGCCAGCGGCCGCGCCGCCAGCGCCACCAGCACGGTCAGGAACACCAGGCCCAGGCACTCGGCCGGGTAGCCGTTGCGGATGATGCGCGGGAACTCCGACCCGGCCACCAGCGCCACCACCGCCGCCGCGACCACCAGCCGCCGCGGCCCGTCCAGCAGCCGGCCCGGCACCCGCCACGCCGCCCAGATCAGCGCCAGCGCCAGCAGGCCGTAGGTCAGCACCGCGAACAGCACGTACGAGCGCAGCGCCACCAGCCCCGACGACGCCGGGCCGTCCGCCGAGCGCAGGAACTGGTCCAGGATCGCGGCCGTCGAGTGCCAGCCCTGCGGATACGTGAACAGCATGCGCGGCACGAACGGCGCCGCCTCGGGCTTATCGGCCAGCACCAGCCCCTGCACCTGCCCGATGCCGTCGAACAGCGCGAAGTGCCGGCTGCTGTCCTCGCCCTGCATCATCGCGCTGAGCAGCTGCACGTCCCCGTCCGCGCGGAAGTACGGTAAGGCCGCCAGCGCCGTCGCGCCCAGCGCGCCCAGCAGCGCCAGCGCGTCCGTCCAGCGCGGCCGGGGCAGCGACGGCCGCCGCCCGGTCACGAACCAGAACACCGCCAGCGCGGTCAGCGCGCAGCCCGCGATCGGCACCGGATGCAGGCCCCACGGCCACAGCGAGAACACCGTCATCGCGCCCGCGGTCAGCCCCGCCAGCAGCACGATCGCGAGCACGATCCGGTCCAGCAGCTCGCGCGCGTCGAAGCACAGCGCCGCCGTCCCGGCGAAGACCACGATCGGCAGCAGCCAGTCGACGCCGGCCAGGTGGGTCAGCACCGGGAGCACCCAGGCCGCCCCCACGAACAGTGCCAGCCGGAGCAGCTCCGATCGGCTGCGGACACGAGCGGCGAGGGACGAAGGCATGCGCTATTCCTCAAGGTCTGACGAAGTCCGCCACGACGCGGACAGAGCGCCTGCCAGACTCGATCAGCCCCATGATCGCAGACTGAACACGACCTGAACTTCAGTTGTCGGGAAACCAGGCCCGTAACGCGCTGACGCCCGTGCCGGGCGGCACGGGCGTCAGCGGTGGAACTGCGGGAACTACTCCGCCTTCGGCGGCTCGGCCTTGGGCGTCTCGGGCTTGGGCGTCTCCTTCGGGGCGTCCGCCTTGGGCGCGTCCGCCTTCGGCTGGTTGAGCAGCGACGTCAGCGCCGCACCGGTCACCCGGCGGAACTTGCGGCCCGGCCGCGCGCGCTCCAGCACCGCCACCTCCAGCTGCTCGGCGGCCAGCGTGCGCGCCGCGCCGCCCTCGCCACCGACGCTGCTCAGCGCCTTCACCGCCAGCTTCAGCGCCTCGCCTAGCGAGTGCCCCTCGCTGTGCTCGGCGCGCAGCACGTTGCCGATCGCCTCGGCCTGGCCGCCCATCGCCATGAACCCGGGCTCGTCCTGCACCGAACCGTCGTAGGTCAGCCGGTACAGCTCGTCGTGCTCGGGCGCCGCGCCCACCTCCGCGACGCAGATCTCCACCTCGTACGGCTTGCCCTGCTCGCTGAAGATCGCACCCAGGGTCTGCGCGTACGCGCTGGCCAGCGCCCGGCCGGTGACGTCCCGGCGGTCGTAGGAGTAACCCCGCAGGTCGGCCATGCGCACACCGGCCGACCGCAGGTTCTCGAACTCGTTGTAGCGGCCGACGGCGGCGAAGCCGATCCGGTCGTAGATCTCGCTCACCTTGTGCAGCGTGGTGGAGAGGTTCTCCGCCACGAACAGCACGCCCCCGGCGTACGTGAGCACCACCACGCTGCGACCGCGCGCGATGCCCTTGCGGGCGTACTCCGAGCGGTCCCGCATGATCTGCTCAGGCGAGGCGTAGAACTGCATGGCCACGGCGTGTCTTCTCCTCTATGGAGTCACAGGACGGCGGATGTGGAGGTTCAGGCGCCCGGCTGCTGGGTGCGGGCCGCGATGACGGTCTCGGCCATCGCCGCGGTCTCCTCGTCGGTCAGCCGGTGGGTGCCCTCGGCGGTCGCGGTCATCACGATCGGGAACAGCTTGCGGATGATGTCCGGCCCGCCCGTGGCGGTGTCGTCGTCGGCCGCGTCGTACAGCGCCTCGACGGCCAGCTGCGCCGCCTCGGTGATGCTCACCCCCGGCTTGTACCGCTTCTTCAGCGACGACTTCGCGAACAGCGAACCCGAGCCGATCGCGTCGTAGCCGCCGTGCTCCTCGTAGAGGCCGCCCGCGATGTCGAAGCTGAAGATCCGGCCCACCTTGCCCGGCGTCTTCGCGTCCAGGTCGAACCCGGCGAACAGCGGGATCACCGCGAGCCCCTGCATCGCCGCGCCCAGGTTCTGGCGGATCATCGCGGCCAGGCGGTTCGCCTTGCCGTCGAGCGAGAGCATCGCGCCCTCGATCTTCTCGTAGTGCTGCAGCTCCACCTGGAACAGCCGCATCAGCTCGATGCCCACGCCGGCCGTGCCCGCGATGCCGATCAGCGAGTACGGGTCGGCGGGGTGCACCTTCTCGATGTCGCGGCTCGCGATCAGGTTGCCCATGGTCGCCCGCCGGTCACCGGCCATCACGACGCCCTCGGCGGTGCTGATGGCGACGATGGTGGTGGCGTGCGGGGCGAGGTCGGCGTTCATGCCCGCGGGCAGCGGGCGGCGGCCGGGCAGCAGCTCCGGCGCGACCTGGGTCAGAAAGTCCGTGAAGGACGAGGAACCCGGCGTGGTGAAACTAGCTGGTAGACGCCCGGGTGAACCAAGACCCGCTGACACGCTGTCTCCCTCAGATACTCGATCGCTCTGGCAAGGCTCTGCTGGTTGTCTTTGAACTGTCCAAGGCCACCGTTGCAGTTGAAGCAAAGGATGCCCCGTACGTTACCGAATTCATGGTCATGGTCAACGTGCTCGGGGTCCGGTGCGCCGCAGATGGCGCACACCCCGCCCTGCCACGCGAGCCACGTCTCGAAGTCCGCCTGACGCATCCCGTACCGGTGACGCAGGTGGTATTCCCGCGTGCCGCCATACAGGCGCATCTTGCTCTCGCGCCCGCGCTCGTTGTGGCATGGCTTGCAGTACGTGGCATAGCCCGTACTGTCAGATCGATTACGGGGGAATTCCGACAGGGGCTTGGTCTCGCGACAGCTGATGCAGTGCTTGTGCCCCTCGGGCACCTTCACACCCTGCCGGACCTGGCGCCCTTCCTTCGCCGCGACACGGCGGGCGTAGCTCGCTTTGGCACGCAGGTTGAAGCACGGCTTGCAGTAGCTTCCGCGGCCGTCAGGACGGCGGGGGCTGGCGTGGAAGTCATCGAGCGGCTTCCACTCGCCGCAGTCACGGCATTGGCGTTGACCATCGCGATCTCGGGATCCAATTGCCATGTCCGATTTCTCCCGCTTTATCCTATTGGCCCCCCTTTTGTACGTATCCACGAATGAACTCTTCGGCGTTCTCCTCGAGGACGGCGTCGATCTCGTCGAGGATGTCGTCGACGTCCTCGCCGATCTTCTCGACGCGCTCGGCAACCTCGGGGTTCACCTCGGGCGCGACCGACTCGCTCTCCTGCTCGCCGCGCGAGCGACCCGACTGTGACTGTCCACCGTCCTGCGTGGCCATCTGCGCCTCCCTGACGTCGCCTGTGGGCCTTAAACGTAGCGCGCGGGACCGACTAAAGCGATCACCCCGCGGTGATCACCTCGAGGAGATCCTTCGCGCTGGGGCAACGGTCGAAAAGCGCCCCGACGTGTCGCTTCGTGCCGCGCTCCGGCTCCATCATCGGCACCCGGACCAGCGCCTCCCGGCCCACGTCGAAGATCACCGAGTCCCAGCTCGCGGCGACCACTTCGGACGCGTACTTGCCCAGGCAGCGGCCGCGGAAGTAGGCCCGCGTGTCCTCCGGCGGGTCGGTCATCGCGGCCCGGGTCTCCTCCGGGTCGAGCAGCGTCTTCATCGCGCCGCGCGCGACCAGGCGGTGGTAGAGGCCCTTCTCGGGGCGCACGTCGGAGTACTGCAGGTCCACGAGCTGGAGCTTGGAGGAGGCCCAGCCGAGGTTCTCCCGCTCCCGGTAGCCCTCCAGCAGGCGCAGCTTGGCGACCCAGTCCAGCTCGTCGGCGAGCAGCATCGGGTCCTCGCCGAGCTTGGTGAGCACGCCCTCCCAGCGGTCGAGCACGTCGTGGGTCTGCTCGTCGGTGTCGGCGCCGGTGCGGTCGTCGACGAAGGCGCGGGCCCGCTCGTAGTACGCCCACTGCAGGTCGAGGGCGGTGAGCCGGCGGCCGTCGCGCAGCCGCATGGTGTGCTTCAGGGCGGGGTCGTGGCTGACCGCGCGCAGCTCGGCGACGGGGTCGGCGATGCCGAGGTCGTTGGACAGCGCCTTCTCCTCGATCATGCCGAGGATCAGGGCGGTGGTGCCGACCTTGAGGTAGGTCGAGATCTCGGACAGGTTCGCGTCACCGATGATCACGTGGAGGCGCCGGTACTTGTCGGCGTCGGCGTGCGGCTCGTCGCGGGTGTTGATGATCGGCCGCTTGAGGGTGGTCTCCAGGCCGACCTCGACCTCGAAGAAGTCGGCGCGCTGGCTGATCTGGAAACCGGCCTGGCTGCCGTCCTGGCCGATGCCGACGCGGCCGGCGCCGCAGAAGATCTGCCGGGTCACGAAGAACGGGGTGAGATACGTCACGATGTCCGCGAACGCGGTCTGTCGCCGCATCAGGTAGTTCTCGTGCGCGCCGTACGAAGCGCCCTTGTTGTCGGTGTTGTTCTTGTAGAGGTGGATCGGGTGGCTGCCGGGGATGGTCGCCGCGCGGCGCGCCCCCTCGGCCATGACCTGCTCGCCCGCCTTGTCCCAGCGGACCACGTCGAGCGGGTTGGTCACCTCGGGCGTCGAGTACTCCGGGTGGGCGTGGTCGACGTAGAGCCGGGCGCCGTTGGTCAGGATGACGTTGGCCAGTCCCAGGTCCTCGTCGGCGAGCGCCTCGGCCGGGTCGTACGCCGCGCCGGTGTAGCTGAAGCCGCGGGCGTCGCGCAGCGGCGACTCCTCCTCGTAGTCCCAGCGGGCGCGGCCGCCCCGGGCCAGCTCGGGCCGGGCGCCGTAGGCGTTCACCACCTGGGAGGAGGTCACCATCGGGTTCGCCCCGGGCTGTCCGGGCACGGAGATGCCGTACTCGACCTCGGTGCCCATGATCCGCCGAACGCTCATTCCGCCGCCTATCTACGGTCGCCGCCTGGGTCGAGCCTAGCCGTTGTTTCACGTCGAGGTGACCGTGGGCGCACGGGCGCATCGGCTGCGTGGTCGGACCGGCGTGGCGTACGGCGGCCGGGGGTGTCCGTCCGGCCGGGTCGGCGGCGCTGCCGCGCCCGCGCGGTGGGCTATCCTGACCTGCGCCCGGGCCGGGATGAGCGCCGGGCGAGGCCCGTCGCCGGGCGCCCGCACCGTGGCGCGCGGCCGTCCCCGAGAGGACCGAACTTCCGATGTCCGAGCACCCCTCCTCCGGCAACCGGATCCACCCCACCGCGATCATCGGGCCGGAGGTGGAGCTGGGCACGGGCAACGTGATCGGCCCGTACTCGGTGCTGCTGGGCCCGCTGCGGGTCGGTGACGGCAACTGGATCGGCCCGCACGTGTCGATCGGCGCCCCGGCCGAGATCCGCGGCGGCGCGCATCCGGCCGCGTGGGACGAGCCGGGCGAGGGCCCGGGGATCACCATCGGCGACCGCAACACGTTCCGCGACTTCGTGTGCGTGCACCAGCCGAGCGCGGGCAGCCCTGCGGGCACGGTGGTCGGCTCGGACTGCTACATCATGAACAAGGTCTACATCCCGCACGACGCGCAGCTGGGCGACGCCGTCACGATCGCGTCGTCGGTGGCGATGGGCGGGCACGTGAAGCTGGGCGACGGGGTGAACCTGGGCCTGAACTCGACCGTGCACCAGCGCCGCATCGTCGGGCCGGGCGCGATGGTGGGCATGGGTTCGGTGATCACGCGGGACGTGCCGCCCTACGCGAAGAGCTTCGGCAACCCGGCGCGGGTGCGCGGGGTGAACACGGTCGGCATGAGCCGCGCGGGCATCCCGGCGGAGGCGATCGAGGCGCTGGTCGACCTGTACGCCAAGGACGACTTCTCGCCCGAGCACATCCCCGCCGGGCTGGAGCGCGCGTTCACCTGGTGGCAGTCCGCGACGGCGCACTGAGTACGAACGCGAAGAAGGCCCCTCCCACGCGGGAGGGGCCTTCTCACACACCAGGCGAGGTCAGGCCGCGCTGTCCTCGATGACCTTGGCGACGACGCGGTGCGCGGGCAGGATGCGGGCGCGCTCGGTGTCGGCGTCGGCGGTGCCGGCCAGGATGTCGAGGAAGTGGTCGAGCTGGGCCGCGAGCGGCTCGCGGTTGGTGGTCAGCTCGGGGATCTCGATGATGCTCTGCTGGCGGTAGCCGCGGCCGTCGGGCGCGAAGGCGTCCAGCGACACGTGGCGGTAGATGGTGACGTCGCGGCGGATCAGGTCGGCCTCGATGAGCCGGTCGACCTCGCTGATCACCAGGGTCCGCACCTTGCGCTGGCCGATGCGGCTGGCCGAGACGTTGGCCAGGCCGCCGTTGCCGAAGGCGAGCACGGTCTCGGCGACGTCCTCGGCGCCGGGCACCGAGGAGGGGTGGAACTGGCCGAGGGTGCCGCGCACGGCGGTGGGCTCCTGGCCGCCGTAGGCCTGGATGGCCAGGTCCACGTCGTGCACGAGCAGGTCCCAGGCGACCCCGGTGCGGATGCGCGGGGCGTACGGCGAGTGCCGGGTGGCGGTCAGGTGGACCGGCTTGTCGACGAGCGCGAGGGCGGTGAGCACGGCCGGGTTGAACCGCTCCAGCAGGCCGCAGAGCAGCGGCACGCCGTTCTTCTCGGACAGCGCGACGATGGCCTCGCTGTCGGCGAGGCTGCTGCACACCGGCTTCTCGATCAGCAGCGCCTTGCCCTCGTTGAGGACCTGCTCGGCGAGGCCGTGGTGCAGCTCGGTCGGGGCGGCGATCACGACGGCGTCGACGTCGGTCAGGTCCAGCTCGGGCGACCAGGAGGCGCCGAAGCGGTCGGCCACGTCGCGGCCGGCGGCCTCGCGGGGCTCGATGATGCGGACCAGGTCGGCCCGGTCGGACTGGGCGATGACGCGGGCGTGCAGGGAGCCCATGACCCCCGTGCCGACGAGCGCGAAGCGGGGCTTGGCGGTCATGCGCCCACCGCCGTGCGGACGGCCTCGATGACCCGGTCGACGTCGCTGTCCGAGAGGTGGTTGTGCACGGGCAGCGAGACGCACTGCTTGACGACGCGCTCGGTGACCGGCGCGGGGTCGGCGATCACGCGGGGGTGCTCGCGGTAGCAGTCGTAGTCGTACACGGTCTTGGGGTAGTAGATGCCGCAGCCGACGCCCTGCTCGCCGAGCTTGGCGATCAGCTCGTCGCGGGTGATCGCGGCCTCGTCGGTGACGAGGATCGTGTACTGGTGCCACACGTGCGAGCGGCCGGGCAGCTCGGACGGGGTGCGCAGGCCGGGGACACCGGCCAGGCCGGCGTTGAGCCGGGCGGCGTTGTCCTGGCGGCGCTTGACGTTCTCGGAGTAGGCGGCGAGCTGCGGGATGGCGAGCGCGGCCTGCAGGTCGGTGAGCCGGTAGTTGTGGCCGGCGACCTCGTACTGGTAGCGCTGGCGCATGCCCTGGTTGCGCAGGACGCGCAGGCGGTCGGCCACGGTCGCGTCGTTGGTGGTGATCATGCCGCCCTCACCGGTGGTGAGGTTCTTGGTGGCGTACAGCGAGAAGGTGCCGATGCCGAAGCTGCCCGCGCTGCGGCCCTCGATGGAGGCGCCGAGCGACTGCGCGGTGTCCTCGACGAGGCCGAGGCCGTGCTTGGCGGCCAGCGGGGCGATCTTTGTCATGTCCGCGGTCTGGCCGTAGAGGTGGACCGGCATGAGGACCTTGGTGCGCGGGCCGATGGCGTTCTCCAGCGCGGCGGGGTCGACGCAGAAGTCGTCCTCACGGATGTCGGCGAAGCGGGCGGTGGCCCCGGCCTCCAGGATCGCGTTGAGGGTGGCCACGAACGTGAACGGGCTGGTGATCACCTCGTCGCCGGGCTGCAGGTCGAGGACCTCCATGGCGGCGACGAGCGCGGTGGTGCCGTTGTTGACGGCGACCGCGTGCTCCACCCCGACGACATCGGCAAACTCGCGCTCCAGCCGGGCGACCATCGGGCCCTGGGCGATCATGCCCGAGCGGATCACCTCGACGGCCAGCTGCTCGGCCGCTTCGTCGAGTTTGACGACGGAAATCGGGATCACGGGTCTCTCCTTGTGCGTAGGGGCAGCGTGCAGCACCGTAGCAGCGGGCGGGCCGAACCGCACAGTTGACCGCCACGGCTGTGAGGCCGCATCACATCACGGCGCTGACCAGCGGCGTTGTGCGCTGCTGGCGGCTGCGTGACGCCTGGGCTAGGGTACTCGAACACCCTGGTTCGATCATTCAGCTCATTAGTCGAGAGCGTTACGAAAACATGGAAACCGTGGCCAAGACCGCGACTCGGCCCGGCGCCGAGCCGGTTCCCCCCTCCCGGCCCGATCCCGAGGCGGCGCCCGCAGCGGCGTCCCGGGGCCTTCCCCGGTGGGTCTCCCTGGCGATCCGCCTGGTCGTCATCGCCGCCATCGTGGCGGGTATCGCTTGGAGCATCGTCAGCCAATGGCCCAAGGTCCGTGAGACCTGGCTCGGACTCGCCTGGGAGTCGGTGGCGCTGTCCGTGCTGTTCGCGCTCGCGGGCATGTTCGCGAACTCGATGGCGTGGCGGGCCGCGGCGCGTGATCTCGAACACCGGATCTCGGTGCCGGCGGCACTGCAGATCTGCATGGTCGGCCAGCTGGGCAAGTACATCCCGGGCAGCGTCTGGGCGTACGTGCTGCAGGTCGAGCTGGGCAAGCGCGCGGGCCTGCCCCGGGCGCGGGCGTTCCTGGCCACGCTGGTGTCGCTGGGCCTGACCGTGGCCGCGGCGCTCGCGCTGGGCCTGCTGAGCCTGCCGCAGCTGCTGTCGGCGGCGGAGAGCACCGACTCGGACTACGCGGGCTCGGTGAAGGTGGCGCTGATCATCGTGGCGGTGCTGGTGCCGATCGCGATCATCTGCTCGATCCCGGCGGTGCTGACCCGCCTGGTGCAGCTGGTGCTGAAGGTGCTGCGCCGGCCGCCGCTGCAGCACAGCCTGACCTTCCCCGGCGTGGGCCGGGTGATCGGCTGGAGCGCACTGGGTTACACGCTGTTCGGCGTACACCTGTGGCTGCTGACCAACGCCCAGGCCGCACCGGGCGCGAAGGGCCTGCTGCTGTGCGTCGGGGCGTTCGCCATCGCCATGATCGTGGGCATGTTCGCGTTCCTGTCCCCGTCCGGGCTGGGCGTGCGCGAGGCGGTCCTGGTGGCCGCGATGGCGCCGTTCCTGGCCGACGCGGGCGGCGTGGGCGCGGCGATGGGCATCGCGGTCGCCTCCCGCCTGGTCTTCACCGCGGCGGACCTGCTGGGCGCCGGTGCCGCGGCCCTGGCCGCCAAGCGCACCCTCGCCAAAACCGCCTGAACGCTTTCTGCACAGCCGGAGCCCCCGTCGAGACGCCTCGGCGGGGGCTCCGCCGTCTGCCGGGGTCAGCGGGCGAGCACGGTGGTGATGCGGGTGAACTCGTGCATCAGGTCGTAGCCGTCCCAGATCCCGGCGAAGCTGAGCGCGTCGCCGAGCGGCACGAGCCGGTCCACGCCGCGCCCGGCCAGGCGGTGGGCGAACGCGGTCAGCTCCTCAGCGCTGAAGCCGAAGTGGGCGACGGTCTGGTCCCGGCGCACCACCACGGCGGCGAGCGCGTCCAGCGACGGCACCACGGCCTGCGGGAACGTGCCCACGCCGAGCCAGCGGCGCGGGATCGCGCCGGGGTCGGCCAGGTCGACCGTGGCCAGCTCGTTGCCGTCGAAGGCGATGCCGGTGGCGTCGCCCTCCAGCGCCAGGCCGTAGGCGGCCACCCGCTTCTCGACGGCCATCGCCGCGTCGACCTCGACCCCGACGGCGTCCAGCACGGTACGCAGCCGGGCCAGCAGGTCCGTGCGGGCCGCGGCGGCCTGCTCCGGGGTGCCCACCCAGTACACGGCGCGCGGGGAGGAGCAGGCGGCCTGGTCGAACCAGTACGCGTCGTTGTAGAGCCCCCGCGCCCCGGCGTCCCGCGCCGCCTCGGACACGCTCAGCCAGCCCGCAGCGGAGATCACCGTGAACGAAGAGCGGTCCGGGAAGGTCAGGTCACGGGCGTGCGGGGCGAGCGGGTGCCGCCGGATCTCGCGCACCGAGGCGTCGCCGCCCCAGATGACCCGCAGGTCGGCGGCGGCGGACAGCGCGGCGGTGACCGCGTCGTCGCGGCCGTAGGTGACCATGCGCTGGGTCTGCCGCAGCGCCGGATGCGCCCCGTCCAGGGTCTCGTTGAGCGCCTCCAGCACGGCGGTGGCCGCCCCGGCCGAGCGGGACGAGATGCGGACCACGTTGGCGTTGCCGGCCAGCGCGGACAGCGCCCAGGAGTACACGAAGATGGTGTCGACGTTCGCGGGCGGCACGTGGAAGACCAGGCCGCGCGGGAAGCGGAGCTGTCCCGGCTGGTCGGCGACCCGGGCGGCGGCCTTGGCCAGCTCGCCCCGGCGCAGGAAGAACCCGAGCGAGCCCAGCTCCGGATAACGGCGCGCCACAACCGGCTTGAGCAGCTGCCGCGCGAACGCGACGAGGAAGTCGGTGACGCGCTCGTCGCCGACCCGCAGCGGGCCGCCGTCCGGGGTCTGCCGCACCGCCGCGAGCAGGTCCTCGACCGCGACCTCGCCCCCGGCCGGGAACCGCTCCAGCACCTTGCTCATGCCTTCGCCTCCGAGAACGTGTCGCTGCAGCCGCGCGCCTCGGCCCGGGGCAGCCGCCCCAGGATGGAGAAGCGCTTGCCGGGCCAGGCGCCGTCGTCGACGCCGTGGATCACGCCTCGGTCCTCGGTGAGCAGGACATGTCCCGGGTACGAGCGCGGCAGCGTGCTGATCACCTCGACCACGCCGGGCGTGCCGTGCGGCACCGGCTCCCAGGTGTGCGGGTCGCGCACGATCACGTCGGAGAAGTCGGGGCAGTAGAGGCCGCCGCCGTCCGGGCCCTCCAGGAAGGTCAGCCCGATCTGCTCGACCATGCCGTAGAAGTTGTGGATGCGGCGCAGGCCGGTGTCGGCGGCGAAGCGGCGGCGGAACTCGTCGTTGTCGACGGCGCGGTCGGCCAGCTTCTTCCAGCCGCCACTGTGGATCAGGATGCCGTTGCTCAAATCCAGCCCGTTGTCGCGGGCCAGCTCGTAGAGGAACTGCCAGGCCATGAACGTGAAACCGAAGATCAGGAACGGCTGGTCGCCGTGCTTGGCCAGGAAGCCCTTGACCGCGTCCAGGTCGGGCTGGTCGTGCTCGTCGAGCACGAAGACGTGGTCGCGGCCGAAGTTCATCATGCCCAGCACCCCGGCTCCGCGTGCGGAGAAGGAGCTGCGGTTCTTGAACAGCGACACCGTGTCGACCAGCAGCATCGGCAGCCGCTTGGCCCCGATGACGGTCTGCATCGTCACCGAGAGCATGCGCTGCTGCAGCGCGGCGGCGTCGCGGTCCAGGTAGATCCGGCTCACGTCGCCGGTGGTGCCGGACGAGGTGAGCACCTTGAACACGTCGCCGGCCGGGATGCTGCGCAGCTCGTGATGCTTGAACAGGCGCACCGGCAGCCAGGGCAGGTCCGCGACCGTGTCGTACGCGGTCCCCGGCCCGTGGCCCAGGGCCGCGAGCAGGCGGGCGTACTCGGGGCTGTGCGCGCGGTGGTGCTCGGTCAGCTCGGCCAGCTCGGGCAGCAGCCGTGCCTCCCGCTCGGGCTGGGTGAGCGTGAACACGGTCATGCCAGGGCCTCCAGGGCACGGTAATCGATCTTGCCGTTGGGCAGCTGCGGCAGCGCGTCCACGGGGCGTACGTCGAAGCCGGTGCGGTGCACCCTGAGCCGCTCGGACAGCCGCCCGGCCAGCGCCTGCGCGGCCTCGGCGTCGATGCCCACGACGAAGACCACCACCCTGTCCGGGCCGGACACCGCGACCGCCGGGCCGTCGGCGCGGACGAGGTCCTCGATATCGTGCAGGTTGACCCGGATCCCGAAGATCTTGCCGAACCGTTTGAGCCGCCCCTTGAGCCACACGAACCCGCGCTCGTCGAGGTAGCCCAGGTCGCCGGTGCGCAGCGCGCCCGCCTGGTCGTCGCCGCGCGCCGTGTCGGCCACGGCGGTGGCGTAGCCCATCATCACGTTCGGGCCGCGGTACACCAGCTCGCCGGTGACGTGCGGGTCGGCGGACTCGGTGCCGTCGTCGGCGAGCACCGTGAACGCGCCGCCGGGCAGCGCGGGGCCGACCGAGCCGACGCTGCCGGGCAGGCCGTCGGCGGGCAGGGTGCTCATCCGGGGCGCGGCCTCGGTGCAGCCCCACATCACGTGGAAGCGCCCGCCGGAGGCGCTGATCTGCTCGTGGAAGTGCAGGATCAGCTCGTCGCGCAGCCGCCCGCCGGCCTGGGTGAGGGTACGCAGCGACGGGTGCCGCCCCGGCCGCCACCGGATCCGGTGCAGCATCTCGTAGTTGTAGGGCACCCCGGCCAGCGACGTCGCCTGGTGGGCGTCCACGGCCTGCCAGAACTCCTTGGCCAGCACGCCGCCGTCGACCACCAGCAGCGTCGCGCCCGCCGCGAGGTGGCTGTTCACCACGGACATGCCGTAGCTGTAGAACAGCGGCAGGCTGGTCGGGGCGATCTCGTCCGGGCCCAGGGCCAGCGCGTCGCCGATGGCGTGCGCGTTGGCCAGCACGGCCGCCCGCGACAGCCTCACGAACTTGGGATCGCCGGTGGAGCCGGACGTCGCCAGCAGCACGGCCAGGTCCGGGTGGGGCAGTGCGGCGGGCGCGGTCCGGCGCACCCAGCAGCGGCCGAGGACCGGGTGCTCGGTGTCGTCGTAGCCCTTGGGCAGCTCGCACAACTCCGCCCCGGCGCCGCCCTCGCCGACCCCGACCACCACGGCGGGTTCGAAGCGGGTCACGAAGTCGGCCAGCACGGCGGGAGCCAGCGCCGGATCGAGCAGCGCCACCGGGCGGCCCGCCCGGAACGCACCCGCGTAGCGCAGCACCGACGCGGTGGTCAGCGCGCTGCGCGCGAAGACGACCCCGGCGGGCGCGTCGGTGTACCCGGCCGCGTGCCGCGCGACCTCGGCGGACAGCTCCGCCCCGGCCAGCACCGCCCCGGTCGCCGCGTCGACGAGCCGGGCCGTGGGCGCCACCAGGGTCACGGGAGCAGCCCTCCGTCGACGCCGAGCACCTGCCCGGTGACGTAGCGGGCGCCGTCGCCGGCCAGGAAGCGGATCACGTCGGCGACCTCGTCCGGCTCGCCGAGGCGGCCCAGCGGCGCGGCGGCGGCCTGCCTGTCCAGGACCTCGGCGGGCAGCGCGGCGGTCAGCTCGGTGCGGATCACGCCCGGGGCCACGGCGTTGACGCGGATGCCGCGCCCGCCCAGCTCGCGGGCGGCGGAGCGGGCCAGCGCGGCGACGGCGGCCTTGGAGGCGGCGTACACGCTCTGGCCGGCCGCGCCGTGGGTGCCGACGACGGAGGCGAGCAGCACGATCGCGCCGCCGGTGCGGGTGGTGCCGTCGGGCGCGGTGCGGCGGCGGGCCATCGCACGGCTCGCGGCCTGCACCGCGGCGACCGCCCCGGCCACGTTGACGTCCAGCGTGCGGGCCACGTCGGCGGCCCGGATCATGCCGAGCAGGCCGCTCTCCATGATCCCGGCGTTGACCACCAGCACGTCCAGGCCGCCGTGCTCGGCGGCGACCCGCTTGACGAGATCGCCGGTGGCGGCGAAGTCGCCCGCTTCCAGGGCCAGGCCGTGCGCGCCGTGCTCGGCGGCGACCTTCTCGGCCGCGGCCTGGTCACGCCCGGTGAGCACGACCGTGGCCCCGGCCGCGCGCAGGGCGCGTACGGTGGCCAGGCCGATGCCCCGGGTGCCCCCCGTGACCAGGGCGACGCGGCCGGTCAGCTCACTCATCGACGCCGGCGTCGCGCAGCATGTCGGCCGCGACCTTGAACGAGGACAGGTCGATGACCTGGTCGGTGTCGAGCTGCACGCCGAACTCGTCCTCGATCGCGGCGACGAGCGTCATGTGGCCCAGCGAGTCCCACTGCTCGATGTCGCGGTACTTCAGCTGGTCCACGTCGGTGCCGGGCGGCAGCTGCAGGGCGTCGGCGAACACGGTGCGCAGGCGCTCGGTCAGGGGCATGGCGGTCGTTCTCCAGATCCTCGCGGCGGGTACGGCTCGGACAGTCCGGGCAAATACCCCGAACCGTGAGCCATGAGCCGAGCCTACGCGGCTGGTATACGGCCTGTTGCAGCCTTGGTGTACGCGGGCTGAACATCCCGCGTCGCATGGGCGATCGACGGGAATCAGCCCGGATAAGCGGCGAGGCCGCCCGCGATGTGCGGACGGCCCCTCAGCTTTCGTTCGGGGTCAGCGGCCCCGGGCCGCCACCATGGTGCCGAGCACTTCCAGGTGCCGCTCCAGCACACGCTGGAGGGTGAAGTGCTGGTCGATCAGGTCCTGGCCGTTCGCGCCGACCTGCTTGGCCACGGCGGGGTCGGTCAGGCCCGCGATGAGGCGCTCGGCCATCGCTTCCACGTCGCCGGGGGCGCAGAGCAGGATGTTCTGCCCGTCCTCCAGGCCGATGCCGGGGAAGTTGTCCGGGCGGGCCGGCACGACCACCGGCACGCCGCCGGCCATCGCCTCCAGGCTCGCCGTGCCGATGCCGAAGCCCTGCTCGTGGCACTCGACGGTGGCCGCGGCCAGGTAGTCCGGGATCTCCCGTTTGGCCACCGGGCCGGTGCTGATGACCGCGTGGTCCACGCCGAGGGCCTTGGCCCGCTCCAGGAACAGCGGGTAGTAGACCTGCCCGACGACCAGCAGCTTCGCGTCCGGCACCGCCGCGAGCACCTTCGGCAGCGCCTCGACCAGCATCAGCCGGTCGCGCAGCGGGATGATGTGGCCCACCGACAGGATCACGGGGGCGTCGCCCAGGCCGTGCTTCTCGCGCACGCCCCGGCCGTCGCCGCCGCGCACCCAGGTCGGGTCCACACCCACCGGGATGTAGTCCAGGCCGGAGTACGCGCCGCGGTAGCGGTCCCGGATGTACTCGTCCATCAGCACGTCCATGACCACCAGGCGGGGCTTGGAGCGGCGCATGAACGGCTTGACCATCAGCGCGTCGAGGCCGCGGAACACCTTGGCGTAGCTCGCCGAGGGGTTCTCCAGCCGGGTGTGGATGGACAGCAGCACCGGCACCCGGCGCTTGCGCGCGTAGAGCGCGGTCGCCCAGGTCAGGTCGAAGAACTGGCCGTGCTGGTGGATGGCGTCCGGCTTGAACTCGTCCAGCAGCTTGCGCACGGCGCGCAGCAGGGTGGGCCGGCTGGTGAACGAGATGTCGAAGCTGACCGCGAGCCTGGTCTGCGGGAGCATCCAGGCGGGCAGGCGCACGATGCGCATGCCGTCGCGCTCCTCCACCGCGGGGGCGTTCTGGTACGCCGCCGTGAGGACGAGGACCTCGTGGCCCTGCTCGGCGTAGCCCTTGGCGAGGGACTCCGACAGGTGCGAGCTGCCGCCCGCGCGAGGGGGGAAGAAGTTGTTGACTACCGCGATACGCACCGGCGCTGGCTCCTAGCTGTGTGCCGCGAGGGGGGTGAAGCGTACGTCCGTGCCGTCGACCTCCACCGCGGCCACCGGGCGGGCCGGCACGCCGGCCACCACGGTGCCCGCGGGGACGTCCTTGGTGACCACCGCGCCGGCGCCGATCACGACGCCGTCGCCGATGGTCACGCCCATCATGATCGTCGCGTTCGCGCCGATGAAGACGCGGTCGCCGATGGTCACCGGCGCGCGGTCGACCTGGGGGTAGGCGCGGCCGGACACGCAGCGGCGTGCAGACGAGTGGGTGTAGATCTGCACGCCGCAGCTGATGTCACAGCCGGAGCCGATCGTCAGCCCGCCGGACCCGTCGATCACCGTGAACGCGCCGATCCAGGTGCCCGGCCCGATGACCGGCTCCCCGATGATCCACGCGTGCGGGTTGTACGGGTTCTCCGGCAGGCCGGGATGCGGCTGGGTCACCCGATCTCCGACTTGATCAGGTCGGTCATGCCGTCGCCCACGGTGATCGTCGGCTCCCAGCCGAGGACCTCCTTGGCCCGGGTGATGTCGGCCGCGCGGCGGCTGACCAGCACCTCGCGCGGGTTGAACTGCGGCTCCACGTCCACGCCCACGGCCTTGATCAGGATCTCGGCCAGCGACGCCACCGTGGTGTCGATGCCGGTGCCGATGTTGACCGGCACGTTGCCCTGCTCCGACTCCAGCGCCGCGACGACCGAGCGCGCGATGTCGTGCACGTGGATGAAGTCCATCGACTGCTCGCCCTTGCCGTCGATGATCGGCGGCTGGCCGGTCTTGAGGCGCTTGACGAAGTGGTTGATGACCGAGGTGTAGTACGCGGTCGGCTTCTGGCCGGGGCCGTACACGTTGAAGAAGCGCAGGGCGACCCAGTTCAGGCCCTTGCTGCGCTGGTAGAAGCCGAGCAGGTCCTCGCCGGTGCGCTTGGCGATGCAGTACGGGGTGAGCGGGCTGAGCTCGTCGTCCTCGTGCATCGGCAGCTTCTTCGGGTCGCCGTAGACCGACGCCGAGGAGGCGAACACGATGCGGCGCACGCCGTGGTCGGCGGCGGCGGCGAAGACGTTGTTGTTGCCGACGACGTTGATGTCGATCGACTCGTACGGGTCCGCCTGGCTCTTGTTGATCGACACCGCGGCCAGGTGGATGACCGACTCGCAGCCCTTCATGGCCGCGTGCACGGCGCCGCCGTAGCGCACGTCCTGCTCCACCAGCTCGACGTTGCCGGTCTTGACCAGCTCGTCGATGCGCTCGCGGTCGCCGCGCGACATGTTGTCAAAGATCCGGACCTGGTAGTCCTTCTCCAGCAGCAGCCGGACCACGTGCAGGCCGATGAAACCGGCGCCTCCGGTGATGAAGACGGTCTTCTTTGACATTGCGGACCTTTCTGGGAGGGAGGAGCACGGCCTGCGGCCGCGGTGTTACGAGGGGAACGGCCTGGGCCGCAGAAGTGATCTTAGTTGGCGCGGCCGGCGGCGAGGGAGTCGACGACCTGGATCAGGGTGGCCGCGACCGTCTCGACCTGCGCGTCGGTCAGGTTCGCGTGCATCGGGATGGCCAGGTGCCGGTCGAACAGGTCCGCCGAGACCGGGCAGGGGTTGGTCTCACCGTACAGCGGCTGCAGGTGCGAGGCGTAGGTGCCGAAGGTGCACTGCACGCCGCGCTCGCGCAGCGCCATGGCGACCTCGGCGCGGCTGACCGCCGGGTCCAGCGTCACCACGTACGACTGCCAGGGGTGCTCGCGGTCGGGCGCCTCGAACGGGACGGTGATCAGCTCGTGGTCCTTGAACAGCTCGCCGTAGCGGGCCGCGATGCGGCGCTTGACGGCGAGCAGCTCGGGCAGCCGGTCCAGCTGGGCCAGCATGATCGCGGCCTGGATGTCGGAGAGCCGGTAGTTGTAGCCCAGCTCGTCGAAGGTCGGGATGGGCAGCTTGGACAGCTCGGCGCGGGTCAGCGCGCCCTCGACGCCGTAGGTGTGCAGCTTGCGGGCCTTGGCGGCCAGGTCGGCGCGGTCGGTGACCAGCGCGCCGCCCTCGCCCGAGGTGATGCCCTTGCGGCCGTGGAAGCTGAACGTGGCGATGTCGGCCAGGCTGCCCGCCGGGCGGCCCTTGTACGTCGCACCGGCCGAGCAGGCCGCGTCCTCGATGACGAACAGGCCGTGCTTGTCGGCGATGGCGCGCAGCTCGTCGTAGTCGGCCGGCTGGCCGAACGCGTCGACCGCGATGATGCCCACGGTGCGCGGGGTGATCAGGGACTCGACCACGGCCGGGTCGATGGTCCAGGTGTCGGGGCGCACGTCGGCGAAGACGGGGCGGGCCCCGGTCCACATCACCGAGTGGCCGGTCGCCGGGAAGGTGTAGTCGCCCACGATCACCTCGTCGCCCGGCTTCACGCCCAGCACCAGCTGCGCCAGGTGCAGCGCCGAGCCGCAGTTGCTCGTGGTCAGCGCGTGCTGCACGCCCATCGCGGCGGCGAAGCGCTCCTCGAACTTCTTGCAGGTGGGACCGGCCCCCGACAGCCAGCCTGACGCGAACACCTCGGCGATGGCGGCGAGCTCCGGCTCGCCGACCGTGGGCTGGCCGAGCGCGATGACGTCAGACATGTGGGACCTCCCCTTGTGAGCGACCCGAGAAGTGTAGGCCACCGGACCAGGGCGGTCGCCAGTCGGCCGGAGGTCCGAATGGCCTAAGCTCGACGCCGTTGCGGCCGGGCGGAGGAGTGAAATGACTAGGTTTGTGGTGGTCGGTGGCGGAATCGTGGGTCTTGCCGTCGCGCATCGCCTGCTCACGGACCGTCCTGAGGACTCCGTCACGGTGGTCGAGAAGGAGGCGGGCTGGGCCGCGCACCAGACCGGCCACAACTCCGGCGTGATCCACGCGGGCGTCTACTACAAGCCCGGCAGCCTCAAGGCCACCCTGTGCAAGGCCGGCAGCGCGTCGATGGTCGAGTTCTGCAAGGAGCAGGGCCTGGCGTACGACATCTGCGGCAAGCTGATCGTGGCGACGGACGAGTCCGAGCTGCCCCGCCTGCAGGACCTGCACCAGCGCTCGGTCGCCAACGGGCTGCCCGTGAAGCTCATCGGCCAGGCCGAGGCCGCCGAGTACGAGCCGCACGTGGCCGCCGTCGCCGCGCTGCACGTCGCCTCCACCGGCATCGTTGACTTCGGCGCGGTGTGCCGCCGCATCGCCGAGCTGCTCGCCGAGGGCGGCGCGGACCTGCGTACCGAGACCGAGGTCACCGCGATCCGGCAGCGCGCGGGCGGCGTGGTGGTGACCACCACCAAGGGCGAGATCATCGCCGACGTGCTGATCAACTGCGCGGGCCTGCACGCCGACCGGATCTCCCGGATGGCCGGGGTCGACACCCCGGTGCGCATCGTCCCGTTCCGCGGGGAGTACTACGAGCTGACCCCGCAGCGCCGCGACCTGGTCAAGGGCCTGATCTACCCGGTGCCGGACCCGCAGTTCCCGTTCCTGGGCGTGCACCTGACCAAGATGATCGACGGCACCGTGCACGCGGGCCCGAACGCGGTGCTGGCCACCGCCCGCGAGGGCTACTCGTGGGGGAAGATCAGCCCGCGGGACGTCTGGGACGAGGTGACCTACTCCGGGCTCTGGGCGCTGGCCCGCAAGCACTACCGGTACGGCCTGACCGAGGTGCACCGCTCGCTGTCGCGCAAGAAGTTCGCGGCCAGCCTGGCCCGGCTGGTGCCCGTGCTGACCGGCGAGGACATCGTGCCGGCCGGTGCCGGGGTGCGCGCCCAGGCGATCCGCCCCGACGGCGGCCTGGTCGACGACTTCCTGATCGTGGAGGCGGAGCGGCAGGTGCACGTGCTCAACGCGCCCTCCCCCGCGGCGACCAGCTCGTTCGAGATCGCCAAGCACATCGTGTCGCGGCTGCCCGCCGACCTGGCGGCCTGACCTCACGCAGCGGAAAGGGGCGCCCGGCGGACCGGGCGCCCCTTTCGCGTGCTCGTGTTACAGGTACTGGCCGGTGTTGCTGGCCGTCTCGATGGACCGGCCCGACTCGGTGCCCTTGCCGCCGGAGACGAGCGTGCGGATGTAGACGATCCGCTCGCCCTTCTTGCCGGAGATCCGTGCCCAGTCGTCCGGGTTCGTGGTGTTCGGCAGGTCCTCGTTCTCGCGGAACTCGTCCAGGCAGGCGTCCAGCAGGTGCTGCAGGCGCAGGCCCTTCTTGCCCGAGGACAGGAACTCCTTGATCGCCATCTTCTTGCCGCGGTCCACGATGTTCTGGATCATGGCGCCGGAGTTGAAGTCCTTGAAGTACAGGACCTCCTTGTCACCGTTGGCGTAGGTGACCTCGAGGAAGCGGTTCTCCTCGGTCTCCGAGTACATCCGGAGCACCACCGAATTGATCATCGCGTGCACGCACGCGTCGGTGGAGCCGCCGTGCTCTGCCAGGTCGTCCGGGGACAGCGGCAGGGTCGGCAGGATGTACTTGCTGAAGATGTCCTTGGCCGCCTCGGCGTCCGGGCGCTCGATCTTGATCTTGACGTCGAGCCGCCCCGGGCGCAGGATGGCCGGGTCGATCATGTCCTCGCGGTTCGAGGCGCCGATGATGATGACGTTCTCCAGGCCCTCCACACCGTCGATCTCGCTGAGGAGCTGGGGAACGATGGTGTTCTCCACGTCCGAGGAGACACCCGAGCCGCGGGTCCGGAAGATCGAGTCCATCTCGTCGAAGAACACGATCACCGGGGTGCCTTCCGAGGCCTTCTCACGGGCCCGCTGGAAGATCAGCCGGATGTGCCGCTCCGTCTCGCCGACGTACTTGTTGAGCAGCTCCGGACCCTTGATGTTCAGGAAGTAGCTGGTCTTCTTCTCCTCGCCGCGCTGCTCGGCGATCTTCTTGGCCAGCGAGTTCGCCACCGCCTTGGCGATGAGCGTCTTGCCGCAGCCGGGAGGACCGTAGAGCAGCACGCCCTTCGGCGGGCGCAGGTGGTGCTCGCGGAACAGGTCCGCGTGCAGGAAGGGCAGCTCCACCGCGTCGCGGATCTGCTCGATCTGGTGCACCAGGCCACCGATGTCGTGGTAGTCGACGTCCGGCACCTCTTCGAGGACCAGCTCCTCGACCTCGCTCTTGGGGATGCGCTCGTAGGCGTACGCGGAGCGCGGCTCGATCATGAGGGAGTCGCCGGAACGCAGCGTCCCGCCGATCAGGCCCTCCGCCAGGAACACGATCCGCTCCTCGTCGGCGTGCGAGACCACGAGTGCGCGGTCCCCGCCGTCGAGGATCTCCTTGAGCAGGACCACCTCGCCGGCCCGCTCGAAGCCGAGCGCGTCGACGATGTTGAGGGCGTCGTTGAGCAGGACCTCCTGCCCACGCTGCAGCGCGTCGACGTCCAGCGACGGCGACACCGCCACCCGCAGCTTCCGTCCACCCGTGAAGACGTCCACCGTGCCGTCTTCATGCCGCGCCAGGAAGACGCCGTACCCGCTGGGCGGTTGCGCCAGCCGGTCGATCTCCTCCTTGAGCGTCACGATCTGGGCGCGCGCCTCCTTCAGCGTGGCCACCAGCCGCTCGTTGTTCTCCGTGAGCCGCGACAGCTGGGCCTGAGTGGCGGCGAGCCGCTCCTCAAGCTGCCGTACGTGCCGCGGGCTCTCGCTCAACTTGCGCCGCAACAGGGCGAGCTCCTCTTGCAGGAACGCGACCTGAGTGGAGAGATCGTTGGCTTCCTTCTCCCACCGCGCGGCGCGCGCATCCGCGTCGTCGCT
Source organism: Catellatospora bangladeshensis (assembly GCF_016862575.1). Lineage (GTDB taxonomy): Bacteria > Actinomycetota > Actinomycetes > Mycobacteriales > Micromonosporaceae > Catellatospora > Catellatospora bangladeshensis. Next base: position 51,005 of record NZ_BONF01000045.1, on the reverse strand, counting down.
CTTTGCCACGTCCCACCTCCCCGGGGGTGTCCTCCCGTCGGTCCTACCTCGTTCGGCCGACGTTTAGGGTGCTCCTAACACTAGCGGCTGATCGCCTCAGTTGAACCCTCCCGACACCCCCGTACCCAAGAACTGGATCGAGAATCTGGCCGTGCGGCCGACCTCCCCCGCATTCACGCGCGCCGGGGCGCTAGGGTCGAGTCCGTGAGTGAGCTCAGGGTGCGAGTAGATCAGGACCTCTGCACGGGCGACGGCCTGTGCGTGCAGTACGCCCCCGAGGTGTTCGAGTTCGACGTAGACGGCCTCGCCTACGTCAAGGACGACTCCGGCGAACTGCTGATGACCCCGGGTGCGACCGTCGAGATCCCGCCCCACCTCCGACTAGAGGTCATCGACGCCGCCCAGGAATGCCCCGGCGAGTGCATCCACATCCAGCGCACCCACGACGGAGAACCCCTGTCCGAGGAAGAACGCACCGCCCTCCGCTGACCTTCCCGCCCGCCCCCTCCCGCGGCGATCTTGCATGAACTGTGGGGACGACACGCCCAAACCGGGACAGAACACCCCCGCCGAGTGCAAGATCGACGCGATCTTGGCCGTTGGGACCGCGATGATCGGGGTTTCGTGTCACAAGGTGCGGTAGGGCCGCAGATCTTGACACGAAACCGCGATCATGGCGGGGCAGGCGTCGCGGAGCTGGGGCCCCGACCGGGCGGACCGGCCCCAGAGCGCGGGCGTCAGAGCATGGGGCGGCCGGCCAGGGAGGCGACGAGCTGGGCGAACTCCTCCAGCCTGGCGATCTGGCCGGTGCCGCCGTCCTCCAGGGTCTTGCCGAAGCGCAGGGCGTCCTGGCGGACCACGTGGTGCGGGTCGTCCAGGGGGTGGCCGTTGTTCGACTCGTCCAGCGAGCTGAGCAGCAGGTAGACGTCGACGCTGTCGACCCGCAGGTGGTTGGCGGGGGTGCGGCTCAGGCGGCGGCGGCAGCCGACCTCCGTGATCACCGAGAGCGGCACCACCCGCAACGACGAGATCATCGAGCCCGCCGGGCCCTCCCCGGGCGGAACGTCCTCGCCGTGCCACAGCAGCAGCCGGGAGCCGTCGCAGACGACGACCTCCTGCCACACGCCGTTGTACTCGTTGACGAAGCGCTCCAGCGTGAACCCGAGCACCTGGGTGCCGCGCAGCACGCCCTCCAGGGCGTCCAGGGCGACCTCGGGATCGCGCAGGTAGGCCCGCGCCGCCGAGTCGAGGTCCGGGTACGGCGACCAGTCGGGGAACACGGCCGGGGGCACGTTCACGGCGTCTCCTACTCCCAGACCTCGTCGGCGACCGCGTCCGGCTCGGGGGCCGGGGCCGCCTTCTTGCGCAGCTCGTACGCCTCGCGGCCCTTGCTCGGCTTGCGCCGGCGGGGCGGCGCGGTGACGCCGGGGGCCAGCTTGCGGGCCCGCACCAGGAACGCGGTGTGCGCGATCATCCGGTGGTCGGGGCGCACGGCCAGGCCGTCGGCGTGCCAGTCGCGCACCAGCGACTCCCAGGCCAGCGGCTCGGTGAAGCCGCGCTCGCGCAGCGCCTCGACCAGCTCGGAGAGCTGCGGCGTGGTCGCCACGTAGCCGATGAACACCCCGCCCGGCAGCAGCGCCCGCTCGACCATGTCCAGGGCGTCCCAGGGGGACAGCATGTCCAGGATGATCCGGTCGAAGCCGGTCTCGGCGTTGTCGGCGACGTCGCCCACGTGCAGGTGCCAGGACGGCATCATCGGGTCGGACGGCTTGCCGTCGGCGGCCCAGCTGGTGCCGAACCAGTTCTGCACGTTCTTGCGGGCCACGGCGGCGAAGTCGTCACGCAGCTCGTACGACCACAGCTGCCCCTCCGGCCCCACCGCGCGCAGCAGCGAGCAGCTCAGCGCGCCGGAGCCGACGCCGGCCTCCAGCACCTTGGCGCCGGGGAAGACGTCGCCCATGGCCACGATCTGCGCCGCGTCCTTGGGGTAGATCACCTGGGCGCCACGCGGCATGGAGAGCACGTAGTCGGCCAGCAGCGGGCGCAGCGCCAGGTAGGCGGTGCCGCCGGAGGAGGTGACCACGCTGCCGTCGGGCAGGCCGATGAGGTCGTCGTGGGCGAGGATGCCGCGGTGGGTGTGGAACGCCTTGCCCGGCTCCAGCACGATCGTGTGCATCCGGTTCTTCGGGTCGGTCAGCTGCACCCGGTCACCCGCGGCGAAGTCGCCACGACGCTGCGGCGTCGGATCGGTCATCTGCTTAAGGTTCCTGTCTCGAAGTTCAGCGGGCGGCCTTCAGCGCCGCCGGGTCGAGCACCTGCACCACGTCCATGATGGTGAGCACGCCCACCACATCTTCCCCGTTGACCACGAGGTAAGGAGTGGCCGGGTCCCCACGGAGGAGCTTGATCACCTCAGCGCCGCGCGCCTCGGACGGGATGGTCGCCACCGCGTCGATGCCACGGGCCACCGTCTCCACGGTCACCCAGGGCCGCCGCTGCTCGGGCACGGCGGCCGCGGCGGCGGGCACGACCAGCGCGATCAGCCGGCCGTCCGGGTCGGCGACGCCCAGCACGGGCGCGGTGTGCCCGGCCTCGGCGGCACGGCGGGCCGCCTCGGCCAGCGAGGTGCCGGTGGGCACCACGAACAGCGGGCGGGCCAGGCGCACCGGGTCGACCAGCGGATAGCGGCGGCGCACCCGGGCCGTCATCACCGCCCCGGCGGCGCCCTGCCAGATGCTGAACGCCACGAACAGGCCGAAGATCAGGCCGAACCACTCGTACCAGCCGGTCATGTAGAGCACGGCGGCGAGCAGCGCGGTGAGCACGGCGACCACCCGCCCGGACCAGCCCGCCACCAGCAGGCCCGCGTCCCGGTCGCCCTTGGCGCCCCAGACCACCGCGCGCAGCGCCCGGCCGCCGTCCAGCGGCCAGCCCGGCAGCGCGTTGTACACCGCCACGATGATGTTGCACAGCGCGAGCTGGAACGCGATCTGGTGGGGCACGGTGCCGCTCGGCAGCAGCACGGCCGCGATCACCGAGGCGACGCCGACCAGCGCGGACACGACCGGTCCGGCCAGCGCGGTGGCCAGCTCGACCCCGGGGCGCGGCGAGTCGTGGTCGAACTCGGTGTACCCGCCGAGCAGGTCCAGGGTGATGCCCTTCACGCCGATGCCGTAGTGGCGGGCGGTGAGCGCGTGGCCGAGCTCGTGTAGCAGAACCGACAGCAACAGGCACGCGACGAAGCCGAGCCCGGCCAGATAACGGGCGGGGCCGCTCAGCTCCAGGGCCCGGCCCAGGCCCTCGCCGTACCACCAGGTGATGAACAGGGCCATGAACACCCAGGACGCGCTCAGCCGCAGCGGGAAACCGAAGATGCGGCCGACCTGAAAGCCTGATCGCCGCTCGCCTCGCGAAGCGGACTTGGGTGTCGAATCGGTCACAGCGTCCTCTCCATCGTGACCATGCTACGGCCGAGCGGCACGCGTACCGAGTCGTACGGCTCCCCTACTGTGTGGGTCATGACAGAGCAGGTGCCCACCGAACACGTTTCGTCACCGAGCGCCGCGGCCGCGCCCGGCGCGGACGGCGTTCGCCCCCTCCCCTCGCTGTCGCCCTCGCGGGCGGCGGACTTCAAGACCTGTCCCCTGCTCTACCGTTTCCGCAGCATCGACCGCATTCCGGAGCAGCCCACCGCCGAGCAGGTACGCGGCACCCTGGTGCACGCCGTGCTGGAGAAGCTGTTCGACTCCCCGGCCACGGCCCGCACCCGTCCGCTGGCGGAGGAGATGGTCGAGCCGCAGTGGGACCGGCTGGTCGAGGAGCAGCCCGAGTTCGGCACGATCTTCGAGGCCGAGGGCGCGATGACCCGCGAGCAGTTCCTCAGCTCCGCGCAGGATCTGCTCGGCGGCTACTTCGCGGTCGAGGACCCGCGCCGGCTGGAGCCCGCCGAGCGCGAGCAGCTGATCGAGGCGGTGCTGGGCGCCGAGGGGGGCGAGCAGCTGCTGATCCGCGGCTACATCGACCGGCTGGACGTGTCGCCGGGCGGCGACCTGCGGGTGGTCGACTACAAGACCGGCGGGGCGCCGCGGGAGGCGTTCGAGGCGCGGGCGCTGTTCCAGCTGAAGTTCTACGCCCTGGTCCTGTGGCGCACCCGGGGCGTGGTGCCGCGGGTGCTCCGGCTGCTCTACCTCAAGGACGCCGAGATCTGCGACTACACGCCCGACGCCGAGGAGCTGACGCGTTTCGAGAAGACGCTGTTCGCGCTGTGGCGGGCGATCGAGAACGCGATCGAGACGCAGGACTTCCGGCCCAAGCCGAGCAAGCTCTGCGGCTGGTGCAGCCACCAGCAGCGCTGCCCCGAGTTCGGTGGCACGCTGCCGCCGTTCCCGGTGCAGGTCACCGCGCAGACGGTGGACAGCAGGCAGGCCCGGCTGCTGGCGGCCCAGCCGGAGGGGTGACCCGATCCGGTAGCCTCGCCGCGTGCCCCTGACCCCCGCGCCGTCGCGTTTCCGCTGGTGGAAGCCCACCTGGTGGACGCCGCTGCGCGCCGACGCGGCGCTGGCGGCGGGGCTGTTCGTGGTGCAGGTGCTGCTGGCGTACGCCCAGCCGTCCTGGCTGATGCAGACGACGCTGGTCACGTTCCTGTGGAGCGCGGTCAGCCTGGCGCCGATCGTGCTGCGCCGCACCCACCTGTGGTTCGCCATCGGGCTGACGGCGTTCCTCACCGCCGTCGGCACGGTGTGGCCGGACGCGCTGCTGGGCGGGCAGGGCGTGGCGCTGTGGGTGCTGGCGTACACGGTGGCGGCGTACGAGCCGTGGTGGCGCGCGGTGCTCGGCACCGCCGTGCTGTGGCTGGTCAACGACCTGATCTGGGTATGGGCGTTCCAGCACGGCCTGATGCGCGACGCCGACGGCCGCCAGCTCATCTCCCTGTCGGCCGGGATCATCGTCAACCTCGCGGTGATGGTGATCACGTTCCTGGCCGGCCGCACCGTGCGGGCGCGCCGGGAGGCGTCCGCCGCGCTGGCCGAGCGGGCGCTCGCGGCCGAGGCCAACCAGCAGGCGCACGCCGAGCAGGCGGTGGCCGAGGAGCGCCGCCGCATCGCCCGCGAGCTGCACGACGTGGTCGCCCACCACGTCAGCGTGATCGGCGTGATGTCCACCGGCGCGCGCCGCATGCTGCACCGCGACCCGGCCGCCGCCGACGAGGCGCTGGCCACCATCGAGCAGACCAGCCGCACCACGCTGCGCGAGCTGCGGCGGCTGCTGTTCGTGCTGCGCTCGGAGAGCGCGCAGGCCGACGACGCGGACGGGCTGAGCCCCACCCCGGGCCTGTCCGGTCTGCGCACGCTGGTGGACCAGGTCTGCGAGGCGGGGCTGTCCACCTCGCTGCGGGTGGACGGGGAGGTGGACGTGGTGGATCCGGGGGTGGCGCTGACGGCGTACCGGATCGTGCAGGAGGCGCTCACCAACTCGCTCAAGCACGCCGGGCCGGCGCGCGCCGAGGTGCGGCTGAGCGCCGACGGGCGGGAGCTGACCATCGAGGTGTTCGACACCGGGCGCGGACCGCACACGCGTACCCTCACCGCAGACGGGGTCACGCCGGGCACCAGCGGCCACGGCCTGCTCGGCATGCGCGAGCGCGTCGCCGTGTACGGCGGCACGCTGCGCACCGGCCCCCGTCCGGGCGGCGGTTTCCGGGTGCACGCGCGGATCCCCATGGAGCAGGCAGGCCACGCCGGGGTGGTCGCCGAGACGCAGGCGGAGGTCTGAACGTTGAAGCCGATCCGGGTGCTGCTCGCCGACGACCAGCCCCTGCTGCGCAGCGGGTTCCGCATGGTGCTCGGCGCCGAGCCCGACCTGGACATCGTGGGCGAGGCGGCCGACGGCGCGGAGGCGGTGGACCTGGCCCGGCGCCTGCTGCCCGACGTGGTGCTGATGGACGTGCGCATGCCGCGCCGCGACGGGGTGGCCGCGACCCGCGACATCACCGTGGCGAAGCTACCCGTGCGGGTGCTCATCCTGACCACGTTCGACCTGGACGACTACGTGGTGGGCGCGCTGCGCGCCGGGGCCAGCGGCTTCCTGGCCAAGGACGTGCCCGCCGACGAGCTGGTGGCGGCGATCCGCACGGTGGCCGCGGGCGAGGCCGTGGTCGCGCCGCGCATCCTGCGAAGGCTGCTGGACCGCTTCGCCGGGCTGCTGCCCGACCCGGAGGCGACGGTGCCGCACTCGCTGAGCACGCTGACCGAGCGCGAGCGCGAGGTGCTGGTGCACGTGGCCCGGGGCCTGTCCAATGCGGAGATCGCGCGGGCGCTGACGGTGAGCGAGACCACGGTCAAGACGCACGTCGGGCACGTGCTGACCAAGCTGGGCCTGCGCGACCGGGTGCAGGCGGTGGTGCTGGCGTACGAGACGGGCCTGGTACGACCCGGCTCTCCTACCTGAGGAGGAGAGCGGCGCGGGCAAGACCGTCCCAGGGTCTGAGGGAGGGCTGGACACGCGCTGACAGCCTGTGGGGCATGACTTCTCAGGTTTCCGACGCGCCCGCCGCGGGCGCCGGCGCCGCCGCCCGCGCCGCCGATCTCTGGAAGGTGTACGGCTCGGGCGAGGCACAGGTGATCGCGCTGCGCGGCGTGAACGTCGAGCTCGAACGCGGCCGCTTCACCGCCATCATGGGCCCCTCCGGCAGCGGCAAGTCCACCCTCATGCACTGCCTGGCCGGGCTGGACACGGCCACCCGGGGCCAGATCTCCGTCGGCGACACGGCGCTGACCGGCCTGGACGACGGCGGGCTCACCCGGCTGCGCCGGGAGAAGGTCGGCTTCATCTTCCAGCAGTTCAACCTGCTGCCGACGCTGACCGCCGAGGAGAACATCCTGCTGCCGCTGGCCATCGCCGGGCGCAAACCGGACCCGGAGTGGTACCGGACGGTCATCACCACGGTCGGGCTCGCCGACCGGCTGACCCACCGCCCCAGCCAGCTCTCCGGCGGCCAGCAGCAGCGTGTCGCCTGCGCCCGCGCGCTGGTGTCCCGCCCCGAGGTGATCTTCGCCGACGAGCCGACCGGCAACCTGGACAGCCGCTCCGGCGCGGAGATCCTGAACTTCCTGCGCCGCAGCGTCACCGAGCACGGCCAGACCATCGTCATGGTCACCCACGACGCCAACGCCGCCAGCCACGCCGACCGGGTCATCTTCCTGGCCGACGGGCAGATCGTCGACGAGCTGACCGCCCCCACGGCGGACGCGGTGCTGGACCGGATCAAGCGCCTGGACGCCGCCCCGGTCGCGGGGGCCGCCGAATGATCAAGGCCAGCCTGCGCGGGCTGCTGCAGCGCAAGCTGCGGCTGTCGCTCGCGCTCATCGCCATCGTGCTGTCGGTGGGCTTCCTCGCCGGCAGCCTGGTGCTCTCCGACACCCTCAACGCCCGGTTCGGGTCGCTGTTCAGCACCATCAACGCCAACGTCGCAGTGGTGGTGCAGCCCAAGGACCCGCAGGCGGTGGACCCCGTCCGGCTGACCGACGACCAGCTGCGCACCCTGTCCGAGGTCGACGGCGTACGGGCGGTGTCGCCCGACGTCAGCGCGCAGGGCGTGATCCCGTTCCGGTCCGACGACGGCGAGCCGGTCAGCGCCGACGCCATGCTGGGCTTCGGCGTGGACGGCAAGGACGACCCGCTGGGCCTGGTCGAGCTGCGGGAGGGCAGCTGGCCGCAGGCCGCCGACGAGGTCACCGTCACCGCGTACACGGCCGAGCTGGCCCGGGTGAAGCGCGGCGACTCGCTGAAGGTGTACGTGCCCGTGCTCAACGAGCCGCGCACGTTCAAGGTGGTCGGCGTGGCCGGCTACTCCGGCGGCCGGGACAGCCTGGCCGGCGAGTCGGTGGTCATGTTCCAGCAGGCGTACGCGCAGGAGACGTTCTACGGCGCGACCGGCCGCTACGCCGGGGCGTCGTTCGCCGCCGACGAGGGCGTCAGCGACACCGTGCTCAAGCAGCGCATCGCCGAGAAGCTGCCGTCCGGGTTCAAGGCGCTGACCGGCGAGGAGAGCAGCGAGGAGCAGTCGGCCCAGATCGGGGTCGTGTTCGACTTCATCAAGTACATCCTGATCGGGTTCGCGGTGCTCGCGGCCGTGGTGGGCGTGTTCCTGATCTTCAACACGTTCAACATCATCGTCGCGCAGCGCACCCGTGAGCTGGCGCTGCTGCGCGCGCTGGGCGCGAGCTGGGGCCAGGTCGCCGGGTCCGTGCTGCTGGAGGCGCTGGTGGTCAGCGTGCTCGGCGCCACGCTGGGCCTGGCCATCGGCGCCGGGCTCGGCGCGTGGGTGGAGCACATGCTGATCGGCGAGTTCGAGCTGCCCAGCGCGGGCATCATCGTCAAGCCGATCACGGTGGTGCTGGCGTACGCGCTGGGTGTGCTGGTGACGCTGATCGCGGCGTTCGTGCCCGCCGTACGCGCCTCGTCGGTGCCGCCGGTGGCCGCGATGCGCGACGTGGTGCGCCCGGACAAGTCGCTGGTCGCGCTGTCGGTCGTGGGCGCGGTGCTGGCCGTGCCCGGCCTGGCGCTGGTGCTGACCGGCGCGCTGGCCGACATGGGCGGCACCGCGTTCCTGGTGCTGCTGGCGGGGGCGGTGCTGCTGTTCGTGGGCACCCTGCTGCTGTCGCCGCTGCTGGCCCGCCCGCTGGTGCGCGGGCTGGGCGCGCTGATCGGCCGCGGCTCGGCCGGGAAGCTGGGCGTACGCAACGCGGTGCGCAACCCGCGCCGCACCGCCGTCACCGCCGCCGCGATCATCATCGGCGTCACCGTGATCGGCACCGCCGCGACCGTGGTCCAGTCCTTCAAGACCAGCCTGGAGGACATCATGGGCGACAGCATCGGGGTCGAGGTGATGATCCAGGCGAGCGTCACCGCGGCGCCCGACGGCCGCCAGGGCTTCAACCCGAAGGCGCTGGACCAGGTGCGCGCCATCCCCGGCGTCAAGGAGGCCGCGGCGTGGCACTTCGACGCGCTCAACGTGAGCGTGGCGAACCAGCCGTCCGCTTTCGGCATCTTCGCCACCGACGTCGGCCAGGCCTCGCGGATGTTCCCGATGGACGCCGTCGACGGCTCGATCCGCACCCTGGCCGCGCAGGAGCTGGTGGTCGACGACAACACCGCCGAAACGCTCAAGCTCAAGGCCGGTGACCGCACGCCGGTGGTGATCGGCGGGGTGACCCGCGACTACACCGTGGTCGGGGTCTACAAGACCACGCCGATCATCCTGGGCATCCTGGTCGGCCTGCCCGCGGTCGAGGACTTCCCCGGCCCGCTGGCGTTCCAGGGTTTCGTGTCGCTGAACGAGGGCGTGGACGCGGCGCCGGTGGTGGCCCAGATCGAGAAGATCATGAAGGACTACCCGGGGGTCCAGGTCGGCGACCGGCAGTCCTACGTGGAGCAGGCCACGGCCTCCTACGACCTGCTGCTGACGGCGGTCGAGTGGCTGCTGATCGTGGCGCTGGTCATCGCGGTGCTGGGCATCCTCAACACGCTGCTGCTCAGCATCGTGGAGCGGACCCGCGAGCTGGGCCTGGTGCGCGCGGTCGGGCTCAGCCGGGGCGGGCTGGTCTGGATGGTGACCGTCGAGTCGGTGCTGATCACCGTCTTCGGCGTCGCCCTCGGGCTGGCTCTCGGGGTCGGTCTCGGGGCCGCGTTCACCAAGGCGCTGATCACCATCGAGTTCGCCTCCGTGATCGCGATCCCGTGGCTGGACCTGCTGCAGTACCTCGCGATCGCGGTCGTGGCCGGCATCGCCGCGGCGGTGCTCCCGGCCCGCATCGCGGCCCGGCTCAACGTGCTGGAGGCCATCTCGTACGAGTGAGCGCCCGTCCGGGTCAGGGGCGACCCTGACCCGGACGTGGGGCCTTTCCCCGCGTCGTGAACCGGGGAGGGTTCACCCCACGGGTCGAGGGATGCGGCTCTTTCCGCCGCGACGATGAGTACACCGGCCGGTCCGGACGCCCCCGCCTTGGCGTCCAGGCCGGCCGGTCCATGTCATCCGGCCGAGGAAGGACCCCATGACTCCAGCAGCAGCCCCGCCCCTGACCCGCCAGCGGGTGGAGACCGCCGCCGCCCGCGCCACCGGCCTGTGGAAGGTGTACGGCACCGGCGAGGCGCAGGTCATCGCGCTGCGCGGCGTCGACGTCGAGCTCGAACGTGGCCGCTTCACCGCCATCATGGGCCCGTCCGGCTCGGGCAAGTCCACCCTGATGCACTGCCTGGCCGGGCTCGACGCGGTCAGCCGCGGGCAGGTGCACGTCGGTGACACCGAGCTGACCGGCCTGAACGACGCCGGCCTGACCCGGCTGCGCCGCGAGAAGATCGGCTTCATCTTCCAGCAGTTCAACCTGCTGCCGACGCTCACCGCGGAGGAGAACATCCTGCTGCCGCTGGCGATCGCCGGGCGCAAGCCGGATCAGCAGTGGTTCCGCACCGTGATCGACACCGTGGGCCTCGGCGACCGGCTCGGGCACCGCCCCAGCCAGCTCTCCGGCGGCCAGCAGCAGCGCGTCGCCTGCGCCCGCGCGCTGGTGTCGCGCCCCGAGGTCATCTTCGCCGACGAGCCGACCGGCAACCTGGACAGCCGCTCCGGCGCCGAGGTGCTCGGCTTCCTGCGGCGCAGCGTGACGGAGTACGGCCAGACCATCGTCATGGTCACCCACGACGCCAACGCGGCCGCGTACGCCGACCGGGTCGTCTTCCTCGCCGACGGGCAGCTCGTCGCCGAGCTGACCCAGCCCACCCCGGAGTCGGTGCTGGACACCCTCAAGAGCCTGGACCGCGTCGCGCCCGCCGGGGCGGAGCACTGATGCTGCGCGCCACCGTGAAGAGCCTGCTCGCCCGCAAGCTGCGCCTGGTCCTGTCGGGCCTGGCCGTGCTGCTGGGCGTGATGTTCGTGTCCGGCTCGTTCGTGCTGACCGACGCGCTGGGCCGCTCGTTCGACAACATGTTCTCCTCGGCGATGGCCGAGACCGACGTGCTGGTCGCCGCCGACCCGGCGATCGACGTGTCGGAGCTGGAGGGCGAGGCCGTGCCGGGCCTGCTGCGCAGCGCCGACCGCGACACCGTCGCCGCCGTGCCGGGCGTGGCCGGGGTCGTCGGCGAGGTGCAGGCCGACGGCGCCCGCGTCATCGGCGCCGACGGCAAGGTCGTCACCTCGTTCGGCCCGCCGCGCTTCGGCGCCAACTGGACCGGCGAGACCGGCGGCCTGGAACTGCGCGAGGGCCGCGGCCCGAGCGCCGACGACGAGATCGCCATCAACGTGACCCTGGCCGAGCTGTCCAAGCTCAAGGTCGGCGACCGAGTAGGCGTGCTCACCACCAAGCCCAAGCAGATGTTCACCCTGGTCGGCGTCTTCGGCTACGAGGGCGGCCTGCCCGGCCGCGGCCCGGTGCACGAGGTCCGGTTCACCGAGCCCGTCGCGCAGGAGCTGATGCTCGGCACGCCCGGGGCGTACACCAGCCTCAGCGTCACCGCCGCGCCCGGCACCGACCCCGCCGCCCTGCGCGACGCGATCCGCGGCGCGCTCGGCGACGGCTACCAGGTGCAGACCGGCGCGGAGGCCGCCGCGGCGATCGCGGACGGGTTCAAGGAGGCGCTGTCCTTCTTCAACAACATCCTGCTCGGCTTCGCCGGGGTGGCGCTGTTCGTCGGCACGTTCCTCATCCTGAACACCTTCTCGATCATCGTGGCGCAGCGGACCAAGGAGCTGGCGCTGAGCCGGGCCCTGGGCGCGAGCCGCCGCCAGGTCATCGGCTCGGTCATGGTGGAGGCGCTGGTCATCGGCCTCGTCGCCGCCGTGCTGGGCCTGGCCGCGGGCGTCGGCGTCGGCGCGCTGCTGGCCGAGGTCGCGGCGAGCTTCAGCAGCCTGGTGCTGGCCGGCATCGGCCTGCCGCTCGCCGCCGTGATCAGCGCGTTCGTGGTCGGTATCGGCGTCACGATGATCGCCGCGCTGCTGCCCGCGGTGCGGGCGTCCCGGGTGCCCCCGGTCGCCGCGCTGCAGGAGGTGGCCACCCCGGACCGGCCGCTCACCAAGCTCACCGTCAGCGGCACCGTGCTCGGCGCGCTGGGCACCGGCGCGATCGCGTACGGCCTGGCCACCGACGGCGACGCGGTGCTGTGGCTGCTGCTGGGCGGGGTGCTGGCCGCGTTCGTCGGGGTGGCGCTGCTCAGCCCGGCGCTGGCCCGCCCCGCGGTGTCCGTGCTCGGGCGGCTGTTCTCCTGGTCGGTGCCGGGCAAGCTGGGGCGGCTCAACTCCGGCCGCAACCCGCGCCGCACCGCGATCACCGCCGCCGCGCTGATGGTCGGCGTCGCGCTGATCACCGGCGTGAACACCATCATCACCTCGGCCGACCGCAGCCTGCGCGGCGACGCCACGGACGCCTTCCAGGCCGACCTGATCATCTCGGGGCAGGGCTCGCCGGGCATGCTGCCCACCTTCGACGAGGCGCTGCTGCCCAAGATGCGCGAGCTGGCCGGGGTGCGCTCGGTCGCGGCCGAGTACAACGAGCAGGCCGTCATCGACGGGGAGCCGCGGATGGCCACGGCGGTCACCGACCTGCCCACCGTCGTGCAGGACTTCTCGCTGGTCGCCGCGGCCGGGGTGCTGTCCCAGCCGGCGCCGGGCGAGGTCGTGGTCGGCGAGTCGTACGCGGCCGACTCCGGGCTCGCCGTCGGCGACACCGTCACCGCACGGCTGCCCCGGGGCGAGCCCACCACGTTCCGGATCATCGGCATGTACCAGGCGACCCCGTTCTACGGCGGGTTCATCTTCGGGCCCGACATCGTGCCCGGGATGCGCACCCCGGCGCCGTCCTTCGCGTACGTCCGGCTCGCCGACGGCGCGGACGCGGCGGCCGCCCGCAAGGGCCTGGAGGCGCTGCTGGTGGACAGCCCCGAGATGCTGGTCGAGGACACCGGCCAGTTCCTGGACCGTGAGCTGGGCGAGAGCGCCCAGCTGCTGCTGATGATCCAGGTGCTGCTGGGTCTGGCCATCCTCATCGCGGTGCTGGGCGTCATCAACACCCTGGCCCTGTCGGTCCTGGAGCGCACCCGCGAGCTGGGCCTGCTCCGCGCCATCGGCCTCAGCCGCGCCGCGACCATGCGCATGGTCACCGTGGAGGCCGTGGTGATCACGGTCTTCGGCGCACTGCTCGGCGTCGCCGTCGGCATCGGCCTCGGCGCCGCCGTGGTCCAGGGCCTGGCCGACGAGGGCCTCAAGGAACTCGCCATCCCGTGGTCCCAGGTAGGCGTCTACCTCGTCCTCGGCGCCCTGGTCGGCGTCCTCGCCGCGGTCCTCCCCGCCACCCGAGCCGCCCGCATCAACGTCCTGTCCGCCATCGCCCACGACTAAGGAAGGGCACCTTCTTAACGCTCTGCGTAGAGGAAGGTGCCCTTCTTAACGCCTCCCCGTCCTAAGTGCCCGACGCCCTGGTGCGGCGTCGGGCACTGGCGTGCGGCGCGGGCGTGCCGGTGGCTGCGGAGGGCCGATGCGTGTGCCCCGTGTCGTCTCCGGCAGCCGACCCGGATTGCCAACAAGTCTTTGCAAAGATATGTTGGCGGTCATGAAGGACGACGCCTCCTCCTCCATCTCCCTCGATCCCCGCACCCTGCGCGGCCTCGCCCACCCCGTACGCGTGCAGATGCTCGGCCTGCTCCGCGAGCGCGGCCCGTCCACGGCCACCCTGCTCGCCGCGCAACTGGGCCTGTCCAGCGCCGCGACCAGCTACCACCTGCGCCAGCTCGCGCAGCACGGCTTCATCGTCGAGGACACCGAGCGCGGCAACGCCCGCGAGCGCTGGTGGCGCGCGGCGCACCGGCGCACCACGGTCAGCGACGTCGCACCGGAGTCCTACGGCGACTTCGAGATCTACCTGCGCGCCGTGACGACCCAGTACGCCGCCCGCGTCGACCGTGCCATCAGCGAGTACGCCACCCGCCCCGAGCCGTGGGTCCACGTCGGCACGTTCAGCGACTGGTCGCGGCGGCTCACGCCGGAGGAGACGACCGCGATGCAGGACGAGCTGATCGAGGTGATCAACCGCTACCGCCGGGACGAGCCGGAGGTCCCCGCCCCCGGCGGCGCCGCCCGGGTCGTGGTGCAGCTGCAGGTCATGCCGTTCCCGCAGGATGCGTCGTGAAGGCGCTGGCCGGGCTGCTGACCGCGGGCACGATCTCGGTCATCGGCAGCCGGATGACGTTCCTGGCCATCCCGTGGCTGGTGCTGGTCACCACGGGCAGCCCGACGAAGATGGGCGTCGCGGCGGCGGCGGAGATGCTGCCGTACGTGCTCGCCGGTCCGCTCGGCGCGCCGCTGGTGGACCGGATCGGCCCGCGCCGGGTGTCGATCGCCGCCGACCTCGCGAGCGTCGCGGTCATGGCGGCCGTCGCGTTCGGCCAGGCGGGCGGCTTCGCCCTGCTGGTCGCGCTGCTGGTGCTCGCCGGGGTGCTGCGCGGGCTCGGCGACTGCGCCAAGCGCGTGCTGCTCCCGGCCACGATCCGCGCGTCCGGCGTGGACATGACCCGCGCGACCTCGGTGTACGACGGCCTGAACCGGCTCGCCAGCCTGCTCGCCGCCGGCCTGGGCGGCATCCTCATCGCCTGGCTGGGCGCCCGCCAGGCGGTCCTGCTGGACGCGGCGACCTTCGCCGTGTGCGCCGCACTAGTGGCCGCACTCGTCCCCGCGAACCGGGCCGCGAGCACGACGCAGGCCGGCGCAGACGAGGCGACAGCGCCGGCAACGGTACGGGAGCCGTACTGGCAGGCGCTCCGCGGCGGGTTCGCCTACCTGCGCGGCGACCGGCTGCTGATCGGCATCCTGTCGCTGCTGTTCGTGACGAACCTGGTGGACCAGGCCAACGCGGTGGTCTTCATCCCGCTGTGGGTGAACGACGTGCTGCACTCGCCGGTGGCGCTGGGCTGGGTGCACGCCGCGTTCTCGCTCGGCGCGGTGCTCGGCAACATCGTCTTCACCACGCTGGCGCCGCGGGCGCCCCGCTACGCCGTGTTCACGCTCGGCTTCCTCATCGGCGGCGCGCCCCGGATGGCCGTGATGGCGCTCGCCGGTGACCTGGTGCCGGTGCTCGCGGCGGTGTTCGCGGCGGGCCTGGCGATGGCGGCGGTCAACCCGATCCTGTCGGCGGTCATGTTCGAGCGGGTGCCCACCGCGCTCCAGGCCCGCGTCGTGAGCCTGTCCGGCGCGGTCGGCTACGCGGGCATCCCACTGGGCGGCCTGCTCGGCGGCTGGGCCGTACAGGGCCTGGACCTGACCGCCACACTACTGATCTTCGGCGCGTTCTACCTGGCCGCGACCCTGCTGCCGGTCCTCTTCCGCCGCACCTGGTGCGAGATGGACCGCCGCCCCGCCCCGGACCCGGTCCGCGAGCCCGAACCGGCCGCGGCCGCCGCCTGATCCCGCCCTGCCTCCGGCCGTTAAGAAGGGCACCTTCTACTACGGAAAGCGTTAAGAAGGTGCCCTTCCTTGCGTCGGTGCATCGTTGGGGTGACTTGGGTGTCAGACATCCGTCGGTGTGGCCGGGACGCCGGAGACAGTGGCTGTAATCGATGTATGATCCCCGCTGCGGAAAGCGCCTTCGCGCGACGGTCCCCCTCGCCCGCCACCCTGGGCAGCACGCTCGCGGCGCTCGGCCGGCGACAGCCGGTCGTGTTCGACGAGCTGATGAACGCGCCCCTGATCCTGCGGCACCGGGACGTGTCAGCCGCGCTGCGCGACACGGCCACGTTCAGCACCGCGTTCTACGGCATGGGCCCGATGAGCGAGGCGATGATCGCGCTCGACGGCGCGCCGCACCACCGGCTGCGCCGCGTGCACAACCGCTTCTTCAGCGCCGCCGCCAGCGCGAAGTACGCCGCGGCGGTGGTGCCGATCGCCCGGCGCACGTTCGGCCCGCTCGCGGCGAGCGCCGAGGTGGAGCTGGTCGAGGCGAGCATCGCCCGCTACCCGATGGAGGTGTTCCTGGCGCTGCTCGGCATCCCGGACGAGCTGGGCGATCAGGGGCTGGCGTGGGTACGCGCGATCATCACCTGGCTCGGCTCGCCGATGGACGAGGCCGCGGCCGCACCGGGCCTGGCGGCGTACGCGCAGCTGAGCGAGTACACCGCCGCGCTGGTGCGGCAGGAGCACGACCAGCACCGCGACAACATGCTGGGCGAGATCATCCGGGCGTTCGAGGCCGAGGGGGCGTACTCGGCCGAGGCGGTGACCACCGCGGTGGTGAGCCTGCTGCTGGGCGGCTTCGAGACCACCATCCAGATGATGTCGGCGACGGTGTCCGCGCTGCTGCTCAACCCGGACGCGCTCGCGCGGGTGCGGACGGACGGCGGCCTGGCCGAGGCCGCGATCGAGGAGGCGTTCCGCTGGGCCAACCCGACTGCCGGGCTCTACCGCCTGGTCACCCGGGACACCGAGGTCGCCGGGCACGCCCTGCCGGCCGGGAGCCTGGCCTACGTCTGCATCGCGGCGGCGCACTTCGACGCGGACGCCTACCCCGAGCCGGAGTCCTTCCGGCTGGACCGGCGCGAGCGTACCCACCTGGGCTTCGGGCTGGGGCCGCACTACTGCGTCGGCGCGCCGCTGGCCCGCATCGAGGTCGCCGCGGCGCTGACCGCCCTGCTCGACGCCTGCCCCGGCCTGCGCCTGGACCCGGACGCGCAGCTCAGCTTCCACTACGGCGCCCGCGGCTTCGTCCAGCACGGCACCGAGGCCCTGCCGATCCTGACCTGACCCGGCCCGACCACTCATGAGCGGGCCGACCGCGTGACCGCGTGCCTGTCAACCCAGGTTGACGCCGCCCCCGTTTGTCAACTACGGTTGACAACACGGTGGGCGTGATCCGTTTTTGTGGACGCCTGCTGCTGCCAGGACGACACCGCGCGTCCACAAAAACAGATCTTGGAGGGGGCCGTGCACGACGTCGACGTGGTGGTGGCCGGGGGTGGGCCGACCGGACTGCTGCTCGCCGCAGAGCTGCGGCTGGCCGGGGTGGACGTGCTGGTCCTGGAGCAGCGGGCCGAGCCCGATCCGGTGCCGCGCGCCAACGGCCTGGTCGGCCAGGTGGTCGAGGTGATGTACCACCGGGGCCTCTACCGCGCCCTGGCCCGCCACGACCGCGGACCGGCCGCGGCGCTGCGGCGCCGGCTCACCGGCGCGTACGGCAGCCGCCCCCGCCCGATCCGCGCGTTCTCGTACGCCGGGTTCCGGCTGGACCTGCGCCGGGTCCGCCCCAACCCGCTGCAGGTGCTCGCCGTGCCGCAGCTGCACATGGAGCACGTGTTCGCCCGGCACGCGAGCGGGCTCGGCGCCGACATCCGCCGCGGGCACACGCTGACCGGTCTGGCCCAGGACACCGCGGGCGTGACCGTCGACGTCACCGGTCCGGACGGGTCCTACCGGATCCGGGCGCGCTACCTCGTCGGCTGCGACGGGTCGCACAGCACGGTCCGCAAGGCCGCCGGGATCGGCTTCCCCGGCGAGACCAGCCGCGACCTGGTGATCCGGATGGCGCACGTGGTGCTGCCCCGGTCCGCGCGCACGGCCGGCGGCGCGCTGCGTGCGGGCGGTGCCGTGTACCGGCCCTACCAGCTGCACCGCACGCCGCGCGGAGCGTTCACGTTGGCCTCGTTCATCCCCGGGGTGCACGTGGTCAGCACGCACGAGTGGGACGCCGCGGTGCCGAGCGGGGACAGCCCGGTCACCCTCGCGGAGGTGCGGGAGAGCCTGTGGCGGGTGGCCGGTGCCGACATCCCCGTGCTGGCGCCGCCCGAGGGACGGCCGTGGATCCTGCGCAGGCTGACCGGCCGCAACAGCCGCGTCGCCGAGCCGTACCGGGCGGGCCGGGTGTTCGTCGCGGGCGACGCCGCGCACGTGTTCGCCGGGTTCGGCGGGTCCAATCTCAACCTCGGCCTGCAGGACGCGGTGAACCTGGCCTGGGAGCTCGCCGCGGTGCTGCGCGGCGACGTGCCCCCCGCCCTGCTCGACACCTACCAGGCCGAACGGGCTCCGCTGGCCCGTCGGGCGCTGGCCCGCACGGCCGAGCAGGCCGCCCTGATGGCACCCGGCGCCGAGGTGACCGCGCGGCGGGAGGCGCTGGCCGTGCGCCTGCGCGAGCCGGAGTTCCGGCGGGAGATCGCCGCGGGCCTTGCCGGTGCCGACACGGCGTACGACCTGGGCGGCGGCCACCCGCTCGTGGGGCGGCTGGTCCCCGATCTGCGTCTGGTCGTCGGCGGCCGGCGCACCCGCCTGGCCGCCCTGCTGCGCGATGCCCGCCCCCTGCTGCTCGACCTCACCGGGGAGGCCGCCGCACCTCACGCCGGGGCCGCCGCGCCGTGGCGGGACCGGGTGACCGTCGTCGCGGCCCGGTCGCACGACCGGAACGCTCCCCCGGCGCTCCTGATCCGCCCCGACGGCTACGTCGCCTGGGCCGCCTCCGCCCCCGGCGACCCCGCCGGCCTCCCGGAGGCCCTCACCCGCTGGTTCGGCGCACCCCGCTGACCGCCCATCCGAAATCGTCCCCCACGCCCCACAAGATCGCTCAACCTGCCTGGCACATGGGCGTATGCGCGCTCAAGATACGCCCATGTGCCAGGCAAGTCGGACGATCAAGCCGGATGATCCCGGCGGGCCGGGTCAGCGGCGCAGCACGGAGTAGACGTCCTCCGGGGTGAGGATGCCGAGCGCGGTGCCGCCGTCGTGCACGGCGACCCAGCCTGTGTCGCCCTCCAGCAGCGCGGCGAGCGCGTCCCGCAGCGAGCCCCCGAGCGGCACCGACGGCGCCTGCGCGGCCGAGACGTGGCCGTCCGGCAGCGGGCGCAGGCCCTCGCGCGGGATCGGGGTCACCGCGAGCAGCTTGATGCCGCGGTCGGACCCGACGAACTCGGCCACGAAGTCGTTGGCCGGGCGCGACAGCAGCACCGCGGGCGGGGCGAACTGCTCCAGCCTCCCGCCCTCGGACAGCACCACGATCCGGTCGCCGAGGCGCACCGCCTCGTCCACGTCGTGCGTCACGAACACGATCGTCTTGCGCACCGTCTGCTGCAGCCGCAGGAACTCGTCCTGCAGCCGCCCGCGCACGATCGGGTCCACCGCGGAGAACGGCTCGTCCATCAGCAGCACCACCGGGTCGGCGGCCAGCGCGCGGGCCACCCCGACCCGCTGGCGCTGCCCGCCGGACAGCTCGTGCGGGTAGCGGGCCGCGTACCGCGCCGGGTCCAGCCCGACCAGGTCGAGCAGCTCGGCGGTGCGCTCGGCGACGCGCTGCTTCGGCCAGCCGAGCAGCTTCGGCACGGTGGCCACGTTGTCGCGCACGGTCTGGTGCGGGAACAGGCCGACGTTCTGGATGACGTACCCGATGCGGCGGCGCAGCCCGATCGGGTCCACCGCGGTGATCTCGTCATCGCCGAGCCACATCCGGCCCGCGGACGGCTCGATCAGCCGGTTGATCATGCGCAGGATGGTGGACTTGCCGCAGCCGGACGGGCCGACCAGCACTGTCAGCTCCCCGGCGGGCAGCTCCAGGCTCAGCTCACGGACGGCGACGGTGCCGTCGTCGTACTGCTTGCGGACACCCTCCAGCCGGATCGACACCGCGGCGGTACGGTTCACCTATGCCCTCCAAGGTCAGCTACGCCGTGTCCGGCTGGGCCGTCGCGGGCGACGATCCACGTAATCCCTGGTTCTCCTGGAGCTACGTCAGCCAGAACACCGACACCCTGCTCGCCGCGCTGCGCGAACACCTGCTGTTGACCTTAGCCGCCGTCGTGGTGGCCACGGTGCTCGCGATCCCGCTGGCCGTGCTGGCGTACCGGTTCGGCACGCTGACCGGGCCGATCCTGGGCTTCACCGGTGTGCTCTACACCATCCCGTCGCTGGCCCTGTTCGCGTTCCTCGCCCCGTTCACCGGCATCACCCCGGTGACGGTGCTGATCGGACTCATCCTGTACGCGCTGCTCACCATCGTGCGCAACACGCTGACCGGCCTGCGCCAGGTGCCCGCCGAGGTGCTGGACGCGGCCCGGGGCATGGGCTACGGCCGCGGCGCCCTGCTGTGGCGCATCGAGCTGCCGCTGGCCATGCCCGGCATCATGACCGGCCTGCGCATCGCGACGGTCTCCACCGTGGCGCTGGTCACCGTCGGCGAGATCGTCGGCTTCGGCGGCCTCGGCAACCTGATCATCGGCGGCTTCAACACCAACTTCTACCGCCCCCAGATCATGACCGCCACCCTCCTCTGCGTAGCCCTCGCCCTGGTCCTCGACCTCGCCCTCCTCCTCCTCACCCGCCTCGTCACCCCCTGGACCCGCCGGAGGACCGCATGACCCCGACCGTGGCGCAGTTTCGGGGAAACTGCACGAAAGAGCGGCCGCCATCCCGCGGTTTCCCCGAAACTGCAACCACGCGGCGGGCGGGGGGCGCGGCATGAGCGGGATCGACGACGCGGTGGTATGGCTGAACGACCCGCTGAACTGGACCAATCCGGATGGGATCCTCGCGCGGACCGGGGAGCATCTGTGGATCTCGGCGGCGGCGGTGGCGCTCGGGTGCGCGGTGGCCTGGCCGCTGGGCATCTGGCTGGGGCACGCCGGGCGGGGCGGGCCGGCCGTGGTGACGGTGACCAACCTGAGCCGGGCGATCCCGACGGTGGCGCTGCTGACCATCTTCCCGCTGACCGCGATCGGCTTCGGCCAGCCCGCGATCATCCTGGCCCTGGCCCTGTTCGCGATCCCGCCGCTGCTGGCCAACGCGTACCTGGGCCTGCGTGAGGTGGACCCCGAGGTGCGCGACGCGGGCCGGGGCATGGGCCTGTCCGGCGGTCAGCTGCTGCGCAAGGTGGAGCTGCCGCTGGCGGTGCCGTACCTGGCCAACGGGTTCCGGATCGCGGCGGTGCAGGTGATCGCCACCGCGACGCTGGCCGCGTTCGTCAACGGCGGCGGCCTCGGCATGATCATCAGTCGCGGTTTCGGGCTGGGCATGAACGCGGGCGGCGGGCAGGTGCTGGCCGGCGGGCTGCTGGTCGCGGTGCTCTGCCTGGGTATGGAGGGGCTGCTCGCGCTCGCCGAGAAGGCGCTGCTGCCCAGGGCGCTGCGCCGGGGCGCGCACCGGCCGCCGGCCTCGGTCGCCGACGCGCTGCCGGGCGAGGCCTAGCCGTACCCCCTGGCAGCAGGCATGACCTCGATCACTTCGCGCCGGGCACGGGAACGCGTTGACCTGCGGATGTGAACAGTTTGCGAAATATCGGGCCGGGGTAGGTCGAGCACGGTTCACGAAATTTCACAAGGATGTCCCAGGTACCCGTTAAGAAGGCTGTTGAGCATTCTTCTGCCCGACGGAAGGCGAGACATAAAGATGGCAACGCACACCCGGAGGGCGTCCGTCCTCCTCCTGGCCGCTGTCAGCACGGCGGCGCTCGCGCTGGCCGGCTGCGGCCAGGCGGGCTCCTCCGGCACCGAGGCCCCGGCCACCGTTTCCGGCGCGGGCTGCGCGCCCGTGGCCGGCGACCAGCTGGTGGTCCTCGAGGACGACAAGCACCTGCAGAACGCCGACAACGTCATCGCGGTCGCCAACGCCAAGGCCGCCTCCCCCGCGCTGCTGGCCGCGGTCGACAAGGTCGCCGCCGCCCTGGACACCCCGAAGCTGGTCGCGCTGAACAAGGCCGTCGAGGTGGACCGCAAGACCTCGCAGGTCGCGGCACAGGACTTCGCCGCGCAGGCGGGCCTGACCAGCGGCCTGTCCGGCGGCAACGGGCCGGTCACGGTCGGCGCGGCCAACTTCCCGGAGAGCCGCACCCTGGCCGAGCTCTACAAGATCGCGCTGAACGCCGCGGGCTTCAAGGCCACCGTGCAGACCACCGGCAACCGCGAGCTGTACGAGGCGGCCCTGGAGCGCGGCGAGCTGACCGTGTTCCCCGAGTACGCCGCGACGCTCACCGAGTTCCTCAACCAGAAGCAGAACGGCAAGGACGCCGCGCCGAAGGCGACCGGTGACATCGACGCGACCGTCACCGCCCTGAAGGAGCTGGCGGCCAAGGCGGGCCTGACCGTCGGCACCCCGTCCAAGGCCGCCGACCAGAACGCGTACGCGGTGACCAAGGCGTTCGCGGACCAGCACCAGCTCAAGACGCTGTCGGACTTCGCCGCGAAGTGCTCCGGCACCGCCTCGATCCTGGCCGGCCCCGCCGAGTGCCCCGAGCGCCCGTTCTGCCAGCCCGGCCTGGACAAGACCTACGGCATCAAGTTCGGCAACTTCCTGCAGGCCGACGCCGGCGGCGCCCAGACCAAGACCGCGCTGACCACCGGCAAGGCCACCCTGGGCACCGTCTTCTCCTCCGACGGCACCCTCGTCCCCAACCCCTGACCCACCCACCGGCCCCGGGCCCGGCGCACCCGCGCCGGGCCCCTCTTTCCTGTGTCGATCATGAACTTATGGGCGTGTTCGACGGCGTGTCGGCACCCCTAACTTCATGATCGATCTGGGTCAGGTGAACCGGAACAGGCGCAGGGACGGATCCAGGCGCCGGGGTGGAGCAGTGAGCCGGTGCACCCCGACCGAGAAGAGCACATCGTCCGGGGCATGGAAGGCCCGCTCCGCGAAGCCGGCCTCGGCGAACCAGGATCGGATCGCCGGAGTCAGGTCGGGGGCACGCCGGGTGCGGGTCCAGACGACCGTCGCGTTCGGGGCGCACAGCTGCGGCAGCGCGGTGACGGTGCCGCGTACGTCGTCGTCGCTGATGTTGCCCAGCACGCCCGCGAGCAGCACCAGGTCGGCGGGGACCGCGTCGGCGTACGCCGCCGTGGCTCCCGCGTCGCCGCACACCACCGTCACGTCCGCGCCGGTGCCGGCCGCCAGCTCCCGGGCCACGGCGGCGTTACGCGGATCGAACTCGATCAGCGTGGCCCGCACCCGCCCCGCGTCGGCCCGCCCGGCGAGCACGCCGAGCAGGTCCCGCCCCTGACCGGCACACGCGCTGACCACCGTGAGGGTGGGCTCCGGGTGCTCGTCGAGCCACGCCGCGACGTGCCGCTGGACCAGGCGCAGCCGTTGCGACAGGGGCGACTCCGGGTCCGCGTACGGCTGATGCCAGTCGTGCCAGTCCTTGATCCCCGCCATCGGCTCAGGCTGCCAGAACGGGACGCGCAGCGGGGGCATGCCCGAGTCGTCCCGGCCGTACCGATCAGGCATGATCAGCGTTCCCCCGCCGCCGTGAGGAGCCACCCGGTGTTCGACCGCCTGACTTCCCGATGCCGCCGCACCGGCCTGCACGTCGTGACGACCCGCCGGCTGTGGGTGATCAGCGCACGCCTGGCCGACCTGGCCCAGCACGGCGCGATCGGCGGCGACGACGAGGCGCTTCACTGGCAGGGCTGGACCCCGGAGGACGTCGGCCCGCTGCCGGACGGCCCGGCCGTCGCGCCGCCGTCGGACCATACCGACGTGGTGACGCCCCTGCTCGACCTGCTGCTCTTCACCGCCGTCGAGCGCCGCACCCGGATCGCGGTCGCGTCGGTCAACATCAGCCGCAACCCCGAGGGCCATCACCTCGTCGGCGGCAACGTCCGCGCCGGCTTCCGCAACAGGGGGTACGGGCGGGAGGCGCTGACCGCCGCGTGCGAGCTGGCCCACCGCCATTTCGGCATCACCACGCTGTACGCCGGCTGCGAGGTGAGCAACGTGGCCAGCCGCGGCTGGCTCGCCGCCTGCGGGTTCACCACGGACGGGCAGGCGGGCGCGCTGACGCTGCCGAACGGCCGCGAGATCGAGTCCCTGTGGTGGTGGCGCACCGACCGCCGGGCCCGGGTGCGCTGCCCGCACCTGCACACCACCCGCCTGCCCGCCGACAGCGGCCTCCCCCGGCCCCTCTCCCCCACCGGCGGCTTCCCCACCCTCGGTCCACCGTCCCCGCGCACCGAGGCCCAGACTCGTTGATCATGAAGTTGTGGTCGCGACACACCGTCGAACACGGCCATAAGTTCATGATCAACGCAGTGCCGGCGGGCAGGCGGGCGGGCAGCGGCGGCGGCGGGGGCGGGGGCGGGGGTGGTGGTCAGTGGGGGAAGGCGGCGGTGGTGAGGGTGGCGAGGGTGGCGCCGGTGAGGGTGGTGAGGAGGGTCAGGCCGGTCATCGGGGAGAGCTTGACGGCGTGGGGGATGCCGATGACGCGGGCGCCGGCGGCGAGGGCGCTGGCGACGCCGGTCGGTGAGTCCTCGATGGCGATGCAGTCGGTGGGGTCGACGCCGAGCAGCTTGGCGGCGCGCTGGTACGGGTCGGGGTGCGGCTTGGTGAAGGCGACCTCGTCGCCGCAGACGACGGCGTCGAAGTTGTGCCGGCCGAGGGTGTCCAGGGCGACGTCCACGCACTGCCGGCTGGTGGAGGTGACCAGCGCCGTGGGCAGGCCCGCGGCGCGCACCTCGTGCAGCAGCTCACGGGCGCCGGGGCGCCAGACCAGGTCGGTGGCGAACAGCCCGGTAACCCGGTCGGTGATCCAGCGGGCGCTGGCGGCGGCCTCCCGCCAGGGCTGGCCGATGCTGTCGTGGAACAGCACCATCGACTCGTCGACCGAGCGCCCGACCATGGCCAGCCGGGCCTCGACGGAGATCGCTGAACCGTACGCGTGGGCCAGCTCCTCGATCGCGATGTCCCACAGCGGCTCGCTGTCGAAGAGGGTCCCGTCCATGTCGAAGAGCACTGCCGCTGGAGTCACTTCAGAATGATCCCGCGCGGGCGGCCCCGTCGCAGGTCACCGTGGCTGACATCACGTCGCGCGCCGGTGGTCTCGCCGATGCGGCAGCGGAGGCTCGCGGCGAATACTGCGGCCATGACGGTCCAGATCTACGACATCATGGCCTGCAACGTGTACTGGGACTTCGACGACTCCCTCGGCCTGCCCCGTGAGCAGCACAAGTTCCTGGTCTCGTTCCACCCGTCCGAGACGCCCGTGCCCGATCTGGTGGACCGGATCGTCGCGCGCGGGCCGGGCGGCTACGAGGCCGTGTTCACCAATCAGATGTTCACCAACGCCAACCGCGACGGCTGGATCTACGACCCGTCGCTGAACTACCACTGGTACATGCTCAACGTGCCGACCGGCTTCCTGCCCGAGGGCACGTACACCATCGAGGTCGTCACCAAGGACGGGCAGGTGCTCAGCCGCTCGCGGGAGCAGCGCGACGCGCCGTCGCGGGCGATCGTGGACAGCTACCTGGCGCTCAAGGACCGGCTGGCGTACACCCTGACCAGCTGGACCACCCTCGCGGAGCTGGGCGGCCCGGACGCGTACTACGTGTACCGGCTGGCGAAGGCGCGCTCGCTGCGCGAGTTCGACACGCAGCGGCTGCTGTGGTGGGACAACATCTACATCCGGCGCGCCCGCGGCGTCGAGCCGCAGGCGGGGCTGAACAAGGGCGCGGTGGACCTGCCGATCGAGCTGACGCCTGGTGAGGGCTATGGCGTGTTCGTCGAGATCACCGACGGAAATGTGCAGAGCGAGGCGAACATCTGCATCTTCCAGCCACATAGGTTCCTGGTCGCGTGAGTGTCGGGGGCGGTGACTAACGTGTCGTCGTCCCCTCCACCGCGAGAGCGAGGCCCTTCCCCCATGGCCGTTGAGACCACCTACCTCGAGCTGTCCGAAACAGACGGCGGCGCGCACAAGTTCTACGAGGTCATCGTCGACGACACCGAGATGACCATCCGGTATGGGCGCATCGGCGACGCCGGTGCCACGACGAAGACCACGTTCGCCGACCACGACAAGGCGCGCGCCGCCGCGGCCAAGAAGATCGGCGAGAAGGTGCGCAAGGGGTATGCGCCCGCCGTGCAGGGCCAGCGGGCGAAGCGCGCGGTGTCGCGCCGTGCCATCGTCAGCACCCGGTCCACCGCGAAGACCGCGCCGGTGCTGTGGCGCTACCGCTCGGGCACGTCCGCGTTCGGCATCTTCGTCGACAGCAAGGTGTGCATGGTCGGCAACGAGGCCGGTGTGATCACCACGCTGTCCCACAACGCCGAGGTGCAGCAGCAGTTCAAGCTGCCCGACGGCGTCAAGTGCATCGTCGCCGACGACGCCTGGCTCTACGCCGGCTGCGACGACGGCAACGTGTACGACCTGTCCGGCAAGGTGCCCCGCCTGGCGTACCGGATCGCGCCCGACATCGACATCTACTGGCTGGACATCCACGACGGCATCCTCGGCGTGTCCGACGCGGGCGGGGGCGTCGCCGCGATCGACCACGAGGACGAGTTCCTGTGGCGGCGCAAGAGCGCCGGCTCGTCCGGCTGGATGGTCCGCTGCGACGCCGACGCCGTGCACCACGGCCACTCCGGCGGCGTGACCAGCTACGACTGGCGCACCGGCGAGCAGCGCTGGCACCAGAAGACCGGCGCGGTGCTGTTCGGCTGGCAGGAGAGCACCACGCTGTACGCGGGCACCGCGACCCGCGAGGTCGTCGAGTTCGGCAAGGACGGCTCGGCCCGGCGCACCTATCGCGCCGACGCGGCCGTGTTCTCCTGCGCGACCAGCCCCGACGGGCAGTACGTGTTCGCCGGTGACAACAGCTCCTCGGTGTACTGCTTCGACAGCTCCGGCAACCGGCTGTGGAAGCTCGGCACCGGCTGCGGCTCGGCGTACTCGATGCAGTACCACGATGAGCGCCTCTACATCGTGACCACGGACGGCTCGCTGGCCTGCATCGACGCCACCGAGGCCGCGATCCGCGCCGCCGAGCAGGGCACCGTGCCCGAGGTCGTCGACGTGAAGGCCCCGCGGATGGAGGCCGTGGCCGCGTCCACCACCGTCGAGATCGTCACCGCCGACGCGGGCGACGGCATCATCCTGGAGTGCTACGAGGACGGCGGCCGCCTGCGCGTACGCGTCGTCTCCGAGGGCTACCAGCGCTCCTGGCAGGTCCAGTTCCCGAAGAACATCCGCGAGTCGGGCGCCCGCTACGTCGTCTCCGAGGTCCGCGAGTCCGCCCGCGGCGGCTTCTACCGCGCCTTCGGCGAAATCCGCCGCCTCGCCTGAAAGGAAGGGCACCTTCTTAACGCTATGCGTAAAAGAAGGTGCCCTTCTTAACGCCTCCCTGGTCACGGGGCACACCGGATCTCCACGGTTCCGCCACCGGTGCCGCGCCGAGCCCGCCTAGGCTCGCGGGATGCCGCTCTCCACCCGCACCACCCGCGTGATCGCCCTGGCCTCGGCCGCCGTGATCCTGGCGATCGCGCTCGCGCTGCGGGCGGCGTTCGACGGGCCGGTGGAGCAGCACTCCGGCACGGCCCTGTACGCGTCGATGGTGTACGCGGGCGGGTACGTCCTCTGGCCGCGGCTCAGCCCCCTGGCGGCGGGCGCGGTAGCGGTGGCGTTCTGCTGGCTGGTGGAGTGTTCCCAGCTCACCGGCGTGCCCGCGTACCTCTCCGGCCGCAGCCTGCTCGGCCGGCTCGCCCTCGGCGTCCAGTTCGACCCGCTCGACCTGCTCTGGTACCCCGTCGGCGTCCTGCCCCTGGCCGCCGCCCACTGGCTGCTGCGCCGCCGGGCGTACCCCCGCTCGGCAGTTTCGGGGAAAGTGCAGGCATGAAGCCGTCCCCGGCTGCGGTTTCCCTGAAACTGCGGCGCGGCACGCGCCGGAGACGGCGATGCCGGTGGCGGAACACCCTCCGCCACCGGCACCCGTCAGCAGGTCAGACCCGGCTGATCCGGACCGCGTCGGCGATGACGAGGCCCGTGCCGTTGGTCCACCGGCTCACGCCCACCTTGTTGGCGTCGCCCGCGGTGAGGTTGAAGGTGCCGAGCACCCGCCACTGCCCGCCGGTGGCCCGCTGGTCCACGTTCACGGACTGGTTGCCGCTGCTGGTCACGATGACGTACGGCGCGGAGCTGTTGTATCCCGGATCCGCCGGCCACCACGCCTCGACGCGGTAGTTGCCGGTCTCCGGGATGGCGAACTTGTACCAGGCGGCGTCGCTGGCCGCGACCGGCTCGGCGAACCGGTAGTTCTCGCCGAACCGCTGCCCCGAGTACGCCGAGCTGCCCCAGTTGGTGCTCGCCGTGAACCGCCCGGCCGTGGTGTTGTCCACCGTGGACGTCCAGCCCGGCGTCGGGTTCATGAGCCGCGCGACGTCCGCCCGCATCACGTTCAGGTCGATGAAGGAAGGGTCGATCTTGCCGGTGGTGCTGGTCTCGCGGTGCCCGCGGGCATAGCTGGAGTCGCGGCCGAGCTGTTTGAGCACGGCGGCGGTCGCCTTGAGCGAGGCGTTGTACTGCGCCGCCGTCATCTCCTGGTTGACGCCGTTGTAGTCGATCTCCCAGCCGATGAGCATCGTGTTGCCGTCACCGGCCGGGATGGGGCCGCTGGCGCGGGCGGTGCCCGCGTGGTTGCACCGGCCGGCCGAGATGACGTGGAAGACGCCGTTGTAGTCCACCAGCGCCTGGCACAGGGGACCAGCCAGGTCGGACCGGCCGTTGATGCACACGTTGAGCGCGGGGTGCGGGTTGCTGGCGCTGGAGGTGGCCGCGGTGTGGTGCCAGAGCACGCCGATCGGGCTGAAGGAGCCCGGACGGTACCGGTTGCGCCAGTCGCCGTGCTCGACGACGGAGACGCCGGCCGCCCGGAGAACGTCGGCCAGCCAGGGGATGTTCGCCATCACGCCTCCTGGATGACGTCGGCCGCGCACTCGGGCTCGGCGGCGGTCGCGGCGTGGGCGGGGCGGGCCACGAGGGCGACGGCGGCGGCGACCAGAGCCGGCACGCCGAGCAGCCTTCGGCGGCGGGCCTTGATCGAGCGGATTTTGGACACGGGACTCCCTGGGGGTGCGGAGGGACACGCTCGCGCACGCCCGGACCTGCGTGTTTGTCGTCGGCCGGGGCGCGTGACGGCACCATATATCGGCACACGCGTCTATGTCGATAGCTTGCGGCATGCCAGATACTTGCGAAGATTTCCTTCACAATCGGCCGCACGGACCCCTCCACCCCATATGGACGGAGGATCCCTGGTCACGGGTCCGCGGACAGCCGCCGACGACCGGCCGCGACGGTGACGACCGCGGCGCGACGGCACGGTGACGCATCGCCGCGATGGGACGGTGACGGCATGGCCGCAACGGGACGGTGACGGCATCGCCCCAACGGCACCGTTGCGCGGCGGATGAGGAGCGGGCGGCCGCACGCCGAGGAGCACCGAGACGGCCGGTCACACCGGCGAGCAGTTAAGAAGGGCACCTTCTTCTACGCATAGCGTTAAGAAGGTGCCCTTCCTTTCAGGCGCCCTTGCGGAGGCGGGCGGTGATGCGGCGGCCGGTCTCGGGGGTGACGGCGCGGTCGGTGGCTTCGCCGAGGGCGCGGGCGAGGTCGGCGAGGTGCAGGTCCACGGTGGACTCGACGAGTTCGGCGAGGCGGGCGGCGGTGCGGCGGGCACCGGCCCAGGCCACGAGCAGGGCGACGATGCCGGCGAGGGCGGCGGGCCACCAGAGGATGCCCAGGGCCAGGTAGAGCAGGCCCCAGCCGGCGAGCACGGCGGAGGAGTCCAGCTCGGCGCGGGCGGTGCGGACCTCGTGGCGGGCGTCGGCGGCGAGCAGCAGCCACAGCCGGGGCCAGGCCGCGCCCAGGTCGACGCCGTACTCGGCGTGCACGCGGGTGGCGACGGCGGCGAGCTGGTCGCCGAGCCAGGTGGGCCGCTGGGGTTCGGCGAGCGCGATGGCATTGCGGCGGCGGCCGAGCCGTTCGGCGGTGGGGGGAGCGGCCCCTGCGGCGAGGGCCTGCTCGAACCGCGCCTGCAGCGCGTTCCACCGGCGCCGGCGGCGCTCGGTGGCCAGCCGCACCGCACCGGGCAGGGGCCAGCGGCCCTCCCACCCGGCCAGCACCAGCACGGAGAGCAGGTGCGCGAGCACCCCGGCGGCCAGCGCCGCCAGCAGCACCAGGGCGATCGCCAGCGCGACGCCGGACGGGGTGGCGGCGAGTTCGTCCAGCGGGTTGGCGGCGAGGCCGCGCGCCAGACCGCCGACGTCGTCCCAGTCCCGCTGGCCCAGCACGGCCGCCACCACGGCGAGCCCGGTGAACAGCAGGCCGGGCAGGGCGAGCGCGGTGACCCAGCGCTCCCCCGCGCGGGCGCCGAGCAGGTTGAGCAGGCTGTCGGTCATCCGGGTCACCCTTCCGGCGGCAGGTCGGCGTCGAAGATCGCGCAGTGCGGGCGGGCCGCGCCGGGGCGGCGCGGCTCGCGGCGCTCGCAGGCCGCGCTCGGGCAGCGGAACAGGGTGGTGCCCGCCGTGCCCTGGCCGACGCCGGGCAGCGCGCCGTCGCCGCCGGGCGTGAACGGCCAGCCCCGCTCGCCGACGACGAGCGGGATGCCGAGGACGCGCAGCAGGTGTACGGCGTCGGCGAGCCAGGCCGCGTCGGCCCGCCCGGCGCGCACGGCATCGGTGAGCGCGCGCAGCGGGGCCGGATCATCCGCGGTGCGGGTGGTCAGGAAGCCGAGGTCGCGGCAGATCTTGGCGATCATCCGGGGCACGTCCTGGTCGGTCACCGGTTCATCGTCCTACATGGACGTGGGCCGCCCATAGAGCCGCCGCGGCCGGATATCGGTCACGCAGCCGCCGTACGGCGCCGTGCAGCGCGGTCGCGGCGTCCAGGGGCCGGTACGCGGCCGCGTCGGCAGCGAGCCGCTCGTGCACGTACGCGGTGACGTCGGCGGCGACGTCGTCGGCGACCCGCCACAGTGTCCCGACGACCTGGCCGTATCCGGCGAGGTGGAAGGCGCCGGTCAGGTGCACCGCCTCGTCGGGCAGGGTCCGGGCGGGGTGGCTCGTCGCGCAGGCGGACAGGTAGGCCAGCTCGGCGTGCGGCAGGTGGGCGCGGGACAGCTCCCGCACGGTCAGCGGGCGCCGGTCGTGGTCGTACAGCAGCAGGCGGCTCAGGCCCGGCTGGTCGGCACGCCCGGCGGCGTGGCAGGCGAAGTGCGCCCAGCGCCGCCGGGCCAGCTCGGCCAGCACCTGCTCGCCGGTCGCCGCCGCTCCGCTCAGCAGGTGCGCGCCCGGGTAGAGCGCGGCCACGGTCTCGGCCTCCCGTACGGCGTGCGGCAGCGGCGGCGCGGCGGGCGTGTGCGGCATCGCGACGACCAGCGGCCCGTCCACCGCGCCCGGCGGCACCGCCCGGTCGCGGTGGTGGCACAGGCTGCGCAGGGTCGGCGTGTACGACGACACGACCGCGTCGAGCGCGCTCCACCCGTCCTCGGCGGCGTGCAGGGGCAGGAACGCCAGCGGCCCGCACGGCATCCACCACATCCGGGCGGGGGTGCCGCCCGGCCCGGTGACGCCGAGCGCGGCCAGCACCGGGCCGGTGACCGTGCGCCACAGCCAGCCCAGGATCTCGCGTACGGTCTCCCCCGCCGCGGCGACCTCGGCCAGCGAGCCGGTGGCCGTGACCGCGGCGAGGAAGCGGCGGGCCGCCGCCTCCGCACCGTCCAGCGTCAGCTCCGGCAGGGGCAGGACCTCGACGCGGCCGTCGCGGACGAGCAGCGCGTCGCAGCGCAGGCCGCTGACGTTCACCACCGCGACCGGCCCGTCCCGCCCGGCCGCCAGCAGCTCGGGCAGCGACGGCGGCGCGAGGAAGCCCTCGTGCCCCGGGACGGCGCGGATCCGGTCCACCAGCGCCGACCAGCGGCGTGCCAGGTGGGCGCGCTCCTCGGCGGCGGCGACGCCCGCCGCGACCCCCTCGGCGGGCGTGGGCTCGGCCCGGGTCAGGCCGCGCAGCTCGGTGAACTCGGCCGCGAGCGCGGGGTGCCGGGCGGCCAGGTCGGTGACGTCGGCCCAGGTGTCGAGGGTCTGCGACAGCAGCACGCCGCGCCCCTGCTCCAGCAGCCGCAGCGCCAGGCCCGGGTCACCGGCGGTCAGGGCGCACGCGGCGGCGTCGGCGGCCAGGTGGCGGTGCTCACCGAGCAGCCGCTCGGCGTCCACGGCGGCCCGCTCCCGGCCCGCGGTCTGCGGCAGCAGCGCCACCGCCAGCCCGAACGCGCGCACGGCCTCGGCGAGGCGGCCGGGGTCCAGGAACGCCAGCAGCGACCAGTGGCGTGCCGCGACGGCCCGCACGCCGGGCGGGAGTGCGAGGTCCTGCGCGGTGTCGCGGAACAGCTCGCGGGCCGCGGTGGGCTCCTGGCCGGACCGGTCGGCGTGGGCGTACTCGGCGCGGCCCAGCAGCAGCCGGGCCCAGCCCGCGTTCGGGTGGGCCGCCGGGGTGGCCCGGACCGCGCCCCGGGCGGCCCGGCGGAACTGGTTGAGCAGCACCGGGTCCGGATCGGACGCGTACGTCGCACGCAGGATGCCCGCGTACACGGTGTGCCGCTCGGGCTCGTTGGGGTGCCCGCCGGGCGTGGCCGCCAAGGCGGCTCGAGCCGCGGCGGCCGCCTCGGCGAGCACCTCCGGCTGCCCGGCATGCGCGGCACTGACCAGGGCCAGCGCGAGGTTCGACTGCATCCGCGCGTACAGCGGGTGCCCCGTGGGCAGCGCCCCGGCCGCCGCGCGGGCCAGCGCCACGGCCCGGTCCAGGGTCTGCGCCTCCCCGGTGACCGTGTGCACCAGGCGCAGGCACTCGCCGAGGTTGCTGCGCGTGGCGACCCAGTGCTCGCGTCGCTCGGGGGTGTCCGGCTCGGGCGCGGCGTCGTGCGCGGCCTGGAACGCCGAGCACGCCTCGTGCAGCACCGCCGAGTCACCGGTGGCATGGTGGTATCCGAGCAGCACGCCGCCCAGGTTGAGCAGCCGGCCGCCGTGCCGGGCGTCCGCGGCGGGCGTGCCCGCCACCACGGTGCGCAGCAGCTCGACGGCCTCGCGCAGGTCCGCCGGGCCGCCGCCCGCCTTCGCGCGCAGGGTCAGCGCACCGGCGAGGTTCGACATGGTCGGCAGCGCCGCGGACCCGGTGAGCACCCCGGCGGTGAGCACCGCCCGGAACTCCGCGATGGTGTGCTCCAGATCGGGCAGCCGCCCGGCCTCCTCGTAGCGGGTCCAGTACAGCGTCGCGCGGTCGTTGCGCAGGCCCCAGTGCTCCTCGGGGGTGCCCGCCGCGGCGAGCAGCCGGTCCAGCTCGGCGATCCGGCGGTCGAGGGGCTGGGTCACAGCAGGTTCGCGCCCCGTTCCAGCTGGGCGGCGAACGCCTCCACGGTGGCCCGGTGCGGGTGGCCGGGAGGCAGCGCGGCCAGCGCCGTGCGCAGGTGCCCGCGCGCCTCGTCGAGCAGCGCGCGGGACGGGGTGCGGCTCAGCTGCACGGCGATGGCGCTCGCCAGGTTGACCCGTACGTTGGCGTAGTGCGGGCTGTCGGGCCGGACCAGCTCGACCGCCTCGCGCGCGGTGACCACCGCCTCCTCGATCAGCGCCGGGTCGCGGGTGACGCCGTAGAGCAGCTTGAGGGCGTTGGTCAGGTTGCCGAGCGCGCCGGGGTACTCCGGGCTGTCGAGGTCAAGCTCGGCCACGATCCGGCGGTTCAGCTCGACCGCCTCGGGCAGCGCGGTGCTGTCGCCGAGCCGCAGGTGGCGTTCCAGCAGCACGGTGGCCAGCGCCGACGCACACCGGAACCACTCCTGCGAGCCGTCCGGCGCGAGGTCGAGCCCGCGCCGCCCGGCCTGCTCGGCGGTGTCGAGCCGGCTCTGCAACGCACCCTGCCCGCCACCGCGGGTCGCCGCCTCCCGGTGCAGCACGCACAGCATCGACCAGGCGACGGCCTGGTCGGCGGGGTCGGGGCACTCCTTGGTGGCCAGGTCGGCGGCGACGATCGCGAGCTGCAGCGACTGCGGATCGGCGCTGCGCGTCGCGACCAGGCGCAGGGTGTCGGCGTTGGCGAGCAGCCGGGCGGGGTCGGTGGCGCCGGGCCGGGCGGCCCGCCCGCGACGCAGCCACTTGAACACGGCAATCCCCCTGCCCGCCGGTACGCCTGGGACCTCACGGTAGCCCGCGGACAGACGTCTGTCGATTCTGGACGGACCCGGGCGGGTCGCAGGTGGGGACACGGCCCGCCCGGGGTGTTCGTCAGACGGTGATCCGGCCCGCGCCCGCGCCCGCGGACACGCTCGCCTTCACCGAGCCGGCGCTGTCCAGCGTGTACGAGTACGGGATGCTCGACACGCTGCCGCCGCCGCTCTCCGGGGAGCCGGAGCCGGTGAAGTAGTTGTTGCGCTGCACGACGGCGCCGTCGGCGGAGTCGGCGTACCCGACCAGGGTCGGCTCGTCGACGCTCTCGAAGTAGTTGCCCTCGACGAGCACGCCGGCGCCCATGGTCGACGCCACGCCGTACTCGTTGCCGCGGTAGTAGTTGTTGTACACGTGCACGGGGTTGCCGAAGCGCACCCGCGGGTGCCGCGTGCCCGAGCCGTCGAACCAGTTGTGGTGGTAGGTCACCCGCAGGTGGCCGCGGTCCTCGCTGCCGTTGTCGTCGCTGTGGCCGAGCAGCATGGACTTGTCGTGGCCGTAGACGCGGTTCCACGACACCGTCA
Source organism: Catellatospora bangladeshensis (assembly GCF_016862575.1). Classification (GTDB taxonomy): domain Bacteria; phylum Actinomycetota; class Actinomycetes; order Mycobacteriales; family Micromonosporaceae; genus Catellatospora; species Catellatospora bangladeshensis. Next base: position 16,499 of record NZ_BONF01000045.1, on the reverse strand, counting down.
CGTAGTCCGAGGCGCGCTTGACGTCGACCGCGCCGTCGTACCCGTTGGTGAAGCTGTTGTGGTCGATCCAGACCCGGGTGGAGTACTGGACGTTGACCGCGTCGTCGTTCCAGTCGCGGAACGAGATGTTGCGGACGATCACGTTGCTGGCGTTGGAGATGTTCAGCCCGCAGCCCGCGATCACCGCGCCGGAGTTGCCGAGGATGGTCTTGTTGGAGCCGACGGTGATCATGCCGGAGCAGGAGATCGTGCCGGAGATCCGGACCACCCGCGCGGTGCTGCCGGAGACGGCGCTGGACAGGGCCGACGAGCTGTTCACCGTGGTGGCCGAGGCGCTGCCGCCGCCGGTCGTGCCGCCGCCCTGGGTGGCCCAGCCGACGAGGCCGGTCTGCGAACCGCCGCCCCCGCCCCCGCCGCCGCCCGAGCCGACCGGGACCAGCTGCCAGTGCTGGTTCCAGCCGTTGAGGTCGGCGTACTGGCTGATGATGCCGCCGTCGGCGGTGGACCACTCCCACACGTCGAGGGCCTTGCCGCTGTGCCGGTTGAGGAACTTGACGTACCCGCTGTCGGTGTCGCGCACCGCGAAGTGCTGGCGGGTGGTGCCGTTGTCGGGGTTCTGCACCAGCCCCGTCCCGTCGCTGGCGTTGGGCAGTTCGAGGAACTTGCCGCTCAGCCGCGAGCGCAGCTTGTAGTAGCCGCTGCCCGCGTCGACGAACTGCCACTGCTGCTGGTTGCCGTCGTTGCGGGCCCACTGCACGATCGGCGCGCCGTCGGCGGTGCTGAAGTTGTACAGGTCGACCGCCTTGCCGCTGTGCCGCGACACGATGACGTACCAGGCGCCGGTGTCGATGGTGACGGCCTGCGCGGCGGGGGCGGCGACGACCGCGCCGGCCGCGGCGAGCGCGAAGGTGAGCGCGCCGATCGCGGCGGCACGCCAGCGCCGCCGTCGTCCGGCGCCGGTCCGTGGAGTGCTTTCTGACATCGGATGTCCTCCGAGGGTCGGACCGCGGAAGGTATGGGCGTACCTGCTCCGCGGTGGAAGGTGAGCGGGTTCGGAAAGCGCTTTCCAATCCCAAAGGCTACGTAGCACGTAGACACCTGTCAATGAAACGTGCATGCCAGATGTGCGCGGTCACATCCGCCGCCCCTGTCGGCGGGGCAGCTCTTACGGACTTGCGTCCTCCCGCGCGCATCTGGCCGCGAGTCTTTGAGAGTGGCGGCAAGGGGTGGACGGGTAGCATCGACGGATCCGTCCAACGTGTGCAAGGAGGCCGCGTGGTGCACGAGGTTCGCGGAGTCGTAGCGCTGAAGAAGAACGCGCCGGTGAGCATCGAGACGGTGCTGGTCCCCGACCCCGGTCCCGGTGAGGCACTGGTGAAGGTGCAGGCATGCGGGGTGTGCCACACCGATCTGCACTACCGCGAGGGCGGCATCAACGACGACTTCCCGTTCCTGCTCGGACACGAGGCCGCGGGCGTGGTCGAGGCCGTCGGCGAAGGCGTGACCGAGGTGGCGCCCGGCGACTACGTCGTGCTCAACTGGCGCGCCGTCTGCGGCCACTGCCGCGCCTGCCTGCGCGGCCGTCCCTGGTACTGCTTCGCCACGCACAACGCCAAGCAGAAGATGACCCTGGCCGACGGCACGCCGCTGTCCCCCGCCCTCGGCATCGGCGCGTTCGCCGAGAAGACGCTGGTCGCCGCCGGGCAGTGCACCAAGGTGGACCGGTCCGCTCCGCCGGAGGTGGCCGGGCTGCTCGGCTGCGGCGTGATGGCGGGCCTCGGCGCGGCTATCAACACCGGCGGGGTGACCCGCGGCGACACCGTCGCGGTGATCGGCTGCGGCGGCGTCGGCAACGCCGCGATCGCCGGAGCGCGGCTGGCCGGCGCGACCACCATCATCGGCGTGGACCTGGACGACAACAAGCTCGCCTGGGCGCGCCAGCTCGGCGCGACGCACACCGTGAACGGCGCGCAGGCCGATGTGGTCGAGTCCATCCGCGAGCTGACCGGCGGCTTCGGCGCCGATGTGGTGATCGAGGCGGTGGGCCGCCCGGAGACGTACGAGCAGGCGTTCTACGCGCGGGACCTGGCCGGGACCGTGGTGCTGGTCGGCGTGCCCACCCCGCAGATGCGCCTGGAGCTGCCGCTGCTGGACGTGTTCGGCCGCGGCGGCGCGCTCAAGTCGTCCTGGTACGGCGACTGCCTGCCCAGCCGCGACTTCCCCGTGATGATCTCGCTCTACCTGCAGCGCCGGCTGCCGCTGGAGGCGTTCGTGTCCGAGCGCATCGAGCTGGGCGACGTCGAGGAGGCGTTCGCGAAGATGGGCCGCGGCGAGGTGCTGCGCTCGGTGGTGATGCTGTGAGCGGCGGGGCGCGGATCGAGCGCGTGGTCACCTCGGGCACGTTCAGCCTGGACGGCGGCACCTGGGAGGTCGACAACAACGTCTGGCTGATCGGCAACGACAGCGATGTGCTGGTCGTCGACGCGGCGCACGACGCCGACGCGATCCTGGCCGCGGCCGGGCGGCGGCGGGTCGTCGCGATCGTGTGCACGCACGGCCACAACGATCACATCGACGCGGCCCCGGAGCTGGCCCGGCGGACCGGCGCGCCGATCATGCTGCACCCCGCGGACCGGATGCTGTGGGACGCGATCCACCCCGACCGGGCGCCCGACCGCGAGCTGGAGGACGGCGACTGCCTGACCGTGGCGGGCGCCGAGCTGTGGGTCAACCACACGCCGGGGCACTCGCCGGGCGCGGTGTGCCTGCACGCACCGCAGCTGACCGCGCTGTTCTCCGGGGACACCCTGTTCCAGGGCGGGCCGGGGGCGACCGGGCGGTCCTACAGCGACTTCGGCACCATCATCGGCTCGATCCGCGACCGCCTGCTGATCCTGCCGCCGGAGACGGTCGTGTACACCGGCCACGGCGACACCACCACCGTCGGCGCGGAGGCCCCGCACCTCGACGAGTGGATCGCCCGCGGCCACTGACCCCGGCCCGGCCGGAGGCCCGCCACGGGACCTCCGGCCGGTGCGGGGCTAGTAGCCCCAGCGGCTCTTCAGCAGCCGCCAGAAGTCGCGCAGCATCCACTTGTCGAACTCGGTGATGCTGCTGGCGCTGCCCGCCTTCATCAGGAAGCAGCACTGGCCCGTCGGCGTCCAGTCGTAGAAGTCGTCAAGGCCGAACGTGTGTCCTACCTCGTGCAGGTAGATGTGCATGTTCTCCGCGTTGAGCGCGCCGGTGAAGTACTCGCTGCCCACGCGCTGGCCCCAGTCGCCGCCCGCGCCGCCGCCGAAGCCGGAGGTCAGCCACAGTGACATGTCGTAGTGGTGCGACGCGCCGCCGGGGCAGCCGGAGTAGTTGCCGTCCTGGTGGAAGAAGCGCCCGCACGGCTCGCTGCACTGCGGCGCGTTCTCCCGGATGTCGTTGACGTAGACGTCCACTGAGCTGTCGGTCCACTCCAGCGTGGCCCGGTCCCGGACGGCCCAGCCCACCACCTTGATCGGGACCTCGGCGTATGGCCAGCCGTTGTGCCCGGCCATCACGTCCATCCACTTCTTCCACTGCCGGGCCAGCGCGGCGTGGATCTGGTCGCGCAGCGCGGCCGAGACGCGGGCGCTGGAGTCCCAGCGCACGCAGTAGTTGATCCGGCCGCCGCCCGCCATCACCTGGTCCCAGCCGTAGTTGCGGAAGGTCAGCAGGTTCGGGTACGTCGACTGGTAGTGCGCCCGGACCTCGTTGAGCGGCGTGACCAGGTTGGACGGCGGGTTCCAGCCGCTGGTGGGCGGCGGGGACGCCGACGGGGACGACGACGGCGACACCGAGGCGGAGGGCCGTGGCGAGGCCGAGGCGGAGGCGGACGGCCCGCCGGTCGGCGTGGTGGTGCCGGTGCAGGCGACGCCGTTCAGGGTGAACGCGGTGGGCACGGGGTTGCTCGTGGTCCACGCCCCGTTGAAGCCGATCGAGGTGGTGGCCGAGGTGCCGAGGCTGCCGTTGTAGCTCATGCTGGCGGCGGTGACCTGGCTGCCGCTCTGCGTGTAGGTGGCGCTCCAGCCCTGGGTGACCGCCTGGCCGGCGGCCGGGAACGTCCACTTCAGCGTCCACGCGGTGAGCGGGTCGCCGAGGTTGGTGATGGCGACGTTGGCGGTGAACCCGCCGCCCCACTGGGACGCGACGGTGTAGGCGACGCGGCAGCCGCTGGCTGCGGCGCCGGCCGGGGTGGCGACCAGGCTCCAGGCCGCCACGGCGGCCGCCGCCGTGGCGGCGAGCAGCGAGGTAAGGGCAGCACGCTTTCTCGTTCGAAGCATGAAGGACTCCGGGGGTACGGGCGCAGAAATGCGCGCGGACAGGTGCGGACGCGTGACGCGAGTGCCCGGTGTGACGTCACGTGCAGATGCGGACGAGTCCATCCAATGCGGACGAGTCCGGTAAGGCTCCCGGACACACCATGAACTCCGAAAAGGTTTTCGGCAACCCGAAGCGCCTCAATGATCGCGACTTCGTGTCATGATCTGCGCTCCAGCCGCAGATCATGACACGAGACACCGATCATCACGGCCGCCCGCGACCGGGCCGGCCGGTCAGCTCGCGGTGACCCGGCCCGCGTCCACGGTGATGGACCGGTTGGTGTGGACCGCGTCGAGCATCTGGCGGTCGTGGGTGACCAGCAGCAGCGTGCCGGTGTACGAGTCCAGCGCCTGCTCCAGCTGCTCGATCGCGGGCAGGTCGAGATGGTTGGTGGGCTCGTCGAGCACCAGCAGGTTCACGCCGCTCGCCTGGAGCAGCGCCAGCGCGGCCCGGGTCCGCTCGCCCGGCGACAGCGTCGCGGCGGGCCGCAGCACGTGCGCCGCGCGCAGCCCGAACTTGGCCAGCAGCGTGCGCACGTCGCCGGGCGCCATCGCGGGCACCGCCGCCGCGAACGCGTCCACCAGCGGCTGGTGGCCGAGGAACCGGCCGCGGGCCTGGTCGATCTCGCCGACGACCACGCCGGGGCCGAGCGCGGCGCTGCCCCCGGCCAGCGCGGTCCGGCCGAGCATCGCGCGCAGCAGGGTGGACTTGCCCGAGCCGTTGGGCCCGGTGATGGCGACCCGGTCCGCCCAGTCGATGCGCAGGTCCACCGGCCCGAGGGTGAAGCCGCCCTGGCGCACCACGGCGCCGTTGAGAGTGGCCACCACCGCGCCCGCGCGCGGGGCGGCGGCGATGTGCATCCGCAGCTCCCACTCCTTGCGCGGCTCCTCGACCTCCTCCATCCGCTCGATCAGGCGCTCGGTCTGCCGGGCCTTGGCGGCCTGCTTCTCGGTGGACTCGGTGCGGAACGCCTTGCCGATCTTGTCATTGTCGGGGGATTTGCGGCGGGCGTTCTTGACGCCCTTCTCCATCCAGGCGCGCTGCATGCGGGCGCGGGCGAGCAGCTCGTCCTTCTTGTCGGCGTACTCGTCGTAGGCCTCTCGGGCGTGCCGCCGGGCGGTCTCGCGCTCCTGCAGGTAGGACAGGTAACCGCCGCCGTACTGGCGGATCTGCTGCTGGGCCAGGTCCAGCTCGACCACGCGGGTGACGGTCCGGGTCAGGAACTCGCGGTCGTGGCTGACCAGCACGGTGCCGGCCCGCAGCTCGCCGACGAAGCGCTCCAGCCGGTCCAGCCCCGCCAGGTCGAGGTCGTTGGTGGGCTCGTCCAGCAGGAAGATGTCGTACCGGCTGAGCAGCAGCGACGCCATGCCCGCGCGGGCGGCCTGGCCCCCGGACAGGGCCGTCATCGGGTGGTCGAGGTCCACGTCGAGGCCCAGCTCGGCAGCCACCGCCTCGGCACGCTCGGGCAGGTCCGCGCCGCCCAGGGCGAGCCAGCGCTCCAGCGCCTCGCCGTACTGGTCGTCGGCGCCCGCGGCGCCGACGGCGAGCTGCTCGGCGGCCAGGTCCATCGCCTGCTGGGCGCGGGCCACGCCGGTGCGCCGGGCCAGGAAGTCGCGCACGGTCTCGGCCGGGCGGCGTTCGGGCTCCTGGGGCAGCAGCCCGACGTTGGCCGTGGGCGGGTTCAGCGTGATCGTGCCCTGCTCCGCCGGGACCAGCCCGGCGAGCAGGCGCAGCAGGGTCGACTTGCCGGCGCCGTTGACGCCGACCAGGCCGACCACGTCGCCCGGCGCGACGACCAGGTCCAGGTCACTGAACAGGACCCGCTCACCGTGCCCGGCGGTCAGTCCCCGGGCCACCAGGGTCGCGCTCACCGCCGCACCTGCCCACGCTCGTCGGAAGTCACCCGGGAAGACTATCGGCCGCGCCGGCCACCGGGCCGGTCAGCCGACCATCTCGTGCAGGTAGCACCAGCGCCAGTTCTCGCCCGGCTCGAACGACTGGATGACCGGATGGCCCACCGCGTGGAAGTGTGCGGTGGCGTGCTTGTTCGGCGACGAGTCGCAGCAGCCGATGTGCCCGCAGCTCAGGCAGCGGCGCAGGTGCACCCAGCTGGTCCCGTTGGCCAGGCACTCCTCGCAGCCCTCGGCGCGCGGCGCCGGGTCGTCGGCCTTCTTGAGATCCTCACACGCGGTCATGCTCACTCCATCCGTTCCAGCATCGATTCCTCCAGGTCCATGTCGCGCTGCGCTCGGACCAGCACGTCCTCAGGGATCCGGCCGGCGTCGCGGGCGCTGCGGAACACGTCCCGCTCGGCCTCCAGCATCTCCCGGCGCAGCCGGACGTACGCGGCGGATGGGGTTTCCCGTTCCCCGCCCAGCCGCTCCCAGATCGTGTTGGCGCGCAGCTCGGTAAGGCTGCGCAGCTTGTCGACGACGTCCGGGGGCGCCGCGCCCGCCCGCTCCTCCAGCCGCTCGCGGGCGGCCCGGCTGGCGTGCTGCTGCGTCTGCGCCTCGGCCAGGATGTCGGCGGTCTTGTCGTCGCCCTGCACCCGCAGCATGCGGGCCACCAGGGGCAGGGTCATGCCCTGCAGCACCAGCGTGCCGACGATGACCGCGAAAGCGAGCCAGACGAACAGCGCCCGGGGGTAGGTCTCGCCCCCGGCCAGGGTCGCGGGCAGCGCCAGCGCGGTGGCCAGGGTGACCACGCCCCGCATGCCCGCCCAGGCCAGCACCGTCGCGCCGGGGAAGTCCAGCCCGGTGCCGCGGCGGCGCACCCGGGGCAGCAGCCGGACCAGGAACGTCGCCGGGTACATCCAGGCGAACCGGGTCGCCACCACGGTCGCCAGCACGGCGATGGTCAGCCCCACGACCTGCGCCACAGGTGTGTCCAGGGCCGCCAGCACCTCCCGCAGGTTCAGCCCGACCAGCAGGAAGACCAGGCCCTCCAGCATGAAGGTGACCATGCGCCAGAACGCGCCCATCTGCAGCCGGGACGCGGCCGACATCAGCGTCGGCATCCGGTGCCCGAGGTAGAGGCCCGCGACGACGACGGCCACCACGGCCGAGGCGTGGATCGACTCGGCGACCACGGTCACCGCGAACGGGGTGAGCAGCGAGATCGAGTTGTCCAGCAGCGGGTCGGTGGTGCGCCGGTGCAGGAACGCCGCGGTGACCGCGCCGAGCGCGCCGACCGCGATGCCGCCGCCCGCGGCGACCAGCACCTGCTGCCCGATGGCCACCGGGCCGACCGCGAGCCCGAGGGCCACCGCCACCGCCACCCGGAACAGCACCAGGGCCGTCGCGTCGTTGAGCAGGCTCTCCCCCTCCAGGATGGTCACCAGCCGCCGGGGCAGCCCGATCCGCCTGGCCACGGCGGTCGCGGCGACGGCGTCGGGCGGGGCCACCACCGCGCCGAACGCGAGGCAGATGGCCAGCGGCACGGAGGGCAGCAGCGCGTGCACCACCAGCCCGACCGCGACCGCGGTGAACAGGACCAGACCGACGGCGAGCAGCAGGATGGGGCGCAGGTTGAGCCGGAACGCGGGCACCGAGGTCTCCAGCGCGGCCACGTACAGCAGCGGGGGCAGCACGCCGATGAGCACCAGTTCCGGTTCGAGCACGATGACCGGGAAGCCCGGCACCAGGGCCAGCACCAGCCCGACGACGACCAGCGCGATCGGCGCCTGCAGGCCGTACTTGCGCGACAGTCCGGAGACCGCGACCACCACCACGGTCAGCACGACCGCCACCACGAGGGCTTCCACGGTCAGAGCCTATGGCGCGGGTGGGCCGGGGAGGCATATGTCACCGGTCACCAGGTCCGTTACGGCGCGCACGGGCATGAATCCTCGCTGACCACGGCGATCAGCGCAGTGACGGGCGACCGGAGCGCAGGATTACCGTCTCACATCGCAGGAAATATGCGCACGCACGCATGGGTTAACCCGATGTTCATCATTGCCTGCCGCCCGGTCAGTAGCGGCGGACCGCCGCCCGGTTCTCGCCCGCATTGGGCGTTCTACCTGCCGGTCGGTAGGGAGGCTAAATGAACTCATCGTGAAAGGTAGCCTGACCGGCCGCCCGGCAAGGAGTTTCCGCAGGTCACGGCGTTGACCAGGTAGCCGCGGCGGATGTTTGATCAGCAGGATCTCACACCACGGCCAGCAATGGGAGGAGGGGTTCCGATGGAGGAGACGGCTCGGGCCATCGGCCACCGGCTGTGGGTGGTGACCGCGATGACCAGCCTGATGCTGTTCCTGATCGCGGGTCTCACCGTCATGGCACAACCGCTGCGGGCGTCGGCCGCGCCGCTCACCGACCAGGTGTCGGTGTCCACGCAGGACGCGACGGCAACCGCGCTCGACGGCAACCGGCGCTGCTACAAGCAGGTCTACCGCTGGAAGCACCGGTGGCACAAGAAGTGGGTCTGCAAGCACTACTACCACAAGCACCACAAGAAGAATTACCACCACAAGAACAACTGGCACTACAACAACTACGACCACCACGGCGGCTACCACCGCTGAGGTCGGCTGGAACCGGACCGGCGGCCCCGACCGCCGGCCCGGCCGTGCCCGGCGTGTCACCGCGGCGGAACTGGCACGATGATCGCCATGCCTGAGATGGACCTGCTGCCGGCCACCCGCCGCGCCCTGCTGCACCGCCTCGCCACCGCCCAGGCCGAGGGCCGGGCACCGTCCCTGGTCGGCGCCGTCCTGCGCGACGGCGCTCCGGTATGGACCGAGGGCCGCGGCCTCGTCGACGGCGCACCCCCCACCGCCGACACGCAGTACCGCATCGGCTCGCTGACCAAGACCTTCGTCGCCGTGCTGGTGCTGCGGCTGCGCGACGAGGGCCGCCTCGACCTCGCCGACACCCTCGGCGCCCACCTCCCGCAGGCCCCGGCCGCCACCGCCGGGCTCACCCTCGCCCAGCTGCTCGCGCACACCGGCGGCATCGCCGCGGAGACCCCGCCGCCGTGGTGGGAGCGCACCGACGGCGGCGTACGCCCCGAACCGGCCGACATCCTCGAACCGGAGCCGGTCAAGCACCCCGCCGGGCGGCGCTTCCACTACTCCAACCCCGGCTACGCGCTGCTCGGCGCCCTCGTGGAGCAGCTGCGCGGCGCGCCGCTCGGGCAGGTGCTCCACGAGGAGATCCTGGCGCCGCTCGGCATGACGCGCACCTCCCTGCTGCCGCAGGCGCCGCACGCCCACGGCTGGGCGGTGCACCCGTGGGCCGACGTGCTGCTGCCCGAGCCCGCCACGGACACCGGGCGGATGGCCCCGGCCGGGCAGCTCTGGTCGACCGTGCAGGACCTGAGCCGCTTCGGCGCGTTCCTGGCCGCGGGCGACCCCGCCGTGCTGGCCGAGGCCACCCTGACCGAGATGCGCACACCGGTCGCGCCGCCCGACGGCCCGGCCTGGGACGCCGGATACGGCCTCGGCCTGATGCTGAAGCAGGACGGCGGGCGGCAGCTCGCGGGCCACACCGGCTCGATGCCCGGCTTCCTGTGCACGCTGTGGGTCTCCCCCGCCGACCGGCTCGGCGCGATCGCGCTGGCCAACACCACCACCGGCCTCGCCGTGGGCGGGCTCGCGGCGGACCTGCTGCGCATCACCGCCGAGCACGAGCCGCGCATCCCCGACCCGTGGCGGCCGCTGGACACCTACGACCCGGCCCTGCTCGAGCTGACCGGCCCCTGGTACTGGGGACCCGGCGCGGTCGCCGTCCGGCTGCGCCCCGGCGGCGACCTCGAACTCGGCCCGCTGACCGGCCCCGGCCGCGCCGCCCGCCTCAAGGCGCAGCCCGACGGCACCTGGCTCGGCCTGGACGGCTACTACGCCGGCGAGACCCTGCGCGTGATCCGCGACGCGTCCGGCACGGTCACCCACCTCGACCTGGGCAGCTTCGTCTTCACCCGGGAACCCTACGGCGACCCCGACGTAACCCCCGGCGGCCTGGACCCCCACGGCTGGCGCCCCGGCCCCGCCTGACCGAAAGGAAGGGCACCTTGTCATCGGATTCCGTAGTAGAAGGTGCCCTTCCTAACCCTGGGTGGAGCGCTGGGCGGCGGCCACCGCGAGTTCGACGCGGGAGGTCAGGGCCAGCTTGGCGAGGATGCTGGACACGTGGGACTGGACGGTGCGGCGGGACAGGTAGAGCTGCGCGGCCACGTCCGGGTTGGACATGCCCTGCGCGACCAGGTCGGCCACCACGCGCTCGGTGTCGGTGAGCGCCTCCCAGCCGTGCTTGGGCCGCCCGCGCGGGCCGCGCACCCCCGCGCGCACCCCCGCCTCGCGCAGCCGGGACCTGGCGCGGGCCGCGTCCCAGCCCGCATCCAGCCGCGCGTAGAGGTCCAGCGCCCGGGCCAGGCGCTCGCGGGCCGCCGCCGCGTCCCCGGCGGCCGCCGCTGCGAGCGCGGCCGCCTCGTGCGCGTACGCCTCGTACAGCGGCCACCCGGCCTCCTGGAACGCCGTCACCGCGGCCAGCGCGGGCTCGGCCGTGCCGTCGGCCGCCGCCCGGCACAGCGCCGCGCAGCCGGTGAGACCGGCCGTGCCGTGCGCCGCGGCCAGCGTGTCCAGATCGTCGGCGAGCGCCCGCAGGCGCCCGGTGTCGCCGGCCGCGGCCAGCACCCGGGCCAGGTCGGGGCCGACGCGATACATCCTCCGGCGCGCGGACGGCCCGGCTGCCCGCTCCCAGCGGGGGAACAGCAGCGCGGCGGCCTGCCCGGCGTCGCCCTGCGCCTCGGCGGCCAGGCAGCGCGCCCAGTCCACCAGGTACCGGTCGCCCTCGACCGCCGGGCCGGGGCCGGTGAACTCCCCGCCCGGCGTGTCGCCGCGGTGCACCGCGATCAGGTCGGCGAACGCCAGCAGGCGCGCGCCGTGCCCGACCGGGTCCGGGCCGTCCAGCCCGCTGCGCACCTCCGCCAGGGCGTCGTCCCACCTGCCCTGCAGGAAGCGCAGGTGCGCCCGCACCGCGTGCGCCGTGGTCAGGAACATGCCGCCGGTGCGCTGGTTGTGGCGCACCGCGATCGCCGTCGCCTCCTCGGCCTCGGCGAACCGGTCCAGCTCCAGCAGGCACACCCCGCGCATCACGTACGGATCGATCTGGAGGTCGGGCTGGATGCCGTGGCCCAGCTCGGCCAGCCCGCGATCGGTCAGCGCCAGCGAGCCGGCCATATCGTCCCCGATCAGGCCGAGCGCTCTGGCCAGGCAGCCGATGGCGACCGCCGCCCGGTCACCGGCGGCCTCGCCCTCGGCGACGGCCCGGTCCGCGGCAGCCTCCGCCTCCTCGGCCCGGCCCAGCAGGTGCAGGCACATCGCGGCGATGCCCCGGAACCGGGCCGCCTGGCCCGGTGAGGTGCACGGCGAGGCCACCGCCCGCTCCGTCTCGGCGACCGCCTCCGGCAGGCGGCCCTGGCGGTAGCAGGCCTGCACCAGCAGCCAGCGCAGGTCCGGTTCGGTGTCCGGCCCGGCGCCCCCGCCCAGCGCGGCGCGGGCGGTCTCCTCGGCCTGCGCCGGTTCGCCGTCCCACAGCAGCGCCCGCACCAGGTACGCGTACAGCGGCCCGCCCGCCCCCTCCCCCGTCTCGGCCACCGCGCGCCGGAGCAGCTTCACCGCCAGGTCGGGGGCGCGGCCGGTGAGCGCGTCGGCGTGGGCGGTCAGCCACTGCACGCCGTCGGGCCCGAGCTCACCACCGGCGAGCAGGTGCGCGCCGGTGCGCTCGGACAGGCCGGGGCCGCCGGACAGCGCCCGGCCGGCCCGCTGGTGCAGGGCGGTCTGGACCGCCCGGGGCACGCTGCGGGCCAGCAGTTCGCGTACGACGCCCTGCCGGAAGCGCAGCGTGCCGCCGTGGTCGGCCAGCATGCCGCTGTCGAGCGCGTCGACGAGGACCTCGGAGATCTCCATGACCGGCCGGTCGAGCACCTGCGCGAGCTGCCCGACGTCCACGGTCGAGCCGAACACCGCGGCCGTCTGCAGGACCTCCCGGTACGCCCGGGGCACCAGCTCGGCCTGGCGGCGGGTGAGGTCGACCAGCGGCTCGGGCACCGCATCGGGATCGGCGGCGGCGCCGCCGGACAGCTCGGCATGCCCACCCGCCACCGTGATCAGGCCGTCGCGCAGGTATGCCGTCAGCACCGTCTCCAGGTACATCGGGTTGCCGGTGGACCGGCGCAGCAGGCGGCGCAGCAGCGGACCGGGTGGTGCGCCCAGCTGCCGCTCCGCGAGCGCGACGGTCGCGGCCTCGGGCAGCGGCTCCAGCCGCAGCCGCAGGGCACCACCGGCCAGCAGGCTGCGTTCCAGGCCCTCCAGCGCGTCGCCCTGCGCGAGCGCCCGCGCGGCGGTGGCCAGCAGCAGCGGCACCTGCTCGATGCCGCGGGCGAGGCGGTGCAGCACCACGATGCTCGACGGGTCGGCCCATTGGGCGTCGTCGAGCAGGAGCGCGACCGGGCCCCGGCTCAGCCACCGGTCGGCGAGTTCAAGCAGCGCCTCGGTGACCGCCAGCTCGTGGTGGGCCGCGTTCATGCTGTATGCCAGCGCGTGCTCGCCCCGCAGCATCGCCGTCACGCGGGCCAGGTCCTCGTCGGTGCCCTGCAGCGGCCGGGCGCAGGCCGACAGCGCGGCGAACGGCAGCCGCTGCTCGACCTCCTCGGCGGTGCCGTGCAGCGTACGCATGCCGAGCGCCGCGCACTCGGCGGCCAGCTCGCCCAGCAGGGCGGTCTTGCCGAGGCCGATCCCGCCCTCGATCACGACGGCGCGGCCCCGCCCGGCCGCCGCGCGGCGCGCCGCCGTACGCAGCTGTTCGAGCTCGGCGCTCCTGCCCACCAGTGCCGGCCGCGCGGACCCCACGTGATCAGGGTAGGGGGCCGGGCAGGGCCGATCGGCGGTCAGCGGGCGACGCTGCCGCCGCGCCCGGCCGCGGTGGGCATCGGCTGGCGGCGCGAGCGCGCGGCGGCCAGCTGCACCGGCGCTTCCGGCGCGGCGAGCGAGGCCTGCTGCCGGCGCTCGTACAGGTGGGTGGAGACCGCGTAGCAGAACGTGATCACGCCGAGCATCTCGAACAGCTCCTCGACGGACGCCGCGAGCAGGTACTCGACGTACGCCGGGCCGGTGCCGACGTTGCCGCCCACGTCGCGGCCGACGAACGCGCCGATGATCTCCATGCCGACCGCGCCGAGGATGAACAGCACCCCGCCCCCGGCCACCAGCAGCCGCATGCGCAGCGGCAGCCGGAACAGGAAGCGCACGTACGACACGCAGAAGACGAGCACGAACGGCGCGGCGACCACGATCCAGGAGAGGTAGGACGCCTTGCCCAGCTCGACGAGGCCGGTCTTGCGGCTCATCTCGTGCATCTGGGCGACCTCGTCCATGGACAGGAATGCGAAGACGCCGGACAGCACGCGCCAGTGCAGCGCGTACTTCTCGCCGTTGTTCCGTACGTCGTTGGCGATCTCCCAGAGCACGTACGCGGCCAGCATCAGCAGCGCCGAGGAGAACCAGGTGGGGAGGTTCTTCTCCTTATCCACGTTGAAGAACGTGGTCCACCACGCGAAGGCGGGCACGACGTTGTGGTGCCCCAGCCCGTGGTAGACGAAGTTGCCGCCGAGGCTGAGCACGTGCAGGCCGGCCACGCAGCAGAGCAGGTAGCGCAGCAGCGTGCGGGGAAGCGGCAGGTTCATTCTCATCGCGGCCCTGTTTCGACTGGTCGGCCGCCCGGCTCCGAGCGGGCGGGTCGACGGTTATAACGGTCGAAACGCCCCAAACGATGCTTCCCCGCGGTCGTCCGGCCCGACACAGCGGGGCCCGCGACCTCGACGGACGTGCGAGATCACGGGCCCCGGGTGGAGTGGAGCGGTCAGTCCAGCCCGTTACGGCCGATCACCGCGGCGTACCAGTGCGCGCTGTCCTTCGGCACCCGCCGCTGCGTGTCGTAGTCGACGTGCACCAGGCCGAAGCGCTTGCCGTAGCCGTACCCCCACTCGAAGTTGTCCATCAGCGACCAGGCCAGGTAGCCGCGCAGGTCGGCACCCCCCTCGATGGCGGCGTGCGCGGCCCGCAGGTGGCCGTCGAGGTAGGCGACGCGGTCCGCGTCGGCCACCCGGCCGTCCTCCACCACGTCGGCATAGGCGGCGCCGTTCTCGGTGACCATCAGCGGCGTCTCCGGGTAGTCCGCCGCGAGCCGCAGCAGCAGCCCGGACAGGCCCGTCGGGTCCACCGGCCAGTCCATCGCCGTGACCGGCGCGTTCTGCCGCACGAACTCGGCGCCCTCGGTGCCCGGATTGGGCAGCCCGCAGGTCGCGCCGATCCGGGCCCGCACCAGCGCGGGCTGGTAGTAGTTCACGCCGAGCAGGTCGATCGGCGCGGCGATGACGTCCAGGTCGCCGGGGCGGATCACGTCCGCCGCGCCGAACCGCTCGAACAGCGCCAGCATGTCCTGCGGGTAGCGCCCGCGCAGCGCGGGCTCCAGGAACAGCCGGTTCTGCAGGCCGTCGATCTGCCGGGCCGCCGCCACGTCGTGCGGGTCGGCCGGGTTCGCCGGGCGGGAGTCGGTCAGGTTCAGCGTGAGCGACACCTCCCGCGCCCCGCCCGCCCGCAGCGCGCGTACGGCCAGGCCGTGCCCGAGCATCAGGTGGTGTACGGCCTCGAAAGCCGCCTTGGGGTCCTGCCGTCCGGGCGCGTGGTCGCCGCTGGCGTATCCGAGGAACGCCGAGCACCACGGCTCATTCAGCGTGGTCCAGGTCGCGACCCGGTCGCCCAGCCGGTCCACCGCCGCCGCGGCCAGGTCGGCCAGGTAGTGGGCGGTGTCGCGGTTGGTCCAGCCGCCCCGGTCCTCCAGCACCTGCGGCAGGTCCCAGTGGTAGAGCGTCACCATGGGGTCGATCCCGTGGGTCAGCAGCTCGTCGACGAGGCGGTCGTAGAAGTCCAGGCCGCGCGGGTTGACCGGCCCGGAGCCGTCGGGCTTGATGCGCGGCCAGGCCAGCGAGAACCGGTAGGTGCCCAGGCCCAGCTGGGCCATCAGCGCCACGTCGTCGCGGTAGCGGTGGTAATGGTCGCAGGCGACGTCACCGGAGTGGCCCTCGAACACCCTGCCCGGCGTGCGGGAGAAGGTGTCCCAGATCGACGGCATGCGCCCGTCCTCGGTCGCCGCCCCCTCGATCTGGTACGACGCGGTCGCCGCCCCCCACCGGAACCCGGCCGGGAAGCGGAGCGCGGCGGTGCCGGCCAGCTGCTCCTGCGTGCTGGTGATCGTCACGACTTCACCGCTCCCTGCATGATGCCTCCGATGATGTACTTGCCGAGCAGCGCGAAGACCACCAGCAGCGGCACCGTCGCGATCGCCGTGCCGGTCAGCGACAGCGAGTAGTCGGTGATGTAACCGCTGGCCAGGGTGGACAGCACGGTCTGCACGGTCGGGTCCTCGGGGGTGAGCACCACGAGTGGCCAGAAGAAGTCGTTCCACGCCCCCATGAAGGTGAGCATGCCCAGCACCGCCGCGGCCGGCTTGGCCGCCGGCATCACCACGTGCCAGAAGATGCGCAGCGTGTGGCAGCCGTCGACCCGGGCGGCCTCGATCAGCTCACTCGGCACGGCCTCGCGTAGGTACTGCGTCATGAAGAACACGCCGAACGCGGTGACCAGGCCGGGTGCGATGACCGCGTAGATGGTGCCGGTCCACTCGATCTTGGCCATCAGCATGTACAGCGGGATGATGCCCAGCTGCGTCGGGACCATCATCGTCGCGATGACGCTGACCAGCAGGAGGTTGCGGCCCTTGAAGGTCAGCTTGGCGAACGCGAAGCCGGCCAGCGTCGAGAACAGCACCACACTGATCGTGATGGACAGCGACACGACGATCGAGTTGACCACCGCCTTGCCGAACTCGACCGTGTCGAACGCCCGCTCGATGTTGGCGAACAGGTTCGGGCCCAGCCCGAACGGCGGCGGGACCTGCCCCAGGATGCCGTTGTCGTGGGAGGCGACGACCAGCGACCAGTAGAGCGGGAACCCGGAGAACAGGGCCAGCCCGGCCAGCGCGAGGTAGGCGAGCTTGCCCGGCCGGCGATCGGCGCGGAACACCCGGCGCCGGCGGTGGGTCGGGGCCTTCTCCTGCGTGGTGGCGGTGGGCCTGGTGATGGTGGTGGAC
>NZ_BONF01000044.1 GCF_016862575.1 Catellatospora bangladeshensis | reverse complement strand
GGCAGCAGTCGTCAGGACCAGCGCGGCGGCGAGCAGCGGCGCGGCGGCCATGACCGCACGGCGGCGCAGGCGCGACCCGTTGTGTGCTGGACGCATTCTTTCCTCCAACCAGGAAGGGATGGTGGTGTTCAGTGAGGGACGTACGGCGGAACATCATCGGAGAGCGCTCTCCCATGCGAGAGCATCGTCCGGCACCCCCGTCCTGTCAAGCCCCGGTTGCCGCACTGTTACCAGTACACGCATCCTGCCTGCTCACCCGGCCCTCACCGGCCCCGCCGCAGCGTTGTCGATCATGAAGTTGTGGCCATGACACGCCGCCGAGCCGTGCCATAAGTTCATGATCAACGGGAAACGACGGGCCCGGGGGCCGTCAGGCGGAGGCGCGGAGGATGAGTTCGGGGTCGAAGATGACGCTGGTGGTGCGGTTGGCGCGCTGGTCGATGCGGGCCAGGAGGAGGCGGGCCATCTCGGCGGCCATGTCCTCGACGGGCTGGCGGACCGTGGTGAGCTGGGGTCGGCTGGCCAGGGCGGCGCTGCTGTCGTCGAAGCCGACCACGGCGACATCGTCCGGAACGGATTTCCCATGATCGCGTAGCACGGCCAGGGCGCCCTGGGCCATCACGTCGCTGGCGACGAAGACGCCGTCGGTCTCCGGGTGCTCGGCGAGCAGGCGTTCCATGGCGCGCTCGCCGCCCTCGTGGGTGAAGCCGCCGTCGTAGCTGGGCACGTACGCCACGCCCTGCTTGGCCATGGCCTCGCGGAAGCCGTGCAGCCGGTCGGCGCCGGCGGGCATGTCCACCGAGCCGGAGATGGTCGCCACGTGCTGGCAGCCCCGGGCCGCCAGGTGGTCGGCGGCCAGCTTGGCGCCGGTGTAGGTGGCGACGTCGACGTAGCTGATCGGCATCGGCGCGGCGGGGCGGCCGTACAGCACGGCGGGCACGGCGGCGTCGGCGAGCAGGCGCGGCAGCGTGTCGTGCGGGTGCAGCGAGAGCACCACGACGCCGTCGACCTGCCCCTGGCGTACGTCCGCCACGACCTTGGCGCAGGCGTCCTCGTCACCGGCCAGGGTCAGCGCGAGGTGCACGCCGGACGGGCGCAGCACGCTGAGCACGCCGCCGACCACCCGCCCGAAGAACGGGTCGGAGAAGAAGCGGCCCAGGAACGGGTCGTCGGCGGCCCGGTTCTCGGCCTCGGAGACGACCAGGGCGATGCTGCCGGTGCGGCCGGTGACCAGCGAGCGGGCGGCCCGGTTGGGCACGTATCCCGTCGTGCTGACCGCGTCCCAGACGATCTTGTGGAGCTGGGGGTCGACGTTGCGGATGTTGTTGATCACCCGCGAGACGGTGGCCCGGGAGACCCCGGCCACCTGCGCGACGTCCTCGAGCGTCGGCAACCGCTGCGCCGGCGTCTGGTCACTGGTCATGAGCGTCTTTATAGCACAAAGGGAGAGCGCTCTCCGCCCTCCACCAGCGCGAACTTCCGACGCGCGCTGGCACTCGCGCCGCCGTGCGGACATGATCACTCGACTTGCCTGGCACATGGGCGAATGGCGCTTCAAGATACGCCCAGGTGCCTGGCAAGTCGAGTGATCACGCAGGGGAGGCCGGAGTGGTGCGGCGGGCGGCTCGGCGGCTCCACCCGCCGCACCCGGCGAGACGTTCGGGGATCAGTTGGCGTAGACCCCGAACTCCCACAGTGAGTAGCCGTACGTGGTGGCCCGGTCCAGGCCGTTCATACGGACATAGCGGCCGGTCGCGGTGACCGGGATGATGTCGAACCCGCCGTTGCCGGCGGTGGTCGAGTAGACCGTGCTCCAGTTGGTGCCGTCGTTGGAGACCTGCACCTGGTAGGACTTGGCGTAAGCCGCCTCCCAGCCCAGCAGCACGTTGTTGAACGTGCGCACCGAACCCAGGTCCACCTGCAGCCAGGCGGTGGCGACCCACTCGCTCGCCCAGCGGGTGTCGTAGTTCGCGTCGACCGCGTACGACGGCAGCTGCGGCCCGTTGGTGCCGGTCGGCTGGTACGTCGAGGCGGTGGCCGGGCGGCCCTGGGCGATGTTCGTACCCGCGACCGTCGGCGGGATTACCCGGATCGACTTCTGCTCGATGCCCACGTTGCCGTGACCGTCGAAGGCGTACACGTAGATCTTCCAGACGCCCAGCTGCTGCGGCGCGGTCACCTGGAACTCGTTGCCGTTCTGGGTGAACCGGACGTTGTCGAAGCCGCGGTTGCCGTTGATGTGCTTGTTGCTGAGCATCAGGTTGTAGCGGATCAGGTCGCCCTGCGGGTCGCTCGCGCCGACGTACAGCGTGAACGTCTTGCCGGCCTGGATCGCGCCGGGGCTGCCGATCACCATGCTGATGATCTCCGGCGGGGTGTTGGCCGAGGCCGTGCCGGAGTACGCCTGCTTGAGCGCGTGCCAGCCGTGCCGGCGCCAGCCGCCGGTCAGCGTGTTCAGCCAGACGCCGCCGAAGTCGTTCTCCAGGCCGTAGTGGAACTCGGTCGCGCCGAGCGCCACGCCGGGGTGGCTGAGGATCGCGTTCCAGCTCGCCGTGTACTGCGCGCGCTTGGCGAGATCCGTGGGCTCGGTGGGCACGCCGTTGGCGTCGTTGGGGACCTCCCACTCGCCGTCGGGGCCACCTTCGGTGAGCACGTACGGCTTGGTGTAGCCGCCGTCGATCCACGCCTGCTTGAGGCCGCCGACCGCGCCGTAGGAGTTGATGCCGTAGATGTCCAGCGCGGGCGAGTGGTTCTTGTAGTACGGCCACGCGCCGACCCAGGCGTCGGTCGAGGTCACCGGGTGGTTCGGGTCGGCGGCGTGGATCGCCACCGCGACCTCGTTGACGAACGCGGCGTACGCGTTGCGCCGCGCCTCGACCTCGGCGGCCGGCAGGCCGAAGTCCTGCATCGTCAGCAGCACCTCGTTGCCGACGTCCCACATCAGCACGCCCTGGCGGTTCTTGAGCGTGTTGACCCGGGCCACGATCTCGGCCTTGACGCTGTTCTTGTACGCGGTGTCGTTGACGTAGTCGGCGCCCTGGTTGAGCCAGTGCCCGACGATCACCTTGATGCCGTGCCGGGCGGCGGTGTCCAGCAGCACCGGGGTCTGCGTGTCGTCCACGCCCCAGGTGCGGATGGTGTTGACGCCCATGTTCTTCAGGTCGCGCATGTAGCCGTCGGCCGCGCCCTGCGGCGGGCCGTAGGTCAGGCCCTTCACCAGGTACGGCGCGCCGTTGACCTGGAGCTGCCAGTTGCCTTGGCTGCCGGTGACCCGCACGACGCTCGGCCCGGCCGGGACCGCCGGGTCGGTCATCGCGGTGGGCGTGGTGCCGGTCTGCCGGGACACGGTGACCCGGTCCACGGCCATGACGCCGCCGGAGGTGGTCTCCGGCGTCGGCACCGTCTCCCCGGCGATCGCGTTGGCGTAGAGGCCGCCGATCGCGAGGTCGAGCCGCAGGTAGAAGCCGTGGTGCACGGCGGCCTGCCACGCGGCCACGCCGACCTGGCTCTCCCGCACCACCCAGGTCTGCACGCCGTCGAGGTAGAAGCGGATCTCCTCGTCGGTCTTGGTGCGGTCGATGACCTGCGCGTACTCGTGGAACCCGGTCTGGCAGCCGGTGCAGCTGGCCAGGCCCGAGGTGCGCCCGTTGTACTCGCCGCACGGCCCGTCGGGCGCCGTGCCGCAGTGCAGCGTCTGCGAGAGCTGGCTGCGGCCGTTGACGCCGCTCATGATGTCGGTCTCGCCGACACCCGGCCAGTTGTTGTAGTTGCCGCGGTACGCCGCGCCGGTGGACCGGAACGCGGGCCAGTAGCCCAGGCCGTTGGCCACGTTGGGCTGCTGGATGACCGCCGAGAAGCGGGTGAGCTGGCCGGGCTGCGGGGCGAAGTCGGTGCGCTGGGTCTCCAGCTTGCCGGAGGTCCAGTTGCCGGCGCCGTCCCGGATCGCCTTGATGTTGAGCTTGCCGTCGCCGGTCAGGTAGACGTTGGCGGTCGACGCGCTCGCGGTCTCGATCTCACCGGTGCCGAAGTTCGCCGCGCCGCCGGGGTACTGCGTACCCGTGCGCAGCAGCCAGTTCGCGGCGCTCGGCGAGGTGTTCGCCGCGCCGTCGAAGTTGTCCTCCCACACCGTGGTCCAGGGGCCGGACGGGCTGGGCGAGGTGCTCGGCGAGGTGCTCGGCGACGGCGGGGTGCCGCCCACGAAGACCTGCACCTCCCACAGCGAGTAGCCCCAGCCCGTGGCGCGGGCGGTGCCGTACACGCGCAGGTAGCGGCCGCTGCCGCCGACGGTCAGCGTCTGCGTGCCGCCGGTGCCGGTCGTGGTGCCGTAGAGATCCGTCCAGCCGCCGGTGCCGGTGGCCGAGGTCTGCACCTGGAACGCGGTGGCGTACGCGCCCTCCCACTGCAGCACGACCTTGCAGATGCTCTGCGTGCTGCCGAGGTCGATCTGGAGCCACTGCGGGTCGCTGGCCGCGCTGGACCAGCGGGTGCCGGCGTTGCCGTCGACCGCGGCGGAGGCGGGCGTGCCGCCGTTCTCGACCGACGAGGCCGTCGCGGTCTTGCCCTGCGCCACGTTCGTGGTGCCGCAGCTGCCGGGGTTGGTGCTCGGGCTCGGGGTCGGGCCGAACGAGCCGTAGACCTTGAACTCGAACAGCGAGTAGCCGTAGCCGCTGCTGCGCACCGTGCCGTGCATCCGCACGTAGCGGCCGCTGCCGGTGACGGCGAGGGTCTGCGTGCCGCCGGTGCCGGTGGTGGTCGTGTAGACCGGCGTCCAGTTGGCGTCGTCGTTGGAGGTCTGGATCTGGAAGGAGCGGCCGTAGGCGCCCTCCCACTCCAGCACGACCTGGCTGATGGAGGCGGTCGCGCCGAGGTCGACGCGGATCCACTGCGGGTCGCTCCACTGGCTGCCCCAGCGGGTGCCGGAGTTGCCGTCGACCGCGTACGCCGCGGCCAGGTCGGCACCCTGGACCGAGGAGGCGGTGACGGGCTTGCCCTGCGAGATCAGGGTGTCGGCGGCGCTGGCGGTGGTGAACGGGACCACCAGCGCGAGCGCGGAGATCGCGGTGGTGACCGCGACGGGTATCGCTATCCGCCAGCGGCGGGCGATGTGCCGCACGCCCGGGCGGTGTCTGACGGGGGTCATGGGGCTCCTGCCTGTTGTCACGGGGGAGTCCGGCCGGGGGGCCGGGATCGACATATGGAGAGCGCTCTCCGAGTGTTACGCCGTAGTTTCCGCGCTGTCAAGACAGCGACTCTCGGCGATGCCGAACTGTCCGCATGAGACTGGTTCGTCCGCGCGTCGCGCCGTCGGTGGTGGGTGGGTCTTGACATCGCAGGGGTACGCCGGGGAGCCTGAGACTCGTTCGGAGAGCGCTCTCCATTCCGTTTCCCGGACGCCGTCCCGCTTTGCCAGGGACGTTGTAGCCCGCGCCGCGCTCACCGAAGGGGAGCCCATGCCTGCCCAGACCGAGGCACCGACCGCAGCACAGACCGGGGAGCTGCGATTTCCCCCCGACTTCTGGTGGGGTGCGGCGACCGCCGCGTACCAGATCGAGGGCGCCGTGGCGGAGGACGGCCGCACTCCGTCCATCTGGGACACGTTCTGCGCCGAGCCCGGCCGGGTCGTCGACGGGCAGACCGGCGCCGTCGCCGCCGACCACTACCACCGCTACCGCGACGACGTCGCGCTGATGCGGGAGATCGGGCTCTCGGCGTACCGCTTCTCGGTGTCCTGGCCGCGCGTGCAGCCCGGCGGGCGCTCCGGGGCGAACCCGGCCGGCCTCGCCTTCTACGACCGGCTGGTGGACGAGCTGCTCGGGGCGGGCATCAAGCCCGCGGCCACGCTCTACCACTGGGACCTGCCGCAGGAGCTGGAGGACCGCGGGGGCTGGACCGCCCGCGACACCGCGCTGCGCTTCGCCGACTACGCGGCCGCCGTCGCCGACCGGCTCGGCGACCGGGTCAAACTGTGGTGCACCCTCAACGAGCCCTGGTGCACCGCATTCCTCGGGTACGGCCTCGGCGTGCACGCCCCCGGCCGGACCAGCCCCGGCGACGGCCTGCTCGCCACGCACCACCTGCTGCTCGCGCACGGCCTCGCGGCGCAGGCGCTGCGCGCGGCGGTCCCCTCCGCGCAGGTGTCGATCGCGCTCAACCAGGGCGCGGTGCGCCCGCTGACGGACTCCCCCGCCGACCGCGACGCCGCCCGGCGCATCGACGGCCTGCTCAACCGGATCTTCCTCGACCCGATCATGACGGGCGCCTACCCGGCCGACGTCATGGCCGACACCGCACCGGTCTGCGACTGGTCGCACGTGCGCGACGGCGACCTGGCCGTCATCGCCGCGCCGCTCGACGCGCTGGGCGTCAACTACTACGCGCCCGACCTGGTCAGCGCCGCCCCGAGCCCGGTCGAGGAGCCCTCGCCGTACCCGGCGAGCCAGGGCGTCGCGTTCCACCAGACGCCCGGACCGCGCACCGAGATGGGCTGGACCGTGGACCCGACCGGCCTGCGCGAGGTGCTGCTGCGCCTGCACGCGACCTACCCCGAGCTGCCGCTCTACGTCACCGAGAACGGCGCGGCCTACGACGATGCCGTCGACGCCGACGGCCGGGTCCGCGACGGCGACCGGATCGCCTACCTGCGCGACCATATGGCCGCCGCGCACGAGGCCATGCGCGCCGGGGCCGATCTGCGCGGCTACTTCGTGTGGTCGCTGCTGGACAACTTCGAGTGGGCGCTGGGCTACGGCAAGCGGTTCGGCCTGATCCGGGTGGACTACGACACCCAGCGCCGCACCCTCAAGGACAGCGCGCTGTGGTACCGCGACGTGATCAGGAGCGGGGGCGTCGCGGTCTGACACCGTCCACGCAGGATGGTGCCGGCCGGGCGGTGACGCCGGCCCCCTCCGCCGACGTCACCGCCCCTGTGCGAGCCCTATTCGGCCGCCATTCCGCGCGGTACGACACCCGCCGGAATGCGCCTATCCCCCCTTTTCCGCGCTTTCTCACAGCACCGAATGGCCTAGGGGCAATAACGCTTCCGTAACTCTGACCGAAGTCGTCGAGGCTCGCAGAAACGACCTTTAGGCTCTCCCTCATGTCGACTGAGGTGACCAACTGGGCCGGCAACGTCGTGTTCGGCGCGGCGCGGCTGCACCGTCCCACCACGGTGGACGAGCTGCGCGCCGCCGTCGCGGGCGCGCGCCGGGTGCGGGCCCTGGGCACCGGGCACTCCTTCAACCGCATCGCGGACACCCCGTACGACCTGGTCGCCACCACCCGCCTGCCACGCGTCATGGACCTGGACAGCGCCCGCGCGACCGTACGCGTCTCCGCCGGCACCCGCTACGGCGAGCTGGCCCCGCACCTGCACAAGCACGGTTTCGCGCTGCCCAACCTCGGCTCGCTGCCGCACATCTCCATCGCGGGCGCGGTCGCCACCGGGACCCACGGATCCGGTGACCGCAACGGCAACCTGGCCACGGCCGTGTCCGGCATCGAGCTGGTCACCGCCGACGGCGAGCTGACCACCATCGGCGGCGACGTGCTGCCCGGCAGCGTGGTGTCGCTGGGCGCGCTCGGCGTGGTCACCGCGCTGACCCTGGACCTGGTGCCCACCTTCGACATACGCCAGCGCGTCTACGAGGACCTGCCGCGCGCGTCGCTGGAGGAGCACTTCGAGGAGGTGTTCGGTGCGGCGTACAGCGTCAGCCTGTTCACCCGCTGGCGCGGGCCGGACGTCGAGCAGGTCTGGGTCAAGCAGCACGCCGACGAGCCCGCGCCGCCCGCGGAGCTGTTCGGGGCGCGCCCCGCGGACGGCCCGCGCCACCCGATCGTCACCATGTCGCCGGTGAACTGCACCGAGCAGCTGGGCGAGCCGGGGCCGTGGCACGAGCGGCTGCCCCACTTCCGGCTCGACTTCACCCCCAGCGCGGGCGACGAGCTGCAGTCGGAGTACTTCGTGCCGCGCGAGCGGGCGCTGGAGGCGTTCGCCGCGCTCGACGGGATCGCCGCGCGGATCGCGCCGGTGCTGCTGGTCTCCGAGATCCGCAGCATCGCCGCCGACCGGCTGTGGCTGAGCCCCGCCTACGGCCGCGACAGCATCGCGTTCCACTTCACCTGGATCGCCGACGACGCGGCGGTCGCACCGGTGGTCGCCGCGGTGGAGGACCGCCTGGTCCCGCTGGGCGCCCGCCCGCACTGGGGCAAGCTCTTCGGCGTCGACCCGGCCGCGGTACGCGCCCAGTACCCCCGCCTGCCCCACTTCACCGACCTCGCCACCCGCCTCGACCCCGACGGCCGCTTCCGCAACGCCTTCCTCGACCGCTACCTCCCCGCCTAACCCACCCCGCCCCGCCCGGCCCCGCCCCGTCCGCCGGCCCGGCCCGGCCGCTTGATCATCCGACTTGCCCGGCAAGTGGGCGAAAGCGCGCTCAAGATACGCCCGTTTGCCAGGCAAGTCGGACGATCTTGGCGGGGCGGGGCGGGGCCGGGCGGGGTGTCAGGCGAGGGATTCGGTGAGGCGGTGGCCGCCGAGGCGGTGGACGAGGTCGGGGAGGACCTGGCCGAGGGGGGCGTCGAGGGTGAGGGTGGCCTGGTCGTCGGAGCGGGTGACGCCGCGGTTGACGATCGCCACGGGGATGCCGAGCTTGACCGCGCGGATGACGAAGCGGCGGCCGGACATGACGGTCAGCGACGAGCCCAGCACCAGCAGCAGCTGCGAGCGCTCGACCAGGTCGAAGCACTCCTGCACGCGCGGGGCGGGCACGGTCTCGCCGAAGAAGACCACGTCTGGCTTGAGCATGCCGACCTGGCAGCCTGAGCAGTCGACGGTGGCGAACCCGGCCAGCTCGTCGTCGCCGAACTCGACGTCGCCGTCCGGGTGCACGGCGGTGATCCGGGCCGTGAAGTCCGGGTTTGCCGAGTGCAGTCGGCGGTGCAGCTCCTGCCGGCCGGTGACCGAGCCGCAGTCCAGGCAGACCACCCGGTCCAGGCTGCCGTGCAGCTCGACCACGCCGGTGGCGCCCGCGGCCTGGTGCAGGCCGTCGACGTTCTGGGTGATGATGCCGCCGAGCAGGCCCTGGCGCTGCAGCGCGGCGACGGCGGCGTGCCCCGCGTTCGGTGAGGCACGGGCGATGGTGCGCCAGCCGAGGTGGCTGCGCGCCCAGTAGCGCACCCGGGCGGCGGGTTCGCGGGTGAAGGCCTGGTACGTCATCGGGGCGGTGCGCCGCTGCACGCCGTCCGGGCCCCGGTAGTCGGGGATGCCCGATTCGGTGGACAGACCCGCGCCGCTGAGCACGGCGACATGGCCGCGCTCCATCAGGCGGGCGAGCTGTGCGACGCGCTCATTCATGCCATACACCCTGCCACGCGGCCTTCAGCGACTGCATGCCGAAGTTAATCATTGAAAGGTGTCTTTACTGATAGGTTTCTTTAATTTATGTTGGCGATTACATGACGCAGCCTGCTCATCCCCCAAGGTAGGTGGTATCTCATGCAACGCCCAGCTCAAAGCCTTCGCACCCGGATACTGGCGGCTTCGGCCGCCACCGTCGTCGCGATGGGCGTCTCCCTGGCCATTTCGACGTCCGCCTCGGCGGCCAACCTGATCGCCAACCCGGGCCTGGAAAGCGGCAGCCTCTCCCCGTGGAGCTGCAGCAGCGGGCTCGGCAGCGTCGTCACCACGCCGGTCCACGCCGGCACCCGGGCGCTGCAGGGCTCGCCCAACGGCTCGAACCACGCCCAGTGCAGCCAGACCGTCAGCGTCACACCGAACACGGCGTACGTGCTCAGCGCCTGGGTGCGCGGCGGCGGCGGTTACGTGTACCTCGGCTACACCGGAGGCACCGAGACCTGGAACCCGTCCGCCTCCGGCGGCTGGGTCAAGCTCAGCCTCAACCTCACCACCGGCGCGAGCCAGACCTCGCTGACCGTCAACGTGCACGGCTGGTACGGCCAGCCCGCGTACCAGGCGGACGACTTCGCGCTGGACGGGCCCGGCACCCCGCCGAGCAACCCGCCCACGCCGACCGTGGCGCCCAGCTCGCCCCGGCCGTCGCCGTCGGCGTCGAGCAGCCCGCCCCCGCCGCCGCCCAGCTCGCAGCCCCCGCCGCCGCCCGGTGGCAAGAAGCTGCTCGGCTACTTCGTCAACTGGGGCGTCTACCAGCGGGCGTACCACGTGAAGAACATCGTGACCAGCGGCTCGGCGGCGAAGCTGACGCACATCAACTACGCGTTCGGCAACGTCACCAACGGCCAGTGCGTGATCGGTGACGCGTACGCCGACTACGACCGCGCGTACACCGCGGCCGAGAGCGTCGACGGCGTCGCCGACACCTGGGACGCCGGGGCGCTGCGCGGCAGCTTCAACCAGCTGCGCAAGCTCAAGCGGGCGTACCCGAACATCAAGATCCTGTGGTCGTTCGGCGGCTGGACCTGGTCCGGCGGCTTCGGCCAGGCCGCGGCCAACCCGACCGCGTTCGCGAACTCCTGCTACAACCTGGTCGAGGACCCCCGCTGGGCCGACGTGTTCGACGGCATCGACATCGACTGGGAGTACCCGAACGCCTGCGGCCTGTCCTGCGACAGCAGCGGCCCGCTCGCCTTCCGGAACCTGATGCAGGCGCTGCGCACCCGGTTCGGCAGCAGCTACCTGGTCACCGCGGCGATCACGGCCGACGGCAGCAGCGGCGGCAAGATCGACGCCACCGACTACAACGCCGCCGCGCAGCACCTCAACTGGTACAACGTGATGACGTACGACTACTTCGGCGCCTTCAACGCGCAGGGCCCGACGGCGCCGCACTCGCCGCTGACGTCGTACACCGGCATCCCCACCGCCGGGTTCAACTCCGACGCCGCCATCCAGAAGCTCAAGGGCAAGGGTGTCCCGGCGTCGAAGCTGCTGCTCGGCATCGGCTTCTACGGCCGCGGCTGGACCGGGGTCACCCAGGCCACGCCGGGCGGCACGGCCACCGGGGCGGCACCGGGCACGTACGAGGCGGGCATCGAGGACTACAAGGTCCTCAAGAACAGCTGCCCGAGCACCGGCACCATCGCGGGCACCGCGTACGCCAAGTGCGGCAGCAACTGGTGGAGCTACGACACCCCGAGCACCATCGGCGGCAAGATGTCGTACTCCAACACGCAGGGTCTCGGCGGCGCCTTCTTCTGGGAGCTGACCGGCGACACCACCGGCGGCGAGCTGATCACGGCCATGAAGAACGGCCTCGGCTGACCTGACCCCTCACCACCGGCCGAGCGGCGGGCGTCTTTCCCACGGGACGCCCGCCGCTCTCCATCCAACTCGCTCGCCACCGGTGCACCGAGGTGCGAGGATGCGCCGGTGCAGCACTACCTGGAGACGGAGCGGCTGATCCTGCGCCGGTTCACCGCCGACGATCTCGACGCGCTCTACGAGCTCGACGCCGATCCGGAGGTCACCCGTTTCATCAACGGCGGGCGGCCCACTCCGCGCGAGGAGATCCGGGACGAGCTGCTGCCGAGGTTCATCGCGCAGTATGAGCAGTTCCCCGGCTACGGGCGCTGGGCGGCGGTCGAGAAGGCGGGCGGCGCGTTCCTCGGCTGGTTCGCGCTGACCGCCGACCCCGCCGAGCCGGGCACCGCCGAGCTGGGCTACCGCCTGCGCCGGTCCGCGTGGGGGCGGGGGTATGCCACCGAGGGCGCCCGCGCGCTGGTCGACAAGGGCTTCGCCGAGCTGGGCATGCGCCGGGTAACCGCGAACACGATGACCGTCAACACCGGCTCGCGGCGCGTGATGGAGAAGACCGGCCTGCGCTTCCTGCGCACGTTCTTCCTCGACTGGCCCGACCAGATCGAGGGCGGCGAGCACGGCGACGTCGAGTACGAACTCCTCCGTGAGGAGTGGTCCCCCACGTCATGATCGTCCGACTTGCCAGGCAGGTGGGCGTATCTTGCGCTCGCATACCCACAGGTGCCTGGCAAGTCGGACGATCAAGGGACCGGGCGGCGGAAGGTCTGGCGGTAGGTGTGCGGGGAGATGGAGGTGAAGCGGCGGAAGTGCTGGCGCATGTTGACGGCGGTGCCGAAGCCGGTGCGCCAGGCGATGCGCTCGATCGGCTCGTCGGTGGTCTCCAGCAGCTCCTGGGCCAGGCGGATGCGCTGCTCCAGGATCCACTGCAGCGGGCTGACCCCGAGGCCGTCCCGGAAGCGCCGGGCGAAGGTGCGCGGGCTCAGGTGCGCCTGGGCGGCCAGCTGCGCGACCGTCAGCGGCTGGCCGAGCCGCTCCCGGGCCCAGTCCAGCACCGGCGCGATGTCGTCGGCGCGGTGGTCGCCGCGGGCGAGGGGCTGGGCGAACTGGCTCTGCCCGCCCTCGCGGTGCGGCGGCACGACCATCCGCCGGGCGACCTCGTTGGCGACCGCCGCGCCGAAGTCGCAGCGCACCAGGTGCAGGCACAGGTCGATGGCGGAGCCGGTGCCGGCCGAGGTGAGCACGTCGCCCTCGTCGACGTAGAGCACCTCCCGGTCCACTTTCACCTCCGGGTAGCGGTGTGCGAAGTCGACCATGTTCATCCAGTGCGTGGTGGCGCGGCGGCCGTCCAGCAGCCCGGAGGCGGCCAGCACGTACGCCCCGCTGCAGATGGACGCGATACGGGCGCCGCGGGCGTGCGCCGCCCGCACGGCGTCGACCAGCGCGTCCGGCGGCCCGCACTGGGTCATCCGGCTGCAGGCCGGGACGAGCACGGTGTCGGCGTCGGCCAGGCCCTCCAGCCCGTACGGCGGCTGCACGGTCAGGCCGGAGCGCACCGACAGCGGGCCCGGCTCGGCGGCGCACAGGCGCAGCTCGTACCAGGGATCCACCAGATCGGACCGGTCGATGCCGAACACCTCGCAGGGCACGGCCAGCTCGAACACCGGGATGTCGTCGGTGAGGGCCAGTGCGACCACATGCCGCTTCATGGCAGGATCCTATCGCAGCACGGCATTCCTGCCACTGTTCCGCCGCCCAGCCGCAACGCAAGGTAGACCCATGACCGAGACGATCACCAGGCCGCAGGCGACCAGCCCGGCCACCCTCGCCACGGGCGCCCGGGGCCTCACCACGGCCCAGGGCGCGGCGCTCTACGTCGGCGCGGTGCTCGGCACCGGCGTCATCGCGCTGCCCGCGCTGGCCGCGCAGGCCGCCGGTCCCGCCTCGCTGATCGCCTGGCTGGGCCTGGTGCTGCTGTCCGTGCCACTGGCGATGACCTTCGCGGCGCTCGGCGCCCGGCACCCTGACGCGGGCGGCGTGTCCACGTACGTGCGGCTGGCCTTCGGTCCCCGTGCGGCGGCGGCGATCGGCTGGTGCTTCTACTTCGCCGTCCCGGCCGGGGCACCGGCGGCGGGCCTGTTCGCGGGGGCGTACGTCGAAGCCGCGGTCGGCGGCGGGCAGCGCACGGTGCTGCTCACCGCCGCCGCGCTCATGGTGGCGGTGACCGCCGTCAACACCTTCGGCGTCACCGTCTCCGGCCGGGTCCAGCTGGTCCTGGCCGTGGTGCTGGTCACGCTGCTGCTGGCGGCCGTGCTCAGCGCCGCGCCGCACGGGGACACCGCCAACCTGCGCCCGTTCGCGCCGCACGGCTGGCTCGCCATCGCACCGGCCGCCGCGCTGCTGGTCTGGAGCTTCGCCGGCTGGGAGGCGATCACCCACCTGGCCGCCGACTTCCGCCGCCCCGAGCGTGACCTGCCGCGGGCCGCAACCATCGCGGTGGTCGTGGTGGGCGTGCTCTACCTGTCCGTCGCCGCCGCGGGCATCCTGGTGCTCGGGCCGCAGGCCACCTCCGGCGCGCCGCTGGCCCGGCTGCTGGAGATCGGCCTCGGCGGACCGGCGAGCGCGCTGGCCGCGGCGGCGGCGGTGCTGATGACCTTCGGCACCATGAACGCCTACTACAGCAGCGCGGCCAAGCTCGGCGCGGCGCTGGGCCGGGACGGCGCCCTGCCGGGCTGGCTGGCCCGCGGCGCGAGCGCGGGCGACGTGCCGCGGCGCAGCCTCGCCGTGACGTCGGGCCTGGCCACCCTGGCGATGGTCGCGGTGGCCGTCACCGGCACCGGCGCGGAGCCCCTGGTGCTGCTCACCACCGGCATGTTCGTCGCGGTGTACGGGCTGGGCACCGCCGCCGCGCTGCGCCTGCTGCCCAAGGGCACGGCCGCCCGGCGGCACGCCATGGTCGCGCTGGTCGCGGTGGTCGGCCTGCTCGCCGCCACGGGGTGGTACCTGGTGTGGCCGCTGGTGATCACCGCGGGGGCGCTGCTCTACCACCGCCGCAGGCACCGGGCCGGTGCCGTCTGACCCGTCACACAGTCGAAGCTCCGTCCAGCCGGGGAGGCAGCATGGACGGAGCTTCGTCTGGCCGGGCGCACGCGGCCCGGGTCACTTGCCGAGCGACTCGCAGCCGGTCTCGTCGGGCAGCAGCGGGCGGATGCTGACCGTCCAGCTCTTGCCCCCGGACGTCCACGGGGTCAGCGAGGTCGCCTTGGCGGCCGCGCTCATCACCGCGTCGGCGTCCTTGCCCTCGGCCACGACACAGCCGAGGTTCAGGCCCTCGCCCTGCGACGCGCCCGGCAGCGCCGGACCCGGCCAGGCGATCTCGGGCCCGGCCGAGGTGCCGTCGCCCGGCGCCTGCCACGGGGTGGCGATGGCCGCGACCTTGACCGGCTTGTACGGCTCGGACGCGCTGACCGCCTTGGCGCCCAGTGTCGTCGGCAGGTCGGTGACGGCCTTCATCAGGTCGAGCAGCTTCTTACGCGCGTCGATCTGGGCCGGGGTCAGGCCCGCCGCCGGCTCCAGGTTGTCCATCAGCGCGTACACCTCGGTGCGCTGCACGCCGTCGGCGGTGGTCACCATGAAGCGGGCGTTGGGCAGGTCGGCGACCTGCGGGGTGCCGTAGTCGACGCCCTGCTTGCCGACCCCGGCCGCGACCGCGAGCTGCACCAGCTTCTGCACGTCGCCGGTGGAGATGCGCTGCACCTGGAGGTTGGGCAGGGCCGCCGGCGGGTAGATCATGGTCACCGGGCCCTGGGTGATCACCCGCCCGTCGGCGTAGACGCTGACGTCCGGCAACCGGGTGAGGTTGAAAGCCGGGGGGACGAAGCCGCCGGCGTGGTCGATGCGCAGCGCCACCGTGTCGCCACCGGGCAATGTCATCGGACCACCTTCGCCGTCCGCGGCGTCGATCGGACGCGCGCAGCCCGCGGCCACCAGCACGAGCGACGCGAGAGCCGCCCGAAGCACGAGAGTTCTTGCCTTCATGTCCACTGTGACCGCCCCGGTGGCGTTTCGGTTCCACCCCGTACCGAGATTTTCCGCGGCTTCACCCGGCCGGGTCAGCCGATCGCGGCGAACCGGTCCGCGGCCAGGCGTTCCAGCTCGTCCAGCGCCTCGCGGGCCCGCGCCGCCGCCGCCGGGTCGCGCTCGGTCAGGCCGCTGTCGAGGAACTCGTCCTCGTCCAGGCGCAGCGGCGTGCCGCCGTCGGCGGGCACCCACAGGTCGAGGTCCAGGTCCGCCACCTCCAGCGCACCCTCCCGGGCCACCGCCGGCCGCGCCACGTCGCAGTACCAGCCTTTCAGCGCCCCGGCCGCGTCGCGTACCTCCTTGACCGAGTACCACCGGTCGCGCCAGTAGTGCTCGGTGAAGACGTCGCCCTGCTCGAAGCGTACGAAGCCGAAGTCCCGGGCCGTCGTGCCCGCCCACGGCGCCCGGACCACGAGGTGGTCGCCGTCGTCGGCGACCACGTCCGCGAGGTAGCTGATCTTCTCGCGGTCCTCCTTGCGCAGCCGCACCTCGATCCGGTCCCCCGGCGCCCAGCTCATCGGCGTCTCCCCAGCTCCCGTCTCCACGGCCGCAGCCTACCGAGATCACCCGATGCTCCTGTACCCGTTTACGCCCCCGGCGGCCCTCGGGCGATTCCGCCCCGGAACGGCCCCCGTGTGCCTAACCTCAGGACATGAACCCGTTGCCCTTGCCGCGCGCCCTGCTGTGGGACCGGATGGTCGAGGTCGGCACCGACCTCTCCCTCGTCGACCTGCGTGAGGACCTCCTCGTCGCGCGCGGCCAGGTGGTCGCCGCGGAGCCCGTCGCACACGCCTGCCGCTACACCCTGAAGACCTCGGACGGCTTCGCCACCGACACCCTGACCGTCGAGTCCGAGGGCGCCGGCTGGCAGCGCGAGGTGCGGCTGGAGCGGTCCGGCAGCTCCTGGCGGGTGACCACCAGCGAGCAGGGCAAGTTCGGCTCGGTGCAGCTGCCCGGCATCGTGGACCCGGGCCGGCTGTCCGGGGTGCTCGACGTGGACCTGGAGGCGACCGCGCTGACCAACACGCTGCCGATCCGGCGGCTGGGCCTGCTGGGCGCCGCGCCCGGCACCACGCACACCGTCCCGATCGCCTGGGTACGGGTGCCGTCGTTGCAGGTCATCCCGGTGGAGCAGACGTACACCGTGATCGACGAGGACACGATCCGCTACTCCTCGGGCAGCTTCACCGCCGACCTGACCGTCGACAAGGACGGGTTCGTGGTCAACTACCCCGGCTACGCGAGCCTGGTCAGCTGACCCGGTTGCGGGCCTGCGCCATGCCCTGATTCGCCAGCGCGTCGGCACGCTCGTTGCCGGCGTCGCCGGCGTGCCCGCGTACCCACCGCCAGTCGACCTCGTGGCGGGCGCAGGCGGCCGACAGTCGCTGCCACAGGTCGGCGTTCTTCACCGGCTTGCGCTCCGACGTCAGCCACCCGTTGCGCTTCCAGCCGTGCATCCACTTCGTGATGCCGTCCCGCATGTAGGTGCTGTCGGTGTGCAGGTGCACCTTGACCGGCCGCTTGAGCGTCTCCAGCGCCTCGATGGCGGCGGTCAGCTCCATCCGGTTGTTGGTGGTAGGCCCCGGATCCCCGCCGCAGATCTCGCGCACGTGCTCGCCGTAGCGCAGCACCGCGCCCCACCCGCCGGGCCCCGGATTGCCGGAACAGGCCCCGTCGGTGTAGATCTCCACCGCCCCGCCGCTCGCCGTCACCCCCGCAAGCTACCAGCCCGGGGCGGTCACGGAATGTGGTCGGGGCCGCGGTGGTGGTGCGGCTCGCGGGCGCTGCGGGTGAACAGCCAGTGATCGAGGCTGTAGCGGCCGGCGCCGACGGCGGCGATCAGCAGCGCGCCCAGCCCGAGCGCGATGACCAGCTCGGCCCCGCCCTGCTGGATGAACAGGCCCTTGCCGATGTGGACGAACAGGTACGCCCCGAGCATGTCCAGGAACAGCAGCGTGCCCGCGATGGGCGTGAACAGGCCGACGACGAGCAGCATGCCGCCGAGGAACTCGATGAGCGCGGCGGCCCACGCCGCGACGCCGGGCAGCGGCAGGCCCATCTGCTTGAAGCCCGCGGTGGTGGCGGCCATGCCGTCGACGAACAGCTTCTGGCAGCCGTGCGCCGTGAAGACGACGCCGAACCCGATCCTGGCCAGCAGTTTCACCACGTCGGTGGCGTTCGGCGGGAAGGCGTACCTCATGGCGACTCCGGGCGGTTGGCGGTGCCGAATGGCATGAACATCACTTTTCCACAGGATGATGGCGGTCAGTGGTGTTATCAGCGATCACGCGAAGCTGCGACACGCGCGGTGACGTCGAATGAGTCGCCCCGGTGGCCGCGCTCACTCTCGGCATGGTGGGATGCGTGTTGCGCGCGAGTCGTCAGGATCGCGCCCGGTTCGCGGAGCCTGTTGGCATCGCTGCCGTTTCGGCTTACCCTGACGTGGCCGTATGAACATCAACCTGCGGAGAACGGAGGACCGGATGCCGTCCGACCGTCTGATCAACCGGCGATTCGTGTACAACGGCCACCAGTGCACGGTCGTCGACTACGACGGCGACAAGCGCCTCGCCATCGTGATGGACGACCAGCCGCACGAGGTGTACTCGGTGAACATCGACATCGGCGACGATCCGACCGTCGGCAGACAGCTGGACCTGTTCTACCTGCGCGGCGAGTTCTACGCCTGGCCAGCCGTCGGCCGCGGCAAGCCCCCCGCGCTGGCCAAGCACGACATCCCGGTCGAGCCGTCGACCGACCTGTGAACCCCCGCCCGGCCGTCAGACGTCGAGTTCGGCGAGCGCGGCGGGCAGGGCCTCGGTGAGCTTCTCCATGTCGGGCAGCGCGGCACCGTCGGCGTACAGGCCGATGTGGACCGCGTCGCGATAACGCGACAGCCCGATCGCCAGCGCGTGCCCGCTGGCCAGCGGCGCGATCGGGTACAGCTCGGCCAGCCGGCCGCCGCCCAGGTGCAGCGGCACCGGCGGCAGCGGCACGCTGGTCACCACGATGTCGAACAGCAGCGGCGCGGCGTACGCGGCCAGCGGCGCGGCGAACCGGTGCAGCGCGGGCGGGATCAGCCCGGCCAGCACCGGCAGCGCCCCGGCGCCGCGGCGCGGGCCGGCCGTCTTGTTGGCGTCCATGGCCTCGTGGATGAGCGCCAGCCGGCGCACCGGATCCGGCTCGCCGAGCGGCAGATCGCACAGGTACGCCGAGAGCTGGTTGCCGTCCTCGCTGCCCGCCGAGCGGGGACGCTGGCTGGCCGGGATCAGCGCGCGCAGCACGTCCAGCGGCTGCCCGTGGGCGGTCAGCCAGCTCCGCATGGCGCCGGCGACGACAGCCAGCAGCAGGTCGTTGAGGGTGCCGCCGCGCTTGCGGCGGATGCGCTGCAGCTCGCGCAGATCGAGGCTGGCGAACGCCGCCCGGCGGGTGCCGGACGGGGCGGTGAGCAGCGGCGACGGCTGCGGCGCGCGCATCCGGCCGAGCACGGCCGAGGCGATGCCGAGCGCCGTGCCCGCACGGTCGAGCACCGCGCCGACCGCGTGCTCGGGCCGGGCGAGCAGCTCGGCGCCCTGGCGGGCCAGCGACGCGAGCGGCGACTCCGGCTCCACCGGCCCGGCGGCCTCGGACAGGAACGCCTCACCGCCGTCGAGCAGGCCGAGGCCCAGGCCGATGGCGCCCTGGCCGTCGCACATCGCGTGGTGCATCTTGGCGACCAGCGCGTAGCGGCCGCCGTCGAGGCCGCTGACCACGTGTAGCTGCCACAGCGGGCGGTTGCGGTCCAGCGGCGCGGTCATCACCTCGGAGACCAGCGCGGCCAGGTCGTCGCGCCCGCCCGCCTCCAGGCGGTGGTGCAGGATGTGGTTGCGCGGGTTGAACACCGGGTCCTCGACCCAGGCGGCGCCGCCCAGCGCGGTGGTGTTCACCTTGCACCGCATCCGGGGCACCCGCCGCGCCCGCTGCGCCAGCAGCGTGACGACGTCCTCGGGCCGCACCCGCTCGTCGGGGTGGAAGACCGCTACGGCGCCCAGGTGCATGGGCGACGCGGCGTTCTCCATACACAGGAACGACATGTCCAGAGCGCTGAGCCGCCCGTCCTCCATGGCCATCCTCGCGTCGTCGTGGAGCGTGGCCACACCGGGCCGCGCGGCTCCCTTGCCGCGGCCGTGCCGGCCTTTGACCTTGATACAACGTCTGAGACCACGTTAAGGCTGCGGTTTGTCCGGCCGGTTACGAGGATGTTCAAAGGTGTCGGCGGACACCCCCTCAGACATCACTGCACGTTGATTGCTATACCTCGTCGCGGCGCTCCAGCCGGAGCCGCTCGTCGCGGCTGATGTGCCCGGCCGCCTCCTGCGCCTTGGCCACGTCCTTGGCCTTCTCCCGGGCCTCCTCCTCGTGCGCGGCGGTGACCCGCGCCCGGCCCTCCTGCTCCCAGCGCTGGTTGTGGGTGACCCTCCCGGCCATCTCCTCGGCCTTGCCGGCCACGCGCTGGCCCATGTTGTGCAGCTTCGCATCGAAACCCATGGCAGACCGTCCTAGCTATGCCCGCGCGCCCACCAGCGCGGGGATCCCCCGACCCTTCGATTGTCGCGCGGAAACGGCCTCCGGCGTCAGTGTTCGGCGGTACGGCGGGTGCCGGTGTAGTACTCGAACAGCATCGCCGCGGCCGTCACGATCGCCCCGAGCACGCCGAGCGCGATCAGCCACCACATCCAGAACACCAGCCCCAGCGAGGCCAGGGTGGCCGCCACGGCGATGGCGAACGGCCAGTAGCTGCCGGGGCTGAAGAAGCCGATCTCCCCCGCGCCCTCGGCGATCTCGGCGTCGCGGCGGTCCTCCGGGCGCGGCTCCAGGCGGCGTGACACGAACCAGAAGTAGCCGCCGCACATCAGGCAGAGCAGGCCGCTGAGGGTCAGCGTGGTGGTGCCGATCCAGTCGTAGCGCGACAGCGCCGCCCCGGACCAGAACCAGTACACGATCGCCATGACGAACAGGAACGCGGCGACCCCGAGAAAGATCCGGTACTCGGTCTTCATGACGGCCCCCGTTTACGCATGAAGAAGGCGGGTGCGGGGGGCCAGTGCAAAGTAGCACCGACCGCCCCGCACCCGCCTCGGTTTCGGCAGGTCGGCGTGTCAGCCGACGCTCTCCTCCACCTTCTCCCGGGTGTGCCCGAGCTGCCGGCGCAGCGAGGCGACAGCCTCGTCCACCGGATGCCCGCGCAGCAGCTCCGCCACGGCGAAACCGGCCAGCGCGCCGATCCCGGCCGCCGCCACCACCCAGCCCCACCGGATCGGTGCCGGCTTGCCCGCCAGCATGTCCAGTGCCAGCGAGGAACGGCGCCGGGCCTCGACCCCGGTGTCGGACAGCGCGTCGCGGACCAGGCCCGCCCGCTCCTTGGCGCGCTCGGCGGCCACCTCCCTGGTGTTGCCGAGCCCCTTCATGAACTCGTGCCAGGTCGTGGTCGCCAGGTTGTCACGGCTACGGGTGAACATCTCGCCTCCTGACGTCAGACATCGTTCGACAGCGAGTCGATACCCCGGCCTGCCCCCTGGGAAACGGGCATTCGGCTCGCGGACGGCAGTTCGAGCTGGTAAACGCTGTACGCCTGGCGGATCACGGGGTGGGCGACGTTGCGCACCCGCACCCCGCCCGGGGTGATGCCGCGCTCCACGCCCGCGTGCGCGTGCCCGTGCACGGCGAGCGCGGTCGGCGCCGCGTCGATGGCATGGCCCAGCAGGTACGACCCGAGGAACGGGTAGATCTCCAGCGGCTCGCCGCAGAGGGTGTCCGGCACGGGGGCGTAGTGCGTCATCGCCACCAGCACGTCGCAGTCCAGCGACAGCAGGGCCGCCTGGAGCCGGTTCGCGCTGCGCTCGGTCGTACGCACGAAGTCCTTGATCTCGGGCTCGCCGAACATGCTGGCGCAGCGCCCGGCGAAGCCGCCGCCGAAGCCCTTCACCCCGGCCACGCCGAGCTTCGCGTCGCGGCAGCTGATGGTGATGCCGTCGCCCTCCAGCACGGTGATGCCCGCCGAGGCGAGCACCTTGGTCACCTCACGCGGCTGGTCGCTGTGGTGGTCGTGGTTGCCGAGCACGGCGATCACCGGCACGGGCAGGTCACCGAACTCCCGGGCCACGCACTGGGCCTCGTCCACGGTGCCGTGGCGGGTCAGGTCGCCCGCCAGCAGCAGCACGTCGGCGGTGCCGCCGAGCTGCTCCAGGGAGGGCCGGTAGCGGCCGAGGACGTCCACGTCCATGTGCACGTCGCCGACCGCGGCCACGCGTATCACGAGATCACCTCCGGCTCGGGCGGCACCGCGACCGTGGTCACCACGATGTCGTTCTGCACGTGCCGGTCGGGGAACTCGGCGGCCACCCGCGCGGCGATCGCGTCCCGCCGGGCGGCGCTCTCCACCTGCCCGCGCAGCACGATCAGGCTGTCCCGTCGGATGACCTCGATGCCCTGCTCGCAGATCGAGCCGTCCTCGGTCAGCATGCGGTGGACCGCGGCGTCGGCGTACTCGTCGGAGATCCTGGCCTCGCTCACCACGCACCCGTCCCGTTCGCTCCGGCAGGCACTCCCGCCTGCTCCCTCTTCGGCTTCACCGCCTGCTCGCCCGGCTGCGGCGCGTACTCCCGCGGGATGATCTCCAGGAGGCTCAGCAGGTAGAGGCAGGCCTTGGCGTACACCGAGTGCTCGGTGTCGTGGCGCACCTGGTCCCAGTCGATCTGCTCGCGCAGCGAACGGGCCACCGGCAGCGCCCGCGCGAAGTCGCAGTGGTGCTGGGAGAACGCCAGCAGCTTGTGCTCCATCAGCATGGTCGCCGACAGCACGGGGATGTGCAGCGCGCCGACCGGCACGATCGAACTCTCCGCCAGCACCTCCTCGGTGACCTGGCGCTGCACCGGGCGGAAGATCAGATCGACGAGCCGGTCCTCGTCGTACACCTTGACGAGCCAGTCCTCGGGCGGGCGCTCGGTGCGGAAGCCCTCCTGCGCCATCGCCTCGAGCGTCCGCTCCACGTCCTCTTCGCGGATCATGAAGTCCACGTCATGCTCACTGGAGGTGCCACCGCGCGCGTACACGGCGAAACCGCCCGCCAGGGCGAACGGGACCTCGGCGCGGCGTAGCACGCTGGCGGCGCGTTTCATCGTCTCCAGGAGCTCTGCACTGATCTCGCTGAGCATGGGGTCGCTATACCCGAGCCCCCTTCTTCTCACACATCCCCGAAGGAAGGGCACCTTCTTAACGCTATGCGTATAGGAAGGGCACCTTCTTAACTCCCCACCTCCGGTGGCGGGCTCCTGTCGGACCCTCGTGCTTGACTTCCGGGATGGCCGCCGACCTCCCCACCCTGTCCTTCGCTTCGGCCGAGGACTTCGAGCAGTGGCTCGCCGCGCAGCCCGCCGCCAGCCCCGGCGTCTGGCTCAAACTGGCCAGGAAGCGCCCCGGCGTGGTCGCCCTCGACTACCCCCAGGCGCTGGACGTGGCGCTGTGCCACGGCTGGATCGACGGGCAGAAGGCAGCGCTCGACGACACCCACTGGGTGCAGAAGTTCACCCCGCGCCGGGCACGCAGCCGCTGGTCGAAGGTCAACCGGGAGAAGGTCGCGGCACTGATCGAGCAGGGCCGCATGCGCCCCGCCGGACTCGCCGAGATCGAGCGCGCCAAAGCCGACGGGCGCTGGGACGCGGCATACGACAGCCCGCGCACCGCCGAGGTCCCCGCCGACCTGGCCGAGGCGATCGCCGCCGACCCCGCCGCGGCGCGCTCCTTCGCCGAACTGAACCGCACCAACCGGTTCACCATCCTGCACCGCATCCACGATGCCAAGCGCCCCGAGACCCGCGCCCGCCGCATCGCGCAGTTCGTCGCCATGCTCGCCGAGGGCCGGAAGATCTACCCCTGAACACGGACCCGCCCGCGCCGGTAGCATTGCGATCATGGCAAAGGTACGGGTCGAGCGCACCGAGGACGGCTTCCTGGCGACCAACGAGCGGGGCGCCTCGGTCGCCGTGGGCAGCTCCGATCAGGAGGGTGTCTTCTCCCCCGTCGAGCTGCTCCTGGTGGCACTCGGCGGCTGCGAGATCGTCACCATCGAGCCCCTGACCGCCAAACGCGGCCACCGCCTCCTCAAACTCGCCGTCCAGGTGGACGCGGAAAAGGTCGCCCCCACCAAACTAGGCCCCATCACCGCCACCTACGAGATCGAACTACCCCCCGGCGACGACAAGGCCCGCGAGGTCTTCGAAGCCGTAGCCCACCGAGTCCACGAAAACCACTGCACCGTCGGCCGCGCCCTCCGCGAAGGCACCCAAACCCTCCAAATCCTCCCCCACCCCTGACCCCCCTCTCCCGCGTCGATCTTGCGTGTACTGTGCCGACGACACACTCCAAACGGGCAAAAGGGCAACACTTCGCGCAAGATCGACGTGATCTTGGGGCGGGGGTGATGACAGGGGTGGGATCTAGGGTGCGGGGATGAGTGATGAGGAGCTGCTGCGCGCCATTCGGGAGGACGCCGGCATCGCGGAGATGCTGGTGCGGTTCGACTTCGACCTGGAGCGTGCTGTCAACGGGCCTGCCGAGGTGGTCGCGCTGCGCGACGGCGGGGCGCTGGAGATGATCGCGGGGGACGCGTCCGGCGGGGCGTTCCTGCTGGCAGGGCCGCCCGCGGCGAGCAGGCCGGTGGTGTACGCCGGGTCCGAGGGCGAGGGCGGGCTGATCGCGCCGGATCTGCGTACCGCGCTGGCGCTGGTGGTGGGGCTGTCCAGCCTGCACGACGCGACGTCGATGCCGCTCGGTGACGGGGCGGCGCTGCGGGAGTGGCTCGCCTTCGCGGACAGCGAGATCCGGGAGGACTGGCCCGAGCTCGACGACGACCGGGCCCGGCTGCGCGCCGCGCTGAACCTGCCCTCGGCCGAGGAACTGCTGCCGGTCCTGCACGCCTCGGCCGCCGACGACCGCTACC
The DNA here is from genome assembly GCF_016862575.1 of Catellatospora bangladeshensis. Taxonomy (GTDB): domain Bacteria; phylum Actinomycetota; class Actinomycetes; order Mycobacteriales; family Micromonosporaceae; genus Catellatospora; species Catellatospora bangladeshensis. The sequence continues at coordinate 83,325 of NZ_BONF01000044.1, read as the reverse complement.
GCCCGGTGTCCGAGGCCGGCGACGTCTACGAGTCCATGCTCGGCTGACGCCACTCCCCCGCCCACCCGGCCCGATGATCGTCCGACTTGCCTGGCACACGGGCGTATCTTGAGCCCGCATTCGCCCATGTGCCAGGCAAGTCGAGCGATGTTGGCGGCGGGTCACCGGCGCGACCGGAGCGGCCACCCCGGGACACGTTAAGAAGGGCACCTTCTTCTACGCATAGCGTTAAGAAGGTGCCCTTCCTTCGTCAGGAGACGACGCAGGGGGTGTTGTTGAGGGTGAAGAGGGTGGGGGTGGAGTTGGTGCCGGAGTAGGTGCCCTGGAAGCCGAACTGGGCGTTGCCGTTCGGGGCGATGGTGCCGTTCCAGCCGACGTCGCGGGCGGTTACGGCCGCGCCGGACTGGGTGACGGTGGCGTTCCAGGCGCTGGTGACCTGCTGATTGCCACTGAAGGTCCAGGTCAGCGTCCAGCCGTTGATCGTCGTGGTGCCGAGGTTGTAGATGGTGACGTTGGCCGTGAAGCCGTTGCCCCAGGTGTTCGGCACCCAGCCGACGCGGCACGTGCCGCCGCTGCCGCCGGTGGTCACCACGACGGTGTTGGAGTTGGCGGAGACGTTGCCGGCCGCGTCGCGGGCCCGGACGTAGAAGCGGTACGTGCCCGACGGCTGCAGGCCGGTGGCCGTATAGGTCGTCCCGGTCGCCGTGCCGACCTGGCTGAACGTGCCCCCGCTGGCGCCCACGGCGCGGAACACGTCGTAGCCGGTGACGCCGGTGTCGTCGGTCGACGCGGTCCAGGTCAGCGTCGCGCCGCTGCTGGTGACGTTCGATGCGGCCAGGTTGGCGGGGACCGTCGGCGGATACCCGTCGGCGCTGGGGGACGTGGCCACGTTGACGGTGCCCGAACGGGTGGACCGGTTGCCGGCGGCGTCCTTGGCGTACACCGCGAAGGTGTACGCGGTCGAGGCTGACAGACCGGTCAGCGTGGCCGTGGCCGTGGCGGACGAGGCGAGCACGGTCTCGCCGGTCCCCTGGACACGGACCACCTCGTACCCGCTGACGCCGACGTTGTCGGTCGAGGCCGCCCAGGACAGGGTGGCCGAGGAGGCGGTCACGTTCGAGGCGGTGGGCGTGCCGGGGGCCGAGGGCGGCGTGGTGTCGGCCGGGGCGCCGTAGGACAGGCCGTAGCCGTATGCGAACAGCGGGGTCTTGCCGTCGCCGTCGTTGATGGGCTGCTGGCTCGCGCTGCTCATCCAGGTCATCGGCAGCTTGCCGGTGGGCTGCACCGCGCCGAACAGCACGTCGGCCACGCCCTGCCCCTCGGTGCCCGGCAGCCAGGCGGCCACGAGGCCGTTCCAGTTGCCCAGCTGCGACGCGATGTCCAGCGGGCGGCCGGAGACGAGTACGACGACGACCGGCACGCCCGCGTTGCGCAGGGTGGTGAGCGTGTTCAGGTCGGTGCTGTCCAGGCCCATGCCGCTGGGGCGGTCGCCCTGGCCCTCGGCGTACGGCTGCTCGCCGACGACCGCGATGGCGACCCGGTACGAACTGTCGATGCCGCTGCCGCTCGCGTTGTAGGTGACGGTGGCGCCGGAGCCGACGGTGTTACGGATGCCCTGCAGGATCGTGGTGCCCGGGGTGGTGTTGCCGGACGCGCCCTGCCAGGAGACGGTCCAGCCGCCGCTCTGCAGGCCGATGTTGTCGGCGTGCCGCCCGGCCACGAAGATCTTGCCGCCGGAGGGCGCGATCGGCAGCACGTTGCCCGCGTTCTTGAGCACGACCTGCGACTTGGCGACGGCCTGGCGGGCCAGGGCGCGGTGCGCCGAGCCGCCGAAGGTGGCCAGGAACGAGCGGTCGGCGAGCGGCCGCTCGAACAGGCCCAGCTCGAACTTCTTGGTCAGGATGCGGCGCACCGCGTCGTCGATGCGGGAGGTGCTGACGCGGCCCGCGTTGACCTCGGCGCGCAGCAGATCGATGAACGACTTCCAGGCGGTGGGCACCATGACCATGTCGATGCCCGCGTTGACCGCGCTGCGTACGTCGGTAGCGCTCATGCCGGTGGCACCGTCGATCTGGTCGATGCCGTTCCAGTCGGAGACGACGATGCCGGAGAAGCCCAGCTCGCCCTTGAGCACCGTGGTGATCAGGTACTGGTTGCCGTGCAGCTTGCTGCCGTTCCAGCTGCTGTAGGAGATCATCACCGAGCCGACGCCGCGCTGGATGGCGGCCTGGAACGGCGGCAGGTGGATCGCGCGCAGCTCGGCCTCGGACAGCTGGGTGTTGCCCTGGTCGGTGCCGTTGGTGGTGCCGCCGTCGCCGAGGTAGTGCTTGGCCGTGGCCAGCACCGACGCGGTGCCGCCGAGCGAGCTGCCCTGCAGGCCGGTGACGATGGTCGCCATCGAGCCGACCAGCTCGGGCTTCTCGCCGAAGGACTCGTAGGTGCGGCCCCAGCGGTCGTTGCGGGCGACGCACAGGCAGGGCGCGAAGTCCCAGTCGACGCCGGTCGCGGTGACCTCCTCGGCGACCGCGCGGCCGATCTGCTGGACGAGGTCGGGGTCGCGGGTCGCGCCGAGTCCGATGTTGTGCGGGAAGATCGTCGCGCCGACCACGTTGTTGTGGCCGTGCACGGCGTCGGCACCGTACAGCAGCGGGATGCCCAGCGGCGTGGCCAGCGCGGCGTTCTGGAAGCCGTCGGTCATGTCGGCCCACCCGGTGGCGTTGTTCGAGCCGGGCGCGGAGCCGCCGCCGGACAGCACCGAGCCGAGCCGGTACTGCGTGATGTCGGAGTTGCTGACGGAGGCGCGTTCGGCCTGGGTCATCTGGCCGAGCTTCTCGTCCAGCGTGAGGCGCGACATCAGGTCGGCGACCCGGGTGGCCACGGGCAGGGCGGGGTCCTGGTACGGCAGCGCGGCGGCGCTCGCGGGCGGCGCCACGGCGAGGGTCGCGAGCAGCGTGCCGGTGAGCACGCTCAGGCGCAGGAGCTTCATGTCCATTCCTGTTCCGGTACGGGGACAGGCGGGACGCCGGAGGACCGGGCCCGCCGCGGTGGGTCGCCCGGCCACGGCCCTGATCGGCGGCCGCGACGGCGGGTGACGGTGCGCTCGGCGGTGCCCGGTGTCGCCAATGGGAGCGCTCCCGAAAGCAGCTTACGGGACATTCACATACTTGAAAAGAAGCCATGACAGGCGCTGCCGCCGTGGCACGATTCCGGTGAGGGAGGCGTGCGGCAGCGCGCCCGCCGGCCCCGCGGGAGGGGACGAGGATGATGCTCTCCGGCAAACGTGCGACGGTCTTCGCGGCGGACGAGAAGCTCGGCGAGATGGTCGCCCGCCACCTGGCACGGCAGGGCGCCGAGGTCTGGGTCAGCGGGCTGGACACCGAGGCGGTGGAGGCCCTCGCCGAGAAGATCCGGGCCGACGGCGGCGAGGCGCATTCGGCCACGGTGGATCCGACCGACCCCTACCACGTACGCGAATACGTCAACGCGGTCGTCTCGAAGGGCCCGCTCGACGCGTCCTTCAACGGCTTCGAGGTGCCCGCCAACAGCGCGGGCATGGGCGTGCCGTATCGCGAGCTGGACCCGGCGGTCTTCACCGACGTGCTGGGCGAGGTGGTCGGCGCGCAGTTCCTGACCTCGCGCGAGGCGGCCCGGGTGATGGTCCCGGCCGGGCGCGGCTCGATCGTCACCATCGCCTCCACCAACGGCAGCAGCGGCCGCCCGCACACCGGCGCGCTGGGCGCCGTCGCGGGCGCGCTGGAGGCCCTGGCCCGCAGCATGGCCAGCGAGTACGGCCCGAACGGCATCCGGGTCAACCACGTGCGCGCCACCCGCCTGTCCACGGGGCCGATGTACCACGCGAACGCGCTGGGCCGGCCGGTGACGGTGGACGAGGTCGCCGCCACCGTGGCGTGGCTGTGCGCGGACGCCTCCAGCGCCGTGACCGGGCAGATCGTCGAGGTCAGCGGCGGCGAGCAGGGGCTCAGCGAGAGCGTCGCGGCGCACCGCGAGCACGGGAAGGAGCGGCATGTCGAACTCGATCTACCATGACGAATACGGCACGATCAGCCACGACGGCGGGGTGGGCGTGCTGGAGCTGACCTGGTCGGCGGCGACCGACCACATCAGCGAGGCCGACTTCAAGGCGCTGATGGCCCGGTTCGCGCAGACCGCCGAGCAGATGCCGACGAAGTACGTCGTGGTCGACGCCCGCGACCTGCACCACCGCCCGGACGCGGACTTCGACGGCTGGTACGACGCCAACGTCACGCCCTGCTTCGACCGGGCGGGCGTGGCGAAGCTGGCCTTCCTGATGCGCCCCGCCGAGGCGGCCGAGGCCGAACCCTCGCCCGAGGGACCGGCGACGTTCCCCACGGCGTACTTCGACTCGATGCAGTCGGTGCGGGACTGGCTGCGCACCGGCTGACCCGGCCCGCCGCCGGGCACGATCAAGGCTCCGTTCGCGCCGCTCACCCGGCATGGACGGAGCCTTGGTCAGGTCCGGTACGAGCCGCACCCTAACAGAGCACGATCACCAGTTCCAGACCTTTCGTTCATACCACCTGGCAGCTAAGAATTAGTGCGAACCGGACATACCGGCGGGAGATCTCCCGCCGGTTCGTACTACCAGAGGTGGGTGATGGTGGTGTCTGTGGATTCCTCCGCGGAAGTCGAGGTTGGACAGGCACAGTCGAGTCTCGCGGTCGCCGCGGCTCGCAACCTGGCGACGACGACGAAGTCGGCGCCGCAGATGCAGGAGATCTCGTCCCGGTGGCTGCTGCGCATGCTGCCGTGGGTGCAGGTCAAGGGCGGCACGTTCCGGGTCAACCGGCGGCTGAGCTACGCCGTCGGCGACGGCCGGGTCAGCTTCACCTCGATCGGAGCCCAGGTGAAGGTGGTGCCGCCGGAGCTGTGCGAGCTGCCGCTGCTGCGCGGCTTCGAGGACCTGCCGGTCCTGGGCACGCTGGCGGACCGGTTCACCCAGGCCGAATACGCCCCCGGCGACGTCATCGTCGAGGCGGGACGCCCCGCCGACCAGGTGCACCTGATCGCCCACGGCAAGGTCAACCGGCTGGGCACCGGCAAGTACGGCGACAAGATCGTGCTCGGCGTGCTGGCCGACGGGGAGTACTTCGGCGACCAGGCGCTCACCCGGCACGGCACCACCTGGGAGGTCACCGTCAAGGCGGTCACCAGCTGCATCGTGCTGTCGCTGAGCCGGGCCGCGTTCGACGAGGTGGTGCAGCAGTCCGACGCGCTGCGCGAGCACGTACGCCGGCTGCAGGCCAACCCGGTGCCCGCGCAGAACAAACACGGCGAGGCGGCGATCGAGATCTCCGCGGGCCACGTCGGCGAGGCCCAGCTGCCCGGCACGTTCGTCGACTACGAGCTGACCCCGCGGGAGTACGAGCTCAGCGTCGCGCAGACCGTGCTCCAGGTGCACACGCGCGTGGCCGACCTCTACAACGAGCCGATGAACCAGATCGAGGAGCAGCTGCGGCTGACCATCGAGGCGCTCAAGGAACGCCAGGAGCACGAGCTGATCAACAACAGGGAGTTCGGCCTGCTCCACAACGCCGACCTCAAACAGCGCATCCACACCCGCACCGGCCCGCCCACGCCCGACGACCTGGACGAGCTGCTCTGCCGGCGGCGCAGCTCGCACGTGTTCCTGGCGCACCCGCAGGCCATCGCCGCGTTCGGGCGGGAGTGCACCCGGCGGGGCATCTACCCGCAGGGCGCCGAGCTCAACGGGCACACCGTGCCCGCGTGGCGGGGCGTGCCGCTGCTGCCCTGCAACAAGATCCCGGTCACCTCGAACCGCACCACGTCGATCATCGTGATGCGGCTCGGCATGGAGGAGCAGGGCGTGATCGGCCTGCACCAGACCGGCCTGCCGGACGAGTACCAGCCCAGCCTGTCCGTGCGGTTCATGGGCATCAACGACAAGGCCGTCATGTCGTACCTGGTCAGCGCCTACTACTCGGCCGCCGTGCTGGTCCCCGACGCCCTCGGTGTGCTGGAGAACGTGGAACTCGGCCACTGATCATGCCCCCAGGGGCACCCTGCCGACGCGTCAACACGTTGGACAGGGTGCCCCGCTTCAACTCAGAGGCTTTCTCGGAAGAGGTGGTACGACGATGAGCACCGTGGAGATGGCACGCGGCCAGTCCGCCCGTGACGTGCTGGCCTGGAGCCGCACGCTGGTCGACCCGGCGATGCGCGCCGCGATCGGCACGCTGAGACCGGCGATGCGGCGGATCGCCGGCTACCACTTCGGCTGGTGGGACGCCGACGGCACGCCCGCCACGGGCGACGGCGGCAAGGCGATCCGGCCCGCCTTGGTGCTGGTCTCCGCCGAGGCGGTGGGCGGCGACGCCGCCGCGGCCGTGCCCGGCGCGGTCGCCGTGGAGCTGGTGCACAACTTCTCGCTGCTGCACGACGACATCATGGACGGCGACGTCACCCGGCGGCACCGCCCCACCGCGTGGACCGTGTTCGGGCAGGCCCCCGCCATCCTCGCCGGGGACGCGCTGCTCTCCCTCGGCTTCGACGTGCTCGCCGCCTGCGGCCACCCCGCCGTGCCCGAGGCCGGGCGCCGGCTCAACGAGGCCGTACAGGAGCTGATCGACGGCCAGAGCGCCGACCTCGAATTCGAGGAGCGCGACGACGTACGCCTCACCGAATGCCTGTCCATGGCCGAGGCGAAGACCGCCGCCCTGCTCGGCGGGGCGTGCGGGCTCGGGGCGCTGCTCGGCGGCGGCACCCCCGGGCAGATCGCGGCGCTCACCGAGTTCGGCCGCCGGACCGGCCTGGCCTTCCAGTTCGTCGACGACCTGCTCGGCATCTGGGGCGACCCGGCCGTCACCGGCAAACCGGTCCACTCCGACCTGGCCAGCCGCAAGAAGTCGCTGCCGGTGATCGCCGCGCTCACCTCGGGCACCCCCGCCGGGATCGAACTGGCCGCCCTCTACCGCAGGCAGGGCCCGCTCAGCCCCGCCGAGCTGGCCCACGCGGCGGACCTGGTGGACGCCGCGGGCGCCCGCACCTGGGCCCGCGCCCGCGCCGACGCCCTGCTCACCCAGGCGCTACGCCGCCTGCACGCCGCCGACCTGTCCCTCGTCCCCGCCGCCCAGCTCCACGCCGTCGCCCGCCTCGCCACCCACCGCCACCACTGACGCTCCCGCTCCCCCGGCCGTTCTTGAACGTCGGTCTGTCTCGTCGACTTAGATCCCGAACCAGTCGACGAGACAGGCCGGCGCCGGCCGCGAGGCGGGTCAGGCGAGCAGGGCGGCGAGCTTGGTGACCGTGTTCCAGTTGCGGGCGGTGGCGACCTGGACGCCGAGGCGCTTCTGGAAGAGCAGGTGGGTCAGCTTGGTGTCGGCGGAGCCGTCGGGGAGCCACATGTGCACCTCGCGCTCCCCCGCCGCGAGCACCTCACCGGCCTTGGCGACGGTCTCGACCTCGGCCAGCTTCGCCGGGTCCACCGCCCCGGACAGGAACACCACGAACTGCCGCGACGGGTTGGACGCGACCGCGCCGAGCGGGTTGTGCGCCGTGATCCGGGCCAGATCGGCGCCGTCGCGCACCAGGCAGCCGACGGACATGCCGAGTTCGGCCTCGATCGCCTTCTCCAACTGCGCGGCGAGCGCCGCCTGGTCGGCGGAGTCGCTGGTGAAGACGACGTTGCCGCTCTGCAGCAGGGTCTTCACGTCGGTGTGGCCCAGGCCCTCGACCAGTTTGCGCAGGTCGGCCATGGCGATCTTCTTGTTGCCGCCCACGTTGATGCCGCGCAGCAGGCCCGCGTAGCGCGTCATGACGCCGCCAGCGGCTGGCAGACCGCGCACCAGTACGAGTTGCGCCCGGCCAGCTCGCCCCGGCTCACCGGGGTGCCGCAGACCAGGCACGGCAGGCCGGGTCGGCGGTACACGTACACCTCGCCGCCGTGCCGGTCCACCCGGGGCGGGCGGCCCATCGCCTCAGGTTCGTGCTCGGGGCGGACCGTGTCGATCCGGCCGCTGAGCACCGCCTTGCCCATCAGGTCGACCAGGTCGGCCCACAGCTCGCGCCACTGCTCCGGGGTCAGCGTGCGGCCGGGCGCGGTCGGCGCGAGACCGGCCCGGTAGAGCGCCTCCAGCACGAAGATCAGCCCGGTGCCCGCCACGACCGACTGGTCGAGCAGCAGCGCGGCCAGCGCGGTGCCGCTGCGGCGGATGCGCTCGTACGCCTGCTCGGGCTTCGCGTCGGCGCGCAGCGGGTCGGCACCGAGCCGGGCCCGCAGCGCGTCCACCTCCGGCGGGTCGAGCACCTCGCACGCGGTCGGGCCGCGCAGGTCGAGCCAGTGCCGGGTGTTGGCCATGCGCAGCCGCACCTCGCCGACCACCGGCGGCACGGGCAGGTCGCCGTCGGCGAACTTGCCGTAGAGGCCCAGGTGCACGTGCAGGCTGACGTCGCCGTAGTGGTGCAGCAGGTGCTTGCCGTACGCCTCGGTGTCCAGCAGGGTCGCGCCGCTCAGCCGCGCGGCGCCCTCGGCGAAGCGGCCCTGCGGGCTGGTGACGGCGACGGGTTCCCCCGCGAACAGCTCACGGTGCCGGTCGGCGAGCCGGCGTACGGTGTGTCCCTCGGGCATCGGTACACAGTAATCCGGGTCAGGGGCGCAGGTGCGCGCGCATCCGGGCGTACCCGTCGCGGATGGCGGCCTGCTCCTCCTTGCTCAGGTGGTCGAACATGTAGGCGCGCACCGCGCTGACGTGCCCGGGAGCCGCCTCGGCGAGCTTGGCCGCGCCGGCCTCCGTGAGTTCGGCGTGCATACCGCGGCGATCGTCGTCACATTCGACGCGGCGCACCCACCCCGCGTCCTCCAGCCGGGTCACCGCGCGGGTCACCCCGCTGCGCGAGGTGAAGCTGGCGTCGGCCAGGTCGCGCATGCGCAGCCGGCGGCCGGGCGCCTCGCTCAGGTGGACCAGCAGCTCGTAATCGGTGAAACTGACCCCGGAGTCCGTTTCCAGCTGCCGGTCCAGCGCCTGGATCAGCAACCGGGTGCCTTCCAGGTACGCCCGCCACGTCTCCTGCTCGCGGTCGTCGAGCCAGCGCGTCTCACCCATGCTCTCAGCATAGCGGGAATAGTTGACGACGCAACAATGTCGTGTAGGCTGTACTCGTTGACAAAGCAACGACCCGATCGAAAGGGACGGCCGTGAAGACCTCCACCGCCAAGCCCCGCCGCGAGCTCATCGACGTCCGGTTCGCCGACGAGCGGGCCAAGACCCGCATCGGCTGGCTCGACTCCAAGCACTCGTTCTCGTTCGGCCGCCACTGGGACCCGCGCAACACCCACCACGGGCTGCTGCTGGTCAACAACGACGACGTCGTGACGCCGGGCTTCGGGTTCGAGACGCACCCGCACCAGGACATGGAGATCGTCACCTGGGTGCTGCGCGGTTCGCTGGTCCACCAGGACTCGACCGGCCACTCCGGCGTCATCTACCCCGGCCTGGCCCAGCGGATGAGCGCCGGCACCGGCATCCTGCACTCGGAGAAGAACGACTCCTGGCGGCTGGAGGGCGACCGGCACAGCGACCCGGTGCACTTCGTGCAGATGTGGGTGGTGCCCGACACCGACGGCATCACGCCGGGGTACGAGCAGCTGGAGATCGACGACGAGCTGCTGCGCGGCGGCCTGGTGACGGTCGCGTCCGGCAGGAAGCAGCACGACGGCGCCTCCGCGATCCGGATCAAGAACCGGCACGCGGCGCTGCACGTCGCGCGGCTGCAGCCCGGGGAGAGCGTCGAGCTGCCGCAGGCGCCGTACCTCCACTTCTTCGTCGCCCGCGGCGACGTGACCCTGGAGCAGGCCGGCGGCCTGAGCCAGGGCGACGCGGTCCGCCTCACCGCCACCGGCGGGCAGCGCATCACCGCCGTCACCGCGGCCGAGGTGCTGGTCTGGGAGATGCACGCCACCATCGTCGGCTGACCCGAGCCCCCGGACCCGCTCGATCATCCGACTTGCCAGGCACATGGGCCTTCGCGGGCTCAAGATTCGCACAAGTGCCAGGCAAGTCGGGCGATCTTGACGCGGGGTCGGCGTCCGGCGGGAACCGGAGCCGGGGGCGATGGAAATGCGCTGGTCGCGTGGCGGGCGACCGGGGCAGGATGGCCGGGTGCCGACGACCGTCTCCATCGCCCTCACCCCGCCCCAGGACGACGCGGCCCGCGCCGCGATCCGGGACTACCTGACCGACATCGTGGGCCGCTACTACGGGCGGTCCGCGACCCCGGCGGAGATCGAGACCGTGCTGGCCGACGCCGCCCCGGACGACGCCTTCCTCGAACCGCCGCACGGGCTGTTCTGGCTGGCCCGCGACGGCGACACGATTCTCGGCTGCGCCGGGCTGCGCTTCACCGGCGACGGCATCGGACTCGTCACGCGCGTGTGGACGGCCCCGGCGGCGCGCCGACGCGGCATCGCCTCATCCCTGCTGACCACGTTGGAGGCCGCTGCCCGCGGCCACGGCCTCACCCTGCTGCGCCTGGACACGCGCAGCGACCTGGTCGAGGCGCGGGCGCTGTACGCCCGGCACGGCTTCACAGAGATCCCGGCCTTCAACGACGACCCCTACGCCGACCACTGGTTCGCCAAGGACCTCACCGAAGGTCCATGGACAGCTCGAACCGCACGTGAGCGGCCGCCCAGCTCCCCACTGACCCGCCCAACACCGGCGCCGGCCGGGGGCGCAAGATCGCCGTCTCGTGGCGAAAGGTGAGGTCTGGCCTCACTTCTTGACACGAGATGGCGATCTTCGCCTGGACACGTCCAGCTTAACCCCGGCAAGCCGGCCTGCGCAGTCGGCTGAGCGGCCGTCGCGGAGGGCCGCTGACCTGCCTAAGCTCGCTCCACGTGACAGCCGACGACAGCATCCTCCGTGGACTCCTCGCCAACCCGTCACTGCCCGCCGACCTGATGCTCCGCCTGATCGAGCACGCCGACCCGTCCGTCGTGGCCCGTGCACTGTCCTCCCGCGTCAACCTCCCCGACGTCGTCGTCGCGGCCATGGCCCGCCATCGAGACGTACGCGTGCGCGGTGCCGTGATCGAGATGCCGAACGTGGCCGACGCCGACGTCGTGCGGCTCCTCCAGGATCCCGAGCCCCGCATCCGCCGTTTCACGATGGAACGGGCGCACATGGGCTACGGCCTGCCGGAGCAGGCATACCTCGTGCTCGCCGCCGACCCGGACCCGGCCGTCCGCGCCTGGCTCGTCACCATGCCGGAGCTCCCCGCCCAGGCCTTGCCACTGCTCGCCGACGACCCCGAACACGGCGACCTCGTCGTGCTGCGGCACGGCGCTCCCGACGCTGCCCACGCCGCCTACCTGCGGCTGCTCGTACACGAAGACCCGCACCGCCGGCGCATCGCCCTCTCTGCGCCGGGTCGCGTGCCCCCACCGCACCTGCTCGTGAGGCTGCTCGACGACCCGGCGACCCGCGCCGCCGCGACCGCCCACGCCGACCTGGACGGCGGCGTCGCGGAACGGCTCGCCGGCGACCCCGACCAGGCTGTCCGGCAGGCCCTCGCCGCGCATCCCGCCCTGCCCCCGGCGCAGCTCGCGCAGCTCGCCGCCGACCCGGAGGCCGCGGTCCGGGCGACGCTCGCCGACCGCGAGAACCTGCCCGACCAACTGCGTGAGCAACTCGCCGCCGACGACGACCGCGCCGTCCGCAGGACGGTCCTCTACAGCGAGCACACTCCGGACGGCCTGCGCGAGCGCATCGAGTATCCGCTCGATCGGCACGAGCGTGCCTGGCCGGTCGAGTGGCTGCACCGCCGCTGCGACGACACGGCACTTCAGGCGCGTTACGCCCGCTCGACTCAGGCGGCGTACCGGCGGACGGTGGCGTGCTGCCCGCACCTGGACACCGGCACGGTCGCGCTGCTCGCCGACGACGAGGACTTCGCCGTACGCCTGCTGCTCGCCGAGAACCATCCGGACGCCCCACCCCGTCTGCTGGCGCGGATGGTGCGCGAGTGGACCGGTTACAGCATCTGGAAGCTGATGCGGCATCCCAACTTCCCGGCAGACGTGATCGACGAGTTCACCCGGTCCGACGACAGCGGCCTGCACTGGTGCGCCGTGTTCTCGGACCGGCTGACCGAGGAGCAGAAGGCCCGGCTGCGCAACGCCCCCGACGCGGAACTCCGCCGGAGCGTGGACCCGGACCTGCCGCCGGTGGCCGACCTGCTGACCATGCTGACCGATGCCGAGCCGACGGTGCGCGCGCAGGCAGCCCGCCACCGCAACCTGCCTGTCGACAGCATGCGGCAGCTCGTAGCGGCACTGACAGCTCACTGAAACGTGCACCTGTCCGCCGGCACTCGCGTGGCGACCAGGTTCGCCGGATCCGGCCGGAGGGTCGCGAGAGACCCTCCGGCCGGGACCGATCGTCTACGCGACCTTCAGCTGCTCGTCACCGAAGTCGGCAATGAGGCGCAAGGTGCCGCCCATCGCGTCGATGTACCGGCTGAGCACCTCCCTCGTGGAGACGTCGCCCTTCTCGATCTGCGATACGCGGGCCACGGAGACACCCATCCGCTCGGCGACCTGCTCCTGGGTGAGGCCTCGACGTTTGCGCATCTCGGCGAGGCGCCAGCCGCGCACCTCGTCGAGCATCGCCCCCATCGCGGCGTCGAAGGCATCCCTGCCGCCGGCCGTCTCGACCGCCCGCTCCAGGTTCCCGGTGTCCCGCCAGCGCTTAATCTCGGCCATCTCGGATCTCCCGTTCACGCTCTTTCAAATACATCGCGTACAGCGACTCGGCCTCGGCTATCGCGGATCGGTACCAGCTCGCCCACTCGCCGGACTTGTCGCCCGCGATCAGCAGGATCGCCGAGCGCCACGGGTCGAAGGCGAACAGGATGCGGATCTCCGTGCGCCCACCGGACGGCGGTCGCAGCTCCTTCATGTTGGCGATACGGCTCGCCGCCACGGTGTCCACCAGCGGACGGCCCTCCGCCGGACCGTTACGCTCCAGGACCAGGATGGCCTGGTTCACGAGCCGATGGCTGTCGCGGTCGGCCGCGTACAACTCATCCAGAAAGTCCTCGACCTGTGAGGTCATCAGTATTTCCCACAGCATGTCGCCCTCCCCAGGGTTAAGCAAATCCTAAACCCTGAAGCGTGTGGGGAGTGGCCCTCTCCAGGGTTGATCGCTGTCTCGGGTCAGAAAGTGGAGCTGGGCCGCACTTTGTGACACCAGATCGCGATCATGACCGCGGCCCCGGCGGGTGGGGTGGTCAGGGTTTGCGGTGGGGGTCGGTGGGGCGGCCGACGAGGGCGGCGAAGTCGGCCTCGTTGCGTTCGGCGAGGCGGGTGTAGACGAGCCCGGCGCCGAAGAGGAACGGGAAGGACAGGATGCCCAGCAGCAGCCAGGGCAGCGGGATGCCGCCGACGTCGACCCGGGTCCCGGCGGGCCAGAGGGTGAAGAGCAGGGGCAGGCCGCCCAGCGCCACCGCGACCACCCCGGCCAGCCGCAGCGCCAGCCCGAGCTGGACCCGGATCAGCTCGCGCACCAGCACGTCCCCGACGGGCGTCTGCTCGACCAGCTCGTCGTGCGCGCCGGTGCGCGGCCTGGCGCGGCGGTGTGCGGCCAGGTCCACCCGCACGCGATCGTTCACCCCGGTCACGCTACGCCCGGGATGTTTCGGGACGTCGCGGAGTTTCGGCGCGCCGGGTGTCGGATCCGTGCACGGCCTCGGGCGCGTGCAGCCGCAGCAGCATGGTGCCGACGGCGGCGGGCACCCGTCGCCGGGTGGCCAGCGACACGGTGACCATGACCACGAACGACAGGGGCACGGTCCACGCGGCGGGCTGGGCCAGCAGGTCCGCCGCCAGTCCCGGCGACGGCGGCAGGAAGATCGTCCACAGTACGGCGACGACGGCGCTCCCGCCCCCGGCGAGGATGCCGGCCGCGGCCCCCATCGCGGTCAGTCCCCGCCACCAGATGCCGAGCACGAGCATCGGGCAGAAGCTGGACGCGGCGACCGCGAACGCCAGCCCGACCACCTGCGACACGTTCAGCCCGTGCACGGCGAGCGCAAGCACGGTCGGCACCGCCCCGGCGAACAGCGCGGCGGCCCGGAACAGCGGCAGCGGCCCCCACCCGGCCAGCCGCCCCCGGGCCAGCACGTCGTTGGCGAGCACCCCGGCGACGCTGGTGAGCAGGCCGTTGGAGGTGGACAGGAACGCGGCGAAGGCCCCGGCGGCGACGAGCGCGCCGAGCAGGTCCGCGGTCAGGCCGGGCCCGAGGGCCGCACCGGGCAGCAGGAGCACGACGGTGTCGTTGCGCCCGGTGGCGAGTTCGGGGGTGTAGACGCGGCCGAGGACCCCGTACACCGTCGGGAACAGGTAGAACAGGCCGACGAGGCCGAGCACGATGGTGGTGGTGCGCCGGGCCGAGCCGCCGTCGGGGTTGGTGTAGAACCGGGCGAGCACGTGCGGCAGCCCCATGGTGCCCAGGAACGTGGCAAGGATCAGGGAGTACGTCGCGACCAGGCCGCCGGTCGGGGCGAGCCACGGCTCGTCGACGGGGATGGCCGGGGCGCCGTCGTCGCGCCAGCGGGCCAGCAGGAAGAAGGCGGGCACCGCGATCGCGGTGAGCTTCAGCCAGTACTGGAACGCCTGCACGTAGGTGGCCGAGCGCATGCCGCCGAACGCGACGTTGCCGGTGACCACCGCGCCGACGAGCACCACGCCGACCCAGCGGGGCGCGCCGGTGACGATGCCGAAGGTCAGGCCCGCGCCCTGGAGCTGCGGCAGCAGGTAGAACCAGCCGATGAACAGCACGAACGCGGTGGCCAGGCGGCGCAGCCGGGGTGAGGCGAGCCGGGCCTCGCAGAAGTCGGGCAGGGTGAACGCGCCCGAGCGGCGCAGCGGGGCGGCCACGAACAGCAGCAGCGCCAGGTAGCCCGCGGCGAAGCCGACCGGATACCAGAGCATCTGGGCGCCGTACGCGAGGATCAGCCCGGCCACGCCCAGGAAGCTCGCCGCCGACAGGTATTCGCCGCCGATGGCGGCGGCGTTCTGGGTGGGGCTGACCATGCGTGAGGCGACGAGCAGGTCGGAGGTGCCGCGCACGAGACGCACCCCCCACGCGCCGATGGCGACCGTCGCCACGGTGACGGTCGCGATCGCGAGCAGTGCATAGGCATCCACGGCCGCTGGATCGTACCGGAGCACGGGGGTGGAGCGGGAGGGTTGGGCGTGGCACGATCGGGGCCATGTACCCAGCGCTGGGCGCCGCCGCCGTGGTGGCCGTGATAGCCGCGGCCGCGGTGGTGATGATGCGCGGCCGGCGCCGGGTGATCACGCCGGAGGAGCGCGCGACGTACCGGGTGCTGCACCTGGCGACGCTGGCCAGCGAGCCGCTGCGGCAGGGGCTGCGCGACGACACCGCCGCCCAGGCGGTCAAGCACCTGCGCACCCTGGTCGGGGCTGAGGGCCTGGCGCTGGCCGACCGGGACGGCTTCCTGGCCCACGACGGCGTGGGCGGCCATCACAGGGAGGCGCTGCTGTCGGCGGCGCAGCGGGCGCTGGCGGGCGGGCGGCCGGTGCTGCTACGGCCCGAGGACCTGACCTGCGTACGCCTGGACTGCCCGGTGCGCGGCGCGGTCGCCGCGCCCGTGTCCAAGCCCGACGGCGGGGCCGGGGCGGCGCTGGTCGCGGTGACCGGCTCGCGCCCCTCGCCCGGCCTGGTGCGGGTGGTGCTGGAGACGGCGCACTGGGTGGGGCTGCAACTGGAGCTGGCCGAGCTGCAGGAGGAGCGGGCCCGCTCGGCGCGCGCGGAGGTGCGCGCGCTGCGGGCGCAGATCAGCCCGCACTTCGTCTACAACGCGCTGACCGCGATCGCGTCGTTCGTGCGCACCGATCCGGAGCGGGCCCGGGAGCTGATCCTGGAGTTCGCCGAGTTCACCAGGTACTCGTTCCGGGCGCACGGGGAGTTCACCACGCTGGCCGAGGAGCTGCGCTCGATCGACCGCTACCTGACCATCGAGCGGGCCCGGTTCGGCGAGCGGCTGCAGGTGCGGCTGCGGGTGGCGCCGGAGGTGCTGCCGGTGGAGGTGCCCTTCCTGTGCCTGCAGCCGCTGGTGGAGAACGCGGTGCGGCACGGGCTGCACCCGAAGCCGGGGGTGGGCACGATCCGGATCATCGCCGCGGACGCGGGCGCGGACTGCGAGATCATCGTGGAGGACGACGGGGTGGGCATGGATCCGGCGGTGCTGCTGGACGGCGACGGGTCGGCCGACGGCGACGGCGGGCAGCACGTGGGCCTGGGCAACGTCGACGACCGGCTGCGGGCGGTGTTCGGCGACGCGTACGGCCTGGTGGTGGAGACCGCCCCGCAGGCCGGAACGCGGGTCAGCCTGCGCATCCCCAAGTTCCGGGCGGTCCGCGCATGACCGGGCGGCTGCGCGTGCTGGCCGTGGACGACGAGCCGCCGGCCCTCGACGAGCTGCTGTATCTGCTGCGCAACGACCCCCGGGTGGAGTACGTGCACAGCGCCGCCGACGCCGCGGAGGCGCTGCGGGTGCTGCACGAGTCCGAGGTGGACGTGGCGTTCCTGGACATCCGGATGCCGGGGCTGGACGGCATGGACCTGGCCCGGGTGCTGCAGCGCTTCGCCCGCTCCCCCGCGATCGTGTTCGTCACCGCGTACGACGACCGCGCCGCGGACGCGTTCGACCTGGGTGTCGTCGACTACGTACGCAAGCCGGTGCGCGCCGAGCGGATCGCCGAGTCGCTGCGCCGGGTGCTGTCGGAGCGCGCCGCGGTCGGCGAGCGCAACACGGCGGCGCCGGAGGCGGCGCCCGCCGGCGACCCGATGATCCCGGTGGAGCTGGGCGGTGTGGTGCGGCTGCTGCCCCGCTCGACGGTGTGCTGGGTGGAGGCGCAGGGCGACTACGCCCGGCTGCACACCACCGAGGGCTCGCACCTGGTCCGGGTGTCGCTGACCCAGCTGGAGGAGCGCTGGACCGACGCCGGTTTCCTGCGCATCCACCGCTCCTACCTGGTGCGCCTGGACCTGGTCACCGAGCTGCGGCTGACCGGCTCGGGATACGTGGTGACCGTCGAGGGGCGGCAGCTGCCGGTGGCCCGGCGGCACACCCGCGCGCTCAAGGACCGGCTGATCCGCCCCGCCAAGCAGCACTGGCACTGATCCTCGGACGCCCCTCGCCCGCGTGCCGCCTGGCGGCGCGCGGGCGCCGTTCGTCGTGCGTCGATCCGCCGCTGGGCGCGCGGGGGCGACCGCTCGGCGCGTTCCTCGCTCAGGACGCTCCAGGCCCGTTCCGTGGTGAACATCACGGTCCTAGCCTGCGCTGAACCGCACCCTCCCTCCCCCAACCGAGGCTGGTGATTCACATGAGCGACGATGCACCGGACCAGTACGAGCGCATCCAGGCGAGCCCCGAGTTCGCCGGGCTGCGGCGCGCGCTGCGCCGTTTCGTGTTCCCGATGACGATCGCGTTCTTCAGCTGGTACGCGCTGTACGTGATCCTGTCGGCGTACGCCCGCGACTTCATGGGCACGGTCCTGTTCGGGCACATCAACGTGGCGCTGGTCTTCGGCCTGCTGCAGTTCGTGACCACGTTCCTGATCGCCTGGCTGTACGCCCGTTACGCCGACCGCAAGCTCGACCCGGTGGCCGAGGAGATCCACGCCCGGCTCACCGACGGTGAGGCCGACGCCGCGCAGCCCGTTGAGGAGGTCAGCCGATGAGCGCCCGTACCCTGACCATCGTCCTGTTCGTCGTCTTCGTGCTGTTCACGCTGGCGATCACGATCTGGGCGAGCCGGCAGACCAAGACCGCGGCCGACTTCTACGCCGGCGGCCGGTCGTTCTCCGGGTTCTCCAACGGCATGGCCATCGGCGGCGACTACATGTCGGCGGCGAGCTTCCTGGGCATCGCCGGCATCATCGCGCTGTCCGGCTACGACGGCTTCCTGTACTCGATCGGCTTCCTGGTCGCCTGGCTCGTCGCGCTCCTGCTGGTGGCGGAGCTGCTGCGGAACTCGGGCAAGTACACGATGGCCGACGTGCTGGCGTTCCGGATGCGGCAGACGCCGGTGCGGGTGGCCGCCTCGATCTCCACCATCGTGGTGTCGATCTTCTACCTGCTGGCGCAGATGGTCGGCGCGGGCGCGCTGGTGGCGCTGCTGCTGGGCATCAAGCCGGGCGCGCACTTCCTGGGCATGGACGCGGGCACCGCCAAGATCGCCACGATCATCTTCATCGGCATCCTGATGATCGTGTACGTGACGGTCGGCGGCATGAAGGGCACCACCTACGTCCAGATCGTCAAGGCGTTCCTGCTGATGGTCGGCGCCGCGGTGATGACCCTGCTGGTGCTCGCGGCGTTCAAGTTCAACCTGTCCGGCCTGCTCGGCGAGGCCGCGGCCAAGTCGGGCAAGGGCGCGGCGTTCCTCGAACCGGGCCTTCGCTACGGCAAGGAGGTGGCGGGCGACGCGGCGCAGACCTTCTACAACAAGATGGACCTGCTGTCACTGGGCATCGCGCTGGTGCTCGGCACGGCCGGCCTGCCGCACATCCTGATCCGCTTCTACACCGTGCCCAACGCCAAAGCCGCCCGCAAGAGCGTGCTCTGGGCGATCGGCATCATCGGCACCTTCTACCTGATGACGCTGGCGCTGGGCTTCGGCGCGGCGGCGATGGTGGGCAGCGAGGCGATCACCGCGCAGGACAAGGGCGGCAACACCGCCGCCCCGCAGCTGGCGCAGGCGCTGGGCGAGAAGTTCCTCGGCGGCTCCACGGGCGGCGCGGCCATGCTGGCGATCATCGCGGCGGTGGCCTTCGCCACCATCCTCGCCGTGGTCGCCGGGCTCACCCTGGCCTCGTCCAGCTCGCTGGCGCACGACATCTACGCCAGCGTCATCCGCAAGGGTCAGGTCAGCGAGGGCGGCGAGGTGCGCGTGGCGCGGATCTCGGCGTTCGCCATCGGCGCGGTCGCGATCGTGCTGGCCATCTTCGCGCAGAGCCTGAACGTGGCGTTCCTCGTCGCGCTGGCCTTCGCGGTGGCGGCCTCGGGCAACCTGCCCGCGATCCTGTACTCGCTGTTCTGGAAGCGGTTCACCACGGCCGGGGCGACCGCCGCCATCTACGGCGGCCTGATCACCGCCGTGGTGCTGGTGTTCTTCTCCCCGGTGGTGTCCGGCAGCCCGACCGCGATGTTCCCGGACTCCGACTGGCACTTCTTCCCGCTGTCGAACCCGGGCATCATCTCGATCCCGGTCGGCTTCCTCTGCGGCTGGCTGGGCACGGTGCTGTCCCGCGAGCCCGCCGACGCGACCAAGTACGCCGAGCTGGAGGTCCGGGCGCTGACCGGACACGGGGCGCACTGACGCTCCGCACCTCATGATCAAGCTCCCGTCGTGCTGCCTGCGCAGTACGGCGGGAGCTTGATCGTCGGCTGCTACGAGCGCGTCGGCGGCGCCGCGGTGATCGTGGAGACGAAGTGCGCCAGCTTGTCGTGCGACAGGTGCTGGGCCAGGTCGGCCTCGCTGATCATGCCGATGATCTGGTGATCCTCGATCACCGGCACCCGGCGGATCTTGTGCTGCTCCATGAGCCGGATGACCTCGTCCTCGTCGGCCTTCGAGTCCACCCAGATCGGCGTACCCTGCGCCATCTCCTTACACGTCATCGTGTTCGGATCGCCGCCGGACGCGATGCACTTCACCACGATGTCCCGGTCGGTGATGATGCCGCGCAGCTTGTCGTCGTTGCCGCAGATCGGCAGCGAGCCGACGCCCATGTCGCGCATCAGCTGCGCCGCGCGGGCGAGGGTCTCGTTCTCGGGCACGCACTGCGCCCCGAGGTGCATCATCTGCTTTGCGGTGGTCATGACATACCCCCTTAGCCAGTCCCTGGGGACATCCTTCCCCCGGACGGGCGGGCGGCGCAGGTCAATCGACAGACATGATCGCCGGGTGGCGCGCGTCGTTGACCGTCACCACCAGGTCCGCGAAGGTCTCCGGGGCCACCTCCGCCGCGTAGCGCTCGTACGCGGGCAGCGTCCAGGCCAGCTCCGGGGGTGTCCGCCGGGCCAGCGCGGCCGGGGACAGCACCAGGTGCACGGCCAGCTCGAACGGCAGCCCCGAGCCGAGCAGCAGGTCGCCGCTGACCAGCACCACGCCGCCCGGCGGCAGGTTCTGGTAGGCCGCCCGGGTGGCCCGGTCGCGCCGCGCGTCCCACAGGCTCGGCAGCACCCGGCCGGTGCCGCCGGGCCCCGCCGGGTCGAGCACCTCGCGGCGCAGGCCCGCCTCGTCGACCCAGCCCTCGTAGTAGGCGTCGGGGTTCGTACGCCCGAACTCCAGCCGCACCGACGCGGGCCGCAGGAAGTCGGCGGTGCGGACGTGCAGCGTGGCATGACCTCGGGCGCGCAGCGGACCGACCAGCGCCTCGGCCAGCCGGTCCGGCTCGGCCGCGGGCGGCCCGTCGATCGCCGCCCGGAACCACCCGTCCGGCGGCGCCGCCCCCGCTATCAGCTCGGTCAGCTCCCCGACCAGTCCCTCCGGCGTCACAGGTCGCACTCGCACCCGCCCATCCTCCGCCAACCGTCCGCCAGCCCACCCCGGGACCCCCGGAGGGCCACTGTGGAGCGTGGGAGGATCCGGGGATGGCGACGGCGGAAGTGATCACGGTTTACGCGGGTGAGCAGCCGCCGGAGTGGTGGGACGCGGCGCTGTTCCTGGCCGGGCCGACGCCGCGCGCCCCGGAGGTGGCCTCGTGGCGGCCCGCCGCGCTCGCGGAGCTGGCCCGGCAGTGGGCCGGGCCGGGGCGGCTGGCGGTGTTCGTGCCCGAGCGGCCCGAGGGCGGCATGCCGCACGGCTGGACGGCCCAGGTCGAGTGGGAGGACACCTGTCTGCACCTGTCCGACGTGGTCGCCTTCTGGGTGCCCCGCGACCTGGCCACACTGCCCGGGTTCACCACGAACGTGGAGTGGGGCCGCTGGGAGTCCAGCGGCCGGGTGGTGCTGGGCGCACCCGACGGCGCGCCGGGCATGCGCTACCTCGCCCACTACGCGGCCGAGCACGGCGCGCCCGTCGCCGGCACGCTGGAGGACACCCTCGCCGCCGCGCTCGCGCTGCTCGCGGGCGGTGCGCGGCGCGAGGGCGTACACCGCGGGCTGCCGCTGCCGCTGTGGCGGGACGCGGGCGTACGCACCTGGCTGGCCGCGCAGGAGTCGGCCGGGCACCGGCTGCGCGCGGCCCGGGTGGCGTGGACCTGGCCCGGCCCGGACGGACGGCCGTTCTGGTGGGCCGCGCACGTCGCCGTCGAGGTCCGCGGCGAGGGCCGGGTGAAGGACAATGAGGTGGTGATCGGCCGCCCCGACGTGAGCGCCGTGGTCGCCTACCTGCCTGCGGAGACGCTCCCGGACACGCTGGTGGTGCTCGTACGCGAGTACCGCAGCGGCGCGGTGACCGGCGACGGGCGGGTGCACGAGCTGCCCGGCGGCTCGCAGCCCGGCGCCGCCGACCCGCGCCAGACGGCGGTGGAGGAGCTGGCCGAGGAGACGGGGCTGCGGGTCGAGGCGGCCCGGCTGCGCGCGCACGGGGTACGCCAGCCCTCCGCGACCGTGTCCGCGCACCGGGCGCACCTGTTCAGCCTGGAGCTGACCGAGGCCGAGGCGGACGCGCTGGCCGACGGCCCGCAGGAGCACGGGGTGGCCGCCGACGGCGAGCGCATCACGCTGGAGCTTCGCACGTACGGCAGCCTGCTGGCCGACCCCGACGTGGACTGGAGCACGCTCGGCATGGTCACCGCGGTGCTCGCGGGCTAGCCCTCGATCGCGGACAGCACCAGCCGCGCGGTCTCGGCGTCCGGCGCGACCAGGAACGGCAGCCGGTTGCCGCCGCCGATGCGCACCTCGCCGCCGTCGGCGGTCATGGCGACCCCGCCCGCCTCGGCGTGCAGCAGCAGCCCGGCCGCGTGGTCCCAGGGCAGCTCCCAGGTGATCACCATGGCGGTGCGGCGGCCGCTGGCGAGCTGGATGTACTCCAGCCCCGAGGTGTCGAAGAAGGACAGCGCGACGCCGTGCCGCCCGAGGCGGTGGAAGCCGTCGCGCTCGGCGGGCCGCCACCAGATCGGCGGGGACACGGAGACGTCGAGGTGGCGCAGGGACGGCGGCACGGGACGGACCCGGACGCGCTCGCCGTCGACGTAGGCGCCCCCGCCCGCGACGGCCACCGCCATCAGGTCCATGACCGGCGCGAACGTCCACGACGCGAGCAGCCTGCCCCGGTGCGCGAGCGCGACCAGGGTGGTGAAGCGGGGGCTGCCGCTGACGAAGTTGTGCGTGCCGTCGATCGGGTCGACGATCCAGGCCGGGGCGTCGCCGTCGATCGCGGCGAGCAGCCCCGGGTCGGCGGCGACCCCTTCCTCGCCGACCATCACCGAACCGGGCACCAGCGCGGTCAGGTGCCGGGCCAGCTCCTCCTCGGCCGCCCGGTCCGCGACGGTGACCAGGTCGGTCTCGGAGGACTTGTACGCGATGTCGGCGGCGGCGAGCCGCCCGAACCGGGGCAGGATCTGCTCCGCGGCCACCCGGCGCACCGCCGCCTCGACCTCGGCCACCTCACGCGCGCTCAACACGCCGCCCAGCCTGCCACCTCTCAGGGGATTGGCAGGGAGTGGGGTGTCGCCTTTCGGGGGTGAGGATCGTTATTACGGCGTGATCTTCCGGGTGCCTCCGCGGTCCGCTCTGCTGGCCGGTCTGTCCCGCAGGTCGGTGGACCTGCTGCTGCCACGTGTCAAAGGTCGGGACGGGGCGGGTGAGCGGTGGGCGCGGTCCGCGATCCGATGGCACCTGACCAGGAGGTACGGCCTGGACGGGCTGCACCTGACGCCGACCGTGAACGGGCCCGTGCTGGCTCGGCCGGTGCCCGGGATCACCCCGCTGGAGGCGCGGCGGCGCTGCCTGGAGACGGTGCTGACGGTGCTCGCCGACGCCGGGGTGGACCACTTCTGCGTACGCGGCTACGACGACCGGGCCGCCGCCGTGGCGATCAGCTCGGGACCGCGCCGCGAGGCCTGGGCCGCGCTGCGGCGCGAGGCGCTGCGCCGGCCGCTGTTCGTGGCGCCGGTGACCGAGAGCGGAGTCGGCACACCGCTGCCCGCGACCTCGAACCACGCGTGGCGGCTGCTGTCCGGGCAGCGCGTGATCCGCCTGATCCAGTACTTCTGCGACCCCTCGGGCAATCTGCTGTTCGGCCCGGAGCACGGCTGCGATCTGGAGGTGTGGTCGCGCACCCCGCAGGGGCCGCTGCACGCCCCGCGGCCCAACCGGTGCGCCGACTTCGTGCCTGCCGACAGCCCGCGGGTGACCCTGGACGAGGCGAAGTTCACCCGGCTGGCGTCGGCGCACGCCGGGCCGCAGCCGCAGCGGCCGACCCGGACCGAGTTCGAGGGCACCCTGCTGGACGACGTCACGTTCCCGGTGGACGTGGTCTACACCTGGGTCGACGACGCCGACCCGGCCTGGCGGTCGCGGCGCGACACGGCCCTGGGCGAGCAGCGCGCACCGCTGATGACGCAGGCCGCCGGGGCCGCGCGCTTCGCCAACCACGACGAGCTGCGCTACTCGATGCGCTCGCTGCACCTCTACGCGCCGTGGGTGCGCCGGATCTGGCTGGTCACCGACGACCAGGTGCCGTCCTGGCTGGACGGCTGCCACGAGCGGGTGACCGTGGTGAGCCACAAGGAGGTGTTCGGCGGGGCGGGGCGGCTGCCGACGTTCAACTCGCACGCGATCGAGACCCGGCTGCACCACATCGACGGGCTGGCCGAGCACTTCGTCTACTTCAACGACGACGTGTTCGTCGGCCGGCCGCTCACCCCGCTGAAGTTCTTCCAGCCCAACGGCCTGTCGAAGTCGTTCCCGTCCAAGGGCAAGGTCGATCCGGGGCCGGTGGACGGGCACGATCTGGCCTCCACGGCCGCGGGCAAGAACAACCGGGAGCTGATCGCGCGGGACTTCGGCCGGCACCTGACCTACAAGATGAAGCACGTGCCGCACCCGCTGCGCCGCGACGTGCTGGCCGAGATGGGCGAGCGGTACGCCGCCGAGCTGGAGCGCACCGCGGGCAACCGGTTCCGCGACCCGTCCGACCTGTCGCTGGTGTCCTCGGCGTACCACTACTACGCGCTGGCCACCGGACGGGCCGTCATCGACCGCATCAGCAGCACCTACGTCAGCCTGGCCGCCCCGGAGGCGAAGGCCGCGCTGACCCGGATCCGCACCCGGCGTGACCATGACGTGTTCTGCGTCAATGACGAGGAGGGAACACCGGAGCAGCGCGCCGAGCGCCACCGCCTGCTGCACGGCTTCCTGACCGCGTACTTTCCCGTGGCCGCGCCGTGGGAGCTGCCACCGCCCGCCGTACCACGACAGGACAGGTGACCTTTGCACCGTCGTACCGCGCTGAGCGCCCTGCTGCTGGCCGGCGGCGGCGCGATCGCCCTGGGGCTGGGCCGCCCCTGGGAACGCGTCTGGTCCGCCGAGGCGGCGCGGCAGGCCGCGTTCCTGAACGTCTGCGCCCACCCCGACGACGACCTGTACTTCCTCAACCCGGACGTGCTGCAGGCGCTGGCCGAGGGATGCCCGGTGACCAGCGTCTACCTCACCGCGGGCGAGGCCAACGGGGTCAACGCCCCGCAGGACGAGAAGCCCGACTTCGAGGGGTACGCCGCCGCGCGCCAGTACGGCATCCGGGCAGCGTACGCGGCGATGACGACCGGCGACCGCGACGCCGCGTGGCGGCGCGAGGTGCGCAGGCTGCCCGGCGACGTCGTCTTCGAGACGGCCACGCTGGTCGCGAAGCCGCACGTCACCCTGGCGTTCCTCAACCTGCGGGCGCCGCTGGACGCCGCGGACGGCGGCTCGAACCGCCTGGCCTGGCTGTGGGACGGGCGCCGCGACGCGCAGCCCTACCTGCGGCCCACCGACAGCCCGCTGCCCGCGCCGGGCCGGCTGCGCCGCGACGACGTGCTCGCCGTGCTGGCGTCGCTGCTGAGCACGTCCGCGCCGACGGTGGTGCGCACCCTCGACCCGGCCCCGGAGCACCTGAGGTACGACTCCGACGACGGCGCGGACTACTCCGACCACCAGGACCACCTGTACGCGGCGTACTTCGCCTACGAGGCGGTGCGCCGGCACCGGGCCGCGGGCGGGGCGGCCGTGCAGGTGCAGAGCTATCGCGGCTACTTCAACAAGTACTGGCCGCGCAATCTCAGCCCGGCCGTGTACGAGCGAAAGTTCTCCTATCTGGACATCTACGGGTGGGCCGACGGGCACGCCTGCGCGGTGCCGTACGGCTGCGGCGACCTGCAGGTGGGCGCCGGAGCCCGGAACAAGCGCTACGGCCGCAGCCAGACCTACCGCCACCCGGGCGGCACCGCCTGGCTGGTCGCGTACGCGGGCGGGCTGTCGGCGTTCGCGGTGTTCGCGGGCACCGTGGTGATGTGGCGGCGCGGCGAGGGCGAGGCGGACTGGGCCGCGCCGGTGCCGGTCGGCGGGCAGAACCTGGTGCCCCACCTGGACACCGTGGTCACCCCCGACGGCCGGCTGCACCTGTTCGGGGTACGCCAGGACCTGGACGTGACCGGTCCGCGGCTGGTGGTCGTGCACGGGGTGCAGGAGCGGCCCGGGGCCGGGTTCACCTGGACCGACGTGGGCAACCCGGACGCGGACGGCGATCCGGTGCGAGCCCGCGAGCTGGGCATGCCGTACGCCGTGGCGGACGCGGGCGGCGGGCTGACCGTGTTCGTGCGCGACTTCTCGCGGGAGGTCAGCGTGCGGACCGCCGGCCCCGGCGGCGACTGGGGCCCGTGGACCGGCCTGGACGGCGGCGGCATCCGGGACGCGCTGGTCGCGGTCGCCGCGGGCGCCCGCACCGACCTCTACGCGGTGACCGACGACGAGCTGGTGTGCTGGGCACGGGAGAGCCCCGGCGGCCGCTTCGGCAAGCGGCGGACGCTGCTGCACGGCTCCATGGACGGCACCCTGGCGGTGGTCCGCGCCGTGTCCGGCGGAGACGGACCCGTGATCGCCGGGCAGGCCGACGGGGCCACGCTGACCATCGCGCAGGACACCGGCACCGCGACGGTGAAGGCCAACGGCGGCACCGGCGCGGTCGCCGGGCTGCTGCGTGACGGGCTGCTGCGGCTGGTGCGCCGCAACGACGAGGGCCGCGTCGACGTGACCGAGCCGCACCCGCCCGGCGAGCCCCCGGTCTGGCACGGATCGGGAGTGCTGTTCACCGGCGCGCCCGCGGTCGCCGTGGACGCCGCCGGAGTCGCCTACGCCGCGGTCGTGGGCGTCGACGGGCGTCTCTGGACCTGCCGCCTCGACGGCCTCGTCACGAAGCTCGCCTGGCGCGCCGCGCCCGCCCCACCCGCCCTGTCCCAGGTGTGAGCGAGGTTTCCCTTCGTTACCAACCGGTACGCCAAGAATGTCCATTCTGCCGCCTTGACCACCGCCGCTCTCTTAGCGTGATCGTGGGCCTCAGCAGGGAGCTGAGCCCAGCCCGAGGAGGCTCGCAGCAATGGCGAAGAACAGCAACCGACCCGACCGCAACCCCCGCGCCGACCGCGCCGAGAACGCCCCGCACACGGGCGCCTCGCAGCAGCACCAGGCGGCCGCCGGCATGAGCGCGCACACCACCAACCACGACGGCGCCGACCATGAACAGGCGGCCACCGCCACCATGCAGCGCAAACAGCAGCACGAGGGCGCCTCGCCCACCACCATGAAGTCCAAGAAGTCCAACCAGCCCAAGCACAACCAGCCCAAGCGCTGACCCTGGGCTCCCGGGGCGGGCCGCGACTCCGTCGCGACCCGCCCTCTCCCGTGTCGATCTTGCGTGAACTGTGGGGACGACACGCCCCTTCCGGGCATATCCCTAACACTTCGTGCAAGATCGACGCGATCTTCACGCGAGCAGGGACGCGGTGAAGGGTTCGACGGCGGCGCGCCAGCCGGTGGGGTCCTCGCGGTGGAGCACGTGGCCGGAGCCGGGGAGCAGGGCGAAGTGGGCGCCGGGGATGAGGGCCGCGCCTTCGCGTTGGGCGGCGGGGGGCTCGTCGCTGCGGCCGCCCGCGACGACCAGTGCGGGGCAGCGCACCAGGGCCAGCTCCGGGCGGTGGTCGCGGGCCTGCCAGTGCTCGGCCGCCGCCAGCACGTGCGCCCGCTGGGCCAGCGGCCGCCAGCCGTCAGGGCTCCGCCACATCACCTCGGCGAAGGCGTCGCCGAGCGCGGGCCGGTCCGCGCCGAAGTAGGCGCGCACCTCGTCCAGCGACGCGAACGGCACCGGCCAGCCGTCCAGCCAGTCGCGCCAGCGGCGCAGCCCGTCGGCGGGGGTGACCGGGCTCATGTCGCCGATCACGATGCCGCGCACCAGCTCCGGGCGCCGCCCGGCCAGCTGCCAGGCGGTCAGCCCGCCCATGCTGTGCCCGATGACCAGGGCCGGTCCCAGCCCGAGCCGCTCGATCACCGCGGCCGCGTCCCCGACGAAGGCATCCCGGTGGTATGGCCCGTCGGGGCGCCCGCTGCGGCCGTGCCCCCGGGCGTCGTAGCCGACCACCCGGCCGTACGCGGTCAGCCAGGCCGCGGTCGACGCCCACGTCCCGGCGTGATCGGTCAGTCCGTGCAGCAGCAGGATGCCTGGTCCGTCGCCGCCGAACTCGGTCACGTGCAGCGGCGTCCCGTACGCGCCCTCGATCTCCATCGCGCCCTCCCACCATACCTCGATCCGAGGCATGAAGTTAGCGGGATACCTCGAATCGAGGCAAGGCAGAATGCAGGATGTGATCGAACTCGCGATCCTGGGTTTCCTGGCCGAGCAGCCGCTGCACGGCTACGAGCTGCGCACCCGCATCGCGCAGCTGGCCGGGCACGCCAGGCCGATCAGCGACGGCAGCCTCTACCCCGCGATCAACCGGATGGAGAAGGCCGGGCTGCTCGAACGCCGCCGCGAGGCCGGCGCGGCCGCGGCGCAGCGGCACACCCTGGAGCTGACCCCCGCCGGGCGCGCGGAACTCCAGCGCCGCCTGCGGAATCCCGCCGAACTCGACATCACCGACGGCACCCGGTTCAACGTGCTACTGGCCTTCCTCGGCCGGCTCGGCGACCGCACCGCGCAGGCCGCCGTGCTGCGCCGGAGGCTGGACTTCCTGGAGGCGCCCGCGAGCTTCTTCTACGCCGGCGAGCGCCCGCAGCGCGCCGACGAGCAGACCGACCTGTTCCGCCGCGGCATGCTCACCGTGGCGCGCGCCACCAGCCGCGCCGAGCGGGCATGGCTACGGGAGGCGCTGGTCGAGCTGGCCACGTGAGACTATTTACGGACCATGGCGCTCACTGACCACCTCCCCCGCGACATCGACCCCGACTCGCTGTTCGACGCCTTCTCCACCTGGGTGTCCGAGCAGGGCATCTCGCTCTACCCCGCCCAGCAGGAGGCGCTGATCGAGATCGTCTCCGGGGCGAACCTGATCCTGAGCACCCCCACCGGCTCCGGCAAGAGCATGGTGGCGCTCGGCGCGCACTTCGCGGCCATGGCCCAGGGCAAGCGCACCTTCTACACCGCGCCGATCAAGGCGCTGGTCTCGGAGAAGTTCTTCGCGCTGTGCGCGGCGCTCGGCCCGGAGAACGTCGGCATGATGACCGGCGACGCGGCGGTCAACCCCGACGCCCCGGTGATCTGCTGCACCGCCGAGATCCTGGCCAACCTCGCCCTGCGCGACGGCCCGGACGCCGACGTGGGCCAGGTCGTGATGGACGAGTTCCACTTCTACAGCGAGCCCGACCGGGGCTGGGCGTGGCAGGTGCCGCTGCTGGAGCTGGAGGACGCGCAGTTCGTGCTGATGTCGGCCACGCTGGGCGACGTCAGCCGGTTCGTGGAGGACCTCACCCGGCGCACCGGGCGGCCCACCGCCGTGGTCAGCTCCGGCGAGCGGCCGGTCCCGCTGATCCACTCGTACGTCACCACGCCGCTGCACGAGACCATCGAGGAGCTGCTGTCCACCAAGCAGGCCCCGGTGTACATCGTGCACTTCACCCAGGCCGCGGCCCTGGAGCAGGCCAGCGCGCTGATGAGCATCAACATGAGCACCCGCGCGGAGAAGGACGCCATCGCCGAGCTGATCGGCAGCTTCCGGTTCACCGCCGGCTTCGGCAAGACGCTGTCCCGCCTGGTCCGCCACGGCATCGGCGTGCACCACGCGGGCATGCTGCCCAAGTACCGCCGCCTGGTGGAGCAGCTGGCCCAGGCCGGGCTGCTCAAGGTCATCTGCGGCACGGACACCCTCGGCGTGGGCATCAACCTGCCCATCCGCACCGTGCTGTTCACCGGCCTGAACAAGTTCGACGGCCAGCGCATGCGGCTGCTCAAGGCGCGCGAGTTCCACCAGATCGCCGGGCGCGCCGGGCGGGCCGGCTACGACACCCTCGGCACCGTCATCGTGCAGGCCCCCGAGCACGTGGTCGAGAACGAGAAGGCCGTGGCCAAGGCCGCGGGCGATGCGAAGAAGCTGAAGAAGCTGGTCAAGAAGAAGCCGCCGGAGGGCTTCGTCGGCTGGGCGCAGCCCACCTTCGAGCGCCTGGTCAACGCCGAGCCCGAGCCGCTCACCTCCAGCTTCCACGTCAGCCACGCGATGGTGCTCAACGTCATCGAGCGCGGCGGCGACGCCTTCGACAACATGCGCCACCTGCTCACCGACAACCACGAGACCCCCGCCGCGCGCCGTAAGCACATCCGCCGCGCGATCTCGATCTACCGGGCGCTGCGCACCGCGGGCATCGTCGAGCAGGGCGCGGACGGCCGCATCCGGGTCACCGACGTGCTCCAGCTCGGCTTCGCGCTCAACCAGCCGCTGTCGCCGTTCGCGGTGGCGGCCATCGAGCTGCTGGACAGGAACTCCCCCGGGTACGCGCTCGACGTCGTGTCGATCATCGAGGCGGTGCTGGAGGACCCCCGGCAGATCCTCTACGCCCAGCAGGACAAGGCCAAGGGCGAGGCCGTCGCCCAGATGAAGGCCGACGGCATCGAGTACGAGGAGCGTATGGCGCTGCTCGAGGGCGTGACCTGGCCCAAGCCGCTCGAGGAGCTGCTGGAGGTCGCCTTCGAGTCCTACCGCAAGGGCCACCCCTGGGTCGACGACCACCGGCTGTCGCCCAAGGCCGTGGTACGCGACATGTTCGAGCAGGGCATGACCTTCACCGAGTACGTCAGCTTCTACGGCCTGGCCCGCTCCGAGGGCCTCGTCCTGCGCTACCTCGCCGACGCGTACCGGGCGCTGCGCCAGACCGTCCCCGAGGACGCCAAGACCGAGGAGCTGCACGACGTCATCGAGTGGCTCGGCGAGCTGGTCCGCCAGGTCGACTCCAGCCTGCTCGACGAGTGGGAGCAGCTCACCAACCCCGGCGCCCCGCCGGTCGAGGCCGCCCCGCCCGCCGTCACCCGCAACGTCCGCGCCTTCCGCGTCCAGGTCCGCAACGCCCTGTTCCGCCGCGTCGAGCTCGCCGCCCGCCGCCGCTGGGACCTGCTCGGCGAGCTGGACGCCGAAGCCGGCTGGGACAGCGACGCCTGGCGCGACGCCCTCGACCCGTACTTCGACCTCTACGACGAGATCGGCATCGGCCCCGACGCCCGCGGCCCCGCCCGCATCATCATCGAGCAGGGCAAGGACGTCTGGAAGGTCCGCCAGATCCTCGACGACCCCGACGGCCACCACGACTGGGGCATCACCGCCGAGGTCGACCTCGCCGCCTCCGACGAGGCCGGCCAGGCCGTCCTCACCATCACCGACGTAGGCCAACTAGGCGCCTGACCACCCCGCGCCGCGCCGCCCCGCGCCGCCCCGCGCGGCGCGCGGCGACCAAGATCGCTGTCTCGTGTCGAAACCTGTGCTCCTACCCCACCTTTCGACACGAGACACCGATCTCCACCCCACCCACCCCACCCCGGCCAGCCGAAGATCGCCGTTTCGTGTCGAAACCTATGGCCACACCACAGCTTCTGACACGAAACGCCGATCTTGGACGTGCGCCCGCCGAGGCGCGGCACCGACCGCCGAGCCCCACCCACCCCACTCCTCGCCAGCCCGCCTTCAACGGCAGGCCCGCACGAAGTCAGGCGGACCGCGAGGTATACAGCCGCGAACTCGCCGTCACATTGGACAGCAGACTCGACCCGACCAGCACACCCAAGGACACCGCCACCACGGTCAAGAACGCCGTGATCAGATTCGACCGCCCGGTAGCCGACAACTCCACCAGCCCCGTCAGCCCACTGACCCCCACCAGGCTCAACGCCCCCGGCACCAGCAGCCAGAACGACGGCAGGAACACCACCTGCGCAGGCGGCCCACCCATCCGCTGCACCGCATTGGCCAGCGGCACGATCAGCAGCCCACCCACGAACGCCGCGAACACACCCCCCGTCCACGACCCCACCAGGAACTGCGCCCCGTACGCCACAAACAGCGTCACGATCAGCCAAGGCAGCGACCGCGACGGCGCCGCACTGTTCAGATAGATCCCGACCCCGAACACCAGCACCCCCACCCAGGGCGCCCAGGACCCGAGCTGCTCCGGCACCGGCACCTCCTGCACCGGCCCCGCAAGCTGCATCCCCGCATAGATCCCGAACGTGAGCAGCAGCAACACGTACACGCTCGACACCAGCCGACTCGCCCCACTGATGATCGACCGCGTGACCATCTCCTGCGCCCCCAACGTCAGCGCCGCCCCCGGCAGGAACGTCGCCAGCGGCGGAATCAGCAGACTTGCCGGATCCGCCCCCAGCTCAGGGCTGTACCGATACGCCAGAAACGTCACCAGCATCGCCGCAGCCACCGGCAGCGCGAGCGAGAGCACCTGCACCCGCTCGGCCACCAGCCGCAGCACCCCCACCAGCAGCCCGAGCAGCGCCAAACTGACCAGCGCCCGCCCGTCCCGCACGAACAGCAGCCCGATCCCGACGGTGAGCACCCCGTGCCCGAGCACCGGCACGAGGTTCCCGTGCCGGGGCGGCGCGTCGAGGATCTCCCGCACCTTCACGATCCCCTCGGCGGGCGGGATCGGCGCGGCCTTGACCTGCTCGAACAGTTTGTACAGCTGATCGATCTGGTCCAGCCGCAGCGGCGGCCCGTCGGCGTTCGCGAAGTCCACGACCACCCCGCCGCCGCCCCGCGACCGGACGAACACCCCCGTCGGCACGACGAGGAACTCCACGTCGTCCACCCCGTACGCATCGGCCAGCGCGACCAGCTCGTCGGGGATCCGGTTGGCCGACTCCCCGGCCAGGCAGAGGGCCACGCCGCACTGGCGGAGGAACTCAAGCAGATTCTCGGGCGGCACGCTCACCGCGGAAGTATGAAGCACCCCACCCCGCCCGCACATCCCCCGCCGTCCACCATGCGGGAACCCGTCAGCGGGCGGATTGGGGCGCGGCGGGTGGGGCGAAAGCGGACAATGGACGCATGAGTGGTGAGCATGCGATGGAGCGGGAGCTGCAGCAGGTCGACTCGATGATCGCGGAGCTGCGCAGCCAGGCACAGCAGATCCGGGAGGAGGTCGGCAACCGGGAGGACGGCCCCGGCGACCCGGGCGACACCAGCCTGCTGATCAGCAGCGCCGAGGAGCAGGAGGCGCTCATCGCGGTGCTGGAGGACCGCCGGGGCAAGCTGCGCGAGCGCCTCGGCCTGGGCGCCGAGTAGCCCGCGGTCAGGCGACGCCGGCCGGGCGGAACTGGACGCTGACCCGGGGCCCCGCGTGGCGGGTGGTCTTCGGGATGCAGTGCTCCCAGGTGCGCTGGCAGGAGCCGCCCATCACCACGAGATCACCGTGGCCGAGCGGGAACCGGATGCTGTGCTCGCCGCCGCCGCGGGGGCGCAGCAGGAGCGGCCGCGGCTCGCCGAACGACACGATGGCGACCATGGTGTCGCTGTGCGAGCCGCGCCCGATGGTGTCGCCGTGCCAGGCCACGCTGTCGCGCCCGTCCCGGTAGAGGCACATGCCGGCGGTGGTGAACGGCTCCCCCAGCTCCGGCGCGTAGTACGCGCTGAGCGCGGCGCGGGCCTGCGCGAGCAGCGGATGCGGCAGCGGCTCGTCCGCGCCGTACCAGCGCAGCAGGCGGGGGACGTCGACCTCGCGCTCGTACATCTCGCGCCGCTCGGCCCGCCAGTCGACCTGGTCCAGCAGGACCTCCAGCACCTGCTCGGAGCCGCCGACCCAGCCGGGCAGGTGGTCGACCCAGGCGCCCCGGGTGAGCGGGTGCCGGGTCACCGCTCCGGCCAGCGGCCCGAGCGTGGCCCGCTCGGCGAGATCGAACATCGACGGCTGGTGTGCGTGCCCCATGAACAGGCATTCTACGCCTACTTCGAACAGCCGTACCAATCCACGGAACTCACTGGGGGTGGGTGTGCGGCGAACCGGACGGCAGGGCATGATGGCTGCCTAAGCGCTCCCAGACGGTGATTCCAATCCCGACGGTGTCATGTGGTGTCAACCGGCCGCCAGGGATAGATGGGGATAGTATCCGCGCGGAAGTCGCAACCTGGGAGCCGACTGAGGGTGTCGCATGAGGCCGCTGGAAACCACCGACCCGCACTCCATCGCGTCGTACCGGCTGGTGGGCGTGCTCGGCGGGGGCGGCATGGGCCGCGTCTACCTGGGCCAGTCCCCCAGCGGCCGGTACGTGGCGATCAAGGTGATCCGGCCGGAGCTGGCCGCCGACCCGGTGTTCCGCCGCCGGTTCAGCCGTGAGGTCGCCGCTGCGCGCCTGGTGAACCCGCTGTTCACGGCCGCGGTGGTGGACGCCGACACCGAGGCGGTGTCGCCCTGGCTGGCGACCACCTACATCGAGGGGCCGAGCCTGGAGCAGCGCGTGCTGTCGGGCGGCCCGCTGGACGTGTCCGCGGTGAAGACCCTGGCCACCGGCCTGGCCGAGGCGCTGTCCTCGATCCACCGGGCCGGGCTCACCCACCGCGACCTCAAGCCCGCCAACGTGCTGCTGGACGACGCGGGCCCGCACATCATCGACTTCGGCATCGCGCTGGCCTCCGACGCGGAGCGGATGACCACCGGCGTCAACGTGGGCACCCCGTCGTACATGGCGCCGGAGCGCATCCAGGGCGAGGACTCCGGGCCGCCGGGCGACGTGTTCTCCCTCGGCGCGACGCTGTACTTCGCCGCCACCGGCCGGACGCTGATCTCCGGCGGCAGCATGTTCGAGCAGATCAACCAGGTCACCCAGGGCCGGTTCGACCTGAGCCCGGTGCCCGCCGAGGTGCGCCCGTTCATCGTGCGCTGCATCAGCCTGCGCCCGTTCGACCGGCCCACCGCCCGGGAGCTGTCCCGCATCCTCATCGGCACCGGCGTCTCCACGCCCGTGCCCGGCTGGTTCCAGCCCCGGATCGCGCAGCTGCCCGGCGTGCCGGCGGTGCCCGTGCCCCCGGCGCCCACCTGGGGCACGCCGAAGCTGTGGCAGCGCCGCCCGATCCTCGTCGGCGGGGCGGTCGGCCTGCTCGGCCTGGGCGCCGGCGGGGCGTGGGCGCTGTCGCGGGACGGCGCCGAGACGCCCCAGACCGCTCCGGCCGCCGCCCTGCCCGGCCTCTCACCGAGCGCCGCGGTGTCGGCCGGGTCGGTGCTGTGGACGTACGCCTCGCGGACCCGCAACGCGCCGCACCGGCTGGTGATCGGGGAGTCGGGCCGGATCGCCGGCACCGACGGGCCGCGCGTGTTCGCCGTCGACCCGCCCACCGGCGGGCAGGCGTGGAGCATCCCGCTGGACGTCGAGCCGCTGGACGTGCACGACTGGGGGTCGGCGGTGATCGTCGTCTCCGGGCGGCAGGCCTGGCGCATCGAGACCGCGTCCGGCGTCAAGAGCTTCGGCATCGACACCGGCGGCACCGTACGCGGGCTCGCCACCGCTCCGGACCGCGTGTTCTTCGACGTCAGCCTTCCGCAGGGCCCGCAGCTGCGGGCGTTCAACCGGGCCGGCGCCCAGCTCTGGCAGGAGCCCGTGCAGGAGACGCCGCTCGTGGCGAACACGGAGTGGCTGGTCACCCGCCGCGAGCTGAACGGCATCGGGTGGCTCACGCTGCGCGAGGCGGCGACCGGCCAGCAGCGCTGGAGCGTGCGGTACACGCTGCCGCCCGAGCAGCAGGGCCAGGGGCCGGGCGGCCCCGGCGCCCCCGGCGGGCCGGGGGGACCTGGTGACGGCGGCCCACCCGGCGGCCCGCCCCCGGACGAGGGCTGGCGCCGGGCCGAGGCGCGGCTGGGCCGCACCGACGTGATCTTCCGCGACGCCAACGACATCCGCGTGCTGCGGCTGTCCGACGGCGGCGAGCGGTGGCGCAAGACCTGGGAGCGGCCCGTGGTGAGCCTGACCGTGATCGGCGACACGGTGGTGCTGGGCGCGGACCGGATCGTCGGGCTGCGGCTCGGCACCGGCGTCGAGATCTGGGACACCAACCTGCGCGGCGCCCGGCTCACCCCGGCGCCCGACGGCAGCCTGGTGTACGCGATCGCCGCGAACACCGTCGCGGCGTTCGACGCCGAGGGCCGCGCGCCGTGGCACGGCACGCTGCCGGGGCTCCAGGAGGGCGACGTGCAGCGCATCGTGGTACGCCATCCGGTGGGCTACGCCGTGCTGGTGCCGCCGCCGTTCCCGGAGCGCGCCGACGTCATCGCCTTCGCGCTGGAGCCCCGTCGCTGATCAGCCGCTGGTCAGCGGTCGTTGGCGTGGTCGTTCTCCTTGTGCACCGCCTGCGCGGGCACCCGGGCCGCGACCAGCGCGTCACGGATCTCGGTGAGCAGCCGGATGTCCTCGGTCACCGGGGCCGGCTCCGGCTCCTTCCCCTTGTTACGCCGCTCGGCCAGCTTGTTCATCGGCAGCACGACCAGGAAGTACAGCACCGCCGCGGTGAGCACGAAGGTGATCAGCGCGTTGACGAACGCGCCCCAGGCGACCGCGTTGCCCTTGTGCACGAGATCGAACGCGCCACCGGCCCCGTCGGGCTTCGCGCCGACCAGATTGATCAAGGGTTCCAGGAACGACTTCGTGAACTGGGTGACCAGCGAGGTGAAGGCGGCACCGATGACCACACCGACCGCGAGGTCCACGACGTTGCCGCGCATGACGAAGTTCTTGAAACCGTTCAGCATGCCGAACACCGTATCCGAGAACGCCCGGTTCCTAACGGGTGCGACACCGTGATCTCCAGCCCTATCCACCGGCCAGCGTGTTGACGGCGCCGCGGAACAGCGGCGGCACCGCGGCGCACAGCGGCACCACCGCCGCGCGCACCGGACGGGCCGCGGTCAGCAGCACCAGGCCCCGGGTGAGCAGCCGGTAGGTGCGGGTGCGCCGCCGCCACTGGGCCTCGTACCCGGCGAGGTCGCCGCCGGTCAGCGCGGCCACGGCGGCTTCGGCCTGGTCCAGAGCGAGGCTGACGCCCTCCCCGGTGAGCGCGTCCTCGTACCCGGCCGCGTCGCCCACCAGCAGCACCCGTCCCGCCACCCGGGCACCGACGGTGCGCCGCAGCGGGCCCGCGCCGCGCACCGGCCCGGCCACCGCGCCGCCGAGCCGTTCCCGCAGCTCGGGGAAGCCGTCGAGCAGCCGGTCGTACCCGTGCCCGGCGCGCCGGTGCAGCACCGCGACGCCGACCAGGTCCGGGGCGACCGGGGTCACGTACGCCTCCGCGTGCGCCGACCACCACACCTCGACCAGGTCCGACCAGGGCGCGACGGTGTAGTGGCGGCGCTGCCCGAACCGCGCCGGGCGGCCGGCCGCCGAGGCGATGCCGGACTCGCGGCGCACCCGCGAGTGCAGGCCGTCGGCGCCGACCAGCCAGCGTGCGCGTACCCCCGCCGCGGTGACCCCGTGCGCGTCCTGCCGCACCTGCCCGACCCGCTCGGCCACCCAGGAGACCCCGGCCTGCCCGGCGCGGTCGCGCAGCGCCGCGTGCAGGGTGGTGCGGCGCACCCCGCGACCCGGCCCGGCCGCGAAGCGGGCCTGGGCCGAGCGTGACCCGGCGCGGTAGGCGATGCCGTGGAACGGCACCCCGGCGGGGTCGACGCCGAGCGCGAGCAGCCGGGTCAGGCCGCCCGGCATCAGGCCCTCGCCGCACGCCTTGTCGACCGGGCCCGTGCGCGGCTCGGCGACCACGACGCTCAGCCCGGCCCGCCGGGCCAGCAGCGCGGTCGCCAGCCCGGCCGGTCCCCCGCCCGCGACGAGCACGTCGGCGTCAAAGTTCACGCCGTGCCCTGTGGCCCGGGGCGGGCGCTCATGCGACGGCCTCGGCCAGCGCGCGGTCCTCGACGCGGATCCGCACCGCGAGGACCGCGAAGTTGAGCAGCGTGAAGATCAGCGCGGTCAGCCAGGCGGTGTGCACCAGCGGCAGCGCGATGCCCTCGACCACCACGGCCAGGTAGTTCGGGTGACGCAGCCAGCGGTAGGGCCCGCGGTCGACCAGCGGCAGGCCGGGCACCACGATGACCAGGGTGTTCCAGCGGGGGCCCAGGGTGGTCACGCACCACCAGCGCAGCGCCTGGCTCGCCAGCACCAGCGCCAGCATGGGCCAGCCCAGCCAGGGCAGGAACGGCCGGTCCAGCAGCCACACCTCGGCCAGGCACCCGGCCAGCAGCGCGGTGTGCAGCGCCACCATGTAGGGGTAGTGGCCCCGGCCGTACTCGCGGCCGCCGCGGGCCAGCGCCCAGCGCGCGTGGCGCTTGGACACCACCAGCTCCACCAGGCGCTCACCGGCCACGGCGAGGATCAGCAGGGTGTACGGGAGCAACGCCTCACCACCTCAGCAGGACGAGTTCGGAACAGAACCCCGGCCCCATGGCGATCATGAGACCGGGCTCGCCGGACGGCGGCGCGGCGGCCATCGCCTCGTGCAGCACGTCCAGCACCGACACCGACGACAGGTTGCCCTTGTCGGCCAGCGAGCGCCGCGTCGGCAGCAGCGCGTCGGCGGGCAGGTCCAGCACCCGCTCGATGGTGTCGATGACCTTCGGCCCGCCGGGATGGCACACCCAGGTCGCCACCTGCGCCGGGTCCAGCTCGTGCTCGCCGAGGAAGCCGCGCACGTCGCCGCCGAGGAAACGCTCGGCGATCGGGGCGACCTCGGTGGACAGCACGATGCGGAAGCCGCTGGAGCCGATGCGCCAGCCCATCACCTGCTCGGTGTCGGGGTAGAGGCGGCTGCGGGTGGACAGCACCCGGGGGCGGCCGGGCGTGTCTGCGGCGCGTCCGGCGCCGACCATCACCACCGCCGCCGCGCCGTCGCCGAACAGGCTGGAGGCGACGAGGTTGGCGTGCGTGGTGTCCTCCTGCTGCACGGTCAGCGAGCACAGCTCCACCGCCAGCAGCACCGCCACCTGGTCCGGCCAGGCGCGCAGGTAATCGTGCAGCCGGGCCACCCCGGCCGCCCCGGCCACGCAGCCCAGCCCGAACAGCGGCAGCCGTTTCACGTCGGGGCGCAGCCCCGCCTTCAGGGCCAGCCGCGCCTCCAGCGACGGCACGGCCAGGCCGGTGACGCTGGTGGTCGCGATCAGATCGACCTCGTCGGGGCGGATCCCGGCCGCGTCCAGCGCCGCGAGCAGCGCGGCCTCGCCCAGCTCCAGCGCCACCTCGATGAACGCGTCGTTGGCCTGGGTGAACCCGGTCAGCCCGGCGTACTGCTCCAGCGGCAGGGCCAGGTGCCGGGTCTGCACGCCGGTGGTGCGGCCGAAGCGGGTGAACACCTCCCGCCCCGGATGCTCGCCGGGCAGGCACATCGCGGTGAACTCGGCGACGATGTCCTCCTGGCGGTAACGGTGCGCCGGGAACGCCAGGCGCACCGCCGACACCTGCGGCGCCGATGACACATCGATGTGAATCATGCACTGACAGTACCGCCCGCGCGTGCCCTTACACACGATCTGCCGTTAGGCATCGCGTAGGCCGTCACCAGATCGGGGAGATCGAGCATGAGCAAGCACGCGTTCGCCGTGTCCGGAATGCACTGCGGGTCCTGCGCGCAGCTCATCGACGAGACGGTGGCCAAGCTGCCCGGGGTGACCCGCAGCTGGACCACGGTCCACGGCGGACGCACCGAGGTCGAGTTCGACCCGGCCCGCCTGACCACCGGGGACGTCGCCCGCGCGATCGAGGCCCACGGCTACCGCACGGTGCTGCTGTAGCGCCTGCGAAAACTCCCGCCACGCTGTGCGGACAGCGTGACGGGAGCTTCGCGTTACAGGACGATCAGCCGTGGGTACGGCCGCGGCCGCCGGGGCCCTTCTCCTTGCGCGGCTTGACCGAGATGTCGATCGGGCTGCCCTCGAAGCCGAACTCCTCGCGCAGCTTGCGCTCGACGAACCGGACGTAACCCGGGTCCAGCGGCTGCGTCGTGAACAGCACGAACTTCGGCGGCGCCACGCTGGGCTGGGTGGCGAACAGGATGCGCGGGGCCCGGCCGCCGCGCACCGGGTGCGGCGTCGCCTGCACCAGCGCGGTCAGCCACTGGTTGAGCTGGCCGGTCGGGATGCGCTTCTCCCAGCTCGCCAGCGCGGTACGCAGCATCGGCGCGAGCTTCTCGACGGCCCGCCCGGTCAGCGCGGAGATGTTGACGCGCAGCGCCCACGGGATGCGCTTGAGCTCCCGCTCGATCTCC
This sequence comes from Catellatospora bangladeshensis, assembly GCF_016862575.1. Lineage (GTDB taxonomy): Bacteria > Actinomycetota > Actinomycetes > Mycobacteriales > Micromonosporaceae > Catellatospora > Catellatospora bangladeshensis. The sequence goes on along the minus strand of NZ_BONF01000044.1, from coordinate 43,595 downwards.
TTGTCCAGGTAGTGCCGCCGGTCGCCGTCGACGAGGTCCCACTTGTTGAAGGCGAGCACGACGCCCCGCCCGGCTTCGGTGACCATCGACAGCAGGCGCTGGTCCTGCTCGCTGATGACCTCGCTGGCGTCGAGGAGCACCACGGTGACCTCGGACGCCTCGATCGCGGCGGCGGTGCGCAGCGAGGCGAAGTACTCCGTGCCGCTGGCCTTGCCGACGCGCTTGCGCAGCCCGGCCGTGTCGACGAACTGCCAGGTCTCGCCGCCGATCTGGACCAGCGAGTCGACCGGGTCGACGGTGGTGCCGGCGACCGCGTCGACGACCGAGCGCTCCTCGCGGGCCAGCCGGTTCAGCAGGCTGGACTTGCCCACGTTGGGGCGGCCCACCAGCGCCACGCGGCGCGGGCCGCGCGGGCCCGGCACGTGGTCCTCCAGCGGGGCCTGCTCCGGGAACGCGGCCAGCACCGCGTCGAGCAGGTCGCCGGAGCCGCGGCCGTGCAGCGCCGACACGGGCATCGGCTGGCCCAGGCCCAGCGACCACAGGCCGTGCGCCTCGAACTCGATGTTCTGGTTGTCGGCCTTGTTCGCCACCAGCAGCACCGGCTTGGAGCTGCGGCGCAGCATCCTCACCGCGGCCGCGTCGTCGTCGGTGGCGCCCACGGCCGCGTCGACCACGAACAGCACCACGTCGGCGGCGGCGATGGCGGCCTCGGCCTGCGCCGCGATGGCGGCGGCCCGGTCCTTGGCGTCGGGCTCCCAGCCGCCGGTGTCCACCACGGTGAACTTGCGGCCGGACCACACGGCGTCGTACGCGACCCGGTCGCGCGTCACGCCGGGGATGTCCTCGACGACCGCCTGGCGGCGGCCGAGGATCCGGTTGACGAGGGTGGACTTGCCCACGTTGGGGCGGCCCACCACCGCCAGGACCGGCTGCGGGGTCACGGTCGCCGTGGCGGAGGGCTGCTCCGGCACCGGCTGCTCGACGACCTCCAGCTCGGTCCACTGCTCGCTTGTCATACTGCCTTCCCTGTCGTCACGAGGCGATACATCTCGCTGACGACCTCATCGATGCCCAGCTCGGTCGAGTCGAGCACCACCGCGCCGGCGGCCTGCTGCAACGGGTCGACCTTGCGGGTGGAGTCCAGGTGGTCGCGGCGGGCCAGGTCGGCCTCGGTCGCGGCGTGGTCGGCGGCGTTCTCGGCGCTGCGGCGCCGGGCCCGCTCGGCGGAGGAGGCGGTCAGGTAGACCTTGAGGTCGGCGTCGGGGGCGACCACCGCGCCGATGTCACGCCCCTCGACCACGATGCGGGCGGACTCCTCGATGATCGCGCGCTGGCGGGAGACCAGCACCTGCCGTACAAACGGCACGGCGGCCACCGCGGAAACGGCCGAGGTGACCTCGGCGCCGCGGATCGGGGCGTCCACGTTCTCGCCGTTCACGCTGATCGAGGGCTGCGCCGGGTCGGTCGTGATGATCAGCTCGCAGTCGACGACCACCTTGGCGATGCCGTCGGCGTCGGCCAGGTCGACCCCCGACTGGAGCACGGCCCAGGTCACGGCCCGGTACATCGCGCCCGTGTCGAGGTAGCGGGCGTCCAGCCGCTGCGCCAGCCGACGCGACACCGTCGACTTGCCCGAGCCCGAGGGCCCGTCCACCGCCACCACACACCGCAGCTCAGCCACGACCGATCCTCCGACCCTCGATTTGATGCTCCTATTCTGCCCGGTGCGCCCGGAGCCCGATCAGGCAGAGGCCCCGAAGGCGGCGCAGAACACGTCCCTCAGAGCACACCATTCCCACGCGTCACAGCGAAACCGTGCGCTCGGCCGAGCGCAGCCGGGCCTCGCTCTGCTGGTCCACGCCCTGCACCCGGTCCACCGCGGTGGCCACGTCCACCGCGAGGCCGGCCGTACGGTGAGCCGCGTCACCCCACAGCCGCAGCAGCAGCGCCGCGCCGTCCTCGTACTCCTTGGCGAACGCCCGGCCCAGCTCGTCGCCGCCCCACGGCCGACGGGCGCCGCCCTGCTCGATACGGGCGCCGCTGAGCCCGCGCTCGCGCGCCATCGCGTCGCCGGCCGCGTGCAGCCGCCGGGCCGCGTCGCGCGCGGCCGGGGCGTCGAGATCGATCTGCGGTCCGGGTGCCGTCATCACGCCTCCTGGTAGCCCATGGTGTCGTCGTGGCGGCGCAGCAGCGCGCCCAGGTCGCCGCCGCGCAGCAGCTCGGGCACGCCGGTCTCGCCGGGCACCGCGCGGGCCACCAGCTCCGCCGTCGCCTCGGCCGCGGCCTGCTCCGCCTTGCGCGTGGTCTGGGTGATCAGCTCGGCGAGGCGGTCCGGCCGGTGCGCCCCGTACGCCCGCTCGTGCAGTTTCAGCCGCAGCAGCTGCCCCCGCGCGCCGACCACCACGGTGACCGTGCCGTCCGGCGAGGCCAGCGACACCTCCAGGCCCGCGAGCTGCCGCTGCAGCTCCCCCACGTTCTCGCGCAGGTGGGTGTAGCGGGCGTGCACCTCGTCGAAGCGGGCCCGCAGCGCGGCGTTGGCGTCACGGTCGACGGTGGGCGGCATCCAGACCTCCGAGCAGGCGGCGTGAAAGCTGGTCGGCCTGCCGGGTCGTCTCCGGCAGGCGGTAACGCGGGGCGAGCGCGAGCGTCAGCGCGGTCGCGGTGTCCAGGTCGACGCGATGGCCGACGGACACGAAGACCGGCTTGACCCCCGGCTGGGTGCGCAGCACGCGGCCCAGCGTCTCGGTCCCGTCGGTGAGCGGGGCCCAGTCACCACGGCGCGGGCCGGGCTCCTGGTGTGCACCGCCGGCGGTCTGCTCCGCCGCCGGACCCGGCGCGGAGGGCTCACGGACCACGAAAGCCGTCTTGGCCACGCCGAAGGTGGGCAGCCCTGTCAGCACGCCGACGTGGCAGGCCAGGCCGAAGCGGCGTGGGTGGGCCACCCCGTAGCCGTCGCAGACCAGCACGTCCGGGGTCACGGTGAGCCGCTCCAGCGCCTCGGTGAGCACCGGCAGCTCCCGGAACGCGAGCAGCCCCGGCACGTACGGGAAGGTGACCGGGCCGGACGCGACGGCCGTCTCGACCACCTCCAGCGTGGCCACGTCCAGCACCACCACGGCGGCCACGGCCCGGCCGGTGTCGCCGTCGTCCTCGTACGACACGTCCAGCCCGGCGGCGGTGCGCGCGCTCAGCGGCGGGCCGGTCGGCTCCACCCGCGCACGGAGCGCCTCCTGCTGGGCGAGCGCCTCGGCCTCGCCGGCCGGCCACGGGTCGTGCGGCACCAGCATCGCTCAGCCCAGCCTGGCCATGGCGCTGCGCACCACCCGCTCGGTGTCGGTGCCCAGCGGGTGCGGCAGCTCCGCCGGGGCGAACCAGCCGAGCGCGTGCGACTCCTCGCTGACCTGCTCCACGGCGCCCTCCGGCGCGTACACCAGGAAGATCACGTCGTGGTGCAGGCTGGGCCGTCCCGCGCAGGTCACGTGGTGCACGTCCACGTCGGCCGGGACCGGGTCGACGACCAGCCCGGCGATGCCGCTCTCCTCGGTGGCCTCGCGCAGCGCGGCGGCGGCCAGCGTGCCGTCCTCCGGCTCGCAGTGGCCGCCGACCTGGCACCACACGTTGTGCTTGCCGTGCAGGCAGAGCAGCACCCGGGACCGGTCGGCCGAGACGATCACCGCGCTCGCGGTCACGTGCGCGCCCGGGTGCGGCTTGCCCATCACCTGGGGACCCTGCGCCAGCAGGGCGGTCGTCCGCGACCAGTCGTCCTGCGCGCCGGGCGGCGGCGTCCATCCCGCCAGCAGGCGTACGGCGTCGGCGTGCAGGGCGGCGGTGTCGGCCGCCGGAGGTTCGAGGTCGGTCCGCAGGGTCTCGCTCACCCGGCCGATGCTAGTGCGCCGGAGCCGCATGCGGGCGCAGCCCTGTGGACAACCGCGCCGATCAGCCCTTGACCAGGACCTCGTCCCGGATGCGGCGCAGCAGCGCGGCACTGTCGTCCATGGACCGCCTGCCGTAGAACAGTCCGATGCCGAGGCTGCCGTGGTCGGTCCAGGCGCAGGCCACCACCGGCTCGCCGCTGCCGGTGTCCTTGGTGTTGCCGCAGCGTACGTGCCCGCCGCGAGCGCCTGCCGCATAAGCGCGCCGGTCGGTGAGCGCGGTCCGGCCCACCCCGTCGAGCGCCTTGTCCAGCTCGCCGCCCGGGTCGAGGATGAACCTGGTCGCCACGATCAGCACGACCGGCCGCGCGCCGCCCTTCGGCTCGTCGAGCTTGGCCACGGCGGCGTCGCGTACATCCTGGTCCTTGTGAATCTTGGCGATCAGCTCGTTGGCCGCGGCGCGCACCTCGGCGCTGTCGTCGCGCACCAGCCCGGCGACCTTGCCGCCGATCTCGGCGCGCACCGGCCACTGCTCCCGCATCGGGGCGGTGACCGCGGTCAGCACCCCGCAGCAGGCCAGGCTCAGCGCCGTCAGCACGCCGAGCACCCAGGGCCAGCGGCGGCGGCGCGGCCGCTCGACGTACACGACCTGCGGCCCGGGGTCCGGCGCCGCGGGTGTGGTCCGCGCCGGGATCGAGGCCATGCCCATGGTGAAGGTGTGCCCGTCCCGGCCCGCCCAGGGATCGACCGGCGGGGGCAGCGGCGCGCCAGGGGTGTCGCTCACTCGCGGCACTGTACCGAGCAGGCCCCACCCCCGCATCCGTCCCCGAAAGTGGGCCACGAATGCCCAGCTCAGAAACAATCTTGGGAACAAGTTCCAATAATTCGGGCCAAATCGCTCCAAGGCCGGGAGAAATCTGGTAACTACCCCTTCTACCTGCGCTTATGCCTTCTTAATATCGGCGAATGCCCCCGCACGACCCCCAGCACCAGCCCCACCTCCACACCGCCGGCTCCCCCACCTCCGGCCGGCACCGCCTGGACGGGACGCGGCAGTACCGGCACCGCCGGGCGCCCTCCCGGGCCCAGCGGCTCGTCGCGCCGCTGCTCACCACCGCCGCGCTGGCCGGCGTCGGCGCCTTCGCCCTGCTGTCCGGCGCGGGCCGCCCCGACGTCGTCGAGCCGCCGACCGCGGCCGGGCTGCTGCCGCCCGTCGCCGCCTCCCCCGCGCTCGCCTCGGTCACCGACACCATCAGCAGCTCGCTGCTGCACCGCGTGCCCGGCCTGCGCGCCGAGAAGCCCGCTCCGAAGCCCGTTCCCGTCAAGCCGAAGCCCAAACCGAAGCCGAAGCCGAAGCCCAAGCCGACGGTGAAGATCGTCAAGCCGGTGGCCGGGCTGGACCAGCGGCAGATGAACAACGCCGCGGCCATCGCCAAGAAGGCCCAGTCGATGGGCCTGGGCAAGTGGGCGATGATCGTCGGCGTGGCCACCGCCATGCAGGAGAGCCGCCTCTACAACCTGGCCAGCCACGTCGTCCCCGACTCGCTGGACTACCCGCACCAGGGCACCGGCGCCGACCACGACTCCATCGGCCTGTTCCAGCAGCGCGCCAGCGGCAGCTGGGGCAGCGTCGAGGAGATCATGCAGCCGTCGTACGCCGCGGGCGCGTTCTACCGCCGGCTGATCGAGATCGAGGGGTGGCAGGACATGCCGCTCACCCGGGCCGCCCAGGCCGTGCAGATCTCGGCCTTCCCCGACGCGTACGCCAAGCACGAGGACAACGCGACCAAGGTCGTCGAGGCCCTGCTCAGCTGAGCCCCGCCCGCCTTCGGTGACCGGAGGGCCCGCCGCGCCGCACTGGCAGCACGGGCGGGACCTCCGGTCAGGCACGGCCTCAGCCGGCGTCCGCCGGCGACCCGTCCTCCCGCAGCCGTCGCGGCATCCGGCCCTCGACCAGGAGCACCAGCGCCTCGTCGATGTCGTCGCCCAGGTACCAGTCACCGGCCTGGTCGATCAGGAAGAGCCTGCCGTCGGCGGCCACCGCGATGGTCCCGCCACCGCAGTCGTGTGCCTGGCCCACCGGGAACACCGGCACGCCCAGGCGGCGCCCGAACGCCTCCATCATGGGCACCAGCCCTTTGTCGGTCATCCCGATGAAGAACGCGTTCCGCCGGCATCGCAGGCCCGGTCCCGTGTTGGCCACCGCGAGGAACCCGGAACGGGCGAGCACGGCAGTCGCCGCCTCGGTCGCCGCGGCGTCCAGCGGACCGCCGATGTCCTCGATCATGTAGCGGAGCGCCCGGGGCACCCGGACCGCGGGAGGCGCGGCCCTGCCGTCCCATCCCGCCCGCACGATGACGTCCTCGACGTGCGGCGGGAACCGTCCCGGCTCGGGCGGCGGGACCAGCGGGCCCTCCCGCGGCGTGAGGCCCTGCCAGGCGTGCAGGCTGCTGCCGAAGAAGCGCCACGCGTCCGTGCAGGTCGGGCAGCATGCCTGGTGCAGCGTGTGGCCGCGCGGCGTCCGCGTCGTCAGGACGTAGCTCATCGGCCGCGGGTCGAACAGCCAGTCCCACACCTGCCCGGTCTCGGTCAGCCCGGCCCGCTCGGCGTGCCGGAACACCTCCGACAGCAGGATCAGGTCGGCGTGCCGGTGCGCGCCGCGCACCAGCTCCCCGGCGGGCTGGGCGGCCAGCCAGCCGCTCACCAGCGGATGGTGCACCGGCTCGGCGTCGCCGCGCGCCGACGCGGCGGCGATCGTCACGTTGTCCATGGTCAGCGCCATCGCGATCCGGGCCGGTCCGGGCAGCAGCGCCAGCACGTCCGCGCGCCGGGCCACCGGCGGCCAGCTGCGGTAGGTGGCCGAGCGCGGCTCGTACTGCGCCATGATCTGCTCGTTGGACCACGCTGGGAAGAACGCCAGCAGGCCCGTCTCCCGGTCCAGCACAGTCGCCGCGCCGGCGCCCAGCGGCGGCGGCCCGTCGCCGCGTCGCAGCGGCGCCGCCCATACGCACCAGCCGTGCGCGAACTCCTCCACGAGCCCCTGATACGGCGCGCCCGCCTGTATCGCCGCGTCCGCCGCATAGCGTTCGGCCAGCGCGAACGCGTCCTCGATCGTAGCCATTTCCCTCCCCAGGGTCGGTTATCCACAGTATGCGATCCCTGACTGGTGCGTGTGGACGGTGATGGCTAGGGTTTCGCCTGTCACCTGGGGAGGGACCGCCACATGCCGCTGCTGCCGTCACCGATCCCGCATCCGCTGAGCTACTTCGACGCGCCCGACTGGATGCGCACCGCCTTAGAGTGGGTCGTCGGCATCGACTGGCCCGAGGGCGACGAGGCCGCGATGCGTGAGCTCGCCGACGACTGGTATGCCGCGTCCCGGCAGATGACGCCGCTGCTCGACGAGGCCGACGACGCGGTGCTCGCCGCGGTCGCCGCGATGGGCGGCCCCGACGGCCGGGTCGCCGCCGCGATCCTGGCGCTGTGGGCGCAGATCGGCAGCGGGCACGACACGGCCGGGCAGGAGGCCGTGCTGGCCATGGTCGTCGATCTGCTGGACGACTTCGGCACGCAGGTCGACGCCGGGGCCAACCAGATCGAGGGCGTGAAGATCGAGTTCTACGTCGAGCTCGGGCTGCTGCTCATCGAGCTGATCGCGCTCGCCGCGGCGGCCGCCGTCACGCTGGGCGCGTCGATGGCCGGGGCCGCGCCCGCCATGTACGCCACCCGCTTCGCCATCCAGCAGGCGCTCCGCCGCGCCGCCAAGGAGCTGCTGGAACGCGCCGCCAAGAAGGGCCTCAAGGACCGGATCAAAGACAAGATCAATGACGCGGTCAAGGACCGGATCAAGAACCGGGTGGTACGCGAACTCGGCGAGGAGGCGCTGGAGGAGGGACTCCAGGAGGGCGCCACCGCCCTGGGCACACAGCTCTACCAGGTGTCCGAGGGCAACCGCGGCGGTCTGGACGGCGCCGATCTGGCCAAGTCCGCCGGGCTCGGCGCGCTGGGCGGCGGGATCGGCGGGCTCACCGGACTCGGCCGGCGCTTCTCCAACACCACCCTGGGCAACTTCGGCGAGCATGCGCTGCGCGGAGCGAGCGGCGAGGTCCTCGCCGAGCTGAGCATCGGCCTCGTTACCGGGCAGGACGTCAGCCCGCAGTCGCTGGGCATGGCGGCCACCTCCGCGACCGTCGGCTCGGTCACCGGCGACACCAGGACGGTAGTCGACGGCCGCCTGCACGGCGCCGAGCTGAAGCTGACCGGCTCGCCGGACGTCCTCGGCGGCGTGGGCCCGTTCCCGGACGCCGGTCCCCCGTCCGTGACCGCCGGGCTCACCGCCGAGACGGCGGCAGGCTCGGCCACGGGCCTGTCCGGCGTGTCCGGCCTCGTCGCAGAGCCGAGTCTGGGAGCGACCCGGCCGGACGCGCCCGCCGACCCCGGCGGCTGGGGGTATCACGCTCCCCAGCCCGAGCCGCCGCAGCGGCCGGCTGACCTGCCTCCGTTCGTGCCGGACACGACGTCGGTGGACGTCTTCACCCCGAGCTGGCAGGACGCGACACACCCCGCCGCCTTCACTCCGTTCGACCCCACGCAGCCCGCTTTCCAGCTCGACTCCTCCACGGCGGGTGCCGTGCTCGACCGCCCGGACACAGCCGAAGCGCCGCACCTGCCCGCACCCGCGAGCGACGACGGCCCGGCGCATCCGGCACCGGCCACGGGCACCCCGCCCGCGACGAGTACGCCGGTCCACGGCCTGCCGCACGGGATTCCCGGGCCGGGTGTGCCCACGGCGGGCTCGGCCGCCACCGCGCCACGTCCGGCGACGCCGGCACACCCCGACGTGGACGACGACCGGGCGTCCTGGCTGCCGTACTCGGCGACGCACGCCTCTCCCGCCCCGGCGGTGCCGACGCAACCCGCCGACGACGCCGACCAGCGCGACGGCGTGGCAGTCCTCGCCGTCGGGCCTGCTCGGGGGCAGCTGTCCCGGGAGGCCGCCACGGCGGCGTGGTCAGCGCATCCGGCGGGCCCGTTCCGGCCGCGCAAGGCTGAGAATCCGGACGAGCGCCTGCGTTATCAGCGGTACACGGAGGTCGACCGCGTCCGGCAGCTGCGCGAACTGTTCGATCCGCTGTCCAGCGCCGTGCAGCTCCGGTACGTCAACGGGTCGGCGGACTGCGGCGCGCTACTGCTGCGCGACGACCTCACCGCCGCGCAGCACGAGATCTACACACGCGGAAAGCACCTGTTCGACAGGCGCCTCGCCGAGCTGAACGCAGGCCCCATCAAGGATCCGCTGCGCAGCGAGATCACCGACGAGGACTTCGCGGCTTTCCAGGAGCTGCGCTACGGCAGGCGCGAGCAGGTCGAATTCGACCTGACCGAGGGCCCGGTCAACGACCGCGACCCGCGCTCGCGGGCCACCGGCGGCGGCTGGCCCCCGCCCGTCGAGCACACCCGCCGGTACGGCGTGCCCGGCGGCTACCGCATGCCCCTGAGCCTGCACCAGCAGGACGTCGAGCTGGCCGTCGAGCGCGACGAGAACGGCCGGCCGCGCCGGTTCAGCGACCTGTTCGGCCGCTGGCCGCGCGTGGCCAACGACGGCGGCCCCAAGGCCGACCCGGCGCGTGCGATCAACTGCACCGACGTGGTGCTGTCCGTCATCGACACCTGGCTGCACGGCCGCCCGCGCGTCGCCGCGCCGCGCGTCACCGACGCGTTCAGCCCGCACCTGCAGCCGCTCGGCGGCGAGCCGGGCGGCGCCCAGCGCATCGAGCGGGCGACCGGCGGCAGGTTCGGCCAGCTGATGGGCGACCACCGCTACAGCGGACCGGAAGACCTCCGGATCGCCCAGTGGGAGGCGACGCGCGCCCTGGAGCAGGCGCTGCGCGTGCGGGGCCACGGCGCGGTCGCGGTGGTCCTGGTGGAGCACCCGCTCGGCCGCTCCCACGCCGTCACCGTGCACAACCAGCATGGCGAGATCGTGTACGTCGACGCGCAGAACAACGAGTCGCCGGTGGGGCGGGTCCTGCCGGCCGCGCCGGTCCGCATGGACATGCTGCTGATCGGATCCGACGGCATCCCGGTCGACCTCGGCCTGCCCCCGGGCCACTGGTCACGGCCGGCCACCGCCCCGGACGATCCCGGCGTCAGCCAGGTCGAGGCCACCGGGCGGCAGCGCCCTTCCGAGGTGTACGCCACCCCCGCGCAGCTCGCGACCTGGGACGAACTGTCGGGCGGCCGGCTGGACGAGTTGGTCGCCGAGCTGAAGGACCGCGCGGGCCTGACCGTCGACGAGAAGCTGCGTGAGCTGCGTGAGGGGCTGTTCCGCGCGGTCGCGCCCGCGCCGTCCCACGTCGGCGGCGACCTCGACACCAAGAACCTGCGCTGTTACGAGTGGCAGAGCGGCGAGCTGTTCGTGCACGCGACGGCGCTGATGCTGGACCCGGCGGCGACGCTGGAGATCGCGTATGAGCCGGACCAGTTCTTCACCCAGTACCGGGACGACCCGTCCGATCCGTTCCTGGCCCACGCCGGGCCGGTGCCCACGGGCATGACCCGGGAGCTGGCCGACCAGGTCGTGCTGTGGCGCGCGCTGCGGGGCCCCGGCGACACGGTCGACGTGGACCCGGCGGAGCTGGCCGCCGATGCCATCGACATGCAGGTGCGCCCGCTGCGCGGTGCGCTCGAGATGCGCCGGAGGCTGATCGGCGAGTTCGGCGTCGAGCCGGGCCGGATCCGGCTGTGCTACGACGACCAGCCGCGCGAGGTCCACTACGCCACCAGCAAGTTCCGCCGCGCCCACCTGGTCGCGCTGCCCCACGTCCGCGACAGCGGCACGGCCGCGCGGGCGGCCATGGTCGCGGCCATACGCGGCGGGGGCGAGCGCGGCGCGCGGCGGGACGCCCGTGCCCGCGCACTGGCCGACCAGGTCATCGCCCGGCACGAGCCGGACGGCCGCCCGGCGCGCTACGCGCTGCTGTGGGTGCGCCGCACCCGGGTGCCGATGGGCGCGTTCATGGACACCAAGCCCGAGCTGCTGCGGCAGACCATCGCGCTGCTCCGCGGGACCGACCCGGAGCGGCGCATCCTGCTCGTCGGCGACGACCTGTTCGACCGGCGGCCGGAGCTGCGCGCCGCGTACGAGGCCGAGGGCGTGCTCGACGGCGTCGACACCGAGACGCTGCGGGACTTCTGGGCCGCCGAGCGACACGGCGGCACCAAGCTGGGCCAGGGCGAGCAGGCGCTGTTCCTGCACCACCTGGACAGCAGGCGGGACATCGTGCAGATCGGCATGGAGAGCGGCGCGCTGGAGACCGCGATCGCCCTCGGCGTGCCCACCGTCTACTTCCAGGGCCGCGAGCACGTCGGCGACAAGGGCGTGCGCTGGCAGCTCTACTGGGACACCTGGGAGTACGGGCAGCGTGACGCGGTGCTCGGCGACGACGGGCGGCCGCAGCTGTTCGCCTCCGGGCGGCCGCGCACCGAGTTCACCCCGCACACCGGGCCGCTGCGCGCACCGCTGGCCACCATCCACCGGGTCGAGTTCGGGCCGGACCTGCCCGATCCCGAGGACCGGCTCACGCCGCCGGTCGCGGTCTACCACCCGGCGACGGTCTCGGCGGTGTCCGACCGGGTCGCGCAGCTCGCCGCCGGGGAACTCGGCACCTGGCCGCTGCGGCTGGGCCGGGACTGGTCGCTGCTCGACACCGCCTGGAGCCCGTGGACCCCGGCCCAGTGGGCCGACAGCCGGTACTGCGCCGAGCAGGCCGAGCGGTGGCTGCGTACCGTCCCGGCCGACATCGAGGCGGCGGCGCGCAAGTGGACCGCGATCGAGCAGGCGCTGGCCGGGGTGCTGCGACCGGATCGGGCCGCCGCCTACCGCGAGGCCGGGCACCACACCGAGGCGCCCGGCACCCCGTTGAGCGCGACGCGGCTGGCGGCGGCGTACGAGGCCGCGCCCGCCGACCGCCCGCAGGCCGTCGCCGCACACCTCGGGCAGCTGCTGGCCGAGACCGAGCCCCGGCGTCAGGCCGCCGCCGAACTGCGCCTGCTGCAGCTCGACGAGCAGGAACTCGGCGCGCTGCGCGTCGCGATCGAGCGGGCCGTCACCGCCCGCGACACCATCCGTCGCATCGAGCACGGCCAGACGATCCCGGGCGACGGGCAGCCGGGCGACGGACCGCCAAGCGGTACGGGAGCCGACGGCGTGCGGGACGCAAGCCGTCACGGCACGATCCAAAGCGGAACGGCAGCAGCAGTGCTCGAACGGGCGACCGCAGTCCGCGACAGCACGGGTGGGGTACCGGACGGAGCGGTCGACGTGCTGCTCGGTGCGACACCGCCCGTCGCCGTGGACCCCGACGGGCAGCCGGCGGTCGGCGACTTCGCCGCCGCCGTGTTCGGGCAGCCGGTGCGGCTCGCCGAGATCACCGGCTCGACCGGCGCCAAGGGGCTCTCCGGGGCGCCGGTCATGCTGGCGCACGACGCGGACGGCAACCGGATCGGCGTGGTCAAGGCGTTCCCCGACGCCGAGGAGTTCGCCCGTGAGCTGTCCGGGCTACAACGGCTGCGCACCGGGGAGTTCACCCGGTTCGGCACACCGGCGCCGCTCGGCGTCGCCGTCACGCCCCAGCGCCACGGGGTGATCGTCTCCGCGCTCGCGCCCGGCAAACCCGTCGACGACCTGCTCGGCGAGGTCGGCGTCTCGTCGGGTGCGTCGTGGGCGCAGGCATACCGCCACCTGGAGCGATCGGTCGCGGGAGTGGGCGCGGCGCTCGCGGACCTGCACACCGCCGCCGCGGGCTCCGGCGGCCCGGTCGCCCGCGCCTTCCTCGACCGCCACGTCGCCGTGGTCCGCAAGTGGACCGGCCAGCTCGTCGACACCCTCGACAACCTGCCCAGGCACACCGTGGACCTGGACGGGCTGACCGCGCGGGTCGAGGAGGTGATCACGGCCGCCGTCGGCGCCGCCGGACGTGCGACGCTCGCCCACGGTGACGCGCACCCCGGCAACTTCTTCTGGCATCCGCAGCAGGGCCTGACCGTCATCGACCTGCCGATGCTCCACTACTCCATGGACGACAACGGCGGCCCGATCGGCGCGGCCGAACGCGACGTGGCCTACTTCGACATCAAACTGCACGACTTCGGGGCCGACCTGGGCTTGAAGCCGGAGGAGCTGGCCCACCTGCGCAAGACCTTCCGCGATGCGTACCGGATCGCCGGCGGCCCGGATCCGGATCCGGCATTGATGGCGCTGTTCGGAGTGCGCGGCGCGGTGCATGTCCTCAAGGAGGTGCCGTATCGGGCGCTGCGGGACGGCAAGCGGGACGACTCGACGCTGATGGCGATGATGGAGCCGAAGCTGGCGCTGCTGTGGGAGGTGCTGGGGTGGAACAGGTGATCGTCACATCGGACACCGCTGCGATCTGGTCGGTGGAGCTGCCGTACGAGGACGGCTCGCTCTACCTGGACGGAGCGGACGGGTGCCTCATCGCGACCCAGCGGGAACTCGCGGCCGTCACCGCGGACGGGCAGGTGCGCTGGTCGCACGAGGTTCCGTTCTACCGCAGCAGGGAGCCGCTGGCCCGGGACGGGCGCATCTACCGCATCGAGGACGGGCACATCGTCGCCCGGGATCTCGCGACCGGACTGCCTGTCGCTTCGATTGACGTGGGAGCCGACGCGTTCTCGCTCGATTTCGACCCTTGGGGCGGCTTCGTGTTCCGCGAGGAGCCGCATCAGGGCGAAGGGCGGCTGCGCAGCGTGACCGCGGACGGTACGCCCCGCTGGGCCGTGCCCATGCCGCATGTCGCGGACGCGCTGCACCTGCGGCTGCTCGGAGATCTGATCGTGGTCGACATGGACAACCGGCTGCGCGCCTACGACCGGGACGGGCGGCTGCGCTGGGTGAGCTGGCCGCACCTGTGGCTCACCGATCCCGACCCGGCCGAGATCCCTCCGGCCGAGAAACACGACGACGTCGCCGACCTGCTCGACTACGACGGCGCGCGGCTGCTGACCCGCTGGGAGTGGCGCAACGGCGGCGGCTACTACCTCGTAGACGAGTTCGGCCGGTCGACGCCGTACATCACCACGCGGCAGGTGCGCCCCGCGCTGGCCGTGCTGCCGAGCGCCGACGGCCCTCCGCGCCTGGCCGTGCAGGGCCCGCACCGGCAGGAGGAGTCCGGCTTCACGTATACCGTCTGGATGGTCGACGGCGACAGGGTGACCTGGACGCACGAGCTGGGCGTGGCGCCGACCCGGCTCCGGCCGGGCGCGGGCGGCACCCTGCTGGTGTCGAGCACGCCGACGCAGCGCCGCTGGGACACGTACCACTGGCTCAAGACGCTGTGGCACGAGACGTTCGTGCGCTGTCTCGCCCCGGACGGCAGCACCCGCTGGACCTGGTATGCGCCGGGCGTCATCACCCTCGGACCGCTGGCCCGCCCGGACGGCGTCGTGCTGGTCGCGGCGGGCGGCCGCCTGTACGGCCTGCCCGCCTGAAAACGGTGTCGGTATCGGGTGCCAGGATGCCCGGCATGGAACCGAAGCAGGTCGTGCTCGCCCTCTGGGACCGTATGCAGGCACGCGACTGGACCGGCCTCGCCGAACTGCTCGCGGCGGACGTGGTCGTCGAGTGGCCGGTCAGCGCCGAGCGGATCGTGGGCCGGGCGAACTACGTGGCCGTCAACGCGGAGTACCCGGAGGGCTGGTCGATCCGGGTACTGCGGGTCGTGACCGACGGCGCGTCGGTGGTGTCCGAGGTGGAGGTGCCGCACGAGTCGATGGGCGTGCACCGCGCGGTGTCGTTCTGGACCGTGCTGGACGGCCGCATCGTCGCCGCCCGCGAGTACTGGACGCAGCCCGGTGCCGACCCGTCCCCGCAGTGGCGGGCCGCCTACGTCGAGGCGCTGTAGCGGCGCGCGGTCAGCCGGACTGCCTGGCCGCGTCGTAGCGGGCGCGGGCCTGCCGTACGTCGTCCATGCGCTCGTGTGTCCACGCGCCGAGCGCCCGCACCTGCACCGCCGCCTCCCGGCCCAGGTCGGTCAGGGAGTAGTCCACACGGGGCGGGATCACCGGCTTGGCGTCGCGGTGCACCATGCCGTCGCGTTCGAGGGTCTGCAGCGTCTGGGTGAGCATCTTCTCGCTGACCCGGCCGACGGCGCGCCGCAACTCGCCGAACCGGCGCGGGCCCTCCAGCAGCTCGATCAGCACGAGCACGCCCCAGCGGCTGGTGATGTGCTCCAGCACGAGCCGGTAGGGGCACAGCGCCTCGGCGGAGTGATTGCTGCTCACGACACTTACCGTCATACCAGTACCTTACTTCGAAGTGGGTACTGATCAAACGGTTAGCTACGGCCTAGGGTGGAGAGCGTAACCGTTTGACAGGGAGATTTCCGTTATGAGTATCTTCGTCACCGGGGCGTCCGGCCAGCTGGGCCGCCTCGTCGTCGAGGGCCTGCTGGCCCGGGTACCCGCTGACCAGGTCACCGCCGTGGTGCGAGACCGGGCGAAGGCCGCACCGCTGGCCGAGCGGGGCGTACGGGTGCACGTCGCCGACTACGACGTCCCTGAGACGTTCGCCGGACTGTTCGGCCCCGGCGACCGGGTGCTGCTCGTGTCCGGCAGCGAGCTGGGCAAGGACCGGGTGGCCCAGCACCGGGCCGTGATCGACGCGGCCGCCGTGGCGGGGGTGGCGCTGCTGGCGTACACGAGCGCGCCGGGCAGCCTCACCGCCGCGCTGGCCGACGACCACCGGGCCACTGAGCGCGTGGTCCTGGACTCGGGGCTGCCGTACACGCTGCTGCGCAACAACTGGTACCACGAGGTGATCACCGGCGGACTGGGTCCGGTGCTGGCGCACGGCGCCGTGGTGCAGGCGGCCGGGGACGGGCGGACCGCCTCCGCGTCGCGCGCCGACTACGCGGCGGCGGCCGTCGCCGTGCTGACCGGCGACGGCCACCAGAACAGGACCTACGAGCTCAACGGCGACACCGCGTGGAGCTACGCGGAGTACGCCGCAGAGCTGAGCCGGCAGACCGGCCGGGAGATCGCGTACAACGACGTGACGCCCGAGATCTACGAGGCCATCCTCGTCCGCGCGGGCCTGCCCGAGCCGCTCGCGGTGGTTCTCGCCGAGGTCGACGTGTCGGTGTCCAAGGGCGAGCTGGCCGGGGCCGGGGACGACCTGTCCCGGCTGATCGGCCGCCCGACCACCCCGCTGGCCGACGCCGTGGCGGCGGCCCTGCGGGGCTGAGCGCGGTCAGTCCTCGTACGCCTCGGTCTCCTCGACCTCCGCCTGGCCGCGGCCCTTCCGCTCAGTGATCTTGAACAGGGCCGCCACCTCGCCGGCGTTCAGCCGGCGGTGGCGGCCCGCCTTCAGGTCGCCCAGCTTGATCGGGCCGATGGCGGTACGCACCAGCCGCTGCACCGGGAAGCCGACGTGGTCGAACATGCGCCGCACGATCCGGTTGCGCCCCTCGTGCAGCACCACCTCGATCAGCGCCTGCTTGTCGATCGCCTGCTTGAGCCGGTAGTCGTCGAGCCGGGCGAGGCCGTCCTCCAGCTGCACCCCGGCCATCAGCTCGCGGCCGACCACGCGCGGCAGCGGCCCGACGACCTCCACCAGGTACGTCTTCGGCACCTCGTAGGACGGGTGCATCAGCTTGTGGGCGAGCCCGCCGTCGTTGGTCAGCAGCAGCAGGCCCTCGGAGTCGGCGTCGAGCCGGCCCACGTGGTAGACGCGGGTGCTCAGGTTGCCGAGGTAGTCGGCGACCGCCTCGCGGCCCTTGTCGTCCGCCATCGTCGACACCACGCCGCGCGGCTTGTTCATGGCCAGGTAGACCAGGTTCGCGTCGGTGACGACGCGCTGCCCGTCCACGTGGATCACGTCGCTGACCGGGTCGGC
This sequence comes from Catellatospora bangladeshensis, assembly GCF_016862575.1. Lineage (GTDB taxonomy): Bacteria > Actinomycetota > Actinomycetes > Mycobacteriales > Micromonosporaceae > Catellatospora > Catellatospora bangladeshensis. Next base: position 26,810 of record NZ_BONF01000044.1, on the reverse strand, counting down.
CTTGTCGCCGAGCTTGGCGACCTTCCCGTTGACGGTGACCCGCCGCGCCGCGATCAGCTCCTCGCTGGCCCGGCGCGAGGCCACCCCGGCTTGAGCGAGGATCTTCTGCAGCCGCTCGGCGCCCTCGGTCATGGCATCAGCGCTGCTCATCGGCGATCTCCTCGACATTGTCTGGCAGGAACGGGGCTAGCGGGGGAAGCTGCTCGACCGAGTCCAGGCCGAGCTTCTCCAGGAACAGGCTGGTCGTGCGGTAGAGGTGCGCGCCGGACTCGGGCTCGGTGCCGCACTCCTCGATCATGCCGCGGGTGACCAGGGTGCGGATCACGCCGTCGCAGTTGACCCCGCGGATGGCGGAGATCCGCGAGCGGGTGACCGGCTGCTTGTACGCGACCACGGCCAGCGTCTCCAGCGACGCCTGGGTGAGCCGCAGCTGCTGCCCGTCCAGCACGAAGCGCTCGACGTACGGCGCGTACGCGGCCCGGGTGTACAGGCGCCAGCCGCCGGCGGCCCGGCGCAGGTCGAAGCCCCGGTTCTGGCGGGTGTAGGTCGCCGACAGGTCGATCAGCGTGCCCGCGACCAGCTCGGCGGGCACCTCCAGCACCTCGGCCAGGGTGATCTCGCTGACCGGCTCGTCGACGACCAGCAGGATCGCCTCCAGCGCGGGGATCAGCTCGGCCTCGTCCAGTCCGGGCGGCGGCGCGGCGAGCTGCGACGCGGCGACGGCCACGGCCGCCTCCCCGCTGTCGTCCAGCCCGTCCACGTCGAAGCGCTCGGTGTCGGCGGCTCCCAGCGCCTCGGCCAGCTCCTCGACCGCCGCCTCCTGCACCGCCGCGTCGCCGCTCTCCGCACCGGCGGCGTCCTCGACGGTCACGAACTCCGCGACCTCGGCGGGCGCCTGCTCGGACGGCTCGTCGCCCGTCGTCACCGCCGTGTCCGCAGGCTCGGTCAGCTCATCCTCCGGAGCCGCCGCCGTGTCCGCAGCGGGCTCAGGAAGTTCCTCCGTCGCCGGCGTGTCCGCGGCAGACTCCGGATCCGCCGCCGTGTCGGCCACGGGCTCGTCACGTTCGCCGGACGTCAGCACCACACCAGTGGGCGGCTCGGCGATCAGCCCGGCGGGCGCAGCGGACTCGGCCGCGGCCACGGCAGGCTCGTCCACCGGCTCGTCGGCTACCGGCGCGAAGGATTCGTCCGCGGCGTCGGACGCCACCACCGGCTCAGCCGCTTCGGCCTGGGTCGGCCGGGCCGCATACCCGTGCTCCTCGACGGCCTCGGGCTCGTCGTGCACGGCGGTCTCGGCCGGGTCCAGCGGACCGGCAAGGTCCTCCGGCCCGCACTCGACGGAGTCAGCCGCGTCGTCCTCGACGTCAGCCTCGGCGTCCGGGGCAGCCGCAGCTGCCTGCGGCTCTTCCTGCTCCCCGTTAAGAAGGTGCCCTTCCTCTACGTTTTCCGTTAAGAAGGTGCCCTTGCTTTCTTCGGTGGGGGTGCGGGCCCATGGGGGGACCCAGGCCGCGGCCTGTTGTTCCAGCGACTCGTGGTCAGTCATCTTCGTTCTCCCCCAACTCGCCAGGCTCCCCCGCGTCGTCCCCGTCCGCGTCGTCGGAGTCCGTGTCGTCCTCGTCCGTACCGTCGCCGTCTGTGTCGTCGGCGTCCGGCGAGTCGGCGTCGCGGGCCTGTTCGGCGGCCATCGCGCGCTTGGCGTCGTCGTCGCCGTCGTAGTCGTCGACCGCCAGCTCGCCGCCGGCCGCGTCGCCGCCGGTCCAGGACACGATCAGCTCGCCGAGCGCCTGCTCCTGGTCGAAAGCGACCAGGCCCTCCCGGTACAGCTCCAGCAGGGCCAGGAAGCGGGCCACCACTTCCAGGGTGTTCTCGCAGTCCTCGGTGAGCTCACGGAACGTGGCGCGGCCCAGCTCGAACAGGCGGGCGCGCAGCATCTCGGCGTGCTCGCGCACGCTGACGCGAATCTGGTGGATGTGCGCGACGGAGACGGTCGGCGGGGCGGCCTTGGGCAGGAACGCCTTGAGCGCGAGCTTGGCCAGCCGGTCCGGCCCGATGCCGAGCACCAGGTCCGGCAGCGCCTCGGCGTACTGCGCCTCCAGCGCCACCGACCGGGGCCAGCGCTTGGCGCCGTTGACCTCCAGGTCGGCGATGAACGCGGCGGCCTGCTTGAACGCGCGGTACTGCAGGAGCCGGGCGAAGAGCAGGTCGCGGGCCTCCAGCAGGGCGAGGTCCTCCTCGCTCTCCACCTGGGCGGCGGGCAGCAGCCGGGCGGCCTTCAGGTCGAGCAGGGTGGCGGCGATGACCAGGAACTCGCTGGCCTCGTCGAGGTCCCAGTCCTTGCCCATGGCGCGGATGTGCGCGATGAAGTCGTCGGTGACCCGGTGCAGCGCCACCTCGGTGACGTCGAGCTTGTGCTTGCCGATGAGCTGCAGGAGCAGGTCGAACGGGCCCTCGAAGTTGGTGAGCCGCACGGTGAAGCGGCCTGAACCGGACGGTTCAGCCGACTGCTCGCCGGCCTGCTCGGCCGTCACCACGGGATCGCTCACGTCGCACAGTATCCCAGCAGCTCAGTTCGCGACCGCAGGCCGGTCGGCCACTGATCAGCGACGGGCGGCCTCAGCCGCGATCACTTCGCGCGCGAGCTGCCGGTAGTTGCGGGCGCCCGAGGAGGCGGGATCCAGGGACGTGATCGGCGCCCCGGCCACGGTCGACTCCGGGAACTTGACCGTTTTGGTGATCACGGTCTGGTACACCTTGTCGCCGAACGCCTCGACGACGCGCTGCAGCACCTGGCGGCAGTGCGTGGTGCGGCTGTCGTACATCGTGGCGAGGATGCCCTCGAGTTCCAGGTCGAAGTTGAGCCGCTCGCGGACCTTGTCGATGGTGTCCAGCAGCAGGGCCACACCGCGCAGGCTGAAGAACTCGCACTCCAGCGGGATGAGCACGCCGTGCGCGACGGTCAGCGCGTTGATGGCGAGCAGGCCCAGCGAAGGCTGGCAGTCGATCAGGATGTAGTCGTACTCCTTGCGCACCGTCTTCAGCACGCGGGCCAGCGCCATCTCGCGGGCGACCTCGTTGACGAGCTGGATCTCGGCGGCCGACAGGTCGATGTTGGCGGGCATCAGGTGCAGCCCGGCGACGTCGGTCTTGATGATGACGTCCTCGGCGGTCACGTCGTCCTGCATGAGCAGGTTGTAGACGGACAGGTCGAGGTTGTGGGGGTTGACGCCCAGGCCCACCGACAGCGCGCCCTGTGGGTCGAAGTCGACCAGGAGCACCTTGCGGCCGTACTCCGCGAGCGCCGCGCCCAGGTTGATCGTGGTGGTCGTCTTGCCGACGCCGCCCTTCTGGTTCGCCATGGCGATGATCCGGGCGGGCCCGTGCCGGTCGGTCGGCATCGGCTCCGGGATCTCCTTGCGCGCGGTGTAGGCAGACGGATCCGCCGGACCCAGGTCAGCCCCGAGGTCCATCGCGGACTGTTGTGCCCGCAGCGTCGAGGTCCATGCCTCTGCGCGCCCGTTGCCTGCCATCTCCGCTACGCCCTTCCCGACGACATCCGTCCGGCCGGATGAGGCGCCGTCGTGAGTGGGCCATCAGCTCCCCGACCGGCCGCATGCGTGTCGTCGTCGTCCGACTGTACGTCACCGACGTGGTCGGCGTACCGCCACGCCTCGGCGTGTCTTCACGATCCAGCACGGGCCCGGTCATCGCAAGCGGGCGCCCGGCTCGTGATACACCGATGCCGACGGTGCGCGGGCACCGTCGGCATCGGGAAACAGCAGGTCAGAGCAGCGAGTCGACGTCCACGGCGGTGAGGCCGTGCGCCTCGGCCACCGGGCCGTAGGTGATCTCGCCGGCGTGCGTGTTCAGGCCCAGCTTCAGGGCCGGGTCGCGGCGCAGCGCCTCGCGCCAGCCGTGGTTGGCCAGCTCCACCGCGTACGGCAGGGTCACGTTGGTCAGCGCGTAGGTGCTGGTGTGCGGGACCGCGCCGGGCATGTTGGCGACGCAGTAGAAGACCGACTCGTGCACCTTGTAGACCGGGTTGGCGTGGGTGGTCGGGTGCGAGTCCTCGAAGCAGCCGCCCTGGTCGATCGAGATGTCGACGAGCACGCTGCCCGGCTTCATCCGGGACACCAGCTCGTTGCTGACCAGGGTCGGGGCCTTGGCGCCCGGCACCAGCACGGCACCGACGACCAGGTCGGCCTCCAGCACGGCGCGCTCCAGCTCGAAGGCGTTGGACATCACGGTGCGCACCTGGCCGTGGAACAGCTGGTCCACCTCGCGCAGCTTCTTGATGTTCTTGTCCAGCACGGTGACCTCGAAGGCCAGGCCGTGGGCGATGGTGGCGGCGTTGAGGCCGGAGACGCCCGCGCCGATGACGACGGCCTTGGCCGGGCGCACGCCGGGCACGCCGCCGGGCAGCACGCCCCGGCCGCCCGCGAAGCGCATCAGGTGGTACGCGCCGACCTGCGGGGCAAGCCGGCCCGCGACCTCGCTCATCGGGGCGAGCAGCGGCAGGTGGTGGTCCGCGGTCTCGACGGTCTCGTACGCGATGCCGGTGACCTTCTGGGTCATCAGCGCGTCGGTGCACTCCTTGGACGCGGCCAGGTGCAGGTAGGTGAAGAGCACCTGCCCCTCGCGCATGCGGTGGTACTCCTCGGCGATGGGCTCCTTGACCTTCAGGATCAGCTCCGCGTCGGCCCAAACCTCGTCGGCGGTGGCCAGGATCTGCGCGCCCGCCGCCGTGTACTCCTCGTCCGTGATGGACGAGCCGAGCCCGGCGCCGGTCTCGATGACGACGTCGTGGCCGTTGCGGACGAACTCGTGCACGCCCGCCGGGGTGATCGCCACCCGATACTCGTGGTTCTTGACCTCGCGGGGGATACCGACCTTCACGACTGCACCTTCCTCGATCCTGCGCTGCGGGAGCGCCCACGGCGCCGTTGCCGCAGGTCTACCCCCCGCGGCGGCAGTCTAGGCCCGGCAAACGGACCAAAGCCCCGACAGGATGCAAGCTGATGGTTCACCGGCTTGACACAGTGTCAGGCGCCCCTACTGCCGCCCTGCGGTACCCCCAAGGATAGTGCCGAATCGGAAATTTGCCGCTTACCGGTCAGGCCGAGGCCGGCAGCGGGGCGTCGGCGGGGCGCAGGTGCTTGAAGCCGGTGTCCCGGGCGCGCGCGGCGGCGAGCAGCCCGCCCACGGCGGGGCCGTTGGCGATCCGGCCGTCGAACACCATGTCCAGCGCCTCGTCCAGCGGGACCAGCTCGACCCGCATGTCCGCCTCCTCCTCGGTGCGCACGTGGCGCTCGTGCTCGGGCACCGCGGTCAGCTCCCGGGCCAAGAAGATCCGGATCAGCTCGTCAGAGCAGCCGGGCGTGGTGAACATGTCCACCAGCAGGTCGATCCGGCCCGCGACCAGGTCGGCCTCCTCGGCCAGCTCGCGCTGCGCCGCCGCGGCCAGGCCCTCGCCCTGCACGTCGATCAGGCCCGCGGGCAGCTCCCACAGGTAACGCGCCACCGGGTGCCGGTACTGCCGGACCAGCACCACCCGGTCCTGGTCGTCCAGGGCGACCACGCCCACCGCGCCGACGTGGCGCACCACGTCGCGCGGCGCGACCTCGCCGCCGGGCATGCGGACCCGGTCGGTGGCGACCCGGAAGATCCGCCCGGCGTAGCGCTCGGTGCTGTCGACGACCTCGTAATCAAACGTCACTCGCGGAGGATACGTCAGCCGAGAGCGGCGAAGGCGTTCTGCAGATCGTCGACGAATGTGCGCCAGGACGGCAGATGCTGGACGGCACCGTTGTGGTCGAGCCGCTCCAGTAGCTGCCGCCGCTGGTGGGAGAAGCCTCGCTGGAAGATCGTGCGCTTGCGGCCGGTCAGACCCGAAGCCGCCACCAAGGCCTCGCGCAGGACAGCCTTGGGATCCGCGATGCGCTCTGCCTCCCGCGGGCCAGGCAGCCCCAGCGACATCCGACCGCCTGGGTTTCCCGCAACTGACCGGATAGCGACCTCGTCCAGGACCAGCCACGCCTCGGTCATCTTCACCGGCACCACCGCGACGTGCGGACATTCCGGTACGGCGATCTCGACCGCCTCTCGAATCTCCTGTTCGCGCTCACGCCGGTCGACGTTGTCACTGTCGCGGTGGACGACCACGAGATCGAAGGTGGCCCCCAGGGTCATGACGGCTTCGAGCTTGCCCCGGACGGTGCGATCCTTGAGCGGGAGGAGGCCGAGATCCGGGACGGTGAGGGCCACGTCGAGTCCACAACCCTCGGCGATCCGCTCGACGTGAACGGCGATGCCCTCATCACTGGTCCCCTCGCCGAGAAAGAGGATCCGGTGCATCAGAAGCCGTCCAACGTCAGCTGAGCACCGACCGGCGCAGCGAGGTAGGGAAGAATGTCCGCCTTCGAGATGGCGAGCTCAGGTGTCGTCTTGGCTCGCCACGTGTCACGCATGGGCCGTAGAACCAGCCCTCGTGCACGGCTGCCGTCGGGCGCTGTTCTACGCATCGACGTCGCGAACAAGAGGTCGTCCGGCGAGGTCAGCTGAACCACCCAAGGCGAATGGGTATTGATGATCACTTGCCGGAAGGGGTTGTCCTTCCCCGGTGCCATCGACGTGTCGACTGCCAGGTCTTGGACGACTCGGACCATCGAGCCGATGTTCGCGGGGTGAATTCCGTTCTCCGGCTCCTCCATACAGAGCAGGCCCTGCACAGACGAGTCTTCGAGCAGTACGCACAGGGCTAGGAACCGCAGCGTGCCCTCGGACAGGCTCCGAGCAGGCAGTCGGAACCCGTCCCGCTCCTGCAGGTAGACCGTCAGCAACTCCCTGACGTCGTCCGCGACCACCTCAAGGCCCTGCACCGACACGCCCGAGAGCTCGGCGAGCCTGGTGGCGACGCTGGCATAGATCTTTCGAGGATCGGCGTCCGCAGCCAGCGCGGCGACCCGGTAAAGCGCCCCCGCGAGATGCCGCCCGTCGGCACCCATCTCTCGCGGATCGACATAGCGATCCGACGTCCTCAGCGCGGACGGCTCCAGGGCAAGCCGCCGCCACGACTGCATTTCCCGACGAGCCGCCAGGATCGTCTGGTCGTCGCTGCTCGTGATCGTGCTCACCACGGTCGCCGGAGCGCGCGACGCGGCTGCCGGCCGAGGACGTCCTCGACTACCGGCATCCTGATGGATGCTGATGACCGGCTCGCCATCCTCGACCGTCGTGGAGATGAACGCCTTCCCGGCCCGCCTTCCAAACACGACGCTGGACCGGAAGTCCTTGGCGCTGTGCGGGAATGCCAGGCGTCCGGCCGCGTCGCCCTGGTTGATGTGCCGCAGCTCCTCATGCAGAAGCCTGAGCCGTCCCAGCTTTTCAGCCCCCTTGGGAGGCTGGTATCCGATGGCGAGTTCGTACCTCAGGAATGAGATCGTGGGTGCCGCCAGGCGACCGAAGTCGTCCTCCACCTCAGCCGGAACAATCATCTCGGCCGCGAACGACATCCTGTGTTCGGCAGCCCCGTAGCCGTTCCAGAACAGATCCCGCGGGTCGCCCAGCCGTTCTCCGTGAACGCCGCGGACCTGCTGAGCGGCTTCCATCATCGACATGTCGGCGAGCATGCTGAGGAACTGCAGGGCGTCGAAGATGTTGGACTTGCCGGTGCCGTTCTCGCCCGCGATACAGGTGAATGCGCCGAAGTCAGCGCTGAAGTTCAACAGATTCTTGAATCCGTCGACCTCAAGCCGCGTGAGCATGGCCGCTCCCCCGCCTCAAACAGACATTCGCCAGTACTGACGTAGCTTAATCACATAAGGGCTGCTGCCGGAGGTCGGGACCTCCGGCAGCAGCCCTTATGCAGACTGGACTCAGCTGGTCGCCGCCGCCGCAGGAGCGCCCACCGGCAGCTGGTCCGCTTGAGCATAGGCGATCGCCGCACCGACCAGCCCCGAGAAGAGCGGGTGCGGGTGCGTCGGGCGGCTCTTCAACTCCGGGTGCGCCTGGGTGGCCACGAAGTACGGGTGCAGCTCGCGGTCCAGCTCCACGAACTCGACCAGCCTGCCGTCCGGCGAGGTGCCGGAGACCTGCAGCCCGGCCTTGGCCAGCGCGGCGCGGTACGCGTTGTTGACCTCGTACCGGTGCCGGTGCCGCTCGCTGACCTCGGTGCCGCCGTACACCTCGGCCACGATCGAGCCGGGCGTGAGCTTCGCCGGGTACGCGCCCAGGCGCATGGTGCCGCCTAGGTCGCCCTTGCCCGCGACGATGTCCTCCTGGTCGGCCATCGTCGAGATGATCGGGTCCGGGGTGCGCTCGTCGAACTCCAGCGAGCTGGCCTTGGCGATGCCGGCCGCGTGCCGGGCCACCTCGATGGCCATCGTCTGCAGGCCCAGGCACAGGCCCAGGGTCGGGATGCGGTTCTCGCGGGCGTACTTGACCGCGCCGATCTTGCCCTCGATGCCGCGCACGCCGAAGCCGCCCGGGATGACCACGCCGTCGACGTGCGCGAGCGCCTTGGCCGCGCCCTCGGCGCTCTGGCAGTCGTCGCTGGGCACCCACTTCAGCTTGATCTTGGCGCGGTGGCCGAAGCCGGCCGCACGGATCGCCTCGGACACCGACAGGTACGCGTCGGGCAGGTCGATGTACTTGCCGACCAGCGCGATGGTGACCTCGTGCACCGGGTGGTGCACCCGCTCCAGCAGGTCGTCCCACGCGGTCCAGTCCACGTCCCGGAACGACAGGCCCAGGCGGCGCACCACGTACGCGTCCAGGCCCTCGCGGTGCAGCACCTTCGGGATGTCGTAGATGCTCGGCGCGTCCGGGGCGGACACGACCGCCTCGGCGTCGACGTCGCAGTACAGGGCGAGCTTGCTCTTCATGCTCGCCGGGATCTCCCGGTCGGAGCGGCACACCAGCGCGTCGGGCTGGATGCCGATGTTGCGCAGGGCCGCCACCGAGTGCTGGGTGGGCTTGGTCTTCAGCTCACCCGACGGCGCCAGGTACGGCACCAGCGACACGTGCAGGTAGAAGCAGTTGTCCCGGCCCACGTCGTGCCGGATCTGCCGGATCGACTCCAGGAACGGCAGCGACTCGATGTCGCCGACCGTGCCGCCGACCTCGGTGATCACCACGTCCGGCGTGCGGCCCTGCTCGTCCGGCTCGGCCATGGCCCGGATCCGGGCCTTGATCTCGTTGGTGATGTGCGGGATGACCTGGACGGTGTCGCCCAGGTACTCGCCGCGCCGCTCCTTGGCGATGACCGCGGAGTAGATCTGCCCCGTGGTCACGTTGGCCTTGGCCGACAGGTCCCGGTTGAGGAATCGCTCGTAGTGCCCGACGTCGAGGTCGGTCTCGGCACCGTCTTCGGTGACGAACACCTCGCCGTGCTGGAACGGGTTCATGGTGCCCGGATCCACGTTGAGGTACGGATCGAGCTTCTGCATGACCACCCGCAGACCACGAGCGGTGAGAAGATTGCCGAGGCTGGAGGCGGTGAGTCCCTTGCCCAGCGAGGAGGCCACGCCTCCGGTGACGAAAATATGTTTGGTCGTCCGCGCTGCTACCACGGGGTTTCACCCTAACACGGCCGTCGCGTTCATCCGGGGGCTACGTCGCCGAAACCGTCTTCGGGGTGTCGGCGCTCACCGCGGCGGGCTCCTCGGCCACCCGGACCGGTGCGGGTGAGGGCTCCTCGACGACCCGGGCGCGCTCGGCGGCGGGCTCCTCGACCACGCGGGTACGGTCCGCGGCGTGTCCGAGGACCCGCATCGCACCCAGCGTGAGCACGGGCACCGCGATCGCGGCGGCGGCGCCGGCCACGTTCAGCGCCGCGCCGCCCAGCAGGCCGCCGACGATCGAGGCCAGGATGGTCCCGGCCACCGCGGCCCGGATCGGCGGGTAGATGCCGTACAGCCGCTTCAGGCCGCCCCACGGGCGCATCAGCACCACCCACAGGAACACCGCCGACACCAGCGCCAGCACGGTCAGCGGGCTGGTCACCAGCGCGACGCGGTTGGCGCCGCCGAGCCGGCTCAGGGTCGGCCCCGACGTGCCGTCCGACAGCTGGGTGAGGAAGCGGCCCAGGCTGCCCTGCTGCTCCACCGGCTGGCGTACGTCGACCAGCGCGAACACCACGGTGACCACGGCGCCCGCGGCCACCGCCCAGGCCAGCCGCCGGAACTTCAGGAAGCCGCCGGGGCACAGCGCCGCGGTGAGGCACACCCCGGCGGTGAGCGCCACCGCGCCGCCCGCGTCCGCGCCGAGCGCGGGAGTGCCCACCAGCAGCACGCCCGCCGCGCCGATCGCCGACACCAGCAGCGGCCGGTTGCGGTGCGGCACGAGGTAGCACAGCGTGCCCGCGGTGAGCAGCACGCCCGCGAAGAACACCCCCATGCCGACCATACCGATGCCCGAGTAGCGGGTGCCCTCCAGCGCCGAGTAGCCCGCGACGCCGTTGAGCTGGAGCCGGGCACCGGTGATCAGGTCCGCGCCGACCACCGTGGCAGCGATCGCGGCGACCATGCCGACTGGGCCGAGGGTACGCGTACGGAACAGCGGCAGCCGCACCGTGACGAAGGTGAGCAGCAACGTGATACCGGCCGTGACCAGTCCGAAGATCAGCCCGCGGCGGCCGAAGCGCCACCACGGCACGATGCCCGCGATGAGGGCGGCGGGCAGCGCCAGCGAGGCCCCGGTCAGCAGCACCTCCAGCAGGCTCACCAGCCGCTGCGGGGGCGGGGTGGGTCCCGTCGGCCCGGCGTGGCGGTAGCTGCGCCGCAGCAGCGGCACGACGGCCGCGAACAGGGCGATCTGCACCAGCGCGAGCAGCCAGAAGAACCAGGCGGAGACGTTGCGGGCGGCGGCGGCGCGCCGGTCGGCGTCCGCGCCCGCCGCGGTGGCCTGGCCCAGGTCGGCCGGGCGGCCGTCGGCCAGCGCCGCCGGGTGCCCCGCCATGATCTTCTTCGGCTGCTCGCGGCCCAGCAGGTCCAGCGCCGTCGGCGCCAGGTCGACCAGCTGCAGGTAGCCGGCGCGGCTGGTGGTGGCCGAGGTCAGGTAGCCGCCCTGCCAGCCCGGCCCGTCGGCGATCACGGCGTGCAGCCGCGAGCTGCGATCGGTGTCGGCGACGCCCGCCACCAGCAGCGTGGAGTTCTTCGGCCGGGCCGCCAGCACCTGCCCGAGCAGCCTGTCCACCGCGGCGGCCTGCTTGAGCCGCGCGGACGGGGTGCGCCCGTCGATCGCGCCCAGGTCCACGATGCTGAGCAGGCACTCGCTGAGCGCCTTGCGCGCGTCGGCGGCCGCGGGCAGCTTCGGGTGGTAGCGGTCGACCCGGCCGAACGAGCGGGCGGCGGCCACCGCCGCGCCCTCGCCCACCGCGGCCGTGCAGCGCACCGACTCGGCCAGCGCCCCGGGCACGGTGCCGTACGGCAGCTCGCGCTGGCGCTCCACCACCGCCTCCTGGTCGGGCAGGAACGCGCCGAACGCGTCCGGCTGCTCGATCGGCACGTTCAGCTTCGGGCACTGCTCGGCGAGGTCCGGGTCCTGCTGGCGGGCCTCGTCGGCGGGCTCGTCGCCGACACCGGTGCGGTCGGCGTAGTTGCCCGCGCCCAGCGTGAGCCAGCCGTCGCCCGGGCAGGTGGGCACGTGCGCGGAGCGCGTCGACAGGGAGCCGATGGAACCGCGCTCGGCCAAGCGCCACAGGTTCGGCGTGCGGTCCGCGTCGATGTCGTCCCAGCGCAGGCCGGCGGCCCCGGCAATGACGACGTAGTCGGCCTCGTCGTCCTCGGTGGGGGCGGCGGCGGCCGGGCCGGACAGGCCGGGCAGGGCCAGCCCGAGCAGCGCGAGCAGGGTCAGCCCGAGCGCCATGCCGAACACCCGGCGGGGAGCGGGACGGCGGGCGCTGCGGCGGAGGGGTGGCCGGGGCAGCATCAGGCGCGCCCCGTACGGGCCTGCGCGGTCAGCTCGGCGTACACGGCGCGCACCCCGGCGATGGTGGCCGGCTCGTCGGGCCAGGTCGCGGCCTGCGCGGTGCCGCGCTCGGCCAGGCGGGCGCGGGCCTGCTCGTCGCCGAGCAGCTTGCGCACCGCCGCGTCCAGGCCGTCGGGGTCGTTGGGCTCGATCAGCTGCGCGCCGTCGCCGACCAGCTCCGGTATGCCGCCGACGGCCGTCGCCACCAGCGGCAGGCCGCCGTTGAGCGCCTCCTGGGCGAACAGCTGCCGGGCCTCCCAGACGCTGGTGACCACGGCGAGGTCCGCGGCGGCGATCAGGTCGCCGACGTCGTTGCGGTGGCCGAGCAGGGTCACCGGGGCGCGCAGCTGCGAGATCTGCGCGGCGAGGTCGAGGTAGGACGGGCCTTCGCCCGCGATCAGCACGCGCGGCATCGGGGACATGTCCCGCCAGCGCGCGGCGACGCTGACCAGCATGTCGTACGCCTTCTGCGGGTGCAGGCGGCCCACCGACAGCACCACCGGCACGCCGTCGGCGAGGCCCAGGCCGGAGCGGACCGCGGCCCGGGAGCGCCGGGTGCGCCGAAGCCGGGGCGCGGCGACCGGGGCCAGCCGGGCGTCGGCGGCGCCCACCGCGTTCGCGCGGGTGACCAGGTCGGCGGAGGCGCCGAGGGTGACCGCGGAGGCGCGCGCCACGATGCGCTCGACGATCGTGTGCACCCGGCCGCGCAGTCCCGCCCGCAGCGGGGCGTTGTGCCAGGTGGTCACCAGCGGGCAGGCGGGCCGGGCGAGCGCCGCGGCCAGACCGGCGCGCAGGCCGTGCGCATGCAGCACGTCCGGCCGGGCCCCGGCCAGGAACTGGCGCAGCGCGCGTACCGCACGCATGTCACTGGGGTGCAGCTCGGCGGGGATCTCCACCGGGTGGAACCGGGCGCCGCGGTCGGTGAACCGGAAGTGCTCCTCGGTGGCGGCGGGGCCGCACACCGTCACGTCGCACCCGGCCTGCGACAGGCCCTCGGCCAGGCCGGCCACGTGCTGGCCGATGCCTCCCGTGCTGGAGGCGAGCAGCAGCACGACACTGCCGGTCCATTCGGTCCCCGTGGTCAACGGTCCTCCCGCCTCTCGCCCCGTGTGTGCCGCGCCCGTCATCCGCGCCGGCGCCGCACCCGGTCGAGCAGTGGCCGCAGGTCCGGCAGGTCGAGCAGGGCGCAGACGATCAGAAAGACTACAAGCGACACGCCACCGGACAGCATGCCCTGTCCGGCCAGACCCATGATGCCGGGGGTCCCGGACACCACCGCGCGCCCCGCCTCGATGCCCGCGACCGCACCCGCCAGCGCCGCGACGGAGGCCGCCAGCGCCGCGCGGAACAGCCCGGACAGGGCCGGACCGCCCACCCGGGCACGGACCGCCACGGCGAGCAGCACCGCCATCACCAGCATGCCGATCGAGTTGGCCGCGCCCAGCGCCGCGGCACGCGCGCCGTCGGGCAGGGTGTGCGAGAACACCAGCGCCGCGACCAGCGCGACCGCCCAGCCGCCGGACACGCCCAGCGCGGCGAGCCGGTTCGCACCGACCGCGTACAGCGTGCGCTGGTGCAGCGCGGACAGGCCGTAGCCGAGCAGGCCCGGCGTGAAAGCGATCACAGCGGTGGCCAGCGCGCGGCTGCGGGCCGGGTCGCCGTCGGTGTACGTCAGCAGGGCCGCCGCCGGAGCCGCCACCGCCGCCAGGCCCGCCGCGCCGAGACCGCTGAGCAGCAGCACCGCCCGGCCGGTGCGGGCCGTGGTGAGCCGCAGGGTGCCCGTGTCGGCGGTGGCGTGCGCGGTCGCGATCGCCGGGTAGGCCGCCGTCGCCGCGGGCACCGCCAGCACCGCCCAGGGCAGCAGGTAGACCGTCTGGGCGAGGTTGTAGACCGCGTTGGTGGCCGGGCCGGTGTCCGACGCCAGCCGGATCGTCACCAGCAGCGCGACCTGCTGCGCGACGACCGTGGCCATACCCGCCGCGGCCAGCCCGCCGATGCGCCGCCGCTGCCCCGGGTCGACCGAGAACGTCGGCCGCAGCCCCAGCCGCAGCCGGCTCACCGGAATCACCAGGCACAGCGAGAGCACCACCACTCCCAGCGTGGTGCCGACGGACAGGATCGCCAGCTCGCCAACGGACACCGTCTCCGCCGCGGGCCACTTGCCCGCTCGCGAGGCGAAGAGCACATACGCGCCGATCACGGTGAGGCTGGACAGCAGCGGGGCGAGCACCGGCCAGGCGAAGCGGCGGTGCGCGTGCAGCACGCCGGTGAGCACGATGCCGATCCCGTAGAGCGGCAACTGCGGCGCGAACACCCGCAGCATCGACTCCCCCGCCTCGTGCAGGACCGGGGAGTTTCCCGGCTGGAGCAGCGACATCACCGTGCCCGCGCCGAACCACAGCAGCACCGCCAGCGGCACCAGCGCGGCCAGGGTCCAGGTGAGCAGCGCCGAGACGGTGCGGCGCACCTGGTCGCGGTCCCCGGCGGCCAGCGGCCCGGCCAGCAGCGGCACCACCAGCCCGGCCAGCGCGCCGCCTGCGACGATCTCGAAGATGATGTTCGGGATGGTGTTAGCGGCCAGGTAGACGCCGCCGAGGTCGTCGACGCCGACGGTCTGCGAGAAGACCAGGGTGCGGGCGAAGCCCGCGAGCCGGCTGAGCACCGTCAGCCCGGCGATCAGCGTCGCGGCACCGGCGATCCGCGCCGCAGCGGGGCCGCGCGGCGCGACCCTGTCGTCAGCGGTCACGGTCATTTCTGGGTACGGCGCGGGGCCCGTGCTCGCGGCTGCGGCTTGGCAGCGGCCTCCTCGGCCGGTGTGGCGGCCTCGGCGTCGGTGGCGTGGTCGACCTCAGCAGCGCGTGGCCCATGGCCGCCACCAGCGTCAGCGGCCTGCCGGGATGCCTTGCGTGCGGCAGCGCGCCGCGGCGTCGCGGCCTGCTCCCCCGTCACCGGCACCTGCGGAGCGCTCGCCCCGTCGCCCGCTGTCGGATCGGCAGCCTGCGCCGAAGTGCTCGCCTGGACCGTCGAGGGCCCGGCAGCCTGCGGCGGATTGCTCGTCTGGCCTGTCACGGACGCGGCAGCCTGCTGCGGCGGAGTGCCCGGCTGGCCCGTCGTGGGTGCGGCAGCCTGCGGCTGCTGAGTGCCTCCTGCGCGGCCCGTCAGCGCCGCCAGCGGGGTTCCGGCTGCCGGGCCTGGCTGCGGCGTCGTCGTGGCCACTGCCTGCGGCGCGGGATCGTCGGCGGCCTGGCGCGCCTGCGGAAGCTGCTGCTTCGGGGCCGGGAGGCGGCCCCAGGCGTCGATCTCGCGGAGCACGGGGGTGCGCTCGATGACCTTGGTGAAGCTGACCTTCTCGCTGGCGAGGGTGAGCGCACCGATGCCGGTGAGCAGCGCGGCCCGGCCGAACAGCCCGGTGCGCGCGGTGGCGGCGACGCCGAGCAGCGCGCCGAGCGCGTTCGCGCCGGAGTCGCCGAGCATGATCTCCTCGCCGAGGTCGTCGGGCAGCAGCCCGGCGCTCGCGCCGACGGGCCCGGCGGCCAGGCCGCCCGCGCGAGTGGCGGTCAGCGGCGCGCCGACCAGCAGACCCGCCTTGAGCGCCCGGCCGGGGCGCAGGTCGAGCAGGTTGTACAGGTTCGCGCTGCCCGCGATGACCCCGGCGCCCAGCGCCACCTCGGCGGCCCGCCCGAGCCTGCCGCGGCCGCGCCGGTCCGGCAGCAGCGCCGCCGCCGCGAGAGCGCCCGCGCCCACTCCGGCGATCTTCACGAGTCCGCTGGTGACCCGGCCCTCGCGCAGCGCCCGCAGGTGCCCGCGGAAGCCCTTGTCGCCCTTCTGGTCGGGGCGCGCGCCGACGATGTCGTCGTACAGGCCGACCGCCCCGCCGGAGAGCCCGGCGGCGAGCGCGGCCGTGGCGGTGCGCGCGTCACCGGCGCCGAGGGCGCTGCTCACGCTCGCCGAGACGGCCAGCGCGGGACCCCCGGCGAGGGTGACCGTGCGGCCGCGGAAGTTCGTGCGCTCCAGCCGCGCCGCCTCGGGGCGGGTGCGTGCCGTACGCAGTGCGGCCCGGGCGCCGTAAGCGCCCAGGCCGATCAGTGCTACTCGGGCGAGTAAGCCCACCTCAGCTCACTTCTGCTGCTGCGGGAGCAGCGCGCTGGCGTTGGTGCCGACGCCGTAGTGGCCGGCCTTGTTGTCGGAGAACTGTTCGTGCAGCGCGAGCGCCGAGGCGACCTGGCCCTGCACCGTCTCGGCGTTGTCCACGGTCGAGATGGTCTTGGCGAGCGTGGCGTCGTCGCGTACCTCGATCATGAGGTTGCCCTCGCCGCCCAGCACGCCGCCGACGACCGCGACCCCGGCGTGGTCGAACTGCACCGCGGTGGTCTTGACCGCGGCGTTCTTGCCCGCGGCCTGGCTGTCGGTGTACGGCGAGCCGGAGACGATGACCACGGCCTCGGCCGGGCCGGACACGCTGCCGACGACCGTCAGGTAACCGAGCTTGCTGTACGCCGCGAGCACCGCCGCGCGGTCCGCGGCCGGCACCGCCGGGGTCCGGTCGAGCAGCACCGCGGCCAGCAGCGCGCTGGACGACTCGACGCCCTCGCTGTTGAGCGGGATCGCGGTGGTGGGCACGCTGGCCGGCTCGGCCTTGTTCTCCAGGTCCAGCAGTTCGACGCTGTTGTCCGGGTTGAAGAACTTGTCGGTCAGCTCGACGGTGCCGACGGTCTTGGCACCCGCGGTCTTCAGCATGGCCTCCAGTCCGTCCACCTGGTCGCGGCCCGACGGCATCACCAGCAGCAGCACGCGGCGGTTGGTGAGCTTGCCGTTCAGCATGATCGGCGCGGCCTCGGTGACGAACTGCTCCTCGCGGTTGGCCTGGTCACGCAGGCCGGTCACCTGGTCGCGCAGCTGCGAATTGTTCTTGCGCAGCGCGTTGACGTTGTCCTCGAGCGCGTCGGCCGCCGGGCCGTTGAGCGCCGCGGTTCCGACGACCAGCCCGATGGCCAGGGCCAGGAACACCGCCGTCATGGACACCACGTGGTACCTAAAGTTGATCACGTCAGAGCCTCTTGATCGTCCGGGGTCCCTAGAACAGCCGCTGCAGGTGGAACATCACGTCGTCCCACCACTCCGCGGCCAGCGACAGGTAAGCCTTGCCCACGGTGGACACGGCGACGGCCGCCGCCATCGCCGCGATGGCGGACAATACCAGCAAAAGCAGCGAGGAACCTGAAATGCTCTGCCGGTACAGCCGGCTGACGCCCTTGGCGTCGACCAGCTTTCCGCCCACCCGCAGCCGGGTGAGGAACGTCGACGCCATGCCCCCGCGGCCCTTGTCCAGGAACTCCACCAGCGTGGCGTGGGTGCCGACGGCCACGATCAGGGTCGCGCCCTTCTCGTCGGCCAGCAGCATCGCGATGTCCTCGCTGGTCGCCGCGGCCGGGAAGGTGATCCCGGAGACACCGAGCTGGTGCACCCGGTCCAGGCCGGGCGCGCGGCCGTCGGGGTAGGCGTGCACGACCACCTCGGCGCCGCAGCGCAGCACGTCGTCGGTGACCGAGTCCATGTCCCCGATGATCATGTCGGGGGTGTATCCGGCCTCGACCAGCGCGTCCGCGCCGCCGTCCACACCGATCAGGACCGGCTTGAACTCGCGGATGTACGGCCGCAGCACGTCCAGGTCCGCCTTGTAGTCGTAGCCGCGCACCACGATCAGGCAGTGCCGCCCGGCGATCTGCGTCTTGATCTCGGGCACGCCGACGCCGTCGAGCAGCAGCTCGCGCTCCTGCTTCAGATACTCCATGGTGTTCGCCGCGAACGCCTCCAGCTGCACCGACAGGCCCTCGCGGGCGTCGAGCATGGCCTTGGCGATGCTGTCGGCGTCCTGGCGCACCCCGTGCCCGACCGGCTCGCCGCGCACGTACACGGTGTTGCCCTCGACCCGGACGGTGTCGCCCTCCCGGATCTGCTGGAAGACGCCCTCGCCCAGGTCGTCGAGCAGGGTGATGCCCGCCTCGACCAGCACCTGGGGGCCCAGGTTCGGGTAGCGGCCGGAGATGGACGGCTTGGCGTTCAGCACCGCCGCCACGCCCACGGCGACCAGCGAGTCGGCGGCCACCCGGTCGATGTCGACGTGGTCGATCACGGCGATCTCGCCGGGACGCAGCCGACCGACCAGCCGCTTGGTGCGGCGATCGAGCCGAGCGGTGCCGGTCAGGATCCCGGGTTCGGCGGGCCGGGTCCGGCGCAAGGTGGGAAGACGCATCGCAGCCATCCTGGCATGTCAGTCCGGTGTTGGCGCGCACCGACACCCATGATCGACCCATCCGGGCCGAATTGTGATGTCCGAAACCTCGCCGACCCCATCGTGACATCCGTCCGCCTCTGCCGCCGACCGGCACGCCCGTCCCAGCTGCTCATATCGGGCAAACCATGCCGATTCTGCACCCTCCAGCAGGGGTCGGTGACCTACCTCATGCCCGCCCCCACCACCGCCGGGATCCCGCGCCTGCGCCGGATGTTGCGACGCGAACCCGCGATCTTCCGCAGGTAGTCCGACCACCGCAGGGGGCATGATCGCTAGTTCGTGTCGCGATGTGCGGTCCCACCACAGGTTTCGACACGAACCCGCGATCTTCCCGGAGGCAACCCGACCGCTGCGAGGGCATGATCGCGATCTCGTGTCGGAAGGTGTGGCTCAGCCGCACTTTGTGACACGAGATCGCGATCATCGCGGGTCGCGAGTCGCGGGTGGCGGGTGGCCGGTGCCCGTGGCTGGATGTCGGCAGATTCGGGCGTGGCGGGGAGCGGCGGCTGCGGCCCCTAAGGTTCCGGAACGCGAAGGGCACCCGGCCGCCGGGTGGCGGTGGGTGCCCCTCGCGGTTTGGACGGTCAGGCGGCGTTGGCGCGTTCGCGGGCGGCGACCGCCAGCAGCTCCTCCGCGTGGGCGATGCCGAGGTCGGAGTCGGGCAGGCCGGCGAGCATGCGGGCCAGCTCACGGGAGCGCTCGGTCTCCTCGACGACGCGCACCCCGCTGGTCGTGATCGCGCCGCCGGTGTCCTTCGCCACCACCAGGTGCCGGTCGGCGAACGCGGCCACCTGCGGCAGGTGCGTGACGACCAGGACCTGGTGGTTGCGGGCCAGCCGGGCCAGGCGCCGGCCGATCTCGACCGCGGCGGTGCCGCCGACGCCCGAGTCGACCTCGTCGAAGACGAGCGTGGGCGGGCCGCCCGCACCAGCGAAGACGACCTCGATGGCGAGCATCACCCGGGACAGCTCACCGCCGGAGGCGCCCTTCTGCAGCGGCAGGGCGGGCGCGCCGGGGTGGGCCAGCAGGCGCAGCTCGATGTCGTCGGCGCCGTCGGCGGTCACCCCGGACTCGACGCCGCCGACCGGCAGGCTGATGTCACCGGCCGGGCGCGGCACGACCAGCACCTGGATGCGGGCGTGCGGCATGGCCAGACCGGCCAGCTCCACGGTGACCTTGTCGGCGAACCGGCCGGCCGCCTCCAGGCGCGCGTCACGCAGCTTCGCGGCCAGCTCGGCGACCTCCCCGGCGAGCCGGTGCATCTCCCGCTCCAGCTCCTCCAGCAGCTCGTCCGAGCTGTCCAGGGCGCCGAGGCGGGCGCGGGCGTTGTCGGCCCAGGCGATCACGCCGTCGATGTCGTCGGCGTACTTGCGGGTCAGCGAGCGCAGCGCGGCACGCCGCTCGTAGATGAACTGCAGCCGGGCCGGGTCGGCGTCGAGGCTGGCCAGGTACGTCGAGAGTTCGACGGAGACGTCGCCGAGCAGCGACGCTGCCTCCTCCAGCCGCGCGGCGAACTCGCCGAGCTTCGGGTCCACGCCGGACTGCGACTCCAGGGTGCGCCGCGCGGTGCCGACGAGGCTGGTCGCGTCCTCGCTGTCGGTCTCGCCGCCACCGGCCACGGCCTGGTGCGCGATGTGCGCCGCCGTACGCAGACCCTCGGCGTGCTCCAGCCGCTGGGCCTCGGTGCGCAGCTCGTCGTCCTCGCCGGGCTGCGGGTCGACCCGGGTGATCTCGTCGAGGCCCAGCCGCAGCAGGTCGGCCTCCTGGGCCCGGGTGCGCGCGTTGCGGCGCCGGTCGGCCAGGTCGTCGGCGACCCCGCGCCAGCGGGTGAACAGCTCCCGGAACTCGACGAGCAGCTTCTCGTGCTCGGGACCGGCGAAGCGGTCCAGCGAGCCGCGCTGCTCGGCGGGGCGCAGCAGCCGCAGCTGGTCGGACTGGCCGTGCACGGCGAGCACCAGCTCGCCGACCTCGCCCAGCAGCGACACCGGCACGGTCCGCCCGCCCACGTGGGCCTTGGAGCGGCCTTCGATGGTGACGGTGCGGCTCATCAGCAGGCTGCCGTCGACGTCGGACTCGGCGCCCGCGTCGGCGACCCGGGTGGCCACCGCGCTGGCGGCGTTGCCCGTCAGGCGCAGCCTGCCTTCGACCGTGGCCCGGCCCGGTTCGGCCCGGACCCGCCCGGCATCGGCCCGGCCGCCGAACAGCAGGCCGAGACCGGTGACGACCATGGTCTTGCCGGCACCGGTCTCACCGGTGATGACGTTCATGCCGCGGGTCAGCGGGAGGGTGGTGTCCTCGATCACGCCGAGGCCGGTGATGCGCAACTCTTCCAGCACAACAGGTGACAGTAGCCCGCCCCTCCGACAGTGTCACGCCGGGCCGTGCGTTTGTACCGCTCAGTGACCAGGGTGGCGCGGTCCGTGCCCCCGCCAGCCCTCCACCGGCAGCCCGAACTTCGCCACCAGCCGGTCGGTGAACGGCCGCGGCCGCAGCCGCGCCACGCGCACCGCCAGCTCGCCGCGCCGCATGGTGACCTGCGCCCCGGGCGCCAGGCTGTACACGCGCCGGCCGTCGCAGCTCATCACCGCGTGCTCGGTGTACGGGTCGATGGTCACCTGGATGACGGAGTCCGGCGCGGTCACCAGCGGCCGGCTGAACAGCGCGTGCGCGCTGATCGGCACCAGCAGCAGCGCCTCCACCCGCGGCCACACCACGGGCCCGCCCGCCGAGAAGGCGTACGCCGTCGAGCCGGTCGGGGTGGCGCACACCACGCCGTCGCAGCCGTAGCGCGACAGCGGGCGCCCGTCGACGTCGACCAGCAGCTCGAGCATGCGCTCGCGGTTGCCCTTCTCGACGGTGACCTCGTTGAGCGCCCACGACTCCGCGATCACCTCACCGGCCAGCTCGGCCGTGACGTCGATGGTGAGCCGCTCCTCGACGCTGTAGTCGCGGGCGACCACGTCGCGTACCGCCTGGTCGAGGTCGGCGATCTCGGCCTCGGCCAGGAACCCGACCCGGCCCAGGTTGATGCCGAGCAGCGGCGCGCCCTCGGGGCGGGCCAGCTCGGCGGCGCGCAGCAGGGTGCCGTCGCCGCCGAGGGCGAACACGATCTCGGCCCCCTGCGCGGCGCAGGCGCCCGAGATCGGGGTGACCCCGGACAGGTCCAGGTCCTCGGCCTCCTCGGCGACCACGCGCACGGTGAAGCCCGCGGCGATCAGGTCCCGCGCCACGGTGCGGGCGTGGTCGGTGGAGTCCTTCCGGCCGGTATGGGTGACGAGCAGCGCCACGCGCTCCAATTCAGTCCTCCGCGTCAGGTGCGTTCGGCACCCCAGCCTCCACCACGGCGCGGATGTCCGCCACCGCGGGGGCGGGTGCGTCACGCCGGAACCACACGAAGAACTCCACATTGCCCGACGGCCCTGGTAGCGGGCTTGCCGTCACCCCGGCCGTGCCCAGGCCGAGCGCGGTCGCCGCGGTGGCGACGTCGAGCACGGCCTCGGCCCGCAGCGCCGGATCACGCACCACGCCGCCCGCGCCGACCCGCTCCTTGCCGACCTCGAACTGCGGCTTCACCATCAGCACCAGGTCACCGTCGGTGCACGCGGCCAGCGCGGGCAGCACCAGCCGCAGCGAGATGAACGACAGGTCGGCCACGGTGAGTTCCACCACGCCGCCGATGACCTCGGGGGTGAGCGTGCGCACGTTGGTGCGCTCGTGCACCTTCACCCGCTCGTCGGTGCGCAGCGACCAGGCGAGCTGCCCATAGCCGACGTCCACGGCGACCACCTCGGCCGCCCCGCTGCGCAGCAGCACGTCGGTGAAGCCGCCGGTGGACGCGCCCGCGTCCAGGCAGCGCCGCCCGGCCACGGCCAGCCCGCGCGGCGTGAACGCGGCCAGCGCCCCGGCGAGCTTGTGCCCGCCCCGGGACACGTAGTCGTCGCCGGTGGACTCGCCGGTGACGCGTAGCGCGTCGGCCGGGTCGACCATGGCCGCGGCCTTGTGCGCCACGGTGCCCCTGACCTCGACCCGGCCTGCGGCGATCAGCTCACCGGCCTGCTCCCGCGACCGGGCCAGCCCGCGCCGGACCAGCTCCGCGTCCAGCCGGACACGTCGTGCCATGGGTGTTACGCCTCGATCGCGGCGAGGACTTCCCGCAGCGTCCGGTGCGCCGCCTCGTACGCCGCGAGCTGCTCGGCCAGCGGCAGGTCGGCGGCGTTGGCCACCCCCCGCACGGCGGCGTCCACGGCGTGATGGCCGGTGGGGCCGGGCATCAGGGTCGCCGGGGTCGGCATCGGACGCGGCGCGGGCACCGCCGGGGAGAACGACAGCGGCAGCTGCGGAGAGCTCATGCCCGGGCCGCCTTGCCGGCCGGAGCCTTCTTGACGGCCTTCTTCGCCACGGCCTTCTTCGCGGCCACCGGCACGTCCTCGGACGCGGCCTGCGGCTCGGCGGCCGGCGCGGCCTTCTTGGCGACGGCCTTCACGGCTTTCTTCGGCGGGGCGGGCTTCGGCGCCGGCTTCGCGGCCTCCGCCTTCTTCGCCGGCCTGGGCAGCTCACGGGGGCGCTCGATGACCTCGGGCCGCTCGGCGACCCCACCCCGCGGTGGCACCCGCACGGCGGGCGGCGCGACCTTGCCCGCGACGGCCTTCTTCGCCACCGGGCTCGCGGTGTCCTCCTCGGCGGCCTCCGCCGACGGCGCGGCGGCCGTGGCACTGCCGTTGGCGGAACCGCCGCCGTTGGCCGAGGCCGCACGCGCCGCCGCGACCGCGGCGTCGATCCTCGCCTCGCGGAGCTCGCCCTCAAGGTCCTCGATCCGGGCGGTCAGGGTGGCGACCTCCTCGGCGGTGGCCAGGCCGACCCGGCCCAGGGCACGGTCCAGCTCCAGCCGCACGATCCGCGCGACCGCCTCCCGGTTCTGCAGGCCGGTGCTGACCAGATCCTCGGCCATGGCCTGCAGCTGCGTCGCGGTCGCGCCGCTCTTGCCCAGCAGCCCCTTGGCCGCCTTCTTGACGGTCTTCTCCGCCTTCTTCTTCGACGCCTCGGTCAGCCCGAGGGCCAGCTCGAGGTACGCCTTCACCACGTCCTGCTTCGGCTCGCCCGACTTCTGCGCCACGGCGGTCACCACCTCTCCCGACGACTGCTGCCCAGCACGGGCCGCGTCCACGCGGCCATACCGTTCCGCCGACCAACGCTACAGGGCCGGGACCGCCGGAGCAGCGAAGAGCCCCCCGAGATCCGCCGAGACATACGTCGGGCGCAGCTGCCCGCCCGCCGCGGCGGCCTCGACCGCCGTCGACACGCCGGTCAGCACCAGCAGACTGTCCATTCCAGCGCGGTGCGCGCCGGCGATGTCGGTGTCCAGCCGGTCGCCGACGACCAGCACCCGCCGCGCCGACGCCTGCCCCGCCGCGGTGGCGAACAGGCCCGGCTCAGGCTTGCCGACCACCACGTCCGGCTCCCGCTCCAGCGCGGTGGCCAGCAGCGCCACCAGGGACCCGTTGCCGGGCAACGGCCCGCGCAGGGTCGGCAGGGTCTTGTCGGTGTTCGTCGCGACCCACCAGGCGCCCGCGCGGATCGCCACGCACGCCTCGGCCAGCTGCTTCCAGCCCAGGTCCGGCCCGAACCCCTGCACCACGGCGCGCGGGTTGTCGTCGGCGCTGTCGACCGGCCGCAGGCCCACATCGGCGACCTCGCTGCGCAGCGCGGGCGCGCCCAGCACCAGCACCGGCGCGCCCGGCTCCAGCCGCTGCGCCAGCAGCGCCGCGGCCGCCCCCGCCGAGGTGAGCACCTCGTGCGGCTGGGCCGCGATGCCCATACCGCGCAGCAGGGCGGCGACCTCGGCGGCGCGGCGCGACGCGTTGTTGGTCGCGAAGCGCACCGGTTTGCCCTCTTCCCTCAGGCGGGCCAACGCATCGACCGCCCCGGGAATGGGGCGGTCGATGAGGTACAGCACGCCGTCGAGATCGAAGATGACCAGGTCATAGTTCTCGACGAGCTCGGTCACTTGTCCGTGTCGGCCTTCCGCTCGGCGTCGGCCGCCGGAGCGCCCGGCTTCTCGTCGAAGTCCTCGAGGTCGTCCTCGTCGTCGTCGGTGGCGTCGCCGTCGTAGCCCTCGCCGCCGTCGAGATCGTCGTCGTCCTCGTCGTCCTCGTCGTCGTAGTCCTCGTCATCGTCGTCGAGGTCGTCTTCGTCGTCCTTGTCGCGGTCGTCGGCCTCGTCGTCATCGGACCGGCCCTCGGCACGGCGGGCGGCCGGAGCACGGTCGTCGTCCTCGTCGGACTCGTCCTCGATCTCGACGCCGTCCATCTCCAGCAGGCGCTCGGCCGCGTCGGTCACCGCGTCGGTGTCGGCCGCGGCGGCCTTGGCGAACCACTCCCGCGCCTCCTCGGTCCGGCCGGACTTCAGCAGCGCGTCGGCGTACGCGTAACGCAGCCGCGGCGACCAGTCCTCGGTGGACTCGACGGTCAGCTCGCGCACCTGCAGCATCGCCGCGGCGGCCTCGTGCTGGCCCAGGTCACCGCGCGCGCCGGCGGCGACGATGAGCAGCTCCAGCGCCTCGGGCTGGCTGAGCTTCTCGCGCTCGGCACCGCGGAACAGGTCGATCGCCTTCTCCGGCCGGCCCAGCGCCCGCTCGCAGTCCGCCAGCACGGCCAGGTGCGTCTGCCGCCCGGTCATCCGGTGGTACGTGCGGATCTCCGCGATCGCGCTCGCCCAGTCGCCCGCCTGGTAGGAGGCAAGGCCGACCGCTTCGCGTACCACCGCGATGCGGGAGGCCAGCCGGCGCGCCGCCAGGGCGTGCTCCAGCGCCTTCTCCGGGTCCTCGTCGATCAGCTGCCCGGTCGCGACCAGGTGCCGGGCGACGGTGTCGGCCACCGGCTTGGCCAGCGACAGCAGCTCCGCACGGACCTCGCTGTCGAGGTCGGACGCGCTGATCTCATCGGACAGCTCCGGACCGGGACGGCCCGCGCTCTCGGCGGCCTCGCCACCGGCGCGCTCCTCGCGGTCACCGCGGAAGCCGCCTTCACGACGCTCGCCACCCCGGAAACCGGCACGGTCACCGCGCTCGTCGCCGCCACGGAAACCACCCTCACGGCGGTCGCCGTAGCCAGGACGGTCACCGCCGGAACGGAACCCGCCCTCACGACGCTCGCCGCCGCCGAAGCGCTCACGGTCACCACCGGAACGGAACCCGCCTTCACGGCGCTCGCCGTAGCCGGGACGGTCGCCGCCGGAGCGGTACCCGCCCTCACGACGGTCCCCGCCGCCGAAGCGCTCACGGTCACCGCCAGGGCGGAAGCCGCCCTCACGGCGGTCGCCGTAGCCAGGACGGTCGCCACCGGAACGGAACCCGCCCTCACGGCGGTCACCACCGCTGGAGCGGTCACGGTCACCACCGGAACGGAAGCCACCCTCGCGCCGCTCGCCGTACGACGGCCGGTCGCCACCGGAACGGAAGCCACCCTCACGGCGGTCGCCGTAGCCGGGACGGTCACCACCCGAGCGGAACCCGCCCTCACGGCGGTCACCACCGCTGGAGCGGTCACGGTCACCACCGGAACGGAAACCACCCTCACGACGCTCGCCGTACGACGGCCGGTCACCACCCGAGCGGAAGCCACCCTCACGACGCTCGCCGCCGCCGTACCCAGGGCGGTCGCCGCCGGAGCGGAAGCCGCCCTCACGACGGTCGCCGTAGCCGGGACGGTCACCACCGGAACGGAAACCGCCCTCACGACGGTCACCACCGCTGGAACGGTCACGGTCACCACCAGAACGGAAGCCGCCCTCACGGCGCTCGCCGCCGCTGGAACGGTCACGGTCACCACCGGAACGGAAGCCGCCCTCACGGCGGTCGCCGTACGACGGCCGGTCACCACCCGAACGGAAGCCACCCTCACGACGCTCGCCGCCGCCGTACCCAGGGCGGTCGCCGCCGGAACGGAAGCCGCCCTCACGACGGTCGCCGTAGCCGGGACGGTCACCACCCGAGCGGAAGCCGCCCTCACGACGGTCACCACCGCTCGAACGGTCACGGTCACCACCGGAACGGAAGCCGCCTTCGCGACGGTCGCCGTAAGCCGGCCGGTCGCCGCGGGAACCGCTGTCACGGCCGCCGTATCCGGGGCGGTCGCCGCCCCGCGAGTAGCCGCCCTCGCGGCGCTCGCCGTAGGAGGGCCGGTCGCCGCCGGAGCGGAAGCCGCCCTCGCGACGGTCGCCGCCCTCACGATTGCCGCGGAATCCACCGCGGTCGCCTTCGTCGCGGCGGAACCCGCCGCGCTCGCCCGTGCCGCGCGGACGGTCGTACCCGCCGTCGTAGCCCCTGGCCCGGTCGCCGTCACGGCGGAAACCTTCACGCTTGCCGTGGGAGCGGTCGTAGCCGCCCTTATCGGAGCGCGGTCCGCCACCGCCCCGGCCGGCTTCGCCGGACGAGTCGCGTCCGGGCTTGTCGTTCGAACTCGCGTTCACGGGTACATCCTTCCTGATGCCGCGGAAAATGGCGGCACAACGCACACGAGGGCCTACCCCTGGCGGGGAGGCCCTCGTGTGGAAC
>NZ_BONF01000043.1 GCF_016862575.1 Catellatospora bangladeshensis | reverse complement strand
TGTCAGAACCTGTGGCCTGACTGCACTTTCTGACACGAACTCGTGATCATGCCTGCCGCGCCACGGCGCACGCGGGCCGGCCGGTGCGGCACCCGGCCCGGCAGCGTAAGAAGGGCACCTTCTACTACGGAAAGCGTTAAGAAGGTGCCCTTCCTTTCGACGCGCGCGACCGCGGGAAGCGGCGCTGATCAGATCGTCGGGGACGGCGGCGTCAGTAGAGCAGCTTCCACTGCGCGAAGGGAACCGCGCAGCTGCCGTGGACCAGCGCGGTGCCCGGATCCTTGCCCGGCCGGGCCAGGCATCGGCCGCTGGCCACGTTCTCGAACCGGAACGTGTTGCCCGATCCGTTGCCGATCCATTGCTGTGCGCCGCTCCCGTTGCAGGTCAGCTGCTGCACCGGCGATCCGGTCACGAGGACCGCGGTCAGGCACTTACTGCTGGCGAGGTTGGTGATCCGGTATGCCCCGGGAGCGACCTCGGTGACGTTCCACAGCATGAGGTCGACGTCGGCGCAGATCTCCTGAGTGACGGCCGTGCCATCGGCGGAGTCGGCAACCGCGGCGCAGGTGTGGGTCAGCTGGCTCTCGATGAACACGGCAGACCACGAGGCGGCGTGGGCGGGCGCGGCCTGCAGCACCGCAGGGGAAAGCGCGACCAGGGCGACCAGCAGCGCTTGGGTGATACGGCGATTCATGGGGGCCTCCAGCTAGGGACTGACAAGTCAGCATCCTAGATTGAGGCTTCTCAATTCGATAGGGATGGATCGATAGCCGAGTCGGGCAGGTGCCCGCCGTGGCGGTGACGGCGTTCGCCGCCTGCGCCGGCTCGGCCGGAGTCGGTCCCTCGACCGGGCGGGCGAAGGCTCGGATGGCATGGCGCAGATCTTAGGCAGGGGTGCAAAGCGAGCGGTGTCGCCGTGACAACCCGTTGCCCGGCCGCGGAAGTGGCCCTACCGTCATCGCATGGAAACGCTCCCATATGTCGATGCCGATCCGGCGTCCGCCTCTCCGACCGCACGGCCGGCCGTGGCCGCCGCGGTGCCCGCGCTGCTCATGCTGGTCGTTGGCTCGATCGGGGTGACCGGGCGGCAGGTGTGGCAGGACGAGCTGGCGACGTGGTGGGCGTCGACCATCTCCTGGGCAGAGTTCCGTGAGCTGCTCGGCCACAACGACGTGGTCCTCGCGCCGTACTACCTGTTCATGCGGGCCTGGGTGGCCGTGTTCGGCGACTCCGCGCTCGCCCTGCGGACGCAAGCACTGCTCGCGATGGCCGCGGCGGCCGCGATGACCGCCGCGCTGGGCGGGCGGCTGTTCGGCGCACGGATCGGCCTGGTCGCCGGGGTCGTCTTCACGCTGCTGCCCGGCATCACCCGGTACGCGCAGGAGGCGCGCCCGTACGCCCTGGTCATGGCCGGGGTGACCGGCTCGGCGCTGCTGCTGCTCCGGGCCGTCGAGCGCCCGGGGCCCGCCCGCTGGACGGCGTACGCCGCCACCGGCGCGCTGACCACGGCGCTGCACCCGCTGGCGCTGCCCTTCCTGCTCGCACACGCCGCCTGGGCCTGGCGGCGCGGGCGGGCCGGGGCGTTCCTGCCCGCCGGAGCGGTGGCGGCCGCGCCGGGCCTGGCGTCGCTGTGGGCGGCGCGGGGCCAGACCGGCCAGGTGAGCTGGATCGACACGCCCTGGTGGGCACTGTTCAGCGTGCTCGGCGAGCTGCTGTTCTCGTACCTGCTGCCGCTGGTAGTCGTCGCGGCGGTGGCCGCCGCGGTCGTGCGGCGCCGGCGCACCGAGCCGGACGCGGTGTGGCTGCTGGCGATCTGGTCGTGGGCCCCGATCCTGCTGCTGTACGCGCTGCGCCCGGTGCAGGACCTGTTCGTGCCCCGCTACCTGCTCTACGTGCTGCCCGCGTGGGCGGTGCTCGCCGCGGTCACCCTGGTCGACCTGCACGGCGCCGCCGCCCGCCGGTGGTCGCCGGGGACCGTCCGGGCCGTGGGCACGGCCGGGCTGGTGCTGCTGGCCGCGCTCGCGCTGCCCGGCCACCGCGACGCGCGGGCGGATCCGGCCTGGCAGCCCGATCTACGGGCGCTCGCCGGGGTGGTGGCGGCCCGGCAGCAGCCCGGTGACGCGATCGTGTTCGGCGGCTCGTCCTGGAACGAGCGCCTGTCGCTGCGGTATCACCTGCGCGGGGCGGCCGCGCCCCGGGACGCGTTCCTGGCGCTGCCGGAGTCGCGCGGCACCTACGCGGCAGCCGAGTGCGGGCGGGCGTGTCTGGGCGAGGCGCCCCGGATCTGGCTGGTCGTGGTGGCCGGGGCGGACGATCCTCTCGCCGGGTTGCCGACGGAGAAGGCCGGGCCGCTGCGTGACGGGTACACGGTCGCGGAGACGTTCCCCGCGCGGCTGGTCAGGCTGGTGCTGCTGGTCCGGCGGACGTGACACGGACCTGGCCCGAACCACCGATATCGCATCGCTTTTCGGTCGGCGCGGGATGGGCCGTCCCGGCTGTCCGTCAGAGGGAGTCGGATGCGATACCCGGATCGGCAGGGAGAACCCATGGACCGTGTGTACGCCTTACTCGTGGGGATCGACGCCTACCGGGAACCGGTGCCCGAGTTGCGCGGCTGCGTGAACGACGTGGTGGACGCGCGGCGTTACCTCCTGGACGCGGGCATCCCGCAGGGCGACATCCGGATGCTGGCCGACGGCGCGGCGACGAAGAGCGCGGTGGTGGACCTCTTCCGAGAGCACCTGGGTCAGGCGGGGCCGGGTGACAGCGCGCTGTTCTGGTACTCCGGGCACGGCTCGACCGCGCCGGTCCCGGACGTGGGCTGGCACCTGGAGAGCAGCGGGACGACCATGCAGACGCTGGTGTGCGCGGACAGCCGGGAGCCGGGCGGGGCCGACCTGTACGACAAGGAGCTTGCCCTGGTCATCAAGGAGGTCGCCGCGCGCGGGCCGCACGTGGCGGTGGTGCTCGACTGCTGCCATGCCGGCGGCGGCACGCGCACCCTGCCCTCGGCACGGGCCCGGCACACGCCCGCCCCCGCGCTCGCGCCCGAGCCGGCGGCGATGCTGCCCGGGGTCCTGGAGCTGCTCACGGCCGGTGGGCCGCCCGCGGCCCCGGACCACGTGCTGCTCAGCGCCTGCCAGGACAACCAGCGGGCGTTCGAGTGCCGGGGCCCGGACGGCGCGCAGCGGGGCGTGTTCAGCCTGGGCCTGCTCGCCGAGCTGCGGCGGGCCGGTGCTCCGCGCACCTACCGGGAGCTGGTGCCCGCGGTGCTGTCGTTCGTGGAGAACCGGATCAAGGAGCAGACCCCGGGGCTGTACCCGGCCGCCGCGCCGATCGCCGACCAGCCGTTCCTCGGCGGGCAGGTGCGCCCGCCGGTCGCCGGCATGGCGATGCGGGAGGGGTCCGGGCGGTGGATCGTCGACGTCGGCTCCGTGCACGGCATGCCGTCGGACGGGTCGGCGCGGGTGGCCGTACACGGGTCGCGGCCGCCGCTGGAGGCGAGGGTGGTCGCGGTTACCCCGGCTCGCTGCGAGGTCGAGCCGCTCGGCTGGACGCCGGTGCCGGGCACGGTCTATCCGGTGGTGCTGTCCGCGGTGGCGACGCCGCCCACGCCGGTGACGGTGGGCGGCGACGACGGGGACGACGAGCCGGCCGCGGCGGCGATCCGGGCGGCGATCGCGGCCGCCGGGCCCGGCGGTGTCCCCTCGCCGTACCTGCGGCTGGTGCCGCGGGACGCGGCCGGGGAGGCGGCGGAGCTGGTGGTGGCGCTGCCTCGGCAGGGGGTCCCGGTGATCCGCAGCACCGACGGGGCCATGCTGGCGACGGCGTCGGCCGGGCCGGAGAGCCCGTCGCCCGGCGAGGTGGTGCGGCGGCTGGAGCACGTGGCGCGCTGGCGGCGGATACGCGAGATCAGGAATCCGGGCTCGGGGCTGGCGGACCTGGTGCGCCTTCAGGTCATCCCGGCGGAGCCCGGCGACGTCCGCGCGCCCCGCGACCGCGCCGGGCTGCCGGTGGGCCCGCGCGGCGTCATCGAGCTGGCGTACACCCCGGGCGGCGCGCCGCCACAGGTGTTCCTGCGGCTGGACAGCGCGGCGCCGCGACCGCTGTACTGCGTGCTGCTGAACCTGACCGACCGGTTCGCGATCGACGCCGGGATGTTCCCGGGCGGCCGCCTGGACGCGGGCGCCTCGGCGGCGGCGGGCGAGGGGCACCCGTTCGAACTGCGCATCCCCGAGGACCGGATGGGCGGGTCTTGCCCCCTGGTGCAAGACTGGCTCATGCTGATCGCGTCGGAGGACAAGATCAACCCCGAGTCCTTCACCCTCACCCGGCTGGGCACCACCGATCGCCCTGCCCACCGCTCGGCGGCCCTCGACGGCATCGCCGAGCACCTGGCGCTGGGCGTGCACCACCGGGACGCGGTACGCAGCCCACGCGCGGCCGGGGACTGGTGCACCTCGGTCGTGAAGATCGTCACCCGCGGACCGAACGGCGGCGCGTCATGTCACTGAGTGATCCCGCCGGCCCTCGCGCGACCGGCGACACCACGCCCGCCGGCGACCCTGACGACGTGACGCGGCAGCGCCTGCTGGCCCTGCTGGAGAGTGAGATCGGCAAGGCGGCCGCGGACGCGCTCGCCCGCGGCACGGACCCGGGGTCTCTGGCCGCTTACGTCGACTCCCGGGCCGCCCTGTTGCGCGCGGAGATCGCCGCGGCGTCAGCCGCCCGCGAGGACGGCGCGGACCGCGGCGACGATACGGCGTAGCTCGGCCCTGTCGTCCACGAGCGCGTCGAGCCCGTCGCTGGCATGCGGCGCGGCGGCCATCGCCCCGGCCGTGTCGACCCGGCCGAACACCTTCGTGACGATCCGCTCGATCGCGGCGTCGTCGCACGGATCGGCCTGCCGCAGCGCGATCAGCGCGAGCGCGGCGAGTTCGGACAGCCAGCCGTCGGCCACCTCGTGCGGCTCGGTCAGCAGCAGGGCGGGCGGCTCGACCACGGCCGCGTTCCGGTCCACGAACGCCGGTGCCGTCGGCGGGGTCTTGGCTCCCAGCGGCCGCTCCACGTAGTCGGCGTACCAGCGCTCCTTGGTGCGCATCACGGCGAGCACCCGGTCGACGTCACGCTGCACGGCCCGTACGTCGCTGCCGGCCACGTCGCCGGTGACCGCGACGCGGCGCTGCGCCCAGCTGTCCAGCGGCCAGAGCAGCCCGCCTGCGGTGCCGGGCACGCCGACCCAGACCAGGATCTCGATGGCGAGCACGGTGAGCCACGGGTCGTGGCCGAGCCCGTCGGCGAGCCAGCGGGGCAGCCGCGGCCGCTGCTGCGCGCCGCGGGCCCCGCGGCGGCGGCGGTGCGCGTCGATCGTCACGGCGCGCAGCCGTCCGCTGATCCAGCCCTCGGCGTTGTGAATCTGCATGGTGGCGTGGGCCAGCAGGTCCTCCACCACCGCCTCGACGTCGTCGTAGAAGCGGTCCAGGCAGGCGTCGGCGAGCCGGTTCACCGCGATGGCGCACGTCCAGTGCCCGCGGCGCTGCTCGTTCATCCGGGTGAGCCGGTGGAACACGACGGGCCAGGCCAGCGTGAACGCGGCACCGGTGAGCGCCGTCCGCTCCCGGGGCGTCGCGGTGCGCGCGGTAGCGGCCAGCCGGCCCTGGCTCGCCAGGAAACGCAGCTCGGCCACCGCGGCCGAGCCGCCGGTCGGATCGACATCCACCACGTCAGGGTTCTCCTCTCTCCCAGCAGGAGGCTTGCGGAAGAAGATGGCACGTTCAGGGGAGGGGGCGCCGTCGCCGGCGTGTACGGGCTTGTCCGGAGCCGACGTGATCGAAATCGACCAAGCTGTGCAGAAGCTAGCCCACGGACGGTAACCGAGTACAGACCCAGCGTTGTTTATAACCGGTCAGGCAAGCCACTTCGGAATCGAAGAGTCCGTTTCCGTGCCTAAGCGGTCGGTCGCCCTGCCTATGTGGTCAGAGCGGACGGGAACGGGTGGCCGGGGCATGGCCCGATCGCCGGGCGTCCCGCCGGACGGCGTCGCACGATGTCCGATCATCTGGAGCCCCCTCGACCACCGATCTCCACTCGATCGTGGCCAAGTTTGCGCCTGCAAAGGCCGCCGGAATGGCCAACATAATGGCCAATGTGGGCTATCGATGCTCGTCAACGGCGCGCGGCGTACCGGACTCCTGACGGACAGCGCCGTCAGGGGGCGGCCGGCGACCAGCGCACCCCGTACACCATGCCCTGGCGCAGGTTGGTGAACGTCCGCTGCACCGCGCCCCGGCCGTCGGGCACCAGCCGCTCCGGCTGCGCCTGCTGATGGTCGAGCGCCCGCAGCATCAGCCCGTCGATCAGCCAGACGTGCTCGGGCAGCCGGGCCGGGTCGAACCGGACCTCCAGCTCGAACCGCTCGCACGGCACCAGCGGCTGGAACACGTAGTGCGGCCGCATCCGCCGGCCCGGCGGGATGGTGAAGTCCACCCCGTACTCGTGCGTGTCGCCCAGCCGCAGCGTACGCGGCAGGCGCAGCGTCCACTCGAAGTCCACCGGCGAGGTGCGCCGCAGCTCCCCGACCTCCCCGCCGAACCCGCCGCACACCTCGACGTCGCTCTCGGCGGCGTCCGGCTCCGGCTGCGGCACGGTCAGCCGGACCGCGATCCGGTCGAGCCGGTCGACGGTCACCTCCACCGTGCGCCGCTCGTACAGGCGGGGCTGGGCCGAGTCCAGCCGCATGCGCGCGTGGAAGGTGCGCACCACGATGCCGTCGTCGTCGCAGCGTACGTCGGGGGTGGACCGGCCGTGGTGCTCCTCGGCGAGCGCGTTCACCAGCTCGCGGATCGCCCGGCGCATCCGGCGGCGGGCGGTGCGGGCCTCGAAGCTGCGCATGCGGGCGAACGCGGTCTCGCGATCCTTCAGCAGGCCCTGGTCCGCCCGGGGCAGCAGGGCGAGCGCCGCGAGCGCGGCCTTCTGCAGCTCCTCGTCGTGCAGCAGGCGCCGCACGCACGACCGCACCTTGCTGCGGACGGCCGGCGGCTGGTCGGCGTCCTCGATGCCGAACGCGGCCCGCACCTGCGGGCCGAGCCGCTCGCGCAGCACGGGGTGCAGCATCGCCCGCCCCTTGCACAGCTGGGCCAGCTCCTTCGCCAGCGCAGCGCTCTCGATCGGCACGGCTGGTCTCCCCATCCGGCGCCTCCGGCGCTCCGCTCACCACCGTGAATGTCTCATCCACTATAGGCAACGGCCCGGCGGGACGGACCTCCCCGCACGGCTGACCCGCACACCCCCCGCGGCCTGGCCGGACCGCGTCCGGGGCTGTCCGGAGTGGCCGCGTCACCGGCCCCGGGGACGCCTCGCGGCGGTGTGCTGACCGCGTACCACCGGCCGGGCGGACGGCCCGGTGGCGCGGTCTGAGGAGGGAGGTGACCACCATGGAGTCGCACTGCGTGTCGGGCTGGGGCTGGCTGCTCGGCAAGGTGTTCTCGATGTTCCGCATCTCCTGCTGACCGGCCCGCGCGACGGGCGTCGCCGGGATCGAGCAGGCCCGCAACGCGGCGGGAGGCGCGCGCGAGCCTCCCCCGCTGCCCGGAAGGCGACATTGACTGCCGCCGCGCCGCGGAGTTGGCTGGGAGAGACGGCCGACGACGGAGGGCGCAGCGCAGTGACCAGCGATCCGGCCCTGCCGCCCGACCGGCCCGAGCCCCGGCGTATCGCCACCAAGACCGACTTCGCCCGCGAGCTGACCCTGGCCAAGGACCGCGCCGGGGTGACCGTACGCGAGATCGCCGCGGCGGTGGGCGCCCCGGCCAGCACCGTCGGCGGCTACCTCAGCGGCAAGCACCTGCCCGCGCTGCGCCCGGCCGACCAGTTCCCCCGGATCCTGGCCGCCTGCGGCGTGACCGACCAGGCGCAGGTGCACCTGTGGTGGCAGGCGCTGCGGCGGGCCCGCCGGGCCGGCGGCGACCAGACCTCCCCCACCTCCCCGGCCGGGCCGCCTGTCCCGCCGCCGGACACCGCCGCGGCCCGTCCCGACGGGCGCCGGGTGCTCGTCTCGACCAGGCCGCCGGTGGACCGGCTCACCCGTGGCCCCGAGGTGCGCGGCCGCCACGAGGTGACCGAGCGGCTGCGCCGCGACCTCGACGCGCTCGCCGGGCAGCGGGCCGCCCTCGCCGCGGACGTGCTGGTCCTGTGCGGGCTGGGCGGCTCCGGGAAGAGCACCGTCGCGCTGCTCGCCGCCCGGATGGCGGCCGAACGCGGCATCCCGGCCTGGTGGGTGTCCGGACAGGACCCGGACACCGTCATGGCCGGCATGCAGGCGCTGTCCGCCGAGCTGGGCGCCGACCCGGACCAGATCAAGGCGGGCAGCCCGCCCGATCTCGTATGGCGGCTGCTGGAGGCGTACCCCGGACCGTGGCTGCTGGTCCTCGACAACGCCGACGACCCGCCCGGGACGCTGGCCCTGCCCGGCGCGGCGGTCGGCGACGGCAACGGCTGGATGCGCTCGGTCCGCACCGGACGGGGCCTGGTGCTGGTCACCACCCGGGACGGCAGTGTGGGCACCTGGGGCGATCCGCCGCCGCCGTGGCTGGAGCTGATCCCCGTGCGGCCGCTCGACGCCGCCGACGCGGCCCGGGTGCTCACCGATCTCGCCGGGCCCGGGGCCGGCACGGAGGAGCAGGCCCGGGACCTCGCCGCGCGGCTGGGCGGGCTGCCGCTCGCGCTGTGCCTGGCCGGGCGGCACGTCGCCGAGGTGGCCGCCATCCCCGCCGCGTTCGCCGGGCCGCGGGCCGCGCGCACCTTCGCCGGCTACGACCGGGCGCTGGACGAGGGCCGCCATGCCGAGGTGCTGGCCCGCACCGGGCCGCCCGGCGACGGTCCGGCCGGGGACGCGGTGGGCCGCACCTGGGAGCTGTCGCTGGACCTGCTGGCCGGGCGCGGCCAGCCGACCGCCCGGCCGCTGCTGCGCCTGCTGTCCTGCCTGGGCCCGGCGCCCGTGCCCAGCGGGCTGCTGCTGCGCCCGGCCACGCTGTCGCTGTCCCCGCTGTTCGGGCCGGTGTCCGGGCGCGAGGTCTGGGAGACGCTGCGGGCGCTGGCCGGGCTCGGCATCGTCGAGCCCGCCGGCCCCGGCCCGACCGACGTCGTCGTGGTGCACCAGCTCGTCCGGGACATGTCCCGCCGCGCGCCGGACGTGCGGGACCGGATCGGCGAGCACCTCGCCCTGGTCACCGAGCTGGTGGCGGGCGCGGCCACCGAGCTGGACCCGCGCGACCCGGCCACCTGGGAGCAGTGGCGGTCGCTGGTCGACCACACCTTCAGCCCGCTGGACCTGGTGCTCGGGTTCGGCATCAGCCCGCGCGCGGTGCCGCCCGGCGTGCTGACCGCCGCCACGCTCGCCGCCCGCTACCTGCGCGCCTCCGGGCAGCCCGCCCGCGCCGAGGCCGCGTACGCCCGGCTGGTGCGGCTGGGGATCGCCGCGCTCGGCGAGCACGACCCCCGGGTGCTGGAGGTGCAGCACGACCTGAGCCGGGTCTGGTACGACCTGGGGCGGCTCGGCGACGCCAGCCGCGGCCTGCGCGCGGTGCTGCGGGCCCGCACGCAGACGCTCGGCCCGGCGCACCCCGACACGCTCACCACGCAGCACTACCTGGGCCGGGCGCTGCGCGACGCCGGGCAGCTCGACGCGGCCTGGCGGCTGTTCCGCAAGACGCTCGACGCGCGGCGGGCCGTGCTCGGCGAGGACCACCCGGACACCCTGACCAGCCGCAACAACGCCGCCGACGCGCTGCGCGCGCTGGGCCGCCACGAGCAGGCGGGCCGCGAGCTGGCCTCGGTGCTGGCGGCCCGCACCCGGCTGCTCGGCGCGGAGCACCCGGCGACCCTGGTCACCCGCTACCACCTCGCGCGCCTCGCGCACGACCGGGACGACCTGGCCGGTGCGCGGGCGGCGCTGGAGGCGCTGGTGGACGACTACCTGCGGGTGCTCGGGCCGGAGCATC
Organism: Catellatospora bangladeshensis; assembly: GCF_016862575.1. GTDB lineage: Bacteria > Actinomycetota > Actinomycetes > Mycobacteriales > Micromonosporaceae > Catellatospora > Catellatospora bangladeshensis. The sequence continues at coordinate 99,829 of NZ_BONF01000043.1, read as the reverse complement.
CACGGACGCTGCTCAGCCGCCAGGCGCTGATCGAGGTGCGGCACGACTTGGGCGAGCGCGAGCAGGCCCTGGCCGAGGCCCGCGAGCTGCTGGCGCAGCGGCGCGGGCTGCTCGGCGACCGGCATCCGGCGGTGCTGGTCACCCGGCACCGGATCGGGCTGCTGCTGGTCGACCTCGGCGCGTACGCGGCGGCGGAGGCGGAGCTGGCCGAGGTGCTGGCCGCGCGCCGGCTCGTGCTCGGCCCGCGGCACCCGGAGACGGCGCTGGCCCGCGCCTCGCTCAGCGCCGTCCGCGCACGTCACCGCTGACCTGTCCGGACGGTTGCCGTCCGTCGTTGTCGGACAGTTGCTTTCCGCACGCCGGGCGGATGACACAGACTGCGTCGGGAAGATTACCGTCAGCGAAGGGATTCCTGATGAAACTCCGCGCCGTCCTGTGTGCCGCCGTGCTCGCCGCCACCGCCACCGCCATCGGTCTCGAACCGGCGGCCGCCGCGCCCGCCCCGCCCGCCGCGCGGGCCGGCCTCGCCCCCACCGCCTCCGCGCACCCGTCGCGCGGGCTGGACGCTTACACGTACGTCATCGTCAAGGGCAGCGGCCTGCCACCGAGCACCCCGATCCGCGTCGTGCAGTGCGACCAGCCGTCGTACCAGGTGGACGGCGACGTCCTGGGCTGCCCGGTGCTGCGTACGGGCAGCACCGACGGCGCGGGCTCGTACAACGACTCGTTCAACCCGTTCCCGCTGGTCTACCGCAGCCTGGAGTACGGCGATCCGGTGCCCGTCTACTGCCGCGCCGACATCTGCCGCTACTTCCTGGAGTGGACCGACGCCGTGACCGGTGAGCTGCACTCGGTGCCGAGCGGCCTGCTGTACTTCGTCGGCGCCCCCGCCACCGTCGCGCTGTCGCAGTCCGCCGGGCTCGTCGACGGGCAGCAGGTGATCGTCACCGGCTCGGCGAAGGGCTCCCAGGGCAGGTACGTCACCATCGTGCAGGCGCGCTGCTACCAGCTGGTCCAGGGCAGCGGCTGCAGCGGGCAGCTGCCGCTGGTGTCGGTGCCCCTGCGCGACAACGACACCTTCCGGGTCAAGGTGCCGGTCTACCGCCACCTGGCCGACCTGACCGACTGCCGGGACGAGTTCTTCCCGTGCCGGCTGATCGCGGTGGTCCTCGACACCGACGGCCGCCCCGACGACACGTTCGGCGTCAGCTCGCTGGGCGATCCCGGCGTCGTGGTGACCTTCGCGCCCTGACCGAGGTCAGGCGTTGCAGAGGCGCTGGTGGGCGTACTCGTTCGCGCCCGCGGCGCAGCGGTACGGGGTGCCCATGATCTGGCGCAGGTGCGGGGTGAGCGGGACCAGCTCGATGACGCCGGGCGCGAACACGCGCAGCCGGTAGCCGTCCCCGGCCACGGGCAGCCCCTCCAGGCTGTCCGGCACCACGACCGCCCCGCTGCCGTCGGTGTACCGGAAGCCGGTGTACACCAGCTCCGGCTCGCCCTTGCTCAGATCGGCGCGCAGCGTCGCGGTGGCGACGCAGTCGATCCCGGCGGACAGGCCCCGGCAGGGCCCGAGCCGGAGCACCTCGGTGGCGCCGTCAGGCCCGATCGTCAGCTCGGAGCCGTGCGCCCGCCAGGTGCCCGCGTACGGCGCGAGGCCGGCCGGGGCGGGCGTACGGCCCACCATGGTCGGCGCCGGGCCCACCGGCGTCCGGCCCACCTCGGTCGGTGATCCGGAGGGTTCGGGCGGCCAGGTCGGGTCGTGGCGCGCCGGGGCGACGGCGCGCGGCGGCGTGGGCACGGCGCCGCTGTCGCCGGTGCCGGGATCGCGCAGCACGACGGACATGACGGTGAGCCAGAGACCGAGCGCCATGACGGCGCTCGCGGCGGTCAGCGGCTGACGCACCCGCACCCCGCACCTCCCGCGCTCCCGAGCCGACCTGCGGCATTTGACCCTATTTCATGCCCGCGGGACGTGGCCGGGAAACGCGAAGATCGCCGTCCCGGCCCGGGACGGCGATCTTCGGGAAGGCTTCGGTCTTCCTAACGGCTCAGCGCACGCCGCGCAGGAAGTTCCAGGCGTCCACGACCCAGTGGATGCTGCTCAGATACGACACACCGGCGGCGACCAGGAACAGGCCGATGAACGCGTGCGACAGCCAGGCGCTGCGCCGGGTCCGGCCCATGATCTTCTCCAGCACCACGCCGCCGACCAGGCGGCTCAGCGCGAACAGGCCCACCGCCACCACCAGCACCAGGAACAGCGCCAGCGTCGCGGTGCCGTGATCGCCGTCGCCCCCCGCCGAGGCGGCCCACAGGCCCCAGCTCACCAGCAGGAAGATCGCGCCGGCCACGCTCCACCGGCCACCCGCCTTCAGCTGGCGCAGGCGCACGTTCAGCGGCACGTCCGGCCGCTTCAGCTGGCCGGACGTCACGATCTGGCCCGGCACCAGCGTCGGCTCGAAGGAGACGGTCTGCTCCACCTGACGCTGGGCGGGCACCGCGGCCACGCCCGTCCTGAAGTCTTTCTGACCGGGCCTGTTCTGCTGCGGGTGCAGCGCCTCGGTCGGGATCTCCTGCGTACGGTCCAGGCGCAGTTCGTGTGTCGGATCGGTCCCCTCAGTCACGCCGCCATGCTAGTCGGCGCGCACGACACCGCCAGCCGAGTATTCCGGCGCCCGCGCGCACTCGGCTAGCCTGGCGGGATGCAGGAGTACGAGCGCCGGCGGCACCGTGGTCGCTCCGACGACGATGACGACCACGACCTCGAACGCGGCCTGCGCGGGCTGATCGGGCCCGGCGCGTCGCAGATCAGCCTGTCCGCGGCGCTGCGGGCGCGCGACGCCGCCCGGCCCACGGCCGACGACCTGGCCCGCGCCGAGGCCGAGCTGGAGATCGTGCGCCGCGGCTGGGTGCCGCGCGACCCGCTGCGCTGAGCTCGCGGGGGCAGTCGGAAAGCCGTCAGTTCGGCAGCGGCGGCAGCTCGCCGGTCTTCTCGAACAGGGCGACCTGCTCGATCCGCCGGGAGTGCCGGTCCGCCTGCGAGAACGGCGTGCTCAGGAAGGCCTCCACGATCGCGGTGGCCTCCTCCAGCGAGTGCTGGCGCGCGCCGATGCCCACCACGTTGGCGTCGTTGTGCTGGCGGCACAGGGTGGCCGTGTCGATGTTCCAGGCCAGCGCGGCCCGCACGCCCGGCACCTTGTTCGCGGCGATCTGCTCCCCGTTGCCGGAGCCGCCGATCACCACGCCCAGGCTGCCCGGGTCGGTGACCACGCGGTGCCCCGCGTGCAGGCAGAACGACGGGTAGTCGTCCTCGGCGTCGTAGGCGTGCGCGCCGACGTCGACCACGTCATACCCCTTGGCCTGCAGTTCGGTGAGCAGGTGGGCCTTCAGCTCGAATCCGGCGTGGTCCGCCGCAAGATATACGCGCATGGTCAAAGTCTGCCAGCCGTGTGCCCGGACCCGCGCGGGACCCGGGCACACGGCGGCGGTGTCACGGCAGCTGGGCGACGACCAGGCCGGCGCGGGCCTTGGGGGTGAACCAGGTGCTCTTGCGCGGCATCTTCTGCCGGGCCAGGTTGACCTCGACGAAGTCGTCCACGGTGACCGGGGCGATCAGCACGGCCAGCGCGGCCCGACCGGCGTCGACCTCACCGGTCAGCCAGGACGCCGGGTAGTCGCCGCCGACGTAGGTGATCCGCTTGTCGCCGGGCTCCAGGTCCAGCGCCTCGCCGAACAGCACCCGCTCCACCAGCGCGTGGTCGATGTTGTCCACCACCGAGCCGGCCGGATCCCGGGGCAGGGTGACCGCGTAGGCGCGGCCGCCCGCGTACAGGTGGATCGTGCCGCCCGTGGCGGGCACCTCGGCGGTGCCCTCACCCACCGTCGCGCCGGCCTTCTCCAGCCGGGCCAGCAGCTCCTCGACGGTGACGTCGAGCTTGTGCACCAGGCGGTTGTAGGGCTGGATCGCCACCGAGGCCGGGGTGGTCACCACGGCGAGGAAGCGCTCGTAGCCGCCGGTCTGCGCGGCCAGGCTGCGGTGGTTGCCGTCGGCCACCACCAGGTCGCCCCCGCCCGCGAGCGCCCGCAGCGCGTCGGCCTGCGGCCCCGCGGGCACCGGCCAGATCGCGTGGGTACGCCCCGCCGGGTCGACGTCGGTCGCGGCCGGCTCACCCGCCTGGGCGACCGCCTCGGCCAGCGCCGCGTGCAGCTCGTCGCCGCGGCCGGTCTGCAGCAGCAGCACCGGCGACAGCAGGTGACCGAGCGCCTGCGCCAGGGCCACCCGCTCGCGCACCTTCTCGATGAACACGTCCTCGTTGCGGATCACCAGGCCGGGCTCGTCGGCGCTGGTGGAGATCTGGTCGGTGTCGACCATGCTCCACAGGCCGTACGCGACGGCGCCGTCGGGCGCGGTGATGGCGTAGAGCACCACCACGTCCTCGGCGGCGCGATACGCCCCGGCGTCCTTGGCCTCGGTCAGCCGCGCCACCGCGGCGGGCAGGCTGTCCGTGAAGGAGCTGCCCAGGCTGTCCGGCGCCCGGTGCGGCATCTCGACAGCGAGCGCGCTACGCGGGTTGGCGGCGATGATCTCGGTGATCTCGGCGTCGTCGGCGAACTCGTCGTAGTTCTGCGCGCCGGTGGCCCCGGTGGTCAGCCAGGCCGTGTGAATCGGGTGTACGACTGTCACGCCTGCTCACGCTACCGCCGTCCACCGGCTGGGACGCCGTGGCCCCGCGCGGCGCGCCCCGGTGAACCTGCCCCTTCCTCGGGGGTCACCGGCGGCGGAAGGTCAGCGCCGGCCGCTCACCAGGAGGCCCGCGGGCGACGCGCCCACCACGACCGGCTCTGCGAGAAAGGCCGTGACCTCGGCGGGCAGGTTCGGCTGCCACGTCGCCCAGCGGCTCTCCTCCACGCTGACGTACGAGGTGCCCAGGCTGTCCGCGACGGCCTGCGCCGGTGCGACCAGCCGCCAGGGATCCGCGACGACGTCCGCCATTGTTGTCTCCCGACTCATCGGTGAAGCACTGTGTCCCACTTCACCAACGACCGAGCCCCCTCCCGGACGCACACCCCCGCGCGGGGGTCACTTTCGGGGAAACTGCACGAATCCGGGTCGGCTTGCCTGCAGTTTCCCCGAAAGTGCACCCGCTCAGTCGAAGATGGGGCCCAGGTCCCGGGTGCGCTTGAGCTCGTAGAAGCCGGGGGTGCCGGCGACCAGGAGGACGCCGTCGTAGAGCCGGCCCGCGTCCTCGCCCTTGGGGGCGGGGGTGACCACGGGGCCGAAGAAGGCGATGGTCCTGCCCTCCGGGCCGGGGGCGTGGATGACCGGGGTGCCCACGTCGGTGCCGACCGGCTTCATGCCCGCGTTGTGGCTGGCGGTCAGCGCCTCGTCGTACTCGGTCGAGGTGGCGGCGGCGGCCAGCGCCGGGTCGAGGCCCACGTCGGCCAGCGCGGCGGCGTCCAGCTCCGGCCCCAGCTCCTGCTTGTTCAGGTGGATGCGGGTGCCGTACGCCGTGTACAGGTCACGCAGCACCTGCTCGCCGTACTGCTGCGCGGCGGCGACGCACACGCGCACCGGGCCCCAGCCCTTCTCCATCAGCGCGACGTACTGCTCGGGCAGCTCCCGGCCGGAGTTCAGCACGGACAGGCTCATCACGTGGAACTCGACGGTCACCGGGCGGACCTTCTCCACCTCCAGCAGCCAGCGCGAGGTCATCCACGCCCAGGGGCAGAGCGGGTCGAACCACATACCGATGGTGGAACCTTCAACTACAGGGGTCATGGGTGAAATCATGACGCGCTGTTCTCACCCGCGCGCGTGACCTTCCCCACGCGCGACGGGCGACAATGTGAAACAGTTACTTCGCGCCCGCGAGGGTGCCGCAATGAAAGACTGCCCTGGGCAGCGATACTGCCCTCCACGCTGCTCAGCACCGCAGCCCGACAGGAGTAAAGACGCCGTGACCGGTACGCGCAATCTCACCCAGGCCGAGGCCACCGACAGAGCCCGGCTGCTCGAGGTCAACTCTTACGACATCTCGCTGGACCTGACCGACGGAGCCGGCAACCCCGGCGACGGCACCTTCCGGAGCGTGACCACCGTCAGCTTCACCGCCACCGAGCCCGGTGCGAGCACGTTCATCGAGGTCGCGGCCAGCAAGATCCTGCGCGCCGAGCTCAACGGCCAGGCCGTGGACACCAGCGCCTGGGCCGCCGACAAGGGTCTGGTGCTGACCGGGCTCGCCGGGCAGAACACGCTGGTGGTCGAGGCGGACTTCCCGTTCTCCCAGCAGGGCCAGGGCCTGCACCGCGCGGTCGACCCGGCGGACAAGGAGGTCTACCTCTACAGCCAGTTCGAGACCGCGGACGCGCAGAAGGTGTTCGCCTGCTTCGACCAGCCCGACCTGAAGTCGGTCTACACCTGGCACGCGACCGTCCCCAAGCACTGGAAGGTCGTCTCCAACGCCCCGATCGAGCAGACCACCACCGAGGGCTTCGGCAAGACGGTCCACTTCGCGCAGTCGGCCCGGATGTCCACCTACGTCACCGCGCTGTGCGCCGGGCCGTACCACGAGGTCCGCACCACGCACGACGGCATCGACCTGGGCGTGTTCTGCCGGGCCTCGATGGCCGAGCACCTGGAGGCCGACGAGCTGTTCGAGATCACCACGCAGGGCTTCGACTTCTTCCAGGCCCAGTTCGGCGTGCGCTACCCGCTGCCCAAGTACGACCAGCTGTGGGTGCCCGAGTTCAACGCGGGCGCGATGGAGAACTTCGGCTGCGTCACCCACGCCGACGCGTCGTACATCTTCCGCTCGGAGGTCACCGACTTCGAGCGCGAGCAGCGCGCCAACACGATCCTGCACGAGCTGGCCCACATGTGGTTCGGCGACCTGGTCACCATGCGCTGGTGGGACGACCTGTGGCTGAACGAGTCGTTCGCCGAGTGGGCGTCGCACTGGTGCAACGCCGAGGCCACCCGCTTCTCCGACGCCTGGACCACGTTCCTGTCCCTGCGCAAGAACTGGGGCTACAGCCAGGACCAGCTCTCCAGCACCCACCCGGTGTACTGCGACATGCCCGACGTGTCGGCGGTCGAGGTCAACTTCGACGGCATCACGTACGCCAAGGGCGCCAGCGTGATCAAGCAGCTCGTCGCGTACGTCGGCATCGAGGCCTTCGTGGCCGGCCTGCGCAGCTACTTCAAGCAGCACGCCTGGGGCAACGCCACCTTCGGCGACCTGCTGTCCGCGCTGGAGGAGTCCTCCGGCCGCGAGCTGCGCGCCTTCGCCGCCGCCTGGCTGGAGACCGCCCAGGTCAACACGCTGCGCCCGGTCGTCGAGATCGGCCCCGACGGCGCCTACCAGCGCGTCGCCGTGCAGCAGGAGGCCCCCGCCAGCCACCCGACGCTGCGCCCGCACCGCCTCGCCGTCGGCCTCTACGACCTCATCGACGGCAGCCTGGTGCGCCGCGACCGGATCGAGACCGACGTGGCCGGGGCCGAGACGGAGATCGAGCAGCTCGCCGGCGTACGCGCCGCGGACGTGCTGCTGCTCAACGACGAGGACCTGACCTACGCCAAGCTGCGGCTGGACGACCGCTCGCTGGCCGTCGTGGTCGACAACCTCAGCGGCTTCGACTCGTCCCTGGCCCGCGCGCTGTGCTGGGCCGCCGCCTGGGACATGGTCCGCGACGCCGAGATGTCCGCCCGCGACTACGCCGCCCTGGTCACCGGCGCCCTGCCCGGTGAGCGCGACATCAACCTGGTCACCGCCACCCTGCGCCAGGTGCAGACGGTCCTCAGCGTGTACGCCGACCCCGCCTGGGCCCCCACCGGCTGGGGCCGCCTGGCCGACACGGCCCGCGCGGCGCTCACCGTCGCCGAGCCCGGCAGCGGCTTCCAGCTCGCCTGGACCCGCGCCTTCATCAACGCGGCCCGCTCCGCCACCGACCTGGCCGTGCTGCGCGGCTGGCTCGACGGCGACGGCGTGCCCGAGGGCATCACCATCGCGGGCGAGCTGCGCTGGCAGCTGGTTCAGGCGCTGGTCGCCATGGGCGCGCTGGAGCCCGCGGCGATCCAGGCCGAGCACGACGCCGACCGCACCGCCTCCGGCGACATCGGCGCCGCGCTCGCGCACGCCCTCATCCCGACGGCCGAGAACAAGGCCGCGGTATGGGCCGAGCTGACCGGCCCGGCGGCCCTGCCGAACTGGCGCAACCGCGCCTACATCCAGGGCTTCCAGCACACCGCTCAGGTCGAGCTGACCAGGCCGTACACGGCGCGGTTCTTCGCCGACGTGGCCGGTGTGTGGACCGCCCGGGACAGCGAGCCGGCGCAGGAGTTCGTGATCCTGAACTACCCCGCTCTCGACGTGTCGGACGAGACCGTGGCCGCCGCGCAGGCGTGGCTGGCCGAGGAGGGCCACCCCGCCTCGCTGCGCCGCCTGATGGCCGAGGGCAACGACCGGATGCTGCGCGCCCAGAAGGCCCGCGCCAAGGACGCCGCCTCCGCGTGAGCACGCGAAAGGGGGCCGGACGCACCCGCGTCCGGCCCCTTTTTCATGTCTTGCTCTGGAACGACGCCGGAAGCCGGCGCCCCGGCCGTCAGACGGACGGCTTGCCGGCCAGGCCGGTGAGCTGTGCGAGACCGCTGACCAGGCCGCCGGCCAGGTCGCCGCCGCCGAACGCCGCCGCCATGGACAGCGCGGCGAGCTTGCAGTCGCGGTCGGACAGCCGCCGCCGCGCCTGCGAACCGGTGACGATCTCCAGCTGGCGCTGGTCCGGCGCGACGGCGAGCAGCACCGACTGCGCCGGGTGGGCGAGGCGGGCGTGCAGCTTCTCCGCACCCTCGCGCACCGGCTCGGTGATGTCGCCCACGTACACGCTGAAGGTCAGGCCGGTGGTCTCGTCGGCCTTGCGCAGCGCATCGTCGAGCCGCAGCAGCTGACGGGTCGTGAACGGCCCGTCGAGCACCTCGTGCACCGCCACGTCGTGGCTGTCGTGCTGGTCACCAGCGGTCACTTGCGCCCCCTGTCACATCCACGACCGGCGACAGGTCGCCGGACGCGGTCAGCTCCGCACGGGCGGCCGCCTCGAGCGCGCCGTGCGCCGCGGCGGGGCCGTCCGATTCGGGCCGGGCGAGGAACCACACCGGCTTGAACTGATACGGCCGTCCCGGACGGTAACGCTTGGCGTTGCGGCCGCCGGCCGCGTACACCAAGGCGAAGATGATGCCGATCACCGCGAGCGGGATGCCCGCATAGATCAACAGATCGGGTAGATCTGGCGTGGACACCTTGAAGCCCCCCGGCTCGAATCCGATCCCTTACCGGCTCAACGCTAGCGGAGTGAGCGCCGTCACCTGCTCAGGGGTGGTCAAACTGCTGCCGGAAACGACAGCCGCTCCAGTTCCGCGAGCACGACCGGCCACGCGGCCGACAGCGGGTCGATGACGGCGAAGTGGGCCGCGCCGGGCACCGTGACGAGGCGGCTGCCCGGGTGGGCGGCGGTGTACGCCTCCGCCACCGCGACCGGCACGATCTCGTCGAGCAGGCCGTGCAGCAGCACGGTCGTGCCCGCAGGGGCGGGCAGCCGGGCCGGGTCCAGGTCGGCCCGGGACGCCGCCTCGGCGCCCAGGAAGTCCGCCACCGCCCCGTCGTCGAGATGCAGCTCCTCGGCCAGCCGGAGATCCGCCACGGGCGCCAGCGCCAGCGTGCCGGTCTGCCCGGGGGCCGGGGCCGCGCTCGCCGCCCACAGCGCCAGATGGCCGCCCGCGGAGTGTCCCGCCACGATCACCCGCCCGTCGTGCCCCTCCACCGCGCCGGGCACGGCGGCGAGCGCCTCGGCCACGTCACGCACGGTGTGCTCGGGCCGGCCCGGCTCCCGGCGGTACTCGATCGAGCACACCGTCCAGCCCGCGTCGCGGATCGCGGCGGCCAGCGGGTGGGTGTGCGCGCGGTCGTACTCCGGCCGCCAGAAGCCGCCGTGCACGAACACGACCAGCGGCCGGGCCGCCGCCCGCGTGTCGCCGTGCCAGGCGTCGGCGACGTGTTCGGGCAGCGGGCCGTAGCGCACGGTCGCGTCGGGCGCGGGTGCGCTGCGGGAGAGCACCGAGCGGTCCTCCGTCACGCCGCCCGCCCGAGGCCGGGCCGGTTCAAGAACGCGAGCGCGTTGCCGCCGAGCAGCTTGTCGCGCTGGCCGTCGGTGAGGAAGTCGGACTTGCGCACCACCGCGCCGACCGGGCGCTCGCCCAGCGGGTAGGGGTAGTCGCTGCCGAGCAGGATGCGGTCCTCGCCCATGGTGTCCACCAGCAGCCGCAGCGCGGCCGGGTCGAAGACGACCGTGTCCACGTAGAACCGGTGCGTGTACTCGCTCGGCGGCAGCGCGGACTGCCCGCGTACCACGTCGCCGCGCCGGTGCCAGGCGTTGTCCGCGCGGCCCAGCCAGAACGGGAAGCTGCCGCCGCCGTGCGCGAAGCACAGCCGCAGCGTCTCCGGCACCCGGTCGAACACCCCGCCCAGGATCATCGAGAGCACGGACAGGTGCGTCTCGGCGGGCATGCCGGTCAGCCAGCGGGCCATCCACCGGTCCAGGCGCGGCCCGTTCGGCATGTCCCACGGGTGCACGAACACCGGCGCCCCGACCTGCGCGCAGTGCTGCAGGAACTGGATGATGCCCTCGTCGTCGAGGTCGCGGTCGCCGACGTGGTTGCCGATCTCGACGCCCGCGTGCCCGTTCGCCATACAGCGGTCCAGCTCGGCGCAGGCCAGGTCGGGGTCCTGCAGGGGCACCTGGCAGAACGGCACCAGCCGGTCTCCGGAGTCCGCGCAGACCTCCAGGGCCAGGTCGTTGAAGATCCGGGCCACCTTCATCGCCTGCGCGGCCGGTCGCTCGTACGAGAAGAACACCGGGGTGGGCGAGACCACCTGGACGTCCACCCCGTCGTCGGCCATGTCGGCGAGCCGGGTGGGCGCGTCCCAGCACTGCGCGCCGATGGGGCGGAACTCGCTCTCCCCCACCATGATCATTGCTTCGTGCTCGGAGTCCACGCGCAGCCACGGCCAGCCGTCGCCGCCGCACTCCGACGACAGCTCCGGCCAGCCCTTCGGCACGACGTGGGTGTGCACGTCGACTACGGGCGCCATCAGCCCTTGCCCGGGTGCAGGGTGCCGCACTTGGCGCAGGTGCGCGCCTGCTCGTCTTCGTAGAACGCGGTGAACACCGGCGGGAGGTCGGCGACGATGTCGCGCACCTGCAGCTCGACCTCGTGCACGATCTCGGCGCAGTTCGGGCAGTACCAGCGGAACTTCTCCAGCGTGCCCTCCTCCCGGGGCCGCTCCAGGACCAGGCCGATCGAGCCGGCCTCGCGCTGCGGCGAGTGCGGGGTGAGGCGGGGCAGCATCCACATGTGCCCCTCGGGCACGGTGATGGTCCGCGGGCCCTCCGGCGTCATCAGGTTGATCCGCAGGGTGCCCTTGATCTGGTAGAAGAACTCCTCGTACGGGTCCACGTGGAAGTCCGTGCGCTGGTTCGGCCCGCCGACCACCATGACGATGAAGTCGTCGCCGGTCGGGAACATCTGCTTGTTGCCGACCGGCGGCTTGAGCAGGTGCTGGTTCTCCTCGATCCAGCCGGGGAAGCTCACCGGCTCGGTGATCTCGGTCATCACGACTCCTTGTCTGGCAGCAGTGCGACGGCTTGGATCTCGATCAGCAGGTGCGGGTGCGGGAGCTGGTGCACCGCGACCGTGGTGCGGGTCGGCCCGGTGGCGTCGAAGAACTCGCCGTACACCTCGTTGTACCCGCCGAAGTCGTTCATGTTGACCAGGTACGTGGTGACCTGGACCAGGTCGGACAGGTCCGCGCCGACCGAGCGCAGGATGTCCCCGATGTTCTCGATCACGGCCCGGGTCTGCTCACGGATGTCGAGACTGGTCGTCCCCATCTCGTCCACCGAAGCGCCCGCGATCGTGTTGTCCGGCCGCCGGCTCGACGTCCCGCTCACGAACGCGAACCCGCCCGCCACCTTCACGTGCGGAAACCTGCCGCGCGGCGTCGCCTTGCCCGCGACCGTCTTCGCCCCGCTCATGCCGCCTCCCCGCTTCCCGCCGCCCGCCCGAGGGCGCCGTGCAGTTTCGGGGAAACTGCAGCATCCGAGCCGTGGATTCGTGCAGTTTCCCCGAAACTGCGGCGGCCCATCCCGCCGTGGCGCGTGGTTTGCCCGAAGCTGCGGCGGCCCGCGCCGACGAGGCGCGCGTGGGGGGTCATGACGCCACCACGGAGGTGGTGCCGAGGCCTTCGACGGTGGCGCGCACGTGGGCGCCCGGCGTCAGCGGCACCGCGGCCGTGGCCGCACCCGCCAGGAAGATCCAGCCGGGCTCCAGGGCGACGCCGTAGCGGGCGGTGAGGGCGCGGCCCTCGTCCAGCGCCCGGCGCGGGTCGCCCAGGATCGCGGCGGTCGAGCCCGCCTGCACCACCTTGCCGTCGACCTCCAGCAGCACGCCGAGGTTGTCCAGGCCCGCCGGGACCGGCTGCCAGGCGCCGATGACGAACGCGGCGCCGGAGGTGTTGTCGGCGACCACGTCGGGGTGGGTGAACTGGAAGTCCGCGTACCGCGAATCGATGATCTCCAGCGCGGGCGCGACCGCGGCGATGCCGCCCTCGCCCAGCAGGAACGCGACCTCCGGCTCGATCCGGGGGTGGATGAAGCCGTCGAGGGCGAGCCGCCCGCCGTCGGGCACCCGCATCGCGTCGGTGAGCCGACCCCAGATCACCTCGTGTACGCCGACCTGCGCCATCTTGGCCCGGCTGGTGAGCCCCATCTTGATGCCCACCAGGCGCTGGCCCCGGTCGAGGCGGCGCGCGATCAGCGCCTCCTGGACCGCGTAGGCCCCGTCCACGTCCAGCTCGTGCCCGAGCGTGAGCTGCGGGATCGCCTTCGCGCCGGTCGCCGCGTCGTCGAGCAGCGCCGCCATCGTCTCGATGCTCATGCCATCTCCCCCGCGCTCGCGGCTGCCTGCTCGGCGTCGCGGACCAGGTCCAAGGCGACGTCCACGATCATGTCCTCCTGGCCGCCGACCATGCGGCGGCGGCCCAGCTCGACCAGGATCGAGCGCACGTCCACGCCGTACTTGGCCGAGGCGCGCTCGGCGTGGCGCAGGAAGCTGGAGTAGACGCCCGCGTAGCCCAGCGACAGCGTCTCCCGGTCCACCTGCACCGGACGGTCCTGCAACGGCCGGACGACGTCGTCGGCCGCGTCCATCAGCGCGAACACGTCGCAGCCGTGCTCCCAGCCCATCAGCTCGGCGGTGGCCACGAACACCTCCAGCGGCGCGTTGCCCGCGCCCGCGCCCATGCCCGCCAGCGAGGCGTCGACGCGCACCGGCACGCCGGGGCGGTCGCCGTGCTCCACGGCCACCACGCTGTTGGCGACGCCGAGGGACAGGTTGTGGTGGGCGTGGATGCCGACCTGCGTGCGCTCGTCGAGCACCTGCCGGTAGGCGTCAACCCGCTCCGCGACGTCGCGCATGAGCAGCCGCCCGCCGGAGTCGGTGACGTAGACGCAGTGCGCGCCGTACGACTCCATCAGCTTGGCCTGCTTGGCCAGCCCGGCCGGGTCGTTCATGTGGGACATCATCAGGAAGCCGGACACGTCCATGCCGTTCTCCCGCGCCCAGCCGATGTGCTGGGCGGAGATGTCCGCCTCGGTGCAGTGCGTGGCGATGCGCACGCTGGTCACGCCGAGGTCGCGGGCGGCCTTGAGGTCGGCGATGGTGCCGATGCCGGGCAGCAGCAGGGTGGTCAGCTTCGCGTTCGGCATGACCTCGGCCGCCGCGGCGATCCACTCGGCGTCGGTCGCCGCGCCGTGCCCGTAGTTCACGCTGGAACCGGCCAGGCCGTCGCCGTGCGCCACCTCGATCGCGGCGACGCCCGCCGCGTCCAGCGCCGCGGCGATCCGCCGCACCTGCTCGACCGTGTACCGGTGCCCGATGGCGTGCATGCCGTCGCGCAGGGTCACGTCCTGTACGTAGATCCGAGTCGTCATTTCTTCAGCTCCATCAGGCGCTCCGCGGTACGCAGCGCCGCCGAGGTCATGATGTCCAGGTTCCCGGCGTACGCGGGCAGGTAGTGCCCCGCCCCCGACACCTCCAGGAACACCGACACCTGCAGCGCGGGCGCGTCGAACATGGGCACGGTCACCGTGTCGAACTGCACCTGCTGCTTGAGCCGGTAGCCGGGCACGTAGCCCTGCACCTGCTTGACCATGTCCTCGACGCTCGCCGCGATGGCGGCCCGGTCGGCGTCCGCGTCCGGGCAGAGGCAGTACACGGTGTCGCGCATCAGCAGCGGCGGCTCGGCCGGGTTGAGCACGATGATCGCCTTGCCGCGTCCCGCGCCGCCGACGACCTCGATGGCCCGCGCCGTGGTCTCGGTGAACTCGTCGATGTTGGCCCGGGTGCCGGGGCCAGCCGAGCGCGACGCGATGGACGCGACGATCTCGCCGTACGCCACCGGCGTCACCGCGCTGACCGCCGCCACGATCGGCACGGTCGCCTGCCCGCCGCAGGTCACCATGTTCACGTTCGGCTGGTCGAGGTGCTCGTCCAGGTTCACGGTCGGCACGACGTACGGCCCGATCGCGGCCGGCGTCAGGTCGATCACGACCTTGCCGTGCCTGCGCAGCACCTCGTCGTGATACCGGTGCGCCTTCGCCGACGTCGCGTCGAACACGACATCCACCTCGGCGAACTCCGGCATCTTCACGAGCCCGTCCACGCCTTCGGCCGTGGTCGCCACCCCGAGCCGCGCGGCCCGCGCCAGCCCGTCCGACTCCGGATCGATCCCCACCATCGCCACCATCCGCAGCGACTCACTCAACCGCAACACCTTGATCATCAGGTCGGTCCCGATGTTCCCCGACCCGATCACCGCCACTCCGGCCTTCACCGGCTGCCTCCCTTGCCGCTTGCTTGCCCCGCACCGCGTGTTGCTTCGGTGATCACGGCGCCGGGGTAGCGACACGCCGTCGAACACGTCCTCAAGTTCATGATCAACGCACTCATGGGGTGAACCGGGTGCGGACGGAGCCGAGGCCGCTGATGCGGGCCTCGTAGGCGGCGCCGGGGGTGACCGGGACCATGGGGCCCAGTGCGCCGGACAGGATGACGTCGCCCGTGCGCAGGGGGGTGCCGGCCTGCGCCATGGTCTCGGCGAGCCAGGCGACGGCGTGCAGGGGGTTGCCGAGGCAGGCGGCGCCCGCGCCGACGGAGACCGGCTCGCCCTCGTGTTCCAGGACCATGCCGCAGAGGCGGAGGTCGACGGAGGGCAGCGGGACGGGGCGGTTGCCGAGGACGAACATGGCGCTGGAGGCGTTGTCGGCGACGGTGTCGACGATGGAGATGTCCCAGTTCGCGATGCGGGAGCCGACGATCTCGATGGCGGGCAGCAGGTGGTCGGTCGCGCGGATGACGTCGGCGACGGTGACCTGCTGGTGCGGCAGGTCACCGCCGAGTACGAAGGCCACCTCGGCCTCGACCTTGGGCTGCAGGATGCGGGTCACGTCGACCTCGGCGCCGTCCCAGGCGGCCATGTCGGCGAAGAGCACCCCGAAGTCGGGCTGGTCCACGCCGAGCTGCCGCTGCACGGCGGGGTTGGTCAGGCCGATCTTCGCGCCGACGATGCGCCGCCCGGCGGCGACCGCGTCCTGGGTCATGGCCCGCTGCACGGCGTATGCCGAGGCCACGTCGCCGACCGGCAGCAGGCGCTCCCGGAGCGGGGCGCACGGGGTGCGGGTCTCCTGCGCGTCGCGCAGCAGGCGTACCGCCTCGTCGATCTTGTCCTTGCCGATGGTCACGAAAGCTCCACGCAGACGTTGGTCAGTTCGGAGTAGAAGGCCAGCGAGTGCACGCCGCCCTCGCGGCCCACGCCGGAGGCCTTGACCCCGCCGAACGGGGTGCGCAGGTCGCGCAGGAACCAGGTGTTGACCCAGACCAGCCCGGCGTCCAGCCGCGACCCGGCCCGGTGCGCCCGGCCCACGTCCCGCGTCCACACGGTGGCCGCCAGGCCGTAGGCGCTGTCGTTGGCCAGCGCGAACGCCTCGTCCTCGTCGTCGAACGGCATCAGGCTGCACACCGGGCCGAAGATCTCCTCGCGGTTGACGCGCGCGTCCTGCGCCAGCCCGGTGAGCACGGTCGGCTGGACGTAAGCGCCCCCGTCCCGCGCGTCGCCGAACACCGGCACCCCGCCTCCGGCGAGCACCGTCGCGCCCTCGCTGCGGGCGAGGTCGTAGTAGGACAGCACCTTCTCCCGGTGCTGCCGCGAGATCAGCGGCATGTTCGCCGTGGCCTCGTCCTGCGGCCAGCCGAACGGCAGCTCAGACGCCTTCGCGGCCAGCTTCGAGGCGAACTCGTCGAAGATCGAGCGGTGCACGTAGAGCCGCTCGGTGCACAGGCAGACCTGGCCGCCGTTGGTGAAGCTGGACCGCACCGAGCCCGCGACGGCCGCATCGAGATCCGTGTCCGGGAAGACCAGGCCCGCGTTCTTGCCGCCCAGCTCGAACGAGACCGCCTTCACCCCGTCGGACGCGGCGCGCATGATCGCGCTGCCGGTGGCCGACTCGCCGGTGAACGTGATCGCGTCCACCCCGGGGTGCTTGGTCAGGAACTCGCCCGCCGAGTCCGGCCCGAAGCCGTGGACCAGGTTGAACACGCCCTCCGGCACGCCCGCGGCGGCCATCACCTCGGCCAGCAGCGTGGCCGACGACGGCGTCTCCTCCGACGGCTTCACGATGACCGCGTTGCCGCAGGCCAGCGCCGGGGCGACCTTCCAGGTGAGCAGCAGCAGCGGCAGGTTCCAGGGCACGATGATGGCGACCACGCCGACCGGCTTGCGCACCGCGTAGTTCAGCGCGCGCCCGCCCGCGGCGGTCGCGGTCATGAACGATTCGGTGGGCGCGGTCGTCACGATGTCGGCGAAGGCCCGGAAGTTGGCCGCCCCGCGCGGGATGTCGAGGGTACGCGCCTGCGAGATGCTCTTGCCGGTGTCCGCGACCTCGGCCGTGACCAGGTCGTCGAAGCGCTTCTCCAGCTCGTCGGCGACCCGCCGCAGCACCGCCGCGCGCTCGCCCTCGCTCATCCGGCCCCACGGCCCGCGCATCGCCGCACGCGCGGCGGCCACGGCCGCGTCCACGGTCGACGCGTCCGCCTCGGCGACCTCGAAGATCTTCTCGCCGGTCACCGGCGACACCTTCGCGAACGTCTTCTCAGCCGGCACGAACGCGCCGCCGACGAAGTTGCGCAGCAGGCCGGGCTCGCCCGCGGGGCGGCCGGTCATCAGCGTCGGGTCCCAGTTCACGCGCCCGTCCCCTTCCGGAAGGCCCACGCCGCGAGCGCGCCCACGGCCAGCACGGCCGCGCCCGCCGCCGCGCCGAGCAGGCGCTGCTGGCGGCGCACCCGGCGCTGCACCTGGGCGTACGGCGTGGTGGAGAACGACACCAGCTCGTAGCGGGACACGTAGCGGCCGGGCAGCGCCCGCTCCAGCGCGTGCTCGACCTTCTTCTGCGCCTGGAACACCGGGGAGGCGACCTTGTCCCGCATCTCCACGAAGTTCTCCAGCGCCATCTGCGCGATGGCCTCGGTGTTCTCCCGCCGCCGCGCCTCGAACTCCGGCAGCGCCCGGTCCCAGTCGTCGCCGGTCTCGTCGAGCACCCGGTCCAGCTCGACCACGTCCTCGAACGCGCAGTTCGCGCCCTGGCCGTAGAACGGCACGATGGCGTGCGCGGCGTCGCCGAGCAGCCCGACCCGGCCGTACGCGTGCCACGGCGCGCAGCGCACCGTGCCCAGCACGCCCACCGGGTTGTGCAGGTAGTCGTCGACCAGGTTCGGAGCCAGCTCCAGCAGGTCCGGGTACACCGCTGCGAAGTGCTTCTCGATCGCGGCCGGGCTGCTCAGCGACGCGAAGGCGCTGGTGCCGCCGGTCGGCCAGAACAGGGTGCAGGTGAACGAGCGGTCCGGGTTGGGCAGCGCGATCATCATGGACGCGCCGCGCGGCCAGATGTGCAGCGCGCCCGGGTCCAGCGCGAACTCGCCGTCCCGGCCCGGGATGGTCAGCTCCTTGTAGCCGTGCTCCAGGAAGTCCAGGCTCTCGGTCAGGCCGGTGTGCGCGAGCAGCTGCCCGCGTACCGCCGAGCTGAACCCGTCGGTGCCCAGGACGATGTCGGCCTGCGCGGTGACCGCGCCACCCGGGGTCTCGAAGCGCATCTCCCCCGTCTTGGGGTCGAGGCCGACCAGGCGGTGGTCGAAGTGCGCGGAGACGTTCGGCAGTTCGGTGGCCGCCGCGAGCAGCGCGTTGTTCAGCGCGCCGCGGCTGATCGAGTTGATCGCCCGCTCGCCGTCCGCGCTGTACTGCTGGAAGTCCAGCTCGCCCGCGACCGGGTGGATCATCCGGCCGCGCATCGGCAGCGCGTCGGCCATCACCGTCGTGTCCAGGCCGATGCGGCGCAGCGCGTCCAGGCCGCGCTCGGACAGCGCCAGGTTGATGGACCGGCCGCGCTCGACCTTGCCGGTGCGCGGGTCGGGGCGGCGCTCGTACATGGTCACCGTGTAGCCGCGGCGGGCCAGGTAGCAGGCGAGCAGGCAGCCCGCGAGCCCGGCGCCGACCACGGCGACGTGCTTGCCCTTGGTCATGAGGCGTCCTTAGGGAAGATCGCGGCGAGGGCCTCGGCCACCCGCCGGCAGTCGTCGTACGTCGAGTACAGCGGCACCGGCGCGAAGCGCACGATGTCGGGCTGGCGCGCGTCGGCGATCACGCCGTGCTCGTGGCGCAGCCGCCGGGCCAGCTCGTTCGCGCCCATCGCGGTCGTGCGCACGGACAGCTGGCAGCCGCGCCGCTCCGGATCACGCGGGGTGACCTGGACCAGCGGGCGGCCGGGCAGCACCTCGTCCAGCAGCGACTCCAGGTACGCGGTCAGGCGCAGGCTGCGGGCGCGCAGCGCCTCCATACCCACCTTGTCGAACAGCTCCAGCGAGGTCCGCACCGGGCCCATGGCGTAGATCGGCGGGTTGGAGATCTGCCACGCCTCGACCGTCGCCGGGGGCCGCGAGGTCGGCGTCATCTCGAACCGGGTCGCCGCCGCGGTGCTCCACCAGCCCTCGAACCGGGGCAGGTCCGGGTCGCCCAGGTGCCACTCGTGCACGAACACGCCGGACAGCGCGCCCGGCCCCGAGTTCAGGTACTTGTACGAGCACCAGGCGGCGAAGTCCACGCCCCACTCGTGCAGCCGCAGCGGCACGTTGCCGGCCGCGTGCGCCAGGTCCCAGCCCGCCACCGCACCCGCCGCGCGGGCCGCGCCGGTGATCGCCGGGATGTCCATCAGCTCGCCGGTCAGGTAGTTGACCCCGCCCAGCAGCACCAGCGCGACCCTGCCGCCCTCGTCCCGCAGGTACGCCAGCACGTCCTCGGTGCGCAGGCAGTCCTCGCCGTCGCGCGGCCGCAGCCGCACCACCTCGGCGTCCGGGTCCAGCCCGTGGAAGGCCACCTGGCTGCGCACCGCGTAGCTGTCCGACGGGAAAGCCGCGTCCTCGATCACGATCCGGGTCCGCGTCCCCGACGGCCGGTAGAACGACACCATCAGCAGGTGCAGGTTGACCGTCAGCGAGTTCATCACCACGGTCTCGCTCGGCAGCCCGCCCACCAGCCGCGCCGCCTGCTCGGTCAGCAGCTCGTGATACGGCAGCCACGGCCGCCCCGCCTCCAGATGCCCCTCGACCCCGAGCCGCGCCCAGGCGTCCAGATCCTCCAGCAGCTCATCCCGCGTGGCCCGCGGCTGCAGCCCGAGCGAGTTGCCCGCCATGTACGCCACCTCGGCGTACCCGCCCCCCTCGGCCGGCGGGATCCGGAACAGGTCCCGGTGCCCCGGGTCGGCCTCATCGCGCCTGCGCGCGTCAACCTCGGTCATTGCCATCTACCGTCTCGCTGTCTGGGTGCCCTGCGTTGATCATGAACTTATGGACGTGCTGGACGGCGTGTCCCGACCTCGGCGCCGTGATCAACCCGTACTACATGTGGGTACGGGCGGACCAGAGTTCGGGGAAGACCGTTCTGGCCATGCTGCGCTGGAGCCAGGCGTAGCCGTTGGAGCCGCCGCTGCCCACCTTCGCACCCATGGTGCGCGCCACGGCCATCAGATGCTTGTGCCGCCACACGTCGAAGCGCTCGGCGACCTCGGTCAGTGCCTCGCCCAGCTGGCGGAGCAGGTTGCCGGGGGTGTCCTCGGCGTAGACGGCGACCCAGGCGGCCTCGACGGCGGGGTGCGCCTCGTGCTCCTCGGCGAAGTCGCGGGTGAGCAGCTCAGCGGGGATGTCGTGACCCTGGCGGGCGAGCAGGGCGATCACGTCGTCCCACAGGCTCGGGCCGTTGAGGCTGGCCAGCAGGTCGTGGTACACGTCGTCCTGGCGCTTGAACGGGCGGACCAGCGACGCGGTCTTCAGGCCGAGCAGGAACTCCAGGTGGCGGTACATCGCCGACTGGAAGCCCGAGCCCTCGCCGAGCAGGTTGCGGAACTTGTTGAAGTCCGCCGGGGTCATCCAGCGCAGCGTCTGCCAGGCCGCGTTCAGGCCGTCCAGGTGCAGCGCGCAGCGCCGCAGCGGGGCCAGCGCGCCGTAGACGTCGTCCTCGCCGAGCAGCCGCTGCGTCTCCCGCAGCTCGAAGCGGACCAGCCCGAAGTACAGCTCCATCACCTGGCTGATCATCAGGAAGGACATCTCGCCGGGGTCCTTGCTCAGCGTCTGCTGCAGCGTGTGCAGCGTGCCGGCGTGGACGTAGGCGTCGTACGGGGTCCGCTCGGCGAACTCCAGGGTCGGCTCGCCGCCGTTGGCCTCGGCGCGCGCCGCGCGTTCCGCGGCGGTGGCCGGGCGTACGGCCGACGTCATCGTCGATGGGGCGTTCACGCGTTCCTCCAGGTTCTCCGGACCACGTCATGATCTCTCCGGAGGGCGTGACATCGGAATGCCGGATCAACGGCACTCGGGGCGCTCTGCTTAACGTTCATACTGAGGTAGGGGCGTTTCGTTTACGAAGGGAAAGCGCGTCGTGGACGACATGGACTGGGCGCTGCTGCGTGAGCTGCAGGCGGACGCACGGCTGTCCTTCAGCGAGCTGTCCCGCCGCGTGCACCTGTCCCCGCCGGCCGTCGCCGAGCGGGTGCGCCGCCTGGAGGAGGCCGGCGTGATCACCGGGTACCACGCGCACGTGGACCTGGCCCTGGCCGGCCGACCGGTGATCGCGCTGATCCAGATGTCCTGCTACGGCGCGGGCTGCATCCTGCGCGACCCCACCGTGTCCGGCTGGCCCGAGATCCTGGAGATCCACCGCATCACCGGCGACGCGTGCAGCATCCTCCGCGTCGCCGCCACTTCCATGGACGCCTTCGAAGCCCTCATCGACCGCCTCGCTCCCCACGGCCGCCCCTCCAGCACGATGATCCTCTCCACCCCCCTCCCCTGGCGCCCCCTCACCCCACCCCGCGAGGACGCTTGACCATCCGCCCCGACCCCGACCCGGCCCGGCCCGGCTTGATCGTCCGACTTGCCAGGCAGACGGGCGAAAGAGCGCCCAAGATACGCCCAGGTGCCGGGCAAGTTGGACGATCATGAAGGTCCGGTTCGGGTCGTTTTTCATGTTTCGGGGTGGTGTGGGTGAGAGGATGCCTGGGAGCCCCGGGTTCGGGGGTGGGGGGTACCGGTTTGGGGGAATCATGCGGTCTGCTCTACGGGTGGCGGCCGGCGTCACGGCGCTGGTCGTGGCGGCGCTGACGGCGCCTTCGCCCGCGCACGCCGAGGGTGTCTTCGTCGAGGTCAACCCGAGCACCATCCAGGCGGGGTTCCAGGTGGCGATCCGCGCGAGCTGCGGTGACGCGCTGAACAACGCGAAGGTGCACTCGGAGGCGTTCGGCACGGTGACCGTCGAGCCGGTCAACTCGTACCTGATCGCCGCGGCGACCGTGCCCGAGGGCAAGAAGGCCGGCGGCTACAACGTGAAGCTGACCTGCCCCAGCCGGCAGACCGCGACCACCACGCTCTGGGTGGTCAACCACGACAGCCCGGAGCACGGGCCGAACACCGGCGGCGGCGCGCTGGCCGACGACGGCGCCACGCTGATCGGCGGCGGCGCGGCCGTGGTGGGGCTGGGCCTCGGGCTGCTGGTGCTGATGCGGCGGCGCGGGCGCTCGCCGCTGACCCCGGCCTGAGCGCCGTGCCACGGCGGCTGGGCGTCCCGCTGGCGGTGCTGCTGGTCGTGGCCGGCCTGTTCGGGGTCGGCATCGGCCTGGGCAAGGCGAACGGGTTCTCGCTGGCGGAGCTGTTCCGGGGGCCGGGCAAGGCCCCGCCGGGCGAGTTCCCGGTGCTGGGCCCGAGCCGGCCGCTGCGGATCCAGATCCCGGACATCAGGGTGAAGGCGTACATCCACGGCGTCGGCCTGGACGATCGGGGTGCCATCGACACCCCGTCGCTGCTGCTGCGCAACGAGGCGGGCTGGTTCGACGACGGGCCCTCGCCCGGCCAGTACGGCCCGGCGATCATCGTCGGGCACGTGGACACCAAGGACAGGCCGGGCGTGTTCCACCGGCTCAACGAGCTGAAGCCCGGCGCGAAGATCGAGATCACGCGCCGGGACAACCGGATCACCGTGTTCGAGGTGAACACCGTCGAGCGGTTCAGCAAGGAGAAGCTGCCGGTGGACCGGATCTACCACGACTTCAGCCGGCCGGGGCTGCGCCTGATCACCTGCGGGGGCCGCTGGGTGGGCGGCGAGCTGGGCTACGCCGACAACATCGTGGTGTTCGCGAGCCTGATCAGCGCCCGCAAGGCCTGAGCGTCAGACCGTCTCCAGCCACTGCGCCCAGCGGGGGTCCGGGGTGCGGTGCCCGATGACCCGCCAGATCGCGCCGTGCGGCACGGTCGGCTTGACCGGCAGGCGCCAGCCGAGGTCGGACAGGGTCTTGTCGCCCTTGTGGTGGTTGCACCGCGCGCAGGCCGCGACGACGTTGTCCCACGCGTGCTGGCCGCCCTTGGAGCGCGGATGCACGTGGTCGATCGTCTCGGCGGGACCCTGGCAGTAGACGCAGCGCCCGCCGTCGCGGGCGAAGATGGCCCGGCGGGAGAGCCCGACCTGAGTGCGATACGGCACCCGGACGTAGCGGGTGAGCTTGGCGACCAGGGGGACGGGCACCCGGTGGCGGGAGCTGTGGAGCACCCCGTCGCCGTCGGCGACGCAGACGGCCTTGCCCGAGAGGATGAGGATGGCGGCCCGGCGCACGGACACGACACACAGCGGTTCGTAGGTCGCATTGAGGAGCAACGCGGCGGAGGAGGCTGCGGGTCGTATGTCAGGCATCGGTCTCACCCTCCGGGGTCACTCATGTCATGGCGTCATTGTGACCATCGTCCCCGATAGATCTGGTGAATGCACCTACAATTTGCGGCGGTCTCATGAATTCTCAGCCGCGCTTTGCCCAGCTCATTGGCATTTGCGAGCTAAATCCCCGCGAGACCCGCCCGCACCACGCCCCGACCGATGAGGTAACTACGTAGCCATGCTGAGTCTGTTCGACCCGAACCCCTCCGAGACGCCCTCCGTCGGCTGCATGGCCGACAAGATCTGCAAGGGCGTCTACGAACTGTCGGACTCGCAGTGGCTGGCCGACGGCGGCTACTACCTTCTCATCAAACCGCTCCGCATCATCGTCATCATCATCGTCGCGATGATCGCCCGCGCGCTGCTCAACCACACGATCAACAAGATCGTGGGCCGCACCGCGCAGGGCAAGGTGCCGACGATGCTGCGCCCGATCCGGGAGAAGATCCCGGCCTCGGTGGTCAACGCGACGTCGGTGTTCCCGGAGCGGCGCCGCCAGCGGGCCGAGGCGATCGGCTCGGTGCTCAAGAGCATGGTCACCGTCGGCGTCTTCTCGGTGGCGTTCCTGATCGTGCTGAGCGAGTTCGACATCAACGTCGGGCCGCTGATCGCCAGCCTCGGCATCGCCGGCGTGGCGCTCGGCTTCGGCGCGCAGTCGCTGGTCAAGGACCTGATCGCGGGCCTGTTCATGCTGCTGGAGGACCAGTACGGCGTCGGCGACGTGATCGACACCGGCGAGGCGGTCGGCGTCGTGGAGTCGGTGGGCCTGCGCACCGTGACCATCCGCGACGGGCGCGGCGTCATCTGGTACGTGCGCAACGGCGAGATCATCCGCATCGGCAACAAGAGCCAGGGCTGGGCCACCGTCATGATCGACGTGCCGATCGGCTTCGTCGGCGTGGAGGAGGCGACCTCGGTGCTGCGCCAGGCCGTCGACGCGTTCGCGCACGATCCGGAGTGGGCCGCGGACTTCGTCGAGCCGCCGCAGGTGCTGGGCGTGGAGAACATCAGCGTGGACGGCGCGGTGATCCGTACCGTGTGCAAGACCTCCGCCGACCGGCAGTGGGACCTGCAGCGGGAGATGCGCCGCCGGCTCACCGAGGCGCTGGAGGCGTCCGGTATCGCGGCGCAGATGCAGGCCGCCCGCGCGCTGCGCGCGTCGGTGCCCGCCGAGGAGCCGGCGGCACAGAATCCCTGATGGACTGACGGGTATCAGCCATAGAGGCTAGCGCTTTATCCACCGATCGGGCAGAATCAACCGACGATATCCCGCATGGGGCGGTCATTCGGCGGACTCTGCGACAGGATGACGGTCCTCGACCAACACGTCGTGTGATCCATGGAGGACCATCCGGTGGTGCACCACCCCACGCGCACCGACCCCCAGCCGAATGAAGCACCAGCGCCGTCAGCCTCGCAACCCGAGGAGCGCGCGACCTTCGGTGAGGTGCTCGCCAACCGCGAGTACCGGGGTGTCTTCGGCGCGAGTGTGCTGTCCTGGATCGGCGACTACCTGGCCAAGGCCGCCGTCACCGCGCTGGTCTACCAGCAGACGCAGTCGGCCGGCGCCGCGGCGGCCACGTTCGCGATCAGCTTCGCGCCGTGGGTGCTGCTGGGGCCGCTGCTGGCCGCGGTGGCGGAGCGGTATCCGTACCGCACGGTGATGATCGTCAGCGATCTCGCGCGGATGGTGCTGATCGCGCTGGTGGCCCTGCCGGGCCTGCCCGTGCCGCTGCTGATCGGCCTGCTCTTCCTCACCGCGCTGGGCAACCCGCCCTACGACGCGGCCCGCTCCGCCCTGCTCCCGTCGATTCTCAGCGGGGACCGGCTGGTGGTCGGCCTGTCGCTCAACCTGAGCGCCGGGCAGGCCGCCCAGATCGTGGGCTACCTGGCGGGCGGCTTCCTGGCGGCATTGAACCCGCGGGTCTCGCTGCTGCTCGACGCGGCCACCTTCGCATTGTCGGCGCTGCTGCTCAGCCTGCTCGTCAAGGCCCGCCCGGCGGCGAACGCCCGCGCGGCGCGGCGCAACCTGGTGCGCGAGACCGCCGACGGCTTCAAGGTGGTCTTCGGCATCCCGGCGCTGCGCGGCATCGCCATCCTGGTCTTCAGCGTGGCGCTGTTCGCGATCGTGCCGGAGGGCCTGGCCGCGGTCTGGGCGCACCACCTGGATCCGGGCGCGAGCCCCACCGAGCGCGGCTTCGCCCAGGGCCTGATCATGCTGGCCAACCCGGCCGGCTACGTGCTGGGCGGCATCGTGGTGGGCCGGATGCTCACCCCGGTCACCAAGCGGGCGCTGATCCGGCCGCTGGCCCTGCTCACCCCGCTGGTGCTGGTGCCCGCGCTGCTGAACCCGTCGCTGACCGCGGTCTGCCTGATGGCCGCCGCCTCCGGCTTCTGCGTGGCCGGCATGATGCCCGTCGCCAACGGCCTGTTCGTGCAGGCCCTGCCGAACGTCTACCGGGCGCGCGCGTTCGGCGTGATGCAGAGCGGGGTGCAGGTCATGCAGGGCGGCTCGGTGCTGGTCACCGGCCTGCTGGCCAACCACTGGGCACTGCACCAGGTGGTCGGGCTGTGGAGCGTGGCGGGCGTGGTGCTGGTGCTGGTGGCGCTGAGCGTGTGGCCGCCACAGGACCGCTTCGCGGCCGCGATCGAGCGTGCCCGGCGGCTCAACGAGGCTCCGGCCGCCGGGTAGCCTTGGCCGGGTGAGTGACCAGGCCGCTGCCCCCGTGACGTCCCTGCCGGTGCCGAACTACTTCGAGCTGCTCGGCGGCGAGGACACGTTCCGGCTGCTCGTCGACGAGTTCTACGCCGGGGTCGCCGAGGATCCGGTGCTGCGGCCCATGTACCCGGAGGAGGACCTCGGCCCGGCCAAGGACCGCCTGCGGCTGTTCCTGATCCAGTACTGGGGCGGCCCGAACACGTATTCGCAGGAGCGCGGGCACCCGCGGCTGCGTATGCGGCACGCGCCCTTCGTGATCGGCGAGGTGGAGCGCGACGCCTGGCTGCGCCACATGCGCCACGCGGTCGACGTGCTGGAACTCACCCCCGAGCTGGACCGGATGCTCTGGGACTACCTGGAGCGGGCAGCGTTCTTCATGGTCAATAAGGATCTCTGACAGGTGGATGTGACCCGGGGCACTTTCCTGACCGTACGGGTCAGGCGAGTGCCCTGATTTCCGTCGCCTCGTTGGGCACTGGGAATTGCCCCGATTACGAGGAGACGTCCTGATGCACCGTCGTGTCGTGTCACTGGCCGTGCTCGCCGCGATCGCACTGCCGGCGGCGGTGGGAGCCGCGCAGGGCCCGCCGCCGGAGAGCCTGGGCGCGCGCCAGGTCCGGACGGTGGGCGAGGACCCGGCCGACTGGACGCCGCACATCCTGGACGGCGAGGTCCACGCGCTCGCGGTCGTCGGCGAGACCGTGGTGGTCGGCGGCGACTTCACGAAGGTGGCCGACAGCGCCCTGGAGCAGGAGTACGACCGCGAGCACCTGTTCGCCTTCGACCTGCGCACCGGGGAGGTGCTCGACTTCGCGCCGGACATCGACGGCATGGTGCTCTCGCTGGCCGCGGGCCCCGACGGCACGGTGTTCGCAGGCGGCCCCTTCGAGGAGGTCGACGACCAGGACGTACGCGGCATCGCCCGGCTGGACCTGGCCACCGGCGGGCTGGTCGAGGGCTTCGACGCCTCGATCAACTGGGGCGACGTGCGGGGGCTCGCCGTCTCCGGCGGCTGGCTCTACCTCGGCGGCTCGTTCAGCGCGGTCAACGGCGTGCGGCGGCTCGGCCTGGCCCGGCTGGACACGCAGACCGGCGAGGTCGACCCGTGGTTCGACGCGCGGCTGGACGCGCCGGAGATCGGCCGGGTGAAGGTCGAGGACATCGCGGTCTCGCCGGACGGCGACCGGCTGCTGGCCGTCGGCGCGTTCACCCGGGCCGGCGGCGCGCGCCGGGTGCAGGCGGCCATGTTCGACCTGACCGCCGACAACCCCGCCAAGGCGGCCGGCTGGTGGACCGACGCGTACGTGCCGCTGTGCCGCGAGGGCTTCGACACGTACATGCGGGCGGTCGACTTCTCGCCGGACGGCGAGTACCTGGTCATCGTGACCACCGGCCGGCTCAGCGGGGTCGACCTCACCTGCGACACGGCGGCCCGCTTCGAGACGTACGCCACCGGCCGCGTGCGGCCCACCTGGGTCAACCACACCGGCGGCGACTCGCTGTACGCGGTGGAGATCGTCGGCGGCGCCGTCTACGTGGGCGGCCACCAGCGCTGGCTGGACAACCCGTACGGCATGGAGTCGGCCGGCCCCGGCGCCGTGGAGCGCCCCGGCGTGGCCGCGATCCACCCGGTCACCGGGATGGCGCTGCCGTGGAACCCGACCCGCAGCCGCGGCGTGGGGGTGCGCGCGTTCGCCATCACCCCGCTGGGGCTGCTGGTCGGCTCGGACACCGACGAGCTGGGCCGGGAGTACCACGGCCGGATCGGGCTGTTCCCGCGTACGGACTGACGAAGCCCGTAGGCCGCCTTCAGACGGCCGTCACGAAGACAGCCGCCTGTCCGGGTGTACGAGCCCCGGTCAGGCGGCTGTCGCCGTCCGTGCGCCCCGTCACCGGGGCGCACGGACGCGGGTCAGAGCAGGAGGCCGCCGTCGCTGTGCATCCAGTCGACGAAGGTGGTGGACACCGAGGCGGCGCAGTCGAGAATCTCCATCAGCAGCGCGTCGTGCGCGCCGGAGCGCAGCGGCACCTGCCACTCGGCGTAGATCGGCAGCTGACCGCGCTCGGTCGGGTCGCCGACGTACGCCTTGGCGAAGCGGCGGGTGTGGTTCCACTCGTTGACGGCGCGGTAGGCGAGGTCCGCCAGCTCCGGCGGCACGGTGGCGTGCGGCCGGGCGCGGATGACCAGGATCTCGTCGTCGGGGCCCTCGACCGCGAACAGCAGCGCGTGCCGCTCCCAGAGCGCCAGCAGGCTCTCCTCGCCGTCGGAGAGGTAACGGATGTCGAGCAGGTCCAGCGTGGCGGCGATCCGGCGCAGGTTGACCTGCGGCGTCTCCGCCGCGGCGAGCGCGGTGGGCGCCGGCGGCAGGCTGTCCATCATGGACAGATCGTCCGGCACTTCGAAGAGACTTCGCTGCTGCGGCACGGTGCGCGGTCGCGCTGTCCCCGTCGCCGACTGACCCACCCGCAAGCGTTGCCACGAGAACCACGCCATCGCCAATGCTCCTGTCCGACCGTAGCCTGAAGCCGACAGATCAATGCTGAGGGAGATTGCGCGCCTACCCTCAGTTCCATCCCCGGCGAGGAGGCTACCCGGACAGCCGTCTTTCGTCATCCCCTTACCGAAGGTCCCGGGCTGAACAGACGATGGCTCATCAGCTTATCGGCCTGCTGACAATAGGCCGTACGGACAAAGTGGGTGTCCGGAACCAGGCAGTCCCGTAAGCGCCCGCCAGTCCCGTCCACGGCCCGGCGGTGACCACGTTCACCGCGTCCGCGCCGAGGAAACCCATCCGGACCAACCCCTGCACGAGCCGCTGAGGTACGGCGAAGGCTACACCGTCCACATCGGAGACTCCGCGCACCACCACGTGGTCGAGAAGTGCGTCACGCAGCACCCGCTGCCCCACCGCGCGCCCGTGCAGGCCGTCCTTGCTCACATCGCGCAGCGCCTGGGCCGCCGCCGCGGCGGCGTCCTGCACCACCTCGGCCGGCAGCCGCTCCACCACCGCCGCCGTCGCGGGCGGCAGCGCGCCGCGCCAGTCGGCGTCCCGGGCGGGCAGCGTGGCCAGACCCTCCAGCAGCGCCGCCGCCGAGGTGACCCGCTCCCGGTCGACCGTCCCGGCGACGGTACGGGTGACCAGCACGCCCCACGGCAGCGGCGCCCACAGCGCCACCCGGCCCGCCCCGGCCGGCCGCAGCCGCACCAGGGTCGCCGGGTCCAGCCGCAGCAGCCGGCGCAGGAACACCGCCGCGTCGGCGCGGTCGCTCAGCTCGACAGCCATGGCTTCAGGAAGCTCTGCTCGGACTCGGACAGCCGCCGCGGCCGCTGCCGGACCAGGTCGTAGGGCACCAGCACGGACTTGGCCCGGCTGGCCAGCAGGTCGCCGTCGAACAGCTCGTAGGCGACGGTGAACCGGGACGGCCGCAGGTCCTCGACCCACAGCTCGATGCGCACCGGGTCGCCGTAGTCCACCGGCCGCAGGTAGTCCACCTCGTGCCGGGACACCACGATGCCCTCCTCGAAGGAGGTCACCCCGGCCTCGCGCGCCCCCACGAACATCATCGCCACCCGCGCCTCCTCGTACAGCGTGAGGAACCGCGCATTGTTCACATGCCCGTAAGCGTCAAGATCAGACCACCGCAGCGCGCAGTGGTAGGTGAATCTCATCGTTCTCCGCTCCGCTGGAGATCATCGAACTTGCCAGGCACCCGGGCGTATCTTGGTCGCCCATACGCCCAGGTGCCTGGCAAGTCGGTCGATCTTGGGTCAGTCGCGCGTCAGCTTGCGGTGGGTGACGCGGTGCGGGCGGGCGGCTTCCACGCCGAGGCGCTCGATCTTGTTCTTCTCGTACGCCTCGAAGTTGCCCTCGAACCAGAACCACTTCGACTCGTCCTCGTCGGTGCCCTCCCACGCCAGGATGTGGGTGGCCACGCGGTCGAGGAACATGCGGTCGTGGGAGATGACCACGGCGCAGCCGGGGAACTCCAGCAGCGCGTTCTCCAGGCTGGAGAGCGTCTCCACGTCCAGGTCGTTGGTCGGCTCGTCGAGCAGCAGCACGTTGCCGCCGATCTTGAGGGTGAGCGCCAGGTTGAGGCGGTTGCGCTCGCCGCCGGACAGCACGTTGACCGGCTTCTGCTGGTCCGGGCCCTTGAAGCCGAACGCGGCGACGTACGCCCGCGACGGCATCTCGACCTTGCCGACCATCAGGTAGTCCAGGCCGTCGGAGACGACCTCCCACACGGTCTTGCCGCTGTCCAGGCCGGACCGGTTCTGGTCCACGTAGGACAGCGACACGGTCTCGCCGACCTTGACGTTGCCCTCGTTCGGCTCCTCGATGCCGACGATGGTCTTGAACAGCGTGGTCTTGCCCACACCGTTGGGGCCGATGATGCCCACGATGCCGTTGCGCGGCAGCGAGAACGACAGGTCGTCGATCAGGACCCGGTCGCCGAAGCCCTTCTTGAGGCCCTTGACCTCGATCACCGTGTTGCCCAGGCGCGGGCCCGGCGGGATCTGGATCTCCTCGAAGTCGAGCTTGCGGGTCTTCTCGGCCTCGGCCGCCATCTCCTCGTAGCGGTCCAGGCGGGCCCGGGACTTGGTCTGGCGCGCCTTGGCGTTCGACCGGACCCACTCCAGCTCCTCGGAGAGGCGCTTCTTCATCTTGGCGTCCTTGCGGCCCTCGACCGCCAGGCGCGCCGCCTTCTTCTCCAGGTAGGTGGAGTAGTTGCCCTCGTACGGGTGGGTGCGGCCCCGGTCGAGCTCGAGGATCCACTGCGCCACGTTGTCGAGGAAGTACCGGTCGTGGGTGATCGCGATCACGGTGCCCGGGTACTTCGCCAGGTGCTGCTCCAGCCAGAGCACGCTCTCGGCGTCCAGGTGGTTGGTGGGCTCGTCGAGCAGCAGCAGGTCGGGCTGCTCCAGCAGCACCTTGCACAGCGCGACGCGGCGCTTCTCGCCACCGGACAGCGGGCCGACCGGCAGGTCCGGCTCCGGGCAGCGCAGCGCGTCCATGGCCTGCTCGAGCTTCGAGTCCAGGTCCCACGCGTCGCTGTGGTCCAGCTCCTCCTGGAGCTTGCCCATCTCGTCCATGAGCGCGTCGGAGTAGTCGGTCGCCATCAGCTCGGCGATCTCGTTGAACCGGGCGAGCTTGCGCTTGGTGTCGGCGACGGCGAGCTCGATGTTCTCCAGCACCGTCAGCGACTCGTCCAGGCGCGGCTCCTGGGCAACCATGCCCACGGTGTAGCCGGGCATGAGCCGGGCCTCGCCGTTGCTGGGGATGTCCTGACCGGCCATGATCCGCAGAAGGCTGGACTTACCCGCGCCGTTCGGGCCGACCACGCCGATCTTGGCACCCGGCAGGAAGCTGAGCGTGACGTTGTCGAGCACAACCTTGTCGCCGTGCGCCTTGCGTGCCTTTTCGAGCGTGTAGATGTACTGGGCCACGGTCGGGCCAACCCCCTTCAGACGTCTTCACGTCAATACTCCCAGGTCGCCCGGGAAGCTGCTCTTCGGGGTTTGGGCGGTTACGCTCCGGGCATCACGCAGCGGGTTGTGATCAATGCACAGCGCTGGGATGATCTACACGTATCGCCGCCGCGTGCCGCGCCGATGATCCACCTTTCAGCGGACTTCAGTAGTCTCAGAGGATGGCCCACGCTCCACCGATCGGAGGAGAGGCAGCGATGGTCGATCGCAGCCCGTTCGTCGTCGTCGCCAACCGGCTGCCCGTGGACGAGGTGACCACGGACACGCCCGGGGGGCGCGACACCGGTTCCGGGCGCCGCTGGCGGCGCAGCCCCGGCGGACTGGTCACCGCACTGCACCCGGTGCTCGTCGAGCGCCACGGCACCTGGATCGGCTGGGCAGGGTCGCCCGGGCCGGCCCCGGAGCCGTTCGAGCTGGACGGGATAAACCTGCGGCCGGTGCCGCTCTCCGAGGAGGATCTCGAGCGCTACTACGAGGGCCAGTCGAACGCCACGATCTGGCCGCTCTACCACGACAACGTCGAGCCGCCGGTGTTCCGGCGGCGCTGGCGCGAGGCGTACCGCGTGGTCAATCGGCGCTACGCCGAGGCCGCGGCGGAGGTGGCCGCCCAGGGCGCCACGGTCTGGGTGCAGGACTACCAGCTCCAGCTGGTCCCCTCGATGCTGCGGGAGCTGCGCCCCGACCTCAAGATCGGCTTCTTCCTGCACATCCCGTTCCCGCCGATCGAGCTGTTCATGCAGCTGCCGCAGCGCGCCGAGGTGCTGCGCGGGCTGCTCGGCGCCGACCTGGTCGGCTTCCAGCAGCGGCTGGCCGCGCAGAACTTCATCCGGCTGGCCCGCCACCTGCTCGGCACGCCGTACCACGGCAACGTGATCGAATACGAGGGTCGCCAGGTCAAGGCGGACGCGTTCCCGATCTCGATCGACGTGGGCGAGATGCAGCGTCTCGCGGACAATCCACTTGTCCGGGAACGTGCGATCCAGATCCGGGCCGAGCTCGGAGACCCCAAAACGGTCATTCTGGGCGTCGACCGGCTGGACTACACCAAGGGCATCGAGCACCGCCTGAAGGCGTTTCGCGAGCTCCTGGGCGCGGGCCGGCTCTCCGTGCCGGAAGCGGTGATGGTGCAGGTCGCGACGCCCTCCCGCGAACGGGTGGAGCACTACCAGGCACTTCGCATCAAGGTCGAGCGCGAGGTGGGCCGGATCAACGGCGATTTCGGTCGCGTCGGCGTGCCTGCCGTGCATTACCTGCACCAGTCGTACAGTCGCAGTGAGTTGGCCGCGCTCTACTGCGCGGCCGATGTGATGATGGTGACCCCGTTGCGGGACGGTATGAACCTGGTGGCCAAGGAGTACGTGGCAGCGCGCCTCGAACACGGGGGCGCGCTTGTGCTCAGTGAGTTCGCGGGCGCGGCGGGGGAGCTGCGCCAGGCGTTCCTGTGCAATCCACATGATCTGGACGCGGTCAAGGACGCACTCATGCGCGCGGTCACCGTCGACGAGCACGAGGCCCGGCGCCGGATGAGCGTGATGCAGCGGCACCTGCGCCGCCACGACGTGGCGCGCTGGGCGTCAGACTTCCTGACCGAACTGGGAGCCATACCATGACCCTGGGCATGACCGTCGATCTCGATCGCGACGGCTTCGACCCCGCCCTGCGCTCCGCGCTGACGCAGCTGGCCCGCGTACCCCACCTGCTGGTGGCGTGCGACTACGACGGCACGCTGGCGCCGATCGTGGAGGACCCGTCCGCGGCCGCCCCGCTGCCCGAGGCGGTGGCGGCGCTGCGCTCGCTGGCGACCCTGCCGCAGACCACCGTCGCGGTGGTCTCCGGCCGGGCGCTGCGCGACCTGGCGGCGCTGTCCCGCCTGCCCAGCGAGGTCCATCTCATCGGCAGTCACGGCTCCGAGTTCGACATCGGTTTCGTGCAGCGGCTCGCCGCCGACCAGGTCGACCTGCGCAGCCGGCTGCAGGCCGAGCTGGAGCGCATCGCCGCCGCCCACCCGGGTGTACGGCTGGAGAACAAGCCTGCCAGCGTCGCCGTGCACCTGCGCACCGCCTCCCGGGCCGTGGCCACGGCGGTGACCGACGCCATCCGGGTCGGCCCGGCCGCCTGGCCCAACGTGCACACCACCGAGGGCAAGGAGGTCGTCGAGCTGTCGGTGCTCGCCTCGAACAAGGGCACCGCGATCGACGAGCTGCGCCGCCAGGTGTCCGCCGGGGCCGTGCTGTTCATGGGCGACGACGTCACCGACGAGAACGCCTTCCGCACGCTGTCCGGCAAGGACGTCGGCGTCAAGGTGGGCACCGGGGAGACCGCCGCCGGGCACCGGGTCGGCGACCCGCTGCAGGCCGTACGCATCCTGGCGCTGCTGCTGGAGACCCGGCGGCACTGGCTGTTCGGCGAGCGCGCGGTGCCGATCGAGCGCCACTCGATGCTGGCCGACGGCCGCACCGTCGCGCTGATCAGCCCGGACGCGCGGGTCAGCTGGCTGTGCCACCCGCGGCCCGACTCCGCGGCGATCTTCGCCGACCTGCTCGGCGGCGCGCCCGCGGGCCACTTCACCGTGGCGCCGCAGCGCGGCGGGCACCCGCTGGGCCAGCGCTACCGCACCGGCACGATGACGGTCGAGACCCGCTGGTCCGGGCTCACCGTCACGGACTGGCTGGAGGGCGACAGCCTGATGCGCCGCCTCACCGGCAACACGGTGGTGCGCGTCGAGTACGCCCCGCGCCCGGAGTTCGGCCAGGTGCCGGTGCAGCTTCAACCGCTCACCGACGGGCTGCTCGTGCTCGGCACCAGCGAGCACCTGTGCCTCTACTCCCCCGGCGTGGAGTGGGACGTGGTCGACGACGGCGGGCACGACACCGCCCGCGCCGTCATCGACCTGTCCCGGATGAACGGCGAGGCGCTGCTGGAGATGCGCATGCGCAGCCACAACCTGACGGCGCACCCGCTGACCACCGGCGAGCGGCTGGAGAAGTCCGAGTCGTCGTGGCGGGAGTGGGCCAACTCGCTGGAGCTGCCGTCGGCCGAGAAGGAGGTCGT
Source organism: Catellatospora bangladeshensis (assembly GCF_016862575.1). Lineage (GTDB taxonomy): Bacteria > Actinomycetota > Actinomycetes > Mycobacteriales > Micromonosporaceae > Catellatospora > Catellatospora bangladeshensis. The sequence goes on along the minus strand of NZ_BONF01000043.1, from coordinate 65,166 downwards.
GCTGCGCAGCGCGCTCACCCTGCGCGGCCTGTGCCACTTCGAGGGCGGCGGCGTGATCGCGGCGGCCACCACCTCCCTGCCGGAGACGCTGGGCGGCATCCGCAACTGGGACTACCGGTTCTGCTGGCTGCGCGACGGCGCGATGACGGTGAAGGCCCTGGTCGAGCTGGGTTCGCTGACCGAGGCCGAGGCGTTCCTGCGCTGGGTCGACGGCGTCGTCGACCGGACCGGCGGGCACCCGGAGCGGCTGCACCCGCTCTACACCGTCGACGGATACGAGCTGGGCCCCGAGGCCGTGATCGAGAGCCTGCCCGGCTACGCCGGCTCCCGGCCGGTGCGCGTCGGCAACGCCGCCAACAAGCAGCTCCAGCTGGACGTGTTCGGTCCGGTCGCGGACGTGCTGATGGCGGTCGCGGACAAGCGCGGCAAGATCCGGCACGAGGAGTGGCGGGTCATGGAGGCCATGGTGCAGGCCGTCAGCCAGCGCTGGCACGAGCCCGACCACGGCATCTGGGAGGCCCGCCTGCCTCCGCGCCACCACGTTTACTCCAAGGTCATGTCCTGGATGACGGTGGACCGCGCGATCCAGGTGCTGGAGCGGCACACCAACGAGGAGCGGCCGGAGTGGCTGGAGCTGCGTGACCGGATCGCCGACAACGTGCTGCATCAGGGCTGGCACGAGGGCACCAAGGCGTACACGGTGGCGTACGGCTTCCCGGAGATGGACGCGTCGAGCCTGTGGATCGGCCTGTCCGGCCTGCTCGCCGACGACGACCCGCGCTTCCTGGACACCGTGCTCGCCGTCGAGGCCGAGCTGCGCTCCGGTCCGGTGGTCTACCGGTACAAGTGGGACGACGGCATGCCCGGCAAGGAGGGCGGCTTCCACATCTGCACCGCCTGGCTGATCGAGGCGTACCTGCGCACCGGCCGCCGCGCCGACGCGCAGGAACTCTTCGACCAGATGCTGGCCACGGCCGGCCCGACCGGCCTGCTGCCCGAGCAGTACGACCCCGACCTGGAGCGGGGCCTGGGCAACCACCCGCAGGCATACAGCCACCTCGGCCTGATCAGGTGCGCCCAGCTCCTCTCCGCCTGAGATAAAGGAAGGGCACCTTCTTAACGCTATGCGTAGAGGAAGGTGCCCTTCTTAACGTCTCGCGCCGGCGGGGCTGGGCGGTCCGGTGGGATGATCGCTTATTCGTGTCGAAAAGTGCAGTTCAGCGCAAGGTTTCGACACAAGACAGCGATCTTGCCCACCGCCGACGAGACTCACAACCGCGGAAGCACGTCCACCACGGACCCGATCACCACGATGGCCGGCGGATCGAACGACTTCGCCAGCGCGGGCAGCTCGGCGAGCGTGCCGTGGGCCGAGCGCTGCTGGTCGGTGGTGCCCTCCTGGATGATCGCGGCGGGCGTCGCGCCGTCGCGGCCGTGCGCCAGGAGCGCCGCCGTGATCGCGGGCAGGTTCTTCAGGCCCATCAGGATGACCAGCGTGCCCCGCATCCGGGCCAGCGCGGCCCAGTCCACCAGCGAGTCCGGGTGCTCGGGGCCGATGTGCCCGCTCAGCACGGTGAACTCGTGCGCGACCCGGCGGTGGGTGACCGGCACCCCGGCCGCCGCGGGCACCGAGATGGCGCTGGTCACACCCGGCACCACGGTGACCGGCACGCCCGCCTCGGCGCAGGCCAGCACCTCCTCGCCGCCCCGGCCGAAGACGTAGGAGTCGCCGCCCTTGAGCCGCACCACGAACAGCCCGGCCTTGGCCCGCTCCACCAGGATGCGGTTGATCTCCTCCTGCTGCGCGGCGGGGCCGTACGGCAGCTTGGCCACGTCGACCAGCTCCACGTCGGGCCGCAGCTCGTCGAGCAGCAGACCCGGGGCGAGCCGGTCGGCGACCACGACGTCGGCGGCGGCCAGCAGGCGCCGCCCCTTGACCGTGATCAGCTCGGGGTCGCCGGGGCCGCCGCCGATCAGGGCCACGGTGCCCTTGACCGACTCGGGCACGGTGGCCTCGTCGGTGGCGAGCAGGCTCGCGATCCGGTCGCGCACGGCGACCGCGCGGCGCGGCTCGCCGCCCGCGAGCACGGCGACGGTGACCGCGCCGTGCCGGGCCACCGCCGGGGTCCAGGCGCTGGCCGCGTGCCGGTCGTCGGCGCGTACGCAGAAGATCCGCCGCCGCTCCGCGGCGGCCGAGACCGCCGCGGCCGCCTCGGGATCGTCCACGGCGACCTGGACCAGCCAGACGCCGTCCAGGTCGGTCTCGGCGAACGGGCGCTCGATCCAGTCGAGCCGGCCCGCGTCGGCCAGCCCGCGCAGCGCGGGGGTCAGGTCAGGCGACACCAGCCGCACGGCGGCTCCGGCGGCCAGCAGCGCGGGCACGCGCCGGGTGGCCACCGCGCCGCCGCCGACGACCAGCACCGGCCGCCCGTCCAGCCGCAGGGCCAGCGGATAAAGATCACTCACTGCTTGTGCTCATCCTTTGAGGCGACACCGGCGCTGTCGAACGTCGCCATCTCGTGCAGCACCCGCACCGAGCCGGCGACGACCGGGTAGGCCAGCACCGCGCCGGTGCCCTCGCCCAGGCGCAGGCCCAGGCTCAGCAGCGGGTTCAGTTCGAGCTGCGACAGCGCCACGCTAGCGCCCGGCTCGACCGACTCGTGTCCGGCGATCATGGCGTCCCGGCTGCTGGGCGCGAGCGCGGCGGCGGTCAGCGCGGCGGCCGCGGCGATCACGCCGTCGAGGATGACCGGGACGCGGCGCGCGGCGGCGCCGAGGATGAACCCGGCGAGAGCGGCGTGCTCCAGGCCGCCGACCGCGGCGAGCACCGCGACGGGGTCGGTGTGCGGGTCGCCGCCCCAGGCCGGGCCGTGCAGCGCCAGCGCGCGCTCGATGACCTCGACCTTGCGCCGGTGGGTGGGCGCGTCGATGCCGGTGCCGTAGCCGGTGACGACGCCGGGGTCGCGGCCGGTGAACGCGGAGATGACCGCGGCGGACGCGGTGGTGTTGGCGATGCCCATGTCGCCCGTCAGCAGCACCCGCGCCCCGCCGTCGACCAGGGCGTTCGCGGTGGCGATGCCGACCTCCAGCGCGGCCAGGGCCTCGGGCCGGGTCATCGCGGGCTCGACGGTCATGTCCCGGGTGCCCGCCCGGACCTTGGCCGAGACCAGGCCGTCGGCGCCGGGCACGTCGGCGGCGACGCCGACGTCGACCACGGTCACCGCGACCCCGGTCTGGCGGGCCAGCGCGTTCACGGCCGCGCCGCCGGCCAGGAAGTTGGCCACCATCTGCGCGGTGACCTCCTGCGGCCACGGGGTGACGCCCTGGGCGTGCACGCCGTGGTCGCCCGCGAAGATCGCGAGGTGGGCGGGCTCCAGCATCGGTGGCGGAGACAGCGCGGCCAGCCCGGACAGGCGCACCGACAGCTCCTCCAGCTCGCCGAGCGAGCCCGCCGGCTTGGTGAGGCGGGCCTGCAGCTCCCGGGTCTGGGCCATGGCCGCGGCGTCGAGCGGCCGGACCGCTCCGATCGTTAGTCCCAACAGCTCACTCGTCACGCCCCCACCTCATCACGTTCAGTGTCGTGATGCCGACTCGGGGGCAGAAAACGTCGCGTCGTTTACTGCTTTGAATCCATCGTCTACGTACTTTGTCCTACCTTTGTAGGGTGAAGCCGCTTAGCCGCCTAAAAGGTGCAATTTCTGCTACCGGACGTCTCGCGCCGATCCTCCGGTCAGGCCTGCTCGCCGGCGTCGTCGTAGCCGCGGTCACGTACCCGCTGGCCGCGGTGGGCGGTCTCGGGCTGAAGGCCGGCGCCGACTTCTACGAATCGCTGCCCTCGGAACTCAAGAGCCTGCCGCCCGCGCAGACCAGTTACGTGTACGCCTCGGACGGCAAGACGCTGATCACGAACTTCTACGAGGAGCACCGCAAGTACGCGCCGATCGCCGACATCTCCGAGAACATCACCAAGGCGATCGTGGCCAGCGAGGACGGGCGCTTCTACGAGCACAACGGCGTGGACGCCAAGGGCATCGCGCGCGCCTTCGTGGCCAACCACACCGCGGGTGAGGTGTCCCAGGGCGCGTCGACGCTGACCATGCAGTACGTGCGCATGGCGCTGCGCGACGGAGCGACGACGCCCGGCGAGGTGATGGCGGCGACGGAGCAGACGCCGCTGCGCAAGATCCGTGAGGCCCGGCTCGCCATGAAGGTCGAGAAGGACCTGTCCAAGACGGAGATCCTGGAGCGCTACCTGAACGTGGCCTACTTCGGCCACCGGGCGTACGGCGTGTTCGCCGCCGCGCAGATCTTCTTCTCCAAGCTGCCCGCGGACCTCACCCTGGCCGAGTCGGCGATGCTGGCCGGCCTGGTCAAGGCGCCCAGCGCCTACGACCCGGCGGGCAGCGACCAGACCGCGGCCAAGCAGCGGCGCAACTACGTCATCGACCGGATGGCGGAGCTGGGCTACATCACACCCGCGATCGCCGCCACCACCAAGGCGGAGCCGATCAAGCTGAAGATCACCGAACCGCCGAACGACTGCATCGCGGTGTCGAAGAAGAACAACAGCTGGGGCTACTTCTGCGACATGTTCAAGAGCTGGTGGCTGTCGCAGCCGGCGTTCGGCGCCAACCCGGGCGAGCGCGAGGACAACCTGCGCCGCGGCGGCTACCGGATCACCACGTCGCTGGACCCGAAGATCCAGGACATCGCGATGGAGCACGTGACCAAGCGGCAGCCCATCGGCAGCGCGTACGCCCTCGGCGAGGTCGTGGTGCAGCCCGGCACCGGCCTGGTCAAGGCGATGGCGGTGAACCGGGTCTACTCGCTGGACCAGTCGAACAACGGCGCGCACAGCGACCCGAAGCGCTACGGCAAGATCAAGGGCAACTACCCGAACACGGTGAACCCGCTCCTCGGCGGCGGCAACCTGCCCGGCTACCAGGCCGGCTCGACGTTCAAGCTGTTCACCATGGTCGCCGCGCTCGACGCGGGCCTGAAGATGAACACCTGGTTCTACGCGCCGAACCGCTACAAGTCGCAGTACTTCGCGGGCTGGGGCGAGCGCGGCTCCTGTGGCGGCGGCCACTGGTGCCCGGCCAACGCCAGCGGCTCGATGACCGGCAACCACGCCATGTGGTCCGGCTTCGGCAAGTCGGTCAACACCTACTTCGTCCAGCTGGAGCAGAAGGTCGGCGCGGACAAGGCCGTCAAGATGGCCGAGCGGCTCGGCCTCAAGTGGCGTACCGACATCGACAAGCTCCAGGCGTCGCCGGGCAAGTCGAAGACCTGGGGCTCGTTCACCCTCGGCGTCGCCGACACCACCCCGCTGGAGATGGCCAACGCGTACGCCACCATGGCCGCCGAGGGCAAGTACTGCGAGGCGCTGCCGGTCAAGGGCATCCTGAAGCCGGACGGCACCCCGGCGATGATGGACGTCAAGGGCCAGCAGGTGCCCGTCGCCACGCCGCGCTGCCGGCAGGAGGTCACCAAGGACGTGGCCCGCGCCGCCACCGACGCGATGCGCTGCGTCACCGGCTACGGCGCCGCCAAGGGCGCATGTGGCGGCTGGTCCACCGCGCCCGGCGTCTACGGCATGGTCGACCGGCCGGTGGCGGGCAAGACCGGCACCACCGACGACACCCGCGCCGCCTGGTTCGTGGGCTTCACCAAGGAGCTGGCCGCGGCGTCCTTCATGGCCGACCCGGACAACCCGTTCCACGCCACCGGCGACGGCAACTCCTGGAAGCCGATCGAGACGGTCGCGTACACCCTGAAGGACGCGCTCAAGGGCGAGGACATCCAGAAGTTCACCCCGCCGTCGGACAAGATCCTCGGCAAGAAGCCGGCCAACCTGCCCAAGATGAAGAAAAAGAAGAAGAACTGAGACGGCTCACCGAGAAGGGCCCCGCCGAGCGGCGGGGCCCTTCTCGTATGCGCTCAGCGCAGGTCGGCGGCCACTATCGACCAGACCTCCAGGTCCACCCGGCCGCTGTGCACGTAGCCCGCGTTGCGCAGCAGGCCCTCGTAGGTGAAGCCCGCCTTCTCGGCCACCCGGCGCGAGGCGGTGTTGCCCGGCGCGACCCGCAGCTCGATGCGCTGGAACCCGTGCTCCAGCACCAGCGCCAGGGTCAGCACGTCCACCGCCTCCGGCGCGATGCCCAGCCCGCGCACGTCCGGCGAGACGGCGTACGAGATCTCGGTGACCCGGCCCACCCAGTCGGTCCGCTTGGTCCACAGGCAGCCGACCAGCCGCTGGTCCTCGCGCCGCACGATGCCGTAGTGGTCGCCCATGCCGCTGTCGCGGCGCTCCCCCGCCATCTCGGTGCACCACGAGCGCCCGTCGATCTGCCCGAACTCCTTCGGGAACGGCAGCCAGCGCTGCGTCTGCTTGTCCGCGAAGATCTCGGTCACCGGATCGGCGTCGGCCGCCGTCAGCGGGCGCACGTCCAGCCGCGGCGTCTGCACGGTGAGCGTCGGGAAGCGGCGTACGGCGAGGTTGCCCAGCCCGGCGTTGCCGGGAATGGGATTGCCAGACATACGGGACTCCAGAAGTGACGGCGCTGTCCGAAGCTGCACCATACCCGCTGGGTCGTCCGGACGCCCGAGTGACCGTTCCACCACTCGTCCGTGATAGAACTCACAGCTCAGGGCCTGGGTAGACTGCCCGGGTGCGCGCCCTCCTGACCCGACGCTGGCTCACCGTCTTCGCCCTCGCCCTGCTCGCCTCCTTCGTGATGGTGCTGCTGGGCCGCTGGCAGTGGGGCCGCTACGAGCTGCGCAGCGCGATCAACGACCGCATCGACGCCAGCACCGTGGTGAACCCGGTGCCCGTCGGCGACGTGCTGGCCCCCGCCCCGTCCGGGCGCGGCGCCGCACCGGGGCCCGGCGAGGACCGCGCCTGGACCCGGGTCACCGCGACAGGCCGGTACGACGCGGCCCAGGAGATCCTGATCCGCAACCGCACCGTCGACGGCCAGGTCGGCTACGAGGTGCTCACCCCGCTGCTGCTGGCCGACGGCTCGGCGCTGCTGGTCGACCGCGGCTGGGTGCCGCCCCACCCCGACGGCATCACCGTCGCCCCCGACTACCCAACCGCGCCCGCCGGCACCGTCACCGTGGTCGGCCGGGTGCACCTGACCGAGTCCGGCGCGGGCGCCGTCGACCAGCGCAACGGCCGCTGGGAGACCCGCCGCGTCGGGGTGCCCGCCATCGCCGAGCGGCTGCCCTACCCGGTGCTCGGCGCGTACGTGCTCGCCGACCAGGACACCCCCGGCGCGCAGGGCCTCACCGCCGTCACGGTCGGCCACGAGAACGACTGGCTCAACCTCGGGTACGCCGTCCAGTGGTGGATCTTCGCGGCCGGCGCGCTGGTCGGCGTGGGTTACCTCGCCCGCCGTGACCTGCGCCAGGAGGCCGCGGAGCGGGCGGCCGCCGGACCCGACCCGGACGCCGACGACCCGGACGCGGCGGCCGGCACCGGCGAACCGTTCGGATCGGACGGATCGGGCGACCAGAAGCCGACCGCGCCTGCCGGGAGCCCCGCAGGCGCCTAGCCGATATCGTGCCGGGTGTGACCGACGAGCAGCCCGACCAGCCCGACCACCGCGACCTGCCGCCGACCCTGCCACTGCCGACCGAGCCGCTGGCCGCCTTCGGCGCTCGCGCCCGCGCCGAAGCGCCCGACAAGGCCCAGGCGAAGCTGCCCGCCCCGCCCGCGGAGCCGACACAGCGCATCACCCCGCCCGCGGAGCCGACACAGCGCATCGCCCCGGCCGCCGACGCGATGCCCACGGCCCCGGTCGTCTACCTGGCCGCGCCTCCGGTCACCTCGGCTCCCCCGGCCCCGCAGGCGACTCCGCCGATCGCGGCCGAGCCGACGGTCGCCGTCGACCCGTCGCCGACGGTGCCGTACACCCCTCCCGTGGCCCCGACACCGCCCGTGGCCTCGGCACCGCCCGTGTCGGCATCGGCTCCGCCCGTCGTATCAGCTCCGCCCGCCGTATCGGGTCCGCCCGTGTCGTCGGCGCCGCCCGTCGGCCGGTCCTCCGTGTCCGCCTCGACTCCGCCGGTCGCACCCGCGCCGCGTGTGTCCTCGACACCTGTACCGCCGGTCGCCTACGCCCCACCGGTTTCTTCGGTGCCCCCTGTCGCGCCGGCCCCGCCGGTGGCGTCAGCCCCGGTGCCGCCGGTGGCCTACCCGCCGCCGGTGGCCTCAGCCCCGGTACCGCCGGTCGCCTCCGCGCCGCCCGTGGCATCAGCCCCGGTGCCCCCGATCGTGTCCGCGCCGCCCGTGGCCCCGGCGCCGCCGGTCGCGCGGCAGCCCGCGCCGGTGACGCAGCCCGCGCCGCCACGCCTGCAGCGGCCGCAGACCCCGGCTCCGGCGCCACGCGTGCAGCCCGCCCCGCCGGCCCAGCCCGCCGCCGGTCCCGGGGCGGTGCTGGTGCAGCTCGGCGAGGTACGGGTCACCTCGACCACGATCCACACGCCGACCGGCGACATCCCGCTGCGCGGCTCGCAGTGGGCGGTGAGCGACCAGTGGCACAGCCGCCAGCGCATCCCCACCTGGGCCGTGGTCTGCGCGGTGCTGCTGTTCTTCCTGCTCTGCTTCCTGAGCCTGTTCTTCCTGCTGGCCAAGGAGACCCGCTACACCGGCACGGTCCAGGTGATGATCACCAACGGCAACCGCCAGTACGTCGCGCGCATCCCCGTCACCGACCAGCGCGTGGTCGCCCACATCCACGCCCAGGTCAACTACGTACGCTCCCTGGCCGCCCTCTGAACCTCCCCCATTCCGAACGGAATGAGGACCGCCCACCGGTCCCGCGCCGGTGGGCGGGAGCGGTGGGCGGTCCGGGGCAGGTCAGGCGGCCGCGGCGGCGGCCACGTTGTGCAGCAGCAGGGCCTCGGCGAGGCAGACCCGTGCGAACTCGCCCAGGTGCAGGCTCTCGTTCGGGCCGTGCGCCTTGGCGTGCGGGTCCTCCACGCCGGTGACCAGGATCGACGCGTTCGGGAACATCTCCTGGAAGGTGGCGATGAACGGGATCGAGCCGCCGACGCCGATCTCGACCGGCTCGGTACCGTCCCACGCGGTGGTGAACGCGGCCCGCGCGGCGTCGAAGTACTTGCCGGTGGCGTCGATCACGCACGGGTTGCCGTCGTGCTCGAACTCGAAGCTGACCTTCGCGCCCCACGGCACGTGCTTCTCCAGGTGCGCGATCAGCGCCTGGTACGCCGACTTCGGGTCGTCGCCCGGCGCCAGCCGCATGCTCAGCTTGGCGCGCGCCGACGGGACCAGCGCGTTCGGCGCCTCGGCGGTGCGCGGGGCGTCGATGCCGAGCACCGACAGGGACGGCTTGGTCCACATGCGGTCGACGATGCGGCCGGTGCCGATCAGCTCGACGCCGTCGATCACCCCCGCCTCGGCCCGGAACCGGTCCACCGGGTAGTCCAGCGGCGCGGCCTGCCCGCTGACCAGGCCCTGCACCGCCACGTCACCGTTCTCGTCGTGCAGCGTGGCCAGCAGGCGGCAGAGCACGGTCAGCGCGTCGGGCACGACACCGCCGAACATGCCGCTGTGCACGGCGGAGTGCAGCACCTGCACGTCGACGAAGCTGTTGACGATGCCGCGCAGCGAGGTGGTGAGCGCGGGCACGCCGATGTCCCAGTTGCCGGAGTCCGCGATGACGATGACGTCGGCGGCCAGCTCCTCGGAGTGCTTGGCCAGCAGGCCGGGCAGCGAGTCGGAGCCGAACTCCTCCTCGCCCTCGACGAACACGACCACGCCGAGCGGCAGCCGGTCGTCGTCGGTGCCGCAGCCGAAGGCGCGCAGCGCGGCGATGTGCGCCATGACGCCGGCCTTGTCGTCGGCGGCGCCGCGGCCGTAGAGGCGGCCGTCGCGCTCGGTCGGCTCGAACGGCTCGGACTCCCACTTGCTCAGGTCGCCCACCGGCTGGACGTCGTGGTGGGCGTAGAGCAGGACCGTCGGCGCGCCGGGCGGGGCCGGGCGGCGGCCGATGACCGCGGGGTGCCCGTCGCCGATCCGGCTGACCTGCACGTCGAGCCCGACACCGCGCATCAGTTCGGCGACGGCCTGGGCCGAGCGCTCCAGCGGGGCGAAGTCGAAGCCGTCGAAGGCGATGCCGGGGATGCGTACGAGCGCCTCGAGGTCGGCCCGTACCCCCGGCAGCTCGCGCTCGATCGCAGCGCGCAGCTGATCAACAGTGAGGGTCGTCATGACGATGATCCTGTCACGGCGCCCGGTCACCCGCACGGCGACCTGGTTGTTCGCGGCGGGTGCACCCCGCTCAGGCCGAGCCGTCGATGCGCAGGTCGGCCTGGAGCGCGGTGGCGTCGGCGGCGAAGTGGATCGCCTCGCGGCGTCGCCACTCCCGCAGCGCCGGCTGCATCGCGGGCCCGTCGCGCACGATGCTGCGTGCGCGGCGCACCGCCGCCGGGGCGTACACGTAGACGGTCAGGCTGGCCCAGGCCCGGCCCTCGGCCCGGCCGCAGCCCACGCCCTCGACGAGCACCACGTCGGCGGGCCACACCGTCACCCACTCGGTGCCGAAGCGCCGCAGGTGCCAGTCGTACGGGTGGTACCCGCCCGGCGCGCCGTGCCGGATCGGCGCGAGCACCTGCCGCTCCAGCCGCGACCAGTAGGTGAACTGGTCGTCCCAGCCGTCGAGCAGGTCGTCGGTGTGCACGGTGGCCACGCTCCGCCCGCTGCCGGACAGGTCCTCGGCGAGCCGCCCGGCGTAGAACGTCTTGCCCGCCCCGCTCGGCCCGTCGACCAGCACCAGCCTGCTGCGCCCCAGCCGGGGCGGCGCGGCGAGCAGCATCGTCACGTCCTCGCGTGCCTGCTCGCTCATGCCAGAGCTGGCGCGCCGGGCGGCAGGAACGGCAGGCCGGGCGGGGCGCCCTTCTCCACGAGCCGCCACAGGGCGTCGGTGTCGAGGTGCTCCTCGACCAGGTCGCCGAGCCGGTCCACGGTGGCCTCGCGCAGCGCGGCGAAGCTCGTGTCCGGCGCGACGGCGAAGCCGTGCCGCCCGGCCAGCCCGGCCGCGTGGGTCAGGAACCGGCGGCGGAAATCGTCGGACTCGAACGCGCCGTGCCAGTGGGTGCCGAACACGTTCCCGGCGACCGCGCCCTCGGTCTCCCCGCCGGGCAGCGTGATCAGCGCTTGCAGCTCGGGCGCGCGGTGCGCCACCCGGCCGTGATGGATCTCGTACCCGCGTACGTCCGCGCCGAGCGCCTGCCCGGCGGGCCGGGCCAGGGTCTTGTCCGCCGCGAACGCGATCCGCACCGGCAGCAGGCCGAGGCCGGGCACCTCGCCGCGGCGGCTCTCCACCTCGTCGGTGATCTGCTCGGCGAGCATCTGGAAGCCGCCGCAGATGCCGAGCAGCGGCCTGCCCGCGCGGGCGTGCGCGAGCACCGCCTGGTCGAGGCCGGTCTCGCGCAGCCAGCGCAGGTCGTCCACGGTCGCCTTGGTGCCCGGCAGCACCACCAGATCGGCGTCGGCCAGCTCGCCGGGCTCGACGGTCAGCCGCACGCTCACCCCCGGCTCGCAGGCCAGCGCCTCGGCGTCGGTGGCGTTGGAGATGTGCGGCAGCCGCACCACGGCCACCCGCAGCCACTCGCTCCCCCGCGCCGGGCCGGGCCGGCCGAGCACCCGCCCGTACGCGAGCGCGTCCTCGGCGTCGAGCCACAGGTCCACATCGAACGGCAGCACGCCGTACACGGTCCGCCCGGTGGCCGACTCGATCATGTCGAGGCCGGGCTGGAGCAGCGCCCGCGAGCCGCGGAACTTGTTCACCACGAAGCCCGCGACCAGCGCCTGGTCCTCGGGATCGAGCAGGGCCACGGTGCCGAACATCGCGGCGAACACGCCGCCGCGGTCGATGTCGCCGACCACGATCGTGGGCATCTGCCCGTGCCGGGCCAGGCCCATGTTCACGTAGTCGTGGTCGCGCAGGTTGATCTCGGCGGGACTGCCCGCCCCCTCGCACACCACCACGTCGTACTCGGCGGACAGCTCGTCGTACGCGGTGAAGGCGGCCCCGGACATGGTGGTCTTCAGCCGCCGGAAGTTCGCCGCGTCGATGTGGTCGACCGCCTGTCCCAGCAGCACGACCTGGCTGGTGTGGTCGCTGCCCGGCTTGAGCAGCACCGGGTTGAACCGCACCTGCGGCTCCAGCCCGCACGCCACCGCCTGCAGCGCCTGCGCCCGGCCGATCTCCCCGCCCCGCCCCTGCGCGTCGACCACCACGGCCGAGTTGTTCGACATGTTCTGCGCCTTGAACGGGGCCACCCGCACGCCGCGCCGGTGCAGCCAGCGGCACACCCCGGCGGTCAGCACGCTCTTGCCGGCGTCCGAGGTCGTGCCGGCGATCAAGATCCCGCTCATGTCCCTCAGCCTAGGTGAGCCGGTGCTGTGCTCTCCGACACGCCGTGACGTGCCGGAGAGCCGGGGCGGCCGGTCTCCCCAGTGCACCCGCCGGCCGCCCCGCCCCCGTGGCACGCGGCGGTCGAACCGCGTGCCACCAGCCCTCCGGCCCGCATCAACGGGGATGACGGACGGGCCGGAGGTGTCCCCTCCCCGGGTCAGGCCGCGACGGGCACCCGGTCGAGCGCCGTCACGTCGTCGTCGAGGTCGTCCTCGTCGTCCTCGTCGGCGTCCTGCTCGCCGCCGACCAGCTCGGCCTGCAGGCCGCCGCCGCGCAGCGAGGCGACCGCGTCCAGGTCGAACGGGCCGCCGAACGACGCGTCGTCGTCCTCGGCGAACAGCGGGTCGTTCGGGTCGGGGCCGACCCGCATGTCGGGCGCGGCCACGGTCGCCTCGCCGCCGGCCCGCGCCTCGGCCGCGGCGTCCTCGACGGCGCTGATCGTGGTGCTCGGCTTGGTGCGGGCGAACTTCGCCCGGCCCCGGGACAGGTCGTGCCCGACGGCCACCGCCTCCACCTCGTACATCACCCGGCGCTGGCCCTCCTCGTCGATCCAGTCGCGGGTGTAGAGCCGGCCCACCACGACCACGGGGTCGCCCACCATGATCGAGCTGGCCACGCCCTCGGCCAGCCGCCGCCAGCAGTTGACCCGCACGCGCAGGCTGTTGCCGTCCACCCAGCGGTTGTTCGCCTTGTCCAGCCGCCGGGCGGTGGAGGCCACCTTGAAGTTCGCCACGAGCTGCCCGGACTGGCTGGTGCGCCGCCACTCCGGCGCGGTCAGCACGTTCCCGATCACGGTTATGGGGGTGTCAAACACTGCCTTCTCCTCTCGATGTCCGACACCGCAGAGGTTGCGCCACCCGGGCGCGGCGTACCACCGCCTGCGGCCCCGCCCTGTGGACAGAGGCGTGGTTGGGGATAACCGCCTGATCATGAAGTTGATCTGTTATGGCGCATGCCTACCTCGCGGTAACATTGCGCCGTGCAGACGGACATCCTCGGCGAGCCGTACACCCAGCGCGTCATCGAGCTGCCCGACGACGACCAGGGCAAGGTCGTCGCCACCCTGGTCAGCCGGAAGGCGCCCGGCACCACCACGCGCGCGGTGCTCTACGTGCACGGCTTCAACGACTACTTCTTCCAGACGCACCTGGCCGACTTCTTCGTCGCCCGCGGCTACGACTTCTACGCCCTGGACCTGCGCAAGTACGGCCGCAGCCTGCTCACGCACCAGACGCCCAACTTCACCCGCAGCATGTCGGAGTACTTCCCGGAGCTGGACGAGGCCGCCCGGATCATCCGCGACGACGAAGGCCACGACATGCTGGTGGTCGCGGCCCACTCCACGGGCGGCCTGATCACCGCCCTGTGGGCCGACGCCCGCGCGGACGCGAACCTGGTCGACGGCCTGCTGCTCAACAGCCCGTTCTTCGACATCAACGCGCCCTGGTTCATGCGCCGCCCGGCCGTGTCCGCGGTCGGCTCCCTCGCCCAGCGCGCCCCCTACCGGGTGATCCCGCTGAAGATGCCCGGCCTGTACGGCCGCAGCCTGCACCGCGACCACGACGGCGAGTGGGACTACCGCGTCGACTGGAAGCCGGTGATCGGCTTCCCGGTCCGGGTGGCCTGGCTGAACGCGATCCGCAGCGGCCAGCGCCGCCTGCACCGCGGCCTGGACCTCAAGGTCCCCGTCTTCGTCGGCTGCTCGACCGCCTCCTACCGCCAGCGCGTCTGGTCGGAGCAGGCCCACGACGCCGACGCCGTCCTCAACGTGGACCACATCGTGCGCTGGGCCCCCGCCGTAGGCCGCCACCTCACCCTGGTCCGCGTAGACGGCGGCAAACACGACCTCACCCTCTCCCGCCAACCAGCCCGCGACCAGTTCTTCGACCAGTCCGACCGCTGGCTAACCACCTACCTCCGCTAGCCCGCCCCCGCCCCACCCGACACCCCGTTGATCATGAACTTAAGTCAGTGTTCGGCGGCGTGTCGGTGCCCTAGGATCGTGGTCAACTTCCGCCGGGTAGCCGATCACACCGGCCGTCCCGCACGGTAGCCTTCAAGTCGCGCGCTCGTAGCTCAGCTGGATAGAGCAGGGGCCTTCTAATCCTCAGGTCGCAGGTTCGAGTCCTGCCGGGCGCACCATTCTGTAAGCCGGCTGTACGGCCCACCCCGGTTGCCCGCGTTCGGTAGCATCCCGCGCCATGTCCGATGCTCCGAGCGCTCCGCAGCCGCAGGCGCCCGTTCCCTCGACCCGCCCTGACGAGATCGGGCTGCTCCGGGTGCCGGAGGAGGCTCCGATGAGCACCGCGAAGCGCGCCGGCCTGATCGCCGTCGCGGTCTGCCTGATGGCCGGCGTCGGCGCGATCGTGCTGGTCCCCGACCGGGTGCGGAATCCGGCCGACTTCCGGCAGACGGCTCCGGAGCCGAGTCCCGCAGCGGACCGGATCGAGGTCGGTCACCTGCGGGTCGGCGACTGTGTGGAGCGGATCGTCCACACCGGCGACCGGACCGTGCTGCCGATGGTGCCGTGCACGCAGCCGCACGAGTTCGAGATCGTCGGCACGTTCCGGCCGGTCGGCGACTTCCCCGGGGAGGGGGTGGCGCCGGAGGGGAACCATGAGCGCTGCCAGGAGAGGTTCCGGCGATACGCGCCCCGGTACGCGGACGACCCGGCTTTCGACGTCGCGTTCATCCTGCTGAGTGAGGAACAGTGGGCCGATCCGACCCAGCAGGTCGTCTGCATGGCCACCGATCACGAGCTTCGTGTCGGCTCCCTGAGCGGCGTCTCCCAGCCCGCGCCCGCGTCGCCGGGCGTCGCGGTGTGAGCACATCGCGGCCGGCGCAGGAATCCTGTCGGGAGCGACGGGGGTGAGTGGTAGCTTCCGGCGGTGACCTACCCCTCGCCAGACCAGAACCCCCAGCCGTACCAGGACCCGCTCGCACCGCCGCCGGTCACGCCGTCCTACCCGTCGGCTGACCCGTACGCGCAGCCCGCGTCCCCGTACGCCGCGCCCGCCGACCCGTACGCCCCGGTCCCGCCGCAGCCGCCGTACGGCGCCACCCCGCCGGCCACACCCTACGGCGCACCGCAGTCGTCCCCGCCCTACAGCGCGCCCCAGTCGGTGCCCCCGTCGTACGGCGCACCGCAGTCCGTCCCGCCGTCGTACGGTGCGCCCCAGTCGGTGCCGCCGGTGTACGGCGCCCCGCAGTCGACCCCGCCGTACCACACCCCGCCGGCCGGCTACGGCGTGCCGTTCCAGCAGCCGCCGGGCGCGGGCGGGACCAACGGCTTCGCCATCGCCTCGCTCGTCCTCGGCATCCTCGGCGGCATCCTGCTCAGCGTCATCTTCGGCATCGTGGCGCTGTCCCAGATCAAGAAGCGCAACCAGACCGGCCGCGGCATGGCCATCGCAGGCCTGGTCATCAGCGGCCTGTGGCTGGCCGGCATCTGCACCGCCGTGGGCCTGGCGATCGCGTTCGACGACACGCCGAGCAGCGGCAGCCCGACGACCACCGGCGACGACACCTCGGTGCACTCGCTGCAGATCGGCGACTGCCTGAACGCGCTGGAGGACGACGAGGAGATCGAGTCGCTGCCGGTGGTCGCCTGCTCGGCCCCGCACGACGGCGAGGTGTACGCCGAGTTCCGGCTCACCGGCTCCACCTACCCGGGCCTGGACGCGATCCAGAAGGAGGCCGAGGAGCGCTGCGGCACGTTGCTGGAGAGCTACGCGCCGGAGGCGGCCGACGACGCGTCGGTGGACACCTACTTCCTCTACCCGACGGACGAGAGCTGGCGGCTCAAGTCCGACCGGCTGGTGACCTGCGTGGCGAGCTTCGACCCGCCGCGCACCGGCTCCATCTAGGGCTGACCGCCCGCGGTGCGAAGCTCCCCCGGCGGGAGCTTCGCACCGCGAAGGATCACGAAGGATCAGGAAAGGAACAGGCGGGCGTTCGCGAGCAGGCGGCGCATCGGCCCGGACGCCACGGCGGGCGCGTTGCGCGGGATGCCGTCCGGATCGCGGGGTGGCATCGGGATGTGCCGGGCGGCCGCGACTCCCGCGTCGACGGCGGCCAGCGCCGCGTCCGGCACCGACCACAGCGCCGGTTCCAGGTGCAGCGTGACGCCGTCGTACCCGATGAGCCGCCGCGCGCCGTCGGGCCAGGCCAGCAGCGCGGCGCACTCGCGGTAGCGGACGGTGATCCGCGAGCCGGGCCGGGTGATGCCGACCGCGTCCGGCCCGATGACCAGGCGCGCGGCGGCCGCGTCCCGCGGCGCGTACCGGCGGCCGGCGACCTCGGCCGGGGACGACGTCGGGGCGGGCGCGAACCCGGCCGGGGCGGCGGCGCCTCGGGGCACCTGTAGCAGCGTGGTCCCGGCGGCCTCGGCGGCGACGGCGTGCACCTGCTCGTCGGTGACCGCGGCGAGCTCCGCGCGCAGCTCGTCCACGGGCAGGTGACGCTGCCCGGTGAGCAGGTTGAGGGCGTGGCCGGGCAGGCGGGTCGCCTCGATCTCCGGGTGGTTCAGATTCTCCAGCGCCTTGGTGCGTACGGCGGTGACGCTGCGCGGGTCCAGCTCGCCGCGCCGCATCCGCGCCAGCACCTCGGTGAACCCGCCGAGCACGGCGTCCTGCTTCTCCGGCAGCGCGTCGGCGTACGCGGTCACCGTCGCGTACCCGTCGCCGCGCGGCTCGTACGACGACGAGGCCGTGTACGAGTGCCCGCCCTCCTGGCGCAGGTCGCGGTACAGCTCCCGCTCCAGCACGCCGGAGTAGACGCTGGCGGCGGTGCTGCGCCGAACGACCGCGCTCGACAGCACGCCGGTCCCGTCACCGGGGTAGTAGGCGGGCAGCCGCGGCAGCACGGCTGCGGCCGGCGGCACCGGGCGGCGCGCGCCGTCGGGCAGCCGCAGCCGCAGCCCGGCGGGCACGTCCCCGCCCGCGATCCAGAGCACCGCGTTCTGCCGGGTGAACCAGCGGGCGACCCAGCGCCGCAGGTCGTCGGGTCCGAGCCGGGCCAGTCCCCACTCGGGGCAGCCGGGCAGGCCGTAGCCCTGCGCCCCGTAGCGCCGCAGCGGCAGGCCGGGCAGCGGGCCGCGGGTGCGGCTCTCGGTGCGCAGGATCTCCTTCTCCGTCTTCAGCCGGTACATCGGCAGGGCGGACAGGGCCGCGCAGACCCGGCCGAGGAAGCCCACCACATCGGACTCGCTGCCGCGCAGGTGGAAGTGCGTGTAGACGGACGAGGTCTCGCCGTTGTAGTGGTGGTCGGACAGCCCGCTGTCGTGCAGCGCCAGGTGCTCCACCAGGTGGGTGACGCCGTGTTCGGCCAGCGTCTCGTCGGCCTGGCCGACCCGGAACATGAGCCCCGCGCTCATCGCGCCGGCGGACGGCGCGATGAGCGCGGGCACACCGTCGACCTCGGTGGTACGCAGCACGGCTCAGTGGTCCCGCGGAGCGGGCCGGCCGGGCGTCCACGCCGGGGCCGCAGCGGTGATCGTCACCCGGGGAATCCTAGTGACCGGTGCCGCTGCGCGATGCCCCGTGGCCCACGGCCTGGGACGTCAGAGGTTGACCAGCATCTTGCCGGTGTTGTCGCCGCGCAGCAGGCCCAGGAACGCCTCCGGCGCGTTCTCCAGCCCGGCCACGAAGGTCTCCGGCGCCTTGATCCGCCCCTCGGCGTACCAGGCGCCGACCTCGCGGATCAGGTCCGGCATGCGGTCCTCGTGGTCGCTGACGATGAAGCCGCGCAGGGTGAGCCGCTTGCCGATCAGCATCATCATGTTGTCCGGGCCCGGCACGGGCTCGTTGTACCCGGCGATCGCACCGCAGATGGCCATCCGGGCGCCCACGTTGGCCCGGCTGATGGCCGCGGTGAGGTGGTCGCCGCCGACGTTGTCGAAGTACACGTCCACCCCGCCGGGCGCGGCCTGCTTGAGCTGCCCGGCCAGGTCGCCGTCGCGGTAGTTGAAGGCGGCGTCGAAGCCCAGCTCCTCGGTCAGGTAGGCCACCTTGGCGGCGCTGCCCGCGCTGCCGACGACCCGCCCGGCGCCCTTGAGCTTGGCGAGCTGCCCGGCCAGGCTGCCGACCGCGCCCGCCGCGCCGGACACGAACACGGTGTCGCCCGGCTTCATCGCGGCGATGTCGAGCAGCCCCACGTACGCGGTCAGGCCCGGCATGCCGAGCACGCCGAGGAACGCGCTCGGCGGCGCGACGGGCTCCAGGCGGCGGAAGCGGCGCGCGTCCCCGACCACCCAGTCGCGCCAGCCGTAGCCGTGCAGCACCAGGTCACCGGGCTTGAGGTCGGGCGAGGCGGACTCGGCGACCTCGCCCACGGCGCCGCCGTCGAGCGCCGCGCCGACCTGGAACGGCGGCACGTACGACTTGACGTCGTTCATCCGCCCGCGCATGTACGGGTCGACCGACATGACGAGGTTGCGCACCTTCACCTGCCCCTCGGCGGGAGCGGGCACGTCGACCTCGACGAGGCGGAAGTTGTCCGGGGTGGGTACGCCCTGCGGGCGGGACGCCAGGTGGATCTCACGTCCGGTGGTCACGTCGTCTCCTTGTCCTCGGCGGCCGTGTGGGCCGCCTGGGTGATCATGCGCAGCGTGTCGCGCAGGTCGGCGAGCTTGTCGGCGGGCACGCCGGTGGCCTCGGCGATGGCCCGCGGGATGCCGGCGGCCTGCGTGCGCAGGTCGTCGCCGGCGGTGGTGAGGCTGATCAGGACCGAGCGCTCGTCGCGTGGGTCGCGGGCCCGGGTCACCAGCCCGGCCGCCTCCAGCCGCTTGAGCAGCGGCGACAGTGTGCCCGAGTCGAGTTCCAGCGACGTGCCCAGCGCCTTGACCGAGGTGTCCCCCCGCTCCCACAGCACCAGCATGACCAGGTACTGCGGGTAGGTCAGGCCGAGCCGGTCCAGCACCGGCCGGTAGAGCGCGGTCAGCGCGCGGCTGGCCGCGTACAGCGCGAAGCAGACCTGCTTACGCAGGTCGAGATCGGTCTCGTCGGGCACGTGGGCGGTCATGGTCTCAGCGAAGCACGAGTTGCACGTCGATGTTGCCGCGGGTCGCGTTCGAGTAGGGGCAGACCTGGTGCGCGGCCTCGACCAGCTGCCGGGCGGTGTCGGCGGGCAGGCCCGGCATGGTGATCTCCAAGGTCACCGCGAGCCCGAACCCGGCTCCGGCGCGGCCGATGCCGACCCGCGCGGTCACCTCGGTGTCACCCGGCTCGACCTTGGCCCGCCGGGCCACGACCCGCAGCGCGGAGTGGAAGCACGCGGCGTAACCCGCGGCGAAGAGCTGCTCGGGGTTGGTGGCCCCGCCGGCGCCGCCCAGCTCGGCCGGGGTCGCCACGGCGGTCTCCAGCAGCCCGTCCGAGCTGCGCACCTTCCCGTCACGGCCGTCACCGGTAGCGGTCGCCACCGCTGTGTAGAGAGGAGTCATGCCCCCGACGCTAGCCAGGATTTTAGTTGTACACAATTAAAACGTGTGCGATCAGAATCACCGAACCGAATCGGCCCGAGCATCGGTGCGGCCGGTGCGACGATGAGCCGGTGGCGGGGGTACGGCGCACCGCGCGCCGCCGCGAACTCCGCGCGACGGCGTTCTGGCTGGTCGTGCTGCTGCTCGCCGCCGCCGGCTGGCTCTGGTGGACCCTGCGTCCGCAGACGGACCAGCGGAGCACCGGCCGGCCGCCCACCGGTGCCCAGGAGGTGCGGGTGGGCTTCCCGCTGGACGGCGACTCGCTCCAGGTAAGCGTCGCCGCGCCGGGGCCGGTGATCGACACCGCCGGGGACGCCCAGCTGCGGCTGCTCGGCATCGACGCGCCCGAGCTGCACGGCGCCGACGGCGGCCCGCAGTGCTGGGCCGAATCCGCCCGCACCGAGCTGCAACGGCTCGCCCCGCCCGGCGGCCGCCTGTGGGTGCTGCCCGACGCCGAGCGGCGCGACTCCTACCAGCGCTACCTCGTCTACGCCTGGACCGCCGACGGCCGCTTCGTCAACGGCGAGCTGGCCGCCCGTGGCGCGGTGCGCGAGCTGGCGATCCGCCCCAACCTCACCCACCAGGCCGACATCGGCGCCGCCGTCGCCGCCGCCCGTACCGCACGGCGCGGGCTCTGGGGTAGTTGCGAGGGCCCGTGAACCTTTTAGCGAAGATTTGAAGTTCGCGTCATGGCTTTGCGCGTGCAATTGCGGAAGAATCCCGCCCGTGGATGTCCCCATCGGCACGGCGCTCGCCGGGCGATACGTGCTGACCAGGCCACTCGCCCGGGGCGGAGTCTCCACTGTGTACCAGGCGGTGGACGCCGCCAAGGGCGCCCGGCTCGCGGTCAAGGTGGTCGACAGCCACTACTCCCGTCTGATCCGGCACGAGGCGGCGATGACCGACCGGCTGCGTCACCCGCACGTGCCCAAGGTGATCGACGTGGGTGTGGAGACCGGCCCGGACGGCCGCGACTTCGGCTTCCTGGCGCTGGAGCTGCTCAGCGGCGAGGCGCTGATGGACGTGCTGGCCGACGGCCCGCTGCCGTGGACCGGTGCGGTCCGGGTCGCGGCCACCGCGGCGGACGTGCTCGCCGTCGCGCACCGCCGCGGCGTCGTGCACCGCGATCTGACCCCGGGCAACGTCATGCTGACCACGAAGGGCCCGAAGGTGGTCGACTTCGGGCTGGCCGAGCTGATCGGCGCCGGCACGCCGACGTTCGCCAGCCCCGCCGACGACGTGTACGCCCTGGGCGCGCTGCTCTACACGTCGTTGACCGGCAAGTCGCCGTACGCCGGGCCGCGGCGCAGCCCGCAGGAGACCGCCGCGCTGCGCCACCTCGCGCCCACGCCGGTGCTCGCTGTGCCGGGGCTGCCGCAGGCCGTCTCGGACCTGTGCCGCGCCTGCATGGACAAGAAGTCCTCGGCGCGGCCCAGTGCCCGCGAGGCCGCCCTGCGGCTGTGGACCATCGCGGGCAACGCGATGCACTAGCCGCTCACTGCCTGCACGCAGGCAGTCATAGCCCGTTGACGCAAGTCGTTCCATTCGTCACCATGGATCGATGCTGAGGCGTGGTTCGGCAAAGCTGCCTGCAAGCTATGCACTTTCACTGCTCACGACGGCGGCACTCATCGCCGTGGTGCTCCTGTCGCCCCTGCTTCTCGAGACCGCGACCAAAGTGATGTCGGGCGACTGGTCTCTGCTCAGTGACGTCGGCCAGACCTACGGCGCAGCGTCCGCGATCCTCTCCTCGTTCGCGCTGATCGGAATCGTGCTGTCCATCGCCGTCAGCTTGAGGCAGGCCCGCGTCGGCCAGCAGGATGCGGCGCGCTCCATGCAGTTCGAGCTGATGAAACTCCAACTGGATGACCCGACTCTGAACTCGTCGCTACCCCCGGACGCGAGCGCGGACCAGGTGGCCACCTGGCGGCGCTCGATCTACCGCAACATGATGTTCATGTATCTCCGATCCAGCTACTTCACCGAGGACATCTCTCCCGACGCGCTACGGCTCCAGATGGAGATCATCTTTCGGAGTCCTGAGGCACGCGCGTGGTGGCCGCAGGCACGCCCGGCCTACGCGACCGGCAGCAGGTTGCGAATGGAGCGAATGTTCGTACGGATCGTCAATGAGCAATGGCGAACGGCCGCGGCAGCGGCAGCGGAGGACAGCCTGGACGCGCCGACCATGGAGACGAACGAGCCGGCACCACCACCCGCCAGGGGCGACGATGCCGGCCGAGAAGCCGACCTAGGCTAGATCGAACTCACCGGCCTTCACACCCTCGATGAGGGCCTGAAACGACTCCGGCGACAGCATCAGGTGCTGCAGCGGATCCGTGGAGTCGCGCAAGCCGACGGCCCCCGGGAACACGGCGACCTCCACACACGTCACCGAGTCGCAGCGGCTGCTCTTTCGCCAGGTCGCGGCCTGAACTGACGTCATCTTCGCTCCGAAGATCAACAGTAATGGCGGAACTGCCCGCACACCCGCGTGCTGGCAGATTGGACAGCGTCCAGGTTAAACTCAAGTCACTGAATGGTGGCAGGCAGCCCTGGTCGATTGGCCAGGTCGCACGCCGCCACATGCTTGATCAACCGCGTCGTGAAGGTGGGCCGGTCAGGTGAGCCCCAGGACGAATCCAGCAGTCGCCCGGCTTCGCCTGCGGAACGCCCTTCGATCGGCGCGCGACTCCTCGGATCTCACCCAGAACCAGGTTGCGGATTCCCTGGACTGGTCCCTGTCGAAGATCATTCGGATCGAGAACGGCTCCGTCGGCATGACGGTCACCGACGTCAAGGCTCTGCTGCAGCTTTACGGCATCCAAGATCCGTCCGAGGTGTCGCAGATGGTGTCGCTTGCGAAAGCCGCCCGCCAGCGCCCGTGGTGGAAGGAGGCCGGCGCCGACGCTCCCAAGCTCTCGACCTACATCGGGCTGGAGGACGGCGCCGCCGAGCTGCGTTTCTACCAGCTCCTGGTGATTCCTGGGCTGCTGCAGACCGCTGGATACGCAAGGTCTGTCCTGCTCGCCGGTCATGTCACCAGCACGGACAACGCGGACAGCGTCATCGCGATCCGGATGCGCCGGCAGCAGGAGGTGCTTGATCGCCCCGACCCGCCGCAGATCCACGTGGTTCTCGACGAGGGGACGCTCTACCGCACGAACGGCAACGCGCACATCCAGCGAGAGCAGCTCCGACACCTGGTGCGGCTAGGCCGCCGAAGCAACATCCATATCCAGGTGCTGCCGTTCCGTGCGGGCCTCCACGTGCTGGAACCCGCGTTCGTCGTGATGTCGTTCCCCTACGGGCCGGAGTTCGACGTCGTCTACCTGGAGTTCAGCAACTACAGCCCGACGGCGCAGGACCTGGGCGAGGTCCTGGAGCGTGACGAGCTCGTGACGCCATACCGTGATGCCTTCGCCCGGCTGACCCAGGCCGCGCTCAGTGAAGCGGATTCGCTGACCTTTCTCACCCGCGTCGCCGACGAACTCGACGAGTAGGCGACCACCGTCACCGCGCCGTACCCAGACCGCTACTCGGTGCGGATCACCGTGAACGCCTCGGCGAGCCGGCCGGGCAGGCCGAGCGACTCGGCGAGACCGCTGAGCCGCTCGCGCAGCATGCTGTCCAGCTCGGGCAGGTGCGCGGTCTGCGACACGTGCGCGTGCAGCGCGGCGAGCTTGCGGTCGAACGTGTCGGTGATGTCGACGGCGTGGTCCGGGTCGGGGCCGCCGGAGTACCAGATCTCCCGCACCGTCCAGGCGGCCAGCCCGGCCGCGCCCAGGTCGGGGTGGGCGAACTGGTTGCGCGCGTCCGGGTAGACCGCGCAGGTGACCGCCTCGCCCACGGCCAGGTGGTCGGGGTGGCTGGGCCCGGCGAGGCGATCCCAGCGGCGCAGCGGCGCGCTGGTCAGGATGCGGTCGGGCCGTGCCCGGCGGATCGCCGCGACCAGCTCCTTGCGCAGCGCGAGGCTGGGCGTGACGGAGCCGTCGGCGTACCCCTCCAGGAAGTCGACCTGCTTGACCCCGACGGCGGCCGCGGCGGCCCGCTGCTCGGCCTCGCGCAGCGCGGGCATGCGCTCGCGCGGGGTCTCGTCGAAGCCGCCCGCGTCACCACGGGTGACCAGCAGGTACGACACCTCGATGCCCTGGTCGACCCACTGTGCGACGGTGCCCGCGGCGCCGAAGTCGACGTCGTCGGGGTGGGCGAACACGCACAGCACGCGCTCGACGTCGGGGCAGGGTGCGGCGGAGGGCGGGAAGCTCATGCGGCCGAGCATATGCCGCCGCCGGAGGAGGTCAGGCGCTGCCGCAGGCTGCGGCAACGCCTCCGTACCCGCATCCGGCCGCCGGGCGCACCCGACAGGAGCGGAAGCCCGCGAAGCGGGCGAGCGACCGGAGGGTAAGCCCGGCTTCAAAGGCCGGATGCCGCGCCCGCGGAGCGGGCGCCGACAACTCAAGCGGCGCGTTCCCAGCCGGACCGGCCGCCGCCGGGCACCAGCCGGGAGGGGTGCATGTTCGACGGGTGCGGCACGCCGCGGGTGGGGCGGTGCGAGATGTCGAGATGGCCGAGGCGGGACTCGACGAGCACCCGGCGCAGGTAGCGCTCGACCCCGCGGGACAGCCACCAGTCGTCGCTGACGAACAGCTGGGTGGGGTGACCGTGGTAGTCGGCCCACAGCTCCAGCCGGCGCGGCCTGCGGCGGGAGCTGACCAGGGTGAGCACGGTGAGACCGCTGAGCACGACGATGGCGGCGACGATGCCTGCCGGGCGCAGCAGCGGCGCGAACGCCCCGAGCAGGACGAGCCCGGCGGCGGCCATGGCGCCGGCCCGGCGCGTCAGCGGGTCGTGGCCGGCCTGTCGGGTGTGGACGTTCTCCAGGGCGCTGAGGGTGAAGTGCCGCCCGCCGACCTGGAAGCAGGTCGACGAGAAGTGCAGTCCGGGGCGGATGGTCATGATCATCTGTTCTGGTGGCCGATCCGGCGCCCGTGTAGGCTTCATAGAAGTCTCCCAACTGCTTGTACGCGGGCTCGGCTGGTGGTTGATGCCCGCAGGTGGCGACGCCTGGCATGTGGTGGACCTGAGGCCGGTATCCGGTGGCCGCCGGATGCCGGTCTTTTCGCGCTGTCGAGCCGCCGCCGGTGGGCTGGTGCGCTCCAGGATGTCCGGCCGCCTCGTGACCTCAGTGTGACCGAGGACAGCAATCGTTGTGAAGTCCCTCAATCCGCCACCTGGCAGGTTGGCACGTTCCAGAACCTAATGTGCGTTCAGGAATCACTCGATGTGACGGAACTTTTTCCGCAAGCCAGCGCAGTTCGGGCACTTCGGTCAGCGAGCAGTTGGGCCTCGCCGAATCCGCGGATACGGTTGCCGGCACTGGACCGGTTGTCCGCCGCCCACCCCCGGGTGGCACCGGACCAGCGCCGCCGAGTCGCCGAGCGATCGGGACGATCGATGTCGTCCGGAGCGCCGCGAGCCGGGGACCCACCACCACTGGGGTGAATCCGCAGTCACCATGAGTGACGGCGGTAGGGCGCCCTTCGCCCGAACCCGTCAGCTAACTCGGTAGGCGGCCACGGAGAAGGGCCACCCATACCTTGTCATCCCCCCATGGCAGGGGCTGGCGCGCCGCCGCGCGCCTGCTCGCCCCCGCCGGTGCACTGATCATCGGGCTGCTGGTCACCGCCGCGCCCGCCCACGCCGAGCCCAGCGCCGCCGAGCTCCGCAAGCAGATCACCACGAAGTCGGCACAGCTGGAGAAGATCGTCGAGCAGTACAACAAGCTGAACAGCCAGCTCAAGCAGACCCGCGCCGAGGTCGCCCAGCTCGAACGCGACCTCGGGCCGCTGGAGGTCAGGGCCGACGCCGCACAGCAGAACGTCGCCCGCATCGCCGCGACCGCGTACCGGACGGGCGCCTTCCGGGGCTGGAACGCCCTGCTGGACAAGTCGGCCGACGGCGAGCTGCTGGCCCGCCTGAGCACCCTGCACCAGCTGGCCGCCAGCCAGCAGGAGCAGCTTGACGAGGCGCACCGCGCCGCGGGTGACCGGTTCGCGGCCAAGGCCGCCCTCGACGCCCGGCTGCAGGAGCAGGCCACCCGGGTCAAGGCGCTGTCCACGCAGCGCAAGGCCGTCGAGAAGGACCTGGGCAAGCTCAAGGCCATGCGCCAGGCGGCCGGCCTCACCGACGAGGCGACCTCCACCTACACCGGCGCGGTGCCCGCCTACGCGGGCAAGGCCGGGATCGCGGTGAAGTTCGCGTACAAGGCGCTGGGCAAGCCGTACATCTGGGCCGCCGACGGTCCCGAGGGGTACGACTGCTCGGGCCTGACCCTGGCCGCCTGGCGCGCCGCCGGGGTGAGCCTCTACCACCAGGCGGCGACGCAGTGGCGTGAGGTGACCCACATCAAACGGTCCCAGCTCGCGCCGGGAGACCTCGTCTTCTATTCCGGCCTGGGCCACGTTGCGCTCTACGTCGGCAGCGGCAAGGTCATCCACGCGCCGACCACCGGCGAAGTGGTCAAGGTATCCAGCGTCGACATGATGACGCCCTACGGCTACGGCCGCGTGAAGCTCTGACCGCAGGCGAAAGGCCCCTCCCGGGTGCTCCGGGAGGGGCCTTTCGCCGTGTACGGGACGCGTGTGGGATCAGACGGACTGCAGGCCCTCGGCACGGGCCAGCTCGCGCAGCCGGCCCAGCGCCTGGATCTCCAGCTGGCGGATGCGCTCGCGGGAGAGCGAGAAGCGCGACGCCACCTCGGTCAGCGAGTGCTCCCGGCCGTCCTCCAGGCCGTAGCGCGCCCGCATGATGCCCGCGGAGCGGTCGTCCAGGTGGTTGAGCAGGCCCTCGATCCGCTGCCGCTCCAGCGCCGAGAGCACGATCTCCTCCGGGCTGGGCGTGTCGCGGTCGGCGACCAGGTCACCCAGGTTGGTGTCGCCGTCGTCGCCCACCGGGGTGTCGAGCGAGACGGTGTCCTGCGACCAGCGGATCAGCTCGGTCACCCGCTCGACGGTCACGCCCAGCGCGGTCGCGATCTGCTCCGGCTCCGGCTCGCTGCCCAGCTCACGGGTGAGCTGGCGGGCGACGTTGCGCATCCGGTTGACGTCCTCGACCAGGTGGACGGGCAGCCGCACGGTCCGCTCCTGCTGAGCGATGGCGCGGCTGATCGCCTGCCGGATCCACCAGGTGGCGTACGTGGAGAACTTGTAGCC
Organism: Catellatospora bangladeshensis; assembly: GCF_016862575.1. Lineage (GTDB taxonomy): Bacteria > Actinomycetota > Actinomycetes > Mycobacteriales > Micromonosporaceae > Catellatospora > Catellatospora bangladeshensis. The sequence goes on along the minus strand of NZ_BONF01000043.1, from coordinate 38,029 downwards.
CTTCACGTAGTCGAACTTCTCGACGGCGCGCACCAGGCCGGTGTTGCCCTCCTGGATCAGGTCGAGCATCGGCATCCCGGAGCGCACGTAGCGCCGCGCGATCGAGACCACCAGGCGCAGGTTCGCCCGGATGAACAGGTCCTTGGCGCGCTCGCCCTCGGCCACCAGCTTCTCGAGCTCGTCGCGCTTGAGGCCGCGCTTGAGCTTGTCCGCCTCCAGCAGGTGCTCGGCGTAGAGGCCGGCTTCGATCGCCTTCGAGAGGTCGACCTCCTGCGCGGCATCCAGCAGCGGGGTACGTGAGATCTCGTGCAGGTATACACCGACGAGGTCGCGCTCCTCAGCCACCTGGTCGGTGCGCAGCATGGTCATGTTCTCCACGTTCGGGTCCCTCCCACGTAATCGCCGCAGGGCCTTGCGGTACTGACACCTTCACAACAGATGACGCCTGCGAATGATTCCGCGTTGCCCATCGAAACTGTCACGAAAAGCTGTGAACTCGCTGATACCGACATACCGACTCGCTGGACGCGAGCCTATCGGTCCGCAATGCCCCATTTATGACACCATGCAGCGCCGCCCTGACACAGCGATCCACCTCACTACAACGCTGTGACCTGCGTCGCCATTTCTTGTGACGTCGGAACGGGCGCGCTATTGCACGGTTCCACACCAGCCGCACCTGATCGCATGACCCGCATACCCCGATGAGTGAAAAGCACACCCATCCGGCCACCAATTGCCCCCGACCGGGCCACCCCAATAAGGCCGTAAAGACGCAAGATCGCTGTTTCGTGTCGAGATCTGCGGTCCAGGCGCAGGTTGTGACACGAGACAGCGATCTTGCCCCCGCGCGGAGTCAGTCGGCCAGCGAAGCTATCGCGTCCCGGATGCGGTTGCCGTGCCCGGCCAGAGCGCCTCGGGCGGCGGCGACCTCGCGCCCGGCGAGCAGGGCGACCAGGGCGGCGCGCAGGTCGCCTCCGGCCGCGTCGAGCGTGCGGCGGCACTCGTCCTCGTCGTGGCCCGTCGCCTCGACGAGGATGTTCAGCATGCGGCCGCGCAGCTTCGCGTTGGTCGGCACCATGTCGATCATGAAGTTGGAGAACACCCGGCCCAGGCGCACCATGACCGCGGTGGAGAAGGCGTTCAGCAGCAGCTTCTGCGCGGTGGCGGCCTTCATCCGGGTGGAGCCGGTGACCACCTCGGGGCCGGTGTCCACGCCGATGAAGACGTCGACCCAGTCCGCCGCGGCGGCGTGCGGGTCGGCCGCGATCAGGCCGGTGCGGCAGCCCAGCTCGCCCGCGGCGCGCAGGGCGCCGAGCACGTACGGCGTGCGCCCGCTGGCGGCCAGGCCGATGACCACGTCGCCGGTACGCACGCAGCGGGCGATCTCGTCGGCGCCGGCCTCGGTGTCGTCCTCGGCGTCCTCGACCGCCGCCAGCAGCGCACCGGGGCCGCCCGCGATGTGCGCGCAGAACCAGCTGCGCGGGGCGTTGAAGGTGGGCGGCAGCTCGGCCGCATCGACCACGCCGAGCCGGCCCGAGGTGCCCGCGCCGACATAGTGGACCCGGTTGCCGCGCTGCAGCGCCGCGACCGCGTCCTCCACCGCCACGGCCAGCGGGTCCAGGACGGCGCTGACCGCGTCGGCGACGGTCCGGTCGGCGTCGTTGATCACTTGCAGGATCTGCCGGGTGTCGAGCATGTCGAGGTCGGCGCTGGGTGCGTACCGCTGTTCGGTCGGGGCGCTGACGCGCACCGAGGCGGTGGGCAGCTCAGGCATCGCCGGACCGGCGGCGCGAGGTGCCGACGCGACGCCCGCGCACCGCCTCGGCGGTGACCTCGAGCGCCTTGCGGGCCTTGGTGCGGGTGCGCGCGGCGACGGCCACGAACAGGCAGTCCACCACCGTGAGCTGCGCGAGGCGGCTGGCCATGGCGCCCGAGCGGTACGTCGTCTCGCGCGCGGCGGTGGTCAGCACGAAATCGGCCACGTCGCAGATCGGCGAGCGCGGGAAGTTGGTCAGCGCCACCGTCACCGCGCCCGCGGCCTTGGCCCGCTCCAGCACGTCGATGGTGTCGGCGGTGGTGCCGGTGTGCGAGATGCCGAGCGCCACGTCACCGGGGCCGAGCAGGGCCGCCGAGGTGAGCGAGGTGTGCAGGTCGGGCCAGTAGTACGCGACGCGGCCGATGCGGTGCAGCTTGGCCTGGAAGTCGGCGGCGACGAAGCCGCTGGCCCCGGCCCCGAAGACCTCGACCCGGGAGGCCTTGACCAGCGCGTCCGCGATCTTGTCGCAGACCTCGGGGTCGAGCTGCTCCGCCGTCTCCTCGACGGCGCGGGCGTCGTTGAAGGCGATGGTGGCGATGATCTGTGCCATGTCCGCGCCGGGCGGGATGTCGCCGCCGACGACCCGGGAGTCGGCCGGCTCGACCCGGCGCGCGGCCTCGGCGGCGAGCCGGATGCGCAGCTGGGGGTAGCCGGACATGCCGATCGAGCGGCAGAACCGGATGACCGTCGCCTCGGAGGTCTCGGCGGCGGCGGACAGGTCGGTGATGGTGCGGCGAGCCGAGGCGGCCGGGTCGGCGAGCACGAGCCGCGCGACGCGCTGCTCCGCCGGGGAGAGCGCGGGCAGCAGGCCGTTGATCTGAACGATCAGCCCGGCCGGCTCCTGTGCGGCGCGCGCGGCGTCGCTCTCCTCAGAAACTTTCGACTTCTTCGCCACGGTTGAAACTTACTTTCACGACTGCCCGGCGTCAACTGCCAAACCGTGTTCGATGCCCGGCCAGACGGCCGCCCAAACGGCCTGAGCGACGGTGTCGGGATCGCCGGTGCCGTCGACATGTACCGCATCCGACAGTACGTCTTTGTAGGCGGCATGGCTCACGTTCAGATATTCGATGTCCTCGTGGTCGTCGCCGCGCTGCTCGATCCGGTCGTAGGCCAGGCCAGGCGGGACGTCGAGGAAGATGATGACAGCCGGGCGGGGGAAGGGGGCATAAGCCGCGCGTACCAAGCGCTCGAGCCGGTCGCCGCCGCCGTGTGCCCGAATGCTCACCAGCTGGCAGGGCGTGTAGCGGTCCATCACCGCGATCCGGCCGGTCAGCCGCGCCGCCACCAGCGAGCGGGCGATGGCCAGCCAGCGCAGCACCGCCTCGATCAGCAGCAGGCCCCGGCGCCCGACCAGGGCGATCGCGTCCGGCCGGCCGAGCCGGCGCGCGACACGCCCGAGGAAGCGCCGGCCGCCCGGATTCGGGCCGTACCGGGCGGTGATGCCGGCCGCGCACAGCGCCGCGGCCAGGCGTACCGCCTGGGTCGTCTTGCCCGAGCCGTCGATGCCGACCAGAGCGATCACCGCCGCGCTCGTGCCTGCCATGCACCAGACGCTACCCTGCACCCGCCACAGGGTGATCCACAGTGCGGTCACGGACACGCTGTGCGATGGTCCGTGCAACTTCCATGACGCAATGGCATCTTCGGCTACCGCCCGGAGGCGCCCCCATGGCAGAAGTGCACCATTTCGCGTACGGCTGGTTCAACCCGGTGACCGCGTACCTGATGGCCTTCATCGGCTCGCTGCTCGGCCTGGTCTGCACGTCGCGCGCCCGGCGCGCGTCCACCGCCGGGCGGCGGGCGCGCTGGCTGATCATCGCGTCGCTGTCGATCGGCGGCACGGGCATCTGGCTCATGCACTTCATGGCCATGATCGGCTTCGACGTGCCGGCCAGCCCGGTCCGCTACGACCCGGTGGTGACCTTCATCAGCCTCGCGCTCGCCGTCGCCACCGTGGGCATCGGGCTGTTCATCGCCGGTCAGGGTCCCCGGTCGGCGCTGCGCGTCGTGGCGGGCGGCGGGTTCACCGGCCTGGGCGTGGTCGCGATGCACTACACCGGCATGGCCGCGATGCGGGTGGCCGGCGACGTCAGCTACGACTTCGGCCTGGTCGCCGCCTCCGTGCTGATCGCCGTGGTCGCCGCGACGGTCGCGCTGTGGTTCACCGTGACGGTGTCGGGCATGCGCGCTATCACCGCCGCGGCCGCCGTGATGGGCGTCGCCGTGTGCGGCATGCACTACACCGCGATGGCGGCGGTGCGGATCACGCTGCGCACCGACGGCGACGGCGAGGTCTCCGGGCTGAGCCCGTTCGTGCTCATCGTGCCGATCGTGCTGCTGTCGGCGCTGTGCCTGATCGGTGTGATGTTCAGCGCACTGCAGGCCATGACGCAGGAGGAGTTCGACGGCACCGGAGCGGCCCGCCCCGGGCAGCACGCCGCCAACGCCGCCCTGGTCATCCCCGGTCCGCGCGGCACCGCCGACGCGGCGGACCCGGTCAATCCGCCGTTCAGCCTGGCCCGTGCGCTGGCCGACCGCAACCGTGCCAAGGTGCCGCGCTGAGCGTCCGGTCCACATCGGAGGGACGGCGCGGGCTGCGCTGATCGGATATAAACACCGGCATGGACGCGACCGCGCCGGCGTATCTCATGACCATGCCCCTGCACGCCATCACCGAGGTGCTCGGCGAGCAGGGGCTGCGCGACCGGTTCGCCCTGGAGATCGAGCGGCTGCCCGAGGCGGACCGCGCCGTGCTGGGCGAGGCCCTGGAGCTGGCCGCGCGGCTGCACGCCGAGCAGCGGCGGGTACGCGAGCCGTACCTCAACCACCTGCTGCGGGTGACCATCCGGATCATCCACTACTACCGGATCACCGACCGGGACGTGCTGGTCGCCGCCCTGCTCCACGACTCCGTCGAGGACCAGCCGTGGGGCATCGTCGGCCAGACCCACCGCAGCGGCCCGCCGCCCCGCGAGCAGGCCCTCGCGGCGCTCGCCGAGCGGTTCAGCCCCCGGGTCGCGTCGCTGGTCGCCGCGGTGACCAACCCGGAGTACGACCTCGACCGCGACAAGGACGAGCAGTACCGGGCGCACGTGGTCGAGTCGCTGGACGTGGACCCGTGGGCGCGCGTCATCAAGGTCTCCGACTTCACCGACAACGGCGTGGGCGTCATCCACACCATCGGGCCGAAGGTGCGCCGGGCCGCGACGAAGTACTCGCCGCTCGTGCCCGCCCTGCGCGAGCTGGTCGCGCGGGCGGACACGCCGCTGATCGGCGAGGTCAAGGCGCACATCTTCGCCCAGTTCGACCTCGCCGAGAAGCGGTTCGCGGCGATCCTCGACAACTAACCCGCTTGCCCTGCCCTGATGTTTTTCCACGTCAGGGTCGTGTTCAGCGCATTCTCTATAGCGGTGATGCCGAGAAGCGCAGGAGCTAGCGACTTTCGCAGGGACAGGCTCATCGACTGAGCCAGTTTGATGTAGGTCCGCACCTGCCGGATCGTTTCCACGGCGGCGTCTCCGCCCTCAAGCGATTCCCGGATTCGGTTCAGTTGCACCTCGAACGTCGCATGGAGTTCCGGAACATCGAAAGAGTTCAATTCTCCTACGAAGAAGCGCAGCTCTGCGTCGATGCGTGAGATCAGCCTTCCAAACGCTACGCCGGACTCCCCGACGGTAGCAGCGGGTGCGGTCACCCGTGCTGCGATCATGGGGCCCGCTTTCTGCAGGTCGGCCCCGTTGCCGACATGATCGCTAAAGGATTCGCCCACAACCTCAGCGAACACACGGAGGTCTTCAAGCGCGCGTTCCGTGGCTAGTGGCAGTGCAGAGCCAGCATCATTAAGACTTTCGAGTACGTCGAAGAGTCCCAACTCGGCCCCGCCGTCCTCCAACGGCACCTGATCAACGTCCACGCTCGGAGGTGACACACCGAGGTCACTCGCCGCAGCGACCGAGCCGACCTCCATGGCGACCAAGGTCTGCTCGGCGGCTTCAATCGCCTTTATGAGCGACTCGACCAGATCATCGACCGCGGTGAGCCACTCCGGCGAGTCGTAGCCGCGAATCCAGATGCGTTCGAAGTTCTTGTAGTTGAGGCTTTCGACGATCTTTACCTCATCTCGTGCGTTCTGATCCGCGAGAGTCCGCGAGCCAGCCAGCACGATTGGAAGGACAAGATCGGTAACACCTACGATGCGGGCGCTTTCATAGAAGGCGATGAGTTCGTCGCGACAGGCGGGTCGATTGAAGTAATTCATGGTGACCAGCGGGATGAAAACCGTTGCCTGACGAATGGATGAGGCGATCTTGTTTCGCCAATCCTCGCCCCACCCGATGTTGTCACGATCAACAAAGATCTCCAGCTCGCGCCCCGTCTTCGCCCTGTACAGACCGGTCAGGCTCGCCTTCAGTTGATCAGCGATCCCCCGCATGGCTGTGTTGTCGTCCCGCGAGTAGCTAAGAAAGCATCGAACGACATTGGTTTCTGCGGCAGAGTTCGTCATTCTGTTCCTCCTTCCGTCGTAAACAACGACTGGTTCTCTTGCTTGGGTCAGAAGTCCTCGTCGAGGGTGACCGTGCCGGGCACGGCCACCTGGTACGCCGTCACCCGGCGCTCGAAGAAGTTGGCCAGCTCCTGCACGTCCTGCAGCGCCATGAACGGGAACGGGTTGGCCGCGCCGAACCGGGCGGGCAGGCCGAGCCGGGCCAGCCGCTGGTCGGCGACGTACTGCAGGTACTGCCGCATGTCGGCCAGGGTCATGCCGGGCAGCCCGGCCCCGCACAGGTCCTCGGCGAAGGCCAGCTCGGCGTCGACCGCCTCCTCCATCATCCGGGTGACCGCCTTGCCCATGTCCTCGTCGAACAGGTCCGGCTCCTCGGCGCGCACCGTGTCGACCACGGCGAACGCGAAGTCCATGTGCATCGACTCGTCGCGGAACACCCAGTTGGTGCCCGCGGCCAGCCCGTCCAGCAGGCCGCGCGAGCGCAGCCAGTACACGTACGCGAAGGCGCCGTAGAAGAACAGGCCCTCGATGCAGGCGGCGAAGCAGATGAGGTTGAGCAGGAAGCGGCGCCGCTCGTCGGCGGTGCGCAGCGCGGGCAGGTCGAAGACCGAGTCGATCCACTCGAAGCAGAAGTTCGCCTTGCGGGCGATCGAGGGGATGTTCTCCACCGCCGCGAACGCCTTCGCCCGCTCCTCGTCGTCGGGCAGGTAGGTGTCCAGCAGGGTCAGGTAGAACTGCACGTGCACCGCCTCCTCGAAGAGCTGGCGGCTCAGGTAGAGCCGGGCCTCCGGGGCGTTGATGTGGCGGTACAGGTTCAGCACCAGGTTGTTGGCGACGATGGTGTCGCCCGTGGCGAAGAACGCGACCAGGCGGTTCACCAGGTGCCGCTCGCCCTCGGACAGCCCGGCCAGGTCGGGCAGGTCGCTGCCGAGGTCGACCTCCTCGACGGTCCAGGTGTTGCGGATGGCGGCGCGGTAGCGCTCGTAGAAGTCCGGGTAGCGCATCGGCCGCAAGGTCAGGTCGAGACCGGCGTCGAGCAGCATCTTCTTCGGGGTGGTCACTGGCATGCCTCGCAGATCTCCGGGTTCTCCAGGTTCAGGTCGATCAGGCTGCTCGCGGTGCGCAGCGGCTGCGCGGGCGCGGCGGCGGGCGCGGCCGCCTTGCGCACCGTGGTCTGGGCGATCGCGGTGGCGGGGCGGGAGCGCAGGTAGTAGGTGGTCTTCAGGCCCTTGCGCCAGGCGTAGGCGTACATCGAGGAGAGCTTGCCGATCTCCGGGGCGGCCATGAACAGGTTCAGCGACTGCGACTGGTCGATGTACGGCATCCGTGCCGCGGCCAGGTCGATCAGCGCCCGCTGCGGCAGCTCCCACGCGGTGCGGAAGCGCCGCCGCAGCTCCGCCGGGATCTCCTCGATGCCGGCCACCGAACCCTCGGCCGCCAGCACGCGGTCGCGCACCGCGGCCGTCCACAGGCCGCGCGCCTTCAGCTCCTCCACCAGGTAGCGGTTCACCTGGAGGAACTCGCCGGACAGGGTCTCGCGCTTGAACACGTTGGCCACCGGCGGCTCGATGCACTCGGCGCTGCCCGCGATCGAGGCGATGGTCGCCGTCGGCGCGATCGCGATCAGCAGCGAGTTGCGCAGCCCGGTGCGGGCCACCTTCGCGTGCAGCTCGTCCCACGCCCACGGCCGGGTGGACACCGCGTCCGGGAAGTGGTCGGCGTGCAGCACGCCGCGCGCGGCGCGGGTGTCCCCGTACGCCGGGTGCACACCCAGCTCGACGGCCAGGTCGGCGCTGGCGTCGTACGCGGCCAGCGCGATCTCCTCCGCGATGCGGGTGGACAGCGCCAGCGCCTCGGGCGAGTCGAAGTCCAGGCCCAGCGCGAAGAACACGTCGGCCAGGCCCATCACGCCCAGGCCGACCGGCCGCCAGCGGTTGTTGGCCCCGGCCGCCTCGCCCGTCGGGTAGTAGGACAGGTCGATCGAGCGGTCCAGCATCCGCACGGCGACGCGCACGGTGTCGGCCAGCGCCGCGAAGTCCACGCCGTCCGGGCCCAGGTGCGCGGCCAGGTTGATCGAGCCGAGGTTGCACACGGCGGTCTCGCCGTCGCTGGTGACCTCCAGGATCTCGGTGCACAGGTTGGACAGGTGCACCGTGTTGCCCGGCACGGCGGTCTGGTTGCAGGTGCGGTTGGCCGCGTCCTTGAACGTCATCCAGCCGTTGCCGGTCTGCGCGAGGGTGCGCATCATGCGGCCGTACAGCTCCCGGGCCGGGACGGTGCGCACCGCGCGCCCGGCGGCCTCGGCCGCCCGGTACGCCCGGTCGAAGTCGTCGCCCCACAGGTCCACCAGCTCGGGCACGTCCTTCGGGTCGAACAGCGACCACGCCGTGTCCGCCTCCACCCGGCGCATGAACTCGTCCGGCACCCAGTTGGCCAGGTGCAGGTTGTGAGTGCGCCGGCTCTCCTCCCCGGTCGAGTCGCGCAGCTGCAGGAACTCGTCCAGGTCGGCGTGCCAGGTCTCCAGGTAGACACAGGCCGCGCCCTTGCGGCGGCCGCCCTGGTTGACCGCGGCCACGCTGGCGTCCAGCGTGCGCAGCCACGGCACGATGCCGTTGGACAGCCCGTTGGTGCCGCGGATCAGCGAGCCCCGGGACCGGATCCGGCTCCACGACACCCCGATACCCCCGGCGTACTTGGACAGCCGGGCCGCCTGGGCGTAGCGCTCGTAGATCGACTCCAGCTCGTCGCGCGGCGAGTCCAGCAGGAAGCAGCTGCTCAGCTGCGGGCGCCGGGCCCCGGCGTTGAACAGCGTCGGCGAGCTGGGCAGGTACGCCAGGCGGCTGAGCTTCGCGTACACCCGCGCGACCTCGGCCGTGCTGCCCGGCAGGCGGCGCCCGGCGGTGCCCGCGTCGCCGACCTCGCCCATCAGCCCGCAGGACACCCGCAGCAGGAAGTGCTGCGGCGTCTCCACGACCCTGCGGGTCACCGGGTGGCGCAGCAGGTAGCGGTCGTAGACGGTGCGCAGGCCGAAGTACTCGAAGCGGTCGTCGGCGGCCGGGTCGACGAGCTCCCCCAGCTCGTCGGCGTGCGCCGCGACGAACGCGGCCAGGTCGTCGGCGAGCAGCCCGGCCTCGTGCGCGACCCGCACCGAGCCGGCGAAGTCGTGTACGCCCTGGGTGGCGGCCTCCTCGGCGACGTGCACCGCGAGCAGCCGCGCCGCGAGGCGGCTGTATCCGGGCTCCTGCACCACCAGCGCGGCGGCGGTCTCGACGGCGCGCAGCCGCAGGTCGGCCTCGGTCGCTCCGGGCCAGATCCCCGCGGCCACCGGGTTGAGCACCGCCCGGTGGTCCACGTCGGGCAGTCCCCGCGCGGCCTCGGCGAGCAGCGCCCCCAGCGCCGTGGTGAGCGTCGTCGCCTCCTCGGGCGGCGTGCCCGGCCCGCCGGACCCGGAGATGCCGGTGGCGGTCGTGTTGCGGAAGGTTGTGCTGGTCAAGCGTGCGCTCCCCCTCATCGAGCGCGGGAGGGCACGCGAACAGCACTCATCCTGAGCCGGATGGGCACGGTCCACCGTGGACCGTCCCGCGCGGCCCGGTGTCCTCGGCCCGCTCCGGTCCGGACGGACCGACGGGTCGGGGGCGCGTCGCGGGCTGGGCCGCGGCGCGCACGCCGGCAGGTCTTCGGGCTCATGGGCGCGGCCGACCGGCCCGGCTCCCGCCGCGCCGCACGTCGACCCCCTACGCCGTCGCTTCCCAGGCCGGACGGCCCAGTGCTGCTCCGCGCCCTCTTCGCGGGAGGGCGCGGGACGGCTTCGTTCCCACTCACCGCTGCGGGGCAGCTCCGGAATCGCACCGGATTCCCTCAGCGCGAGACCGCCTCACGACGGCTCGCGCGCACCCCTCGACCCGGTGCTTGAGGGCACCGGAGGGGTGGACCAGCGATGGATTCACACTACATCTAGTGGCACCGCGAGGAAAGCGACCCCATATGAAGTTCGGCGTGTCATCGATGGTCCATCCCGACAGTCGTCGATGGACGCGCTCAGCAGGCGCAGGCGGCGCCGCTCGCGGGCGCCGTCAGCGGGTCCACGTCGTGTTTCTGCAACCCGAGCAGGCCCTGCGTGTCGAAGCCCTCGCGCACCCAGTACTCGTACCCGCCGAGCATCTCCTTGACCTGATAGCCCAGCCGGGCGAAGGCCAGTGCGGCCCGGGTGGCGCCGTTGCAGCCGGGCCCCCAGCAGTAGGTGACGACGACGCTGCCGGCGGGCACCACCTCGGCCGCCCGGCTCGCGATCTCCGCCGTGGGCAGGTGCACCGCGCCGGGAAGGTGGCCCTGCTCCCACGCCTCCAGCGAGCGCGAGTCGACCAGGACGAAGCCCGCCCCACCCGACGCCAGGTCGGCGTGCACATCGGACACGTCGGCCTCGAACGACAGGCGGGCGGCGAAGTGGGCGGCGGCGACGTCGGCGGCGGCCGGCGGGGTGCTGAGAACGGCGGACATGAGCTGCTCCTCTACGGCTCGATCAACTACGTCCATCCTCGGCGGGCCGGGCTTCGCGGACGAGTGGCGGTAACGCCGCTGTTCGCTAAGATCTCGCCATGGGTACGCCGCTGACGCTGGAGACCCGGCCCCGGCACCGGATCGCGGTGCTGGCGTTCGCCGGGATGGCCCCGTTCGAGCTGGGCTGCGTGGTCGAGGTGTTCGGCCTGCCCCGCCCGGAGCTGGACGTGCCCTGGTACGACCTGGCCGTCTGCGCCGAGACGCCCGACCCGCTGCCCGCCGTCGGCGGCTTCACCATCACCGCCCGGCACGGCCTGGACGTGCTCGCCGCGGCCGACACCGTGATCGTCCCCGGCGTCGCCGACGTGCACGCCCCGGTCTCCCCCGCCCTGGTCACGGCGCTGCGCACGGCGGCCGGGCGGGGCGCCCGCATCGTGTCCATCTGCTCCGGCGCGTTCGCGCTGGCCGCTGCCGGACTGCTGGACGGCCGCGCCGCCACCACGCACTGGCGCTACGCCCCGCTGCTGCGCGAGCGGCACCCGCTGGTCGACGTCACCCCCGACGTGCTGTACGTGGACAGCGGCCAGGTGGTCACCAGCGCGGGCAGCGCCGCCGGGCTGGACCTCTGCCTGCACCTGGTGCGCCGCGACCACGGCGCGCAGATCGCCAACACGGTGGCCCGGCGGCTGGTGCTGCCGCCGCACCGCGACGGCGGGCAGGCCCAGTTCATCGAGCTGCCCGTGCGCGACGTGGTCGACGACGACGGGGTGGCCCGCGCGATGGCGTGGGCGCTGGACCACCTCACCGAGCCGCTGACGGTCAACCTGCTCGCCGCGCACGCCCGGATGTCGCCGCGCAGCTTCCTGCGCCACTTCGCCCGGCACACCGGCACCAGCCCGATCCGGTGGCTCATCGAGCAGCGGGTGGCCGCCAGCCTGCCGCTGCTGGAGACCTCCGACTCCCCCGTCGAGCAGGTCGCCGCCGCCGTCGGCTTCGACTCCCCCGCCACCTTCCGCCACCACTTCAGCCGGTGTATGCGCACGTCGCCGTCGTCATACCGCCGCACCTTCCGCACCCGGCCCTGACCGCGGCCGTCAGAAGGGCATGCGGGTCATCTCGACGGTGGACTGGAGGCGGCGGGCCTCGGCGAGGTAGGCGTCGGACAGGCCGTAGCGGGCGTCGCCGCGGTGGAGTTCGCCCAGGCGGCGGGAGGTCTGCGCCTGGGCGCGCCGGTCGCCGATCCGCTCGAAGATCTCCAGCGCCTGGGTGAGCCGCCGCACCGCGACCTCCGGCGCCTCCAGCGCGGCCAGGTCGGTCAGGCAGTACGCCTCACAGTGCGCGTCGCCGAGCACCGCGAAGCGGTCCAGCGCGGCGGTCAGGTCGGCGCGCGCGTGCGCCAGGTCGCCGCTGCGCAGGCGGGCCAGGCCAAGCTGGCGGGTGAGCAGCGCGGACCGGTGCGCGTCGCCGATCTCGTCGGCCAGCCGCAGCCCGGTGCCGAAGTCGCGGAACGCCTCGGCGAGGTCGCCGCGGGCCAGCCACACCATGCCGAGCGCGCCCAGCGCGTACGCCTCGCCGTGGCGGTGCCCGAGCATCCGGTACGCCTCCAGGGCCTGCCGGTAGCAGTCCAGCGCGTCGTCCAGCTCGCCCCGGATGCGGTGCCCGGTGCCCAGCCCGGCCAGCGCCGCTGCCTGCCCGCACAGGTTGCCCAGCCGCGCGAACAGCAGCCGGGACCGGCTGAACGCCTCCGCCGCCTCCTCGTAGTGATCGCGGTAGAGGTGCAGCTGGCCCAGGCCGCGCAGGGTCACCGCCTCGCCGAGCAGGTTGCCGCCCGCCCGGCACGCGGCCAGCGCGGTGCGGTGCGTCTGCTCCCACTCGGCGGTGTGCCCGCCCATGTCGCACCAGGCCACCATGGCGTGCGCCAGCTCCCAGGCCAGATCGGACAGCCCGTTGCCCGCGGCGGCCTCGACCGCGCCGAGCAGCGCCTGCCGCTCCGCGGCGAACCAGCGCACCGGGTCGCCCGTCAGCTCCGCCGCGTCCGGCACCGGCCAGCGCGGCGCGACGGTCAGCCCCGGCCCGAACACCTGCGGCGGCAGCCCGCCCGCGGCCCGCTCGGCCAGGCTCAGGTAGCCGCCGAGCGCGCGGGCCAGCGCCGCGCCGATCGCCTCGCCGGGCAGGTCCGGCGCGAGCAGCCCGACCAGCACGGGCAGGCCGTACCGGGCCTGGCCCAGCTCGTCCGGGCCGGCCGGGCGCAGCAGGCGGGCCCGGTCCAGCGAGGCGAGCACCTCCGTCGCGTCCGGACGGTCGAGCAGGGCGGCGGTCACCCAGCCCGGCACCGAGGGCACCGCGAGCCGGGCCAGCCCGCGCAGCACCAGCGCGGCGGCGCCGTCCAGCCGGGCACCGAACGGCAGCGGACCCTCCTCCTCGACCAGCAGCGTGCGGTGCAGGCGGCGCAGCGGCTCGCCCGGTTCGACGCCCAGCTCCTCGGTGAGCGTGCGGCGCGCGGCCGCGTACGCCGACAGCGCCTCCGCCCGGTGGCCCGCGTCGCGCAGCGCCGTCACCAGCAGCTGCCACGCCTCCTCGCGCAGCGGCTCCTCGCCGACCAGCCGGCGCAGCTCGTCGACGGCCGCGGCGGGCTGCCCGGCCTCGATGCGCAGCCGCGCCCGGCTCTGCCGGACCGAGCGGTGCCGCTCGACCAGCCGGTCGATCTCGGTGCGCCACAGCGGGGACGCCGGCAGGTTCTCCAGCGGCTCGCCGCGCCACAGCTCCAGCGCGGCGGCCAGCCCGGCCGGGTCGCCGCCCCGCGCATGCTCCTCGAAGCGCAGCAGGTCCAGCTCGTCCGGGCACAGCTCCAGCCGGTAGCCGGGCGGCTGGCGGCGCAGCCGGTCCCCGAGACAGGTGCGCAGCGCGCTCACGTACGTCTGCACATTGGCCAGTGCCGAGCGGGGCGGATCCTGCGGCCACAGCACCTCGATCAGGTGGTCGACCGACACGGTGCGGCCGTGGTGCAGCGCCAGCGTCGCCAGCAGCTGGCGCGGTTTCACACCACCCACGGAAGCGGCCACCCCGTCGCACGTCAGCTCGAAGGTGCCCAGGATGCGCAGTTCCAGCCGGTCCGCCATCGCCCCAACCACTCACGATCCGTGATCGATCGCCTGAGCCTACGCGTGCTCGGCCGATCGGACCAGAGCGCTCGGCTGAACGGCTGTAGTGGTTCTGGAGAAACGTTGGAGCACGTGTCGCAACGCTGTGCACACCCTGTCCACCACCCCACGGAAGGGAACGGCCACATGCGACCACTCAAGCTCCTGTCCGGCGCCGCCGCGCTGCTCCTCGGCGTGACGAGCGCGGTCCTGCTCGGCTCGCCCGCTCATGCCGCACCCGCGTTCCAGCTGCCGTTCCCCTGCGGCCAGACCTGGAACGGCAACAGCACCAACAGCAGCGCCCACGTCTCGTGGGAGATCGACTTCAACCGGGGCTCCACCGCCACGGCCGACCTGGGTGACACCGTGGTCGCCGCCGCGGCGGGCACCGTCGAGGTCTCCGCGCACCAGGGCTCCGTCAACGGGTACGGCAACCTGATCGTCATCGACCACGGCGGCGGCTACTTCACCTACTACGCCCACCTCGACAGCCGGGCGGTCGTCGCCGGGCAGTCCGTGCTGCGCGGCCAGGCCATCGGCGCGCTGGGCAACACCAGCAAGCCCGGCAACAACATCTCCCCGCACCTGCACTACGAGGTGCGCTACCCGGACCGCTCGCAGTCGCACATCATCAAGGCCGTCTTCAACGGCAGCACCTTCGGCTACGGCTCGGCCAACGTGACCAGCAACAACTGCGCCACGTCGTACGACCCGGCCGAGGTCTGCGGCGCCGGCTTCCAGATGATCGACTCGGTCAAGCTCGGCAGCGCGGGCACCGCGAACCTGCTGTGGAAGGGCTCGACCGGCCAGAACTGCGTCACGACGCTGAAGATGACCAGCGTCGGCACCCCCACCGCCGTCAGCGCGTTCCTGGAACCGCAGGGGGCGAGCAGAACCACCGACTCCGGCAGCTTCTCCTACTACGCCGGGCCGGTCATCCGCACCGCCCCCGGCTGCGTGAAATGGGGCGGCAGCGCCGGTGGCACCACCTACACCTCCGGTTTCGAACACTGCGCCTGACCTCTCACCCCGAGGAGAACCCATGCTCAAGCGCGTCCTGGGGCTGGCCACCGCCGCCCTGGCCATCGGCGCGGCCGTGCTGGTCGAAGCAAGCCCGGCCATGGCCGCCCCGACCTTCAAGGTCCCGTTCCCGTGCAACCAGGTCTGGTCCGGCCAGACCCGCACCAACCACAGCCCCGCCAACGCCATCGACTTCAACCGCACCGACGACCTCGGCGACCCCGTCGTGGCCAGCGCCCCGGGCACTGTGGACGTCGTCACCAACCTCGGTGACACCAGCTACGGCAAGTACGTCCGGATCAACCACGGCAGCGGCTGGACCACCTACTACGCGCACCTGAACTCGTTCAACGTGTCGGTGGGCCAGACCGTCAAGTACGGCACCGTGATCGGGTACGTCGGCACCACCGGCGGCTCGACCGGCCCCCACCTGCACTACGAGCAGCGCTCCGGCGGCTCCGCCGTCCAGATCAAGTTCAACGGCGTGACCGCGCTCTACTGGGGCACCAAGAACTACACCAGTGACAACGGCTGCGGCGGTGGGGCGGCGCAGGGCACCGTCAACACCGCGGGCTCGCCGCTGACGATCCGCTCGGGCCCCGGCACCGGCTACGCCTCCGTGGGCACCGTCGCCGACGGCGCGACCGTCTCCATCCAGTGCCAGACCACCGGCACCTCGGTCACCGGCACCTACGGCACCAGCACCATCTGGGACCGCATCGGCTCGGGCAAGTTCATCTCCGACGCCTACGTCTACACCGGCTACGACGGCTTCATCCCCGGCGTCCCCCGCTGCTAGACAAGGAAGGGCACCTTCTTAACGCTATGCGTATAGGAAGGTGCCCTTCTTAACGCCTCGCCCCCGCGGGGTCGAGCGGTCGGCCGGGTTGATCGCGAGTTCGTGTCCAAAGGTGGGGCCTGACCCCAGTTTCGGACACGAAACGCCGATCTTGCCGCGAACAGCCCGGCGGCTAGGCCAGGCGGGCGCGGAACGGCCGGACAGGCGGGCGGCCGGGCAGGCGGGCAGGCGGGCAGGCGGGCAGGCGGGCAGGCGGGCCGAGCTTGCGTGCGGAAGGGTTCGCCGAGGCCACAGCCGCAGCCACAGCCACAGCCACAGCCACAGCGGGTGCTACCGCCCCAGCAGACCACGTGCCAGCAGCGCGGCCCGGCGCCGCCCCGGCACGACCGCGCGCCGCGCGAACACGTCGTGATCCGCGCGCTCGATCTCGTCGAGAATCGCGCCGTAGACCAGGTAGGCGGTCCGCACGCACCTCCTGGACGCGCCGGACAGCATCCCGACCCCGGGCAGCGCGGCGGCGTAGTGCCCCCGCGCCCGGGTGATTTCATAAGCGATCAGCCGCTTGATCCTCGGCGTCGCCCGCCCGGCCGCCGCAGCGGCGCGCAGCTCACCCTCGTCGACGCCGAACCGGGCCAGGTCCTCCTGCGGCAGGTACACCCGGTCCCGGGCCAAATCCTCGGCGACGTCGCGCAGGAAGTTGGTGAGCTGGAACGCCAGCCCGAGCTGCCGCGCGGGCTCACGTGCCGCCTCCGGATCGGCGGGGCCGAGTACCGGCAGCATCAGCGTGCCGATCACCGCCGCCGAGCCCTCCATGTAGCGCAGCAGCGCCGGATAGTCGGCGTAATGCCGCACCGTCAGATCCATCGCCATGGAGCAGAGGAACGCGGTGAAGTCGGCCGGGTCCAGCCGGAGCACCCGCGCGGTATGCAGCACAGCCGGAAGCAGCGGATCGTCGACCGGCTCGCCGTGCAGCCCGGCGTGCAGCCGCGCGGACAGCTCGCCCAGCCGCCGGGCGCGCTCGGCGGGTGCCGTGGCGTCGAGACTGTCGACGATCTCGTCGGCGTGGCGGGCGAACCCGTAGAGCGCGTGCACGTGCGGCCGCTTCCAGGCGGGCAGCAGCCGGGTGGCCAGGTAGTAGGTCCGGCCGTGGCGCCGGTGGAGGTCCGCGCAGCGCCGGTAGGCGTCCGCCAGCGCCCTCGGCACGGTCCTCGGGTCGGCTGCATCGACGGCGTCGGCGGCTGACCCGGGACCTTCCGTGGCGGGAGTCACGGCCTCCGCCGGACCAGCCTGCCGCACCGGCACTCTCCCGCCCCTTGTCCTGCCGACGGCGAGTCCGCCCAGGCCAGGGCCCATCTTAGGCGGGCGCCATGACGCCTCCCCACCCGGCCGGACCCTCGATGATCGCCGTCTCATGTCAGAACCTCGGCTCACACCACAGGTTCCGACACGAGGTCGCGATCAACCCCGGCGGACCGCCCGGCCCGCCATCGTGAGGCGTTAAGAAGGGCACCTTCCTATACGCATAGCGTTAAGAAGGTGCCCTTCCTTATCTCAGGCCCGCCGGCCGGCACGTGGGCACCGGCCGGCGGGGGCCGGGGTCAGTCCGAGCTGAAGGCCGCGTCGAACGAGGCGGTGGGCGGGTCGAAGAGGAGGTTGCGTACGAACTGCAGCGCCTGGGGAGCCCCGACGAGCCGGTCCATGCCCGCGTCCTCCCACTCGATCGAGATCGGGCCGTCGTAGCCGATCGAGTTCAGTGCGCGGAAGCAGTCCTCCCAGGGGACGTCGCCGTGGCCGGTGGACACGAAGTCCCAGCCGCGGCGCAGGTCGGCCCAGGGCAGGTGCGAGGACAGGATGCCCCGGCGCCCGTCGCCCATGCGCACCTTGGTGTCCTTGCAGTCCACGTGGTAGATGCGGTCGGCGAAGTCGAGGATGAAGCCGACCGGGTCGCAGCCCTGCCACACCATGTGCGACGGGTCCCAGTTCAGGCCGAACGCGGGCCGGTTGCCCAGCGCGTCCAGCGTACGGCGGGTGGTGTGGTAGTCGTACGCGATCTCGCTCGGGTGCACCTCGTGTGCGAAGCGCACGCCGACCTCGTCGTACACGTCGAGGATGGGGTGCCAGCGCCGCGCGAACTCCTCGTACCCCGCGTCGATCATCGAGGCCGGGACCGGCGGGAACATGGCCACGAAGTGCCAGATCGGCGAGCCGGTGAAGCCGACGACGACGTTCACGCCGAGCTTGGCGGCGGCGCGGGCGGTGTCGGCCATCTCGGCGGCGGCGCGCTGGCGCACGCCCTCGGGCTCACCGTCGCCCCAGATCCGGGCGGGCAGGATCGCCTTGTGCCGCTCGTCGATCGGGTTGTCACAGACGGCCTGTCCGACCAGGTGGTTGGAGATCGCGTGCACGCTCAGGCCGTACTTGTCGAGCTGCGCCCGCTTGCGCGCGATGTAGGTGTCGTCCGACAGCGCCTTGTCGACCTCGAAGTGGTCGCCCCAGCAGGCGATCTCGAGTCCGTCGTAACCCCACTCGGACGCGAGGCGGCAGACCTCCTCGAACGGGAGGTCTGCCCACTGGCCGGTGAACAGGGTGATGGGTCGGGGCATGGATACGCTCCCTTTCGGTATGCCCGTGGGGCGAGACGTTCATGGGTGAGAGGGCCGGTCGGTCGGCGTCCGACCGGCCCTCCCACGTCGGGGGTGGTGCGGGCTCAGGCCGCGTACTGCGGCTGAGCCACCTGCGTCCAGGTCGAACCGGACGCCGCCGACCGCTGCACCGCGTCGAGCACGAGCTGGACGCCGAGCGCCTCCTCGAACGACGGGTGGGGGTCGGTGCCCTCCGCCACCGCCTGCACGAAGTCCCGTGCCTGGTGGGTGAAGGAGTGCTCGTAGCCGATGATGTGACCCGGCGGCCACCAGGCCGACAGGTACGGGTGCTCCGGCTCGGTGACCAGGATCCGGTTGAACCCCTGCTCCGCGGCCGGCAAGGTGGCGTCGTAGAACTCCAGCTCGTTGAGGCGCTCCAGGTCGAAGACCAGGGAGCCGAGCGAGCCGTTGATCTCGACGCGCAGCCCGTTCTTGCGGCCCATCGCGAAGCGGCTCGCCTCGTACGTGGCGATCGCCCCGCCGGACAGCCGCGCCGTGAACACCGCGGCGTCGTCGACGGTGACCTGCCCGTACGCCTGGCCGTCCGCGGCCGAGCTGGCGGCCAGGCCGCTCATCTCGGTGGGGATGGGCCGCTCCTTGACGAACGTCTCGGTCAGCGCGCTGACGCCGGTGATGCGCTGCCCGGTGATGTGCTGGGTGAGGTCGATGATGTGGGCGCCGATGTCGCCCAGCGCACCGGACCCGGCCCGCTCCTGCTGCAGCCGCCAGACCAGCGGGAAGTTCGGATCGGTGATCCAGTCCTGCAGGTACACGGCCCGCACGTGCCGGATCACCCCGAGGCGGCCGGCGGCGATCATCTGACGCATCAGCGCCGCCGCCGGCACGCGCCGGTAGTTGAACCCGCACAGCGTACGGATGCCCGACTCCCGGGCCGCGGTCGCGGCATCGACCATCGCCTGGGCCTCGGCCACGTTGTTGGCCAGCGGCTTCTCGCACATCACGTGCTTGCCCGCGGCGAGGGCGGCGATGGTGATCTCGGCGTGGCTGTCGCCGGGCGTGCAGACGTCGATCACGTCGATGTCGTCCCGGGCGATCAGCTCACGCCAGTCCGTGACGTAGCCGTCCCAGCCGAGACGGTCGGCCGCCTCGGCGACCTTGGCTTCGTCACGGCCGCAGACCGCGGCCATCCGGACCCGCAGGGGCAGGTCGAACGCACGGTTCACGGTGCGCCACGCCTGTGAGTGCGCGGCCCCCATGAACGCGTAGCCGACCATGCCGACCCGCAGCTCCTTGTTGTCGATTGTGGACACGGAGTGGGCTCCCGTCGTTACCGTGCCCGCTGGTGCGGGCGATCCATGTCGGGCTTAGAAACCGAGCTTCAGGTAGGTGCTCGCGTTCTCTTTCGTGATCGTCTCGGAGGCCAGGATGATCTCCTTCGGCACCTGCAGCTCGACCAGGTCCGACATGCCCTTGCCCTGGCCGATGAGGCGGGCCAGCGAGATGGCCGAGGAGGCCATCGACGGGCTGTAGGTGACCGTGGCCTTGAGCACGGTGTTGTCGGCGGCGATGTCCTCGATCGCCTTCTTGGAGCCGGCGCCGCCGACCATGAAGAACTCGCTGCGGTTGGCCGCCGAGATGGCCGCCAGCACACCGATGCCCTGGTCGTCGTCGTGGTTCCAGATGGCGTCGATCTTGGGCAGCGCCTGGAGCAGGTTCTGGCCCTCCTTCTGGCCGCTGTCGGCGGTGAAACGCGCCGCGCGCCGGTTGGTGACGGAGAAGCCGTAGGTGGCCAGCGCGGCCTTGAAGCCCGCGCTGCGCTCCTGGGTCAGCTCCAGCTCGTCCATGCCGGCGATCTCACCGATGACCGGCGCGGCCACGCCCTTGGCCTTGAGCGCCTTGCCGATGTAGTGACCGGCGGCCACGCCCATGCCGTAGTTGTCGCCCTTGATCTGCAGGCGGTACGCCAGCGCGTCGGGGAAGGCGCGGTCCAGGTTGACGACCGGGATGCCGGCCTCCATGGCCTTGAGGCCGAACGCGTTGAGCTCCTTGCCGTCGTGCGGGAGCAGCACGATGACGTCGGGCTTCTCGGCGATCAGGGTCTCCAGCGCGGCACGCTGCGCGGCAGCGTCCTTGCCGGCCTCGACCTGCTTGAAGGTCACGTCGCTGTACGCCCCGGCCTGCGCCTTGGCGTTGTTGGTGATCGCCGCGATCCAGCCGTGGTCGGCGGCCGGGGCGGAGAACCCGATGGTCACGGCCTTGCCGGCCGCGGCGTTCGGGTTGGACGTGTCGGCGCCCTTGGTCTGCGCGGCGTTCGGCTCGGCCTCGTTGCTGGTGCACGCGGTGAGCAGAGCGCCGGCGGCCAGCGCGGTGCCGCCGAAGAGAAGCCGGCGGCGGGACGCGTCCGGAATGTGCTTGGTCATCACGACCTCCTGGTCGTCGCGAGGGTGTGTTCGGTCCGGCGGCCGTCGCGTTCGACGGTCGCCCCAGGTGGTGCGGGGTGTGCGGTGATGGAACCTTTACAACGCGGCGGTCAGGTCTGCTGCGGCGTGCCGGCCTTGGGACGGGAGAGGCCGTGCCTTCGGGCGAACTGCGTGACGGACGAGAACCGCACCTGCTGGATCAGGACCGCGACCACGATGATCGCGCCCTTGACCATGTTCTGGACCTCCGTGGGGAGGTTGGCGATGGCGAACAGGTTGGTGATCGCGGAGAACACGATCACGCCGAACAGCGAGCCGACGATGGTGCCGCGGCCGCCCGAGAGCAGCGTGCCGCCGATGATCGCGGCGGCGATCGCGTCGAGTTCGTAGAGTTCGGCGGCGGCCGCCTGGGAGGAGGTGGCCAGCGAGGTGAGCATGATCGCGGCGATGCCGCAGCACAGCCCGGACAGGGCGTACAGCAGCATGGTGTGGCCGCGGACGTTGATGCCGGCCAGGCGGGCCGCCTCGGCGTTGCCGCCGATGGCGATGGTGCGCCGGCCGAAGGTGGTCCGGTTGAGCAGCACCCAGCCCAGCCCGGCCACCACGAGCAGGATGATGACCAGCAGCGGCACGCCGAGCACGCGCTCCTTGGCGAGGCTGTTGATGAACTGGTCGTTGGAGACCTGGGTCTGCTTGCCGGAGATGGCGGCCGCCAGACCGCGCGCCGCGACCAGCATGGCCAGCGTCGCGATGAACGGCACCAGCCGGCCGTACGCGATGAGCAGGCCGTTGACCAGGCCCGCGCCCACGCCGACCGCGATCGCGGTGAAGATCATGCCGGCCGGGCCGAAGCTCTGCGTGGCCACCGTGGTGGCCCAGACGCCCGACAGCGCGATCAGCGCGCCGACCGACAGGTCGATGCCGCCGCCGATGATCACGAAGGTCATGCCCACGGTGACCACGCCGATCGCGGCCGCCTGGGTCAGGATGACCATCATGTTGTTGGTCACCCAGTCGATGTTGCCGTAGAGATCCGGCCTGATGACCGCGCCGATCGCGAACAGCGCCAGCAGCACGCCGACCAGCCCGAGGTTGCGCCACAGGCCCTCGGCCGACTCGTTCTTCCACCAGCGGGGACCGGCGGCGTTCAGCGCCACGCCGTCCTTCACGCCAACTTCCGCACTCACGCGGCCACCTCTTCAGTAGTCGCGGCGGTCAGGGAACCCGCCATCACCAGATCGAGAACGTCTTCTTCATTCAGCTCGGTCGCCGGCGCGCTGCGCACCACCCGGCCCTCGCGCATGACCAGCACCCGGTCGGACAGGCCGAGCACCTCGGGCACCTCGCTGGAGACCAGCAGCACCCCGACGCCGGACGCGGCGAGGTCGCGGATCACCTGGTAGAGCTCGGCACGCGCGCCCACGTCGACGCCGCGCGTCGGCTCGTCGAGGATCAGCAGCCGGGTGTCGCCGAGCAGCCACCGGCCCACGACCACCTTCTGCTGGTTGCCGCCGGACAGGGTGCGCACCGCGCGGCGTACGTCGCGGGGGCGCAGCTCCAGCTGGTCGGCCACCCGCATCGCCTCGGCCTGCTCCTTGCCGGCGTCGGTGAAGCCGGCGGTGGCGTACCCGGGGAAGGTGGTCAGCGTCATGTTGCGGTAGATCGGCTCGCCGAGCAGCAGCGCCTGGCTCTTGCGCTCCTCCGGCGCCATGCCGATGCCCGCGCGCACCGCCGCTGCCACGTTGCCGGGCGGGAGCGCCTTACCGTTCATCACCACGGTGCCCGCCTCGGCCTGCCGGGCGCCGAAGATGGTCTCCAGCACCTCGGAGCGGCCCGAGCCGACCAGGCCCGCGATGCCGACGATCTCGCCCGCGTGCACGTCCAGGTCCACGTGGGTGAACTCGCCGGAGCGGCCCAGGCCGCGCACCTCCAGCAGCCGCTCCCCCGGCGCGGTGTTGGGCCGCTCGGGGAAGACGTACTCGATGGAGCGGCCGGTCATCCGGCTGACCAGGTCACGGGTCGGGGTGCTGCGGGCGGGCAGGTTCACCGCGGAGGTGCGCCCGTCCTTGAGCACGGTGACCCGGTCGCCGATCTCGCGGATCTCCTCCAGCCGGTGCGAGATGTAGACCACCGCGATGCCCTGCGCGGTCAGCTCCCGGATGATCCGGAACAGGTTGCCCACCTCGTCGTGCGCGAGCACGGCGCTGGGCTCGTCCATGATGATCAGCTTGGCGGAGTGGGACAGCGCCCGCGCCATGCTGACGATCTGCTTGCCGGCCGCGGGCAGCGACTTGACCAGGCGCTGCGGCGGGATCTCGCCGTGGCCCAGGCGGCCCAGCAGCTCCCCGGTCTGGCGCGCGGCCTGTCCCTTGTGCACGAAGCCGAAGCTGCGCGGCTCGTGGCCGAGGTAGATGTTCTCCGCCACGGTCAGGTAGTCGACGAGGTCCAGCTCCTGGTAGATGGTGGCGATGCCGGCCTTCATCGCGGCCTGCGGGCCGCTGAAGGAGACCTCCTCGCCCAGCCACTCCACCCGGCCCGCGTCCGGCCGGTGCACCCCGGCCAGCACCTTGATCAGGGTGGACTTGCCCGCGCCGTTCTGCCCCAGCAGGCAGTGCACCTCACCGGCGCGCACCTCCAGCTCGACGCCGTCGAGGGCGCGTACGCCAGGGAAGGTCTTCACCACCCCGGACAGCCGCAGCACGACGTCCGAAGTCTCCGCAACTTGCTCGCTCATGACCGGCTCCTCGCTCATGCCTGCTCGAAGGCGATCTCGCTGGCCAGCACGGCGGCACCGGCGACGCCCGCGCGGGGACCCAGCTCGGACAGCACCAGCGGCAGGTTGCCCGTGGCCAGCGGCAGCGACCGCCGGTAGACCACGCTGCGGATCTCGGCCAGCATGATGTGGCCGAGCTGTGCCAGGCCGCCGCCGATGACGATCATCGACGGGTTGACGAAGCTGACCAGCCCGGCCAGCACGGTGCCGATGCGCCGGCCGCCGTCGCGGATCAGCTGCACGCAGGCCACGTCGCCCTCGACCGCGGCGATCGCCACGTCCATCGCGGTGACCTGGCCGTTGGTGGCCAGGCGCTCGGCCAGCGCGGGTGAGGCGCCCGACCGGGCCGCCGCGGTGGCCTCCCGGGCCAGCGCCGCGCCGCTGAACACGGCCTCCAGGCAGCCGACGTTGCCGCAGGTGCAGACCGGGCCGTGCGAGTCGACCTGGATGTGGCCGATGTCGCCGGCGCAGCCGTCGGTGCCCCGGTAGACCTCGCCGTTGAGGTAGACGCCGCAGCCGATGCCGGTGCCGATCTTCACGAAGAGGAAGTTGTCCACCGAGTGCGCGACGCCGCCGTTGCGCTCCCCGATCGCCATGATGTTCACGTCGTTGTCCACCACGGCCGGGCACCCGTGCTCCCGCGTCAGCAGCTCGCGCACGGGAAAGCGGTCCCAGCCGGGCATTATCGGCGGCGACACGGGCACCCCGTCGCGGAAGCTGACCGGGCCGGGCACGCCGATACCGATGCCGTCCAGGTGCGTGAACGCACCCTCGACCTTGGCCTTGGCGAGCAGCTCGTTGACCCGCTGCAGGATCACCTTGGGCCCGCTGCGGATGTCGGCCGTCTCGCTGTAGTGCGCCACCGGCTCCAGCCGCCCGTTGGTCACCTCGACGTCGATCGAGGTGGCGCCCAGGTCGACCCCGGCGAAACGCATGCCCGGGTTCAGCTCGACCAGGGTGGAGCGGCGGCCGCCGCGCGACTCGGCCGGGCCGGCCTCGGCGATCTGGCCGCCGGTCACCAGCCGGTCCAGCTCGCCGAGCAGCCGCGGGCGCGGGATGTCGAGGCGGTCGGCGAGCTCGGCGCGCGACAGCGCACCTTCGTCTCGCAGCAACCGCAGCACCCTGACATGCAGGGGATCCCAGAGCACCCGCGCGAGGCTCATCCGCCCGCCCTTCCAGCCTGATTGGACGACCACCGATGTGTGTTGTGTCGCACAGGTTACGAGCTTTCGACGAACGTGTCCATAGCTTCTAGCCGAATCCGCGAAACTTTTGCATGATCAAGCAGAAGTTACTCCGACCTCGGCAGAACACCCCCACCTCTCGTGCGCAAGTCTTAAAAAGTCGCGGTCTCATAACAGGTTCGAGGCCGCGGCTCCGGCGGAGTCGCGGCCTCGAACGGGGGCGTCGCCGGGTGGTGGACCCGGCGAAAGTGGGTCAGCCCAGGTCAGGGGCAGTGTGGAGATCCACGGTGGACAGCTCGGCCCCGTCGAGGTCCAGCACGAGGACCTCGTTGCCGCCCGGGCGCAGCAGCGGCCAGGGGACGTGGAGGGTGCGCTGAGGTCCCGCGGACCAGTAACGGCCGAGCAGGTGACCGTTGATCCAGAGGTACCCCTTCGTGCCGCCGGGCACGCTGAAGTAGGTGTCCGCCGGAGCCGTCACGTCGAGCCGTCCCCGGTGGAAAGTCGGCCCCCCGGAGGGCAGCGCCGCGTCCCCCGCCGGGGCCGCGTCCCACGGCAGCGGCGGCAGTTCCCTGAGATCCATCGGGTACGCCGTGAAGCCGTGCACGAACTGCTGGGCGTGGCGCACGGCCCCCGTGATGCCCTTGCGCTCGCCGGTCAGCGGCCCGTAGTTGGTGCGCCCCATCGACTCCACCAGCAGGTCTACCGTGGCACGGGCGCCGGGCACCGCCACCTCGGCCGCGTTGCCGGTCTCGGTCAGCACCGCGGTGAGCGCGCCGTCCACGAAGAGGTGTGCCCGGTCGGCCAGGCCGTCGACCGTCAGCGGGTACGCCTGCCGCGGCCCCGGCAGTTCGGTCCGGTACAGCGTGAGCCCGTGCACCAGCCCCAGCTCCTCGAAGCTCGGCGGCATCGCGGCCCGGACCGGCTCGGGGCTGAGCACGTCGAGCACGCCGAACAGGCGCAGCGCTTCGGTCAGCGCCACCTGCCCGGCGGGCAGCAGCGGGGCGGCCGGCGGCACCGGGGGCGGCTCGACACCGGTGTGCGCGGTCAGCACGTCGCGCATGAGCCAGAACTTCTCGGTGGGCGCGCCGCGCTCGTCGATCGGGGCGTCGTAGTCGTACGAGGTCACGTCGGGCTGCAACGCGCCCAGGTGCCCGTCGGCGCGGTTCGCGCCCGCCCAGACGCCCCAGTTGCTGCCGCCGTGCGCCATGTACACGTTGACCGACGCGCCCGCCCGCACGATGCGCCGCAGCACGTCGGCGGCGTCGGCCGGGTCGCGGGTGACGTGCTCGTCGCCCCAGTGGTCGAACCAGCCGCACCAGAACTCCATGCAGAACAGCGGGTCGTCCGGGCGGAACCGGCGCAGCGCGGCGAAGGCGCCCTCCGGGTCGCTGCCGAAGTTCAGCGTGGCGAGCACGCCGGGCAGGGTGCCCCCGTCGAGCATGAAGTCCTCGGGCCCGTCCGAGGTGAACAGGGGTACGTCGATGCCCCGCGCGCGCAGGCCGTCCGCCAGGTGGCGCAGGTACTCCTTGTCGGAGCCGTACGAGCCGTACTCGTTCTCGACCTGCACCATGATCACGTTGCCGCCGCGGGTGGCCTGGTGTGCGGCGACGACCGGGATCAGCTCGTCGAACCACGCGTCCACGGCGGCCAGGTAGTCCGCGTCGTGGCAGCGGATGCGGCGGCCGGGCCGCCCCGTGAGCCAGGACGGCAGGCCGCCGTTGTCCCACTCGGCGCAGATGTAGGGCCCCGGCCGCACGATCGCGTCCAGCCCCTCCTCGGCCGCCTCGGCCAGGAAGCGGGACAGGTCGGCGATGCCGGTGAAGTCGACCCGGCCCGGCACCGGCTCGTGCAGGTTCCAGGCGACGTACGTCTCCACGCAGTTCAGGCCCATCGCCCGCAGCATGCGCAGCCGGTGCCGCCACAGCTGCGGGCGCACCCGGAAGTGGTGCAGCGCCCCGGAGAGCACCTGGTGCGGCCGCCCGTCCCGCAGGAAGCCGCCCGAAGCCACGGCGAACTCGACCATCAGCACTCCTCAGCCGCATGGAAACCGTTTACTACGGCTGGGGAGACTACACGTGATCACCGCCGGGCGGAACGCCCCTGCTGCCGCTGCTCCTGCCAGCGCGCCAGCGCCGAACCCACCTGGTCCTGCACGAAGAGGAAGAAGTCCCGCATGTCGGCCAGCCGCCGCCCGGCCACCGTGTCCTCGCCGCCGGCCGCGTCGATGACCCCCTCGGCCTCGTCGGAGAACTGGCCGTAGAAGCCGCGCTTGGCCGTGGTCACGCCGTACCAGGGCTCGTCGGGCAGGCGGTAGTGGTCCCGGCGGGAGCCGGGGGCGGGCTCGCGTACGACGAAGCCCATCTGCATCAGGTAGCGGACCGCTCCGGAGATCGCCGCCGGGCTCACGCTCAGCCGATCCGCCAGGTCACCCGCCGTCAGCGAGGTCTCCTCCGCGCTCATCATCGTCATCAGCACGCGCGAGGGCATCCGCGGAAAGCCCATGTCGGCCAGCATCATCGCCATGTGCTCCACGGAGCGGCGCACGGCGTCCTCATCACGCGGGGCGACCGCGTCAACTTCGTCGCTCATCAGCACCGATGATAACGACCTTCGCAGTGTTCACGAATGTCTGAACACCCTTGACCCCGCGCGGCACGGACGACGGCCTGCCGCATCGGGTCCCGGCCGGACTCGACGCGGCAGGCCGTCGCCTGCGAAGGGGGTTGGGGGACGGGGTGGGCCGCGGTCAGGAGCCGGCGCCCTTGGCGGTGCCGGTGGCGGCACCGACGATCCAGCCGACGAACAGGCCGTACGCCGAACCGGCGTGAGCGGCCTTGAGCGCGCCGATGAACGTGGGGTTGGCGATGATGAACGCGGTGAGGAAGGCCGCCAGCGCCGATGCGAAGATCAGAGCCGACCAGCCCAGGAGGAAGCCGCCGGCGCCGCCGGTGACCGCCTTGCTGACCACGCCGAGGATGACCGCGACGAACAGGATCAGCAACAGCGCGCGCAGGTCGTCGGCCAGCAGACGGCGCATCGCGCCGCTGGAGCCGTCGACCGGCCCGAAGGCCCAGTGGGGCCAGCAGAGCACACGCAGGAACCAGCCCCAGGCAGTGTCTTCACTGGTGTGCCGGTAGACCCACTCAGTGAAGGGCTGGTTTCCGAAGATGAGGACGAGCGCCGCGGTTGCGATGATGCCGGCACCAGTCACCGTACGAGTCCGCGCCATGACCTGATGATAGGTGCCCAGGAATGCATATGTCGATGGGTCATACCATCGGTAATACTCGATCGAGCAAGCGGTCACCCTCCCGAGTGGACACGGAGCGTCACATGCTCAGCTCGGCGGCGGCGAAGGAGACCTTGAACCGGGCGCACCAGATGGTGACGCTGCGGAACTGCGCCGGATCCGTGTTCGCCGGCACGTCGTAGACCTGGGTGCCGTGGGTGCCCTTGAGCCGCCCCAGCTCGACGTGCTTGCCGTCGTCGAACACGTGCCAGCCGTCGCGGCCGGGCAGCACCGGCTGGTCGGTCAGCCATACCCGCAGGTCCGGGCCGTCCGATGTGGCCAGGTTGCGCAGGATCACCTGGTGCCGGCCGTCCGGCAGGCGCACGAGCTGGACCGTGCCGGAGCTGTCGTGCTCGTGGGTCACCAGCGCGCCCTCGCCCAGCAGCACGGCCACGGGCGACGGTGTGGGCGCCCCGGACGGCGTGCCGGGGGCGGGCGTGGGCGCCACCACCACCGGGGCCGCGTCGTTGACCGTGTTCGAGGTGAGCAGCTTCCAGGGCTGGAACCAGTACAGCCCGAACGCCAGGCCCACGGCCAGCACCGCGGCCACCGCCCAGACGGCGGGCTTGCGGAAGAACCTCGTCATACCCAGTCACGCTAGGACTCCGGCGGGCATAATGGCGGCCGCGTTCGCGGATCGTAAGGATCCCGTCCCACCCGCCTCGGTTCGGTGAGCCCTGACCAGGACGTACGCTCACGTCATGGCCACCACCGTGCTCGTCGTGGACGACGATCCCACCGTCAGCGACGTGGTACGCCGCTATCTGGAGCATGCCGGGCACCGGGTGGTGCTGGCCGCCGACGGGCAGACCGCGCTCGACGCGTACGCCCGCGAGCGCCCCGACCTGCTGATCCTCGACCTGATGCTGCCCGGGATCGACGGCCTGGAGGTGGCCCGGCGGCTGCGCGCCGCGCCCGGACCGGGCGTGCCGATCATCATGCTGACCGCGCTCGGCGAGGAGGTGGACCGCATCGCCGGTCTCCAGCTCGGCGCCGACGACTACGTGACCAAGCCGTTCTCCCCGCGGGAGCTGGTGCTGCGGGCGCAGTCGGTGCTGCGCCGCACCGCGCCCGCCGCCACGGCCGCCGTGCTGGCCGACGGCGACCTGGTGGTGGACACGGCCCGCCGCACCGCGACGCTCGGCGGCCAGGAGCTGGCGCTGACCGTACGCGAGTTCGACCTGCTCGCCTACCTGATGGCGCATCCGGACGTCGCCCTGCGCCGGGCGCAGCTGCTGGAGTCGGTATGGGGCTGGACGTTCGGCGACCAGTCGACGGTCACCGTCCACGTGCGACGGCTGCGCGAGAAGATCGAGCCCGACCCGTCCGCGCCGCGCCGCATCCATACGGTATGGGGTGTCGGCTACCGCTACGAGCCGGTGGCGGGCGCGGCAGATGCGTGACGTGCTGCTCATCCTGCTGGCGGCGCTCGGCGGGGCCGCGGTGGTGTGGCTGCCCGCGGCGCTGCTGCTGCGCCTGCTGCACCGCCGCTCGCTCACCCTGAACGTCTGCGTGCTGCTGGTCGCCACGGTGCTGGCGATGCTGGCCGGGGTGCTCGCGGTGGCCGAGGGCATGTTCATCTCGGCCCACGACCTCCAGGTGCTGCTGCTGGTGGTGCCACTGTCGGGGCTGGTCAGCCTGCTGTTCGGCGGCTGGGTGGCGTGGCGGCTGGCCCGGACCGCGATGTGGGCCGCCGACGCGCGCGAGCGCGAGCGCCAGGTCGAGGCGAGCCGCCGCGACCTGGTCGCCTGGGTGTCGCACGATCTGCGCACCCCGCTGGCCGGGATGCGGGCCATGGCCGAGGCGCTGGAGGACGGCGTGGTCAGCGACCCGGCCACCGTCGCCGAGTATCACCGCCGTATCCGCACCGGCACCGACCGGATGGCGTCCCTGGTGGACGACCTGTTCGAGCTGTCCCGGATCAACGCGGGCGCGCTGGCGCTGGCGCCGGTGGACGTGCCGCTGGGCGAGGTGGTCTCCGACGCGGTCGCGGCGGCGGCCCCGCTGGCGGCGGCGCGCGGGGTGCGCCTGACGGCGGCGCAGGAGCACTGGCCGACGGTGCGCGCGGGCGAGCGCGAGCTGTCCCGGATCGTCGGGAACCTGCTGCTCAACGCGGTGCGTTACACGCCCGCCGACGGCACGGTCATGGTCACCGGCGGCCGCGACGCCGAGGGCGGCTGGCTGGAGGTCGCCGACACCTGCGGCGGCATCGCCGACGGGGACCTGCCGCACGTGTTCGACGTGGCGTTCCGCGGGGCGAAGGCGCGTACGCCCGAAGCGGACGGCGGCGGCGGCCTGGGGCTGGCCATCGTGCGTGGACTCGTCGAGGCGCACGGCGGGCGGGTCGGCGTGGCCAACACGGGCGGCGGCTGCCGCTTCACGGTGCACCTGCCGTCCTGATCAACACGGCCGACTAAGCTGCCTGCCATGTCATCGGTTTCGCCGGAAAGTGACGGGACGGGCACGCCGCTGCAGCGGCGCCACGGCGGGGCCGGGCACGTTCCGCCGGACCTCGTCTACATCGGCTCGTACACGGCGAGCGCCGGCACCTCGCACGCGATCACCGGCTGGCGGCAGGACCCGGAGTCCGGGCGGCTGGAGCCGGCGCTGTCGCCGGTGCAGGCCGTCGACCCGTCCTGGATCGCCTGGCACCCGGCGGGCACCCACCTCTACGCCGCCAGCGAGTCCGCCGCGCAAGTGCTGTCCTACGCGGTCGCCGACGGCGGCGAGCTGACGCTGCTCGCCAGCCAGCCCAGCGGCGGGGCGGACCCGTGCCACCTCGGCGTCGATCCGCAGGGCCGGTTCGTGGTCGCGGCCAACTACAGCGGCGGCTCGGTCGGCGTGCTGGCGATCGGCCCCGACGGGGCGCTGCGCCCGCCGCACGACCTGGTGGAGCACGCGGGCAACGGCCCGGACCCGG
The DNA here is from genome assembly GCF_016862575.1 of Catellatospora bangladeshensis. Lineage (GTDB taxonomy): Bacteria > Actinomycetota > Actinomycetes > Mycobacteriales > Micromonosporaceae > Catellatospora > Catellatospora bangladeshensis. The sequence goes on along the minus strand of NZ_BONF01000043.1, from coordinate 7,058 downwards.
AGCGGCAGGGCGCACCGCACGCGCACATGGCCCTGTTCACCCCCGGCGGCCTGCTCTACGTCACCGACCTGGGCACCGACGAGGTGCGCGGATACGTGGTGGACGAGTCGGGGCGGCTGCGGCACGTGCACACCTCGCCGATGCCGGAGGGCATGGGCCCGCGCCACCTCGCGCTGCACCCGTCCGGCACGGTCTACGTCGCCGGTGAGCTGGACTCCACGGTCGTCGCCTGCACCGCCGAGGACGGCCGGCTGACGCCGGTGACGGCGCTGCCCGCGACCGCCGCCCCGCCCGCCGAGCGCAACTACCCGAGCCACCTGGAGTGCTCCCCCGACGGCCGCTTCCTCTACGTGGCCAACCGGGGCGCGGACTGCCTGACCGTGTTCGACGTCGCCGACGGCGGGCTGCGGGCGCTGGCCGACGTGCCCACCGGCGGGCGCTGGCCGCGCCACTTCGCCCTCATCGGCGACTTCGTGTACGTGGCCAATCAGGACGGCGACTCGGTCACCGTGTTCCGCCGCGACCCGGGCACCGGGCTGCCGCAGCCGACCGGCCACGCCACCCGGGTGCCCAACCCGTCCTGCGTACTCGCGGCGCCCGGCCGCTAGGCCGAAGATACGACGGATATTCGCAAAGCCTCCCGAGCTGCCGCACCACCGGCCGATACTGGCCTGGAACGCAGAGTGATCACGGGGGGCATGCATGATCGGGGCGATCATCTGGGGCATCGTCGGCGGCGCGATCGTCGGGTATCTGGGGCGGCTGCTGCTGCCCGGACACCAGAACATCTCGGCGCTGATGACGGTGATCGCGGGCATCCTCGCCGCGACGCTGGGCGGCATCATCGCCACCTGGCTCGGGGTGGGCGAGACCAGGGGCATCGACTGGATCCGGCACTTCATCCAGCTCGCCCTGGCCATGTTCTTCGTCTGGCTCGCCACCCGGATGTCCGCGGGACGCCACTCCCAGGCACCCCGGCCACGCACGCCGTGATCCCCCTCAGCGCCGGGCGCACGTCCGCTGTGCGCCCGGGCACGCAGGACTAATCAGTACACATTGGGCACGTATGTTTACTGACCGTGGCGCCCGGCAATCGAGGCGCCATGGTACTCACCGCTTCGCGATACCGCACCGCGACCGGTGCGGGCGTCATCGCCGCACTCATCCTCGTGCTGGTGTTCGGCAGCCCGGTGTACGTCGACTGGGCGAACGACAACGCCGACCCCGACACCGCCGGCGGCTGGTTCCTGCGGCTGCTGGCCTGGCCGGCGTGGAGGTTCGACGCCGACGCCTCCGTCCAGGACGTGATCGCCGCCGACATCAAGGCGATCCTGCTGATCGTGTTCACCGCGGTCTTCCTGGCGCTGTCCACCAACGCCCAGCTGGGCCGCGCCCGGGGCACCTTCAGCCAACTGATGGCCGGCTGGTCCGGCTACATCTTCGCGGGCGCCGTGGCCGGCCTGCTCACCGCGTTCATCCGCTCCGACGCGTCGCTGCTCGGCGCGTTCCAGGCGGCCGGCGCGGGTGCGATCTACGGCCTGTTCGTCGGCTGGATCGTCGGCATCGCCACCCTGGGTCACTACCGCGGCTCGACGCCCTGACGCGTCGCCGCCCGAGCCGTTTCGGGGAACCCGCCGCCTCCGCTTCCCCCCGGAGGCCCGCGGGTTCCCCGAAGCCGTTCCCGGGCCTGTCCGCGCTGGTGACCGGCGGGTAACGTGCGGCGGGTGGAGATGACATACGACACGACCATGCACGGCGCGCTCGCCGAGCGGATGGGCATCACGCTGCTGGAGGCGACCCCCGAGCGGCTCGTCGCGACCATGCCGGTGGAGGGCAACACGCAGCCGTTCGGGCTGCTGCACGGCGGCGCGTCCTGCGTGCTGGCCGAGACGCTCGGCTCGATCGGGGCCACCCTGCACGGCTCCACCATCGGCCGCCCGTACGCCGTGGGCGTCGACATCAGCGCCACCCACCACAAGGCCGCCCGCACCGGCCTGGTCACCGGCGTGGCCACGCCCCTGCACCGCGGCGGCACCGTCGTCACCTACGAGATCGTCATCACCGACGAGGAGGACCAGCGCATCTGCACCGCCCGCCTCACCTGCCTCCTCCGCAAGTGACCCACCCCGCCCCGGCCCCGCGCCGGAGCCGCCTCCGTCGGTTAGGAAGGGCACCTTCTTAACGCTATGCGTAGAGGAAGGTGCCCTTCCTAACGTGGCGGGGTCTCGGGGCGGGTGTTGATCGCCGTCTCGTGTCACATTGCAGCGCCCAGCCGCACTTTTCGACACGAGACGCCGATCTTCGCCCCGCGCCGCCCAGCGAGCCGCGCCGCTGAGCGAGCCACGCCGCCCAGTGGGTTGGCGCCAGCCCAGGCGTCCACCACCGAGGCGTTAAGAAGGGCACCTTCTACAACGCATAGCGTTAAGAAGGTGCCCTTCCTTTCACCAGGTGGGGCGTTGGAGGAGGCTGACGAACTCGACGAGGAGGCGTTCGCGCAGGCGGGGTGAGGCCGCGGCGAGGACGGCGTTGACGACGGCCAGGCGGGGGGCCGCGCCGGGGTCGCCGCCGACCAGGCCGAACTGCTGGGCCAGGGCGGCGACCAGCTCCGGGGTGAGCTGGTCCGGGGGCAGGGACGAGGCCAGGGCGTGGAGTTCGGCGGGGAGCTGGACGGGGCCCTGGGAGCGGGCGGCGAAGACCGCCTCGGCCAGGTCCGGGCCGAACTGCGGCACCTGCGGCAGGACCGACGCGGTCACCGTGAGATGGATGCTCGCGGGCAGGTCGGCGTACGGCAGCTGCGGCTGGGTGTGCCAGCCCCGCGCGGCCAGCTCGTCGGCGAGCACGAACAGGTCCAGACCGGGATCGTCGGAGGCCAGGCAGACCACGGTGTAGTCGGCCGGGGCGAGCAGGCGCAGGCCGTCCACCCCGGACACCGCCTTGGCCAGCCCGGCGACCGCGTCCCGGGTCTGCCGGGCCAGCTCCAGGTAGCCCTCGTCGCCGAGGTGGCGCAGCGTGGCGAAGGCCGCCGCGATCGGGCCGCCGGAGCGGGTCGACGAGATCACCGGATTGATCATGGTGTAGCCGGGCCACTCGGCGAACGCGAAGTACTGCGGGCGGCGCAGGTTCGCGTCGCGGTGCAGCAGCACGGACACGCCCTTGGGGGTGTACGCGTACTTGTGCAGGTCCACCGACACGCTCGTCACGCCCGGCACGCTGAAGTCGAACGCGGGCACCGAAACGCCCACCCGGCGCAGGAACGGCAGCGCCCAGCCGCCGAAGCAGGCGTCCACGTGGCAGCGCACGCCCCGCTCGGCGGCCAGCGCCGCGATCTGCTCGACCGGGTCGACCACGCCGTGCGCGTACGACGGCGCGGAGCACGCCACCAGCACCGTGTCCGCGGTGATCGCGGCGGACATCGCCGCCGGGTCCGGCGTGAACGTCTCCGGGTCCACCGGCACCAGGTCCAGCGCCACGCCCAGGTAGTGCGCGGCCTTCGCGAACGCGGCGTGCGCCGTGGACGGCACGACCAGCCGCGGGTTCGCGATCTCCGGGTGCGCGTCGCGGGCCGTCTTCACGGCCAGGATCAGTGACTCGGTGCCGCCGCTGGTGACCGAACCGACCACGTCCGGCGCGCTCGTGCCCGGCCCCGCCCCGAGCACCCGGGCCGCCGCGGCGACCAGCGCGTTCTCGGTCGCCAGCAGGGACGGGAAGGCCGTCGGGTCCAGGCCGTTGACGTGCGCGGACAGCGCGTACGCGGACATCGCCAGCTCGTCGAGCCCGGCGCGGGCCGGGTCGTACACGTAGGCGAACAGGCGGCCGCCGTGGGTGGGCAGGTCGGCCTGGCGCATCCCGCGCAGCTCGGCCAGCACCTGCTCGGCGGGGACGCCCTCAGTGGGCAGTGCGTCGATCATCGCGTCACCCTATCGTCAGCCGCGTCACCGGCCGTGACCTGCACCGATGCCAGCCGATCGGGGGTCAGGTCGTAGCGGCGCAGCAGCAGCGTCACCGGTCCGGCCAGCAGCGCGGGCACCACGCTGAAGCCGAGCAGCACCCCTAGCCGGGCGCCGTCCGACTGCACCGCGGCCTGGCCGGACGCCGAGGAGGCGTAGCCGGACAGCTGGAGCACCAGGGCGTAGAGGCCGGGGCCCAGCGCCAGGCCGAGCGTCTCCCCCGCCGTCCACAGCCCGGTGAACACGCCCGCCTGGCGGCGGCCGGTGCGCGCGGCGTCGTACGCCACGCAGTCGGGCAGCATCGCCATCGCGAACACCTGCTGTCCCGCGTAGCCGACGCCGATCACACCCGTGATCGCGTACGCCGCCACGGGCGGCACCGAACCCGCCACCACCAGCGCCAGCGCTCCCCCGGCCAGCAGCAGCGAGGCCAGCACCAGCGCCTTCGTCTTGCCGACCCGGGCGCCGACCCTGCTCCACAGCGGCATGACCAGCAGCGCCGGGCCCACGAAGCAGGCGAACAGCAGCGTCGGGCCGTCCTCGGGACGCTCCAGTACGTGGTCGGCGACGTACTTGACGCCCGCCAGCATCGTCGCGACGCCGATCGACTGCACCACGAACACGATCAGCAGCACCATGAACGGCCGGTTGCCGCGCACCACGGCCAGCTGCGCGCGCAGCGACGGCTCGCTCTCGGTGACCCGGCCCACCGGCGCGCGCCGGGTGCCCAGGAACGCGCCGAGCGCTCCCGCGATGATCAGCACCGCGACGAACAGGCCCATCCACCGGTGACCTGGCACGCCCCCGCCCCCGGCCTGCACCACGATCGGCGCCACCGCGCCCGACACCAGGATCGCGATCGCGAGCACCGCCACCCGCCAGGTCATCAGCCGGGTGCGCTCGGTGTAGCCGTCGGTCATCTCGGCCGGCATCGCCACGTACGGCACCTGGAAGAAGGCGTACGCCGTCGCGGTGGCCAGGAACGCGACCGCCACGTAGGCCGACGCGCCCGTGCCGGTGCCGAACGGCGCGGCGAACATCGCGGCGAACAGCACCGCCACCGCGAGCCCGCCGAACAGCAGGTACGGCCGGCGCGCGCCCCAGCGCGACACGGTGCGGTCGGAGATCCGGCCCGCGACCGGGTTGATCAGCACGTCCCACGCCTTCGGCACCAGCACCAGCAGGCCCGCCAGGCCCGCGGCGACCCCGAGGTTGTCGGTGAGGTACGGCAGCAGCAGCAGGCCGGGCACCGTGCCGAACGCTCCGGTGGCCAGCGAGCCGAGCGCGTAGCCGGCGCGTACCCCTCCGGTGAGGGGTTTGTCCTGGTCGGGGGCGGTGACCTGGGCGGGGGGTGAGACGGTCATGGCTGCGGATGCTACGCGGCGTGTGTCCCATCGCACATCGGGAGGTGAGGGAATTTCACAGAGTTCTTGAGACTTCAACAACTCAGACGCAGGACCGGCGTTAGCTGTAGAGCATGATCGAACAAGCGTGTTTCGACGACGAGACTGGTGGACCATGACCGAGACGCTGGGCGTACGCACCCGGGTGACCGTGCCGCTGCGCTTCCCCGACGGGTACGCGACCACCGCCGAGGTCTTCACCTTCACCGGCCTGTCCGACGGCCTGGAGCACCTTGCGCTCGGCCTCGGCGACTTCGCGAACACCCCGACGCCGCTGGTCCGGGCCCACTCCGAGTGCATGACCGGCGACGTGTTCGGCTCCGCCCGCTGCGACTGCGGCCCCCAGTTGCGCGAAGCCGTCCAGAAGATCACCGAGCACGGCGGCTGGCTGCTCTACCTGCGCCAGGAGGGGCGGGGCATCGGCCTGTACGCCAAGCTCGACGCTTACGCCCTGCAGGACGCGGGCCTGGACACGTACGCCGCGAACCGGGCGCTGGGCTTCGGTGACGACGAGCGCGACTACACCGCCGCCGCGCAGATGCTCACCGCGCTGGACGTGCCCCGCATCGACCTGCTCACCAACAACCCTGACAAGCCCGGCCAGCTGCGCGACCACGGCATCGAGGTGGCGAGCGTCGTCCCCACCGGCGTCCACGCCAAGCCCGACAACCTCCGCTACCTCCGCGCCAAGGTCACTCACACCGGCCACACCATCGCCCTCCCCATAGCCGCCTGACCAACCCCCACCGCCGTGCGGCGCGGCCGGCCCGCCCCGGGGCGGACGTCAGGGGGACGGGCTGCGCGCGGGCAGGTCCGCAAGGTCCGGCGGCGTGGGGCGGACGAAGTCGCGGTCGGCGCGCTCCAGGTCGAGCCGGGCCACGTGCCTGCCGAGCACCGGCCCGGCAGCGTAGCCGCCGGCCAGGGCGGCGGCCACGAGCACCAGGGCGACGGCACACCTGGCCAGGAAGCGCAGCACGTCACCCGGCGGGATGTCGCCGTCCGTGCTCGGCCGCAGGCCCGCCTCGGAGAGGTTCACAGCGCCGACACCACCTCTCGGGCCAGCCACTGCGCGGTCCGCACGGCCTGCTCCGGCTCGTCCTTGCTGGTCCAGTAGAGGAGCACCGAGAAGGCGCCCGCCCGCATCCACAGCTCGACCCGGTTGCCGCCCTCCCACCCCTCGAGCTTGGGCGTCGCGACGGACGAGTCGTATCGCAACTGCACCGCCTCCGCGCCCGGAATATCGGGCCGGGTGAGCTCCGCGTAGCCCCCATGGCCGGCTCTCAGCAGCCAGCCGGCCCGGTCGTGCGGGCTGACCCCCTGCCCGTCTCCCGAGTGATGACCGACGACGATGTCGAGCTGCGCCGACGTGCCCGCTGACCAGAGGCACTCGCTGTAGACCGCGGTCTGCCGGACGTCGGAGTCGGCGGGACCGTCCTGGGTGAGGCCGAGCCGGGCCAGCGCCTCCGGCCGGATCAGTTCGCAGGCCGACCGGGGTGGCGGCGGCGTCACGGTGCTCTGCCCCATGGCCATCCACACCCCGTAACCGCCGGAGGCGAGCGCGGCCACGAGCGCGACCACCAGCCACACCGGCACCCGCCGTCGCCGCCCCATCAGCACCGTCCTATCCCGAGACGCTGCCGACGGTAGCCCCTCACCGCAAGCGAAGGGATGATCGCTGTCCCGTGTCAAAACCGGTGGTCTAGCCCCA
>NZ_BONF01000042.1 GCF_016862575.1 Catellatospora bangladeshensis | reverse complement strand
TCTACGGATAGCGTTAAGAAGGTGCCCTTCCTTTCAGACGCGGTGGAGTTCGAGGGCGTAGGACTCGGTGGGGCGGAGGGGTGGGGCGAGGAGGCCGTGGGCGGCGAGGGCCGCGCCGGTGAGGGTCAGGTCGGGGTGCCAGGGGCGGCCGTGCAGGTGGGGGCCGGGGAGTTCGGGGAGCAGGGTCAGGCGGTAGCGCGCGGACGGGTCGAGGCCGGGCAGGCGCAGGCGGGTGGCGCCGTCGCGGGTGCCGGCGGTGAGCTGGGCGTACGCGAACACCGCGTGCCCGCGATCCGCGGCGACGACGCCGTACACGAACGCGGACGGGTCGGGGTGGTCGGCGCGTACGGTGCGGCCGGTGTGCAGCAGGCCGCGCAGCCGCCGGTACGCGCCGATCCAGGCGCTCAGCTCGGCGCGCTCGGCGTCGGTGCAGCCGGTGACGTCCCACTCGATGCCGGCGTGCCCGAACAGGGCCGTCAGGCAGCGGAACGCCAGCGAGGTGGCCCGGCCGTTGGTGTGCGAGACGGGCGGGCCGACGTGGCAGCCGACCAGCTCCGGCGGCAGCAGCAGGCCCGTCCAGCGCTGGATGTGCTGCCGCTCCAGGGCGTCGTTGTTGTCCGAACCCCACACCCGGTCGGTGCGGGCCAGCACGCCCAGGTCGACCCGGCTCCCGCCGGACGAGCACGACTCGATCTCCAGCCCGGGGTGGCGGGCGCGTAGCGCGTCGAGCAGCCGGTACACCGCGACGGTCTGCGCGTGCACGCCCGCGCCGCCGTCGTGTACCGCCTCGACGAGGTCCCGGTTGTGGTCCCACTTCAGGTACGCCGGGCGGTACTCGCCGACCAGCGCGTCCAGCCGTTCCAGCAGGTACGCGAACACCTCGGGGCGGGCCACGTCGAGCACGTGCTGCCAACGCTGCTCTTCGGGCAGCCGACCGGGTGCGGCGAGGACCCAGTCCGGGTGCTCGCGGGCCAGCCGCGAGTCCGGGTTGACCATCTCCGGTTCCACCCACAGCCCGAACTGCATGCCCAGCCGGCGCACCTCGTCCACCAGCGGGTGCAGGCCGTCCGGCCACACCTGCGGGTCGACGTACCAGTCGCCGAGTCCGGCGTGGTCGTCGCGGCGGCCCAGGAACCACCCGTCGTCGAGCACGAAGCGCTCCACGCCCAGCTCCGCCGCCGTACGGGCCAGCGCGGTCAGCTTGGCCAGGTCGTGGTCGAAGTAGACGGCCTCCCAGGTGTTCAGGGTGACCGGCCGGGGCGTGGCCGGGTGCGACGGGCGGGCGCGCAGCCAGCCGTGCACCGCGGCGGACAGCCCGTCCAGCCCCGACGGCGAGTACGCGAAGTAGGCCCACGGCGTCTCGTAGGTCTCGTCCCGCGCCAGCCGGATCTCGCCGGAGCCGAGCAGCTCGCCGCCGCCGAGCACCGCGTCGCGCTCGGGCAGCCGCTGCGCCAGGTGCTGGTGGTCGCCGCTCCAGCCGACGTGCACGCCCCACACCTCGCCGTGGCCGAACCCGAACCCGGGCGTGCCGACGGTGAACAGCGGCGGCGCGCCGAAGCCGGTCCGGCCGCGGCGGCTCTCGTGCGCGATGGTCTGCTCGCCGAACGCGGAACGCTGCGGCACGCGCTCGCGCGACCAGCGGCCGGTGAAGTCGAGCAGCTCGGCCGCCTGGGCGGGCACCGGCAGCAGGCAGAGCAGGCTGTCCAGCTGCCACGTGCCCGGCGCGGTGTTCGTGACGGCGTGCCGCATCCGGACCAGGCCCTGCGGGGTGAGCTGCAGCTCCGTGCGTACCGTGATGCCCGCGGTTTCGTCCTGCGACACCGCGGCGAGGGTGCCGCCGCCGTCCGGACCGGCCACGACGCTGACCGGGGCGGCGAGGGTCAGCCGCAGGTGGCCGGGCCCGCCGTCGCGGTGGCCGGACACGCCGGGCCGCCCCGGCCAGCGGTCGAACTGCGTGGGCAGCAGCGGGGCGGACGGCGGCAGCGCGTTGCCGCCCGCCTCCTGGGCGGCGAGCAGGTGCCGCAGCAGCTCAGGGTCGGTCTCACCCAGGTCGGCGCCCCAGTGCAGCACGCGGGGCAGGCGCGGCCCGGCGACGTCCAGGACCAGCGACACGTCCGCGGCGCGCAGCGCCACCAGTTCGGAGTCGGCCACGATTTCCCACCCGTTCCAACGAAATCCCACACGACCGGACGGCAAGCAGCGTAGGTACCCGGAGCGGGTGCGTCAACGCGCGGTGAAGGTGAACTCCCCGTACTCGGCGGCGCGGGTGAAGCCGAGGCGGGTGTAGAGCGCGAGCGCGGCGGCGTTGTCGGCCTTCACGTTCAGCGTCACGTGGTCGACGGTGTCCAGCAGGCGGCGGCACAGCGCCGCCACCGCGCCCCGGGCCAGGCCCTGCCCGCGCGCGGCCGGGTGCGTCGTCACGTTGCCCAGCGCCGCCACCCGGTACTTCGGCGACCACACGTGCACCCCGGCCACGGCCAGCAGCGCGCCGTCGCGGCGTACGCCCACGTACTGCCCGGTCTCCAGCATCCGCGCGTCGAACCAGTTCCCCGGGTAGGCGACCTCGTACAGGGCCAGCACCTCGGCGAGGTCGGCCGGGCCGAGCACCTCGCCCAGCGGCTCGGCGGCGTTCAGCGCGGCATGGTCGGCCAGGGCCAGCTTCAGGTGCGGGCCGCCCGGCGTGGCGTCGAAGCCCTCTGCGAAGACCTGCTCCGCGCCCGCCGACAGGTGCGCGTAGAACCGCTGGGGCAGCAGCGGCGCGAGCGCCGCCAGCAGCGCGTGCGATGACCCCGGGCGGCGGTCGAACGCCAGCAGGACGGGCAGCCCGCCGCCGTGGTAGACCAGCGCCACCGCGTCGTCCAGGCGATACCAGCAGGTGTACGGCCAGAAGAAGTCGTCCAGGTCGCCGAGCTGGTACGCGTGCAGCGCGGGATCGCCGCCCAGCAGCCCGGCCAGCTCGTCCCGGTCGTGGACGCTGAGCAACGGCATACCCCCGATGATCACATGCGCGGGGCCCGCGGCCCCTCCCGGGTGGACACTGGAACGGTGATCGTCGTCGGCACCTCCGGCTGGCAGTACGCCGACTGGCGCGGCCGGTTCTACCCCGAGGGCCTGCCGCAGCGGCTCTGGCTGCGCCACTACACCGAGCACTTCGACACGGTCGAGGTCAACAGCGTCTTCTACCGCCTGCCGCCGCGCGCGACCTTCGAAGGCTGGCGTACGCAGCTGCCCGAGGGCTTCCTGATGGCGGTCAAGATGAGCCGCTACCTGACCCACATCAAGCGCCTGCGCGACCCGGAGGAGCCCGTCGCGCGCTTCCTCGGCGTCGCCGGCGCGCTCGGCCCTCACCTCGGCCCCGTCCTGCTCCAGCTCCCGCCCACGCTGCGCGCCGACCCGGCCGCCCTGGACGCCGTCCTGCGCTGCTTCCCGCGCGACGTACGCGTAGCCGTGGAACCGCGCCACCGCTCCTGGTGGACCGGCGAGACCCGCGCCGTCCTGGAGTCCCATTCCGCCGCCCTGTGCTGGGCCGACCGCCTCGGCCGCCCCGTCACGCCGCTCTGGCGCACCGCCCCCTTCGGCTACCTCCGCTTCCACGAGGGCCGCGCCACCCCCCGCCCCCGCTACGGCCCCACCGCCCTGCGCACCTGGCTGACCCGCCTCACCGACACCTTCCCCGCCTCCGCGCCGGTGTACGTCTACTTCAACAACGACCCCCACGGCGCCGCCGTCCACAACGCCGCCTGGCTGAAAGGAAGGGCACCTTCTTAACGCTTTCCGTAGAGGAAGGGCACCTTCTTAACGCCTGCGGGAGTGGCGTCTTCGCCGCGGGTCGCGCGAGCCGAGGGCGTCCCCGAAACCGAGCCGCCGCCCCTGACGGCAGGCGTCAGGGGCGGCGCGGCGGGTGTGCGGGTCAGGACTTGGCGCTGCTCAGCGCGAGCGGGTTGGACGGGGCCTGGCTCTTGGCGGCCTCCATCTTCGCGCCCAGCTCCTTGAGGTCACTCCGGCTCATCGCCTTGCGGACCTCGGGGAACCACTCCTTCTCCTCCTCCTCGACGTGGTGGCGCACGTTCTCCATGAGCACCATCATCTTGGCGTCGAAGCGCTCGTCACGCGGGTCGGTGTTCATCAGCTCCGAGAGCATCCACGCCACCACGTGGTGCTCCTCGACGCTCTCCAGCACGTGCTCGCCGGTCTCCGGGGCGGCCTTGCGGGCCGTCGGGTAGAACAGCGTCTCCTCGATGTACGCGTGCGTGGTCAGTTCCTTGACCACCTCGTCGACGATCTGGCGCTTCTTGGCGTACGCGGAGTCGCCGGCCTTCTCGAACTGCTTGAACAGCTTCTCGACGACCTTGTGGTCGTCCTTCAGCATGGCGATCGCGTCCTGGCCGGTGGCCGTGGCGGGCATCGACTTCTTGCCCGTGGGCTTCTTGGCGGTCGTGGTCGCGCTCTTGGCGGTGCTCTTGGTCGCGCTCTTGCTCGCGGCGGCCGTGGTATTCGTCGCCTTGACGGCCTTCGTGGCCTTCTTGGCGGCGGTGGTGGACTTGCGCTGGCGCGTGCCGGCGGCTGCGGTCTGGGTCATCTTTCCTCCCAAGGTGGATCACGTCACGAGACGAGATCTACCCGAAAGTCCGCGCCGATACTCCTGTATTGCCCAGATCCAGCGGCATCTGCCGTGCCGCCGAGCCCGGCCGCGCTGCCCGGACGGACCCACCGGCGTGCGGAATGGACATCCGCCGGGTCGGGTGACGGCCAGAGGTTAAGAAGGTGCCCCTCCTCTACGTAAAGCGTTAAGAGGGTGCCCTTCCTTGCTTGAGGGTGGCCAGGTCGATGGTGCGGTTGAGGTCGGCGGTGGTGAGGAGGCCGACCAGGATGCCCTGGTCGAGGACGAAGGCCGGGAGGCGGGAGGCGGTGACGCGGCGGGCGGCGTCCTCCAGTGGTGTATCGGGGGTGAGGACGGCGAGGTGGTCGAGGGGGATGCGGAGGTCGCGCAGGGTGGTGTCGGGGCGGCGGGCCTCGGGGACGCGGGCCATGGCGAAGAGGGTGACCAGGCCGCAGGGGCGGCCGTCGGGGTCGAGGACCGGGTACGCGTCGGCAGGCGCGGTGGCGGCGATCTCGGCGAAGTCGAGCAGGCGCTGGGTGACGTAGCCGCTGACCGGGGGCGGGGTCATCGCGTCGCGGACGGCGAGCCCGCCCAGTGCGCCGCGCAGCCGCGCGTCGGCCTGCTCCGCCTGGCCCGCGAAGAACAGGAACCAGCCGAGCAGGATCAGCCACAGGCCGCCGAGGTCGGCGGTCCAGAAGATCTGCAGGGTGCCGACGGCGATCAGGAGGATGCTGACGCCCAGCCCGGCGCGGGCGGCGGCGCGGGCGGCGAAGGCGCGGTCGCCGCGCCACCACCACAGGGCCGCGCGCAGCACCCGGCCGCCGTCCAGGGGCGCGCCGGGCAGCAGGTTGAACACCGCGAGCACCGCGTTGACCAGCGCCAGCCAGCCCAGCGCGACCCAGGCGAGGGGGGCCAGGCCGGTGAGGTAGACGCCACCGGCGGCGGCGCCGAAGACGGCCGCGGCGCCCAGGCTGGCCAGCGGCCCGGCGATGGCGACGAGCAGGTCGGCGCGGGCGTGCGGCGGCTCGGCCTCCAGTTCGGCGACGCCGCCGAGCAGCCACAGGGTGATCCGGCGGACGGGGACGCCGTAGTGGCGGGCGACGACGGCGTGGCTGAGTTCGTGGGCGAGCAGGGAGATCAGGAACAGCACGGTGACGGCGACGGCGACGGTCCAGTACGCCAGCGCCGAGCGGCCGGGTGCGCCCGCGGGCAGCACGGCGGTCGCCAGCCCCTGGCCCAGCAGCAGCATGATCAGGAGCACCGACCAGTGCACGCCGACCGGGATGCCGGCGATGCTGCCCAGCCTCAGCGTCGGCCGCATCCCGCCTCCTCGCCCACCCCATCATCCCTCTCCCGGCACGCTGGCAGGGATCTTGCTCGAGTGGTCCCTGCGGTGCCCGTGACCTGCGGGAACCACCGCGCAAGATCGACACGGCGGGCGGGGCGGGGGAGAATGGGGGCGTGAAGGTCGTGCTGGCGGGGGACACGATGCTGGGGCGGTGTGTCGCCGAGCGGCTGACGATCGGGCACGCGGCGTACGAGGAGATCGTCACGGGGGCCGTTCGGGAGATCACCGCGGGGGCCGACCTGTGCGTGGTGAATCTGGAGTGCTGCATCTCGGAGCGGGGCGAGCCGTGGCCCGCGCCGGGCAAGCCGTTCTTCTTCCGGGCGCCGCCGCGTGCCGCGGGGCTGCTGGCGTGGCTGGGCGTGGACTGCGTGACCCTGGCGAACAACCATGCGCTGGACTTCGGGGTGCAGGCCCTGGGGGACACGCTGGAGCACCTGGAGCGGGCCGGGATCGCCGTGGTGGGGGCCGGGCCGGATCTGGCGCGGGCGCGGGCGTGGCGGCTGCTGGAGGCGGGCGGGATGCGGGTCGGGGTGCTCGGGGTGACCGACCATCCGGCGGACTTCGCGGCCACCGAGCTGGGGCCGGGGGTGGCGTACGCCGATCTGCGCGACGGGGTGCCGGAGTGGCTGTCCGAGCTGGTCGCCGAGATGGCGGCCCAGGTGGACGTGGCGCTGGTGACGCCGCACTGGGGGCCGAACCTGACGCCCGGCCCGGTGCCGCACGTGCGGGAGGCGGCCACGCAGCTGCTCGCGGCCGGGGCGACGCTCGTCGCGGGGCATTCGGCGCACGTGTTCCACGGCGTGCAGGGGCCGGTGCTGTACGACATGGGCGACTTCGTGGACGACTACGCGGTGGACCCGCGGCTGCGCAACGACCTCGGGCTGCTGTTCGAGGTGACGGTGGACGCGCACGGGCCGGTGTCGGCCGAGGCGGTGCCGCTGGCGCTGGACTTCACCCGTACCCGCCCGGCCGTGCCGCACGAGGCGGAGTGGGTCGGCTGGCGGTTCGGCAAGGCGTGCGCCGAGTTCGGCACCCAGGTCACCGTCACCGAGCAGGGCCGCCTGCAGGTGCCGCTGCGCTGAGGAGCACGGCCAGGTTTATGGAACCGGTCTCGTGGACACCTCACTGCCAGTGAGCCACCCTTACCGACCTCATTGGAGTCATGATGTTCGCGATCATCGCGGCGATCTGTTTCGGCTTCGCGCTGCTGCTGGACCTGCTCGGCGAGGGCATGGAGCCGCTTTTCACCCCCGGCACGCTGACCATCACGGGTCTGCTGTTCGTGGCCCTGCACCTGGCCGGTTTCGCGACCGCCGTGCGCGGGCGGAACTGGCGCAGGCGGTAACGAGAACCCCCGCCTGCGCCGGTCAGGGGCGCAGGCGGGCCCGCACGACGAGTTCGTGCAGGGCGTCGGCGGCGGCCGGCTGCTGGGGCAGCCTGGTCGCCGCCTTCGCGTCGGTCAGCTCCGCCCGCAGTCGGGCCACGTCCGCCATGATCGCGTCGGGACCGGGCAGGCCGGGGTCCACGCCGAGCGGGCGGTGCTCGCCCTGGCGCTTGGCGGCGATCAGATCCGGCACGTACGGCAGCCGCGCGTCCTGCCAGAGCAGGTTCAGGTCGGCCTGGACCTGGCCGGTGCGCATCAGGTGCAGCCCCGTGGCCAGCGTCCGCAGCAGGTAGAGCGCCGGTTTCAGCTCGCCGGTCTTCCCGAACAGCTTCTCCGAGGAGATGGAGAAGCCGAGGTAGTGGGCGCCGTAGCCGTCGGTGAGGCAGCCGGGCACCAGCGACAGCAGCTCCTCGTGCAGCGGCGAGGTGCGCACCACCAGCGGCGAGGTCACCTGCTCCAGCACGTCGCCGCTGCGGCCGAGCAGCAGCCGGGCGCACTTGGCCAGGTCGTGGGTGACCAGGTCCAGCTCGACGCCGTCCCGGTCGCCGATGTGGTTGATCGTCTCCGGGCCGTGCCGCAGCCCGGCCACCTCGCTGATCGGCAGCACGTGCGCGGCACGCAGGTCCACATCGGAGTCGACCGAGGCGAAGCCGTACAGGTGCGCCCCGCTGATCGTGGCGAAGACCAGCGGGTACGGCTGCTCGTCGGCGACCTGCCCCGCCCAGTCGGGGACCGTGATCGTCACCGGACGCCCAGGGCGTGGATCTGGCCCGCGCGGGTGCCGACGTAGATGCGGCCCTTCCACACGGCCGGGGTCGACTCGATGCACAGCCCCGGCTTGATCTTCCACAGCGGCTTCGGCGCGGCCGAGGTGTCGGCGACGTCGAACGCGTGCAGGTAGCCCCGGCTGCAGTCGCCGATGATGAGCACGTCGTCGACGATGACGGGCGAGCCGTGACCCAGGCCGGCCAGCCGGTAGCGCCAGCGCACCTCGCCGCTCATCCGGTCGATCCCGACCAGCTCGCCGAGATGCGTACCGTAGATGACGATGTCCTTGTGCAGCGCGACGGTGCTGTAGATGCCCGCGGGCTTGGCCGCGTGGTCGTCGACCTTCCACACCACCGGGTCGTCGGGCTTGCTCGGGTCCAGCTTCATCATCTGGCCCATCGCCTTGGACCGGGCGTTGCCCTTCTCGTACTGCGAGCCGACGTAGAGCATGCCCTGCTCGTCGGAGACGATCGAGCCGTCGGTGTCGTCGCCGGTCCAGAAGCGCAGCACCCGCTTCGGTTTCTTCCCCTCCTTCAGCCCGCTGATGTCCCACCCCTGCACCAGCCCGGCCGAGTTGGCGAAGTAGATCGTGTTGCCGGTGACGTTCACCGAGTTCTCGATCGACACGGTCTGGTGCCCGGCGTCCTTGAGCAGCTGCGCGTCCCAGCCCGGGGTGTGCCACACCAGCTCCGGCTTGACCGTGACCTTGCCCTGGCCGTCGTAGCCGCGGTTGAGCTTGAGCACGTGGAACTGGCTGTTCTCGCCACCCTCGAACAGGTAGTCGTCGATGACGACGGCGGAGCTGTCCCAGTCGTTGTTCCACATGGTCGGCTTGACCGCGTACGCGTCGAGCTTGAACAGCTCCTTGGGCTTGTCGCGGTCCATCGCGATGATGCGGAAGAAGTTGTCCCGCGAGCCGGTGTAGAGCAGCGGGAAGCCGTCCGGGTCGACGGTCACCGAGCCCTTGATGATGTCGCCGGTGGGGAAGTCGGGCAGGATCCGCTCGCCGGTCTCGGCGTCCAGGAAGTGCACGTTGCCGTCGTACGCGCCGAACACCAGCCAGGTGCGCCCGTCGCGCTCGAACACCGCGGGCTGGCCGGTCCAGCCCATGCCGCACCACAGCCGCACGCCGGTCTCGTCCTTCGAGTTCCGGCACATCTGCCCCGTCTTCGGGAACTTCCACAGCTGCTCGGGCTGCTCCTTGGGCATCGGCCCGGTGCCGTAGAAGCTGCGCGTCGGGTTGCCGCGGAAGGTGAGCAGGCCCTGCACCTTGTCGCCCCACGGCTTGCCCGAATTCGCCGGATCGTGCCAGCCGGTGAACTCGGCCGGTTTCGGCTCCGGCGTTCCGCCCGACGGGGCCGCCGCCGACGGCGGCACGAACGAGGGCTCCGGCGCGGCCGAGTCGCATGCGGCGACGGCGAGCGCGACAAGGGCGGCGGTGAGCACGGCGAGGGGTCGTTTCACGCCGGTCAGTATCCGTGACGACCGTCCACCGTCGTAAGATCACCCGACTGTCGGGAGGCGGTCACCGAACGGGGGAGCCCAGCCCCTCTTCGCGTACGCCGACCAGGAACGCGTCCACCGCGGCCCGGTCCGGCTCGGCGGGCAGCACGCTGTCGGCCGCTGCCGCGTCCAGCTCCGCCGAGCGCCGCTCGGCCAGCGCCGACACCTCGGCGAACGGCACCTCGCCGCCCTTGACCGACAGCAGCAGCTCGCGCTCGTCGGACACGTCCACCAGCACCTCACCGGTGCGCAGCACGTGCGCCCCGGCCCGCAGCAGCCGCAGCATGTGCATGGCCTGCTTCCAGCGCACCTCGCCGGTCCGCTCCCGGTGCGACCGCAGCTTCGCGAACTGGTCCGCGGCGTACCGGCCGTAGGTCTCGGCGGCCCGCTGTGACAGGAACGCGCCGCGCACCGCGAGCAGCCGTTCGCCCGTCGGGGTGAGCTTCTCGACCAGCGGCGACCACAGGCATTCGAGGACCGTCGGGTTGGCGGTGAGCGCCAGCGTGCACAGCCGCTCCACCTCCCACGAGAACTGCTCCTCGGCCGGGCCGTCGACGTGCGTCGGCGGCTTGTCCAGGCCCCAGAACAGCCTCGTGGGCGCGACGAACACGCCGCGGCGGTCGGTGTCGGAGGCGGGGCCCGACAGGCCGTACGCCCGCGAGCCCACCACCACCGACAGGATGCTGTGCTCCAGGACGAGCCGGTGCTGCTCCTCCAGCATCAGACGACGATCTCGGCCTCGGTCGCGAACTGGTCGATCTCGGTCAGCTCGGCGTCCGTGAAGTGCAGGTTGCCCAGCGCCGCGATGTTGTCCTCCAGCTGCTTCACGCTGGACGCGCCGATGACGAGGCTGGTCATCCGCTCGTCGCGCAGCGCCCAGGCCAGCGCGAGCTGCGCGAGGGACTGCCCGCGCCGCTTGGCGACGTCGTTGAGGCCCTCGACCTTGACCCGGTTGCTCGGGGTCAGCGCGTCCTCGTTGAGGAAGCGGCTGGTGCGGATGCGCGAGTCGTCCGGCACGCCGTTCAGGTAGCGGTCGGTGAGCAGGCCCTGCGCCAGCGGCGAGAACGCGATGCAGCCCGCGCCGACCTCCTCCAGGGTGTCCAGCAGCGCGTCCCGCTCGGTCCAGCGGTTGATCATCGAGTACGACGGCTGGTGGATCAGCAGCGGCGTGCCCAGGTCCTTGAGGATCGCGGCGGCCTGCTGCGTCTGGGTGGAGGTGTACGAGGAGATGCCGACGTACAGCGCCTTGCCCGCGCGCACGGCCGCGTCCAGGGCGCCCATCGTCTCCTCGAGCGGGGTGTCCGGGTCGAAGCGGTGCGAGTAGAAGACGTCGACGTAGTCCAGGCCCATGCGCTTGAGCGACTGGTCCAGCGACGCGGTCAGGTACTTGCGCGAGCCCCACTCGCCGTACGGGCCGGGCCACATGTCGTAGCCGGCCTTCGTCGCGATGACCAGCTCGTCCCGGTACGGCTTCAGGTCCGTGGCGAGCATCCGGCCGAAGTTCTCCTCGGCCGCGCCGGGCGGCGGGCCGTAGTTGTTGGCCAGGTCGAAGTGGGTCACGCCGAGGTCGAACGCGCGCCGCACGATCTCGCGCTGACGGTCCCACGGACGCTCGTGCCCGAAGTTGTGCCAGAGACCCAGCGAGATCGCCGGCAGCTTCAGCCCGCTGCGCCCGGTCCGGCGGTAGATCATGTCGTCGTATCGCTTCGGCTCTGCCACGTACGTCATGACGATCAGCCTAGTGCGGCGCCGTCCACCGAAAGGAAGGGCACCTTCTTAACGCTATGCGTATAAGAAGGTGCCCTTCTTACCTGTTGGCAAGGAGAGCCGCGGCTCACGCCACGTCGTAGCCGAGCATGAGCACGCCGGTCGAGGTGGGCGTGCAGTCGACCAGGGTCAGGCGCTGCGGCCGGGGGCGCTCGCGGAACAGGCGCTTGCCGGTGCCGAGCAGCAGTGGATGCACGAACAGCCGGTAGCCGTCGACCAGGTCGTGCGCGATCAGCTCCTGGACCAGCGCGCCGCTGCCCAGCACGGCGAGCACGCCTTCGCCTTCGGCCTTGAGCCGCCGCACCGCCGGGGCCAGGTCGCCGTCGAGCACCTGCGCGCCGGGCCAGCTCAGCTCGGTGAGGGTGCGGGTGGCGACGTGCTTCGGGGTGGCGTTGAGGTGTGCGGCCATCGGGTTCTCGTCGGGCTGGTGCGGCCAGAACGCGGCCATCTTCTCGTAGGTGCGGCGGCCGAACAGGTACGCCGTCGTCGCCTTCAGCCCTTCGGCCGCGCTGGTGGCCTGGACGTCGTCGAAGTACGGCGCGGACCAGCCGCCGTGCTCGAAGCCGCCGTCGCGGTCCTCGTCGGGCGAGCCGAGGCCCTGCATGACCCCGTCCAGGGTGACGAACTCGATCACGATGAGCTTGCGCATGGCGTCTTCTCCTGCCGTCCGGCGGCCGGATCCGCACCGGCCTTCACCGTCTACACGAACGGCGCCCGCCCGGATCGACACCGCGTGGGGATCGCCTTCGCCGAGTCCACGGCGCTTCGGGCCCGCGCTACCGCCAAGATCTGTTTTCGTGGACGCTTACCGCTGATATAGCGACGGCCGGCGTCCACAAAAACAGATCTTGGCCCGGCCGGTCACCACCGCGAGGCCGAGCCGGGACGGGCGCGACAGCAGCCGCGACGGTTGCGGCGGGCGTGCCGGCTGAGATAGGCGCGGCCCCGATAGCATCGGCCGCCGACGGGCGAGACGGAGGCGGGTCCGGCATGGGTTTGCGCATGGTGGAGGCGGCGGACGCGGCCGTGGTCGCGGGCTGGGCGGGGACGGCCGACGAGTGCCGCCGCTGGTGCTCCCGCGACGAGGTGACCGCCGAGACCGTGACCGGCTGGGCCGCCGAGCCCGACGTCACGGCATACCTCCTGGTCGAAGGTGATGAAACGGTCGCCTACGGCGAGCTGTGGCTAGACGAAGAGGAGGGCGAGGCCGAGCTGGCCCGCCTGATCGTCGCCCCCGCCCACCGCGGCCGCGGCCTGGGTCGCCGCCTGGTCTCCGAGCTGACGGCACGCGCCCGGGACCACCACCCGGAGGTGTTCATGCGGGTGCACCCGGACAACACGGCCGCCCTGCGCTGCTACACCGGCGCGGGCTACCAGCACGTGCCGCAGGAGCTGGCCGACGAGTGGAACCGCGTCCAGCCGGTGCCGTACGTGTGGCTGCGCGCCCCGCAGGGGTGACCGCGCGAGTTCTTTAGCTCACGCAGGGGTGCCGCGGGACACGGGCACCGTGGCAGACTGACGCCGACGTGCTCCGGGGTCGGTGCAATTCCGAACCGGCGGTGACAGTCCGCGACCCGACCGCAGCCGGCGGCCGGTGGACCCGGTGAAACTCCGGGACCGACGGTGAAAGTCCGGATGGGAGGCAGCACGCGGCGACCGCACCGGTCGCGCCTGCGCGGTGGACGCCGCACGGGCGCGGGCGTACGCGGGTGTGCCGGGCCGTGCCCGCGCGCCCGGACGCACGGCCGACCGGCGGTGCGATCGTGCGCGCCCGCGCGACCAGGTTTCCCCGGGGACCCGACCGGATCCGACCGGAGGCCCCGTGAACATCCTCGAACAGCTCTTCTCCGCCCAGCTGACGGTCTTCGACCAGCACATCCTGTGGCGCGAGATCATCGGCAACGGGTTCGGCTTCGCCTCGGCGATCGGCGGGCTGCGCCGCCGCGTCTGGGCGTGGCCGGCCGGCATCATCGGCAACCTGCTGCTGTTCACCGTCTTCTTCGGGGTGGCGTTCGCCAACCCGCAGCACACGACCCTGTTCGGCCAGGCCGGCCGGCAGGTCTTCTTCATCGTGACGAGTGTGTACGGCTGGTGGCGCTGGCAGCAGGCCCGCCGCGAGCTGGCGCCGGGCGCTCCGGCGATCACGCCGCGCTGGGCGGGCGCCCGGGAGCGTCTGGCCTTCCTGGCGGTGTGGGCGCTCGGCGTGGTCGCCGTGCAGCAGGTGTTCTTCTGGTTCGGGGCGGGCTGGCCCGCTCCCCGCTGGTACTACTGGTGCGACGCGTGGATCTTCGTCGGCTCGGTGGTGGCCACGTACGCCATGGCGCGCGGCTGGCACGACTTCTGGCTGGCCTGGCTGGCGGTCGACGCGGTGGGCGTGCCGCTGCTGATCAAGTCGCACTTCTACCCGTCGGCGGTGCTCTACCTGGTCTACGGCGGCCTGGTCCTCTACGGCTTCACCGTCTGGCTCCGCTCGGCCGAACGCCCGGCACCCCGCCCCACCCCGCTGGACCAGCCCGCCACCGCCTGACCGCCCCGGCCGGACAGGGCACCGCCAAGATCCAGAGCCGGTGCTCCCGCCAAGATCGCCGTCTCGTGTCGAAAGCTGCGGTCTCACCGCACCTTCTGACACGAGACGGCGATCTTCGCCGGGCCGGCACGTCCAAGGGGATCAGTCTGACGGTGGATCAGGTGGCGCCTCGATCGCCACCTTGACCGGCCCGATCCGGAGCACGCCGTCGTCGAGGGGTGTGCACCGGATGCCGCCTCTGCCGCGTAGCGCGCGCCAGGCGCCGGGGGCGATCATGGCGTCCATCCAGGCGCACGGGTTCGCCGGCCGCTGCACCTTGAGCCGGACCGGCCCGTCACCGGTGTCCAGCACCAGCACCGAGCCGACCAGCGCGTCCACGTCGATGCCCGAGGTCAGGATGTTGCGGCGCACGTGCGTCAGGTCGGCCCCTTCCGGCAGCGACTCCGACGCGATCACGGTGATGCTCGCGTCGCGGTGGGCGGGCTTGGCGAAGTACCGGTCGCCGACGATGCCCAGCCCGGCCCGGATGCGTACCTCCTGGACGAGTTCGCCCGGCGGGGCCGGGTCCGGCCCGTCGGCCGGGCGCCCCTGGAAGCGGCGTACGGGCGAGGCCAGCAACTGTACGATCTGCGGCACAGCGCCGATTCTACGGAGCCCGCCCGCAGGGAATCCGGTTGCCGATCATCGATGCCGTTCCCTACCGTGACCCCGTGCCGACGGACATCGAGTGGTGGCAGGGGCGCCGCAGGTCCCCGCAGGAGAAGAAGGCGCTGAGCTACGCCAGGGACCGCCGCAACGACTACGGCGAGAACGACAAGAGCTCGCGCAAGAGCATCCGACGGAACAAGCGCACGCCGAACCGTGCTGACCGGCACCGCGAGCACCAGGCGCTGTCCGCGGCGACGGGCGCCGCCGAGCCGGAGGCGGCCGAGCGGGCCGAGGTGAAGCTGTACGCCAAGAAGTCGATGTGGCTGACCAAGCGCTGGCGCAAGTGCCGGGACACGCCGCTGGCGAGCGTCGTCGAGTACAAGCTGCGCCGCCGCGCCGAACTCGGCATGTCCGACGAGGCCGTGGTGGCCGAGCGGATCGGCCGGATCCGCCGCCGCCGGGCGTAGCGACGGGTCAGCAAGTCCGCGCCCGGCGGCCTACCATTCCCGGATGAGTGATCTTGGCAGCCGGGTGCCGATGGACCTCGCCGCGTACGTGCGCAGGTCCCGTTCCGGCACGTGCTTCGTCTGCGCGACCCTCGCCGGTGAGCCGGACTACGAGCACGAGCTGCTCTACGACGACGGCGTGCACGCGGCGTTCCTGAGCCGCTATCCGACCCTGGCCGGGTACACGCTGGTGGTGCCGCGCCGCCATGTCGAGGACGTGGTCCGTGACCTCACCGCGGAGGAGTATCTGGCGTTGCAGGCGGTGGTGCACCGGGTGGCGCGCGCGGTGGCCGCGGTGACCCGGCCGGAGCGCACCTATCTGCTGTCGCTGGGCAGCATGCAGGGCAACGCCCACGTGCACTGGCATGTCGCGCCGCTGCCGCCGGGGGTGCCCTACGAGCAGCAGCAGTTCCACGCGCTGATGGCCGAGCACGGCATCCTCGAGCTGACCCCGGCGCAGACGGCGGAGCTGGCCGGACGCATCCGGGCCGCGCTGGCGGCTTGACCTCAAGTCAGCTTGAAGTCCTAACGTCGGCGGCAACCGACGCGACCAGGAGTGACCATGCGCGCCATCCGCCAGTACGAGTTCGGCCCGGCCGAGAACCTGCGCTACGAGGAGGTCCCCGACCCGGTCCCGGGCGAGGGCCAGGTGCTGATCGAGGTCGAGGCAGCGGGCGTACACCTCATCGACACCACGATCCGCGGCGGCGGAGCAGTTCCGTTCCCGCTGCCGCAGCTGCCGATGACCCCCGGTCGCGAGGTCGCCGGCCGGGTGGCGGCCGCCGGGCCGGGCGCCGACCCGTCGTGGCTGGGCCGCCGCGTCGTCGCCCACCTGGGCATGACCAGCGGTGGGTACGCCGAGCGTGCCGTCGCCGCGCAGACCGCCCTGCACGAGATCCCGGAGCGGCTCAGCGCCGCCGCGGCAGTTGCCATGATCGGCACCGGCCGCACCGCCGTCGGTGTGCTGCGCCTGGCGAAGCTCCAGGAGGGCGACGCGGTGCTGGTCACCGGCGCGGCCGGCGGCCTGGGCACGCTGTTCGTGCAGGCGGCCCAGCGCGCCGGGGCACTGGTCGTGGGCGCGGCGGGCGGCCCCGGCAAGGTGGCCCGGGTGCAGCGCAACGGCGCCGACATCGCCGTCGACTACCGCGCGCCCGGCTGGGCTGACAAGGTGCGCGCCGAGCTGGGCGAGCGCGACCTGACCGTGGTGCTGGACGGAGTGGGCGGGGCCGAGGGCAGGGCCGCGCTGGAGCTGCTCGCCCCGGCCGGCCGCTTCCTGATCTTCGGCTGGTCCGCCGGCAGCGCAACGGAGATCACCACCCAGGACCTCTACGTCCGCGGCATCACCGCCTCCTCGGCCCTCGGCCCCGCGATGCTCAAGGTCGTCGGCGGCCTCCGCCCGCTGGAGGAGCAGGCCCTCCGCGAGGCCGCCGAGGGCTGGTTCACCCCCGCCCTCACCGAGTTCCCCCTGTCCGACGCGCCCCGCGCCCACACCGCCCTGCAGTCCCGCGCCACCGTCGGCAAGGTGATCCTGATCCCGTGACCCCGCCCTCTCCCGCGTCGATCTTGCGTGGACTGTGGGTGCGACACGCGCTATCCGGGCAAAAGGGCAACAGTTCATGCAAGATCGACGCGATCTTGGCGCGGGGCGAGCGGGCGAGCTGGGGAGATCGACGCGGGTGGTGGGGAGTGGCATAGGTTACGGTGCGGAAATGCGGGGGCTGGTAGCGTTGGCGTTGCCGGCACACCCGTGCGGGAGAGACCGCGTGCAGCGGCGCCGAAGGGGCAATTCCTCCCCGGAACCTCTCAGGCACCCGGACCGCAACGGGCAGGCGACTCTGGAGCGACGCCGCGACAGAGGGGGAGGACCTCACACGTCCTCGACCCCGGAGTCTCACATGAGCGCTTTCGTCGAACGTCACATCGGCCCCGGTCCCGACCAGACCGAGAAAATGCTCAACGCCATCGGCTACTCCTCGATCGAGGAGCTGATGGACGCCGCCATCCCCGAGGTGATCCGCTGGCACGGGGCGCTGGACCTGCCCGCCGCCGCGACCGAGGCCGAGACCCTCGCCGAGCTGCGCGCCTTCGCCGCCCGCAACACCGTGGCCACTTCCATGATCGGCCTGGGCTACTACGGCACGCACACCCCCGGCGTGATCAAGCGCAACGTGCTGGAGAGCCCGGCCTGGTACACGGCCTACACGCCGTACCAGCCGGAGATCAGCCAGGGGCGGCTGGAGGCCCTGCTCAACTTCCAGACCGTGGTCACCGACCTGACCGGCCTGGCCACCGCGAACGCCTCGATGCTGGACGAGGGCACCGCCGCCGCCGAGGCGATGACGCTGGCCCGCCGCTCGGCCAAGAGCAAGAGCAACGTCTTCGTGGTGGATGCGGACACCCTCCCGCAGACCATCGACGTGATCACCACCCGCGCCGAGCCGCTCGGCATCGAGGTGCGCGTGCTCGACCTGGACACCGAGCAGCTGCCCGAGGAGTTCTTCGGCCTGCAGCTGCAGTATCCGGGCGCCTCCGGCGCGCTGCGCGACCACGCGGCGCTGATCGAGACCGCGCACGCCCGCCAGGCCCTGGTCTCGGTGGCCGCCGACCTGCTGGCGCTGACCATCGTGCGCGCGCCGGGCAGCATCGGCGCCGACATCGCCTGCGGCAGCGCCCAGCGCTTCGGCGTGCCGATGGGCTTCGGCGGCCCGCACGCCGGCTACCTGGCCGTACGTGCCGGGCTGGAGCGCTCGCTGCCCGGCCGCCTGGTCGGCGTCTCCAAGGACGTCGACGGCACGAAGGCGTACCGGCTCGCGCTGCAGACCCGTGAGCAGCACATCCGCCGTGAGAAGGCGACCAGCAACATCTGCACCGCGCAGGTGCTGCTCGCCGTCATGGCCAGCATGTACGCCGTCTACCACGGCCCGGCGGGCCTGACGAAGATCGCGAAGCACGCCCACGACAGCGCCAGCCGCCTGGCGGTCAGCCTGCTCACCGGCGGTGTGGAGATCGCGCACACCGCGTTCTTCGACACCGTGACGGCCGTCGTGCCGGGCCGCGCGGAGACCGTGGTCGCCGCCGCCGAGCGCGACGGCATCAACCTGCGCCTGATCGACGCGGACCGGGTCGGCGTCTCCTGCGACGAGACCACCACGGTCGCCCACCTGGCGGCGGTCTGCGCCGCGTTCGGGGTGGAGCTGGCCGAGCCGCGGGAGGCGACCGCGATCCCGGCGCACCTGGTGCGCGATACGGAGTTCCTGACCCACGAGGTGTTCCGCAGCCACCACTCCGAGACGGCCATGCTGCGTTACCTGCGCCGCCTGTCCGACCTGGACTACGCGCTGGACCGGGGCATGATCCCGCTGGGCTCGTGCACCATGAAGCTCAACGCCACCACGGAGATGGAGGCGGTCACCTGGCCGGAGTTCGGTCAGCTGCACCCGTTCGCGCCGAAGCACCAGACCGCCGGCTACCGGGACATGATCGGGCAGCTGGAGGCATGGCTGGCCGAGGTCACCGGCTACGACGCGGTCAGCGTGCAGCCGAACGCCGGTTCGCAGGGCGAGCTGGCCGGCCTGCTGGCGATCCGGGCGTACCACCGCGCCAACGGCGAGGCGCACCGCGACGTGTGCCTGATCCCGTCCAGCGCGCACGGCACCAACGCGGCCAGCGCCGTGATGGCCGGCATGCGCGTGGTCGTGGTGGCCTGCGACGACTCCGGCAACGTGGACCTGGTCGACCTGGACCGGGCGATCGAGAAGCACCGCGACGACCTCGCCGCGATCATGGTCACCTACCCGTCGACGCACGGCGTGTACGAGACCGGCATCGCCTCGCTGTGCGCGAAGGTGCACGAGGCGGGCGGCCAGGTGTACGTCGACGGCGCGAACCTGAACGCGCTGGTCGGCTTCGCCAAGCCGGGCAAGTTCGGCGCCGATGTGTCGCACCTGAACCTGCACAAGACGTTCTGCATCCCGCACGGCGGCGGCGGCCCCGGCGTCGGGCCGGTCGCGGTGCGCTCGCACCTGGCTCCCTACCTGCCGGGCTCGTCGGACGTGTCGGCGATCAGCGCGGCCCCGCACGGCAGCGCGGGCATCCTGCCGATTCCGTGGGCGTACCTGCGCATGATGGGCCCGGAGGGCCTGGCGGCGGCGACCGGCACCGCGGTGCTGGCGGCGAACTACGTCGCGGCGCGGCTGCGCGAGCACTACCCGGTGCTGTACAGCGGCAACAAGGGCCTGGTCGCGCACGAGTGCATCCTCGACCTGCGGCCGATCACCAAGGCGACCGGCGTGACCGTGGACGACGTGGCCAAGCGCCTGATCGACTACGGCTTCCACGCGCCGACCATGTCGTTCCCGGTGGCGGGCACCCTGATGGTGGAGCCGACCGAGAGCGAGGACCTGGGCGAGCTGGACCGCTTCGTGAACGCGATGATCTCGATCCGCCGCGAGATCGACAAGGTGGGCGCGGGTGAGTGGCCGGCCGGGGACAACCCGCTGGTCAACGCGCCGCACACGGCGTCGATGGTGACTGGGGACTCCTGGGAGCACGCGTACCCGCGCTCGGTGGCGGCCTACCCGGGGCTGGCGGGCGCGTCCGAGCGCGCCGGAAAGTACTGGCCGCCGGTCCGGCGGATCGACGGGGCGTACGGCGACCGCAACCTGGTCTGCTCGTGCCCGCCGCCGGAGGCTTTCGCCTGAGGTCTGACGTCGCCGGCCCGGGGAGGCGTCCTGCGGGACGCGGGCTTCGGGCCGGCGCTTCGGGTGCGAGAATGTGCTTGATCTTCGGGGCGCGTCGTCGCGCCCCAGGTGAGGGCCGAAGGATCAGGCCATGGCGTGCACCGCGGGGCCGCGGTGCGGAGCGATGCTCGACCCGTCGGGGAGCAGTTCGCCGGTGTCCTCGAAGACGATGACGCCGTTGCAGAGCAGGCTCCAGCCCTGCTCAGGGAAGGATGCGACGACCTTCGCGGCGTCGTGGTCGATCGCGTCGGCTGAGGGGCAGACCGGTTGGTGCTGGCACAACATCGGGGTTCTCCGCGATTCGGTTAGGGGTGGTGGCGTTGGAAGCTCGGTCAGAGACTGTCCGGCGCCGGTGTGCTGTCGATCACAACAGTGACGCACGCTACCAAGTCGAACGAGCCTTTTACGAGCACGTAACGCAGGCCTTTTCTAACAATCAACCTTTCGGACGAGCGGAATGAAGCCGGTCGGTCTAGCTCCTACCCACGGGACGGCCAGGGATATTCCTGGCATTCCGGCAGTGTGTCGTGACCATGCGTGGGAACGCTCCCGGCTGGAGTGGCGGCGGGGCGACCCTGGCGACCCGTCCGCCCTGGTGGAGGCGTTCCTGACCCGCCACGGGCTGGCTGTCCGTGATCTGTCGGCCCGGACGGGTGATCCGGGGGACCACGAGGTCTGCGGCGCGGCGCTGTTCGTCTCGGCCGCGGGCGGAGCCGCCATGATCGGCGGTGCCGCCGGGGCGCCCAGCCCCGCGCCGGCCGTGCCGGACGTGGTCGTCGTGGTCTACGAACACGCCGCAACCGTACGCCCGCCGGAGCCCCAGGGTGGCGCGTTCGACCGATCTGCCGGTCCCTGGCGGCTGGGCCCGTGGCGGGCGTCCTGGACCCCTTCGCGCCATGCCCAGGCGGTCCAGGAGGTCCGGGAGGCGATCGCGCGCGGTGACGTCTACCAGGTCAACCTGGTCGGCCACGCATGCGCGGCGTACGCGGGCGACCCGCTGCCCGCGCTGCGCCGCCTCGCCCGGCTGCCCGGCGCCCGCTACGCCGGCATCCTGCAAGGCGAGGGCTGGGCGATCGGCTGCGCCTCCCCGGAGACGCTGCTGGAGGTGCGCGACGGCCGCGCGGTGACCCGGCCCATCAAGGGCACCGCCCCGGCCACCGCGGCCGGGCGCGCGGAGCTGCTCGCCTCGCCCAAGGAACGCGCCGAGCACATCATGATCGTCGACCTGCAGCGCAACGACCTGTCCCACGTCGCCGTCACCGGCTCGGTGCGGGTGCCGGAGCTGTTCGCGGTGCGCCGCTGGGCCGACCTGTGGCAGGCTGAATCCGAGGTGACCTGCCTGGTCCGGCCCGGCACCGGCCTGGCCGAGCTGCTGCGCGCGGTCTGCCCGGGCGGCTCGGTCACCGGCGCGCCGAAGCTCGCCGCGCTGCGCGAGATCGCCGCGCTGGAGCCGGTCGGCCGCGGCGTCAGCATGGGCGCGCTGGGCTGGATCGGCCCCACGGGGATCGATCTCGGCCTGACCATCCGCACCGTGGTCGCCGACGGCGACGACGTGCACGTGTGGGCGGGCGGCGGCATCACCATCGACTCCGACCCCGCCGCCGAGGTCGCCGAGGCCGCCGCCAAGGCAGCCCCCGTCCGCGCCCTCCTCCACGGCCTGGTCTGACGCCCCCCTTCGTCACGCGACTCTTGAACGATCGCGGCCACAGGACATGCCTGTGGCCGCGAGTCGTCAAGGGTTGCGCGCCGGGGTCACTCCTGGAAGTCGAAGATGGCGGCGCGCAGGACGTTGCCGATGTCGTACGAGCGCTCGGAGCTGTACGTGTTGACGCCGGTGGCGGACGAGATCTTCGCCATCGCGGCGCTGTTCGACGGCTTGCCGAGGGCGATCGTGATCACCTTGACCGGCTTGTTGCCGTCGGCGTTCTTGATCTTGTCGACGAGCTGGTCGAGCTTGAGGCCCTGCAGCTGGTCGTCGTCGGCGCCGTCGGACAGCAGCACGATCATGTTGGTCGCGCCCTCGACGTAGTTCTTCTGCATGTTCTGGTACGCCGCCCACACCGTGTCGTACATGCCGGTGTTGCCGCCCGGCTCGAGGCCGTTGAGCCTGCTCTTGAGCTGGGCACGGCGCGACTTGCCGTCCACGTCGTCGGTGAGCTTGCCCAGGCTGACCACCTCGCGGTAGGCCTTGGTGCCCGACTGCTGCGAGGAGAACACCCACAGGCCCATCTGCACGTCGTCGCCGAACATGTCGACGGCCTCGCGCGCCCCGGCCTTGGTCAGGTCCAGCTTCGTCTGACCGGTGCCGCGCACCAGGCCGCCCATGGAGCCCGACACGTCGAGCACCATCAGCATGTTGGTGGGCCGGGTCAGCGCGGTCCAGGTGTCCACGGTCCGGGTGATCGACTCGGACAGCAGCACGCCGCCGGGCAGCGCGGTCAGCTTGCTGACCACGCCGTTGGCCGGGGTCAGCTTCGGGCCGGGCACCCGGTTGGAGTCGCGGTAGCCCTGCTCGCGCACGGCGTCGCGGGCCGCGTCGCCGCTGATGTAGTTCAGGAAGGCCTCGGCCGCGCCGATCCGCTCCGGGCTGGTCCAGCCCGCGTTCTTCAGCACCAGGTACGGGTTGTCCGCCTCGGTGGTGGCGTTCTTCGGGTAGAGGGCGACCAGCGGCAGGTCGGGGTGCTCGGCGTTGTGCCGCACGATGTCCTGCTCCAGCGCCGGGAACGCGTTGACGGTCTTGCCCGCGCCCTTGACGTACTCGGCGAACAGCTCGTCGGTGGTGCTGGTGTAGACGGCCAGGCGCTGCTCCAGCGAGAACACGCGGCCCAGCTCGGTCGGGTCGACCTCGGTGTTGTCGTCCGCGTCGATGATCGCCGACAGCGCCAGCAGGCCCGCGGTGGAGGTGGCGGGGTTGCTCATGCCGACCTTGACCGACGAGTTCTGCGCGAGCTTGTCCAGCAGGTCCTTCCAGTCCAGCTGCGCGTCGGGCCAGCCGAACGTCTCCGCGGCGGCCTTCGGCATCGCGATGACCACGGGCGTACGCGCCACGCTGGGCAGGCGGTCGGGCAGCAGCTGGTCGGCGACGGCGCTCTTGGCGGCGGCGGCCTTGACCCAGGCGCTCGACGGCGGCACCCACACGTCGGGCGCGGGGCCGGAGGTGGCCGTGTCCCAGTCGTGCGCCAGCGCCTGCACGGTCGCGGCGGTCTCCTGCTCACCGATCTGCACCGAGGCGCAGATGCCGTCGACGGACGGGTTGGTGTCGGACCACTTGTCGGCCAGGGAGCGCAACAGCTGGGCCGTGCCGGGCGCGGCCACGACGGTGGCCTGGGCGCTGCCGCTGCACGCGTTCTTGATCAGGTATACGTACCCGATGGTCAGACCGGAACCGACCAGCACGACCGACATCGGGATGACGATCCAAGGTGCGATGCGGCGCTTCCGGCCGCCGCGCCGGTGCGATCGGACCGCGGAGCTACGGCCGTTCGGCATCGGGGCCTCCGCTTTCAGGGGTGTCGAGGGGGGCGTTGAGGGGGGTGTATCGCACCACACACCGGTGGTGGACCGGCACAGTCTAGGACGCTGTCAAGCCGGGCCGAACAGCCCGGACCGACTCGTGATCATCCGATTCGCTGGGTACACCGCAGGGTCACTCTGCGCGGTCGAGCACGACGAAGTCCGGCTGCGGATGGCGCAGGAACCCGTGGTGCGAGATGTCCCACCCGTACGCCCCGGTGCGGGCGAACAGCAGCACGTCGCCGGCGCGCAGCCGATCCACCTCCTGGCCGCGGGTCAGCACGTCGCGCGGCGTGCACAGCTCGCCGGCCGCGTCCACCGCGACCCCGCCCACCTCCGGCCGCGCCCAGGGGTAGTCCCACCGCTCCACCGGCAGCACCGTGAACGGGTGGCTGTAACCCCACGCGGCGGGCAGCCGGAAGTGGTGGGTGCCGCCGCGCAGCACCGCGAACCAGCGCCCGTGCGTGTGCTTGAGGTCGAGCACCTCGGCGGCGTACCAGCCCGTGTCGGCGGCCAGCCACCGGCCGGGCTCCACCACCAGCTCGACCCCCTCCGGCACCGCCACCCGCAGCTCGTCCAGCGGGAACGCCGCGCCGCCGGTGTAGTCGACGCCGAAGCCGCCGCCCGCGTTGACCGTACGCAGCGGCACGCCCAGCTCCTTCGACGTGGCCGCCGACCAGCGCAGCGCCTCGGCCAGGAACGCGCTGTGCGCGGCGGCGTCGAGGTTGTTGGACACCGCGTGCAGGTGCCAGCCGGCCAGGTCCAGCCCCGGCAGCGACCGGGCCAGCGCCACCACCTCGGGCAGCTGCGCCTCGTCCACCCCGAACGGCGTCGGCGCGCCGGTCATCGCGTGCGTGCCGGGCAGCGCCGCCCCGGCGCGGTTGACCCGCAGCGTGATCGTCGCGGTCGTCCCGGCCCGATCCGCGAGCAGGCTGAGGCGGCGCAGCTCGTGCGGGCTCTCCACGTTCACCGTCGCGCCCAGGCGCAGCGCGTGGGCCAGCTCGGCGTCGGTCTTGGCCGGGCCGCCGAACACGATCCGGCGCGCGTCCGCCGCCTCGGCCAGGGCCAGCTCGCCGCCCGAGGCGACCTCCAGCCCGTCGCAGGCCGCGGCAGCCGCCGCGACGATCGCCGGGTGCCCGTTGGCCTTGACCGCGTAGCAGACGGTCACCCCCGGCAGCGCCGCCCGCAGCGCGGCGACCCGCGCGGCGAGCACGGCCGGGTCGTACACGTACGCGCACACCGGCGACGCCAGCCCGCGCACCGCCGCCGCGACCCGCTCCGGCACGGCCGCCCGCCCGCTCCCGCCGCCACCACTCATGATCGAAGCTTCCGCCATGCCGTTAGAACAGCACGGTGGAGGTGCCGATCACCGCAGGGGGTCGTGCAGCGGGTTCTGCACGGGCACGTAGAGGTCGCCTGCCCCGGCCAGCCGCATCCGGGTGAGCGCCTTGTGGGGCACCGTGGGCGCGGTGTAGAAGGCGTGGTCGGGGTGGCCGGCCAGGGCCTCGTCGACCACGTCGCGGACGATCTGCCAGGCGGCGGCCTCGTCGAGCGCGTGCGACTGGCCCAGCCGCAGCACCAGCTCGCCCAGGTGCGCCTGGAACGCGGTGTACGCCACCTTCGCCAGCAGCACGGCCTCGTCCTCGGTGCCGATCACCGAACCGGGCCACAGGTGCAGCGAAGCTCCCGAGGCGGCGAGGCGCGGCTGGTGTACCCGCAGCCCGGCCAGGTCCCGCAGGGCAAGCCGGTGCGGCACGCCGCCCACGAAGGTGGGCACGCAGTTCTGCAGGTGCGCCTCCAGGCCGATGCCGTGCCGGGCGGCCAGCGCCAGCACCGGCGGCAGCAGCAGCGCGGCGTACTCGCCCAGGAACCCCGCCGCCGCGGCCGACGAGGAGCCGCCCCGGGTGCGCGCGTACCGGTCGACCAGGCCCGCGAGCAGCGTACGGCCGGTCACCGGGTCGGTCGCGGCCAGCGCGCTGGCCGGATACGGCTGCTCGCCGGGGGCCAGCCGCCCGCCCAGGCCGTCGCGGGCGATGGTGCTCAGCTGGCGGCCGTCCTCCAGCAGCCCGGCGACGCCCATCGGCTCGGCCATCAGCAGCACGCGCTCGCCGCCGGGCACCCGCTCCAGCAGCCGCGACAGCACCCGGCTCAGCTCCGGGCCGTTGCGGGTGGAGGCGATGGAGATGCTGCGCCGGGTCGAGGTGACCTGGATGTCCAGCGACAGTTTGAGATAGGTCGCGCCCGCGGGCAGCACGGTGCGCAGCGCGGCGGTGGGCCGGGCGGGCAGCACCTGGTCGAGCACGCGCAGCGTGCCGTCGGCGAACAGCTCCGGGTGGCGGCCGGTCAGGTGGCGCAGCTGCCAGATGTGCACGGGCAGCAGCCGCCGCCCGCCGGGCACGGCCACGCCGAGCCGCTCGGACAGGTCGTCGCCCAGCGCCAGCTCCGGCCGCACGGAGAGGAACCCGATCGCGGTCGACTCGCTCTCCAGATCGTGGGCGATCATGTCGCCGGTGCCCCAGCCGAGCCGGGTGCGCCCGCACGGGTGCAGGTTGTGCCCCTCGACCGCGAGCTGCTCCAGCCGCACCGTGCGCTCGTCGGGCGGCGCGCCGTCGAGCAGCGCGGGCAGGTCGGCGACCCCGTTGGCGGCCGCGGCGGCGCGATGTCCCGGGTCCTGTTCGGACCGGCGGGCGTACGCGAGCGCGAGCCCGTGCACCGCGCTGTCCAGCTCCGCGCGCAGCCCCTCGTGGGACACCAGGTCGACCGGGTCGGCGTCGACCGGGTCGAGCAGCACCCGGTCGAACGCGTGGCGCCGCCCGCGGAAACGGGCTCGGGCGTCGCCGAGGTCCTCCCGCCACAGCGCCTCGGCCAGCCGGGTCGCCACCGTGACCCGGGCCCGGGGCAGCGCGGCGGCATACCCGTCGAGCAGGTGCGGGGCGAGTTCGGCGAGTTCCGCGCCGATCGGGTCGGTGAGCGGGCGCATCAGGCGGCCAGCGGGTTCGGCAGGGACGCCCACACGTCGGTGAGCGGGTCGGCGGCCAGGCGCATCGCCGTGGTCGCCTTCAGCGGCAGCGGCTCGCCGAGCACGGCGCGCGCGTCGGCCACGGCGTTCGGCGGCAGGCCGTCGTACACCACCTCCACCCGCTCGCGGACCAGGCGCCACAGCAGGTCGGGGACGACGCCGTACTCCCGGGACAGCACCGCGATCGGCTCGCCGAGCGCGACCGCGAAACCCGAGGCCAGCACCTTGGCGCGCAGCTCGGCCGGGTCGTCAGAGGCCAGGTCGCCGTGCAGGGCCGGGACGTCGGCGCCGTGGCGGCGCAGCCGCTGCGGGCTCAGCCGCACCCCGCCGACGTCGCGATAGGACAGCCCGGTGGGGCGGCCGTGGCTGAGGGTGACCAGGAGGTTCTGGCCGTGGGCCTCCAGCGCGGCGCCCCGGTGCAGCAGCGTGAGCAGCACCGGCACGACCAGCGCGGCCAGGTCGGCGAGGAAGCCCGCCGGGTGCCCGCCGTAGCCGAGGGTCACCGCCTCGCGGATCAGCG
This sequence comes from Catellatospora bangladeshensis, assembly GCF_016862575.1. GTDB lineage: Bacteria > Actinomycetota > Actinomycetes > Mycobacteriales > Micromonosporaceae > Catellatospora > Catellatospora bangladeshensis. The sequence goes on along the minus strand of NZ_BONF01000042.1, from coordinate 93,610 downwards.
GCCGCCCGTCCGCGGGGGACGGCGCGGCCAGCGCGGCGATCGGCAGGATCACCTCGTTCGGGCCGGGCCGGGGCGCGCGCCGGGCCACCACGGCCAGGCTGCGCAGCGGCGTGCCGTCGTCGCCGAGCACCGCGCCGGCCGCGAGCTCCGGCCACACCTTGAGCCCGAGGTCGGCCGACAGCGTGGTCAGCAGCCGGGACACGACCGGCCCGTTGCGCACGGCGGCGGGGGAGACGATGCGCACGGCGCTGGTCATCTGCACGTCGACGGCGGTCTTGTAGTGCCGGGTCGGGTCGCCCACCGCCGCGAGCGTGCGCAGCGACATCAGCGGCCGGGCGGCGATCTTCTCGCCGGTGGGCTTCAGGAACGGGTACGCCGACAGCACGTGCTCACGCTGCCACGGGTGCACCGGCAGCCGCGGCGCGAGCCCCGCGCCCGTGGTCAGCCAGCGCTTCGGGGGCACGGCGTACACCTCCAGCGTCACCGTGGGGCGGTGCTCGGGGGCGTACGCCAGCATCTCGGCCTCGCTCATGCCGATGCGGGTGCGGCAGCAGGGGTGCAGCGGGTGACCGTCCACGACGGACTGCTCCAGCAGCGCGAGCCCGTCGGCCCGCCCGGCCAGCACCTCCAGGGCCGGCGGCCCGCCCTGGGGGCCCGGCTGCGCGGCGCGGGCCAGCGCCAGCCCGGCCAGGCTGCTCCGGATCTCCGTGGCCAGCCGCACCGCGTCACCGGGCAGCCGCACCGCCCGCAGCAGCTCCACCGGATCGTCGACCGCGACCGTGTCGGTGACCAGGCGCATCCCCTCCGGCGGCACCGCGAACGGCAGCGCCAGCGCCGTCGAGCCGATGATCCGCTCGCCGCCCGGGAGGGTGACCCGGGTGTCGCCGCCGTACGCCTGCCGCTGCACACCCGGCAGCGGCTCGCGCACCAGCGCCCCCCACAGCCGGGCCAGGATCGCGGCACGCGCGCCGGCCATCGAGTCGGTCACCCTAGGCACGGTGTTGATGGTCGGCCCCCTCGTCCCGGCAGCTTGGAGATCCAGTGTGGACCACGAGAGCCGCACCCGGCCAGCCACCCGCCCCTCACCCTAGCGTCCTAGGACCGCTTACAGACCGTGACGCCCTCCACGAAAGGAAGGGCACCTTGTTAACGGTTTCCGTAGTAGAAGGTGCCCTTCTTAACTCTCGCCGTGGGTGCGGGCAGGCGGTCGCGCGCGATGCCCCGTCAGCGGTGGCCGGTGCGCTGGGCGCCGATGCCGGCGGTGACGACGAACGCGACGCCGAGCACCTGCAGCGGCTGGGGGGTCTGGTGGAGCAGGGTCGCGCCGACCCCCAGCGCGAACGCGGGCTCCAGGCACATCAGCGTGCCGAACGCGGCGACCGTCAGCCGCCGCAGCGCCAGCAGCTCCAGCGCGAACGGCAGCACCGGCAGCAGCAGCGCCAGCCACGCGGACTGGGCGAGCACGGCCCAGCTCAGACCGGGCAGCGCCTGCGGCAGGCCGACCACAGCGGCGGCCACCGCACTGGCGGGCATCGCGATGGCCAGCCCTTTCACGCCGCTGAAGCTGTCGCCGACGCGCTGCGTGAGCAGGATGTACCCGGCCCAGCAGACTGCGGCGACCAGCGCGAACAGCACGCCGGCCAGGTTGATGCCGCCGCTCCAGGGCCGGGTCAGCGCGAGCACCCCCGCCAGCGCGAGCACCGGCCAGAGCAGCCCCCACCGGCCGGTACGCCGCAGCACCGCCAGCGACAGCGGCCCGAGGAACTCCAGCGCGACGGCCGTGGCCAGCGGGATCCGGGCGATCGACTCGAAGAACGAGACGCTCATGACCGCGCTGACCGCGCCGAGCGCGACGGCCCCGGCGAGGTCGCGGCGGGACTGGGCGCGCAGCCAGCGCAGCGACGGCCGGGCGATGACGATGAAGAACAGGGCGGCCCAGCAGCCGCGCAGCCAGGCGGTCCCGGCGGGGCCGACGTCGTCGAACAGGCGTGTCGAGGCGGCGGCGCCGACCTGCACGGAGAGCATCGACCCGAGGATCAGCGCGACCGCCGGGGCGGTGCGCTGCCGGCGGGCGGTGCTGGTGGCGACGTCGACTGCGGTCATCACTCCATGTGACCGGATGGCGATCATGCGCGTCCACCACGGGTCTGCGGACTGACCGTCCGCGGATCGCGGATGATGGAGCCGTGGACACCAGGCTGCTGCGGGTGCTCGTGGAGCTGGCGGACCGGGGCACGCTGCGCGCGGTCGCCCAGGCCACGGGTTATGGCACCTCCGCGGTCTCGCAGCAGCTGGCGGCGCTGACCCGCGAGGTGGGTACACCGCTGGTCGAGCGCTCCGGGCGGACGGTCCGGCTGACCCCGGCCGGGCGGCGGCTGGTGGGTCACGCCCGGCCGATCCTGGCGGCGGTGGACGCGGCCCGTTCGGCGCTGGCGCGGGGCGGGGAGCCGGGCGGCACGGTGCAGGTGGCGGCGTACGCCACGGTGCTGTCGGGCGACCTCATCCCGGTGGTGCAGGAGCTGGCGGTGTCCCATCCGGGGTTACAGGTGATGCTGCAGGAACGGGAGCCGCCGGAGGTGACCCGGCTGCTGGACGAGGACCGGGTCGATCTGGGCTTCGTGTACGACTACGACCTGGTCCCGCGAGAGTTCGCCGGGTACGCGGTGCGCCGGCTGTGCGAGACGCCGCTGATGCTGGCCGTGCCGGCGGGCCGGGCGCTGCCGGAGGTGATCGACGAGCCGGCCCGGCTGTCGGCGCTGGCGGGGCAGTCGTGGGTGGTGAACTCGCGCGGCCCGGACGACGACGAGCTGGCCACGCGGGTGTGCGCGCTGGCGGCGTACCGGCCGATGATCGAGCATCGGGCGGACAGCCTGGATCTGGTGCTGGACCTGGTGGCGGCGGATCTGGGGGTGGCGCTGCTGGCGGCGGTGGTGGCGCCGCGGCCGGGGGTGCGGTTCGTGCCGATGCCGGGGCTGCCGGTGCGGCGGCGCATGTTCGCCATCACCAGGCCCGGCCGGCAGCACTGGCCGGCCGTGGCGCTGGTGATCGAGCGGGTGGCCGCGCACGCGGCCGGGTGGGCGCGCTCAGGCGAGCCACTGGTCGTAGGACAGGCGGGCGATCAGGGCGAGCACGACGACGAGCAGCACGATGCGTACGAAGCCTGAGCCGCGCTTGAGCGCCATCCGCGCGCCGATCTGCGCGCCGACGATGTTGCAGACGGCCATCGCGGCGCCGAGCTGCCACCAGACATGCCCGTCGATCGCGAACACGATGAGCGCGCCGAGGTTGGTGCCCGCGTTGACGATCTTGGCCATGGCGGAGCCGTGCAGGAAGTCCGCGCCGATCACCGTGGTGAAGGTGAGCACCAGGAAGGTGCCGGTGCCGGGCCCGATCATGCCGTCGTAGAGGGCGATGACGCCGCCCGCCAGCGCGACGGCCAGCGCGGCCCGGCCGGTGGTGCGCCGCTCGGGATGCGGGTAGATGCCGCTGCTGGGCCGGAACGTGACGAACAGGGCGACGGCGACCAGGATGCCGAGCACGACGGGCCGGTACACGTCCTTGTTCGGCGTCAGCGCGATGGCGAGCCAGGCGCCGAAGCCGGAGACGACGATCGCGATGAGGCCGGCCGGGCCGGCGACGCGCCAGTCGATGCGGGTGCGGCGGGCGTACGTGATCGCGGCGCTGGTGGTGCCCGCGATGGCGGTCATCTTGTTGGTGCCGAGCACGGTGGCCAGCGGCGTCTGGGGCAGGCCGATGAGCAGTGCGGGCAGCAGGAGCAGGCCACCGCCGCCGACCACGGCGTCCACCCACCCTGCGGCGGTGGCGGCGGTCAGCAGCAGCGTGAGGCTACCGGCGTCCATGGGCGGTGCTGGGGGTGGCGCAGGTGCTATTGATCATGATTTGCGGCGCTGGGTGGCGAGCCACATCCCGATCGCCCCGATGGCGATGAAGAGCAGCATGAAGCAGACGAGGGCCTTGAACACCCGGCAACCATAGCGGGCCGAACGCCGGATGCGCGCCGGGCGGTCGGCGTAGGTTGGGCGTTGGCTGGACCCCCGGGCCGGACACCGGATGGAGGTTCACGCATGTCCACGCGCAGGGTGCTGACCGGCGTCGCCGCGGTCCTGGCGGTCGCGCTCACGTTCGCGGTGGCCGCTCCGGCGGCCGCGGCCGCACGGAAACAGACGAAACCGACGATCGTGCTGGTACACGGCGCGTTCGCGGACTCGTCGAGCTGGAACGCGGTGATCCCGCTGCTGCAGGCGCAGGGCTATCCGGTGGTCGCGGCGCCCAACGCGCTGCGCGGGGTGAGCAGCGACGCCGCGGAGGTGGCCGCGCTGCTCAAGACCATCTCCGGGCCGATCGTGCTGGTCGGGCACTCCTACGGCGGCAGTGTGATCTCGAACGCGGCCGAGGGCAACCCGAACGTCAAGGCGCTGGTGTACGTGTCCGCGTTCGCGCCGGAGGTGGGGGAGAGCGCGGCGTCGCTGTCCGGCAAGTTCCCGGGCAGCACGCTCGCGCAGGCGCTGGCGCCGCCGGTGGCGCTGGCCGGTGGCGGCAGGGACCTGTACATCGACCGGGCGAAGTTCCGCGATCAGTTCGCGGCCGACGTGCCCGAGGCGCTGGCCGCGCAGATGGGAGCGGGGCAGCGGCCGATCACCGAGGCGGCGCTGAACGAGGCGTCCCCGGCGGCGGCGTGGAAGAACATCCCGTCCTGGTTCGTGTACGGGACAGCCGACAAGAACATCCCGCCGCAGGCGCTGGCGTTCATGGCCCAGCGGGCGGGCGCGAAGGAGTCCGTGGCCGTGGACGGCGCGTCGCACGTGGTGATGGTGTCCCAGCCGGACCGGGTGGCCCAGGTCATCCAGAACGCGGCGGCCACCGCCACCCAGTGAGGTGTTAAGAAGGGCACCTTCTACCACGGACAACGGTAAGAAGGTGCCCTTCCTTTCTCACTCGTCGAAGCCGAAGTCCATGTCGACGTCGAAGACCTCTTCGGCGATCTCGCCGGCGACCATGCCGCCGACGAAGCCCGCGGCCGCACCGGCGGCTACGCCGCCCATGCCGTGCCCGCGGTGCCCGTGGCCGTGACCGCCGTGACCGTGCCCGCTGAACCCATGCCCGCCGTGGCCGCCGCCGTAGTGCGGGGCGTGGCGGTCCAGGGCCTGGCGGATCCAGCCGTCGACGGCCGAGGGCCAGTCGGTGCCGGCGGCGTCGGCGTGGCTGACGTGGTGGCGGCTGAACGTGTCGTGCGAGCCGAGGAAGCCGCGCTTGTCGAACTCCAGCACCACGTCCATGCCGTGCGCGCTGGTGACGAAGGTCAGCTCCAGCTGGCGCATGCGGCCCGCGTACGCCTGCGACGGGTAGAACTCGATCTCCTGGTAGAACGGCAGCGTCTGGTGCACGCCGTGGATGCGGCCGCGCTCCAGGTCCGCGCGGCTGAAGCGGAACCCGAGCCGGGTGAACGCCTCCATGACCGCGGCCTGGACCGGCAGCGGCTCGATGCGCACCGGGTCGAGGTCGGTCTTGTCGACGGCCTTGGCCACCGACAGCTCCGTGCGCACACCCATCGTCATGCCGTGCAGCGGGGTGCCGTAGAAGCTGGTCACCGGCGCCTCCCACGGCACCTCGACGGTGAACGGCAGCTGGTGGCTCGCCCCGGCGGGCAGGGTGAACGAGCCGGTCAGGTGCACCCGGTGGAACTCGACGGTGGCGTCGTACTCGCTGTCGTGGCCCTCCACCTCGACCCGGGTGACCAGGCCCAGCGAGACGTACTCGATCAGGGTGTCGTGGTCGCCGCCCTTGATGTGGACGGTGCCGGACAGGGTGCCGCCGGGCTGGACGACGGGGGTGGCGAGCACGGTGTCGACCGACGGGCCGCCCACGCCGAAGGCGGCGAGCATCTTCTTGAAGACCACTGAACTACATCTCCTCTGGTGCCGGTCCTGGTGACCTGCGCTGTCACCTTCCTATCAAACGAGGTCCAGTCGGCCGCCCGGCCAGTTGCGGCGCAGCCAGCGGTCGTGACTGGCGACCACGACGGCGCCCGGGGCGCGGCCGAGGGCGTCTTCGAGTTCGTCGGCCAGGGCCGGGGACAGGTGGTTGGTGGGTTCGTCGAGCAGCAGCAGGTGCGGCGGGTCGGCGATGAGCAGCGCCAGCGCGACGCGTCGGCGCTGGCCGACGCTGAGCACGCCGACCGGCCGGTCCAGGTCGCGCGGGGCGACGAGGCCGAGTTCCACCAGGGGTATGGCCGCGCCGGTGCGCTCGTAGAGGGCGCGCGGCGTGGCGGCCGGGTCGGCGAACCGGTCGTCCTGGGCCAGCAGCCCTACCCGCAGCCCGCGGCGGCGGGTGACGCTGCCCGAGGCGGGACGCAGCTGCCCGGCGAGCACCGCGAGCAGCGTCGACTTGCCCGCCCCGTTCGGTCCGGTGATCAGCAGCCGGCCGTCGGCGGGCAGGTCGAGCCGGTCCAGTCGCAGCCGTCCGGGCACGTGCACGTCCCGCAGTGCCAGTGCGACGGTGTCTTGCTCCGCGGAGATGCCGGCCTCCGGGAGGTTCGCCGGCGCGCTGCCGGGCGATGACCCGACCGCGCGGGACGAGGCGCTTTCGCGGGACGAGGCGCCGCCGGGGGAGGCGGCGCCAGGCGCCGGGGCTGCGGTGAGCGCGGGTGCCTGGAAGTGCAGCAGCGGCGGCGGCTTGCGGATCGGGTCGCGTTCGAGCACGGCCAGGCGCTGTTCGGCGTTGCGGACGCGGCGGGAGATCTGGGCCTGCACCCGCGCGCCGTGCCGGTTGTAGCCCATCTTGTTGCCGTCGCGGGGCGGGCGGCCGTAGGCGACCTGCCGGGCCGTGGTGGCCGCGGACTCCCGCAGCGCCGCGATCTCGGCCTGCTGGTCGGCGAAGGCCCGTTCCCAGCGCGCCCGCTGGTCGCGTTTGGCCTGCTGGTATGCGGTGTAGGCGCCGCCGTAGCGGACCAGTCCGCCGTGGGCGGTGTCGCCGGGGTCGAGGTCGACGATGTCGGTGCAGACCTCGTCGAGGAAGACCCGGTCGTGGCTGGCGACCACGACGACGCCTGGGAGCCGGCGTAGTTGCTGTTCGACGAACGCGACTGCCTCGTCGTCGAGGTGGTTGGTGGGCTCGTCGAGCAGCAGCGCGGCGGGTCTGCGTACCAGCAGCGCGGCCAGCGCGACGCGGGAGCGCTGCCCGCCGGACAGGGTGCCCAGCGTGCGGCCGTGGTCGAGTGCGGCCAGGCCGAGGCCGTGCATGACCAGCTCGGCGCGGCGCTCGGCGTCCCAGGCGTCGACCTGCTCGGCGCGGGCCAGCGTCTCGGCGTAGGCGTCGAGCTGCGCCGGGCCGGTGAGGTCGGCGCTGAGCTGGTCGAGGCGGGCGAGCAGGTCGCGGCTCTCGCGCAGTGCCTCGGCGAGTACGTCGGCGATGGTGTCGCCGGGTTCGTACGGCAGCTCCTGGTGCAGCAGGCCGATGTCGCCGGGCCGCTCGATGCGGCCGCCGTCGGGGGTGTCGGCGCCGGCGAGCAGCCGCAGCAGGGTGGACTTGCCGGCGCCGTTCTCGCCGACGAGGCCGACGCGGCGGCCGGGGGCGACGGTGAGGTCGACGCCGTCGAGGACACGGCGGTCCCCGAAGAGCTTGACAAGATCAACAGCAATGAGGGATCGAGCACGCATGAGCACCACCGGAAGGGTTTCGCGGGAGAGCCTGCCGGGCGCACAGCGCCTCGGTCACAGGCCGGTCGGTGATGTCACAGCTCCATAGTGGGGCCAGCCTAACGACCGGCCCCACCGCACTGCCAGTGATTTACGCCCGCTCCACCAGCGGCAGGTATTCCGGGTGGTCCTGCACCCAGCGGCGCACGAACGAGCAGGCCGGGACCACGCGCACGTCGTCGGCGGCCGCGCCCGCCAGCGCCGCCGCGCACAGCATCGCGCCGATGCCGCGCCCGCGGGCCTCCGGCTCGACCCCGGTGTGGTCGAACACGATCATCCCCGGTTTGCGGTAGTAGGTCAGCACGCCGAGCAGCCGCCCGCTCTCGCGTGCCTCGTACCGGCTGCTCTCCGGGACCTCGACGACCTCGACCTCCACCATTGCCTCCCCCTTGCCTGTTCCTATCGCGCCGGTACGGGCGCGATCTTGTCCAGCTCGGCCAGCTCGTCGGCGGTCGGCTCCCAGTCCGCGGCGGCCGCGTTCGCGGCGACCTGCGCCGGGCTGGTCGCGCCCGCGATGACCGAGCCGCAGCCCGGCTGCGCGGCCAGCCAGCCGATCGCGACCCTGCCCAGCTCGTGACCGCGCTCGGCCGCCCAGCCGGCCAGCGCCTCGACCGTGTCCAGCCGCTCGTCGGTGATGAATCCGGCCTGGTCCTTGGCCAGCCGGCTGTCGGCGGGCGCATCCTGGCCGCGGCGCACCTTGCCCGTCAGCAGCCCGTTGGCCAGCGGGAAGAACGGCAGCACGCCGAGCCCGAAGTGCCGGGCGGCGGGCACCACCTCGATCTCGCTGCCGCGCTCCAGCATCGACCAGTGGTTCTGCGCGCTGACGAACGGCGTCACGCCCATCGCCTGCGCCAGCCGGGCCGCGTCGGCGATCTGCCAGCCCGCGAACTGCGAGCTGCCGATATAGCGCACCTTGCCCTCGGTGACCAGCTCGTGCAGCGCCGCCAGGGTCTCCGCCAGGGGCGTGACCGGGTCGGGCGTGTGCAGCTGGTAGAGGTCGATGTGGTCGGTGCCCAGCCGCCGCAGCGACTCCTCGACCGCGCGCCGGATGTACTTGCGGCCGCCCTTGCCGCCCGCGGCCGGGCCGTAACCCATGTCCGCGCCCTGGTGGCCGAACTTGGTGGCCAGCACCACCTGGTCGCGGCGTCCCTTGAGGACCTCGCCGAGCATCGACTCCGACGCCCCGATCGCGGTGGCGCGGCCGTAGATGTCGGCGGTGTCGAAGAACGTGATGCCCGCGTCGATCGCGGCGTCGACGACGGCACGGGTGCCGTCCAGGTCCAGCCGCCACCCGAAGTTGTTGCAGCCGAGCCCGACCGCCGACACGATCAGCCCGGACTCACCCAGTGCCCTGTAACGCATGATCGCCACCCTATCCCGCCCGTCGGGGACGGTCAGTGGGAGAAGCGGTCGAGCAGGTGCCGGGCGGCGCGGTCGACGGCGGTGGCGTCGGCCGGGTCGGGGACCTTGATCTGGGCGCCGGTGACGGTGTACCACTCCTCGGCGCCCTTGTACTGCACGCGCAGGCGTACCGTGCCGTCGGTCTCGACCTTCGGCTCCAGGGTCAGCTCGCCGGTGATCGTGCCGACCTCGTCCGTCATCACCCCGCCGCGCGGCGCCATCACGTCAACCGTCATGCCCCCCGCCTACCCGGCCGCCCCACGCCCGGAACCCGTGGATCCAGATGAACTGTGGTCGCGCCCGCGACCACAGTTCATCTGGATCCACCACGCTGTGCCGTCACGCGGCCGGTTCGCCGGCGAGCGCGCCAAGGGCGTCGCCGGAAACGCGGTACACGGTCCAGTCGTCCATGGGGACCGCGCCGATGGACCGGTAGAAGTCGATCGCGGGCGCGTTCCAGTTCAAAACCCACCACTGCAGGCGGGTGTAGCCGCGCTCGCGGCAGATGCGGGCCAGCTCGCGCAGCAGCGCCTTGCCGTGGCCGCGGCCCCGGGCGGCGGGCCGGACGAACAGGTCCTCAAGGTAGATGCCGTGCACGCCGTGCCAGGTGGAGAAGTTGAGGAACCAGATCGCCACGCCGACCGGCTCGCCGCTCTCGTCGTCCACGGCCAGGTGCGCGAACGCGGCCGGGTGCGGCCCGAACAGCGCCGCGTGCAGCTGCTCGGCGGTGGCCTTGGCCTCCAGCGGGGCCTTCTCGTACTCGGCCAGCTCGCGGATCAGGTCGAGGATGACGGGGACGTCGGCGGGCACGGCAGGACGGATCATGGTGCGCACCATACTCGCTGGCGTCCCAGCTCACGCCGACTAGGCTGGCCCGGTGGGCACCGTACTCTCCGTGAATCTGGGCGCCGCGCGGCCGAGCGCGGCCGCCGACATCGGCATGACCGCGATCGACAAGCACCCGGTGGACCGCCCGGTGCGGCTGCGCGCCCCCGGACCGCGGACGGGCGGGCTGGGCAGCGGCCTGGAGGGCGACGACATCTGCGACCGGCGCCACCACGGCGGCGACGACCAGGCGGTGTACGCCTACGCCCGCGAGGACCTCGACGGGTGGCAGGCCGAGCTGGGCCGGGACCTGTCCGGCGGCCTGTTCGGCGAGAACCTGACCACGTCCGGGATCGACGTCAACGGGGCGCTGATCGGCGAGCGCTGGCAGGTCGGCGAGCACGCGGTGCTGGAGGTGTCCTCGCCGCGGATCCCGTGCCGGACCTTCGCCGACCAGATGCGCGAGCAGGGCTGGATCAAGACGTTCACGCAGCGGGCGCTGCCGGGGGCGTACCTGCGGGTGGTGGTGCCGGGTGAGGTGCGCGAAGGCGACACCGTGACGGTGCTGCACCGGCCCGAGCACGACGTGACGGTGGCGCTGACGTTCCGGGCGCTGACCCTGGAGCCGGAGCTGCTGCCGCAGCTGCTCGCCGCCGACGCCCTCCCCGAAAAGATCAAGGACAAGGCCCGCCAGCGTGCGGCGAGGAACAAACGTTGAGTTGCCGCTACGGTCATACCTTCCTAGCATTACCGGTATGACCGCGAAGTTCACGATCAGTCTGCCTGACGATCTTGCGGAGGTTGTCCGGTCGGGCGGCAACGCGTCCGGCTACATCGCTGAGGCCGTCCGTATGCGGCAGCGTCTGGAGGCGACGCAGGTTGCGCTGGCGGCGGTCGGGGTTCATGACGTGCCGCGCGAGGAGTACGAACGCATCGCCCGTTCCGTGGCTGAGTCCGACGCACGAAGATCGGATCCTGACCGCCGCCGCGTGCTGGACGCGCGTCTGGACGAGCTGGCCAGGCGCCGCAGGTGACATCGACGATCCGGGTTCTTGATACCGGAGCGCTGCTCGCGTACGCCGAACGTCGTGATCCGCAAGTGGCCTATCAACTGTCTTTCTGTGCCGATCTGGGCCGCACCATGCTGACCTCGGTGCTCTGCGTCGCCGAGGCATACCAACGCGCTGAGGGCGAGACCGCCGACCTGTTGGACATCTTGCTCGAACTGCCGACCGTCGAGATCGCAGAGTGTCGGCTGCAGGACGGCGACCTGGTCGGCGTGATCGCTAAGCGCGTTGGCAGGCTCAGCCTCGCCCACTCCTGCCTCTTGGCAATGGCTGAGGACGTTCCCCTGATGACGCGTGACGCGAGCGCGGCTCATGAAGTGCTGGAGCAAGCCTTGGTGTGGGCTATGCCCTGATCGTTGCCGGCCGTCAGGCGGCGAGGGTGCCGTCCAGGACAGTGACGGCGTGGCCGGTCAGGTCGACGCGGTCGCCGCGCAGCACAGTGCGGACCAGGCCCGAGCGGGCCGAGGCCTGCAGGCCGACGAGTTCGTCGCGGCCGAACCGGGCCGACCACAGCGGCGCGAGCGCCGAGTGGGCGCTGCCGGTCACCGGGTCCTCGGGCACGCCGACGGCCGGGCCGAAGAACCGCGACACGAAGTCGTAGCCGGCCGCCGGGTCCTCGGCCGGTGCGGTCACGATGACGCCACGGGTGGCCAGCCGCGCCACCGCGCCCAGGTCCGGAGCCAGGGTGCGTACGGTCTGCTCGTCGGCGACCTCGACCAGCAGGTCGGCGAGCGCCCCGGTGTCGTACGAGGCGAGGATCGGCACGCCCAGCGCCTCGGCGGTGCCCGGCAGCGGGTCGATCGGGATGACCGGGAAGACGGGGAAGTCCATGGTGATCGAGCCGTCGCCGCCGACGGCCGCGGTGAGGATGCCGCTGCGGGTGTCGAAGCGGATCGTGCCGGTGGCCAGCCCATCCTCGCCGAGGGCGTGCGCGGTGGCCAGGGTCGCGTGGCCGCACAGGTTGACCTCGGTGCGCGGGGTGAACCAGCGCAGCGCCCAGTCCCGCCCGCCGCGCGGGTGCGCGAACGCGGTCTCGGACAGGTTCAGCTCCGCCGCGACGCGCTGCATCCAGACCGCGTCGGGAAACGAGTCACCGTCCAGCACGCACACCCCGGCGGGGTTGCCGCCGAAAGCCCGGTCGGTGAAGGCGTCCACGATCCTGATCCGCATGAGCAGACCTTAGACCAGCGGGTACGCCGCAGACTGCAGCCAATCCGCGTCGCGTGGCCCGCACGTGCTCACGGGCAGCGCCGGCACAGGCCTAGACGGGCAGCGGGCGGTAGTAGGAGTCGACGGCGGGCTGGCCGGTGTAGTTGGGGCCGGCCTGGTCGTCGGCTCCGGCATACGCGAACGGCAGGACCAGCTCGCGTGGGCCGGTGCAGGTGAGCAGCCGCCTGCGTCCGTCGTAGGCGAGCCCGGCCGTGCGCAGCAGGCGGCGCAGGGGCTGGACGGCAGGTGTGCCGTCGAGCAGCCGGATGCTGCCGAGGTCGAGGTGCGCGGCGAAGAACCCGTCCGGCGCCAGCCAGGTCAGCACCCGGGCGAGCGTGCCGAGCTTGTCGCCGACGTAGTGCAGCCCGTGCACGCACGTGATCAGGTCGAAGGTCCGGCCCGGCTGCCACTCGCCGAGGGAGGCGGTGACCAGGGTCAGGTCCGGTGCGGCCGTCGCGGCCGGGTCGAAGTGGCCGGCCAGGTCCACGCCGGTCAGGGTCAGCCCGTCGAGCTGCTGCGCGGCAGCCTGGGCCAGGGCGCGTCCCTGTCCGCAGCACAGGTCCAGCCAGGACGCCGTGCCGTGCTCGGCCAGCCGGGGCCGCAGCCGGTCGAGCGGGTGGAAACCGAGGTCACGGGCGTAGCTGTTGACGCCGTCGAGGCCGCGCTCGCGGTTCATCGCGTTGTTGGCGACCACCGAGGAACGGTGCAGTTCCGTGTCGTCGATCAGCCGCATGGGCACAGATCATGCCACCGTCCGCCCGGGACGGCCGCCCGCCCATGACGTCAGGCCGATCGGAGCGCCGGGCACGGCTTCTGCTCGCGGGCAGCAGGGCTGCGCGGGTGGCACCTACCCGCTACCTTGCACGCCGAGATCCATTACGGGGATGAGGCGGTCGGTTCGTGGCGCGGGACAGGTCGTACCTGATACTGGCGGCGTGGCTGGTGGGCTCGGCGGCCGTGGTGGCGGCGCTGATCTTCCTGGTGCCGGAGCCGATCACCCGCGATCCGGTGTTCCGGCTGTCGTTCCTGCTCGCCTGTTTCGTCGTCCTTCCCCAGTGGGACGTGGTCAAGCATGCAGCTGCCGGCCGGACTGCCGCCGACGCGGGCGAGCGCCGACACCCAGCCGTGCATCTTCTTCACCACCTCTTCCGTGAGTCGCCCTTCCGGTGGGTGAACGGGTGGGCCGCGTTGTCCCTGGCCGTCTGCGCGGTGCTGCGGTGGCTGGTGCCCGGTGACTGGGCGCGCGGCTGGTACCTGCTTGCCAGCCTCGTCGCCAGCGGCATCGCGCTGAGGGCGCAGGCGCGGAGCGGCCCAGAGCGGGTGGGCACTGGCGCCGCGCCGGGGACACCGGTGCGGGAACCGCTCGCCGCGCAGCTCGAATGGGAGTCGGGTGACCACTCGCGGGAGGTGGCGAGCGTGGCTGAGCTGCGCGACCTGCTATGGCAGCTGCACCACGAGGCCGCTGGACGGCCCACGCCCGTCGACTTGGTCCTGCCGGGCGCGCCGCGCGCCGTCATCGGCCTCGGGGAGCCGGACAGCATGGTGCTGACGGTGCCCGAGGGCGGGCCGCCGCAGGTGGCCGTGGCCGGTCCGGACGGTGTCTCCGGTGTGCCGGTCGTCTACACCGATGATCGCCAGGCGGTGTTCCCTCCCGGCAGCGAGATCCCCGTTGACGTAGCGATCGACGTGCTGTGCGCGTACTTCGTCGCGGGTGAACTGCCGCGCCCGGATCGGGCGGCGGCGTGAAGATTCTTACTCGGCCGGGGCACCGGGCGTGGCGCGGGACGGTTATGGTCGGCGGCTGACGTCACAGGGGAGCTGACATGGCTGACGGTAAGGGCGTTACGCGTCCGGTCCCGGGCGAGGGCGAGACGGCGGTCTCGGTGGCGCTCATGGCCTGCCTCGCGCTCGCGGTCGTGGTCATCGGGCTGTTCATGCTGGTGCCGGACCTGCTCGGCAAGGACCGAGGGCTCAAGCTGGCCGGGATCGTGATGCTCGTCGGCCTGGGCCCGCAGGCGATCCGGTACGTGATGGGCAGGCGGCGGGGTACGCCGGCGCGGCGGCGGGGCAGGCTGCTGCGTCACCTGTTCCAGGATTCGCCGTTCTGGCTGATCAACTGGTGGCTGGTGAGCACGCTGGTGATCGGAGGGCTGCTCTGGCTGCTGGTGCCGGCCGATTGGGTCGAGGCCTGGTTCTGTGTGGCGTTGTTCTGCGTGATCGCGCTGGACGCGGACCTCGCGCGCCGGGGCCGCAGATCTCTGCGCGCGGTGCCGCCCGGGGCGGGCGAGTGACATGCGATGTGGACGGCGACGATGACGGCACACGAGACACCGGCCGCGCCGAGGCCGGAGTGGGGCGGGCCGCCCCGGGAGGCGGCGGGGCCGGCGCGCCGCGACTACTACCACGACCCGGCCGCCCCGGCGGCGACGCGGATCGTGCCCGGCGGGGTGGCCGTGCTCGCCGACGAGTACGGCCGGGTGCTGCTGCAGCGGCGCACCGACTCGGGCAACTGGGCGCTGCCCGGCGGCACGATGGAGGTCGGCGAGACCCTGGAGCGGTGCGTGGTGCGGGAGGTGCGCGAGGAGACCGGACTGGACATCGAGATCACCGGCCTGGTCGGCATCTACACGGACCCGGGCCACGTGATCGCGTACGCCGACGGTGAGGCGCGCCAGCAGTTCAGCATCGACAACCGGCCTGCGCCCTATCTGGGCTGACGCCGGTCACGCGGCGGCGAGGGCCTGCGCGATGGCGAGGGTGTGCTGGTACTCGCGCCAGTGGGCGATGCGGCCGTCGCGGGTGCGCAGCACGCCGACGAACGGCGCGGACGCGCTCACGCCGGTGGTGGTGACGGTGCCGCCCAGCTCGTACTCGACGACGATGACGTCGGGGTCGGCGGTGTCGTGTGCGGCGGTGATGTCGCACCGGTCGAACCGGACGGGCAGGGTCGCGCGTCCTGTCTGGGCGTACGCGATGAAGGCCGCTCTGCCCTCGATGCGGGTGGGGCGGCCGGGTGCGGCAAAGGGCATCTCGACGACGAGGTCTTCGGTGAACAGGTCTTCATCCAGGTCGGACTGGGCGGCGAGGAACCACTGCCGGCGCAGCCGGTCGAACGCTTCGCGGGGCGTGGGCACGAGGCACCTCCGGTAAAATGAGCGTTGACTCAGGTTCTCCACGATAGTGAGTGGGGACTCATCTTTCAAGGGAGTACGTGTGCCAGCCGACGCCAAGCCGCTGCGCGCCGACGCGGCGCGTAACCGCGCCCGGATCCTGACCGCGGGTGCGCAGGTGTTCTCCGAGCGCGGCCCGGCCGCCTCCACCGAGGAGGTCGCCAATCGCGCCGGGGTCGCCATCGGCACCGTCTTCCGCCACTTCCCGACCAAGGCCGACCTGCTCCGGGCGATCATGAAGGACCTGCTCGACCGGCTGCTGTCCGACGTGGACGGCCTGCTGCGTGACAGCGCGCCCGGCGACGCGCTGTTCGCGTTCTTCACCGGCCTGGTGGCCCACGCCGCGCGCCAGAAGACCGTCGTCGACCTGCTCGCCGAGGCGGGCTCCGGGCTGAACGTCCCCGACGCCGTCGGCCGGCTCGAGCGCTCCGTCGGCAGCCTGCTCGAGGAGGCCCAGCAGGCCGGCACGGTACGCCGCGACGTCGCGCTGCCCGAGGTGATGGCGCTGCTCGCCGCCGTCTGCCAGGGCGCCGTCCAGGGCGGCTGGCCCCCCGACCTGCAGACCCGCACCCTCGCCGTCGTCTTCACCGGCCTCACCCCACGCTGACCCCGCCCCGCCCCGCCCCGCGGCCCGGCGGCCCGTCAAGACCACTCGACTTGCCTGGCAGATGGGCGAAAGCGCGCTCAAGATACGCCCAGGTGCCAGGCAAGTCGAACGATCATGCGGGCGGGCCGGCGGACGAGTCGGCGGACGGGCGGGCGGAGGGCCGGACGGGCGGACGGCGGCCGCGGCGCCGGCGGGGACGATCACGGGGCGGTGGGACCCGGCACGGGGCGTTATCGTGGCGCGATGCGGGCGCTTAGGGCGTGGAACGCGGTCGGGCTGCTGCTGTGCGCGCTCGTCCTCGTGGATGCGGTGCGGCCGGGTCCGAGCCGGATCGGGGCCGGCATCATCGGGATGATCGGCCTCAACGCCGCGATGTTCGGCGCCGTGCTGCTCGGCTACCTGCTTCTTCAGGGACTGTTCGATCCCGACGTGGCGCGTGACGCGTACGCCGACACCCCGGCCTGGCTGAAGGCGGCGGTGGCCGCCCTGCTCGCGCTGCTGCTCGGCGCGTTCGTGATGGCGTGCGCGGCGGGCAACGTGGAGCAGGCGCCCGACGGGTACTGGTTCGAGTCCCACGGGCGGCGGACCGGCCCGGCCAGCGCGGAGCGCTACCAGTTCGCGCAGTTCGCGCTCCAGTTCCTCATCGCGTCGCTGTTCGGCACGTTCTACGCGGCGAGCGGCGCCTTCCTGCGAGCCGTGCACCGCGCCCGGCCCGCCCGTGACCCGGCTTGATCACTCGACTTGCCTGGCAGATGGGCGAATGCGCGCTCAAGATACGCCCAGGTGCCAGGCAAGTCGGATGATCAAAGGCGCGCTAGGCGGACTCGGTGCGGGCGCGGGGTGGGCAGAGGGCGTCGCCTGCGGGGCCGCCGCAGGGGCGCAGGCGGATCTCGGTGATGGCGTGGCGGTCCACGGAGGTGACCTGCGCGGTCCAGCCGTCCAGGTGCACGATCTCGCCGGGGCGGGTCGGCACGTGGCCGAGCACGGCGATGACCAGCCCGGCGACGGTGATGTAGTCCCCGTCGGGGCGCTGGCCGAAGTTGACGCCGATGTCGGGCAGGTCGTGCATCGGGAACGTGCCGGGCAGCAGCATGTCGCCGTCCTCGCCCTGCTGCACCGCCATCACGTCCCGGTCGGCCTCGTCGTAGATCTCCCCGACGACCTCCTCCAGCAGGTCCTCCATGGTCACGATGCCGTCCACGGCGCCGTGCTCGTCCACGACCAGGGCGAACTGCTGCCGCTCGACCTTGAAGCGGCGCAGCGCGTCCCCGGCGTGCAGCGAGTCGGGCAGCAGCAGCACCGGTCGGGCGACGTCGGCGACCGTGCCGTCGTCCTGGCTGAGCAGGTCGCGCAGGTGCACGATGCCGATGGTGTCGTCGATGTTGCGCCGGCGCACCACCGGCGCCCGGGAGAAGCCGGACCCGGCCAGCTCCTTGCGGGCCACGTCCACGGGCAGGTCGGCGTCGAGCAGGAAGACGTTGCGGCGGGGGATGAGCACCTCGCGCAGCACCCGTTCGGTGATCTCCACGGCGCCGGCGATGATCAGCCGCTGCTCGGCGGTGAAACCCCGGTGCACGCTGACGAGGTCGCGTACCTCCTCGGGGGTGATCTCGTCGCGGTGGCTGCCCGGGTCCCCGCCCATGAGGCGTACGCCCAGGTCGGTGGCTTTGCTCAGCACCCACACGAACGGCCGTGAGATCGCCGCGAGCGTGGTCAGCGGGCGCCCGGCGAGCCGGGCCCAGCGCTCGGCGTGCTGCATGGCCACGCGTTTGGGCGCCAGCTCGCCGAAGACCAGGGTGAGGAACGTCAGGACCAGGGTGACGCCGACGACGGCCACGGGTCGGGCGGCGCGGCCGAGGAAGCCCAGTGCGGGCTGCAACACCTCGGCCAGGGCGATCGCGGCGGTCGCCGAGGCCAGGAACCCGGCCAGTGTGATGCCGATCTGGATGGTGGCCAGGTACCGGTTCGGGTCCCGGGCCAGTGCCGCGGCGGCCGCGGCGCCGCCACCCTGCTGCTCCATCCGGCGCAGCTGGCCTTCACGAAGGGAGACCAGCGCCATCTCGCTGCCGGCGAACAGCGCGTTCACGATGATGAGTACGGCTACCAGTACGAGCTGGATCCAGTGGTCGCCCACCGCGCATCACCCTGGGCCCGCCTGGTCTGTCAGCCGGTACGCGCAGGCCGGGCACAGGCCCGGCCCCGTATCACAGCCTTCCATTCGGTCAACGGTATCAGCAGCTCAGCGGTCTGTCCGCGCGTTGGGTCAGCGGCCGCCGCGGGGCTGGTTGCCCTTGCGCAGGTGCATGCCCGTCGACTGGCCGGTCGGCATGTGGGTGCGTGTCGTCTTCTCCCGCGCGGCCATGGCGGCCTGCCGGGAGCGCTCCTCGGCCCGCTCGGTGGCCCAGCCGGAGTGCGAGTCGGGCCCGTGCTCGTGCTCGGCGTGCGGAGCGCCGGGCTGGTCCTGCTCGGCCGGCTGCTCGGCCTCCGGGTGCCGGCGGGACTGGTTGTTCTTGTGGTTCCTGGCCATCGCTCCTCCTCGAAGAATCACCTCCACGCTAAGAGCGCGGGAGCGGGGGCGCAGGCCGTTGCCGGAATGGCGCCTGATCAGGCGGGGCGCAGCAGGCCGGGCAGGGTGTCCAGGCCGTCGACGATGGTGGCGTGGCGGGCCGCGTCGGGCTTCTCCGAGCCGAGGTAACCCCAGGGCCCGCGGCGGATCAGCACCGGCATCATGCCGGCGCGGGTGGCGGGCAGCACGTCGTTGTCGACACGGTCGCCGACGTAGCAGATGTGCGCCGGCTCGAGCGCGGCGACCTCGGCGACCTTGGCGAAGAAGTGCGGGTGCGGCTTCTCGATGCCCCACTCGGCGGAGGTGAAGATCGCGTCGACGGGCAGGTCCATCCGCTCCAGGGCGGCCTTGGCCTGCGGCGGCTGGTTCCCGGCGATGATCACGGTGAGGCCGCGGCGGCGCAGCTCGGCGAACGCGGGCCGCACGTCGGGGTAGAGGTCGGCCTCGTCGAAGTTCTCACGCAGGCCGTCGGGGTCCTCGACGGCCCAGGCGGCGATCTCGGCGTCGACGTCCAGGCCGGGGCGCAGCAGCTCGAACGCGTCGCCGTGCGGGCGGTCCATGGCGGCCATGCCGCCGAGCAGGCCGAGCATGGCGAAGCGGGGCACGCCCAGGCGGTCGGCCCAGCGGCTCCAGATGCGGGTCTCGTCGATCAGCGTCTCGCCCACATCGAACACCACTGCCTTGATCATCTGCCCAGGATAACGGGCGGGCGGGCCGATACCGCCCCGGGTGCGCGGCCCGTGCCGCCCGTCACCGCCGGTGCGGGGACCGGGGAAATGTGGTCGATCATCGGCTCGCCCCGGCGTAGCGTGCGCCGGGTGGAACCGATGACAGAAGCCCAGATCAGGCGGGCGATGAGCAACTGCTCGCGCGGCGACGCGTCGGCGATGACGCTGCCGAAGGACTTCGCCGAGCGGGACTGGCCGTCGCTGACCTTCCTCGGCTGGCGTGACCCCAAGCTCGACCAGCGGGGGTATGTGCTGCGCTGGCGCGACGGCAAACCGGTGGGGCTGCTGCTGCGCGCCGCCGGCTCGTCCATGTCGCGCGGGCGGGCGGCGATGTGCCTGCTCTGCCAGGCGGTGCGCACCGCCGACGAGGTCACCCTGTTCACCGCCCGCCGCGCCGGGGACGCCGGGCGGCGCGGCGACACGGTCGGCACCTACATGTGCGCCGCCCTGAACTGCCTCCCCGGCGACGACCTCGCCACCCGCCTCGACGCCTTCCTCGACGAGGTCCTCCACCCCTGACGCCCAGCCGGCTGGGCCCGGTGGTGCAGTTTCGGGGAAACTGCACGGCTCCTGGCTTCGATTCGTGCAGTCTCCCCGAAACTGCGGACGCGGGTCGTCGCCTGGGTTGAAGGTGTGCCGGGGTGCCGGGCCCACCCCGAGGGGCCCGGCACCCCGGAGTCTCAGCGGCGGGACAGGGCCGTCAGGTGGCGCGCGGCGGAGGCCAGCGCGGTCGCGATGAGGGTGTCCAGCAGCTCCGGGTAGGACATGCCCGCGGCCTGCCACATGCGCGGGTACTGCGAGGCGGACGTGAAGCCCGGGAACGTGTTGACCTCGTTGAGGACCGGCTCGCCGCCGTCGGCGGGCAGGAAGAAGTCCACCCGCAGCAGCCCCCGGCAGTCCAGCGCGGTGAACGCCTGGATCGCCAGCTCCTGCAGCCGTGACGTCACGGCCGCGTCCAGCCGGGCCGGGATGTCGAACACGACCTCGCCCGCCGTGTACTTGGCGTCGTAGTCGAAGAAGCCGTGCCCGTCGGTGACCCGGATCTCCAGCGGCGGCCCGGCGCGCAGGCTGCCGTCGGGGAACTGCAGCACGGCCACGTCCACCTCGCGGCCGGTCACCCCCGCCTCGACCAGCACCTTGCCGTCGCAGGCACGGGCCGCGTCCAGCGCGGCGGGCAGCGCGGCCCAGTCGTCGACGCGGGTGACGCCGATGCTGGACCCGGCGCGGGCCGGTTTGACGAACACGGGCAGGCCGAGCCGGTCCCGGTCCGCGGGGGACAGCTCGTCCGTGCCGGGGCGCAGCACGGCGCCGTCGGCCACGCGCAGCCCGTCGGCGGCGAGGATCTTCTTGGTGAACTCCTTGTCCATGCCGGTCGCGCTGGCCAGCACCCCGCTGCCGACGTACGGGACCCCGGCCAGCTCCAGCAGCGACTGCACGGTGCCGTCCTCGCCGTACGGGCCGTGCAGGGCGGGGAACACCACGTCGGCGCGGCCGAGCGTGCGCAGCGCGTCGCCCATGCCGACGGGCAGGCCGTCGACGTGCCAGGCGCCGTCGCGGCCGATGAGCACCTCGGTGACGTCGTAGCGGCCGCGGTCGAGGTGGGCCAGGATGCTGTGGGCCGACTTGCACGACACCTCGTGCTCGCCGCTGCGCCCGCCGTAGACGATCGCCAGTTTCATGCGCGCTCCTTGCTCCGTGCGTACCGGCGGGGGACCCGGGGGCCGATGCCGGTGAGGATCTCGTGGGGGTTGGTGCCGGCCCAGGCCGCCCAGTCGGCGGCGGTGGGTTCGCCGTGCGTGCCGGGGCCGAGCACGGTCACCGGATCGCCGGGGTGCACGTCGAGGTCGCCGGCGTCGACGACGCACTGGTCCATGGCGACGCGCCCGGCCAGCGGGCGGCGTACCCCGCCGAGCAGCACCTCCGCTCGCCCGCCCGCGGCGCGCGGGACGCCGTCGGCGAAGCCGAGCGGGATCAGGGCCAGGGTGGTGGGGCGCGCGGTGACGTGGTCGTGGCCGTAGCCGACGCCGGTCCCGGCGGGCACCCGCTTCACCAGGGTCACGTGGCTGCGCAGGGTGAGCGCCGGGCGCAGCCCGAACGTACGGCCGGGCACGGGCTCGACCCCGTACACGGCGATCCCGGCGCGGACCAGGTCGTAGTGGGTGCGCGGGGCGGTGAACACCGCGGCCGAGTTGGCCAGGTGCAGCAGGTCCGGGCGCAGCCCGGCGTCGCGCGCCCAGGCCACCGCCTCGGCGAACGCCGCCGCCTGCGCGGCCACCCCGATCGGGCTGGTGTCGGCGGTGGCCAGGTGCGACCACACCCCGCGCACGGCCAGCGCACCCTCGCGCTCGTACTTACGCGCCCAGCTGACCAGCTCGGGCCACCCGTCGGTCCCCGCCCCGCCCCGCGACATCCCCGTATCGATCTTCAGATGCACATGCGCGAGGAAGGGCACCTTCTTATCGTTTTCCGTAGTAGAAGGTGCCCTTCCTAACGCCTGGACCAGGGTGTGGAGCTGGTCGGCGGTGTTGACGGAGACGTCGATGCCCGCGGCGGCCAGCGCCGCGTAGTCGGTGTACGGGCCGTGCAGCCAGCTCAGCACCGGGGCGGTGATACCCGCCTCGCGCAGCGCCAGGGCCTCGGCCGCGCTGGTCACGCCGAGCCAGGTGGCGCCCCCCGCCAGCGCGGCCATGGCCGCCGGCACCGCGCCGTGGCCGAACCCGTCCGCCTTCACCACGGCCATCACCGCGGCGGACGTGGCGCCCCCGATCAGCTCGACGTTGCCCGTGACCGCCGCGAGGTCGACGACCGCCTCGGCCAGCTCGCTTGTCACGGTGAGTAGTGGACAGGAGGGCGTGTGAGCGTACCGAGAGCGATTTCACTAACGCCCTGCTAACACGGCGTGTGCATACTTGCGAGCGGTCGAGGAGGTGGCTTTTGCGGGTCCTGGTGGTGGAGGACGAGGAGCTGATGGCCGAGGCCGTCGCGGAGGGCCTGCGGCAGGAGGCGTTCGCGGTGGACGTGGCCCACGACGGGGCGGCGGCGCTGGAGAAGCTCGCCGTGAACGCCTACGACGTGCTGATCCTGGACCGGGACCTGCCGAAGGTGCCCGGCGACGAGGTGTGCCGGCAGGTCGTGGCGCAGGGCATGGACGTGCGGGTGCTGATGCTCACGGTGTCGGTGACCGTCGCCGAGCGGGTCGCCGGGCTGACCCTGGGTGCCGACGACTACCTGCCGAAGCCGTTCGCGTTCGCCGAGCTGGTGGCGCGGGTACGGGCGCTGGGGCGGCGGGCCCGCCCGGCCGCGCCGCCGGTGCTGGAGCGGGCCGGGATCCGGCTGGACCCGCACCACCGGGAGACGTACCGGGACGGGCGTTACGTGAGCCTGTCGCGGCGCGAGTTCGCGGTGCTGGAGGAGCTGCTGCGGGCCGAGGGCGCGGTGGTGAGCGCGGAGACGCTGCTGGAGAAGGTCTGGGACGAGCACATGGACCCGTTCAGCACGATCGTGCGGGTGACCATCAGCGGGCTGCGGCGCAAGCTGGGCGAGCCGCAGCCGATCGAGACGGTCACTGCCGTCGGCTACCGGATCCGCTGATGGGGCTGTGGAGCGGCAACCTGCGGGTCCGGCTGACGGCGGTGTTCAGCCTGCTGTTCGCGCTGGCAGGCGGGGCGGTGCTGATGGGCACGCTGATCCTGGTCGACAACAGCATGGATTACAGCCTGAACATCCTGATGGCCGACAGGTACAGCCGGCTCAAGCCGGACGACTACGAGGGCGCGACGCAGCTGGCGAGTTCGGCCTACGCGTCCAAGCAGGCGATCCTGGATTCGATGCACGCCAACCTGCTGTTCAAGGGCGGGCTGACGTTGCTGGCGGTGTGGCTGGTGGTCACCGCGGCGGGCTGGTTCGTGGCGGGGCGGCTGCTGCGGCCGCTGAGCATGATCACCGCGACGGCGCACCGGATCGCGGGCCGGACCCTGCACCGGCGCATCGACCTTGACGCGCCGCCCGGCGAGGTGAAGAGCCTGGCGGACTCGTTCGACAGCATGCTGGACCGGCTGGACGAGGCGTTCGCGGGGCAGGGCCGGTTCATCGCGAACGCCGCGCACGAGCTGAAGACCCCGATCGCGCTGAACCGCACCCTGGTCGAGGTGGCGATGGGCCGCCCGGACTGCCCGCCGCAGACGCGGCAGCTGGGGGAGAACCTGCTGGCGGTCAACCTGCGCCACGAGCGGCTGATCGACGCGCTGCTGACGCTGGCGCGGGCGGAGGACGCGGTGACCGAGCGGCGGCCGGTGGACGTGGCCGACCTGGCCAACATCGCGGTGAGCACGACCGAGCCGCTGGCGGCGCGGCAGCAGGTGCAGATCGTGCGGGAGCTGTCGGCTGCGCCGGTGGTGGGTGATCCGATCCTGCTGGAGCAGCTGATCCGCAACCTGGTCGACAACGCGGCGCGCTATAACGAGGCGGGCGGCTGGGTACGGGTGCAGACGGTGGCCAAGCCGCGCCACGCCGAGGTGGTGGTGAGCAACACCGGTGCGGTGATCTCGGCGTACGAGGTGCCGGCGCTGTTCGAGCCGTTCCGGCGGCTGACCGACCGGGTGGGCTCGGCACGGGGCAGCGGCCTGGGGCTGTCGATCGTGCGGGCGGTGGCCAAGGCCCACGGCGGTGACGCGGTGGCGGTGCCCCGTCCCGGAGGAGGCCTGGTGGTGCGGGTGATCCTGCCGCGGGCGCTGCCCGTGCCGGCGGCGCCGCGGGTGGTGCCGGCTGTTTCCGCGAGCGGCACCGGCGCGGACCACATATGACAGACTTCTACTGAGAGTAGTTATTGCGCCACCCCGGGGGGCATCACGGCGGTGAGAGAGGGTCTTCGCGGCACACGCGCCGGGTTCGACCGAACCCAGGCGACGGTGATCGTCGCGGGTGTGGCCTGGCTGGGGTGCTATGCCGCACTGCTCAACTACAGCCGTGACATGCCGGAGCTGGCCCGCTTCGTCGGCGAGGTGCTCTACCTGGTCCCGATCATCGCCTGCACGGGGCTGGCGGTGTTCGCCGCGCGGCGCACCCGGCAGCGGGTGCGGATCGCGTGGCGGATGCTGGTGGTGTCGAACGCGCTGTGGCTGCTCGGCGAGAGCATCTGGGCGGTGTACTCCTACGTCCATCCGGAGGGGCCGCCGGTGCCGTCGCTGGCCGACGCCGCCTACCTCGCCTCGTACGCGGTCGCGCTGCCCGCGATCGTGGTCGGACTGGGGCTGGGGGTGGTCGGCCGGGGACAGGGCCTGCTGGACGCGCTGCTGGTGGCGGCCGGGGCGGGCGCGATCGGCTGGCAGATGATCATCGCACCGCTGGTTCCGGAGGATTGGACCGCTGCCGCGCTGATCACCTTCCTGTATCCGGTGTTCTCGGTGAGCATGGTCAGCATCCTGGTGGCGGTGCTGCTCAGCGGCACTCAGCACGTGCCCCGCTCCATGATCGTCGTCGGGGCGGCGTTCGGGCTGGCCGGCATCACCGACGGCGCCTACGCCTACCTGACCGCCGTGCGCTCGTACGAGAGCTGGAGCTGGGTGAACCTCGGCTGGCAGACCGAGGCGGTGCTGCTGTGCGTGGCGGCGGTGACCGCGGCCGGCCGCCGGGAGGGCGACGAGCCCGGGGCGGCCGACCCGGACATCACGTTCCTGCCCGCGGTGGTGGCCGTGCTCGCCGTCGGGGCGCTGGCGGTGGCCGACCTGATCCTGGTCGGCCGGCTCAGCGAGGTCACCCTTGCGGTGATCATGCTGTTGCTGCTGGGGCTGCTGGTGCGCCAGGTCGTCGCCACGCGCGACCGGACCAGGCTCACCCAGCGGCTGCGCACCGCCGCCACCACCGACCCGCTCACCGGCCTGCACAACCGGCGGTTCTTCGAGGAGGTGCTCGACATCGAGGCGGACCGGGCGATGCAGCGCGGCGACCCGCTCAGCCTGGTGCTGATCGACCTGGACCACTTCAAGCAGATCAACGACACGTACGGGCACTCCGTCGGCGACGCCGTGCTGATCGAGGTCGCGCAGCGGCTGCGCCGCTCGTTCCGGGCCGGGGACCTGCTGTGCCGCTACGGCGGTGAGGAGTTCCTGTGCCTGCTGCCCGGCACCGGCGGCCGGGAGGCACTCGACCTGGCCGAACGCGTCCGGCAGGGGCTGTGCGCCACGCAGGTCGGCGTGCTTGGCACCGACGAGCAGCTCACCCTGACCGCGTCGCTGGGGGTGGCCACCGCCGAGCCGGGCACCGGACGGCCCGTCATCGACCAGCTCGTCGACGACGCCGACCAGGCCGTCTACCGCGCCAAGGCGCTCGGCCGGGACCGGGTGGTCGGCTCGGGCCGCTACGCCGCGCCCGCGTTCGACACCGCGCTGCCCCTGCCCCCGGCGCTGGTGTGGCTGGCCGACCGGGTCGACCGGGCCGTCGGCGAGCGCGAGCACAGCGCCGCGGTGTCGCGCTGGGCGCTGCGCACCGCGGCCCGCATGGGGCTGGACGACGCGGTGCAGCGGCGTACCGCCGCCGCGGCCCGCGTACACGACATCGGCCGGGTCGCCGCGGTCGCCGAGGGTGACGGCCTGCACCGGGGCGAGGACGACCGCGGCCATCCGGAGGAGGGGGCGCGCCTGCTCACCGAGCTGGCCGACCTGCCCGAGCTGGCGCCGCTGGTGCGGGCGCACCACGAGTGGTACGACGGCACCGGCTTCCCGCGGGGCTGCGCCGGGACCGACATCCCGGTCGAGGCGCGCATCATCACGGTGTGCGACGCGTGGTCGAGGCTGCGCAGCGCGGCGCTGGCGGTCGGGGAGCCCGCCCTGGCCGGTTCGTGCTCGCAGATCCTGGCGGGCCGGGGCACCCGGTTCGATCCGGCGGTGGTGGACGTGTTCCTGTCGCTGGTCGACGACGGCGCCGTCGACGAGCCGGCGGCGCTGCCGCCGGAGCATCCGGTGATCAGCGGCCGCCGGATACCTTGAGCGTCGCGCCGGTGGCGTAGGACGCCTCGTCGGACAACAGCCAGACGATCGCGGCGGCGATCTCCTCGGGCTGCCCGGAGCGGCCCAGCGGTGCGGACGGGCCGAGCCGGTCGGCGCGGCCGGCCTCGCCGCTGCCTGCGTGGAACCCGGTGTGGATGACGCCGGGGGAGACCGTGTTGACCCTGATCCCGGCCGGTCCCAGTTCCTTGGACAGGCCGACGGTCAGCGTCTCCACGGCGGCCTTCGAAGCGGCGTAGTGGATGTACTCGCCGGGGCTGCCCAGGCTCGCGGCGACCGAGGACACGTTGACGATCGCGCTGCCGGGACCGAAGCGGCGGGCGGCCTCCTGGGCGCACAGGATCGCGCCGACCACGTTGACGTCGACGACCCGGCGCAGGTCGGCTTCGGACAGCTCGGTGAACGGGCCGATCGTGCTGCTCACCGCGGCGTTGTTGACCAGGCCGGTGGGGGTGCCCAGCTCGGCCTGGGCGCGGTCGAACAGGGCGCGCACCTGGGCGCTGTCGGACACGTCGACCGCGACCGTGATCGCGCGGCGGCCGGCGGCGCGCACCTCGGCGGCGACCTGCTCGGCGGTCTCGGCGTCGGTGCGGTAGCCGATCGCCACGTCGTGGCCGGCCGCGGCGAGCTTCCGGCAGGTGGCCGCGCCGATGCCGCGGCTGCCTCCGGTGACGATGACGATCCCCATGGCGCCATTAGATCAACCGCGCCGGGCGGGTGGCACTGTCACCGCCGACACACCCGATGCGCGGCGCGATGGCGTACTGCGAAGATGTCCCTCTCTTCAGCATGGTGTCGGTGCCTGTTTGTCGGACGGCTCTGATAGAACATGCGTATCAAATATGTGTTCGGTGAGGGTTGATGCGGCGGCCATGCTGCCGCTGCGGGAGAGTTGGAGCGCGGTATGGCGGGACTGTCGACTCAGGAGTTGACCCAGATACAGGAGACGCTCGCGTCCGGCAAGCGCCCCAAGGTCATGTTCACCGAGGCGGCCGGCCAGATCGCGGGCCAGCTGGGGCAGGTCGTGCAGCTCGACGACCCGGCCACCCACGACGAGTGGATCCTGGTGAAGTTCGGCAGCGACGTGCTGCCGTTCGCGCCGGGTGACCTGTCCATCCCGCCCAAGGGGCACACCGTGCGCAAGCCGGCGCCCGAGCCCGTTCCGGAGCCGGTCGCGCCGCCCGAGCCCGAGTTCATGATCATCCGCGAGAAGCCCGTACGTCAGGAGCGATCCGTGTCCGAAACCCCCGAGGTGCCCGCCGAGACGTCGAGCGTCGCGCCCGCCCCCCGCAAGCCCGCGGCAAAGGGCCCGAAGGTCAAGCCGCCGGCCGGGTTGACCGTGACGCTGGCCTACACCGAGGGCGAGTGGACCGTCGGCGCGGTGCAGGGCACGAAGGCGCTGGCCAAGCCGTATGTCATCAAGGCGCAGGAGGCGCTGAAGATGGTGTCGATGCTCGACGTGCCGGGCGTGCAGGAGGCCGTGGAGCAGATCCTGGCCGCCGAGCGGGCCGAGGCCGAGGCGCACGCGGGCAAGCTGCGCGCCGAGCTGGCCGAGCTGGAGGCCAAGCTCGCCGAGCTGGGCGCCGCCGGCGTCTGAGCCGTCCCGACGGCGGCAGCGCACCGGGCGGTGCGCTGCCGCCGTCTGCGTCTCACCGGGTGGCGGGCTGCGGCGTGACCAGTTCCTCCGGTATGTGCTGGGTCCCGATGCGCTTGCGGAACACCCAGTAGGTCCAGCCCTGGTAGAGCAGCACCAGTGGTGTGAAGATCACCGCCACCCAGGTCATGATCTTCAGGGTGTACGGCGTCGACGACGCGTTGGCCACGGTCAGGCTGTTGGTCACGGGGTCGACGGTCGAAGGCAGCACGAACGGGTAGAGGTCGGCGAACAGCGACGCCACCGCCAGCGCGATCGCCGCCGCCGTGCCCGCGAACGCCCAGCCCTCCCGCCGGCCCTGCGGGTCGTCGCGCGACGGCAGCCGGTTGGCGATCAGGCCGCCGACCAGGCACAGCGCGGCGAGCACGGCCAGGATCAGCGCGGGGGTGGTGGCCCGGCGGGCCAGGGTCAGCCCGAGGAACAGCGCGGCGGCGAGCACGGCGGCGATGCCGAGGCGCTCGGCCAGCCGGTTGGCCCGCTGCCGGATGTCGCCGACGGTCTTCAGCGCGATGAACACCGCCCCGTGGGTGAGGAACAGCGCCAGCGTGGTCAGGCCGCCGAGCAGCGCATACGGGTTGAGCAGGGTGAAGAAGCCGCCGATGTAGTCGTGGTCGGCGTCGAGCGGCACGCCGCGCACGATGTTGGCGAACGCGACGCCCCACAGCACCGCGGGCACGAACGAGCCGAACACGATGCACCGGTCCCAGCGCCGCCGCCAGACCGGGTCGTTGCGCTTGCCGCGGTACTCGAACGCGACCCCGCGCAGGATCAGGGCGAGCAGGATGAGCAGCAGCGGCAGGTAGAAGCCGGAGAACACGCTGGCATACCACTCGGGGAACGCGGCGAACATGGCCCCGCCCGCGGTGATCAGCCAGACCTCGTTGCCGTCCCACACCGGCCCGATCGTGTTGATCATCACGCGGCGCTCGCGCTCGTCGCGGCCGAGTACGGGCAGCAGCATGCCGACGCCGAAGTCGAAGCCCTCCAGCACGAAGTAGCCGACGAACAGCAGCGCGATGAGCAGGAACCAGACGGTCGACAGTTCCATGAGGCGGCGTCCTCCTAGTACGCGAAGGCCAGCGGGCGGTCCTCGTCCGGCTCGGTGGGCGCCGGTGAGGACACGTCGGGCAGCCCGGCGCGGGCGAAGTGCAGCAGCAG
Organism: Catellatospora bangladeshensis; assembly: GCF_016862575.1. Taxonomy (GTDB): domain Bacteria; phylum Actinomycetota; class Actinomycetes; order Mycobacteriales; family Micromonosporaceae; genus Catellatospora; species Catellatospora bangladeshensis. Next base: position 64,509 of record NZ_BONF01000042.1, on the reverse strand, counting down.
GCCCACCTCGACCACCGCGAGCGCGCCGTAGAGCAGCGTGTACACGATCAGGGAGGTGATCACGTCGCCGGAGCTGACGGCGGGTGAGGCGGCCACGGCGGTCTTCATCTGGCTGAACACGATCCAGGGCTGGCGGCCCATCTCGGTGAAGATCCAGCCGAAGGAGTTGGCGGCCAGCGGCAGCAGCGGCAGCGCGATCATGCCCCACATCAGGAAGCGGGTGCTGCGGCGGCCCGGCTCGGGGGCGCGGCCCTTGCGGATCGACCACAGCGCCCACAGGGCGAGGATCGCGGCGACCACGCCGGTGCCGATCATGAGGCGGAACGTCCAGTAGGTGACCGGGATGTTGGGCATGTACCGGCCGGGCCCGAACTGCTGCACGTAGGCGGCCTGCAGGTCGTTGATGCCCTGGACGCGGCCGTCGAAGGAGCCGGTGGCCAGGAACGACAGCACGCCGGGCACGTCCAGGGACCAGACGGGGCGGCTGCCGTCGAGGGTGCCGATGGTGAACAGGGAGAACGGCGCGGGCTGCTCGGTCTGGTAGAGCGCCTCGGCGGCGGCCATCTTCATCGGCTGCACCTCGGTCATGATCTTGCCCTGGATGTCACCGGTGACCAGCAGGGCGGCCATGGAGATCAGCGTGGTCCAGGACCCGAGCTTCACCGCGCCCCGGAACGCCGCGGTGTCCTTGCCGGGACGGCGCACCAGGTGCCACATGGCCACGGCGGCGACCAGTGCGCCCGCGGTCATGAACGCCCCGGCGATCGTGTGCGGGATGGTGATCAGGGCGACCTTGTTGGTCAGCACGGCCATGAAGTCGGTGAGTTCGGCCCGCCCCCGCTCCGGATTGATCTTGTAACCGACCGGGTGCTGCATCCAGGAGTTCGCGGCGAGGATGAACGCGGCACTGAGCACGGTGCCGATCGCCACGATCCAGATGCAGGCCAGGTGGATCTTCTTGGGCAGCCGCTCCCAGCCGAAGATCCACAGGCCGAGGAAGGTCGACTCCAGGAAGAACGCCAGCAGCGCCTCCATGGCCAGCGGCGCGCCGAAGATGTCGCCGACGAAGCGCGAGTACACGCTCCAGTTCATGCCGAACTGGAACTCCTGCACGATGCCGGTGACGACCCCCATCGCGAAGTTGATCAAAAACAGCTTGCCGTAGAACTTCGTCAGCTTCAGCCACTTGTCGTCGCCGGTCCGCATCCAGGCCGTCTGCATCCCGGCGACCAGGAACGACAGCCCGATGGTGATCGGCACGAACAGGAAGTGGTAGACGGTCGTGATGCCGAACTGCCAGCGGGCCAGCTCCGTCGCGTCCATGCCCAGCGCTCCCCACACGCGCGTGTATCGATCCCCCTTTTGGCGACCATACGCAGGTCACGGGCCTGTGGTAGGGGAGTTGGGCGACCTCGTGGCAGGATCTTCGACCGTGAGCCCCTCACCGACCTGGACCCCGCCCCCGCTGCTGCGCTTCGCGCAGTGGCTCGCCGAGGGTGTGACGCGGCTGCTCGCGCGTCTGGAGGTGACCGGGGACCTGCCCGCGCGGCTGCGCGGCGGGCCGCTGATCCTGGCCGCGAACCATCTCAGCCCGTTCGACCCGATCGTGGCGGCCGCGGCGTTCCGGCGGCTGGGCGTGCATCCGCGGATCATGGCCAACGCGGGACTGTTCCGCACCCCCGTGATCGGCCCGCTCATGCGCAGGCAGGGCCACATCCAGGTGGACCGCGGTGAGCCCACCGCCGGCAACGCGGTCACCGACAGCGTCACCGCGCTGGCCGAGGGCTCGCTGCTGATGATCTACCCGGAGGGGCGGATCGGCCTCGACCCGGCGATGTGGCCCGAGCGCGGCCGCACCGGGGTGGGCAGGCTCGTGCTGGCCACCGGCGCCCCGGTCGTCCCGATCGCGATCTGGGGCAGCCACGAGGTCCTGCCGTACGCCGCGCCCACCGGCATGTGGCCGGTGGTCTGGCGGAACCTGCGCCTTCGCCCGAGGGTCCGGGTGCACGTCGGCGCGCCCGTCGACCTGTCCGGCGTCGATCCTGAGCGGCCGGGCGCGGCGCAGCGCATCGCCGACCGCATCATCGACGCGATCGACGCGGAGCTCGTCCCGCTGCGCGCCGACGAGCCCGGCCTGCCCCGCTGCACCGACCCGACCCGGCCCGCCGAGACCCGCCGCGCGCGCGTGCGCAGCCCCCGCTGACCGGCCGCGTCAGGGCGGCGGCACGCGGCGCGAGCGGTAGGCGGCGACCAGCTCGCGGGTGGTGGCCAGCCCCAGCTCCTGGCGCAGGTCGGCGATGCGGCGGTTGGCCGTGCGCAGCGACAGGTACTCCGCGGCGGCAGCCGCGGCTATCGTCGCGCCGTCGGCCAGCCGGTCCAGCAGCGCACGCTGCACCGGAGACAGCCGGCGGAGCCAGTCCACAGGGTCGTCCTCGGCCACCTGAGCACCCCTTCACGGCACAATGTCTCTCGGAAAGATCGATTCGTTTCGACGCGGTGGTGCGGACATTCTCACCGATGTCGCCCGTTGTTGGCGAGCGGTCAGTATGGGGGCAACGCGGACGCACCCCCGGGTGGCAAGCTTTCGCAGATGGAGACGCCGCAGGGTCCACCCCATCCGTATCTCGCCGCGCCCCCGCTCGCCTTCGCCCACAGGGGTGGCGCCGCCGCCGGTGACGAGAACACCGCCGGCGCCTTCGACCGCGCGGTGCGGGCGGGCTACCGCTACGTCGAGACCGACGTGCACGCCACCCGCGACGGCGTGGCGGTCGTCCTGCACGACGCGACCCTGGGCCGGGTCGCCGGGGATCCGCACGCGGTCGCCACGATGACCTGGGCGGACCTGAAGAGCGTGCGGGTGGGCGGGGCGGCGGCCGTGCCCCGGCTGGACGAGGTGCTCGACGCCTGGCCGGAGGTCCGCTTCAACATCGACGTCAAGGCCGACGCGGCCGTCGAGCCGACCATCGCCGTCGTGCACGAGCGCGCCACCCCGGACCAGGTGCTGCTGGCCTCGTTCTCCGACCCGCGGCTGCGGCGGCTGCGGCAGCTCGCCGGACCGGCTTATGCGACGTCGCTGGCGCAGCGGGAGACGGCCCGGCTGTGGCTGGCCTCGCGGGTGCGGCGGCGGATCGCGCTGCCCCCGTCGGCGGTCGCGGCGCAGGTCCCGATCATGTTCGGGCGGGTGCGGGTGGTGGACCGGCGCTTCGTCGCCCACGCGCACGCGCTGGGGCTGCAGGTCCATGTGTGGACGGTCGACGATCCTGCCGTGATGGAGGGCTTACTTGATCTCGGTGTGGATGGCATCATGACCGATCGCATCGACGTGTTACGGGAAGTTTTCACACACCGTGGCCTCTGGAAGGACCGCGAATGACCGCTGACACCAGCGCACCCCCCACCCCCGAAGAGAGTTACGGCGCGAGCACCAAACGCGAGCGTGTCGGCTGGTACTTCTACGACTGGGCCAACTCCGCCTTCTCCACCACCGTCGTCACGGCCTTCCTCGGGCCGTACCTGACCGCGATCGCCGAGAACGGCGCGGACGCGGCGGGCGACGTGCACCTGCTCGGGCTGTCGTTCAAGGCCGGGGCGCTGTTCGCGTACACCACCTCGCTGTCGGTGGCGCTGCAGGTGCTGCTGCTGCCGGTGGTCGGCGCGATCGCCGACCGGGCCGCGAAGAAGAAGTTCTGGCTCGCCCTGTTCGCTTACATCGGCGCCGCCGCCACCTGCGGCCTGGTCTTCCTCACCGGCGAGCGGTACGCGCTGGGCGCCGCGCTGTTCCTGGTGGCGAACCTGTCGTTCGGCGCGAGCGTCGTCGTCTACAACTCGTTCCTGCCGCAGATCGCCGACGAGAACGAGCGCGACGGGGTGTCCAGCCGCGGCTGGGCCGCCGGCTACCTCGGCGGCGGCCTGCTGCTGCTGCTCAACGTCATCGTGGTGCTGATCGGCGGCGAGGAGAACCAGGGCGACATCGCCCGCTGGTCGCTGGTCTCGGCCGGTGTGTGGTGGGCGCTGTTCACGACGTTCCCGCTGCTGTGGCTGCGCAACCGGCCCCCGCTGGCGGGCGAGGCGCGCGGCTCGGTGCTCATCGACGGGTTCAAGCAGCTCGGGCACACGCTCAAGGGGCTGAAGGCGTACCCGCTGACGCTGTCGTTCCTGATCGCGTTCCTGATCTACAACGACGGCATCCAGACCGTCATCGCGATGGCCGGCACCTACGGCTCCGAGCAGCTCGGCTTCGACAACACCGTGCTCATGCCGACCATCCTCATGGTGCAGTTCCTGGCGTTCGCGGGCGCGATGCTGCTGGGCCGCCTGGCCAAGAAGTACGGCGCGTGGCGCACCGTGCTGGGCAGCCTCGTCGGCTGGACGTTCATCCTGGTCGCGGCTTACTTCCTGCCGTATGGCGACGCGGTGCCGTTCGTGGTGCTCGGCGGCGCGATCGGCCTGGTGCTCGGCGGCAGCCAGGCGCTGAGCCGCTCGCTGTTCAGCCAGCTCATCCCGAAGGGCAAGGAGGGCGAGTACTTCGGCCTCTACGAGATCTCGGACAAGGGCACCAGCTGGTTCGGGCCGCTGCTGTTCGGCCTGGCCTACGACCTGACCGGCAGCTACCGGGTCGCGATCATCTCGCTGATCGTGTTCTTCGGCATCGGGTTCGTGCTGCTGCTGAGGGTGCCCATGGCACGGGCGATCGCTGCGGCGGGCAACACGCCGCCGGACCGCCTCTGACACGCCGTACCAACACCAATCGCGCTCATGGATTCCCGCTGACGGAGGGGTAGCCGCTAGGCTGCCCCTCCGTGACGCCTGCTGACGAACCCACGACCGATCCCGCGCACTGTGTCTCGGCCGGGGACGGCAGGCTGCGCCACGGCGCCGCGCTGAAGTTCTTCTGGGGCCCGATGGACTGCGGCAAGTCCACCCTCGCCCTGCAGATGGACCACAACCACGGCCGGCAGGGCCGTCGCGGCCTGGTCATGACCCGCAACGACCGGTCCATGGGCCCGCAGGTCACCACCCGGATCGGCCTGGCCCACACCGCCGTCGAGGTGACCGACGACCTGGACCTGATCGCGCTGGTGCGCAAGGAGTGGTCCGAGGGCGCCCGCATCGACTACCTGATCTGCGACGAGGCCTGCTTCTACACCGTCGAGCAGATCGAGCAGCTGGCCGACCTGGTCGACTCCTACGACGTCGACGTGTACGCGTTCGGGCTGGCCTCGGACTTCCGCTCGCGGCTGTTCCCGGCGGCGCAGCGGCTGTTCGAGCTGGCCGACGAGGTGCACCGGCTCCAGGTCGAGGTGCTGTGCTGGTGCGGCAGCGAGGGCCTGCTCAACGCCCGGATCGTGGACGGCGTGGTGGCCCGCGAGGGCGAGCAGGTCGTCATCGGCGACACCGCCGCCGCCGACCCCGCCGAGGTCCGCTACCAGGTCCTCTGCCGCCGCCACTACCGCTCCGGCGACCTCGGCCGCTGACCGTCCGGCTCCCTGCCGTGCCGCTCCGGCGAGGTGGCAGGGAGTTCCGGTCACGGCCGGGCGGGCCGGGCGCGCCGCATCGGGAGGGCCGTCGCGACGGCGGCCAGCAGGGCCGCGGCGAGCAGCGGAAGCAGGTACCACTGCCAGCCGCCGCCGTAGAACACGTCCCAGGCGAGGTTCCAGCCCGCGACGGCGAGCGGGCCGACGGTCGCCATGACGCCCGCGCTGATCGCGGCGTCGCGGCGCAGCAGGCCGGTCGCCGCCACGGCGAGGCCCCACGGCAGGCTGAACAGCAGCCCGTACGTGCCGAGCAGGGTGATCGGGGTCAGACCGCCCAGCAGCGCGACCGGGAACCCGGCCGCGAGCAGCGCCCCGGCGCCGACGGGCAGCCACCGGCGAGGTCCGGCGGCGGGCTGCCACGCGCCGGTGCGCAGCACGGCCAGCGCGCAGGCCACGACCGCGGCGGCGCAGGCGACGGCGAGCCCCGCGGCCAGCGGCCGGAGGATGCCGAGCAGGGGCTCACCGCGCCCGCCCATGCCGGTGAACGGCTCCCAGTGGCGCACCGCCCAGATGCCGGTCCCACCCAGCTGCACGGTGGCGAGCACACCCGCGGTCGCGGCGGCACCCGCGAGGGCGGGACGGCCGGCCAGCAGGATCAGGCCGCTGCCGGTGAGGATCGCCCACAGCGCCCAGTGCCCGGGGCCGTAGAGCGAGGCCCAGTGGTCGGCGAAGACGGCGGGCCCGCTCGGCACCAGCAGCACGACCAGGGTGTACGCGGCGGCGCAGAGCGCGATCACCCCCGCGCGGCGAGCGGCTCGGTTCCGGTTCCCGGCAGCGTTCATGGCGTCCCCCGTCGATGTCGTGGGGCTCATGCTGTCCGACCACGACGGTCGGGGCAAGGCCGCGAACCGGGCATGCGGCTCGCGTGCCTCCTCCGGCCGCCGGAGGTCGCGGTCCGCTTCCGGGTGCCTCTGCCGCCATTTCGGCCCGGCCGGACCGTCGTTTCCGTCAGGATGGTGACGAAACGGACTTTCTGTGAGGTGAGCGCGGATGGCGCAGCGCGATGCGGCCGGCGACGAGCGGCCCGAGCCCGAGCAGCCCCGGCCGGAGCCGGGCGCCGCGGGGCGCAGCGAGGCCGACGTGTACCGGCTGAAGGTCAAGGAGCTGCGCGCGTTACTGCGCGAGGCGGGCGTCACCGGCACCTCGGCCATGCGCAAGGACGAGCTGGTGCGTGAGCTGTTCAAGACGATGCACTCCGACCAGCGCGCCCGCTCCACGGCGAAGGTCGCCACGGGCAAGAAGAGCCTGGTGCCGCCGGGCGACAACGCGCCGTCGTCGCGGGCGCAGGCGCCGGTGCGCCCGGCCAAGCGGGTGCCGTCCGCACCCGGGGTCGAGCTGCCCGACCTGGACCGCGACGACGACGTGATCGACCTGCTGCTGGCCCAGCACGAGGAGATCGCCGACCTGTTCGTCGAGCTGGGCCGCGCGCGCGGCCCGCACCGGCGGGCGCAGTTCGACCGGCTGGTACGCCTGCTCGCCGTGCACGAGAGCATCGAGCAGCTGCTGGTGCACCCGCTGGCCCGGGCCAGGCTGACCGACGGCGACGCGGTCGTCGACGCCCGCACCGAGGAAGAGGACCAGGCCGAGCTGGACCTGCAGGAGCTGCACGAGCTGGGCCTGGAGCACGACGACTTCACCACGAAGCTGGCCAACCTGCGCGACGCCTTGGTCGAGCACGCCGAGCTGGAGGAGGAAGAGGAGTTCGACTACCTGCGCGACAATGTGCCCCCGGCGGAGCTGCTCCGGCTCGCCGACGTGGCGCTCAACGCGACCCTGGTCGCCCTCGCCGACGACGAGGACACCTCCGCCGACCCCCCGCGCACCGTCTTCTCCCGCGCCCGCGACGCCTTCCCCGCGCCCTGAGCGGGGCTCGATGCCGGATGCGGGGTGAGCCCTCGCACCAGCCCCGCCACCCCCTCGTCGGCGCGCTCCTGAAATCGCTCTCCCCACCCGGCCGCAGCGGGCAGGCCGTCGACCCCGGCACCATGCAGCCCCCGCATCCACCGTGGCCGCCGGCCTACAGAGAGTAATCGATTCACATCTATTGACTTCACGTGACCGGACAGTAAAGTCTCCTTTTTGAGAGCGCTCTCACGCCCTGATCCGTCCCACCCCCGGAGGACTGACGTGAGAGTCACTGCGCTGACCGGCGCGGCGGTGCTCGCCGTGGCGCTGGCCGCCCCCATACCCGCATCGGCCGCCCCCGCCACCGACATCGCCCCCGCCGCTTCCATGCAGCAGGCGCTGCAACGCGACCTCGGCCTCACCGCCGACCAGGCCCGCGTCCGCCAGGCCCACGAGGCCGCCGCACCCGTCGTCGAGCGGGCCGTACGCGAGCGCCTCGGCGCCCGCTTCGCCGGAGCGTGGTTCTCGCCCGCCGACGGCCGCCTCAAGGTCGGTGTGCTCGACGAGGCCGGCGCCGCTCAGGCCCGCGCGGCGGGCGCCGTGCCCGCCCTGGTGACCCGCAGCCTCGCCCAGCTCGACGGCGTCAAGGCCAAGCTCGACGCCCGCGCCGCCAAGGCCGGTGCCGCCGTGCACGGCTGGTACGTGGACGTGGCCGCCAACACCGTGACCGTGGCCGCCGCCGACACCGCCGCGGCCCGCCGCTTCGCCGCCGCGAGCGGGGTCGACGCCGCCGCGCTGCGGATCGTCACCGGCCAGGCGCCGCGCCCGCTGTACGACATCCGCGGCGGCGACCAGTACGTCATCAACGGCAACACGCTGTGCTCGGTCGGCTTCTCCGTCAACAACGGCGGCTTCGTCACCGCCGGGCACTGCGGCGGCGCGGGCAGCCCCACCCTCGGCTACAACAACGTGGCCCAGGGCACCTTCGCCGGGTCGTCGTTCCCGAACAACGACTACGCGTGGGTGCGTACCAACAGCAACTGGACCCCGCGCCCGTGGGTCAACAACTACGCGGGCGGGAGCGCGACCGTGGCGGGCTCGCAGGAGGCGGCGATCGGCGCGTCGATCTGCCGCTCGGGCCGCACCACCGGCTGGCGCTGCGGCGTCATCCAGGCCAAGAACGTCACCGTCAACTACTCCGGCGGGCGCACCGTCTACGGCCTGACCCAGACGACCGCGTGCGCCGAGGGCGGCGACTCCGGCGGCGCGTGGCTGAGCGGCAACCAGGCCCAGGGCGTGACCTCCGGCGGCTCGGGCAACTGCTCGACCGGCGGCACCACGTTCTACCAGCCGGTCAACGAGATCCTCGGCGCGTACGGCCTCACGCTCACCACCACCGGCGGGGGCGGCGCCAGCCGCATCATCGGCTGGCAGGACAAGTGCATCGACGTGCCGAACTCGAACTTCGTCGACGGCCAGCGCCTGCAGCTGTGGGACTGCAACGGCACCAACGCGCAGAACTGGACGTTCCCGGGTGACGGCACGATCCGTACCGTCAACGGCCTGTGCATGGACGTGGCCTGGGGCTCGACCGCGGCCGGCGCGGCGATCCAGATCGTGGGCTGCAGCGGCAACCCAGCCCAGCAGTTCGTGCTGACCGGCGCGGGTGACCTGGTCAACCCGCAGGCCAACAAGTGCGTCGACGTGACCGCCTGGGGCGGCACCGGCACTCCGCTGCAGACCTGGGACTGCACCGGCGGCGCCAACCAGAAGTGGCGGCGCGGCTGAGCCACCGACCGGATGTGGGGCGCCGGGACGCCGACCGGCGCCCCACATCCACGTGGCTGTTTCGGCGGTGGCCGAAAGCCTCGACGATCGCGACGGGGTCTTGCAGGATCGTGCGCGAACCGGCGCAATCGCCGAACGCGCGGCGAGTCCGTGCGGCTCGGGCGACGCGGGCTTGGCCGACACGGGGGAGGCCAATCCCGCGCGCCGGCACCTCGTGCACGGTCGCTCAGATCGGGAAGGTGCCGCGGCGCCACTGCCAGTGGCGGCCGGCCTCCAGATGGTCGACGACCGCGCGCCGGAGCACGGTGTCGCGCGGCAGCCGGTCCAGCGGCGTGGTCAGGCTGCGGAACACGAACCGCAGCACCTCGACGTCGGGGTCGAGCCCTTCGGGCGCCTCGTAGGGCTCCAGCTCGAACCGGCGCTGGAACCGGACGATGTTGGAGTCCTCGGGCAGGTACTCCAGCAGTTGCGGGTCGAGCAGCCAGGAGCCGCAGGCGAACGTCGTGTAGTGCTCGTCGGGGAAGTGGCGGGGGAAGAACGCGCGGGCCTCGTCGAGCGACGCCGTGACCGCCTCGGGAGTGAGCGGCCCCGCGTCCGGGATGTGCAGGCTGATCGCGCTGTCGCCCCGGTGGTGCTGCAGACGGCCCAGCTGGTAGAGGCCGCCGCGGGCGTGCAGCGTCAGCCAGCTCTGCATGACCGGCCAGCCCTCACGGTCCATCCGCCGGTCGATCGCCAGGTTGCGGCCCAGGTCGGCGAGGGTCGCCCACGACACGTCCGCGGCGACGCCGTGCTCACGGTGGTAGCCCATGGCGACGTCGACCAGCGCGAGGTACGCGTACACGTACAGGTGCCGCCAGGCGGGGCCGCGGTCGCGGTCCAGCTCCGGGCCGGGCGGCAGCCAGCCGTGGCCGCCCAGATCGGCGCGGACCAGCGCGATCGAGCGGTCGAGCAGCCAGCGCAGCTCCGGCGTCCACAGTGGTGAGTCCGGGTCGGGCCAGCCCGCCATGATCTCGGCGGCGTCGTCCGGCCGCACCGCGAGGCGTTCGAGCATCTCGGGCACGTCGGACTTGGCGGGCAGCGGCGCCGACGGCCGGTCACCGGCGAGCCGGTGCACGCGCTCGACCTCTTCGACGGGAACCCCGAGCCGCGCGGCGATCTCCTCCAGATCCACGCGAGGATCCTAACCGGAAGCACCGCTGCGGCGCGCGGGGCAAGATCGCTGTCTCGTGTCGAAAAGTGCTGCCTAGCCACAGGTTCTGACAGGAGATGGCGATCATCGCCGGAAAGTAAAGGCGGGAGGCGGGCCGGGCGTAGTACATGCGACAGTGCGTTCCCCGGTCTCAGGTGGTGTCGATGGACGATTTCGGCGATTTCTACGCGGCGCGCAAGGACGCCGTCTACCGGGCCGTGCTGGTCGCCACGCGCGGCCAGCCGGGGGCGGAGGACGCCGTGGCCGAGGCGTTCACCAGGGCGTACGCGCGCTGGGCGGCGGTCCGCGCGCATCCTGACCCGACCGCGTGGGTGCTGCGCACCGCGCTGAACGAGCAGCGCTCGTGGTGGCGGCGGCTGCGCCGCGAGCTGCTGGGCGACCCGCCCGAACGCGGCGCGCGCGACCGGGACCCCGGCGGGCTCGACGAGCGGCTGCGGGCCATGGTGCTCGCGCTGCCGCGACGGCAGCGCGAGGTGGTCGCGCTGCGGCTGCTGGCCGACCTGTCGGCGGAGGAGACGGGCCGCTCGCTGCGCATCGGCGCGGCGACCGTGCACGTGCACCTGCACCGCGCGCTGGCGACGCTGCGCGCCCAGTTGGCGGGCACGGCCGGTGACGGCGTCCGCCTGGCCGGGGAGGAGAACCGATGAGCGGGTACGACGACACGCACCTGGCAGACCTGATCCGCGAGGCGCACCGGGACACGCACCTGGCCGTGCCGCTGTCGCGGATCATCGCGGCCCGGCCGCGGCGGCGGGTGGGCCTCGCCGTGGCCGCGGCCGCCGCGGTGCTGGTCTGCGTGGTGCTGTTCGGCATGGCGTGGGTGCTGCTCGGCGGGCAGCCGATCGGGCTGCAGCCCGCGCTGCCGTCGCCCTCGGCGTCCCCGCCCGGCAAGCCGCCCCGGCCGTCCAGCAGCGCGACGACGGCCCTGGGCCGGTGTGCCGACTTCGCCAGGCCCGAGCTGGCCGCCGAGGGTATGACGGAGCTGCCGCCGCTGCGCTTCGAGCGCGAGGTCGTCCCGGCGGAGCTGCGGCTGCTGATCTACGCCGACGACGAGCGCAACGTGGCCTGCTGGCTGGGCGCCGAGCAGCACTCGGTGGAGATCGACCAGTCGAACCTGACCACGGACATGGATCCCGCGCATCCGCCGGGCAGGCTGAGCAACGTGTCGGCGAACTGGGGGAGCAACCCCGCCGCGGCGTACACCTTCGGCCGGGTCCCGGAGGGGACCACCCGGGTGGAGGTGCACTTCCCGGGCGGGACGGTGCGGCAGGCGACCCTGGAGAACGGTTGGTACCTGCTCACGGGCACCGGCGAGGACTCGTACGCGTTCTCCGAGATCACCAAGATCGTCGCGGTCACCCCGGGTGGCAGGCAGGAGCTGCCGGTGCTGCACGGATGAGCGGAACTGGCCGGGCGCGCCCTCGTGGGCGCCCGGCCTGGTCAAGGTTCGGTAACACGTTCCGACAACTCCGGGCATGCCGGACACCGGCCTGTTGATGTGACGCGGGCAGCCCCCTACTTTTGATCGCCAACAGGCCGTTGAGCTGCGGCACCGTGCGGCTCGTCATGATGCCGCGTCGATGCGAGGGGACCCCGATGCTGAACGATGAGGCGCTCGCCGGGCGCTGGCTCGCGGCCGGCGGCCCGGAGCTGCAGACCGAGGTTCTGCGGCGGCTGCGAATGGGCGAGCGCCTGGACGGGCTGCCGCTGGACCGCGTCGACGGCCGCTGGGACCTGCGCGGCCTGGGCGCCCCCGAGCCCCGGGGCGTCGACGCCGACCCCGCCGAACCCGCCGGCCCGCAGTCAGGCCCGATAACGTTCACCTTCGAGTTCGCGACGGTCGCCGCGACGCTGGAGTTCCAGCGGGCACGGCTGTGCGACCTGGATCTGCGCGGGGCGCACCTGCCACGGCTGCGGCTGTTCGGCTGCGTCATCGACAACAGCCTGTTCGACGGGGCGTACTGCGTCGGCCTGCGGATGTGGGCGACCGACGTGATGGACAGCTCGTTCCTGGCGGCGGAGCTGGGCCGGTCGTCGGTGGGCGGCTGGTACGCCAACCGGGCCAACAAGCTGCGCAACGTCGACTTCCGGCACGCCGATCTGTCCCGGCTGGGCTGCGGCGTGGCGAGCTTCACCGACGTCGACTTCTCCCACGCCCAGCTGGAGTGCACGAACTTCTGGCAGGCCAGCCTGATCCGGTGCCGGTTCGCCGGGGTGCTGCGCGAGGTGGTGTTCGACGGGCGGGTGCTGGAGCCCGAGCGGGACCTGGCGCCCAACCCGATGCTGGACGTGGACATGGCCGGGGTGACCGCCTTCGACGACGTCGACTTCCGCGGGGTCAACTTCGACCGGGTCACCCTGCCGGACCACCCGGCGCTGGTGGTCGTGCGGGGCGTGCACCGGGTCGAGGCGGGGCTCGTGCGCCTGGACGGCCGCGACGACCACGCGGCGCAGGAGGCACGCGGGCGGCTGCAGCACCTGCGCAAGTTCATGGGGCAGGCCGGCGGGGCCGATCAGGCGCTGGTGGATCTGCGCACGCTGATCGACCCCGAGGCGGCGCTGCTGCTGCGGATGCTGCTGGTCTGAGCCCGGTCAGCCGTCGAGGCGGCGCACCATGTTCATGATCGATTCGAGCTGGAGCCCGCCCTTGATCGGGTAGTTGGTGTAGCCGAGGTAGCCCCACCAGTCCCAGCAGCCGTACGGGTTCACGCCGCTCGCCGTCGCCTGCGGGTAGAGCACGACCGTGCGGTTGGTGTCGGCGTACTGGTTCAGGTTGGCCCGGTCCACGAACGCCGTGCCGACCGCGTTGTAGCCCTGCGAGCAGCCGTGCAGCGCGACCAGCAGGCGGCAGCTCTGCCCGGACGCGCAGCTGCTCGGCACGTACGCGAAGCCGTAGCCGCCCATGCTGAGCCCGGCGGCCAGGCCGTTGACCGCGAACGTGTTCTGGTCGAAGCGGACCAGGGTGCCGGTCAGCGGGCCGGTGTTGCGCGCGCTGACCGAGCCGTACAGCTTGGTGAACATCGCCTGCTGCGGGTCGATGCCGCAGTCGTTGACGAACGGCGAGGCGGTGACGGTGCAGCCGCCGCTGCCGTACGGGCTGACCCAGGCGTGGCCGGCCGAGGTGCCCGAGTTGTAGCTGACGCTCGCGCCGAAGTGCTGGTAGTAGCGGACCAGGTCGTCGGTGACGGACTTCTTCACGGTGCCGTCGTTGTTGCCGTGGAAGACGTAGACCGGGTCGCCGGACAGCTGCGACGGCGGGTCGATCCAGCCGTAGCCCGACCACAGCGACGTGTACGACTGCAGGCCGGCCAGCTGCGTGGACCACAGGTTGTCGCCGCACGCGTTGAGCGCACGCGCCGCGTTGTACTGCGCGCAGTAGTAGGGCCCGCCCGCGAACAGCGCCGCGCCCTTGATCCGGCCCGAGTAGGCCACGTGCAGCTGTTCGGCCATGTAGGCGCCGGAGGAGACGCCGGCGACGTACACGGCGGAGATGTTGTAGGTCTGCAGCGTGCCGGGGGTCGGCGGGACGGTGTAGGGGGTGGCCGCGGCGGCGGGGTGGGCCGGGAGCAGGACCGCGGCGAGCGTGGCAAGGAGCGTGAGGCCGGTGCGGACACGGGATGGTGACATGACCGACTCCTTCCGGTGACAGGGGTGGCGTCACCGTAGGCCCGCGCGGGTCCGGGACCCATCCGTCGTAGCCACATGTTTCGATTCGTGGCGGTGGGGCGTGACTCCACCGGCGGCGGGGTAAGAGAGCCCCGAGCGTGCCTGCCCGGCACGGCGGAAGGAGTCTGCAGTGGCCACGTTCGTCCTGATCCACGGCGCCGGTGACGTCGGCTGGTACTGGCATCTGGTCGAGGCCGAGCTGCGCGCCCGCGGGCACGAGACCCTCGCCCCGGACCTGCCCTGCGACGACGACTCCGCCGGGCTCGCCGAGTACGCGAGCGCGGTCATCGACGCCGTGCCCGACCGGACCGACCTGGTCGTGGTGGGCCAGTCGCTGGGCGGGTTCACCGCGCCGCTGGTCTGCGAGCGGGTCCCGGCCAGGCTGATGGTGCTGGTGGCGCCGATGATCCCCGCGCCGGGCGAGGCGCCCGCCGACTACACCGCGCACACCCGCTACGAGGACGCCGAGGTCGGGCACTACGACGACCCGATCGAGCTGTTCTACCAGGATGTCCCGCCGGAGCTGGCCGCCGAGGCGCTGCGGCGCGGGCGGGCGCAGTCGGAGGCGCAGCTGAAGGAGCCGTCGCCGATGATCACCTGGCCGTATGTGCCCACCCGGGTGCTGATCTGCCGGGATGACCGGATCTTCCCAGTCGAGTACCTGCGGCGGGTCGCGCGGGAGCGGCTCGGCGTCGAGGCGGACGAGCTGGACGGCGGCCACACCCCGGCCCTGAGCCGCCCGGCTGAGCTCGCGGAGCGCTTGGATGCGTACGCGGCCGAGGTCGGCCTGTCCGAGGCAGCCGGGTGAGGTGTGCCGGGATCGCGGCTTTCTGCCCGGCACGGAACGGAGTTCGCAGCGTCGCCCCGCCGGCACGCTCAGAATGACGTTGTCGGGGTGAGCCTCAGGTTCCGGAGGCGGGGCGGTGACGCGCGAAGGCCGGCTGGTGCGGTTGCGCGAGCGATGCGGCGGGAGGGGCCCGCGGTGGGCCCTCGCCGTGGTGCTGCTGACCGGGGTGGTCGTCGAGGCCGTTCGTGATCTCACGGCCGGTCGCCACCCGTCGGACCTGCCGATCATCGACGACTGGCTCAGCGCGGGGCTCATCCTGGCGTCGAGCGCGATCTGCGCGCGGGGCGCCCGGCGCAGGCCGGCAGGCCCGGCCCGGGCGGCGTGGTGGTGCTTCGCCGCGGCGCTGCTGCTGTACGGCCTCGCCGTGATCACCGAGAGCGTCCTGTACGCCGGCGGTCGCGACATCCCCACCCCGAACCCCACCGACCCGCTCTACCTGAGCACCTATCCGCTGTTCATGGCAGGACTCGTCGGCATGGTCCGGGCACGTGTACGCGACGCCCCCTGGCACCGGTGGCTCGACGGCTTCGTCCTGGTCCTCGTCGTGGCGACCCCGGGCGTGCTGCTGGTCATCGAACCCGTCGTGAAGAACGCTCCGATCGATCTGCTGGGAAAGACCGTCACCGTCGCCTACCCACTCGGCGACGTGCTGCTGCTCGGCGCGCTCCTGGGCACCCTGCCGCTGATGTCCTGGCGGCTGATCGGCAGCTGGCCGTGGGTGGCGGCGGGGCTGGTCTGCCTGACCTTCGCCGACGCCGCCTACAGCCTCGACGCGGCCGACGTCACGGCCCACAACGCGCGCTACGACTTCCTCTGGACGGCGGGCGCGCTCGCGTTCGCGGTCGGCGCCACCCGGCTGCCGTCGCGGGTACACCCGTCCCGGGAGATCACGGGGTGGCCCGCGATCGCGCTGCCGCTCGGGGCCTCGCTGTTCGCCGTGGCCACCCAGGTCTACGGCTACTTCCGGCCGCTGCCCGACGCCGAGCGGCTGCTCACCATCGCCGTCCTGCTCATCGGCATAGCCCAGATCATCGTGTCCCGTCCCCGCCCCGAGGCCGAACGGGAAGGGAGGGGACCCCGATCAGGCGGCTGCGGCCGAGGCGCTGCCGAAGATTGACCGACGTGGGGATTGCGCCGGCAGATCGCCGCCGGTCCCGCAGCCACGAGTACCACCGCTCCGGCAGCAGCGCACCGCCCCCAGCAGATACGGCAGCCGAGCAGGCGGAGGTGCTAATCCGCTAGGTTGCACGCATGGTCGGATCCAGCGACGTCACGCCTGAGCAGGCAGGGCTCTGCCGTCGATTCGAGGCCCTACCTGTGGCTGCACCTGCTGGGCTGAACACGGGCGTCTCGCGCAGCTTGCTTTCTCGCGGGCGGGGCCGCAGCGGGTGGCTGCGCCGTAGGCCGTCGTCGGTCAGCTGGCCGGTCTACGGCATCCGGCACGACGTCGAAGGCGGCACGACCGGCTGGTATCTGTGGACCGGAGAGTACTCGGAGGCGGACGACTTCTACGTGCCGTGGCATACCGCGCATCTGTACGAGCGGTGGCCCGAGGTCGTGCCGTATCTCGCGCTGCCACCGGGCTGGAGATTCGTCATCGCGCCTGGTTACGAAGACGTGTGGTTCGACCGGACCGACGGCTGACCGACGGCAGGTGCCTGAAGCCCCGACATCCAACAGTCCCCCTGTGACCGCGTGCTGACGCAGCTGATTCTCGCTAACCTTCAGCGCGGTGCGCCTACGACGCCAGGGCATACGACTGTGATGCAGAATCACGGCGTGATCCATTTCGGTCGCTGCCGGGCGATCAGTTCGGGCGCTTGGTTCTGAAGACCAAGTGCACGTGCAGGTTGTGCATGACGCCACGGTCGCGCCGTACGTACGAGTTCAATGTCCGTTGTGGACATGGACGAGTGTTACAGTGAGCCCATGAAGCTGGTGGTGCGGCTCAAACTCCAGCCCGCGCCGCAGCAGGCGTCGGCGCTGGAGGCGACGCTGCGCGCGTGCAATGCCGCTGCTTCGGAGGTGGCCGTCGTGGCCCGGCAGGTCGGCGTCTACCGCAACTACGACCTGCGTAGACACGTCTACCAGGCCGTCAAGGATGATCATCGGCTCGGCGCGCAAGCGGCCCAGCACGTCATCAAGAAGGTCAGCGACGCGTACAAGACGCTTAAAGCCAATATCCGGGCTGGCAATCTCGGCAAGCCCGGGTCGAAACGCCATCGCAATGCCGAAACCAGCCCGGTCTCGTTTCGTTGGGACGCCGCGCAGCCTTATGACGCGCGGATGTTGTCCTGGCGGCCGGACGTTCGCACGGTGTCGATCTGGACGGTCGACGGCCGCCTCAAGGCCGTACCGTACACCGGATCGTCAGATCAGCTCAAAGCCGTCGCCACCCTGCCGATCGGGGAGTCTGACCTGGTGCACCGCGACGGCATGTGGTTCCTTCATGCGAGCGTTGAGGTGCCCGAGCCGCAGCTGATCGACCCCGTCGGGTTCCTGGGTGTGGACATGGGCGTCGCCAACATCGCCTATGACTCCGACGCCAATCGCTACGCCGGAACCCGGCTCAACGGCTACCGCCGACGACAGATACGACTGCGGGCTCGACTGCAGCACAAAGCCACCAAGTCGGCCAGGCGGCTGCTCGCCCGGCGTCGCCGCAAGGAAGCCCGCCACGCCGCGAACGTCAACCACGTCATTGCCAAGACCATCGTGACCGAGGCTGTACGCACCGGCCGTGGGATCGCCGTCGAGAACCTGACGGGGATCCGCGACCGGGTCCGGCTCCGCAAGCCCCAACGGGTCACTCTGTCGTCGTGGTCGTTCCGCCAGCTCGGCGCGTTCCTGGCCTACAAGGCGTGCCGGGCCGGTGTACCGCTGGTCCAGGTCGACCCGCGGTACACCTCCCAGACGTGCTCACGGTGCGGGCACCGCGACAAGCGCAACCGGCCCGACCAGGAAACGTTCACCTGTCGATCGTGCGGGGTCGTTGCCCACGCAGATCACAATGCGGCCCTCAACATCGCCCGGCGCGGCGTCGAGGGCTGGGGCGCAGTCAACCGCCCACACGCGGCCTGACCTCGCAGCCAGCGAGAAAGAGACCCGCAAGCCCGGCCTTTCAGAGCCGGGTAGTTGACAACTTGTCTTCCACCTCGAGCACGCCGCTGTCAGGAAGGTGCCGGCCTGCTTCGTCGGCGTCGTAGGTGGCCAGGTACGCGCCTGTGCGCCTGGCCGCGATCACGGCGTGCCCCATGACGTCACCGATCTGTGCCGCCTCCAGGGCGTCCGTTCCCAGCAGCGGCAGCAGCACCGTCACCGCGTCCGGCCGCGTCACCATGGCAGCCAGGCGCTCCTGCTCGTCCGCGTCCAGCTGCCAATACGCGGTCATGAAGCACGCGGCGGGGATGCCGACCAGGCCGGCGCCGCCCTCCTCCTCGATCGTGGCGATCAGCTCGGCGACGCCCATGCCGGTCAGCCGTGCGTACGCGGTCAGCGCGGTGACGTCGAGCAACACGCGGATCTGCGGTTCCGCCACCTCGTCGCTCACTGCTGCTCGGCCGCCCGCCGGGCGTCCAGCGCCGCGAGCTTCTGCCGCATCCGCTCCACGCCTTCCGTGGTCACCAGGTAACCGGCCTCGCGCAGCATCGCGCGCGTCGCGGCCCGGCGCTGGTGCATCCGGATCGCGTCGGCGACGAAGGCCGACTGCTGACGAGGACCCTGAGCCTCGACGACGGCGGCCACGTCGGCGGGCAGATAGACGGTGACGCGGCGAGCGCGGGGCTCGGCAGGCTGTGGCGCTGTCATACACCACAGCCTACAACTGTCACACATCGCCGCGAAGCACCTTGCAGGCTGGTCAGCGGAAGTCCACCACCGTGGGGTCTGTGCCGGCCGGTGGCCGGAGCCGGACCGCGAGGAGCACGGCGAGCACCGCGTAGCCGCCCAGCACCGCCAACCCTGCCCACCCCGGCAGCGGGAGGTAGCCCGCATGCGGCGCGTAGTGCATGGTCACCTGCGGATACGCGACGACCGTCTGCAGCATCGCGTAGCCGCCCGCGGGGCTGAGGCGCAGCAGCCACGAGGTCACCTGCTCCGGCAGCAACGGCACCACGCTGAGCAGGTACGGCACCACCACCAGCGCGATCCCGGCCGTCGCCGCAACCCAGGCGCGGCGGCACAGCGCCCCCAGCGCCACCGCGAGCGCGGCAGCCCCGGCGAGCAGTACTCCCGCGCCCGCGGCGACCCGCAGTCCGGTGAGCGGCCCGAGCGGGGCGACGGGCAGCCCCTTGTGCTGCATCAGCAGGGTCCCGGCGGTGAGCGTGAGCCCCGCGACGGCCAGCCCGCCCGCGAGGACGAGCCCGCCGAGTGCGGCGGCCCGCGCGGCGATCACACGTCCTGCGGCGCCCACCCCGAAGCGGGCCCCCGCCACGATCACCACGATCAGGGCCACGACCAGGCCGAGCAGGGTGCTCTCCGGGCGGGTCGAGCCCATGGAGCCGATCGGGCCGATGTCGCCGGAGCCGGTGACGGACAGGACGCCGTTCTCCTCGACCAGCCCGGCCGGGCGGTGGTACTTCTCCCAGTCGGTGTGGCCCAGCTCGCCGACCGTGTCGCGCTGCCAGCCGGTGACCGGGGCGCCGTCGATCGTGACGTGGTCGAACACGCCGACGGCCTGGGTGAACCGGACCTCGCCGACGTGCCCGCCGAGGCCGATCTCGCGCAGTGTCAGGTCGCCGGGGGACGTGGCGAACAGGCCGACCTGCACGGTGGCGGGCAGGCCGGGCAGCCGGGCGGTGCCGACCCGCGTCCACGCCGTGCCGTCGGCGGACTCCTCGCCGGTGACGGTGTCGCCGTCGCGGGTCAGCCGCAGCCAGCGCGGCTGGTCCGGGGAGACCCCGCCGGGACGGCCGGCCGTGTCGTGGCGGTAGGAGTGCTGCAGCCGTACGCCGTGGGCGCCGGTCATCAGCAGCGCGGCGTAGTCGGAGCCCTGCCCGGTGCCGTCCTTGACGATCAGCCCGGCCTTGGCCCACGGCACCACGCCGCTGACGATCTGGTCGTGGTTGGGCGGCGGGTAGGTGATGGTGCCGGTCAGCTCGGTCATCCGCGCCGTGATCACGCCGCGCTCGCCCAGCGGCACGTGCGCGAAGAAGGACTGGTCGCTCACGGGTGCGCCGTCGGGCCCGATCGGGTCGGTGGGGCACTGGACCTCGACCGTGCCCTCGCTGCACGAGCTGAGGTTCGTCAGGGCCGGGAGCAGGCCGAGCAGCAGCACGGCCAGCGCGGCGGCGGCCAGGGCGATGATCCGGCCGCGTCCGGCGCGCAGCACGGCCCACTGCGCCCGCAGCGCGGTGGTGATTTCCAAGGGGGTACGCATGGCGTCGGTTCTACGGAGACGCACCTAACGCGGGCCGAACCGCCGCTGTCATGCCGATGTTAGGTCCGGCGCGGCATGCTGGACGTTCGCACGGGACAGGGAGGTCGGGGATGGGCGGGCTGCGGCCGGGCCGGACGGTGGCGTGGCGGTTCACGCTGCTCTACGCGGCGCTGTTCCTGGCGTCGGGGGCCGGGCTGCTCGCGCTGACCAACCTGCTCGCGTTCCGGGACACCACGACGGTCGCGCCGGGCCAGACGACCCCGCAGCTGGACCTGGCACGGGCGCAGGAGCACATCCGGCTGCTGCAGGAGCGGCTCGACGAGGCCGAGATCATGCAGTCGCGGCGGCTGCTGGCCGGGTCGCTGATCGCGCTGCTGGTGATGGCCGTGGTGTCGGTGGTGCTGGGGCGGGTGGCCGCCCGGCGGGTGCTGCGGCCGCTGCGTACCGTCACCGCGGCCACGCGCCGGATCACCGCCGACAGCCTGCACGAGCGCCTGGCCGTGGCCGGGCCTGCCGACGAGGTGAAGGATCTCGCCGACACCATCGACGGGCTGCTGGAGCGGCTGGAGGCGTCGTTCGCGGCGCAGCGGCGCTTCGTCGCGGACGCGTCCCACGAGCTGCGTACGCCGCTGGCGACGATGCGCGCCTCGGTGGACGTCGCCATGGCCAAGCCCGAGCCGGTGCCCGCCCAGACGGCCGCGCTGGCCGGGCGGGTCCGCACCGAGCTGGACCGGGTGGACCGGCTGCTCGACGGGTTCCTGATGCTGGCCCGCGCCCAGCACGGCGCGCTCGCCGACCGGGCCGCCGTGTCCCTGGCCGGGCTGGCCGGGTCGGCCCTGGCCGCGCGGGACGGCGACGTCACGGCCAGGCGGCTGACCGTCGACACCGCGGGGCTGGGCGAGGCGGCATGGACCGTGGGCAGCGCGACGCTGCTGGCCCGGCTCGTGGAGAACCTCGTCGACAACGCGGTGATCCACAACGTGGACGGCGGCCGGGTGCGGCTGGCCGCAGCCCGGCGCGACGGGCAGGCCGAGCTGGTCGTCGAGAGCGGGGGAGAGGTGCTCGACCCGGCCCGGGTGGCCGCGCTGACCCGGCCGTTCCACCGGATGGGCGCCGCCCGGACCGGCTCCGACGACGGCTCCGGACTGGGGCTGGCGATCGTCGCGGCGGTCGCCTCGGCCCACGGCGGCCAGGTGGACCTCGCCGCGTTGCCCGAGGGCGGGCTGCGGGTGACCGTGCGCCTTCCGGCGGCCTGCGAACCGCGGGCCGAGGAGGTGGCGGAGACCGCCGGGGCACCGGGGTCCGCGCACGTCACGCGGGCCACCGTCGGCGGGCGGCCCGGCACGGGGGAGTCGGGCCGGTGAGAGTGCTGGTGGTCGAGGACGCGCGGGCGCTGGCCGAGGTCGTCGCCGAGGGGCTGCGGGATCAGGGCATCGCGGTCGACGTGGCCCTCGACGGGCTGGCCGCGGCGGCGAAACTCGGCGTGAACACGTACGAGGTGGTGGTGCTGGACCGGGATCTGCCCGGCATTCACGGCGACACGCTGTGCCAGATGATCACGGAGCGGGACGACCGGCCGATGGTGCTGATGCTGACCGCGGCCGGGGCACCGGGGGACCGGGTCAGCGGGTTCACCCTGGGTGCCGACGACTACCTGGCCAAGCCGTTCCACTTCCCGGAGCTGGTGCTGCGGGTCCGGGCGCTGGCCCGGCGCCGGCCGGTCGCGCGGGCGCGCACGCTGCGCGCCGCAGGGCTGGAGCTGGATCCGGTGCGGCGTACGGTCACCCGCGACGGCCGGGCGCTGGACCTGTCGGTCAAGGAGTTCGCGGTGCTGGAGGCGCTCCTGCGCGCGTCTCCCGGCTTCCTGTCCACCGAGGACCTGCTGGAGCAGGTCTGGGACGAGCACGCCGACCCGTTCACCAACACCGTCACGGTCACCGTGGGCAGGCTGCGCCGCAAGCTCGGCGACCCGCCGATCGTCACCACCACACCCGGCGTCGGCTACCGCATCGCGACTGTGGCCTGACCTCGGCGCCGTGGCGCCGCGTCGCCGCAGGCCGCACGCTACGGCCTCTCATCTCGCCGAACTTTTTCCAGCAGGGACATTTCGGACGCGGGGTTGATCAGTTGATCCGGCTGTCCGGCACTTCCCTGGCAACCGGCCCCGCGGCACCCGGAACAGCCGCCGGGGCGGGTCATGGAGCGCCGGTCGGCACATCCGACATGCCCGCCGACGCGGGCGGCATCAGGAGTACCTCCATGCGGGTTCGATCCCTGACGGCGGGCGTCAGCATCGGCTGCGCGCTCGCGCTGTCGCAGACCGCGGCCGGCGCCGCGACGGCGCCCTTGCTCGGCCCGGCCCCTGCGGCCTTGCCGATACGGCCCACCGGCCCGGTCGCGCTGGTCGCCTACAGCGACCGCATGCAGGGCGGGCGCAGCCAGCCGTTCAGCGCGGGCGTGTTCGACACCTCCTCCGGCGGCCTCGGCGCGGTGGGCAACGACCAGATCACCTCCTTGCGGGTGGCCGCCGGCTACCGCGTGGTGGCCTGCGACGACGGCGGCGGCGAGGACGGCGGCAGGTCCGGCGGCCTCGGGCTGTGCCGCTACTTCGGTGCGGGCCGGCACGACCACGTCGGCGACGACCTCAGTGACCGCATCTCGCTGCTGGCGGTCTTCGGCCGTCCCACCAGGGCCGGCGGCGCCACGGCATACCAGCACGAGGGCCTGACCGGAGCGAGGATCAGGCTCGGCGCGGGCGGGTACGAGCAGGTCGACGGCGACTTCGACAGGCTCACCGGGACCGTCGGCTCGCTGCGGATCGGCGCCGGCCACCGGGCGGTCGCCTGCGACAACGACCGCAGCAACGGCATGAACCTCGGCACCTGCCGCCTGTTCCCGCCCGGCGCGCACCCCGGCGTGGGCGCGGACCTGGCCGGCCGCATCTCCCTGATCGCGCTGGCCGGCGCCGCCCAGCACCCGCCCGCCCGTGACCGGTGATCATGCCGGTCGTTGAGCAGGGCGTGCGCAGAAACCGTGCCACGCTGTCCACCGTCACCGCGCTGACCGCATGCCTGCTGGCGGCCGCCGCCCCCGCTGCCGCGGCACCGCCGCAGCCGGTCCAGGACGACCCCGCCGACTGGACGCCGCACCTCACCGACGGCGAGGTCTGGGCGCTGGCCCGGGTCGGTGACACCGTCCTCGTCGCGGGCGAGTTCGGCGCCGTCACCAGCGCGGACAAGGCCACCCGGTACGAGCGGCACAACCTGATGGCCTTCCGGATCAGCGACGGCACCGTCCTCGACCTCGCCCCGAAGTTCGACGGCCCGGTGTACGCGCTGGCGCCCGGCCCCGACGGCACCGTCATCGCCGCGGGCGACTTCCGCGCCGTCGACGGCCTGCCGCAGCGGGCGATCACCCGCCTCGACCTGGTCACCGGCAGGCCCGTGCCCGGGTTCGCACCGAAGATCACCGGTGAGGTGCTCACCCTCGCCCGCCATGACCACGACCTGTACGTCGGCGGGCGGATCGCCGTCGACGGCCAGACCTACAGCCGCGGCCTGATCCGCATGTCGGCCGACACCGGTGCGCTCGACCCGGCCTTCGACGCCCGGCTGGCCGCACCCGCCGACCGGCCCGTGAAGGTCCAGGACGTCGCCATCTCGCCCGACGGCGCGCGCCTGCTGGCCATCGGCTCGTTCACCACCGCCGACAGCAACCCGCGCGAGCAGGTCGCGATGCTCGACATCAGCACCCCGGCCGCGAAGGTCACCGACTGGCACACCGGCTTCTACGGCCTGGACGACTGCGGCGACGGCTTCCACACCTACCTGCGCGCCGCCGACTTCTCACCCGACGGCCGCTTCGCCGTCATCGTCACCAGCGGGCACAGCTCCGACGACGAGCTGGCCTGCGGCACCGCCGCCCGCTACGAGACGGCAGGCCACGGCGAGCAGCAGCCGACCTGGGTCAACCACACCGGCGGCAACTCGCTGTTCGCCGTCGAGGTCACCCCCGCCGCGGTGTACGTCGGCGGCCACCTGCAGTGGCTGGACAACCCGGACGGCGACAAGTCCAAAGGGCCGGGAGCGGTCGACCGCAAGGGCATCGGCGCGATCGACCCCCGCAGCGGCCGGGCGCTGCCCTGGAATCCCACCCGCACCCGCGGCGAAGGCCTGCGGGCGTTCCTGTCCATCGCCAAGGGCCTGTTCGTGGGCTCGGACACCGACCGCCTGGGACACGAGTACCACGGCCGCGTCGGGTTCTTCCCGCGCCGGAGTCAGTAGCCGCACGTGCTCAGCGCGGGTCTGCGGGCCGGTCCGGGGTGGGGGAGCCGGCGGCCGGTTCCGTCGCCAGCCGGTCGATCATCTGCCGCAGGAGCCGCAACTCCTGCTCGGACAGGGCCAGCGCGGCCGATGAGGCGGCAGCGGCCGACGTGCCGCGCGGCTCGCGGCCGCTGACCGCCTCGAACTCCACGACGAGGGCCGCTACCGCCGTGGCCAGCAGCACCGCATGCTGCAGGCGTCCGCGGCCGGGGCGCGGGTCGGCGCCGGTCTGCTCCGCGATCTCCCGCAGGCGGTAGCTGCGTTCGGTCTGGCCGCGCACCCGGCGCTGGGACGCCACTTCCAGCAGCCCGGCCCTGGTCAGGATGAGGATCTGCCGGTAGAGGGTGGCCTTGCTGGCCTCGGGGATCGCCGCGCGGAACTCCGCGATGCTGAGGGCGCCGCGGCGGGCGGCGTGCAGGAGCCGCAGCCGCAGCGGGTGTGCCAACAGCTCCACCATGTCCACCGACAGACGATCTCATGCCGGGCCGGGCGTCCCCGCGCGACGCCCGGCCCGTTCGGAGCCGGATGGCGTCAGGAGGCGACCAGGTCGTCGATCTGGCTGATCGCGCCGGTCGCGCCCTCGACGACGCCCATGTCGAGCAGCTGCTGCAGCTGCTCGGCGGAGTCGAAGCTGCTCACGTACGTCGCCCGGGTGCCGCCGTCGTGGGCGGTGAAGGTGTAGACGTTCTTCGTGACGGGCAGGTCCGGGTTCGGCGTGAAGTCCAGGTCGGCGAAGCCGTCGTCGAACGACAGGCTCGACGGCGCCTCGACGGCCGTGACGAGCCAGTAGCCGGCGTGCTTGTCGCCCTCCGGGCCGGTCATGAAGTACGTGACGCGCCCGCCGGGCCGCAGGTCGTGCTCGACCACGGTCGCGGGGTAGGTCGGCGGCCCCCACACCTTCTCCATCTGCCGCGGGTCGGCGTAGACCTGCCAGATGCGCTCCACCGGGGCGGCGAAGTCGGCGGTGATGGTGAGCGTCAGGGCGTCGAGGTCGTGCCGGACGTCGGTGACGGGCATGGTTCCTCCAGATTCAGGTCGGCTGCGATGAGCTCGTCGATGCGCGCGATGCGGCCGCGCCAGATCTGCTCCAGCTCGGTGAGCATGGACGCCACCGATCGCACCGCCTCCACGTCGCCGCTGACGAGTTGCTCGCGTCCACTGCGTCGCTTGGTGAGCAGCCCGGCTCGTTCGAGCACGGCGACGTGCTTCTGCACGGCGGCGAAGCTCATGTCGTATTTCGCTGCGAGAGCGGAGACCGAGTGCTCCCCGGCCAGCACGCGGCGCATGATGTCGCGCCGGGTCCGGTCGGCCAGCGCGTGGAAGAAGGCGTCCGCCTGATCTTCACGCTGCTCGGTCACGGCTCCAACATACAACCAATCGGTTGCATGTTGCAAGGATCGGCGATAGCCCTGTCGAGGGATCGCTTTGCCTGTTTGATGCCGATACCGTCGAAGGCAGGCCTCGCCGGAAGGGGTGTGGCAATGTCCGACGATCCCCTGATGCAGGACCTGCGGACCGTCACCGACGAGACCCTGTACCTGCGGCTGACCCTGCTGGCCCACCGGTTCCCGACCGACTACAAGGAACTGGACTACGAGTACCGGCGCGACCTGTGGGAGACCGTCAACAAGGCCATCCGCGCCGAGATCCGCCGTCGCAAGGCCGAGCCGCCGGCGTGGTGGAACCCAGCCGCCCGGGAGGAGACCCCGCCGCGCCGCCACCGGTACGCCGCCGGCTACCTGGCCTCCATCGCGGCCGCGGGACTGCTGGTGACCGTGCCCGCGCTCACGCCGCTGGTGCTGCTGGCGGCGCTGGGCTGCGGCGCGGCGTGGCTGCTGCCGCACATGCGCGACACCGGCTTCCGCCGCACCCCGCGGCGCTGACCTGCCAGCGTGGACAGCGCGTCAGGCGCCCTCGCGCTTCAGCCGCTCCTCGCGCTGCGCGAACACCGCGCCCAGGCTGATCTCGGAGGTCTGCCTGCGGTAGTGGTCACGAGCACCGGGCCGGAGCAACTGCAGGCAGCCCAGGATCAGCAGGGCCAGCTCGACCGCGGTCAGCGCGCTGCGTACGCCCGAATGCCACGCCGGGATGAGCCCGAGTTCGGTGATCGACCACCACCGGCTGCCCGCGCCGTCGGCCGGAGCCGCGTAGTCGGGGTTGACCGTGACGCCGCAGGAGAGCACGAACAGGGCCACCGAGCCGCTGATCCACACCAGGTTGCGGGCGGCCGCATAAGGGCGGCGGATGAGCAGGCCGAGCACCCCGAACACGACCAGGATCGCCCCGGCGAGCGCCGCATTCCAGCCCAGCCCCTGCCGCGTCGTCTCCACCACCAGTTCGGGATCGGCTACCGGCTGCGCGAGCGGGGAGGCGAGGAATCTCGGCCCCTCCTCCGCGACCCGCAGCAGAGCGGACGCCGAGATGGCGACATCGATCAGCGCGACAGCGGCGAGCGCGACCAGCAGGTACGAGGCGATGGAAACGGGCCGGGGCAGGCGCTGCGCCATGCGGGTGCCTTTCGCGTCGGGTGTGGCGGTGGACGGTAGTGATCCATTGGGCACGGCGCAAGGGGATTCGGAGGTGCCGTACCGTCGAGGCCGTGTCCCGCCGAGCCGACGACGAGCCCCTGAGCCAGGCGCGTGCCCGTGCCCAGTTGCTGGCCGGGGGCAGGCGCGGGCGCAGCGCCGAGGACGTCGTGCGGCAGGTCTTCGCGATCCAGGCCCAGGACACCGTCGCCGCCGACCTGGGCATCCGCGTGCGCGGGCAGGACCTCACCGCCCGCGCGATCCGCACCGCGTACGAGGACGACCGGACGATCGTGCGCAACTGGTTCATGCGCGGCACGCTGCACACGATCCCGGCGGAGGACGTCGGCTGGGTCACCGCGCTGCTCGCCCCGCGGGTGATCGCCGGGACCGGCTCGCGCTACCGCGACCTCGGCCTCACCGACGACCTGCGCCTGCGGTCCGGCGACCTGATCGGCCGGCTGCTCGGGGCGCACGGCCCGCTCACCAGAGCCGAGCTGGCCGAGCAGCTTGCCACCCTCGGCGTCGCCCCGGCCGGCCAGGCGCCGTTCCACCTGGTCCGGTACGCCGCGCTGACCGGCCTGGTGTGCCACGGGCCGCTGCGCGCAGGCGAGCCGACGTACGTGCTGCTGCGCGACTGGGTCCCGGCGGCGGGTGCGCCCGGCTTGGCGGGTGAAGCGGCCGCCGCCGAGCTGGCGCGCCGTTACCTGGCCGGGTACGCCCCGGCGACCGTCTGCGACTTCGCCTCCTGGTCGGGCCTCGCCCTCACCTCGGCCCGCGCGGCGTGGCAGGCCATGGCCCGATCCGGGGCGATCGTGACCGACGGTGATCTGACCGTCCTCGCCGGCGGCGCCCGGGGGCACGGTGACCGGTCCGGCGGGCCGGACGTGCGCCTGCTGCCCGCGTACGACAACTACCTGACCGGCTACCGCACCCGGCAGGAGTCGGTCGACGCCGGATTCGAGGCGCGGGTGTGGCCCGGCGGGGGCGTGATCCGGCCTACCGTGCTGGTCGACGGGTTTGTGGTCGGCACCTGGTCGCGCGGCCGGGCGATCACCGTGGACCCGTTCACGCCACTGACAGATGAGGTCCAGGCCGGGGTCGCGCAGGAAGCGGCCGCGACGGCGCGGTTCCTGAGTCCGGCCGGTTGAGCCGGGCGAGCGGCGACACACCCGATTCGGTGTCACACGATCAGGTCGCCGACTCACCGCATCGGGCGGTGTCCCGCGCGGCAAGGTCGAGTCTATAAAGGATGGTGTGGTCGGACGCGGGCTCGGCGTAGTCCTGTGCTGTGTGCTGCTGAGCGGCTGCGCCCTGCGGGAGCTGCCCGACCTGGTGCCGCTGCCCACCGCCGCGGTCCCGGCGGCCGCCGCGCCCTCGCCGTCCACGGCGTTGCAGGCCGCGCTGCTGACCGTGGCCGACCTGCCGCCCGGGTTCGGCTACTTCGACGGCCCGGACACGCCCGCACAGAACGTGCAGGGCTGTCCCGACATCACCGCCGAGGTCCCGCCCGACGCGCGCACCCAGTTCGCCACCGGTGTCTCCGGTCCCTTCCTGCGCCTGGCCCTGTACCAGCGCGGTGTCCCGGGTGCGCGCGAGCAGTTGCGCACGGCCCGGCGCGTGTCGCTGTGCGCGACGTTCACCGCCCGTGACGCCAACGGGACGCCGCTGACGACGACCGTCGAGCCGGGTGTCCTGGAGGGGATCGGCGACGAGACGGTCGCGCTCAGGTTCGTCACCACGGCGCCGGGGCTGCCGCCGTACTACTCCGACGAGGTCACCGTGCGCAGCGCCGGACTGGTGATCCACCTGGCGCACGGCAGTTTCAGCCCGGTCGATACGAAGATCACCGAGGCGGTCGTGCGGGCCGCCGTCGCCAAGACCCAGGGGAACACATGACCGAAGCGCCGCCGACCATCAACGAGGCCGCAGCCGCGATCCTGGGGGAGCTGGCTCCCGAGGAGCTGGCACTGCTCGACCCCGTCGCGGCGGGGTTCTTCGGCAGTGACAGCGGCCGGGACCGCGCCGTGCGAACGGCCCTGGAGGGGCGTTCCGGGGACGACCCGGTCGGGTTCGACCTCGCGGGCGGTGCCGGGCTGCTGGCGGCGTTCCTGCTGACCGTCCTCAACGGAGTGGCCTGCGACCTGCTGACCGCCGGGGTGAGCGGGCAGGCCCGCGGATGGTGGGAGAGGCGCAGGCTGCGCAAGCGGCTCAGCGGTGCGGTGGCGCCGCAGGGTTCGGACACGCCGCTGCCGCAGCTGTCCAGCACGGACGCGGCCGAGATCGGAAGGCTCGCACTGCAACTGGCACTGGATTCCAAGGTCGAGCCGGAGCGGGCGCAGCGGGTGGCCAACCTCATCACCGCAGCGCTGACCGGGCCGGCGAGGTGAAACCCGACCCGTTCGTGCTGCCCAGCGCGACCAGCGCCAGGTTCGTGCTGCTGATGCTCACCACGACCATCGGCTCGATCATGGTGTTCAGCTGGATCGCGGGCCTGTTCGGCGGGACCTTCCGGGGCCCGGTCGCCGCGGCGCGGGTGGAGTGCGTGAACGACGCCCGCCGCCAGGTGCTCGGCCTGGACGGCGCGGCGCTGACCGACGGGTTCACCGGCTGCGTCAACGGCGCCTACCGGTCGGCGTTCGGGCTGGTCGCCGCGATGGTGGGGGTGCTGCTTCTGGTCGCGGTGCTCGCGTACGCCACGGCGCCCCGGTTCATCAGCAGAGAGCCGCTGCGCGCGCTGGCCGAGATGCCGGACAGCCCGGCCGTACGCACCGCGCACGAGGTCCTGGCCGCCTCGGGGCAGCCGGTGCGGGTCGAGGTCGCGATACTGCGGGTCACCGCCGGGGCGCGCGCGTTCGGGCGGCTCGGCCGTTACCGCATCATGCTCGACGCGGGGCTGCTCGCCCACGGCGGCCGGGACCCTCGGGTGCTGCGCGGCGTGCTGTCACACGAGCTGGCCCACGTGCGCAACCGCGACATCGACATCACGTACCTGACCCTGGCGCTGTGGTGGGGCTTCCTCGCCGTGGTGGTGGTGCCCGCCGTCGTCTACAGCGCCGTGGAGCCGGCGATGCTGACCCAGGTGTCGTGGCGGCTGGCGCTGTTCCTGGTGGTGCTGTGGCTGACCCGGACCGCCGTGCTGCGCTCGCGTGAGTACTACGCCGACGTGCGGGCCGCCCAGACGGCCGGCGACACCGGCGACGTGGCAGCGGCGCTGCAGCCCCGGCACGGCCGCCCGAGGCGGTGGACGCTCGGCGCCAACCACCCCACCGAGGCACAGCGCCTGGCCGCGCTCGACGACCACGCGGTGCTGTTCCGGCTGCACCCCGGCGAGGCGCTGGGCGCGGGAGTGCTGCTCGGGTTCGCGTATCCGCTGATGGGCTTCCTGCTCGGCACCGTCTGGCCGGATGCGCGGCTCTACGTCCACGACTGGATCCTCGGCCTGCTGCTGGGCACGTGCGCGGCGGCGGTCGTCGCCGGATCCGCCTGGCGCGCGGTCCAGCGGGCGCTCGCGGACGCCGACGCCCGGCCCCCGGCGACGTGGCCCGCCGCGGCGGCGCTGACCGGCGGGCTCCTGCTGGGCCAGCTGCTCACCCCGAACCTGCCGGAGGCCGGCAGCTGGGCGCAGGTCCTGTGGTCCGAGCCGCTGGTCGCCGCGGGGGTCGCGGCCGTGCTGCTGGTGCTGTGCCAGGTCTACCTGCGCTGGGTCGTCCGCAGCGCGTACAGCCACCTGCGCGGCAACCCGCGGCCGCGCGGGCAGGCGATCTTCGGGGTGCTCGCGGCCGCCGCCGTGTTCGGGTGGTGGGTGTCGGCCTGGCTCAAGCTGCCCGCGATGCTGGTGTCGTCGTACCCGACCTGGCAGACCGTGACGATCGGCCTCGGCGCGATGATCAGCAACCCGGTGCTCGCCGCCGGGGTGATCTGGGCCTGCGTCTACCCCGTCGCCGGGCTGATCCGCGCACGGCGGGCCGAGATCGGCCGAGCGCTGCTGACCACGGGCGCGATCGCGATCGGGTTCACGCTGGCCATGCTCCCTTTCCAGGGCAGACTCGGCGGGCTGCTGCGGGCGGGGCAGGTGTGGCCCGCGCTCGGCCTGTGCGGGGTCGTCGCCGGGAGCGTCGTCGTGGCGTGCGCGTTCGGGCTCGGGCTGTGGCGCGGCGGGCACCGGCGGACCGGGGAGGCGGCCGTCCACGCCGCCCTGGCCGCGCTCACGGCCGTGCCCGCCCTCGTCGCCGTCGTTGCCGCCTACCTGATCACCGCCACCTGCACGACGAACGTGCTCGACTGCGCCGCCCGCGGCGCGGGCTTCGCCGTCCAGGGCCTGACCGGCGTCACCATGGCGGGAGCGGTCCTGGCCGTCGTGCTGGCCGCGCTCGCGGCGATGGCGGGATCGGCCGTACGCGCGCCGCTGCGCCCCAGCACGCCCCCGCCGCCGACAGGCCCCCGCTGGCCGGCCGTCGCTGGGTTGCTGCCTACGGTGCTCGCGGTCGCCGTCATCGGCGGGGCCGGGGCCACCACGTACCTGCGCGGCACCGACAACAGCACGGCGATGTCGCCGGATTCGGTCAACCTGCTGCGCCAGTACGCGGCGTCGATCCGCCCGGCGAGCCTGCCGCGCGCCGTGGCGTGCGGCTATGGCCTCGCCGCGCACTCCTACGGGGTCGGGCTGACCGACCTGAGCGGCACGACGTGGCCGAGCAGGCTGGGCGTCGCCGCCACCGCCGCCGCGTCCGCCGACGACATCGTGCTGCAGAAGCTGGGCGACGAGGCCATGCGTGCGCTCCTCGCCGCCGACCTGACCCGCAACCACCAGGCCAACCGGGCGATCGCCGACTACTGCGGCATCGTCACCGCGGCCGAGGCCGCCAAGGTCCCCGCCGACCACTGGCCGTCATCCCATAATCGATGAGTTCCGCACCCATCCCGTCCGGCGGTGAGGTCAGGCCAGGTGAGGCTCCTGCTGTCCAGCAGGCGGGGCGGGACCGTACGTCGTCCGGAACCAGCGGACCCCGTGGACGCGGCGGTAGCTGGTGGGTTGGCGGCGAGTCTGCGCAGCGAGCCAACGGGCGAAGCGGCCGCCTTGCCGCCGCCTGCGGGATCGGATGCCGGGTCATCTCCACATCGCGACAACGGCTGACCCGGTCAGAGCACAGGTTTCCCCAGGGGGAAAGGACATGGCGAACCTTTGTGGGACGGGAAAAGATCTCCGTGTCCAAATTCTACGTGTCGAACGGGGAGTTACACACATGTCCAAGAAGCTCGCACGGCTGTTGTCCGGGCTGTTCGTGTCGATGGTCGCGGCGACGATCGTGAGCGTGGCGACGCCCGCTCACGCCGCGTATGCGACTTGCAATGTGAGCGGAACGATCTACAACCACGACAACGTACTCACGGCCATTCCGAAGAACAGCACCACCGGCGTCACTTGCCAGATGCGCAATGGAAACTACGACAACAATGCAGTCAGGGTCCTGCAGACCTCTCTGAACAAGTGCTACTACTTCAACCTCGTGGTGGACGGCGACTTCGGCACGGCGACCGAGAACGCAGTCCGCTATGTGCAACGTGTGGAGGGAGTTACGGAGACCGGTGTCTACGATCCCACCCTTAGGGTGAACATGCGCTGGTTCCCCAAGGACCAGGCCATTTGCGCGTACGTCGACTGATTCACGCCAGTCTGCGACCCTGCCGGCTGCTCAGGTAGGCGCTCATCGCAGGCTCAGGCTTGAGATCGGTTCTTCGCCACAGGAGAACATGTTCTCCTGTGGCGAAGAATCCGGCTCACCACGGGAGACCGGCTGAACCTTCCCGAGACGGAAGTTCCCCAGACGGCGCAATTCCGAAGGACAGGGCGCTCACGAATCACGAAGTCGTACCGTCGTCGAAGTTCAACGGCGCCGCCGGGCCGACGTGCCGAAGCTGCTGGCGCCTGGCTAGCCGCGCAGGGCGGGCACGACATACCCGCCTAGCAGCTCGACGCCGCGCATCGGGGTGAGCCCGTGCGGGGTGCCGAACTCGACGCGGGTCACCCCCGCCGCGAACACCGCCTCCGCCTGGTCGGCGATCTGCGAAGGCGTGCCGGAGAACGCGAACAGGTCGAGCAGGTCGTCGCTGATCAGCGCGCCCGCCTCGGCGTGCTCGCCCCGGCCGACGTGCGCCTGCACCCGCGCCAGCAGCTCGGGGTCGATCTCGACGGTGGGGTCGAGGTCGGCGACCACCGCGAGGTACATGGCGACCTCGGTGCGGGCCAGGGCGCGGGCGGCGGCCCCGTCCTCGTCCACGACGGTGACCGCGCCCAGGGTCAGCCCGACCTCGGCCGGGTCCCGCCCGGCGGCGGCCGCGGCCGCGTCGAGCCAGGCCCGCATGGTTTTGCCCATGGCCGGGTTGGCGGAGCCGCCGACCTTGACGTCGTCGGCGACCGCGGCGGCCAGTTCCGCGGTGCGCTGCCCCCAGGTGCCGATGAGCAGCGGTACGCGCGGCCGGTGCGGCGTGTACCGCAGCGCGGTGCCCGGGGCGATGCTCAGCTCGCGCCCCTGGTAGCCGGCTGGGTCCTGGCCCAGCAGCAGGTTCACCACGTCCACGGTCTCGCGCAGCCGCCGCAGCGGCCGGGCCTGCGGCACGCCGACCTGGTCGAGCCAGGTGCCCCGGGCCAGGCCCAGGTACGCCCGGCCGCCGGACGCGATGTCCAGCGCGGCGATCTGGCCCGCGACCTCGGCCGGGTGCATCGTGTACGGGTTCAGGCACGCGGGCCCGAGCGCGATGCGGCTGGTGTGCTGGGCCGCCACGAGCAGCGGGAAGATCGGCGGCTGGTACATCAGGTCGCCGAACACGCTCAGCACGTCGAAGCCGTGCTGCTCGGCGAGCTGGGCGATGGCGGCGTACTCGCCGGCGGTCTTGTCGGACTGCACGCCGAGCCCGATCAGGCGCTGGGTCATGTGAGTTCTTCCGTGGGGATGGTGCGGCGGGCGGTGCGCTCGATGCGCATGATGAGCCGCTCGTCGGGGTCGGGGCAGGCGACGTGGCAGTCGGTCTCCAGCCAGTCGCCCGGCGGCAGGGGACGCTGCTTGGCGGGCAGCAGCGGCAGGCACGCGGCCAGCGCGTACAGGCAGAAGTGCCCGCCCTCGGGAGTGGACAGCCGATTCGACTGGGTGAGGTCGATGTAGTCGCCGACCTTCAGCCCGCAGACGGAGCGGCCCTCGATGCGCTCGACGACGACCCGCAGGTCGTAGACGTCGGTGACGGGTTCGTCGCTCATGCCACGGCCTCCGCGTGGTGGTGCACGATGCGCCAGCCCTTGCCGTCGCGGCGCAGCACGTCGGTGACCCGGAAGACGTCGTCCCGGCTGCCGTCGGCGTGCACGGCGCGCAGCAGGTACCGGGCCAGGCCGGTCTCGCCCCAGCTCTCGGTCAGCAGCTCCTCGGGGGCGACGGTGACCGTCCCGGCCACGGGGGCGCCGGAGCGGGCCGCGGCGCGCCGGTCGCGCAGCGCGTCCAGCGACGGCAGGCCGTGCAGCAGCTCGGGCGCGTCGGACTCCCAGATGGTCAGGGCCGGGTGCAGGTGGGCGTCGAAGGCGGGGCGGTCGCCCAGCGCCCGGTACATCGAGGTGATGACCTGGGCGAGGTCGTCGGTGCTCAAGGTCGCTCCTGGGGGTCGAGTGCGGTGAGGACGGCGCGCAGCGGGTCCAGGCCCATGGGGCCAAGGCGCAGCGCGTCGGTGTGGAAACGCCTGCGGTCGAACGCGGCTCCGGCGCGGGTCTCGGCGTCGCGGCGGGCCTGCGCCCACAGCCGTGCCCCGGCCTTGAACGCGAGCGCCTGGCCCGGCCAGCCGAGGTAGCGGTCCACTTCGAACGTCGCGGTGGCCCGGTCGAGCCCGGCGACCTGGACGAGGAAGTCCACGGCCAGCTCCGGGGTCCAGCGGGTGGCCTCGGTGAAGCCGTTGCCGGCAGGGATGGGTGCGTCCAGGTGCAGGCCCATGTCGATGACGATGCGGGCGGCGCGCCAGATCTGGCCGCAGAGCATGCCGAGGCGTTCGGCGGGGCCCTGGTAGAGGCCCAGCTCGTCGGCGAGGCGTTCGGCGTAGTGGGCCCAGCCCTCGGCGTAGCCGTGGACGTGGCACAGGTGCCGCTGCCAGGGGTGCAGCTGCTCGGTGGTCATGGTGATCGCGTGCTGGAGGTGATGTCCGGGCAGGCCCTCGTGGTAGAGGGTGCCGACGTGGCTCCAGACCGGGATCTCGGGGTGGCCGCCGGGCACGGCCCACCAGATGCCGCCGGGGCGGGTCAGGGTCGCGTCGGGCGGGGTGTAGTACATGACGCCGGACGCGGCGGGGCTGATCCGGCAGGTCACCTGGCGGGTCGCGGCGGGAATGTCGAAGTGCGTGCCGTCGAGCGCGGCGGTGACCTGCTCGACGCGATCGCCGAGCCACTGCTCCAGCGCCGGGCCGGTGGCCACGCGCCAGGCGGGGTCGGCGTCGAGCGCGGCGAAGGCGGCGGCCGTGTCGGGATGGCCGAGCTGCGCGGCGACCTGCCGCATCTCCTCTGCGGTGCTGCGCAGCTGGTCCCAGCCGTAGGCGTACAGCTCGTCGAGGTCGACCTGCGCGCCGAGGAAGCTGCGGGAGGTGACGGCGTACATGTCGCGGCCGACGCCGTCGACGGTCCCGGCGCGCGGGGCGAGCTCCAGGCGCAGGAACGCGGCGAACCTGCCGGTCGCGGCGGACGCCTGGCGGGCGCCTTCGGCGATCCGGTCGTCGCCGGGGCGGGCGGCGGCCAGGCGGCCGTAGAAGTCGTCGGTGGTGATCCAGGCGGTGGCCTGGTCGGCGACGGCGAGCACCTGCCGCCGGGCGACGAGGTGTCCCTGGTCGGCGGCGTCGCGCAGGGTCGCCGCGTACGCCTCCAGCGCCCCGCCGAGGCCGTGCAGGTGCTCGGCGATGACCGCCCAGTCCTCATCGGTCTCGCGGGGGAACTGGTCGAACACCTGGCGGGTCAGGTGCACGGGCGTGGCCAGCGGCGCGAGAAGCCGGGTGGTGAACCCGGCGTCGTACAGCGCCAGGTCGCTCTCCAGCCGGTCGACCAGCGCTGCCTTGAGGGCGTGTGCGGCGGTGCCGTCTGCGGTCGCGGCCCGCGCCGCGGTCAGGGTGCGCCGGTCGAGTTCGGCGCGGGCGGCGAACCCGGCGGGGGACAGGTCCCCGAACCGGGACGGCAGCGGGCGTCCCACGACGTCGGCCGCGTCGGGGTCGATCGCGGCCAGCGCGGCCAGATAGCCGTCGGCGATCTCGGTGATGGTGCTCATCGGGCGAACCGCCGCGTCACGTTGGTGTCGTCGCGGTACACGACGCCGCCCTTCATGACCAGGTGCAGGGTGCGCAGCGCGGAGATGCTCTTGGTCGGGTCGTCGCGCAGCACGATCAGGTCGGCGTGGCGTCCCTCCTGGACAGTGCCGAGTCGGTCGTCGGCGCCGAGCCACTGCGCGGGGCGTACGGTGGCGGACTTGAGCGCGTCGGCGACGCTCATCCCGGCGTCGACCATGAACTCCAGCTCGCGCACGGTGGCGGTGGTCTCGTCGTAGCCGGCGTGCGGGGGCATGTCGCTGCCCATGGCGATGGGCACGCCGTTGGCGATGGCCAGCTGCAGGCTCTCCCAGTGGCGGGGACCGGCCGACAGGGCCCGGTCCATGAGCCAGCCGGGCACGCCGGAGTCGCGGAAGAACTGCTCGCAGCGGCTGACCACGATGGTCGGCACGTACCAGGTGCCGTGGGCGGCCATCAGCTTCGTGACGTCGTCGGTGAGTTCGTAGCCGTGCTCGACGCAGTCCAGGCCCAGCTCGACGGCGCGGCGGATCGAGTCGGCCGGGCCCGCGTGAGCGGTGACCTTGCGGCCCCAGTCGTGGGCGACCTGGATGACGGCGGCCATCTCGTCGTCGAGCAGCTGTGGGGTGTCGATGGCCTCGTGCTGGCCGGCGATGCCGCCGGAGATGCACACCTTGATCAGGTCGGCCCCGGCGCGGATCTGCTGGCGGGTGAGCTTGCGGAACCCGTCGGCGCCGTCGGCCTCCAGCGCGTCGGCGTCCCAGCCGTGGCCGCCGGTGCAGCACAGCGCGTGCCCGGCGGTGAAGATGCGGGGTCCGTCGACGGCGCCGCGCTCGATGGCCTTGCGCAGGGCGAAGTCGGCGTAGCGGCTCTCGCCGACCAGGCGGGCGGTGGTGATGCCCGCGTGCAGAGTGCGGCGGGCCGAGTCGGCCATGAGCAGGACGAGTTCGGCCTGGTCGGAGCGGTGCACCTCGTCGCCGAAGTGGCCGGGCAGGCCGAGCGACAGGTGCACGTGCATGTTGGTCAGGCCGGGCATGAGGTAGCCGCCGCCGAGGTCGACGACGGTGACGCCGCGGGCTTCGGCGAGCACGTCGTCGACGGGCCCGACGGCGCGGATCATGCCGTCGGGGTCGGTCCACACGGCGTGGTCGGGCAGGACGGTGTCGCCGACGCCGTCGTAGACGGAGCAGTTGACGAGGACCTGCTCGGCAGGGCGGAACATGCTGTTCTCCTTACAGGCGGGCGGTCTGGGGTGCGGGCTGGTGCAGCCAGCAGGCGACCCCGGCGGACGGTCCGATGGCGACGGTGGGCGGCTCGGTGGCGCAGCGGTCGAACGCGTGCGGGCAGCGGGGCGCGAAGCGGCAGCCCGCGGGTGCGTTCGCCGGGTCGGGGACCTCCCCGGCCAGGGTCGCGGGCAGCACCGGCTCCGTGCTGATGCGCGGCACCGCGTCGATCAGGGCGCGGGTGTACGGGTGGTGCGGCTGGGCCCACAGCTGCCGGGTGGGCGCCGTCTCGACGATCTTGCCGAGGTACATGACGGCGGTGACGTCGGCGATCTCGTGCACCAGGGCCAGGTCGTGCGAGATGAACAGCATCCCCATGCCCAGCTCCCGCACGAGCCCGACGAGCAGGTTCACCACCTGCGCCTGCGAGGAGGCGTCCAGCGCGGTGACCGGCTCATCGGCGATGATCACGCGCGGCTGCGGGGCCAGTGCCCGCGCGATGGCCAGCCGCTGGCGCTGCCCGCCGGAGAACTGGTGCGGGTAGCGGCTCGCCGCGGCGGCCGGCATGCCGACCCGTTCCAGCAGCTCGTTAAGCCGTGCGCTGCGGGCCGCCCCGGTGACCTCGGCCGGTACGCCGTCGAGCAGCTGCTCGCCGACGGCGCGGCGCGGGTTGAGGGAGGCGTACGGGTTCTGGAACACCATCTGCAGCCCGACCTGGTCGGCGGTGCGGCGGCGCCAGCCCAGCGGTGTGACCGGCCGCCCGGCGTAGCGGACCTCGCCGGCGCTGGGCGCGGTGAGCCCGGCGGCGACCCGGGCCAGCGACGACTTGCCGCAGCCGGACTCACCGACCAGCCCCACGATCTGTCCGGGCGCGACGCTCAGGTCGACTCCGGCGACGGCGCGGACGGGGGCGCGGCCGCGCGGCTTGTGCTCGACGTGCACGCCGTCGATGTCCAGGAGTGTCACGCGGCCACCTCCAGCTCGGGTCGGATCACGCAGGCCGCGGCGCGGCCGGGGCCCGCCGGGTGCAGGGGCGGGACGGCGGTGCGGCACTCGTCGCGCACGTGCGCGCAGCGGGGGCTGAACGCGCAGCCGGGCGGCAGCTCGCCGGGCGCGGGCGGGCTGCCCGGGATCGGCGTGAGCGCGACACCGGTCTGCCCGCCGTGCGGCCGGGCCCCCAGCAACGCGGCCGTGTAGGGGTGTTCGGGCTTGGTGAGCAGCTGCCCCGTCGGCCCGGACTCGACGACGCGCCCGGCGTAGAACACGTAGCTGCGGGCGGTCAGCGCGCTGAGCACACCCAGGTCGTGGGTGATGAACGCGACGGCCAGGCCGGTGTCGCGGCGCAGCCGGTCCAGCAGGGCCAGGATGCCCGCCTGCACAGTGACGTCGAGGGCGGTGGTGGGCTCGTCGGCGATGAGCAGCCGGGGCTGGGCGGCCAGGGCGCTCGCGATGGCCACGCGCTGGCGCATCCCGCCGGAGAACTGGTGCGGGTATGCCTCCAGCGCCCGCTCCGGGTCCGGGATGCGCACCTGGTCCAGCAGGTCGACCGCGCGCCGCCGGGCGGCCTTGCGGTCCACACCCAGGTGCACCCGCATGTGCTCGGTGAGCTGCCGCCCGACGGTGAGCATCGGGTGCAGGGCGGCGGTGGGGTCCTGGAACACCATGGCGATGCCCGCGCCGCGTACCTTCTGCCAGCCCTTGCGGTCGAGGGTGAGCAGCTCGGTGCCGTCGAAGCGGGCCGAGCCGGTCACCTTGGCGCCGGGCGGCAGCAGGCCGAGCAGGGTCTGCGCGGTCATGCTCTTGCCGCAGCCGCTCTCCCCGGCGATGCCGACGAGTTCGCCCTCGCCGACGGTCAGCGACACGTCGTGCAGGATCGGCAGGGGTCCGCGGGGTCCGGGCAGGGCCACCGCGAGGCGGTCGATGTCGAGGAGCGCACCCATCAGCGTCCGTTCATGTAGCGGGGGTCGAGGCGGTCGCGCAGCGCGTCGCCGAGCACGTTGAAGGCCAGCACCACGGTCAGGATGGCCAGGCCGGGGAAGACGCTGACCCACCACATCGACAGGTCCTGCGCGCCGAGGGCGACCATGGAGCCCCACTCGGCGGCCGGCGGGCGGGGCCCGAGGCCCAGGAACGACAGCGCGGCCAGCAGCAGCACGGCGTTGCCGAGTTCGAGTGTGGCCAGCACGATCGCGGGGCCGACGCTGTTGGGCAGCACGTCGCGGCGCAGGGTCCGGATCGGGCCGACGCCCAGCAGTCGGGAGGCGCTGAGGTAGTCCTCGCCCCGGATGGTGAGCACGGCGCTGCGGATGACCCGGGCGTACACCGGCCACGACACGATGACCAGAGCCAGGATGGCGTTGCCGGTGCTGGGCCCGAACGCGGCGGTGACCGCCATGGCCAGGATGATCTGCGGGAACGCGAACACCAGGTCGGTCAGCCGCATCACGGCCTCGTCGAGGAACCGGCCGACGTACCCGGCGACCAGGCCCAGCAGGCCGCCGAGCAGCAGCGCGAGCGCGACGATGGCCAGCGCGAGCGGGATCGATAGCCGGGCGCCGTAGACGACGCGGCTGAGGATGTCACGGCCGAGGGAGTCGGTGCCGAACCAGTGCGCGCCCGACGGCGGCTGGTAGGTGTCGACGCTCTGCGCGATCGGGTCGTACGGCGCGAGCAGCGGCGCGGCCAGGGCGATGAGCAGCCAGGCGGCGAGGATGGCCAGGGCGGCGACGGTGACCGGCTGCCGCCAGACGGGGCGGGCGGTGCCGGTTCCGCGCAGGCGGCGCAGCCAGCGGCGGCGGCCCAGCGACTTGGCGGCCTTGGGGTCGGCGTGGGCGAGACTGGTCATTGGATCCGGATCCTCGGGTCGATGAGTCCGTACAGCAGGTCGACGGTGAGGTTGACCAGGGTGTAGACCAGGGCCACGAACAGGCTGGCGCCGAGGATCGCGGGCAGGTCCAGGGCGCTGGCGCTGCGGTAGGCGTACTGGCCCAGGCCCGGCCAGCCGAAGATGTTCTCCACCAGCACCGTCCCGGACAGCAGTGACGCGAACGCCAGGCCGGAGACGGTGATGACGGGCACGAGCCCGGCGCGCAGCAGGTGGCGGCGCAGCACGAGCCCGGTGGGCAGGCCCTTGGCGTACGCGGCCTTGATGTAGTCCTGCTGGAGCACCTCCAGCATGGAGGAGCGCACGAACCGGACCAGGATCGCCACGGTGAGGCAGGTCAGCACGAGCACCGGCAGCACCAGGTGCTGGGCGGCGTCCCAGGCCAGGTCCCACTGCCCGGCCAGCGCCGCGTCGACGGTGTACATGCCGGTGACGGTGTCGGGCGGTGTGAAGCCGGGGGACAGCCGCCCGCCGCTGGGGGACAGGCCGAGCTGGAAGAAGAACAGGTAGAGGACCACCAGCGACAGCCAGAACGGCGGCGTGGACAGGCCGAGCAGCGCGCCGACGCGGATGACCTGGTCGGTGAGGCGGCCGTTGCGGACGGCGGCCAGCATGCCGATGCCGGTGCCGAGCAGCAGCGCCAGCAGCATGGTGGGGATGGCCAGTTCCATGGTGGCGGGGACGTACTGCAGCAGGTCCTCGGCGACGGAGCGGCCGGTCTGCTGGGAGATGCCGAGGTCGCCGGTGAGCAGGTTGCCCAGGTAGTGCAGGTACTGCAGGTGCACCGGCTGGTCCAGGCCCCACTTGGCGCGGAACGCGGCGACGGCGGCGGGGTCGTTGAGCGCCTGGTCGGACAGGTTCGCGGTGACCGGGTCGCCGGGCACGACCTGCACCAGGCCGAAGGTCAGGACGGTCACGCCCAGCAGCAGCCCGACGGTGATCACCAGCCGCTTGGCGAGGTAGGTGAGCATCGGGCGGCGGCGCCGGGGGCGGGGCCCGGGGGCGGCCGTGACGGCCGCTCCCGGGTCCTGCTTGGTGCTGACCTCGGTCATCGGGTGCCGATCGCGGCGAGGTCGAGCTGCCATCCGGCGGGGGTGTACTCCACACCGGTGAGGTCGCTGGTGGCGACGTTCATGCCGGAGTTGTTGGCGATGACGATGTACGGCCCGTGGGCGTTCATCTCGCGCTGCCAGTCCTTCATGGCCTCGGCGCGCTGCGCAGGGTCCAGCGTGGACACGACCTTCTCCCCGGCGGCGACGACGCTGGGTGCGGCCCGCTCGACGGTCCATCCGGCGCGTAGGGCGCTGCCCGCACCCGGTGCCATGTTGTTGACCAGCGAGTCGGCGACCGGGTAGTTGAGGCTCTGCGGGGTGAAGCCCATGGGCATCTTGCCGCCGCGCATCTGGTCGAGGAACGTGGTCAGCGGCTGCGGGTTCAGCTCCAGGGTGATGCCCGCCTCGGCCGCGTCGCCCTGCACCTTCGTGGCCACCGTGCCGAGGTCGACGCCCCGGTAGGTGATCGCCGGGTAGGTGAACTTGACCGTCGGGTTGCTCAGCCCGGCGTCGGTCAGCAGCTGCTTGGCCTGGGCGACGTCGCGCTTGCTCTCCTCACCGGTGAGCGTGCCCGGGAAGGCCGGGGCGACCAGGCCCGCGCCCGGACCGGCGCCCTTGCCGAACAGCGCCGCCACGCCCTGGTAGTCGATCGCGGACCGCAGCGCCTGCCGGAACTTGGCGTCCGAGGTCACCTTCGACACGGCGGGGTCGGCGTTGAGGATCAGGTAGTACACCGTGTCCTGCACGCCGGAGGTCTGCAGGCTGTCGGGCAGGCCGTCGAGCAGCTTGCCGGAGATGTCCAGCGACACCTCCGCGGCCGTGGACCGCGACATGGTGAGCTTCTGCGTCTGCACGTCCATGTTGCGCAGCACGACCCGGTTGAACTTGGGCTTGCCGCCCCAGTAGTTCGGGTTGGCCTCCAGCACGACCTGCGACGACGGGTCGTACGACTTGAGGACGTAGGGGCCGCTGCCCGCGGAGGTCTTGTCGAAGAACTGCTGGGCGGTGTCGGCCGAGGCCGCGTCGGCGCCGTCGGTCGCGCCGTTGGCCTTGGCGACCTTCGAGTTGACCACGCCGGTGGCGGACATGGCGAGCACGACCGGCACGTTCGGGTTGGCCTTGGCCGAGGTGACCACGACGGTGCGGTCGTCGGTCTTCGACGCGGTCAGGTCGGTGACCATGACGGCGGGGCTGGCCTTGACGTTCTTGAGCCGGTTCAGCGAGAACACGACGTCGTCGGCGGTCAGCGGGGTGCCGTCGGAGAACTTGACGCCCTCGCGCAGCTTGAACGTGAACGTCTTGGCGTCGGGGGAGGCCTCGTAGGACTCGGCCAGCTCCGGCACGGGCTTGCTGACGTCCGAGCCCTTGAAGGTGAGCAGCGTGTCGTAGAGGGCGTGGGTGGTGGTGACTCCGGTGGCCTCGTACACGCGACCCGGGTCCAGGGTCTTGAGCACGAACGAGGTGTTGACCGTGAGGGTGTCGGTCGGTCCGGCGGCGCCGCCGCCGCCGGAACCGGCGGTGCAGGCGGTGACGGAGGCGGTGCTGACGGCGGCGAGCGCGAGCGCTGCGACGCGGAGTCGGCGGGGGTTCACCGACATGGTGTTCCTACCTTCCTTCGGGCCGGTCCCTCGGGAGCTTCAGGGAGGAGGAGGCCTCCCGGGGACCGGCGGAACCAGGGCCGGCAAACGGCCGGCGGCGCGCCTTCGGGTTTGATGTGGACGGACGCGTGCGCCCGGCAACAGCGTGGTAAGGGCGATCATGAGTCCTGCTCATTACCGCTCTGGTTGACCACACTAAACACGCTCGTGTAGTTTCGTCAAACAAGTTCAGTAAAACTTATCGGGTTGGAGGCGCCAATGCTCGGTGATCGGCTCCGTGAGCTGCGACAGCAGCATGGGTACACGCTGCGTCAGCTCGCCGCCGAAGCCGACGTCTCGTCGGCTCTGCTAAGTCAGATTGAAAACGGCGCGACCGATCCGAGCCTGGCGACCCTGCGCAAACTGGCCCGGGTGTTCGACACCTCGATCGCCATGCTGTTCAGCGAGCCCGACGCCCCCGCCGTGTACATCAGCCGCCCCGGCACCCGCAGCCGCCTCGCGGCCCCGCCCGGCCAGATCGCCTACGACCGGCTCACCCCCGGCCGCGGCGACCTCGAAGTGCTCCAGGCCGAACTCGCCCCCGGCGACGCCAGCTCCGCCCAGCCCTGGTCGCACCCCTCCACCGAGTGCGCCATCGTGCTCGAAGGCACCGTGACCGCCGAGATCGGCGGCGCCACCTACCAGCTGTCCACCGGCGAGGCGGTCACCTTCGACTCCCGCCTGCCCCACCGCTACCTCAACACCAGCACCGAACCGGCCCGCCTGGTCATCGCGGTCACCCCGCCGACCCCCTAGCCGCCCCCACACCCCGATCGCACCACCCGCGCAGCCCGCCCGACCGGCGGGCCGATGCGCCCTGCGCCACGGAAGGACCCCTCGATGAACCGCGACAGCGTCGACTGGCACGGCTACATTCCCGCCGTCACCACCCCGTTCACCGCCTCCGGCGACCTCGACCTGGACGCGTGGGCCGTCCAGCTCGACTGGCTCGCCGAGCAGCGTATGCACGGCATCATCGTCGCGGGCACCACCGGCGAGTGGTTCAGCCTGGCTGAACACGAGCGCGCCGAGCTGTTCACCGCCGCCGCCGAGCAGGTCGGGGACCGGATGACGGTGCTCGGCGGGTGCAACGCGTA
Source organism: Catellatospora bangladeshensis (assembly GCF_016862575.1). Lineage (GTDB taxonomy): Bacteria > Actinomycetota > Actinomycetes > Mycobacteriales > Micromonosporaceae > Catellatospora > Catellatospora bangladeshensis. The sequence continues at coordinate 20,202 of NZ_BONF01000042.1, read as the reverse complement.
CACCGCCGCCGAGGCGGTCCGCCACGCCCGCGCCGCCCAGGCCGCCGGGCTGCACGGCATCCTGCTCACCCCGCCGCCGTACGTCGTGCCCGCCCGCGAGGAGATCGTCGCCTTCTACCGCGACGTCGCCGAAGCCGTCGACATCCCGCTGTGCGTCTACAACTGGCCCCGCGGCACCGGCGTCGACCTCGACACCGCCCTGCTCACCGAACTCGCCGCGCTGCCCACCGTCGTCGCCGTCAAGAACTCGACCCCCGACTTCGGCGGCTTCGTCAAGGGCCTCATCGCCCTGCGCGACCACGTCCGCTACTTCGGCATCCCCACCAGCGAGACCGGCATCGAGCTGCTCACCCGCATCGGCGGCGACGGCCTCATGGGCGCCGGGGCCGTGCTCGGCGCCGACCACCCCGACTTCTTCCGCGCCCTGGCCGACGGCGACCTCGACCGCGCCCGCCGCCTCGGCGCCCGCGACCGCGTCCTCATGGAGAACTGGTTCAACGCCGATTACGGGGCCAGGTTCGCCGGCGCCCAGGCCATCCTCAAGTACGCCCTCACCCTGCGCGGCGTGCCCGCCGGGCACGTCCGCCGCCCCCTGCTGCCGCTCACCGAGGACCAGCAGGCCCGCGTCCGCGCCACCCTGGCCCAGCTCGGCCTGCTCTGATGGCGCACTACGACACCGCGGTCGTCGGCGGCGGCCTGCTGGGCTGCGCGGTCGCCTGGCACCTCGCCCGCGCCGGCACCCGCGTCCTGCTCGTCGAGAAGGACCAGCTCAACCGGCATGCCTCCGGCCAGAACGCGGGCAGCCTGCACTTCCAGCTCGAGTACCGCATGGTCGAACACGGCGACGACGCCGCCCGGGAGGCCGCCCGCGCCCTGCCCCTGCACCTCGACGCCATGCGCGCCTGGGCCGGGCTCGAAGCCGCCCTCGGCGAACCCTGCGGCGTCGCCCAGCGCGGCGGCCTCATGCTCGCCGAGACCCCCGCCGAGGTCGCCGCCCTCGACCGCAAGGCCGCTCTCGAACGCGAACACGGCCTCGACGTCGACGTCCTCGAAGGCGCGCGCCTGCGGGATCTCGCGCCCTACCTCGCCGAGTCCGTACGGGCCGCCGCCCACCTGCCCGGTGAGGGCAAGGCGAACCCCCGGCTGGTCACCCCCGCCTTCGCCCGCGCCGCCACCCGGCACGGCGCCGAGCTGCGCACCGGCCACCGGGTCACCGCGCTGCATCGCGACGGCGGCCGCTGGCACCTGCACGCCGAAGGCCGCGCCGACACCGCCGACACCGTCGTGCTCGCCGCCGGGGTGTGGACCACCGAGCTGGCCGCCATGGCCGACACCAGGCTGCCCGTGTTCCCGGTCGGGCTCACCATGAGCGCCACCGCCCGCACCGCGCCCCTGCTGCCGCACCTCATCCAGCACGTCGGCCGCCGCCTGTCCATGAAGCAGACCCCCGAGGGCAACATCCTGCTCGGCGGCGGCTGGCCCGCCAAACTCGTCACCCGCCAGGGCCGCATCGACCTCGACCACAACCCCGAGCTGCGGTACGAGTCCCTGACCGGCAACGCCGACGCCGCCCGCGTCGTGCCCGCCGTGATGCACCTGCCCGTCATCCGGTCGTGGTCCGGGATGACCACGCTGACCCCGGACCAGCTGCCGCTGCTCGGGGCGGTCCCGCGCCGCCCCGGCCTGTACGTGGCCACCGGCGGGTCCGCGTTCACCCTCGGGCCGACCTACGCCCGGCTGCTCGCCGCGACCCTGCTCGGCGCGCAGCCCGACCTGCCGCTGGACGGCTACTCTCCCGCACGCTTCGGAGCGCTGAACTTTGTCTGACACCGCCACCCGCACCCGCCTGGACCGGCCCGCGCCCACCACCATCGAGGTCGACGGCGAACCCGTCACCGCCTATCCAGGGGAGTCCCTGGCCACCGCGCTGCTGGCAGCCGGGCGCACCGCGACCGGCACCACCGCCTCGGGGGCGGCGCGGGCGCCGTACTGCAACATGGGCGTCTGCTTCGCCTGCGTCGTCACCGTCGACGACCAGGCCTACCAGCGCTCCTGCCTGGTCCGGGTCCGCCCGGGTCTGCGTGTGCGGACCGGGCGATGAACGAGCAGCCCGACGTGGTCGTCGTCGGCGCGGGGCCCGCCGGGCTCGCCGCCGCCGCGACCCTCGGCCGCCACGGCGCCGATGTGCTGGTCGTCGATGAGCAGCAGCGGCCCGGCGGCCAGATCTACCGCCAGCCGCCCGCCGGGTTCACCCGGCCGGGACGTCAGGCGAAGGCCGGCCGGGCGCTGCTGGCCGAGGCCGAGTCGACACCGAACGTTCGGTGGCTGCCCGACAGCACCGCGTGGGGCGTGTTCGGGACCAGGGCCGGGCTCGACGACTACGCCGGACCCGCACCCGGCCCCGGGCGGATCCGGGTCGGCGTGCACACCCCGGACGGCGGGCGGGTGCTGGAGCCGTCCGCGCTGGTGCTGACCGCGGGCGCGTACGACCTGCCGGTGCCGTTCCCCGGGTGGACGCTGCCCGGCGTGCTCACCGCGGGCGGCGTGCAGACCTTCGTCAAAGCCCAGGGACTGCTGCCGGGGCACCGGTTCGTGCTGGCGGGCGGGCATCCGCTGCTGCTCGTGGTCGCCGCCCAGCTCGTCGACGCGGGGGCGCGGGTGGTCGAGGTCGCGTTCAGCCAGCACCCGCGTGTCCTGCTGCCGGGGCCGCGGGACTTGCTCGCCGCGTTCGGCAGCGCGGGCAAGCTCGCCGAAGGGGCCGCCGCGCTGCGTACGCTGCGGCGGGCGCGGGTGCCGATCCGGTTCGGGACCGTGATCCGCTCCGCGCACGGCGACGACGCACTCGACTCGGTGAACATGTCCAGGGTGGATTCGGGCGGTGTGCTCATGCCCGGCACCGAGCGGATCGTGGGCTGCGACGTGCTCGCGCTCGGGTATGGGTTCGTCCCGTCCACCGAACTCGCCAGGCAGGCCGGATGCGCCGTCGACTGGCGGCCGGGCGAGGGCGGATGGGTCGTCGCGCACGACGCGTGGATGCGCACATCCGTGCCCGGTGTCAGCGTCGCGGGGGAGCTGACGGGGGTCGCCGGGGCGGAGCAGGCCGAGGTCGAGGGGCGGCTCGCCGCGTACGGCACCTTGCAAGCGCTCGGGCTGCTCGACGCCGACCGCGCGAGCGCGCTGGCCCGGCCGGTCCGGCGGGTCCTCGCGCGGCGGCGGCGTTTCGCGGCTGCGGTGCTCAGCAGGTTTGCACCGGCCCCGGCGACGCTCGGCGCGCTGGTCACCGACGAGACCGTGCTGTGCCGGTGCGAGGAGGTGCGCGCCGGGGACATCCGACAGGCGCTCGCCGAGCACCCGCATCTGGGCACTGCGAACGCGGTCAAGCTCGTGACCCGTGCCGGTATGGGCCTGTGCCAGGGCAGGTCGTGCGCGCCCGCGGTGTGCGGGCTGATCGCCGCGCAGACCGGGCGCACACCCGAGCAGGTCGGCACTTTCACGGCACAGCCGCCGGTGAAGCCAGTGCCGCTGGACGCGCTCGCCGCCGCAGAACGCCACGCCTAGTCCGGAAGCTGTCGAATCGTGTTTGCCCTGGCTGATGCGTCATCGGCGCCTGGTCCGGCGCACCGACCGCAAGGGCGACCACTACGAAGCCCTTGCCATGATCGCCAGTGCCCTGATCTGCTACCGCCGCCTCACCAAGTGAGACACGCCCTAAGTCGCTGTCGCCGTGCATTCCTGCTGTGCCTGACCGAAGGAGTGCCTTGAGGCTGTGGGAAGGAGAAGCCGCAGGATTAGCGCCGTCGACAGATTCATCACGGCATTCCAATGAGGGCGGCGCCAACGACTGGGTCTCCTCCGACGCGGCGCGCGAGATCAACGCGCAGGACGACACCATCACCACCTTCCGGGTCACGGCCTGACCCGCGAGCGGCTGCCGGGCTCGGGTCGGCGAGTGCGTACCCGATCCCGGCAGCGGCGTGGCGAACGCCGCCCGGCTGGCCTGTCAAGGCGATGAGCTGCGACATTGCCTCCTGTGTAACGGATCTGGTGGTGCTCGGCACGGTTCCGGAATCCTCGCGCTGATCGGCCTCAGGCGACGCCGCCTGGGCCAGTTGCGTCAGCGATCGGGGAATCCGTGATACCACTGTCAAGACCGTCTTTGAGGGCGCGCCGACGCGCCCTTGTCCTTATATCCGGTGTCGCCGCGTCGATGGTGGCGGGCTTGCTGGGGTGGGTGCCACCCGCGCTTGCCGCGTCCCGCCCGTCCGCGGTGGCGCAGGCGCACGACAAGTCGGTGTCGGGCAAGGCGGCGCAGCCCCGCCCGCAGCAGCAGCCGCAGCAGACCCCGTGGCGGGCCGACCCGGTCGTGTGGCCGGCACCGGTCGCGGGTGAGGTGGGGCTGACGGCCCGCGCCGACGGGAGCAGGTCCGGCCACGGGGTGGTCGGCGGCCTCCCGGTGACCATCACGACCCTGCACCGGACCCCGATCGTGCAGCGGGGCAAGGGCGTTCCCGACGCGGCTCCGGCGACCGCCGCGCCCGCGAAGGTGGGGGTGCGTATCGCCGACCGTGCCGCGGCGGCGAAGGCTGGCGCGGCGGTGGCGATGCGCCTGACCCGCAACGACGGCGTCGGCAGCGCCGGCGCCGTGCGGCTCGACGTCGGCTACGGCGCGTTCCACGACGCGTTCGGCGCTGGCTGGGAGCACCGGCTGCGGCTGGTCACCCTGCCGGAGTGCGCGCTGACGACGCCGGCCGCGGCTGGCTGCCGCGACGCGGTCGCCGTGCCGTCGACCACTGACGCCAAGACCGAGACCGTCTCCGGCGAGGTGTCGGTGGCGGGTGCGAACACGGTGGTGGCGCTGATGGCCGCGCCGACGTCGGCCACGGATGACTTCACGCAGACGCCGCTGTCGCAGGCGGCGTCGTGGCAGGCCGGGCAGTCTGGCGGCGGGTTCTCCTGGTCGTACGACATTCCGACGGTGCCCGTGCCCGGCGGTCTGGCGCCGAAGGTCGCGCTCAGCTACTCCAGCGCCGCCGTCGACGGGCAGACCGCGCACCGCAACACCCAGCCCGGCTGGCTGGGTGAGGGCTGGTCCTACGAACCGGGCTACATCGAGCGGTCTTACATGTCGTGCGGCATCGACACGACGCCGGTGACGCCGAACTGGATCGCGACCGTGCCGATGCAGTGCTGGCGGGTGCCGAACGCGCGCCTGATGTGGGACGGCCGGGCGACGGAGCTCATCCCGGACGACTCCAGCAGCACGCCGAACACCTCGCGGCCCAAGGTGTGGCACCTGGCCGACGACGACGCGACCAAGGTCGAGTACATCACCGACGGCGGCGACGACCGCACCCTGAACTGGAACAACGAGCGGTGGCGGCTGACCACCAAGGACGGCACGCAGTACTACTTCGGCCTGTCGATCGTGAAGGGCAACCGCACCCACTCGGTGTGGGGGCAGCCGGTGCTGAGCAACTCCAGCGGCGAGCCCTGCTTCGACTGGGCGTCGGCGCTGAAGTCAACGTGTGCGATGGCGTACCGGTGGAACCTCGACTACGTCGTCGACCCGCACGGCAACACGATGGTCTACACCTACAAGAAGGAGTACAACTACGCGGCGACTCCGGGCGGCTCGGCGGGATACGACCGCGGCGGCTACCTGGAGAAGATCGACTACGGCTTCCGGGCGGGCGACGAGCGCACGAGCGACCTGTCGGTGTCGGCTCCCGGCACACCTCCGGCGGCCAGGGTGGTGTTCACCGTGGCCGATCGGTGCTGGACGTCGTCCTGTGGCACGCACGACGGCAGTAACTGGCCCGACGTGCCGTGGGACCTGGACTGCGCCGGCGGCTCCGGGTGTGGCGCGCCGACCTACTGGACCGCGAAGCGGCTGACGAACATCTCGGTGCAGGCGCTGGAGTCGCCGTCGGGCACACCCGCCTATCAGACCGTGACCTCGGTGGACCTGTGGACCACGATCAAGGGCACCGGGCACCCGGGCTACCTCGGGGTGCTGACGCTCTTCTCGATCACCCGTGACGGCATGCCCACGGTCCTGCTCGACTACGGCACGTCGATGCAGAACCGGGCGCTGTTCGCGGCGGGTTCCGGTGCGCCGGAGTCGTGGAAGTACCGGCTGAAGGGCATCACGACCGAGGCGGGTAAGAAGATCACCGTCACCTACTCCGGGACGGACGGCAACTGCGTGGGCGGCATCTCGCCGCCGGCGTCGGACAACAACAACCGCAGGTGCTTCCCGCAGCTGTACGACAACGGCACCGCACAGGTGTGGACCTGGTGGCACAAGTACCGGGTGGACCGGGTCACCGAGGAGGACCTGACCGGCGGCGCGCCGCCGATCATCCACGATTATGACTACGCGGTGTCGATGTCGCTGGCCGGCAGGACCATCGGCTCGTCGTCGCCGGTGCTGTGGAAGCACGACCAGGCCGGGTTCACGACGCTGGACATGGACGACCGGTCGTGGAACCTGTGGGTCGGCTACCCGCTGGTGACCGAGACGGTCGGGACGGCGGTCAAGTCGAAGACGCTGCGGCTCTACCTGCGGGGCCTGTCGGGCGACCGGACCTCGGCCGGGGGAGACGGGGCGCGCACCTCGGCGATCACCGATACCGACAACGCGGCCGCGACCGACCTCTGGTATCGGGCCGGCTTCCTCAAGGAGGAGATCACCTTCGACGGGGAAAGCACCACGATCCTCAAGAAGGTGTTCCACGACCCGGCCGCCGTGCAGTCCGGCGGGCGCTCGCTGTCCTCGGCGTGGGCACGGGTGGTGCCGACCACCGCGTACCGGCAGCTGACCGGCTGGGACCGGACGGTGACCTGGGTCGCGGCGACCAACAGCTGGCGGACCACCCAGACCGACTACACCTACGACGCGTTCTCCAACGTGCTCACCACCGACGCCAAGGGCGACACGGCGGTGACCACCGACGACACGTGCACGACGACCGTCTACAACGGCAACCCGTACCCGAACCTGCGCCGCTACGACGGCGCGCCGACCTCGGGCTTCTCGACGTCCCCGGTCGTGGTGAACGCCGACTTCTCGGGATACAACAAGGTGTTCCCGATCAGCGACTTCAACGGGGACGGCAAGCGGGACCTGATCGCCCGGTCCAGCACCACCGGCGGCATGAGCTACCTGCCCGGCAACGGTGACGGCACCTTCGGCGCCGCGGTCGTCTTCTGGCCGGGCAGCTGGCAGGGTTACTCCGAGATCTTCTCGCCCGGCGACTTCAACGGGGACGGCAAAGCCGACATCATCGGCGCCAACCCCGACGGCCTGCTGTACATGTTCAAGGGCAACGGCGCCGGAGGAGTGAGCGTCGGCGAGCAGATCGGCGAGAGCGACGGCTGGAAGCAGTACGACCTGTTCTCGCCGGGGGACTTCAGCGGTGACGGCAAGGCCGACATCATGGGCCGCCGGCACAGCGACAACGCGCTGCTGATCTGGCGGGGCGACGGCGCCGGCCAGTGGTCGACGGTGTCCATCATCGCCGCCTCGGGATACGGCGCCGACAAGTACGAGCAGATCTTCGGGTACGGCGACTACACCGGCGACGGCAAGGCCGATCTGCTCGCCGCCGACAACTGGTCGGTGTATGTCCTGCCCGGCAACGGCGCCAGCGGCGTGGGCACGCCGGCGGTCATCGCCAGTGGCAGGATCGCCACCGACACCGACATCTTCCTCGGTGTCGGCGACATCACCGGCGACGGCAAACGGGACCTGGTCACCGTGCAGTCGCGCTACCAGCCGAGCCTGGTGGCGAGCACGAAGACGGTCGGGGTCGGCTGCGCCGGCACCCCGTCGTTCCCCGCGGATGCCGTGGCCGAGACCCGTACGTACTACGACCAGCCGGGATCGAGCACGCCGAGCCTGACCCGGATCCCGCTCAACGGGGACGTCACCCGCGTGGAGCAGGTCCGGGACTACACCGGCACGAACCCTAACTGGATCACGACCATGGACGCGGCCCACGACCCCTGGGGACGTCCCACCGCCGTCACCGACGGCAACGGCCGGACCACCACGACCACCTACAGCCAGACGCTGGGCCTGACGACGGCCACCACGGTAACGCCACCGACAGGGTCGGCCTTCGCGATCGACACCGCGCTCGACCCCGCGTTCGGGGTGCCGCTGACCGTCACCGACGCCAACGACAAGGTCACCACCGCCCAGTACGACAGCCTCGGCCGGCTGGTCAAGGTGTGGCGTGCCAACCGGTCCACGTCACTGACACCCGACGTGGCCTACGCGTACAGCCTCGACGGGGGTACCACCGCCGCGTACGTCGCGACGACCAGGCTGGGCCCGGACGGTCAGCAGATCACGTCCTACGAGATCCTCGACGGGTTCCTGCGCACCCGGCAGACCCAGCGCCCCACCGCCGACGGCGGGCGCTCCATCACCGACACCCAGTACGACGAGCACGGCCGCACGGCCAAGGTGTCGTCGTTCTACAACTCCGGCGCGCCGGGCTCGGCCCGCTTCACCGACTGGGCCGACACCGCCGTCGGCAACCAGCACCGCTACACCTACGACGGCCTCGGCCGGAAGCTCACCGACGAGCTGTGGAGCGCCGACGCCCTCCAGTCGAAGGTCTCGACCAGCTACGACGGCGACCGTGCCACGGTCGACGCGGCGTTGGGCGGCACCGACACCACGACGCTGACCGACGCGCTCGGCCGTGCCACGCAGACGCGGCAGTACCACAGCTTCGCCGACTACACGGACCTGATCGCCGGTGACTTCACCGGCGACGGCAAAGCCGACCTCCAGGCCATCCGGCCCGGAGCCAGACGCAAGGTCCTGTTCGCCGGCAACGCCAACGGCACCTTCACCCCCACCTCCTCCACCACCGCAGACCAGCTGGACGCGCTGCGCGAGTGGGTCGCCGGACGATTCGACGGCAACACCAGCCTCGACGCGCTCGGCATCCGCAAGACCGACGGCGCGCTGTTGCGCTACTCGGGCGACGGCACCGGCAACCTGACCGCCAACGGCCAGGTCGGCACCGGGTTCTCCGGAGTGCGGCAACTCGCTTCGGGCGACTTCAACGGCGACGGGTACACCGACCTCGCCGGCATCCGCGCGGCCGACGGCATGCTGCAGTACTGGCAGGCCGCATCCGGGGGCGGGTCGTTCACCGGCCCGACCGATCTGGGCACCGGCTGGGCCGGCCTGGACCAGCTCGTCGGCGGCGACGCCAACGGCGACGGCAAAGCCGACCTGCTGGCCGTACGCGGCTCCGACACGATGCTGCGGCGGGCGCTGGGCAACGGCAACGGCACCTTCGCCGCGGCCACCGACCTGTTCACCGGATGGAAGCGGCAGACGCTTGCCGCCGCCGACTTCACCGGCGACGGCAAGCTCGACCTGTTCGGGCCGTACCCCGTCGACCAGGCCGACCCCTCGCTCAAGCGGTTCACCGGCGACAACACCACGTTCACCTCGATCGGGACGCTGGCGATCGGCCAGGGGCAGGCCTGGGACACCGCGGGCTACACCTACGACCGCGCTGGCAACCTCACCAAGGTCACCGACGCGGCGGGCAACGAGTGGTCCTTCGGATTCGACCTGCTCGGCCGCATGATCAGCAATACCGATCCGGACGCGGGGACCGCCACGGTCACCTACGACGGCGCCGGTCAGGTCATCAAAACCAAGGACGGCCGTGACCAGATCCTGACCTACACCTACGATCTGCTCGGCCGCAAGATCGGCGTCTTCAAGGGCGACTCGACCGCCAACGTCGACAAGCTCGCCGGCTGGGCCTACGACACCGCCGCCAAGGGCCAGCCGTACGAGTCCGTGCGTTATTTGGGCGGCTACAACCAGCCCGGCACGCAGGCGTACATCCAGCGAGCCACGAGCTACAACGACCGTTACCAGCCGACCCACGTCGAGACGGTCATCCCGTCCGCCGAAGGCGCGCTGGCGGGAACGTACGGGACCGACTTCGCGTACCGGGTCGACGGCGCACTCGACACCGCCAGCCTGCCCGCGGTGGGCGGCCTGCCGGCCGAGACACTGGCCAGCGACTACAACGCGGTCGGCCAGCCCACGTCGCTCAGTGGTGCGCAGGTCTACGTTGCCGACACCGCCTACACCCACGACGGGCTCGTCGGCGAGCGGATCCTCGGCGTGGGAGGCAAGCAGGTCCGGCACACGCTGACCTACCAACCGGGCACCCGGAGGCTGTCCACCGACCAGATCGACACGGAGAGCCAGGCGGCTCCGGGCACCTGGATCGACAAGGCGACCAGCAGCTACTCCTACGACGCCACCGGCAACGTCCAGTACCTCGCCACCAAGACAGCGGGTGTCCAGGACCAGGTCGAGTGCTTCGACTACGACAACCTACGGCGCCTGACGGCGGCGTGGACCGAGGGGGCCACCACCGCCTGCAGCAGCACCGCTCCGCAGAGGCAGGGCGTGGACCCGTACCGGCTGTCGTGGACCTTCGACCTCGCCGGTAACCGCATCAGCGAGGTCGGCTACAACGTCGACGGGTCGGTGGCCTCGACCGCCACGTCGACCTACCCGGACCCGGGCCACGGCCCGCATACGCTGGACTCGGTGACCGTCACCGGAGTGGGGGCGGGGACCAAGGCCTACGGCTACGACGCCGGTGGCAACACCACCAGCAGGCCCGGACCCGGCCTCGGGCAGCAGACGCTGAGCTGGGACGAGGAAGGACGCGTCAAGACCGTCACCGAGGGCGGCGCGGACACGACCTACCTCTACACCCCGGAAGGGACACGGCTACTGCGTCGCGACCCAGGGTCATACGCGACCCTGAGCCTGCCGGACGGCACCGAACTCAAGCGCAACGGCGCCGGATCGATCGCGGCGACCCGCTACTACGGCGGGGTCGCGGTGCGGACCGCCAACGTCGACGCCGCCGGCAACCGGACCGGTGGCGACAAGCTGACCTGGACACTGGCCGATCATCACGGCACCGGCCAGGTCGTCGTTGACGCATCGACGGTGAGTGTGCAACGGCGGAGGTCACTGCCCTACGGCGGAGCGCGCGGCACCCAGCCGAGCGGTTTCGGCACCAAGGGCTTCGTCGGCGGCACCACCGATCCGACGGGCCTCACCCACCTCGGCGCCCGCGACTACGACCCGGTGACCGGCAGGTTCATCAGTGTCGACCCGCTGTTCAACCTTCGGGATCCGCAATCGTGGAACGGCTATGCCTACGCGAACAACGCTCCCGTGGTCATGGCCGACCCCACCGGCCTCGCGGCCTGCGACGTATGTGACGGGGGCGCCGGTCCGGCACCCGCGCCGCCCACGCCGTGCTACGAGGATCCGAACCGGTCGGACTGCCACGGCACGGGCGGCACCGGCAGCGGCGCGGGCGGGAACTGCGCGAACAATCCGAACCGGTCCGACTGCCACGGAACCGGGCCCGGCAGCGGTTCCGGAGGCGGCGGATCGACCGTCACCGCGCCGGGCATCTGTGACGATCCCAGCACCATCGGCTGTGGGGACAACCACCTCGCCGCCGGAGCCAGTGGTGCTGAGGAGAAGCCCGGCTGGCGAAAGACGGTAGCCCGCATCGGTGAGATCCTCGGCAACATCCTCGACGTGGTCAGCCTCATTCCCGGCTGGCTCTGTGCTCCGTGCGCGGCGATCATCGCCGGGCTCACCGTGCTTGCCGGACTGCTGTTGATCATCGGAGGTGAGGTGCGGGAGGGGATCTCCAAGATCCTGGGTGCAGGCATCGGCTTCCTGCTCGGCAAAGCCGGGGACGTGCTCGTCAAGAAGCTGGCGACCCACGTCACCCCGGGTGTCATCCGCATGCTGGGCCTGCGGGCCTGGGATGAGATAGCCGTGGTGGGGCGGAGCTTCGTGCACTCCAGATGGGTTCCGAACAAGCTTGCCAGGAGCGTCAACAAGGGCATTGAAGAGGCGACGGGCGTCATCACCGACTTCCTGGGTGGACTGCTCACCGACAAGGCAACCGACGCGGCATGCGCGGCGGCCAGGTGTTGAGAGCCCGCTCGGCGTCTGCGTCGATCGTCGGCATTCTCCCCAATGAGTAGCGGGTGGCGCCGCGGGTCCGGTCACGTTACCGGACCCGCGGCGCCACCCGCCTATCCTTCGAGCAGCGTACGTCCCAGCGGCGTCGGGGTGTGGACCACCGAGTTGTGATAGCGGCTCGCGGCGACCAGGCCCGCGTTGCGCAGCGCCGTCAGGTGTCTGCTGACGGCAGGCGGCGAGAGGGTGAGCCGCGCGGCTATCTCGGAGGTGCTGAGTCCTTCGACGCACTCCAGGACACGAGCGCGCGTCTCACCGAGCAGCCTGGCCAGGGGCGAGTGACGCGCGGCGGCCATCATCTTGAGGTCGCGATCGATGGGATAGACGAGGACCGGTGGAAGGCTCTCGTCGGCGAGCACCATCAGGCTGGCGGCACGCTTGAAATAGCTGGGGATCAGGGTCAGGCCGCGTCCGGCGAGGTGCAGGTCACGCTCCACCGGCGAGGTGCCTGAGTTCGTGATGTGCAGCACCGCGTCGCGGAACCGGGCCGTCGGGTGCAGGTGGGACAGGAACGGTCCCAGCCCGTCGGAGAGCAGCTGCCGTGCTCGCGCGACGCGGTCGGCGTCGAACGCGGTGACCAGCCGATCCCAGTAGGGATCGAGCGCGATTCTCTTGTACTGGCGCAGTCCCGTTCCCAGCGCGCGCACCGCGGTGGTCCTGCCGGAACGGAGGTCTTCCATCGCGACGCGGTCCTGTGCGGATGCGGGTCGAGCGACCCGCGTGATCTCCTCGCCGAGACGGCGTTTCGAGGTGGCGAGGACCGCTTGCACCCCGTGCTCGAACCCGTCCCGTGACTGGCTCGGCGTCAGAAGGTCCGGGAAGTATCCGACGGCTGGGTTGACGGCCAGCAGGAGGTCGATGTCGGTCCGTAGCGGGCTCTGTGGCTGCAGCAGGCCGGCCAGCCGCTGCTTCCACGGCGCCAGCGCGACGGGCGGGTTGCGGTAGCGCAGGTGGTGCATGCTCAGCGCCAGTTCCCACATCGGATCGGGTTTGGCGGCGATGCGGACGGCGACTAGATCTGCGGGTGTGAAGTGGATTCTCAGCACGGGAGTTTCCCGATTACGCTGATTCGTCTGGTATAGATGGTTTTGGGCATGCGGATGCTGGACCTTTCCCCCGTGAGCAGCAGGTCTTGGCGGCTCGAAAGGAATCTAGGAATCGCGATCACAGAGCCGTCACAGATCGCGCACAGTGCATGCGCCCCCGGCTGTCGTACGCCTGTGCGGGCGCGGATAACCTGTGCCTGGCAACGGGGAGCGCGACAGGGGACCGACGTTGGCAGCCAGGGAAGATGTCCAGTTCCGCCTGCTCGGGCCGGTGCAGGTGCGGGTCGGCGACATCATCGTCCCGCTCGGCGGACGCCATCCGCAGGCCATCATGGCGTCGCTGATCGCCAGAGCCGGCACCTCACTCAGCGTGGCCGATCTCGTCGCGGCGGCGTGGGGCGACGATCCGCCGCGCACCGCGCCGACCCAGGCCCGGAACCGGGTCTCGGAGTTGCGTTCGGCGCTGCGCGCCGCCGGAGCACCCGATCTGATCACGAGCACGGCCGGCGGCTACCTGCTGACCGCGCCGCCGGGCAGCCGCGACGTCGACGTCTTCGACACCCACGTGACCAGGGCGAACGTGCTCGTTAGGCAGGGCGGGTGGCACGACGCGGCCTACCACCTGCGCCAGGCGCTGTCGCTGCGCCGTGGTGCCGCGCTGGCCGGGCTCGGCGAAGGCTGGCTGGGCGCGCTGGCGCGGGCGCTGACCGAGCGGTGCGACGCCGCGTACGAGGAACTCATCCACTGCGAGCTCGAACTCGGTCGCCACGACGTGGTCATCGCGGAGCTGGACCCGTTTCTGGCCGCGCACCCCTGGCGTGAACGGGCGGTCGGCATGCTGATGACCGCCCTGCACCGCACCGGCCGCCAGCGCGACGCGCTGCTGGCCTACGACCGGCTGCGCTCACGCCTGGCCGAGGATCTCGGCATCGACCCGGGGCGCGAGCTGACGCGGCTGCGGGACGAGCTGCTGCGGGTCGCGAGCCCGGCGCCGGTGGCGGCACCGCAGCCGTTCGCCGCGGTGAAGGCACCGGCCATCCGTCAGCTTCCGGCGCCGCTGGCGGACTTCGTCGGCAGGGCCGAGGAGGTCGCGGCGATCCGCGCGACGGTCGCCGAGCGGCTGGCGGCAGGGGCCGCGCCGGTCGTGGCGGTCAGCGGGCTGCCCGGTGTCGGCAAGACGAGCCTGGCGCTGGCCGTGCTGCACACGCTGGCGGGTGAGCTGGACGCCGGGCACCTGTTCGCGGATCTGCGCGGGCACGCCGAGCCTCGTCAGCCGCGGCTGATCCTGCACGGCTTCCTGCGCACACTCGGGGTCGAGCCGGACGCGCTGCCGCAGGACCTGGACGAGGCGTCGGCGCTCTACCGGTCGATGCTGGCCGAGCGGCGGCTGCTGGTCCTGCTCGACAACGCGGCTGACGTGGCGCAGCTCGCGCCGCTGCTGCCGGGACCGGAGTGCCCGGTGATCGTCACGAGCCGCCGCCGGCTCATCGACCTCGACGGAGCCGCCTTCGTGCAGCTGGAGCCGTGGAGCGAGCGTGAGGCGCTGCTGATGCTGGAGCGGCTGTCCGGCTCGTTCCGCACGGAGGCCGACAGGCGGGCCGCGGTGGCGATCGCGGGCTACTGCGGCTACCTGCCGCTGGCGACCCGGATCAGCGGCACCCGGGCGATGGCCTCGCCGTCGGGGTTGCAGGCGGTGGCCGCCCAGCTTGTCGACGCCTCCCGGCGGCTCGACCGGCTGACCAGCCCGGAGCGCGGCGTCCGGATGAGCCTCAGCTCCGGGTATGCGGCGCTGTCGCCCGACGAGCAGCGGCTGCTGCGCCGGCTGGCCATCGTCACGACGGACACGTTCCCGGAGTGGGTCGCCGCCGAGGTCTTCGGGAGCGAGGACGGCCCGCACCGGCTCGCGGCCCTGGTCGAGTCGAGCTTCGTCACCGCGCAGGGTGCCGACGCGCTCGGCCAGCAGCGGTTCCGGCTGCACGATCTGGTGCGCACGTTCGCCGCGGACCGGGCACGGGACGAGGAGCCCGGCGCCGCGCTGCGCGACCTGCTGGACCGGGTTGCGCGGGCCTGGCAGTGCCTGGCCGAGGAGGCCGACATGGCGCTCTACTACGCCGACGCCTTCGCGCGCCCGCCGAAGTCCGGTCACGTCGCCCCGATCGACGTGCACCGGCGCGATCCGCGGACCTGGTTCGCGATCGAGTGCACGTCGATCCTCGACATGGTCGAGCGGTGCGCCGAGGCCGGTATCGCCGAGTGGCAGTGGAAGCTCATCTACAACGTCGAGGGCTACCTGAGGATGGAGGCCCGCACCGCGGAGGTGCGCAGCCGGGGGCGGCGCGCCCTGGAGGCGGTCCAGGAGACCGGGGACGCCGAAGGCATCGCCTCGATCTCGATGAGCATCGCGTTCGCGGCCCTGCTGGAGGACGACCTGCAGGCCGCGTCGGACGACATCGGCCGCGCGCTAGGGCTGGCCGGGCAGCTGGACGACCGGTGGCTGCTGGCGGAGATCTACACGGTCGCCGCCCACATCTACAACGGGCTGGCCGACACGGCAGCAGAACTCACGGCCCTCGAGCACGCCACCGAGCACTACCTCGCGGTGGGTGACATGGCCGAGGCCGGGGTGAAGCTGACCGCGCTGGGCGACATCGCGGCCCGCACCGGCGACGCCACGGCGGCCGGCGGCTACTACGTGCGCGGGGTCGGGCTGCTGCGGACCGCCGACGCGAGCCTGCCGCTGGCGCACGGCCTGCGGCGGATGGCGCGGTTCCACCGCGACCGCGGCAACTGGCCGGAGGCCATCGGCGCGTACGCCGAATGCCTGTCACTGGTCGAGCGGGAGCGCGACCCGGTCGGGGAGCTGGTGGTGCGTTCCGAACTGGCGGTGACGTTGGCCAACGCGGGACAGCTCGCCGACGCGCGCTTGCACGCCCACCAGGCGCTTGGCCTGGCCGAACAGGTGTCGCTGCCGCAGTACGCCGGTTACGCGCACTTCGCGCAGGCTGTCGTGCACGCCCGCGGCCACGACTACGGCTCGGCCAACCGCGAGCTGGAAGGTTGCGTCGACGCGCTGCGGGCGAACCCGACGTTCCTGCTCGAGGCGCAGATCGAGTACGGCGGCGTGCTCGCGGCGCTAGGGGAGCGGGAGCGGGCGGCGGTGGTGTTCGGCGAGGCGTCGGATCTGGCCGGCAAGCTCGAGAATTCCCGGCTCGAGCAGGCGGCGCGCGACGGTATGGCCGCCGCCACTGCACCGCTAGGCTTTCGCGCTGCGCGCAGCGCGGTTCCTCGGGCCGATGATGGCGAGATCAGCTGAGCGTGGCCGACGGCACTCGGGTGGGCCGACGGACCGTCCGCCCACCCGAGCACTGTTATAGCTCGCTATGCGTCAATCGGCGATGTTGCCGGATCACTTGAGGCGGGTCTGCCAGTAGCCGTCGGCCAGCTCGTACTGCGACGTGCAGCTCGCCGTCGAGTTGACGGTGGGCCAGCCGGCGGTGACCCAGCTGCCGTACGCGGTGTGGTGGTAGACGCCGGTCAGCGTGTAGCACTTAGCCGTCGCACGGTACTCGTGGGTCGAGTTCGTGCCGTTGCAGTAGACCGTCCAACTGTTCAAGCTCTGCACCGCGCCCGAGCACGACCCCAGCGACGCCTGGGCCCCCGTGGCGCCGGTCAGGACTCCCGTCGCGACGGCCGCCGCTGCCACCAGCAGCCGGACCTTCATACCCATGTTGGGCTCCCCTCGTGAGTGGTCCGCGGGTGCGGACGTGTTCGAATCTAGGAGGGCTCCTTCCGCCGGTCATGGTGGTTGCATCCTGCGTCAATGACCCTGCTCAGGGCGATGCGGCACCATCCCGCGCACCATGAGGGCGTGAGCAGTCATATCTATAGATTGAAATATCTCAGCATATGCGGCATCGTGTCTGTTCATGAGAAAACACCTCGCGCGCATCGCCGTGGCCACCCTCGCCGCGATCACGATGACCCTGTCCAGCCAGCTCTTCGGCAGTGCGGCCGCCACCGCGGCCCCGGCACCCGCCGCCGTCCGGGTGCTCTACTACGACGCGAGCCAGGCCGCCGAGTTCATCAACGTCGTACACCAGGGCGCGGCCAACTGGAACGCCCGGGTCACCAACGTGCGCCTGGAGCGGTGGACCTCGGGCCGCCCGCTCAACATCCGCGTCTACGCCGACAACAACTGGCCGCGCGCCTACGTGAACTCCCTCGGCAACGGCACCATCTACATGGGCCGCCAGGCCACTGCCGAGGGCCACAACCCCACCCGCATCGCCGCGCACGAACTCGGCCACATCCTCGGCCTGCCCGACCGGCGCACCGGCATCTGCTCCGAACTGATGTCGGGCAGCAGCGCGGGCACCTCCTGCACCAGCGCCTTCCCGAACTCCGCCGAGATCACGAAGGTCAACAGCCTGTTCGCCAGCGGTGCCCTGGTCACCGCCGGCTGGCGCCACGACGGCGCCTGACAGGTCACTCCTTGCCCACAGCGGGGACGGCGGCGCCTGACGGCCTGCCGTCCCCGCTGTCGGCGTATCGTGGCCGCGTGACTCCGCCGCCGGAGACCAGACGCCGCCGTCCATGGCAGACAGAGCGGGCCGGTCAGGAGCGCGCGGCCGCCGGTGACAGACCGAATCCGCTGGTACGAGCCTGGACGAGCCCTCTCATCCGAGGTGCCGGCGGGCGGCCCGGCGCACTGGTCGAGGTGGCCGGCCTGATGCTCTGGCTCGTGGTCTTCACCCGGCTGCACGCCGCGGCGGGCAAGGACGTCGCTGCGGCCACCGCCAACGCGCACGCCGTCCAGTCCGCCGAGCAGACCCTGCACCTGGACATCGAGCGGACCGTGAACGGCTGGCTGGCCGGCAACGTGCTCGTCAGCCACCTGGCGGTGTACGTGTACCGGCTCTACTACCTAGTGATCATCGCGGTCCTGGTGTGGGTGTTCCTGCGGCATGCAGGCGTCTACCGCCGGATTCGCCGCACGCTGGTCGCGATGACGGTGCTCATCCTCCCGGTCTACTGGGCGCTGCCGCTGTCGCCGCCACGGTTCGCGCTGCCCGGCGTCGTCGACATCGTCGCCGCGTACGACATCCTGGGTCATGCCTCCCGGGACCTGGGGAACGGCCAGAACCACTTCTCGGCGATGCCCAGCCTGCACGTCGGCTGGTCGCTGTGGTGCGCGTACGCCGCGTGGTCGGCGCTGCGGGTGTCGCGCCCGCGCCTGGCGCTGCTGGCGTGGGCATTCCCGTTGCTCATGGTCGCGGTCGTGATCGCGACGGGCAATCACTACGTGCTCGACGTCGTGGGCAGCATGGTGCTGGTGGCCGTCTCCGTGGCGGTCGCGACGGCGTGGGGCAGCCTCGTCCGGCGACGGCACCGGGCGCGGCCTGCGGCGGAATCGGATCCCGTTGATAAAGCGGTGGTCGCCGAACCCGCGGCAGCCCATACTCCCCCCGATGAGCTGCGCTGACGAGGACTGCGACCACGCCTGGCACTACGACTCTCCGAAAACCCTGCGCGGCAGCATGCAGCGTGGCCTCGGGTACGCCGCGTACCTGGCCCCGCGCGATCCCGACGGTGCTCAGCTCGCCGGCGAGTGCCTGCGCCGCGACCACCGGTGGGACTGGCAGGTCGACGACCGGATCGTGTACCTGGCCCGCCTGGTGCGCGACCTGCACCTCGACCTCGCTCCGCTGGTCGGGCAGATGCGAGCCTGCGGCCCGCAGAAGCACTACACCGAGCCCGATCCCACCGACGACGACAACCAGTTCGACGTCGCTGTAGGCGTCCTCGCAGCTCTTGCTCGGTCCGGTGACGACCACGCCCGGGGCGCGCTGCGCGACTACACCGCCGACGGCGTCCGGTGGATCGACGTGCTTGAGCAGATCGCCGGCGAATGGCCCGCGACCTGGTGGGATGACCTCTGGACGGTCGCGGCACGCCGCCTGCGGCCCGACGACGCACACGACGTCCTCCCCGGCAGCGGGCCCTGGTCGGTCTGGACCGGACGCGATCCAGCCATCGACGCTGTTCTCAGCGCCGCCGACAGCCGCATCGCGCGGGCACGTTCGCGCCACCGGCAACCCGGCCTCGAAGAGAAGGCCACCAGCGAGCTCATCGCGATCCTCGGCACCACCGCAGTCAGCCGCCAGGCCAAAATCTCGGTGCTCGCCCAGCTCCGCCGCCGCGAACCGGCACCAGAACTCCTCGGCCTCGCCGACCGCGTCGCGGAACTCAACCTGCCCTTCCTCGGCTCCACGATCCGACGGCTCGGCCCCCTGGCGCTCACGCAGGCGCGCACCTGGGCCGCCCAACCCGGCCATCCTCTCTCCTGGACCGGCTGGCAGATCCTGGCCGATCACGGCGGCCAGGCCGACATTCCTGCACTGCTCGCCGCAGTACGAGAACTCGACGAGTGCACCGGCTGGTGCGGCTACGACACCCTCACTGAAGGACTCACCCGCATCGTGACCACCGTGGGCGGCGCAGTCTCCGTCAAGGATCAGCTGGTACGCATTCTGCGCAGACTGCTGCACGGCTCGCCCCACTCGTACGAGCGGACCAGCTACCTGACCAGCCTCCTCGCGCTCGACACGGAACGCACCACGCAGCTGCTGCCCCTCGGCCTGCTGGACTGCGAGCCTGGGGTGCGGCTGCTCGCCGCCGAGCACACGCCGCCCACCGATGACGCCCGTCAGTGGCTGGCCGACCTGAGCCGAGACCCACTGGAGGAGGACGACGTACGCGAGGCAGCCGGTCGACGGCTCCACCCCGCTGCGACGGCTCCGGTGCCATCATCTGGATCATGAGTCTCGTCCGGGGCGCTGGGCTGGGCACACGTCAGCGGATCCGGAGCGGTGGCCACTCGTCCGGAAGGTGGTCTCGCCGTGGCAGGACCACTCCGGTCTGATACGTGACCAGGAGACGGCCGACGTCCTCAGCCATGTCATTGATGTCCGAGATCGCGGGAGCCGGCCATGAGCGCGCGAGCCGCGTCATGTGTGTGCCGTGGAGCGTGCCCTGAACGATGTCGACAGGGATCTCGGCGACATTGAGCCAAGAAAGCCA
>NZ_BONF01000041.1 GCF_016862575.1 Catellatospora bangladeshensis | reverse complement strand
CCGCAGGCCCATCGCGCTGCTGCTGCCGGCGATGGCCGCGATGCGGTCCAGCCAGACACCGGTCGAGGTGTTGGCCACGCGCGAGCCGCCCGGCTCGGCGATGGCCTTGGAGCGCCAGTTCGGGTTCACGTAGCCGGTCGCGCCGGCGTACGGGTTGTCCACCCGGCCGCTCTGCGTGATGTCGTTGTCGATCTCGGTGACCGCCAGCGAGGCGCCCGTGTAGCCCGAGGCCGACGCCGCTACCGTCGCGGTGCCGTGGGTCTGGTCGCTGTCCTCGGCCGCGGCGATGGAGACGCTCACGCCGGCCACCGCGTTCGACGGGGTCAGCGTCACCGACGACGGGGCGGTGATGCTGGTGTCGCCGGAGCGGGCCAGCGCCACGGTCACGTTCGCGGTCGGCGCGGCACTGAGCTTGACGGTCACCGAGGAGCTGGAGCCCTCGGCCACGCTCACCGACGCCGGGGAGATGATGATCGACTTCGCCTGCGGGCTCGGGCTGGCGCTCGGGCTCGTGCTGGGGCTCGGCTGGGTGCTCGGGCTGGTGCTCGGGCTCGGGGTCACCCCGCCGGTGGTGCAGGTGGTGTTGTTCAGCGTGAACGACGTCGGCTTGGCGTTGCTGCCCGACCAGCGGCCGTTGATGCCGATGCTGGTCGACGCGCCGGTGGCCAGCGAGCCGTTGTAGGACAGGTTCGAGGCGGTGACGTTGCCGCCGGACTGGGTCCAGTTGGCCGACCAGCCGGGCAGGGTCAGGGTCTGGCCGTTGGCGTACGAGTAGCGCAGCGTCCAGCTGGTGAGCGCGTCACCGGTGTTCTTCACGGTGATGTTGGCGGTGAAGCCGCCGGAGCCCGGCGCCTCGGTCCACTCGTTGGCGGCGTAGGTGATGTCGCAGCCGGGTGCGGCGTGCGCCATCGCGGCGGGCAGCGTGACGAGGCCCGCTACCACGAGGGCGCTCGCGCCGGTCAGCGCGATTGCCTTGCGCCTTCCGGACAGGGTGATCGGGAATCTCATTGCCTTCTCCTTGGGCCAAGGACGGAGCCCCGGGGCCGGGGTCCCGTGTGGACGCCCTGGCCACGACCGGGAGGAGGGCCGCGCCGGGGGCGTCACGCAGTGCTGCGGATTGCCCGGCCCGGCGGGCGGAACTCAGGTGAACGCACGCGACCAGAACCGGTCCGTGCCGTCGCCGTCCCGGTGGTGCAACCGGGTGCCCTCGGCGAGGATGTCGCGCGTGCTCCCAACGCGAACGCGGTCATCGTCGCACACGAAACATCCCTGACACAACACCGGATGTCTATGCGTTGAGCACCCGCTGTGCAGGTTCAGCCCTTGAGCACCGCCGAGATCAGGCGGACCACGTCCTCGTGCAGCGCGGCGAAGCGGCCCTGCACGTCGGGGCCGGCGGTGTCGGCGTACGGGTCGATGGCGTGCAGCAGCAGCTCGTTGATCCCGCCGACGATGGCCAGCGCCTGCGGCTGCGACAGCGGCTGCAGCTCGGGGTCGGTGAGCCGGCCGCCCTCGACCAGGTCGACCAGCGTGCCGGCGAAGCGCTGCAGGGTGCGCTGGCGCAGCTGGAACGCGCGGTGCCCGGCCGCCTGCACCTCGACCAGCATGGTCCGGGTGAACGCGGGCATGGTCTCCAGCGCGCCGAGGTACGCCGCGGCGCCGTCGCTGATGCGCTGCGGCCAGGGCTGGTCACCGGAGGCGGCCGCCCTGATGATCAGCATGAGCCGGTCGCAGACGTGCTCGTACAGCGCCATCAGGCACTCCTCCTTGGCGGAGAAGTGCTCGTAGAAGGTGCGCTTGGAGACGCGGGCCAGCGCCACGACGTCGGCGATGGTGGTGGACGCGTAGCCCTTCTCCGCCACGCAGGTGGCCAGCGCCGTGGTCAGGTCACGCCGGACGGACTCGAACGTTCTGGTGGGGGCGGCCACGGTTCCTCCGCTGCTCGGAAGCACAGGGTCGAATGGCTGCCGACTGTACCGGCGGCCCGCACCCTTTTCGGTCCTTCCCCGGCGTGTTACCCGATGGTAATTTCTGGGGCAGCGCTCCTGGTACCGATGGGTACCAGGCGGTCTCGCCGAGGAGGTCGCCGGTGAACAGCAAGGACGGATCCCGCCACACCCGCATCGCGATCATCGGCGCCGGATTCGGCGGCATCGGCGCGGCGATCCGGCTGCGCGGCGCGGGCCACCACGACTTCCTCGTGTTCGACCGGGGCGCCGAGGTGGGCGGCACCTGGCGCGACAACACCTACCCCGGCTGCGCCTGCGACGTGCCGTCGCACCTGTACTCCTTCTCGTTCGCCCGCAACCCCGGCTGGAGCCGCAGCTTCTCGCCGCAGCCGGAGATCTGGGCCTACCTGCGCCGCTGCGCCGACGAGCACGGCGTACGCCCGCACCTGCGGCTGGGCCACGAGGTGCACGCCGCGGCCTGGGACGCCGCGGATCAGGTGTGGCGGCTGGACACCTCGCACGGGGCGTACTCGGCGGACGTGCTGGTCGCGGCGGGCGGGCCGCTGACCGAGCCGTCCATCCCGGACCTGCCCGGCCTGGCGGGCTTCCGGGGCGAGACGTTCCACTCCGCGCGCTGGCGGCACGACCTCGACCTGCGCGGGCGGCGGATCGCCGTCGTCGGCACCGGCGCCTCGGCGATCCAGTTCGTGCCGCAGCTCGCGCCGCAGGCCGCACGGCTGACCCTGTTCCAGCGCACCCCGGCCTGGGTGCTGCCGCGCGGCGACCGGCGGATAAGCGCGCTGGAGCGGCGGCTGTTCCGCGCCGCGCCGTTCACCCACCGGCTCGCCCGGACCGCCGCCTACTGGGGGCGCGAGCTGCAGGGCACCGCGTTCCTGCGCCCGGCGCTGATGCGGGTGGGCCAGGCCGTGGCCCGGCGGCACCTGCGCCGTTCGGTGGCCGACCCGGCGCTGCGCGCGAAGCTCACTCCGCGCTACACCATGGGCTGCAAGCGGGTGCTGCTGTCCGACGACTTCTACCCGGCGCTGGCGCGCGACAACGTGGACGTGGTCACCGAGCCGATCACCCGGGTCACCGCGGACGGCGTGGTCACCGCGGACGGGCGCACCCACCCTGTGGACACCATCGTGTTGGGCACCGGCTTCCACGTCACCGACCTGCCGATGGCGCACGCCATCCGGGGCGCCGACGGGCGCACCCTGGCCGAGCACTGGGCGGGCGGCATGCACGCCTACCGCGGCGTCGCCGTGTCGGGCTTCCCGAACCTGTTCCTGCTGCTCGGGCCGAACACCGGGCTCGGCCACAACTCGGTGGTCTTCATGATCGAATGCCAGCTCGCCTACCTGCTCGGCGCGCTGCGGCACCTGGACCGGACCGGTGCCGCCATCGAGCCCGACCCGGACACGCAGCGGCGCTACAACGAGGCGCTGGACCGGCGGATGGCGGGCACGGTGTGGGCCACCGGCGGCTGCCGCAGCTGGTACCTCGACGAGCACGGCCGCAACTCGACCCTGTGGCCCGGCTACACGTGGACGTACTGGCTGCGTACGCGGCGCTTCGACCCCGGGGCGTACCGGGCCGTGCCCGCCCGCGCCGCGACCGCCGGGGTGAACCGGTGACGCCCCGGCTGTCCGGGCAGGTCGTGCTGGTCACCGGAGCCGCCCGGGGCATCGGCGAGTACACCGCCCGGCTCGCCGCCGCGCACGGGGCCCGGCTCGCGCTGGTCGGGCTGGAGCCGGACCGGCTGCGCCTGCTCGCCGACGAGCTGGACGCCGCGCACGGCGACGGCACCGCCGCCTGGTTCGCCGCCGACGTGACCGACTCGGCCGCGCTGGACCGGGCCGTGGCCGGGACCCTGGCCGCCTTCGGGCGCATCGACGCCGTCGTCGCCAACGCGGGCGTGGCGAGCCTGGGCACCGTCGCGGCCGGCGACATCGGCGCGCTGGCCCGCACCGTCGAGGTGAACCTGATCGGCGTGATGCGCACCGTCGCCGCCACCGCCGCGCCGGTCATCGCCGCGCGCGGCTACTACCTGCTGGTCTCCTCCACGGCCGCGTTCGCGGCGCTGCCGGGCATGTCGGCGTACTGCGCGGCCAAGGCCGGGGTCGAGCACTTCGGCACGGCGCTGCGGCTGGAGCTGGCCCACCACGGGGTGGGCGTCGGCACCGCGCACCCCGGCTGGATCGACACCGACCTGGTCCGCGACGCCCGCGCCGACCTGCCGTCGTTCCGCGACTCGTTCCGCGCCATGCCCTGGCCCGTCGGCTCGATCACCTCCGTGGAGCGGTGCGCGCGGGCCTTCGTACGCGGCGTCGAGCGCCGCCGCCGCCGCGTCTACGTGCCACGGGCGATCGCCGGGGTGCACTGGCTGCGCACGCTGATCAGCTCGCGGCTCGCCGACGCGCTGGTCGGGCGCCGGTCGCGGGTGCTGGTGCCACGGATGGAGCAGGAGGTCGCGGCGCTGGGCCGCTCCTTCGGCGTACACAGCACCGGGACCGGGCAGGAGGCGGCATGAGCATCGAGGTGGCGTACGAGCGGCGTGGCTCCGGCGAGCCGCTGCTGCTGATCCACGGCATCGGCCACCACTGGCGGGCCTGGGAGCCGGTGCTGGACCGGCTCGCCGAGGCGCACGACGTGATCGCGATCGACCTGCCCGGCTTCGGCCGCTCGCCCGTGCCCGACGGCGGCATGCCCGGCGACATGGCGGCCAGCGTCGCGCAGCTCGCGCAGTGGCTGGCCGCGCAGGGCCTGCACCGGCCGCACGTCGCGGGCAACAGTCTCGGCGGCGCGATCGCGCTGGAGCTGGCCGCGGCCGGGCACGTCGCCTCGGCCACCGCGATCTCCCCCGCCGGCTTCTGGACCCGCTGGCACGCCCGGTACGCGGTCACCGTGCTCACCGCGATCCGCCTGGGCACCCTGCTGCCCCGGCCGGTCCTGCGCGCCAACATGCGCCCGTCGCCGACCCGCGCGCTGGCGTTCGCCATGCTCATGACCCACCCCGGCCGCATCGGCGAGGAGCGGGCGCTGTCCGACGCGCTGGCCATGCGCGACGGCGCCGGGTTCCGGCCGGTCGCCCGCGCCGCCGGCAAGGGCTACCACTTCCACGGCGTGCCGGACGTGCCGGTCACCGTGGCCTGGGGCGACCGCGACCGCATCCTGCTCCCCCGCCAGGCCGCCATCGCCCGCGAGCGCCTGCCGCACGCCCGCCACGTCACCCTCCCCGGCTGCGGCCACATCCCCATGAGCGACGCCCCCGACCTCCTCGCCGAAACCATCCTGTCCACCACCCACCCCCGCCCCTGACCCCCGCCCTCCCCACCCGAACGCCCGCCGCGCGGGGCCGCGCCGCGCCGGACGGGGCGCCCATGATCGTCCGACTTGCCTGGCAAACGGGCGTATCTTGAAGCCGCTTTCGCCCATGTGCCAGGCAAGTCGGATGATCAAGGCGCGCGCCGCGCGGACCGCGGGCGGGACGGCGCGCGGACCGCGGGGCGGGGCGGGCGTGGGCGGGACGCGCGGTGGTCAGGGGGCGAAGTCGAGGACGACCTTGATGTCGTCGGGGCGGCTGTCGAGGGCCTCGGCGTAGTGGTCGGCGGGGACGCGGCGGGTGATGAGGGCGGCCAGCCAGTCGCGGTCGGCGGAGCGCAGCGCGTGGGCTGCCTCCTGCCAGTGGCGCAGGTTGGCGTTGACCGTGCCGAAGACCACGTTGTTCTCCAGGACCATGTCGCGGTTGAGGCCGCCTAGGTCGAGCGCCAGCTTGCGGCCGCCGCTGGAGACGCCGGTGAGCGCGACCGTGCCGTTCGGCCCGACCTGGTCGATCGCCTGGGCGATGACCGGCGGCGCGCCGGTGCACTCCAGCACGATGTCGGGATCGAAGCCGACGTCGCACACCGAGCCCGTGTGGTACGTCGCGCCCAGGCCCGCCACCAGCTCCGGCTTCGGGCCGTCGGTGGCCCGGTCCAGCACGTGCACCTCAAGGTCCCGCTGGCGGCCGAGCAGCGCCGCGAGCAGGCCGATCGGCCCGGCCCCGGTGACAAGCACGGTGCTCGGCTCGTAGCGGGCGCGCAGGCCGATGCGCTCGATGTGCTCCCACGCCTTGGCCACCACGCTGGTCGGCTCCAGCAGCATGCCTACCTCCAGCAGCGCGGGGTCCAGCGCGACCGCGAAGTCGGGCTCGACGCGCCAGCGTTCCCGGGCGAAGCCGTGCCGCTCCTTGATACCGCACTCCACGTACTGCCCGTTGCGGCACATGTCCCACTCGCCGACCAGGCAGTTCACGCACGGCACGGGGTCCGGCCGGCGCACCACCCCGGCGACCAGCGTGCCGGGCTGCCAGCGGCCGGAGTCGTCGGAGATCACCCGGCCCAGCGACTCGTGGCCGAGCACCAGCCGCCGGTCCGGGCCGGGGGCGGTGCCGTACTCCGCCGCGACGATCTCCCGGTCGGTGCCGCAGATGCCCACCGCGAGCGCCTGCACCAGCACCTGGCCCTCGGACTCG
Source organism: Catellatospora bangladeshensis (assembly GCF_016862575.1). Classification (GTDB taxonomy): domain Bacteria; phylum Actinomycetota; class Actinomycetes; order Mycobacteriales; family Micromonosporaceae; genus Catellatospora; species Catellatospora bangladeshensis. The sequence goes on along the minus strand of NZ_BONF01000041.1, from coordinate 115,775 downwards.
TCCGGTTCGGGCAGGTCGTCGACGTACTGCGCCGAGTCCGGGCGTCCCGTCTCGACGATCAAACCTCGCATAGCCGTCACCCTAGAACCGTCGTCCCGGCTTCCGCCGGGAAAGTGGGAGAGCCGCAACTCGCACGTGCGATGACACCTTCCGTAGTGCATCCTTTACGGCATGTCCACGGACCGTGCCCCCTCCACGTACCCGCCCGCCGCCCGGTCGAACCTCGTGGAGGAGGTGCACGGGCACCGGATCGCCGATCCATACCGGTGGCTGGAGGACGCCGCCGACCCGGCGGTCGAGGACTGGTCGCGGGCGCAGGACGCGCTGCTGGCGGAGCACCGGGCGGACTGGGCCGAGCGGGCCGCGCTGCGGGCCAGGCTGGCGGAGCTGATGGCGGTCGGCGCGGTCGGCACCCCGGTATGGCGCGGCGGGCGCGGCTTCTACCTGCGCCGGGCGCCCGAGCAGGACCACGCCGTGCTCTGGCTCGTCGAGCCGGACGGCGCCGAGCGGGTGCTGATCGACCCCAACGCCGTCGACCCGAGCGGCGCCACCACGCTGGACTTCCACTACCCGTCCCGGGAGGGCACGCTGCTGGCGTACGCCCTGTCGGTGGGCGGGACCGAGGAGCCGCTGCTCCGGGTGATGGACGTGGCCACCGGGGAGGTGGTGGACGGCCCGATCGACCGCATGCGGCACACCGGCATCGCCTGGCTGCCCGGCGGGCACGCCTTCTACTACTCCCGCTTCCTCGCCCCCGGCAGCGTCCCCGGCGACGACCACAAGCTGCACCGGCGCGTCTACCTGCACCGCCTCGGCACCGACCCGGACACCGATGTTCTGATCATGGGCGGCGACTCGCCGCGCGGCCGCTACTTCTGGCCGTCGGTCTCCCGCGACGGCCGCTGGCTCACCGTCAGCGAGACCCAGGGCACCGACCCGCGCAACGACCTGTGGCTGGCCGACCTGTCCGCGAGCACGCTCGACGCGCCCGCGCTGCGCCCCCTTCAGCAGGGCGTCGACGCGCTGACCTACGCCGAGTTCCGGGGCGACCGCGTCTACCTGCAGACCAACCGCGACGCGCCCCGGTGGCGGCTGTGCGTCGCCGACCCGGCGGAGCCGGCGTACGAGAACTGGCGCGAGCTGATCCCCGAGGACCCCGGCGCGGTGCTGGAGGACTACGTGGTGCTCGACGGCCCCCCGCTGGAGACGCCCGTGCTGCTGGTCGCCACGACCCGGCACGCGCTCAGCGAGCTGACCGTGCACGAGCTGGCCACCGGCGAGGAGGTGGCCAAGGTGGCACTGCCCGGCGTGGGCAGCCTCAACGGCCTCACCGCACACCCGGACGGCGGCCACGAGGCCTGGTTCGGGTACGGCGACTACACCACTCCGGGCACCGTGCACCGCTTCGACGCCCGGTTCCGCACGGTCACTCGCTGGGCCGCCCCGCCCGGCGCGGCCGAGCTCGGCGACCTGGTCACCGAGCAGGTCACCTACACCTCGGCCGACGGCACTGACGTGCGCATGTTCGTAGTCTCCCGCGCCGGCGCGCCCGCCGGTCCCCGGCCCACGGTGCTGTACGGGTACGGCGGCTTCAACATCTCGCTGACCCCGTGGTACTCGGCGATGGCGATCGCGTGGGCCGAGGCGGGCGGGGTCTGGGCCGTGGCCAACCTGCGCGGCGGCGGCGAGGAGGGCGAGCAGTGGCACCGCGACGGCATGCTCGCCCGTAAGCAGAACGTCTTCGACGACTTCCACGCGGCGGCGGACTGGCTCGTCGCGTCGGGCACGACGACCCCCGCGCAGCTCGCGATCATGGGCGGTTCCAACGGCGGCCTGCTGGTCGGCGCGGCGCTCACCCAGCGGCCCGCCGCGTACGCCGCGGTGGTGTGCTCGGCGCCGCTGCTCGACATGGTCCGCTACGAGCTGTTCGGGCTCGGCACGACCTGGTCCGGCGAGTACGGCACCGCGTCCGATCCGGAGCAGCTCGGCTGGCTGCTGTCCTACTCGCCGTACCACCACGTGCTCGCGGGCACGAACTACCCGGCGGTGCTGTTCACGGTGTTCGACGGGGACAGCCGGGTCGATCCGCTGCACGCCCGCAAGCTGGCCGCCGCGCTCCAGCACGCCACCTCCGGCGACCGGCCGGTGCTGCTGCGCCGCGAGGGCGACGTCGGCCACGGCAACCGCTCCGTGTCCCGCAGCCTCGACCTCTACGCCGACGAGCTGGCCTTCCTGCGGGCGTACACCCGTCAGCGCTGACGGCGCCGCACCTGCAGTGCCCAGCCCGTGGGCGGCGGGCCTGCGGCGGCGGGCCGTGGCGACCGCGTTGAGATCATCTGGGGTATGGCCGTCCCGCTGCGCACCGCCCAGCCCGCCGACATCCCGCGGGTGCTCGCCTTCTGGAAGCTCGCCGCCGAGGACACCGACCGCGACGACAGCGCCGAGGCCGTGACCGCGCTGCTCGCCCGCGACCCTGACGCGCTGCTGCTGGCGGTCGACGAGGACGAGATCGTCGGCTCGCTGATCGCCGGCTGGGACGGGTGGCGCTGCCACCTCTACCGGTTCGCGGTGCACCCGGGGCGGCGGCGCCAGGGTATCGGCCGAGCCCTGCTGGACGCGGCGGAGCAACGCTTCACCGGGTTCGGCGGGCGGCGGGCCGGGGCGATGGTGCTCGACGAGAACGACCTCGCCCACGCCGCCTGGTCCGCGGCCGGCTACCACCGCCAGCCACAGTGGTCGCGGTGGGTCAAACCCCTGGCCGCCTCCTGACCGGCCGAAGACTCTGCCCGGGTGGGGAAGATCGCGATCCGGTGTCATGATCTGCGGTCCAGCCACACATTTCGACACGAAATCGTGATCAACCCCGGTCCGGACGGTCAGCCGGCGGCGGGCTCGGCGGTGGCGGGGTCGGGCAGTGCGCGGGCCTGGCGGAGGATCAGCCAGGCGACGAGCGGGATGGCCAGGCCGCTGACGGCGTGCAGGCCGAAGACGAGCCCGCCGCCGTCACCGAGGGCACGGGCGGCCTTCGCGATCACCACCTGCAGCGAGGTCAGGCCGACCACGAGCAGCGCCAGGCCGATGAGCCGCCGGGGCAGCCCGCCCAGCGCCGCGACCAGCGCCATCACCAGCGGCAGCAGGAAGATGACGTACCCGAGCACGTGGTGCGGCCGGTAGAGGCCGGGTTCGGCGGCCCCGGCGGCGGCGAAGTAGAACTCCGCGACGACGGCCAGCATCAGCAGCCCCGCCAGTCCGGTGAAAGCCTTGCGCATTTCGGTGCCTCCCCGAGGTCGCCGATCCCGTCCGGATCGGTCTCACCCGTCCGACGACGCAGCCCCGCGGGATGTGAGGCGTGCGGGCACGGATGTGACGCGGCGTACTGTCGGCGCGAGTCGCGCGAAAGGAACCACCCCGTGAACCACCCAGCCGAACCGGGCCTGAGCACGGTCCTGGACGAGCGGCGGCAGCTGATCAACCTGACGTACCGGCTGCTGGGCTCGCTGGCCGACGCCGAGGACGCGGTGCAGGAGACCTTGACCCGCTGGTATGCGCTGACCCCGGCGCAGCGGGACGTGATCGAGGCGCCGGGCGCCTGGCTGACCACGGTGGCCACCCGGATCTGCCTCGACCTGCTCGGCTCCGCGCGGGCCCGCCGGGAACGCTACGTCGGCGAGTGGCTGCCCGAGCCGCTGCCCGAACCAGCCGAGTGGGGCGGGGCCGATCCGGCCGACCGGATCACCCTCGACGAGTCGGTGAGCATGGCGTTCCTCGTCGTGCTGGACACGATGACCCCGGCCGAGCGGGTCGCGTTCGTGCTGCACGACGTGTTCGGATACCCGTTCACCGAGGTCGGCGCGATCGTCGGGCGTACCCCCGCGGCATGCCGCCAGCTCGCCGTCTCGGCCCGGCGCAGGGTCGGCGCGGCGCGGGCCGCACCGGCGCCCGGGGCGCGGCGCACCGAGGTGGTGCGGGACTTCCGGCTGGCGTGGGAAGCCAGGGACATCGCGGCGCTGCTGGGGCTGCTCGATCCCGACGCGACGGTAGTCGCCGACGGCGGCGGCCTGGTCAACGCGGTGCTGCGCCCGATCGAGGGCGGCGCGCAGGTCGCGCGGTTCGCGATCGGCATGGCCGAACGGCTGGCCGGGACGAGCCTGGTGGAGCGGACCGTCAACGGCCAGCCGGGGCTGGTGGCTCAGCGCGACGGTGCCGTCGTGGCGGTGTTCGCGTTCGAGGTGGCGGACGGGCTGGTCCGGCGCGTGTGGGCGGTGCGCAACCCGGAGAAGCTGCGGCCCTGGACCGCGAGCCGATAACGGGTTGTCGGCCGCTGGGATCATGGACGGATGACCGATCGAAAGCCGATGATCGCCGTCCTCACCGGGGCGGGCATCTCGACCGATTCCGGCATTCCCGACTTCCGAGGTCCGCAGGGTGTCTGGACCAGGGACCCCGACGCGGAGAAGCTGTTCACGTACGAGCATTACATGGCCGACCCGGAGGTACGGCGGCGGTCGTGGCTGGCGCGGGCGGACAACGCGGCCTGGGCCGCATTGCCCAACGCCGCGCACCTGGCGCTGGCCGAGCTGGAGCGGGCCGGGTTCCCGGTGCGGATCATCACGCAGAACATCGACGGCCTGCACCAGAAGGCCGGTTCGACCCCGCGCAAGGTGCTGGAGCTGCACGGCACCATGTTCACGGTGCGGTGCATGGGCTGCGGCGAGCGCGGCACCATGCGCGAGGCGCTGGACCGGGTCGCCGCGGGCGAGCCGGACCCGGCGTGCCTGTCCTGCGGCGGCATCCTCAAGGCGGGCACGGTCATGTTCGGCGAGAACCTGGACGGCGAGACGCTGAGCCAGGCGGGCGCGATCGCGAAGGCGTGCCAGGTGTTCTGGGCGATCGGCACGTCGCTCACGGTGCAGCCGGCCGCGTCGCTGTGCGCGATCGCGATGACGGAGGGCGCCCACATCACCATCGTCAACGCCGAGCCGACGCCGTACGACGTCATCGCCGACGAGGTGGTCCGCACGCCCATCAGCGAAGCCGTGCCGCAGCTGGTCCGGGCGCTGCTCGCGGCCCACGGAAACGGCGTCGCGGGCGGCGGGGGGCGGCGGTAGGGTCTCCGATCATGGCAGCGGCCCTGGAGCTCTATCTCGACCCGGTCGCCACCGCGCGGCTGCGTACGCTGTGGAACGCGCTGGAGGCGGAGGGGGTGCCGACCCTGCGTGACCTCACGCACCGCAAGCACCGGCCGCACCTGTCGATCACCAGCGCTGACGCGCTCGACGGGCCGGCCGTGCAGGCGGCGCTGCAGGGTATGCCGATCGCGCCGCCGATCCGGCTCACGTTCGACCACATCGGGCAGTTCCTGGGCCGGGTGCTGTGGCTCGGGCCGGTGCCCACCGCCGAGCTGCTGGCCCATCACGCCGCCGTGCACGAGCGGCTGACCGCCGCGGGCATCGAGACCGGCTCGTTCTACCAGCCGGGCGCCTGGGTGCCGCACTGCACGCTGTCGATGCGGGTGCCGCTGGTCCGGATGACCGACGCGATCCGCCTCTGCCTCGACATGCTGCCCCTGGAGGCGACCGTCACCGGCGCCGCCGTCGCCGACCACGCCCGCGACCTGTACCACCCGCTTCCCGCGAGCTGATCCGCCACGAGGCCGGGGCCCCGTTCATGCCGCTGGAGTCGCATGAACGGGGCCTCGGCCGGTCGGGGTGCGGTCAGCGCTGGACGCGGGCGGAGCCGCCGCCCATCAGCGCCTCGACCTCGGCGCGGGTCGCCATCGAGGTGTCGCCGGGGGTGGTCATCGCCAGCGCGCCGTGCGCGGCGCCGTACTCGACGGCGCGGGCCAGGTCACCGGTGGTGAGCAGGCCGTAGACGAGGCCGCTGGCGAAGCTGTCGCCGCCGCCCACCCGGTCCAGGATCTCCAGGTTCGGCCGGTGCGTGGCATGGGCGAAGCCGTCACGGCTCCACGCGACCGCGCCCCAGTCGTTGACCGTCGCGCTGCGCACGGTGCGCAGGGTGGTGGCGACCACCTTGAAGTTCGGGTACTCCTGCACCACCTGGCCGATCATCTTCTCGAAGTTCTCGGCCTCCAGTTCGGACAGGTCGTCGGCCGTCCCGGGCACCTCGAAGCCGAGGCTGGCCGTGAAGTCCTCCTCGTTGCCGATCATCACGTCGACGTAGCGGGCCAGCGCGCGGTTGACCTCCTGCGCCCGCGCCTTGCCGCCGATGCCCTTCCACAGGCTGGGGCGGTAGTTCAGGTCGTAGGAGATGATCGTGCCGTGGCGGCGGGCTGCGGCCATCGCGGCCTCGATCACGTCGGGCGTGCCGTCGGACAGGGCGGCGTAGATGCCGCCGGTGTGGAACCAGCGCACCCCGAGGGTGCCGAACAGGTGCTCCCAGTCCACGTCCTCGGGACGCAGCTGCCCGGCGGCGGTGTGACCTCGGTCGGAGACGCCGACCGCGCCGCGTACGCCGAAGCCGCGCTCGGTGAAGTTGAGGCCGTTGCGCACGGTGCGGCCGATGCCGTCGTAGGGCACCCAGCGGATCAGCGAGGTGTCCACGCCGCCGGTCAGGATCAAGTCCTCCAGCAGGCGGCCCACCTCGTTGTCGGCGAACGCGCTGACCAGCGCCGTGCGCATGCCGAAGCAGCGGCGCAGGCCGCGGGCCACGTTGTACTCGCCGCCGCCCTCCCAGGCACGGAACGAGCGCGCGGTGCGCACCCGGCCCTCACCCGGGTCCAGCCGCAGCATCACCTCGCCGAGCGAGACCAGGTCGTAGCGGCACTCCTCGGCCGGGCGGGCGTCAACGGGCATCGTCGGCCCCCTCGGTCAGCTCCCGCGCGGCGGCCACGGCGGCGGCGGTGCGGCGGGTGATCTCGGCGTAGTCGCCGGCCTTGAGCAGGTCGGCGGCGACCATCCAGGTCCCGCCGACGGCCAGCACGGCCGGAACGGACAGGTATGCCCCCAGGTTGGCGGTGGTGACCCCGCCGGTGGGCACGAAGCGCATGCCGGGGAACGGGGCGGACAGCGCCTTGACCATCGGGGCGCCGCCGAGCTGCTCGGCCGGGAAGAACTTGACCGCGGTCAGGCCCGCCTCCAGCGCCATCTGGATCTCGGTCGGGGTGGCCACGCCGGGGAACACCGGCACGTCCAGCTCCTGGCAGCGGCGTACCACCGCGGCGCTGAAGCCGGGGCACACGACGTAACGCGCGCCCGCCTCGACGGCCCGCTCCGCCTGGTCCGGGGTGAGCACCGTGCCCGCCCCGACGAGCAGCTCGGACGAGGCGGCCAGCCGCTTGATCGCGTCGATCGCGGCCGGGGTGCGCAGGGTGACCTCGATGGAGCGCAGGCCGCCCGAGGTGAGGGCGGCGGCCAGCGGCTCGGCCGCGGCGGCATCAGGAAGGATGACCACCGGCAGCAGCCGGTCACCGGCCAGCACGGTGGCGATGTCAGATGAGTGTTCATGTTGGTGAACTACAGTCACGTATGTGACCCTAGTGGCGGACGAAGGGATTGGCAATGAACCAGCAGGGGGCCGCCCGCCCACCGGTGAAGTCCGCCGACCGCACGCTGGAGCTGCTGGAGGCGCTCGCCGCCGGGGGCCCGCGCGGGCTGGTCGAGCTGGCCCGCGAGCTGGACATCCCCAAGAGCAGCCTGCACGGCCTGCTGCGCACGATGAGCCGGCGCGGCTGGGTGGAGACGGACCCCACCGGCACCCGCTTCGGCCTCGGCGTACGCGCGCTGCAGGTCGGCGCCGCGTACCTGGACAGCGACGACGCGCTCGGCCTGGTCAACGCCACCCTCGACGCGCTCGCCGAGCGCTTCGGCGAGACGGTCCACCTGGGCCGCCTCGACGGGCCGAACGTCGTTTACATAGCGAAACGGGAGTCGGCCCACCCGCTGCGCCTGTTCAGCGCGATCGGCCGCCGCCTGCCCGCGCATGCCACCGCACTGGGCAAGGCGCTGCTCGCCCAGCGCACCGACGCCGACGTGGACCGCCTCCTCGACTGGCCCCTGCCCGCCCTCACCGCCCACACCGTGACGACCCCCGAGGCCCTGCACGCCGAGCTGGCCACGATCCGTGACCACGGCCACGCCGTCGACCGCGAGGAGAACACCGAGGGCATCATGTGCCTGGCCGTCGCCGTCCCCCTGCGCCGCCCGGCCGTCGACGCCATCAGCGTCTCCATCCCCCTGGCCCGCCTGCGCCCCACCACCGAGGCCGACATCCTCGCCGACCTCCACCACCACGCCGCCGCCCTGACCGCCGCCGCCCACCTCCTCACCTGACCCCGCCCTCGACCCTCGAACCCGCCCTCGATCGTCGAACCCGCCCTCGATCATCGAAGTTGCCTGGCAGATGGGGGTACCTTGAGCCGGGATACGCCCATCTGCCAGGCAAGTCGGACGATCTTGGGGACTGTGGGTCAGGCGCCTAGGGCGGATTTGACCTTGGTGATGGCGGTGGTCTCGGTGTCCTTCACGCCGCCGGAGGCGGCGGCGACCTGGTCGCAGGCGCTGGTGATGACGGCGCGGAACTCGGCCAGGTCCTGCGGGTCCTTGGCGAGGATGCCGGTGGACTGCTGCAGGGCGGCCAGCACGCCGGACTCCATCTCGGCCGGTGAGCCCTTGGGCACCTCGGGCAGGCCGCCGGCCTTGAAGACGGCCTGCAGGTCGGGCGAGGCGCCGGCGAGCGCCTTGGCGCCCACGATGCTCTCCTTGAAGCTGGCGAAGAAGCCGGGATCGGCGTGCGAGACCAGGAACACGGCGCCGAAGGCGGCGGTGCGCAGGGTCTTTCGCTCTTCATCGGTGTATTCCGTCATGCGGCACATTCTGCGCAGATGAGGCCGTTCGCGAAGGGATTTCATGGCTTTTGCCCCCTTGGGCAGGGCGGCCCCCTAGGGTCGGGGAAGAGCATCCCGCTCCGAACACGGGGGTAACGGAAAATGGCAGTCGACCTCAACCAGATCATGAAGCTGATGAGCGACCCGCAGATCCAAAGCCTGCTCAAGGGCCTGTTCAGTCAGATGTCCGGGGGCGGCCAGGGCGGCGGTGGGCAGCAGGCCAACCTCAGTGGTCTGGTCGACCAGTTGAGCAAGTCGGGCCTCGGCCCCCAGGTGCAGTCCTGGGTGGGTACGGGCCAGAACCAGAACGTCACCGGCGCACAGCTGCAGCAGGCGCTGGGCGGCGGCACGATCGAGCACGTGGCGCAGGAGGCCGGCACGACGCCGCGCCAGGCCGCCGACCAGCTCGCCAAGGTGCTGCCGGAGCTGGTCAACCAGGCCACGCCCGACGGGCAGCTGCCCGACCCGCAGCAGGCGCAGCAGATGATGGGCAGGCTCTTCGGTCAGTGACCGAACACCTGCGCCGGGGCGCCCGTCCACGTGACGGGCGCCCCGGCGTCTTCACACCTGTCAGGCCGCCGCGCGGATGACCTGGAGCAGGCTGGCCTGATGGCGTTCGGCGTCGTACGCCGCCCGCCCGCCGCGCAGCCCGAACAGGCGCTTGCGGTAGACGATGAACACCACCGCGCCGATGTTGACCAGCAGCGCGGCGATCCGGACCCAGGTCACCCGCTCCACGAGTTCGTACACCTCCAGCGGGATGAACAGCGCCGTGGCCACCGCGGTCAGGTACTCGCCCCAGCGGCGCAGCAGCCACAGGCCGGCCGCTTCGGCGAGCTGCAGCAGGCCGTATGCGGCCAGCGCGGCGGCGATCCAGGTCAGCGTCTGCGGCCGGGCCGCGAGCGCGCTGCGGACCAGGTGCACCAGGGGCGAGTCGGCCAGATTCCAGTGCATGCGGTCGGCGAGCGGCTGGAGCAGCGGCAGGTCCTGGTCGAACGCCTCCCGTACGGCGGGCAGCGCGCCGCCGAGCCGCCAGAGCCCGTACGCCCCGGTGAGCAGCAGCAGGCCGCGCAGCAGCCGCTCGACGGCCAGCGCCCGCAGCACCACCGCGTCGCGCAGCAGCTGGCCGCGCAGCGGCACGGGGGCCTCGTCGGCCGGGCCTGCGGCGCGGGGCGCGCCGGGCACGAAGTCACCGCAGCGCAGGCAGCGCCAGGCGGGGCCGTCGACGGTCGTCACCCGCAGGTGCTCGTGTAGCTCGGGCTCGTCCGGGGCATAGGTCAGGTGGTGCCGGGCGCAGGCGAGCAGGTTCCAGTCCATGGCGCCTCCGCACGATCCGACCTGGTGTCCGTTTTAGTCCGCAATCAGGATGATTGTTACGGCATTGTCTGAGCGTGATATGTCCGTATTGCCATCGTCCGAAAGTACTACATCAACAATCCCCGAACGCCCCTAAGAAGGCGGTGACCTGCGCTGTTTTCACGCTCAGCGGTGGCTCCGGTCACCATTTGCGGGTGGGCACCCGTCGATCGGCTTTCTAAGCTCGGCGAATGCGTGGCAACGGAGCACACGAGCAGCGCGAGATCGGGCGTCACCGCGCCCCGGCTCGCCAGAACCCCCTGTCCAGCCCTTTCAAGTCCCTCACCAAGCGGTTCGGCCCGCTCTTCTCGGCCGCCGACTCGCGGAAGCTGATGGCAGTGACCGGCCTGGTCGGCGCCCTGGGCGTCGCGGCGGCCGGCGGAGTGGCGGCCAACGCCGCTCCCGACGAGAAGGTAAACCTGCACACGGCGAGCGTGAGCCGAGTCGAGGCCGAGAACGCGGCCACCCGCTCGATGACCCGTACGACCACCGGCACCGCGCCGGTGGAGACCGCCCCGAAGGCGGCCCCCAAGGCGGCCCCGAAGGCTGCCGTCGAGGCCGCTCCCAAGGCGGCTACCCAGGCGGCCCCGAAGGCCGCACCCAAGACCGCCCCCAAGGCGGCGGCGCCCAAGGCCGCCCCGAAGGCGGCGCCGAAGGCCGCGGCCCCCAAGGCCCCCGCCAAGCCGAAGGCCGCCGCGCAGCCCGTGCTGCGCCCGGTCGCGGGCCTGGACATGGTGCAGATGCGCAACGCGCAGGCCATCGTGCAGGCCGGTAAGGAGCTGGGCCTGCCCAAGCGGGCGTACGTGGCGGCGATCGCCTGCGCGATGCAGGAGAGCCAGCTGTACAACCTGGCCAGCACGGTCTACGCGGAGTCGTACAACTACACCAACCAGGGTGAGGGCTCCGACCACGACTCGGTCGGCCTGTTCCAGCAGCGCCCGACCTCCGGCTGGGGCACCGTCAAGGACCTGATGCAGCCGAAGTACGCGGCCACCCAGTTCTACAACGCCCTGAAGAACGTGCAGGGCTGGCAGGACATGCCGCTCACCCTGGCCATCCAGGAGGTCCAGGTGTCGGCGTTCCCGTACCACTACGCCAAGCACGAGACGCGCGCCCAGCAGGTCGTGGACGCGCTGACGAACTGACGTCAGTTCGGAAACCACCGATTGCCGCCGCCCCGGGCGTCCGAGTCAGCCGACTCGGACTCCCGGGGCGCGTCGCGTCCCGGGGGCAGCGCGGCCAGGTGGAACCGGGTCAGCAGGTGCGGCAGGATGGTCCGCAGCGCGGCCAGCGTGCTGCGGCGGTCGCCGCCCCCGTCGTGCAGCAGCACGATCGCGCCGGGCACGGTCTGCGAGTTCACGTCCGAGGCGATGCGGTAGGCCGGTGAGGAGTCCCAGTCCTGGGGATCGACCCGCCAGTGCAGCGAGGTCATGCCCAGTCGGTGCGCGGCCTCGACCACGCGCTTGGACCAGAAGCCGCCCGGCTGGCGGAAGTAGGAGATGCGCGCCCCCGGCACCGCCGCGCGGATGGCGGCGTTGGCCCGCTCCAGATCGGCCAGCACCGCCTGCTCGTCACGCATGCCCAGCGCCATGTCGTGGTCCCAGCTGTGGTTGCACAGCGTGTGGCCGGCGGCGGCGATGTCGCGTACGAGCTGCGGATACTTCGCGGCCTTGGTGCCCACCAGGCAGAAGGTCGCCTTGACGCCGTAGTCGGCCAGCATGGTGAGCACCTGCGGGGTCCACTGCGGGTGCGGGCCGTCGTCGAAGGTGAGCGCCACCTCGGGCGTGCCGGTGGTGAACCGGCTGCCGAACGGGCCGCCCTGCTCGGCGGGCAGCGGCGGGTGGTTCGGGCCGCTGACCGGCTGCTCGCGGGGCGGCAGCGGCGGGGGCATCCGGGCGGGCGGCGGCGCGAGGCGGGCCCGCGAGGGCCGGTCCGGCGCGGGCGAGTCGCGTTTGGCCACCGGATCACGCCCGCCGGTGAGCTGGCCGAGCAGGAAGCCGGCGCCGAGGAGCCCGAGGACCACCACGACGGCGACGGCGGCCAGCCGTCCCCCACCGCCCGATGCCGAACCGGTACGCATGCTGCCTCCTGCGGCCTACGTACCTGCACCATAACGAAATTGTCCAAAAGGGGCAGATGGTTTCACGTTAAGAAGGGCACCTTCCTCTACGCATAGCGTTAAGAAGGTGCCCTTCCTTTGCTTTAGCGGGTGGCGCGGACCAGGGGGAACGGCAGCGTCTCGCGGATGGAGCGGCCGGTCAGCAGCATCACCAGCCGGTCCACCCCGATGCCGAGGCCGCCCGTGGGCGGCATCGCGTACTCCAGCGCCTGCAGGAAGTCCTCGTCGAGTTCCATGGCCTCGGGGTCGCCGCCGGCGGCGAGCAGGGACTGCTCGGTGAGGCGGCGGCGCTGCTCGATCGGGTCGGTCAGCTCGGAGTACGCGGTGCCCAGCTCGGTGCCGAAGGCGACCAGGTCCCAGCGTTCGGCCAGGCGCGCGTCCACCCGGCTCTGCCTGGTCAGCGGCGACACGTCGGTCGGGAAGTCCTTGTAGAACGTCGGCAGGACGGTCTTCTCCTCGACCAGGCGCTCGTACATCTCCAGCACCACCGCGCCGCGGCCCCACTTCGGGTCGTACGGGATCTTCGCCGCGTCGCACAGCTTGCGCAGCTTCTCCACGTCGGTGTCGGCGGTGATCTCCTCGCCGAGCGCGGCCGAGATCGCCTCGTCCACCGTGCGCACCGACCACTGCCCCGACACGTCGTGCGGCTGCCCGTCGTGCATGATCACGCATTCGCCGTTGGCGGCCAGCGCCGCCTGCTGCACCACCTCGCGGGTCAGCGTCAGCATCGAGTCGTAGTCGGCGTACGCCTGATACGCCTCCAGCATGGAGAACTCGGGGTTGTGCTTGTAGTCCACGCCCTCGTTGCGGAAGGTGCGGCCCAGCTCGAACACCTTCTCCACGCCGCCCACGGCCAGCCGCTTCAGGTACAGCTCCGGCGCGATGCGCAGGTAGAGGCGCAGGTCGTAGGCGTTGATGTGGGTGGTGAACGGGCGGGCGTTGGCGCCGCCGTGGATGCGCTGCAGGATCGGCGTCTCGACCTCGATGAAGCCGCGCCCGGTGAACGACTGGCGCAGGCTGTGCACGGCCGCGCTGCGCGCCCGCAGCAGCGTGCGGGCGTCGGCGCTGGTGATCAGGTCCAGGTAGCGCTGGCGCACCTTCGCCTCCTGGTCGGCCAGGCCGCCGTGCTTGTCCGGCAGCGGGCGCAGGCACTTGCCGGTGATCTCCCAGGTGTCCACGTGCACCGACAGCTCGCCGCGTTTCGTGGTGACCACCTCGCCGGTGACCCCGACGTGGTCGCCGATGTCCACCGCGGCGGTCCAGGCTTCGATGTCGCGGTCCAGCATCAGCTGCAGGTCGCCGCTCCAGTCCCGGATCGTGGCGAAGACCAGGTGCCCGTGGTCGCGCTGCAGCATCAGCCGGCCCGCGACCGAGACCCGGTCCCCGGTGCGCGTGTCGGCGGGCGTGTCCGGGTGCCCGGCTCGGATCCCGCCGCAGGTCGCGGTCGGATGGAAGCCCACCGGGTACGGGTCGACGCCGTCGGCGCGCAGCCGCTCCAGCTTCGCCAGGCGTACCGCCATCTGCTCGTTGACGCTTTCGTCATGGGCCGCACCGGCCAGCTCGGCGGGAGTGGCCGGGGCGGGCAGCCCTTCCAGCACCGGGGCGGCGGTGGCGTCCAGCTCCACCACCGGGGTGCCCGGCACGGTCAGAAAGCCCTCCGCGATGGCCGAGGCCATGCCGACCTTGGCCAGGTCGCGCCGGTCGCCGAAGCACAGGAAGCGCGGCACCCACTCCGGCTGGTACTTGATGTTCGACCGGTACAGCTGCTCCAGCTGCCACCACTTGGAGAAGAACATCAGGATGCGCCGCCACAGCCGCAGCACCGGCCCCGCGCCGATCCGGCCGCCCTCCTCGAACACGGCGCGGAACACCGCGAAGTTCAGCGACACCCGCTCGACGCCGAGCTTGGGCGCCGCGTTCATCAGCGCGGTCACCATGAACTCCATCGCGCCGTTCTCGGCCTCGTGGTCGCGGCGCATCAGGTCCAGCGACAGGCCGTGCTGCCCCCACGGGCTGAACGACAGCAGCGAGCGCGCGATGCCGTCCCGGTCACGGGCCTCGACCAGCACGCAGCGGCCGTCGTTGGGGTCGCCGATACGGCCCAGCGCCATGGAGAAGCCGCGCTCGCTGTCGGTGTCGCGCCAGCGGGTGGCCAGCTCGGCGATCTCCTTCATCTCGTCGGGCGGGATGTCGGCGTGCCTTCGCACCTGCGCGGTGTACCCGGCGCGCTCGACCCGGTTGACCGCCTGGCGCACCTGGCGCATCTCCCGGCCGTCCAGCGAGTAGCGGTCGGTCAGCAGGATCGCCTCGTCGCCCAGCTCCAGCACCTTCAGCCCGGCCTTGTGGTACGCCGTGGCGCCCTCCTCGCTGGCGCCCATCGCCGCGGGGGTCCACGCGTAACTGCGCGCCTCCTCCAGCCAGGCGTCGATCGCGGCGCCCCACGCCTCCGGATCGCCGATCGGGTCGCCGCCGGCCAGGCTCACCCCGTTGACCGGCCGGTACGTGACGGCGGCCTTGCCGCTGGGCGCGAAGATGGCCAGCTTGTCCCGGCGGGTGGCGAAGTAGCCCAGCGAGTCGCGCTCGCCGTAGCGGTCCAGCAGCCCGCGCACCTTCACCTCGTCACCGGGCTCCAGGGCCGCGTTGACCTGCTGCGAGCGCAGCAGCGTGAACAGCGCGGCGAACACGGCGATCGCGCCGAACAGGCCGAGGATGAAGTTCACCCAGCCCGGGGCCGCCCCGATACGGGTCACGTCGAACTCGAACGCGCCGCCGAGCACCTTCTCCGCGGCGTACGCCAGCTGCTCCCCCGCGTCCCTGGGCAGCGTGCCGGGGAACGTGGCGACCAGGGTGTAGCCCAGGCCGATGCCGACCGCGGCGACACCGGCGAACACGCCCAGCGCCTTGAGCACCGCGCCCTTGCGCACCCGGGCGTAGAACTCGCGCCGGGCCAGGAACAGCACGACCAGCGCGGCGACGCCGACGACCACGGCGACGCCGGTGGCCACCCGGCCCCAGCCGCTGAACAGCGGCACGCCCGCGTCATCGACCAGCTCACCGCGCGGCACGAGCGCGATCACGCCGAGCGCGAGCAGGCTGGAGGCCACGTCGATGGCGAAGTACACGACCAGCGTCCACCAGGCCACCCGCTTGCGCCGCGCGGTCGCCCCGGCGAGCACGGCCATGAAGGCGGCGTAGGCGAGGTTGGCCGGGACCGGCACCAGCACGTCGTCGATGAGCCGCCGCAGCGGCTGGGTGCTGTGCCCGATCGCGCCGCCGAGCGCGGCCAGCGCGCTGATCGCCGCGAGGATGCCGAGCAGGATCGCGAACACCTTGGGCACGTGTGCCCGCCAGCCGCTGCCGTTCGTACGCCGTGCCGTGTCCACGCCGTCACCTCATTTCGCGGGGCATCAACACGAACATATGGCACTCACTACACTGAAACGCAGCAAATGCGATGAATACTCAGGTGCCGGAAGCGGGGGTGGGGCGGTGTCGGAGTGGTTCCGCCGCACGATCGTGGAGAGCGGCCGGCTGCCGCTGTTCTGCTTCTTCGCGGGCGTGATCGGCGGCTTCGTCTTCATCCGGGTCTCGGTCCGCATGATCCGGGCCCAGGTAAAGTGGTGGCCCGGCAACGTGACGCCCGGCAACGGCCTGCACATCCACCACGTCGTGTTCGGCGTGATCTTCATGCTGCTGTCCGGCGTGAGCAGTTTCGTGGTGCCCGACGAGCTGGTCGTGTGGCGCTCCATCCTGGCCGGCCTGTTCGGCGTCGGCTCCGCACTGGTGCTCGACGAGTTCGCGCTGATCCTGCACCTGGAGGACGTGTACTGGTCGGAGAAGGGCCGAACCTCCATCGACGCGGTCTTCGTCGCGCTCGCTGTGACCGGGCTGCTGGTGCTCGGCGTACGGCCGGTCGGCATCGAGGACTTCCTCCGCGCGGGCACACCCGACGGCATGCCGACGTACTCGCTGGCCGCCCTGGCCGCCGCGGCCAGCCTCGGCCTCGCCGCGATCACCCTGCTCAAGGGCAAGATCTGGACCGGCCTGCTGGGGCTGTTCATCCCCGTGCTGCTGTTCGTCGGCGCGATCCGGCTGGCCCGCCCGCACTCCCCGTGGGCCCGCTGGCGCTATACGAAGGCCACACCCAAGGCCGCCGCGAAGCTGGCCAAGTCGACATGGCGGGAGGTGCAGCTGCGCCGCCCCGTCATCAAGAGCAAGATCTGGCTCCAGGAGCTCGTGGCCGGACACCACGACGCGCCGCCCCAGGGTTAGGCGCCCGCCACTATGGTCGATCCGTCACCGTCGCCTGTGGAGGAGCCGCCGAAGGTGCGCCGCACTCACGTCATCGCCGTCTGGGCAGCATGCACCGTGGTGGGCGGATTCCTGCTCGCCCTGCCCGACGACGGCCCCCGCCTCATCTCGTTCAGCGAGGCGCACGGCCCCGGCCTGCTCGACACCGTCGGCGCCCTGCTCATCGCCGCCGGCTCCGCCCTGGCCTGGTGGTGGATCTGGCGCGACCGCCGCCGCCTCGCCGCGGCCCCCCTCTGGTGGCAGCTCGCCGCCCCCATCACCGGCGGCCTCGGCCTCGGCTTGATCACCGCCTCCGTGCTCGCCGACTTCCACCTCTGGTGGGCGGTCGGCGCCCTCCTGGTCACCCTCGTCCAGATCGGCCTCTTCGTCTCCGTCAGCGGCATCGGCGCCCACCGCCCCACCCGCGTCCGCGTCACCGGCTACGTCACCCGCGGCCAGGGCGACGCCATGCAGCTGCTCGTCTTCGAATACGCCGACCACCCCGGCACCCACCTGCCCGGCGGCGGCGTCGAACGCGGCGAACTCCTCAACGACGCCATGGTCCGCGAAACCTACGAGGAAACCGGCATCACCGGCCCGCTCACCGTGGTCAGCGTCGTAGGCGTCCAGAGCGGCCGCTTCACCGACACCCGCCGCCCCTACCTCAACGTCTACTTCCACCTCCACACCGACGACCCCCGCCCCACCTGGCCGCACACGATGATCGGCGACCCCGGCGTCTGGGACACCGGCGCCCCCGTAACCGCCACCTTCCTCCCCCTCCCCCAGGCCCGCGACCTCCTCCGCACCACCGGCAACCACCAACACGCCTTCCTCCACCTCCTCCCCACCCCCACCGCCCACCCGCTCTCCCCCCACCCCCTCTCCCCCGGCGATCTTGCGTGAACTGTGGGTACGACACGCGCGTTCCGGGCATAAGGGCAACAGTTCGTGCAAGATCGTCGGGTAGGTGCGGTGCGTTACGATCCGGGCCGTGGTTTCCCCTCATGACCGTTATCCGCTGCTGTTCGCGCCGCAGCGCTGGGAGTGGGCCGGTGTGGACGCCCGCTTCTCCGTGGTCGCGCCCGAGGACCGGCTGGTCACCAACGTGCACGTGGTCGGGTTCGCCGGCGACGAGGTGGTGCTCTGCCGGGACGGGCGCGACGTGTGGTTCCTGCCGGGCGGCACCCGCGAGCCGGGCGAGACGGTGACCGAGTGCGCCGCGCGTGAGCTGCACGAGGAGGCGGGGGCGGTGCTGAAGGGCCCGCTGTACGTGATCGGCGCGCACCACGCCGTGTCCGACCGGCCCGCGCCGTACCGGCCACACCAGCCGCACCCGGAGATGGCCTGGCTGTGGTGCTACGCCGAGGTCAGCGTGGAGCGGCCGCCGGCCAACCCCGACGACGGCGAGACGGTCCTGGAGGTGCGCGCCCACCCCCTCGACGAGGCCCGCCGCCTCCTCCTCACCGACGCCCCCTGGTACCCCGACCTCGTCTCCCTGGCCGCCCACCAACGCGCCACCAACACCGCCCACCCCCTCTAACCACCCCACCTCCCCCCCCCACCCGCCCCGTCCGAGGCCGCCTTCGGCGGCCAAGGTCATCGGACTTGCCAGGCAGATGGGCGAATGCGGCCGCAAGATACGCCCATGTGCCAGGCAAGTCGGACGATCAAGGCCGCCCGGCGTGGGCGGCACGGGCCGTGGCTGGGCGGCGGTCGGGGTCAGGGCGGCGGTCGGGTCAGTGGTCGGGGTCGGTGGTGGGGCGGAGCGGGACGACGAGGTAGCGCAGGTCGGCGCCCGGGTCGGGGGTGGCGGCGGTGAAGAGGGTCGGGCGCAGGGCGGACTGGATCTGCAGGCGCACCGGGGCGCCGGTGAAGGGGCGCAGCGCGTCGAGCAGGTATCGGGCCTGGTACTGCCGGGTGAGGCGGTCGCCGAGCAGGTCGGCCTTGAGGGTCTCGGCGGATTCGCCGGACAGCGGGTCGCTGCCGCGCACGCACAGCTCGCCGTCGCCGAGTTCGAGCGTCACCGCGCCGCGCGGACCGGCGTAGTGCGCCGCCCGGCCCACGGCGGCGGCCAGCTCGTCGGCGTCGACGCGTACCGTCGCCTCGGGTTCGACCCGCAGCAGCTGGTCGAGCTGCCGGTCGGGGAAGGTCACCGCCAGGGAGGCGGTGCCCACGGCCCAGCCGGGCCAGGACAGCGCGAAGCGGCCGTCGGCGGCGTGCAGGGTCAGCTCGACGGCGCGGCCCGCCTGCCGGGCCAGCTCCGCGACCAGGCCCGCCGGGATCAGCACGTCGAGCGAAGCAGAAGGCTCCCCGGTCGGCCCGGCGGCAGCGGCAGCGGCGGCCTCACGCCACGCGGGACGCGCCGCGGCGAGCCGGAAGCGGTCCGTGGCCAGCAGCGACAGCGTCGCGCCCAGCGAGCGCATCCGCACCGCCGTGAACAGCGGCAGCGCGTCCTCCCGCGAGGCGGCCGAGGCGACCGGCCCCGCCGCGGCCCGCCAGTCCGCGCCGCTCAGCACGCCCACCGCCTGCGGCGGGTGCGGGGGCCGGGGGTACGCCTCCAGATCGAGCTGGGGCAAGGCGAACCGGGCCCGGTCGGTGCGCACGGCCAGCCGCGCGCCCTCGGCGCACAGCCGCAGCCGCGGCGCATCGAGCGTGCCGAGCGTCTCGGCCAGCGCCCGCCGCGACACCACGACCTCCCCGTCCTCGTGCACCTGCGCCGGAACCTGGACCCGCGCCCACACCTCCCCGTCAGAGGCCGACAGCTCCACCCCACCGGCGTCCGCACTCAGCAGCACCCCCGCCTGCCCCGGCTGCGCGGACCGCACCGGCAGCAGCTTCAACAGCTGGGCCGCCGCCTCAGCAAGCCCCCCGCTCTCCACGCTCATATCCAGCCCCATGCCGCGCACCGTATCCACGCCCCCCGACAAGATCGCGTCGATCTTGCGCGAAGTGTTGCCCCTTTGCCCGAAAAGCGCGTGTCGCACCCACAGTCCGCGCAAGATCGCCGCAGCAGAGGGATCGCGCAAGATCGCCGCGGCAGAGGGGGGCGGTACGGTGCGCGGCATGGGTGATGAGGTGGTGTGGCGGGCTGTGGGGGCTGCTGTGGGGTGGCTCGACGGGCACGGGGGAAGCGGGGTGCAGGAGCAGACGATGCGGATTCTCAAGGTGACCGAGGAGGCGGGGGAGGTCGCGCGGGCGTGGATCGGGGTGCAGGGGCAGAACCCGCGGAAGGGGGTGACTCACGAGGCGCGGGAGGTGGCCGACGAGCTGGCCGATGTGGTGCTGTCGGCGCTGGTGGCGATACAGAGCCTGGGGTTCGATCCGGCCGAGGTGCTGTCGGGCAAGGCGGCGAAGGTGCTGGACCGGATGGGGGCGCACGAGGCGCGCGAGGGAGGACCGGAAAGCGCCGCGCGCCGTGATCATGCGTAGCCCTCGCTCGTTGCACCCTCGGTAGCTCCCTCGACCCATGGAAGAGAGCCCGATGGTGGAGATCAGGCGGCGTTCGCTGCTGGGCGGCGCGGCCGTGGCGGGTGGTCTCCTCGCCGCCGGGCCGTTCAGCGGCTTCCTCGCCCGCGAGCGCGCGCCGGAGGTGCCGCGCAGCAGGGTCGGGCCGGTCGCCGACCTGCGGGACGGGGTGGCCCGGCTGTGGGTGCCGGAGGGCTTCGCATACCGGTCGTTCCACGACACGGAGTGGCCGGTGGTGCTCGACGACGGCTCCCGGCTGCCGGGCAGCCACGACGGCATGGGCGCGTTCCAGGCGCCGGGCGGCAACACGATCCTGGTCCGCAACCACGAGGTCAAGGTCACCGGGCAGGCGTTCGGGCCGGGCGCGGTCACCTACGACCCGGCGGCCTGCGCGGGCGCCACCACGGTCGAGGTCACCCGGTACGGCGAGGTGGTGCGGGCGCACACCAGCCTGAGCGGCACGCACACCAACTGCAACGGCGGCCGGATGCCGTGGGGCACCTGGATCAGCTGCGAGGAGACCGTGCACGGGCCGGACGTGGCCGGGGCGGGCAACTACCTGCTGCGCGAGCGGCACGGCTACATCTTCGAGGTGCCCGCGAGCGGCGTGGTCGAGCCGGAGCCGATCACGGCGGCGGGCCGCTTCTCGCACGAGTCGGTGGCGTACGACCCGAAGGGCGGGATGCTCTACCTGACCGAGGACAACTTCGGCTCGGCCAGCTGCTTCTACCGCTACCTGCCGCCGCGCCCGCCGGACCCGTACCGCGCGGACCGGCGCGGGCTGGCCGACGGCGGGCGGCTGCAGGCGCTCGCGGTGAAGGACCGGCCGCGCGCCGATCTCGCGTGCGCGCAGCCGCCGGGCACCGTGCTGCCGGTGACCTGGGTCGACATCGACGACCCGGCGCCGCGCTTCCCGTACACGGAGGGCATCCCCGCGCCCACGTCGCAGGACAAGGCGCTGCGCTACGTCGGCGAGCAGGGGCGCGACGGCGGCGCGGCGATGTTCTCCCGCCTGGAGGGCTCCACGTTCCGGCAGGGCGTCGTGTACTTCACCTCCACGCAGGGCGGCGGCGAGCCGGAGGAGGACGACGGGCCCTTCGACGGCGGCTACGGCAACGGGCGCGGGCAGATCTGGGCGTACCACTGCGCGGAGGAGGTGCTGCGGCTGGTCTACCAGGCGCCCCGCGTGGACGGGCTGGACTTCCCGGACAACGTCACCACCAGCCCCAGCGGCACCCTGATCGTGTGCGAGGACGGCGAGAACAACAACTACGTACGCGGGCTGACCCGGCGCGGGGAGCTGATCGACATCGCGCTCAACCGGCTCACCAACCGCGCGGGGGTGTCGCGGCAGCGCGACGAGTTCGCGGGCGCCGTGTTCAGCCCCGACGGGCACACGCTGTTCGTGAACGTGCTGGCGCTGCACGGGATGACGGTGGCCATCTGGGGGCCGTGGGCGCGGCTGGGAATCTGAGCGCGGGTTCACGCGTACGGCCGCAGCAGGCTGGAAAAACTGCTAGGAGCCCACGTCCAAATGCGAGATCATCGAGACATGGGCACTCTGCCACAGCTGCCGACCAGCCTCACTCTCGATGACGCGGACACACCCCGGGACATCGTCGACGCGATGATCCTCGCCCCGTTCAGCACGGGCGAGCAGCCGTACGCCCACACCGCCCGCCTGCCCCGCGTACGCAAGGACGCGCGCCTGCTGCCGGAGGAGGGGCACCTGCTGCGGGTGGCCACGGACGACGGCCTGCGCAGCCACCTGGCCGCCGGCGAGGGCTGGACCCTGCGCGCGGCACGCTGGCGCGGCGGGGTCGCCGAGGTGACCGTCACCGCCACCACCGACGAGCTGGCGCTGCGCATCCTCGACGACGCCACCCGCGGCGCCCGGGAGGAGCGCGTGGAGCGCACCGACAGCGTGCCGATGGGCTTCTGGCACCACTCGGCCAAGCGCGGCGCGCAGCGCAGCACCCGGCCGATCACCACGCCCGCGTGGAGCCAGATCCGGGACAACTACGCCGCCGACGTGGCCGAGTCGCTGGAGCGCCTGATGACGCTCACCCCGGAGGCGATCTCGGGCCGCCTGCTGCTGCTGCACGGCGTGCCCGGCACGGGCAAGACCACGGCGCTGCGCGCGCTGGCGCAGGCGTGGTCGCCGTGGTGCCAGGTCGACTGCGTGCTCGACCCGGAGAACCTGTTCCACGACTCCAGCTACCTCATGGAGGTGGCCATCGGCGACGACGAGCAGGAGGAGCGCCGCTGGCGCCTGCTGCTGGTCGAGGACTGCGACGAGCTGATCTCCGCCGCGGCCAAGCAGTCCAGCGGCCAGGCGCTGTCGCGCCTGCTCAACCTCACCGACGGCCTGCTCGCCCAGGGCCGCGACGTGCTGGTCGGCCTGACCACCAACGAGCCCCTGAACCGCCTGCACCCCGCCGTGGTGCGCCCCGGCCGCTGCCTCGCCCAGATCGAGGTGGGCCCGCTGCCCTTCGCCCAGGCGAGCGCCTGGCTGGGCAGCACGGTCGGCCTCAGCTCCGGCGGCGCGACCCTCGCGGAACTCTTCGCCCTCCAGCGCGGCGACCGCGACCTCGTCACCAGCGCCCCGGAGCCGTCGACGGGCTGTTACCTCTGACCACGGCGGTATGCGTCAAGAAGGTGCCCTTCCTCTACGTATTCCGATAACAAGGTGCCCTTCCTTACGCTCGGTGCTTGGCTGGGGGTGCGGGGGTCTGCCATCGTGGGGGCCGTGACTCTGTCCGAGGCGGATGACTTCGCCGCGCCGCGCCCGTCGCACGTCGCCCTTGCCACGCGCAGGTGGGCCGATGCGCTGGTGGACGACTCCGGGCGCAACCAGCTGGCCTACTACCGGGATCTGAAGGCGGGCACGCTGCGCCTGGACGCGGCCCGGCCCGAGGCGCTCACCGTGCTCATGGCGGGCCGGACGGTGACGCTGCGGCAGCTGTTCCCGGACGACGCGGCGCACGCCGACGCGCTGCGGCGCACCCGCACCATCCGCACCCGGATGCGCACGCTGGCCGAGGAGCGCGGCGTCGACGTCGGCTACCTGGCCGCCGGCCTCGCCACCTGGTACGAGGCCGAGCGCACGCCGCGCTCCCCCGTGCTGCTGCACCGGCTCACCGTGCGCACCACGTCGGCGGCGGAGACCGAGTTCGCGCTCACCGTCGACCCGGAGCCCGCGGTCAACCCGGTGCTGCTGTTCAAGCTGTTCAAGGAGCACCGGCTGGAGGTGGACCCGGAGGCGCTGCTGGACGCGCTGCCGGAGGGGCCGTACGACCCCGCGCCGGCGTTCGAGCAGCTCGCGAAGGCCGCGGAGGACGTGCGCGGCTTCACGGTGACCCCCGAACTGCTGGTGGGCACGTTCCTGTACGAGAAGCTGCCCATGGTCGCCGACATCACCGAGCACGGCGAGCTGCTGGAGAGCAGCGAGGTGATCGCCGCGCTGGCGGGCGACCCGCGCGCGCTGAGCGAGCTGTACGCGCAGGCGCCGGTGGAGGCCGACGCGCCGGACCGGGTCGAGCCTGACGACGAGTTCCTGGTGCTGGACGCGGACTCGTCGCAGAGCTACGCGGTCAACGCGGCGGTGGCCGGGCACCACCTGGTGGTGAAGGGCCCGCCGGGGACCGGCAAGAGCCAGACCATCGCCAACATGATCATGGCGCTGGCCGCGCGCGGGCGCACCGCGCTGTTCGTGGCGGAGAAGCGCGCCGCCATCGACGCCGTGCTGGACCGGCTCCACCAGGTCGGCCTGGACGACCTCGTGCAGAACCTGCACGGCGACCAGGGCAGCCGCCGCGAGCTGGCCCGCGCCCTGGACTCCCGCCTGCAGCGGGCCCGCCACGAGACCCGCCCCACGACCGAGGACACCGACCGCAGCCTGACCGGCTCCCGCGCCGCGCTCGCGCGCCACCACGCCGCGCTGCACACCCGGCACGAGCCGTGGGGCCTGTCGGTGTTCGAGCTGCAGTCGCGCCTGCTGGGCATCGCGCCCGAGGACATGACCCCGCAGCGCTGGGCGGGCGAGGAGCTGGCCCGGCTGGACGCCCCGGCCGCCGCGCGGCTGCGCGCGATCGTGGTCGAGCTGGCCCAGCTGGGCGCGTTCGACCCGGCGCCGGGGCCGGGGCCGTGGGTGCGCTCCACGGTGCCCGACCGGGCCGCGGCGCAGCTGGCGTACGCGCTGGCCGGGCAGGCCGCGACCACGCTCACCCCGGCCCGGCAGCAGCTCTCCGCGCTCGCCGCACGGCTGGGGCTGGCGGTCCCCGCCACGCTCGGCTCGGCGCAGAAGATGGCCGCGCTGCTGTCCGAGGTGGAGGAGACGCTGCGGCGGCTGCGCCCGCAGGCGTACGCGGCGGACCTGCCCGCCTGGATCACCGCGACCGCCACCGGCGAGCAGCGCGGGAGCATGGGCTTCTGGCAGCGCCGCCGCGTGGTCAAGGAGATCCGGGCGCACTGGCTCGCGCCGGGCCGCCCGAGCACGGCCGAGCTGCACCAGGCCGCCGTGGCCGCGGCCGACCAGCTCGCCCGCTGGCGCGTGGTGAGCCTGGACGGGCAGCCGCCGCGCACCGACCCGGGCACGGCCCCGGCGCTGGCCGCGTTCGCCGAGTTCACCGGCGCGCTGCAGCCGCTGCGCGGGTACGTGCCGGTGGACGCCGACGACCTGGACGCGGTGCAGCGGCAGCTCGACGCGCTGGCCGGCGACCAGGCCGACCTGCTGCGCACGGCGCGCCGCAACGAGCTGGCCGCCTCGCTGGTTCAGTGGCGGGCCCGGCGGCTGCTGGACGAGCTGGCCGCGCGCGGCGTGGGCGGCGACACGGCCCGCGCGGGCGCGGCGTTCGACCACGCCTGGCTCAGCTCGGTGCTGGAGCACCTGCGCTTCAGCGACGAGCACCTGGCCACGTTCCACGGCGCGGCGCTGCACGCGGCGGTGGCCGAGTTCCACACCGCCGACGCCGCGCACATCACCGCCGCCGCGCAGCGGGTGCGGCACCTGGCCGCCCGCAACCTGATGGCCGTGCTCGACGAGTTCCCCGACCAGCAGCAGCTGGTCCGCCGGGAGGCCGCCAAGAAGGCCCGGCACCTGCCCGTACGCCACCTGTTCGAGCAGGCCCCGGAGGCGCTCACCGCGCTCAAGCCGTGCTGGGCGATGAGCCCGCTGCTGGTCAGCCAGGTGCTGCCGGCCCGGGTGCTGTTCGACGTGGTCATCTTCGACGAGGCCAGCCAGGTCGAGCCGGTGGACGGCGTGCCCGCCATCATGCGCGGCCGCCAGGTGGTCGTCGCGGGCGACGAGCACCAGCTGCCGCCGACGAACTTCTTCCAACGCGGCGACACCGACGGCGACGGGATTCCCGACGACGGCACCGCGCTCGGCGACGACGTCGAGTCGCTGCTGCAGGCGTTCGCGCACACCCTGCCGCTGCCGCAGGTGCGCCACCTGGCCTGGCACTACCGCAGCCGGGACGAGCGGCTGATCGCCTTCTCCGACCGGCACGTGTACAGCCCGAGCGGCAACGCGCTGACCACGTTCCCGGGCGCGGACGCGGCCGACTGCATCAGCCACGTGCTGGTGTCCGGCGAGGCCGACCCGGAGGCGTCGGTGGAGAGCGGCAGCGCGGAGGTGCGCCGCGTGGTCGAGCTGATCCTGGCGCACGCGCAGCAGCGGCCGGCCGAGTCGCTGGGCGTGATCACCATGGGCATCACCCACGCCGAGCGGGTGGACACGGCGCTGCGCCGCGCCCTGGCCCAGCGGCCGGACCTGGAGCCGTACTTCTCCGAGAACGGGCACGAGCCGTTCTTCGTGAAGAACATCGAGCGGGTGCAGGGCGACGAGCGCGACGCGGTGATCCTGACCATCGGCTACCCGAAGGGCCTGGACGGGCGCATGCTCTACCGCTTCGGGCCGCTGAACACCAAGGGCGGGCACCGCCGGCTCAACGTGGCGATCACCCGTGCCCGCCGCCGGATGACCGTGGTCAGCTCGTTCACCCACCTGGACATGGACCCGCAACGGCTGCGCGCCGAGGGCGCCGTGATGCTGCGCGACTTCCTGGAGTACGCCGCGTCGGGCGGCCGCCGCGAGATCGCCGCGCTCACCGGCGCCCCGGCGCTGAGCGCGTTCGAGGCGGACGTGCTGGCCCGGCTCACCGCCGCGGGCATCCCGCTGACCGTGCGGCACGGCGTCGGCGGGCACCGGATCGACTTCGCGGCGACCCACCCGGACGACCCGCACCGGCTGGTGCTCGCCATCGAGGCGGACGGCCCGTCGTATCACTCCTCGCCGACCGTGCGCGACCGCGACCGGCTGCGCCAGCAGCATCTGGAGCGGCTCGGCTGGCGCTTCCACCGGATCTGGTCGACGGACTGGACCCGGCAGCGCGAGGTCGAGATCGCCAAGGCGCGGGCCGTGTACGACCTGGCCGTGTCGTCGGCGGCGGACCTGCTGCCGGACACCGTGGCCGACGGGGTGACCCTGCGGCTGCCCTCGGCCCGGCAGCGCGCCGGCACGCGCCCGGAGCTGCCCGCCGCGGAGCGGATCACGGACGTGCCGCAGGAGTCGCTGGTCGAGCTGGTGCGCTGGATCGAGAGCGACGGCCTGAACCGGACCGAGGACGAGGTGGTCGCGGAGGCGTACGCGGAGCTGGGCCTGCCCCGGCGCACCCCGCGCACGACCGAGGCGCTGCGCGCAGCCCGGCGCGAGGCGGTGGGCGAACCCTCCTAGGAGCGGCCGCTACTTCTTGAGCGCGGTGCGCAGCACGTCGCGCACCGCGTCGAGCATGGGGATCTGGTCCAGTTCGGACGCGCTGTGCCAGCTGGGCTCGACCATGATGCCGTCGGGCTGCGGGCGCAGGTCGCCGCCGAGCACGGTGACGCCGTAGAGCATGAACACGCCGTGGAAGTCGATGCCGCCGGTGAGCTGGCGGTGGTCGGAGCCGACCTCCAGCAGCGTGTCGACCCGAACCTCCAGCCCGGTGGTCTCGGCGAACTCGCGCACCACCGTCTCGGCGGGGTGCTCGCCGTGCTCGATGGTGCCGCCGGGCGGCATCCACTTGCCGAGGTCCCCGTGGGCACTGCGGCCGATCTGCACGAGCAGCACGGTGTCGCCCTCGCGCGCCAGCCCGTACGCCGAGACCCGCTGCCACTGCCTGACCATCGTCACGATGAGAAAGCCTGCCACGTTCTCGCGCGGCCGCACAGATGGGCGAAGCGCTGATTCGCCACTCAGAACGCTTCGCGCTGGTCACACCGCCCAGAATTCGGCCCGCGCGGGCTCCCCCGCCGCACGCGCGACCCGGCCTCTTTTTCGCCGTTCGGCGGAGCCCAAGTCGCCCTTTCGGCGAAACCTCGGGGACGCACCTCCGGTCTTATAGTCGCGGTCATGGCGCGTGACCCCGATTTCGATCCGTGCAAGCTGGTCGAGCACGACTCCGGCGAGTACAGCCTGGTGTTCGACGACTTCGATGACTATGTGGACATTTTCGACGAGCAGGGCTGGCTCGGCAACGGCTACGCCTGGGAGGGCGTGGTGCAGGTGCTGCTGGCCGAGCGCTCCCCCGAGGTGCTCGACCAGGTCGAGTTCGACTCCGAAGCCGACCTGTTCTCGGTGCGCGCGGGCGACCCCGAGCCGCTGGCGGAGGTGGCCGCGGCCATCCGCGACGCGGTGGTGGACCTCGACGTGCTGGCCGACGCCATCACCCGTGCGGAGGAACAGGGCCTGCTGGACTGAATCCGGCTGCCGCGGCCGGGCGGATCGGCTAGGTTGCGCCCATGGCCGAGATGATCCACCCGCCGAAACCCCGCCCGGGGGACCGCATCGCGGTCCTGTCCCCCTCCGCCGGGCTGCCCGCGATCTTTCCCGGGGTGTACGAGCAGGGCCTGGCGCGGCTGCGCGAGGACTTCGAGCTGGTGCCGGTCGAGTTCCCGACCACCCGGGTGATGGGCGCCGATCCGCGCGCTCGTGCCCGCGACATCACCGCCGCGTTCGCCGACCCGTCCCTGACCGCGATCATCGCGAGCATCGGCGGCGACGACCAGATCACCGTGCTGCGCCACCTCGACGACGAGGTGATCCGCGCCAACCCCAAGCCGTTCTTCGGCTTCTCCGACAACACCAACCTGCTCAACCACCTGTTCGGGCTCGGCGTGGTCGGCTACCACGGCGGCGCGGTGATGACCTCGCTGGCCCGGCCCGGCCGGATGCACCCGCTGACCGAGCGCAGCCTGCGCGCCGCCCTGTTCACCAGCGGCCGGTTCGAGCTGACCCCGTCCGTCGAGTACGGCGACGAGCCCCACGACTGGGCCGACGACACGCTGCGCGACACCGAGCCGCGCATGCTGCCCGCTGAGGGCTGGACCTGGTCCGGCGCGCACCGCACCGTGGAGGGCCCGCTCTGGGGCGGCTGCCTGGAGATCCTGTCCTGGCTGCTGCAGGCCGGGTTCGTGGCGCCGCCGGAGCGCTTCGACGGGCACGTGCTGGTGCTGGAGACCTCCGAGGAGATGCCGAGCGCCGAGGAGGTGTTCCGCACCCTGCGCAACATGGGCGAGCGCGGCATGCTGGAGCGCTTCGCGGCGGTGCTGGTCGGCCGGGCCAAGGCGTGGCACTTCGACCGGCCGCACACCCCCGAGCAGAAGGCGGCCTACCGCGCCGAGCAGCGGGCCGCGGTCGAGCGGGCGGTGGCCGCGTACGCGCCGGACGCGGTGCTCGTGTTCGACCTCGACATCGGGCACACCGACCCGCAGCTGATCCTGCCGATCGGCGGCGCCGCGCTGGTCGACGCCGAGCACCGGCGCGTGAGCGTCACCTACTGACCGTCCGCGGGCGCCGGCGGCGTGAGCGCCACCCGGGTGCGCGGCAGGCCCTCCGGGTGGTGCTCGCGCACGTACTCGATGAGCTTCTCGCGGATCTCGCAGCGCAGGTCGTACGCGTGCTGCGCGTCGGGCGCGGAGGCGAGCACGCGCACCACCATGGTGGTCTCGGTCGTGTCGACCACCTGGAGCACCCAGTCCCGCCTGTCCCAGTGCGGGGAGGCGGCGACGACGCGCTCGGCCTCGGCGCGCAGCGGGCCGACCGGCATCCGGTGGTCCAGGTGCAGCACGGCCGCGCCGAGCACCCGGGACTCGTTGCGGGTCCAGTGCTGGAACGGCGTGGTGGTGAAGTACGTGGTGGGCAGCACCAGCCGCCGCTCGTCCCACAGCCGCACCACCACGTAGGTCAGCCGCAGCTCCTCGATGCGGCCCCACTCGCCCTCGACCACCACCACGTCGTCGATGTGCAGCTCGTCGGTGAACGCCAGCTGCAGCCCGGCGAAGATGTGGGCCAGCGTGGACTGCGCGGCCAGCGCGGCGACCACGCCGGCCAGGCCCGCGGAGGCGAGCAGCGAGGCGCCCAGGGTGCGCAGGGGCGCGAACGTCATCAGGATCGCCGCGATGGCCAGCAGGGTCACCACGACGGCGGTGAGCCGCCGCAGGATGCCGATGCGGGTACGCGCCCGGCGCATGCGCCGGTTGTCGGCGACGTCCATCGGCAGCCGCCGGAACGCGGCGTCCTCTAGCACAAACAGCACCCGCACCGCGAGCCAGGCCGACGCCCCGATCAGCGCGATGACCAGGCCGTGGTGCACCATCTCGCGGGCCGAGCCGGTCAGTGTGCTGAACGGCAGCGCGATCACCAGCGCGACCACGGCCAGCAGCACCCGGAACGGCCAGCGGCAGCTGCGGCTGAGGTTGTCGAAGAAGTGCTGGTAGCGGCGGCGGCCGAGGCGGCGTACCACGAAGCGGGCCAGCCATCCGGCGACGACCGCGGCCAGCAGCGCCGCGGTCACCACGATGGCCGCCCGGATCAGCTGCTCGGCGTCCATGGGCGGCGAACCTCCAGCGGCGGTTACGGATCAACGTTCCCACCGCTACCCGGCCCGCCGCACGGAAAACGCCCCACCGCCTCGGCGGTGGGGCGTTTCTGATCACATGGTCAGAGGCTGCCCAGGATCGAGGCGGGCGCCTCGACGATCTTGCCGGACGGCTTCTCGATCGTCACCGGCTCGCCGTAGTTGCTGTAGGTGATCACCATGTCGCCGACGCCGGCGGCGGAAGCCACCTGGCCCATGCCCACGGTCATGGTGAGCAGGCGGCCCTGCTCGTCGAGCGTCGCGGTGAACGGCACCGCCTTGGCCTGCTCGCCGAGCGCCGTCGCGGCAGCCGCGTTGGCGCCGGCGGCCTTGCTCAGATCCAGGGTGCCCTTGATCTTGCTGGTGCCGTCCCACTCGACCGAGGAGGCCACCTTCAGCAGGTTGGCGCTGTACGACGGGTCCTCGATCGAGGAGCGCAGCGAGCTGGCCGCGCCAAGCTTGGCGGTGTCGACGTGCATCCAGTCCTTGGGCAGGGCCGGCACGCCCGCCATCTTCATCCACACCTCGTCGCCGATCTGCACGACGTCGATGTTCATGTTCGTGCCGGCGACGCCCATCTTCATCGACGACAGGCTCTTCTTGCCCGGACCGTCGAGGCTCCCCGTGACCTCGATACCGGCCGCGCCGCTCATGCCCATCTTCATCTTGACGGTGGTGTCCTTGAACTTCGCGCCGGCGGCCGTGAGCGCGTCCGCGGCCGACGCCTGGACCTGCGCGGAGGCACCCGCGGACGCGGACGCGCCGGGCGTCGCCGCCGGCTTCTCGTTCTGGCAGGCGGCCAGTGCCGCGATCGTGGCCAGACCGGCCACCGCCACTGCGAAACGACGTACTCTCACGTGTCTTCCCTCCCCATCAGGCTCCGAGCAGCAGCCCGGAGCACAAGGCAGCAGCCTAGTCAGTCGATGCGAGGCGCGCCCGGCGAGCCGGGCGGCCTTGACGGAGCGTGCCGCGCCGCTCATGATCAGCGTTGCACCTGTCGCGACCTCGGCGGACCGCACCGGATGCGGGCCGCGCGGGCTGAAACGTCGACTCACCTACCCCGGAAGGCATCGCGACATGCGTGGTCCTAATCACGACCCTCTCGACGTGCTCGTGCTCGGCGGCGCGGGCGTCGACACCATCGTCGAGGTCCCGCGGCTGCCCCTGCCGTACGCGGACAGCTACCTGGTCCCGGCGATCACCACCCGGGCCGGGCACACCGGCGACAACGTGGCGCTCGGCCTGCACGCGCTGGGCCTGCACATCCACCTGCTCGACGTGCTCGGCGAGGACGCCGAGGGCGCCCTGGTCCGGGACCTGCACCAGCGTTCCGGCAGCGGGTTCACCGCCCTGGCCACGGCCGCCGGCACCAAGCGCGCGGTGAACCTGGTCGGCCCGGACGGCCGCAGGCTGTCGCTGTACGACGGCAGCCGCGGCGCCGAGCAGGACCGCTTCCCCACTCCTCTGCTGGCCGAGCTGCTCGAAGGCTGCCGGCACGTGCACGTGTGCATCACCCACCCGGCCGCGTACGCGCTGGACCAGCTCACCGCGGCCGGGATCGGCGTCTCCACCGACCTGCACGACTGGGACGGCGAGAACCCGTACCACGCGCAGTTCGCGGCCCAGGCCGACGTGGTGTTCCTGTCTGCGGCGGCGCTGGCCGACCCCGAGGCGGTCATGCGCCACGTGCTCAAGCTGGGCCGGGCGCACACCGTGGTCGCCACCGCCGGCGACCGCGGCGGCCTGCTGCTCACCCGCGACGGCGACGGGGCGCGCCGGTGGACGGCGGTGGCGCCGCCGCGGCCGGTGCGCGACTCCAACGGCGCGGGCGACGCGTTCGTCGCCGGGTTCCTGTTCGGCCTGCTGGAGGGCCGCGACCTGGACGAATGCGCCCGCCTCGGCGCGCTGGCCGGGGCGCACGCCTGCACCGTCGCGGCGACCGAAGTGGACCCGATCGACCGCGCCGCACTGTTGGCACACGACACCACGTTTTGAGTG
This sequence comes from Catellatospora bangladeshensis, assembly GCF_016862575.1. Classification (GTDB taxonomy): domain Bacteria; phylum Actinomycetota; class Actinomycetes; order Mycobacteriales; family Micromonosporaceae; genus Catellatospora; species Catellatospora bangladeshensis. The sequence goes on along the minus strand of NZ_BONF01000041.1, from coordinate 83,803 downwards.
GCGCGCACAGGGTTACATGGGACGCATGAGCCTGCTGTTCCGAAAGACGTGGAAACTGGGCCCCCTGCGGTGGAACTTCACACAGGGCGGTCTGTCCTCTTGGAGTTTGAAGATCGGCCGCTGGTCGTGGAACTCCCGCACCCGGGCACACCGGGTGGACCTGCCCGGCCCGTGGTCCTGGAAGCAGGACAAGGGCGGCAAGCACTGACCTGACCGTCACGAAGGCGCGCGTCCCGGCGGGGGACGCGCGCCTTCGCCCTACCGCATCACGCCGCGCTGCCCGCGCTCACCCCGCGTCGCGCAGCTCGCCGAGGGCGGCGGCGATGCGTTCCAGGCCCTCGGTGAGCACCGGCTCGTCGGCGCTGAGGCTGATCCGGAAGCAGCGGCCGTCGTGGCGGCCGAAGCCGGCCGGGGCGACCTCCCCGGTGAAGAAGGGCCGGCCGGGCACCAGGAACACGCCCTTCTCCTTCGCGCGGGCGTAGAGGGCGCGGTCGTCGAACCACGGCTCGTCCACCCATACCCAGCAGAACATGCCGCCGGACGTGCCGGCGTGCAGCCGCCAGTTCACGTCGGCCGGCAGGATGTCCGCCAGCAGCTTCTCCCCCAGCCGGCGCTTGTGCGCGTAGTACGGCCGGATCACCTCCGCGGTCAGGCGGTCGAGCTCCCCGGTGGCCAGCGCCCGCGCGGTGACCTGCTGCGCGAGCTGGCCCGCGTGCAGCGTCGAGTTGGCCACGAACGAGACCATCGGCTCGATGAAGCGCGGATCGCCGACGGCGAAGCCGATCCGCTCGCCGGGCAGGCCGGCCTTGGAGACGGTGAAGACGTTGATGATGTTCTCGTGCCAGCGCGGCGGCTCGGGCGTCTCCACGATCTGCGGGAACGGCGCGCCGTACGCGTGGTCGAAGAAGATCGGCACGTCGCGGTCCGCGGCGATCTCGAGCAGCGCGTCCAGCTCCTGCGGGCTGACGCAGCGGCCGGTCGGGTTGCTCGGGCTGGACAGCAGCAGCAGGCCGATGTCGTCGCTGCGGCGCAGCGCGTCCGGATCGAGGTGGTAGCGGAAACGCCGGTCCCCGCACAGCTCGATCCGGGGCGCGATCCCGGCCACCCCGCCGGGGAACAGGTAGACCCCCTGGTAGCCGGTGTAGTCGGGCAGGGCGGGCAGCACGGTCTTCGTGTCCCGTGCGGCACCCGGGCCGGTGAACACGGCGGAGGCGACGAAGCTGAGCATCTGGCTGCCGGAGCCGACCACGACGTGCTCGGGCGTCAGCGGCCAGCCGTACCGGCCGGAGAAGTACTCGACGATCGCCGCGACGAGGTCGTCGGTGCCCCGCGACGGCCCGTAGAGGCAGCTCGCCCTGGCGAAGCTCGCGTCGAGAGTCTCGTCGAACAGACGCCGCCAGGTGCCGACGACCTCGGGGATCGGTGCCGGGTTGCCGATGCTCAGGTTGAGCAGGCTGCCCGTGGACGCGCCCCGCATGGAGGTGGCGATGTCCTCCATGATGCTGCGGATGCCGGAGGCGTGCGCCATCTTCGTGCCGCTGAGTGACAGAACCATCCGTCGGCCCCTTTCTTCCGTGTCGTGGGGCACGCTCGTCCTCGGGCTCCCCCGCGCGTCGCCCTGGCCATCCGGCCAGTCTGCCTTAGACATCGACGAGCACCAACGGAGAATGGCGTCGCGGGGCGGCTCGGCCACGGCTCAGACCGGCAGCGTCCACTGCTCGCGGGTCCGGATGCGGCGGAATCCGAGCCGCTCGTTGATCCGCAGCATGTGCACGTTGGACGGTTCGGTGGTGGTGCGGATGCGGCGCACCGCACCGCCGTCGGCGGCCAGCCAGCGCAGCATCTCCGCCTTCACCCACAGCCCGAGGCCGTGCCCCCGGTGCGCGGGCACCACCACCGTGTCCTCCTGGTGCGCCAGCTCCGGCGCGAGCGACGGGTACTCCAGCACGGTCAGCCCGGCCACCGCCCCACTGCCCTCGTGCACGGCGGCGACGACCCGGCGCGCCCGGCCCGCCTGGCGGGCGTGCCGCTCGACGGCCCGCACGTGCTGCGGCGAGTTCGGCGCGGACACGTAGCCCAGGCCGCCGTCGGGCGAGTCCGCCATCGCGTCGACGGCCGCCGCGTACGCCCCCAGCAGTGCTTCGGGCACCCCGTCCGGCCAGCGTTCCAGCCGGTAGCCGGGCGGCGCGGTGTCGCCCGGCGCGACCGGCACGGACAGGTCCGCCTCGGACTCCCACAGCCGCTGCACCCGCCGCGCGCCCAGCGCCGCCGCCCAGGCCGGGCCGGGCGAGTCCGCCGCCGCGTCGAGCACCAGCGTGTCCCGGCCCGCTTCTGCCGCCGCGGCGCGGGCCGCCGCCAGCAGCGCGCTGCCGTGTCCGGCCCGGCGGTGCGCCGGGTGCACGGTCACCCTGGCGAAACCCCAGGCCAGGTTCTCCCGATCGGACAGGAACAGCTCGGCCAGCCCGACCGGCGTGCCGGCGGCGCACGCCAGCCAGTGCCGCACCCGGCCGTCCGGACGTAGGGCGGCGAGCTCCGCGAAGCGCACGGAGGCGGGCGGCGCCGGGTGTCCCGGGTCGTCGTGCCCGGCCGCGGCCGACGTCACCTCGTGCCAGCAGGCCAGCTGCTCACGCAGACCCAGCCGGGGATCGAACGCAGTCACCGCCATACCGGAGTTGTAGCGCGGCTTCGCCGCCCGCGCCAGCGACTTCCGGGCGGGTCAGAGCAGCTCGACGATGGTGGCGTTGGCCATGCCGCCGCCCTCGCACATGGTCTGCAGGCCGTAGCGGATGCCGTGGTCGCGCATGTGGTGCAGCAGCGTGGTCATCAGGCGGGCGCCGCTGGCGCCGAGCGGGTGGCCCAGCGCGATCGCGCCGCCGCGCGGGTTGAGCCGGGCCGGGTCGGCGCCGGTCTCGGCGAGCCAGGCCAGCGGCACCGGGGCGAACGCCTCGTTCACCTCGTACGCGCCGATGTCGGCGATGGACAGCCCGGCCCGGCGCAGCGCCTTGGCCGTGGCCGGGATGGGCGCGGTGAGCATGACGACCGGGTCGTCGGCGGCGACGACGGCGGTGTGCACCCGGGCCAGCGGGGTGAACCCGTGCGCGGCGGCCCACTCGGAGGTGGTGACGGCGAGCGCGGCGGCGCCGTCGGAGATCTGCGACGCCGAGCCCGCGGTGACCACGCCGTCCTCCTTGAACGGGGTCGCGAGCTGGCCCAGCTTCTCCAGCGACGTCTCGCGCCGGATGCCCTCGTCGGCGTGCACGTCGCCGACCGGCACGATCTCGGCGGCGAACAGGCCGCCGTCCGAGGCGGCGGCCGCCTTGGCGTGGCTGGCCAGCGCGTACTCGTCGAGCTGCGCGCGCCCGAAGCCCCACCGGGCGGCGATCATCTCGGCGCCGACGCCCTGGTTGAACGGCACCGGCGCGTCGCCCGCGAAGCCCGGCACGCCCGCGTAGCGGGTGCGCACCTCGGGCCCGTAGGGCAGGCCCAGCTCGCCGACCGACGAGCCCATGGGCACCCGGCTCATCGACTCGACGCCCGCCGCGACCACCAGGTCGGCCTGGCCGGACAGCACGGTGGCGGCGGCGAAGTGCAGCGCCTGCTGGCTGGAGCCGCACTGCCGGTCCAGCGTGGTGCCGGGCACGGACTCGGGCCAGCCGGCGGCGAGCACGGCGTTGCGGCCGATGTTCCAGGACTGCTCGCCGGCCTGCGAGACGCAGCCCAGGATCACGTCGTCCACGTCGGCCGGGTCGAACCCGGTCCGGTCGCCGAGGTCCTGCAGCACCTGGCCGGCCAGGTCGACCGGGTGCACGCCGGACAGGCCGCCGTTGCGCCGCCCGACGGGGGTACGCACCGCTCCGATGATCACCGCATCTCGCATGACCGAAGCCTACTGCCAAGTAACCTGAACGGCCGATCAGGCCCGGGACTCAGATGACGATCTCGGCGCCGACCAGCAGCACCAGCGCGGCGGCCGTGATGATCCGCACCCGCGCCGGCACCCTCGGGTCCGCGAGCACGGCGGCCAGCGCGTACGCCGCCATCATGCCCACCACCCACAGCTGCGGCGTGCCGAGGAACAGCCGGCGCAGCAGGCCGAGCGCGAGCAGCACCACCACGGCCGGGCCCGCCAGCGCGACCACCCAGGCCGGGCGCACCCGGACCAGGCGCAGCAGCGGCCACATGGTCACCGCGGCGCCGATCAGGCACAGGAAGATGATGCCGAGCGCGTCGCCCAGGCACTCCATCCCGCCCTCGCAGCCGCGCAGCTGGATCACCGCGTACGCGATGCCCATCCAGACGGCCAGGGACACGAAGGCGCAGCCGGCGGCGCGGGCCGCCCGGGAGGCGATGCTCACCGTGGGATCGGGCTCGAAGCGGGTCATGGCCGTCATCGTGGCAGATCGGCCCCGGGCGGGCCACCGTCCGACCGGCGCTAAGGTGACCGTCATGAGCATCTACGACGTACAGATCAAGACGCTGCAGGGCGCCGACGCGGACCTCGCGCAGTACCGCGGCAAGGCCGTCCTCATCGTCAACGTCGCCTCCCGCTGCGGGCTCACCCCCCAGTACACCGGCCTGCAGAAGCTCGCCGAGACCTACGGCGAGCAGGGCCTGACCGTGCTCGGCGTGCCGTGCAACCAGTTCGGCGGGCAGGAGCCGGGCACCGCCGCCGAGATCGCCGAGTTCTGCGACGTCAACTACGGCGTCACCTTCCCGCTGACGGAGAAGATCGAGGTCAACGGCGCCGGCCGGCACCCGCTCTACGACCTGCTCACGCAGACCCCCGACGCCGCCGGCGAGGCGGGCGACGTCAAGTGGAACTTCGAGAAGTTCCTGGTCGACCGCTCCGGCGCGGTGACCCGGCTGCGGCCGCAGGTCACCCCCGAGTCGGCCGAGCTGACCGGCGCGGTCGAGCGCGCGCTGGCCTGATCATCCGCCGTCCGCGCCGGGCCGTTCCTCCGGTGCCGCGGGCAGCAGCCGGTCCGTCGACAGCGGCACGTCCGCGGACGGCGGTTCCTGCTTCGGCACGTCGCGCAGCGGGAGGTACGGCTCGGCGCTGGCGGGCAGCCCCGCCGCGATGGCGCGGGCCCGGCCCAGCTCCGCGTCGAACTTCGCGCCCAGCAGCACCGCCACGTTCGTCAGCCACAGCCAGACCAGGAAGATGATGACGCCGCCGAGCGCGCCGTAGGTCTTGTTGTACGAGTCGAACGTGGCGATGTAGTACGCGAAGCCGCCCGACACCGCGATCCAGGTCAGCATCGCCACCATGGTGCCCGGCGTGATCCAGCGGAAGCCGCCCTGCCGCGCGTTCGGCGCGGCCCAGTAGAGCAGCGCCAGCAGCATGTTGATCACGACGACCAGCACCGGCCACTTCACCACGTCGAAGATCTGCACGGTGGCGTCCTCGACCTCGAAGGCCCGCCCCACGCTGGTGGCCACCCGCCCGCTGAGCACCACCGCCAGCGCGCTCGCCGCCAGCGAGACACCCGTGACCGCCGTGACGAACAGCTGCACGGGCACCGTCTTCCACAGCGGCCGCCCCTCGGGCACCCGGTAGATCACGTTCGCGGCCCGCATGAAGCCGCCGATGTAACTCGTCGACGACCAGAACGCGATGGCCAGGCCGACCGCCGCGGCGATGCCCGCCGCCCGCTGGTCGTAGCGCAGGTTGTCGATGATGTCGAGGATCGCGTGCCGGGCCGGCGGCGGCGTCAGCTCGCTGAGGTTCTCCGCGACCGCGTCGCTGGTCGAGCGGCCGAACAGGCCCACCCCGGCGACCAGCACCAGCATCCCCGGGATGATCGACAGGACGCTGTAGTAGGTCAGCGCCGCGGCACGGTCGGCCAGCTCGTCGCCGAGCAGCTCCACCACGGTCCGGCGGCACACCCGCAGCCAGGCCCGCAGGCCCAGGTCCGACGGGCGGCGCGGCCCCCGGGCCAGGATGCTGACCAGCCGGTCCCGGTGCGCCCGGCCGGGTTCCCTCGTACGCGCCAACGTCGCCTCCGCGGCAGAACGGTGTTGTCGATCCGTGACCGTATGACATCAGAGCGGCCGCGGCCGGACAAGGCCGTCGTCAGTGGATCTCACCCGCGGCCGCGGCCCGGCACGTAGTATCAGGTCACCCCCCGGTGACGGCTTGCAGGAGCGGTACGCACGACGGGGGTTCGGCATGGGCTGGAAATACCACTCGCCACCGGGATGGCCCGCGCCTCCCGAGGACTGGACGCCGCCCCCGGGCTGGCGGCCCGACCCGAGCTGGCCCCAGCCGCCCGACGACTGGCAGTTCTGGGTGCCCGACGGCGCCGACGACCCGACACTGCTGTTCGAGCTGACCGATGAGGACGGGTTCGCCGCCGGGCCGCTGGACAGCGTCGACGAGTTCGTCCGCGAGCAGGCCGAGCAGGGCGAGCAGCTGCCGGTGGCGGGCGTGCCGCTCGGCGAGCCCGCGCCCGCCATCGCCCCGGTCTGGGCGGCCGAGGCAGCCGGTGCCGATGCCGATGCCGGTGCCGCGATGGAGCCGGACACGGCCGGTGCGCCACCCGTCCCCGCCGCGCACGCCACCGCGGCGCCCGTGATGGAGCCCGTGGCGGCGGAGCCCACGGCGGCGGAGCCCGTGGCGGCGGTGCTGGCGACGCCCGCGACCGCGGACGCACCGTCCCCGCCGGTCACCGAACCGGTGGCCGCGACACCGCTGACCGCAGACCCGGCGAGCCCGCCGGTGACGGCCCCGGAACCGGTCGCGGAACCGGTGGCCGTACCCGCGATGACTCTTGATCCGCTGCCGGAACCGCAGACCGCACCGGCGATGCCCGCCGAGCCGATCGCAGAGCCCGCCCCGGCATTCGCGATGAGCTCCGCCCCGCCGGTCACCGCCGACGGCTCACAACTTCTGGGATGTACCCACATCCCAGAAGTTGTGGACGCAAAACAGGTATCGGCCGCGGCGACACTGCCGGAGGCCGCATGGCAGGGCACCGCGCAGCCGGAGACCGGGCAGCCGGAGACGGTGCCCGCCTGGCGGGACGAGCGAGCGGCGCTCGGCTGGCCCGCCGACGCGGGCAGCTCGGCCGAACCGGCCTGGGCGGCGACCGGCCCCGCCGAACCGGCCTGGACACCGTCCGGCGCCGGGGAACAGGCGCAGGTCGCGGGTCTCGCCTGGCCGCAGCCCGCGGCGGACACGCCCGCCGAGGAGCCGCCCTCCCCACCGTCCAGCGCGGAGCCGCAGCCCGAGCCGGTCGCCGACCTGCCGCCGGTCGCCGCGCCCGCGTATGAGCCGGTGCCGGAACCGGCGATGACCAGCTCTGCCGGGTTCGCCATGGGCACGGACGGCCCGGCCGCCGCGCCGGTGAGCGCGCCCGCCGCGCACGTGCCCGCGCACGCCGCCCCGCACGTCCCGGCGCATGCCAGGCCGGCGACCCCGCGTCCGTGGTGGATCTGGGCGCTGGGCGGCGCGGCCGGGCTGCTGCTCTGCTCGGTGCTGGGCGTCGGCGGCTTCCTCGCGCTGCGCCCGGACGGGTCGCCGTCGGCGGTCGCCGAACCGGGCGCGACCGCGGTGCAGGCGCCGGGCGAGGCCGCGCCGTCGCAGGAGGCGCAGGCCCGGCCGATCCCGTCGCCGAGCCGCCAGGCCGCCCAGGCGCAGCCGCAGGACCAGGTGTTCGAGGGCACCGGCCCGCAGACCGTGCCGGTCGAGCTGGGCGACACGTTCCACACGGTGGCGCTGACCTACGCGGGCGCGGGCGACTTCGTGGTGCGCACCGTCAAGGCCGACGGCGAGGAGATCCAGACGCTGGTCGCCACCACCGACAGCTACGAGGGGGTACGCCCGCTGGACCTGGGCGACATCCGGCCCGCCGCGGTGAACATCGAGGCGTCCGGCGGCTGGCGCATGGTGGTGCGGCCGCTGGCCGCGTCGCCGACCTGGAGCGGGACGGCGTCCGGGGTGGGCGCGGACGTGCTGCTGATTCCGCGCAGCGCGGCCGACTCGACCCGGGTCGCCTTCGACCACCGGGGCAAGGGCAAGTTCACCGTGCAGGCGATCGGCTCGGACAGCGCGACGCTGATCAGCCAGGAGGGCGACTACACCGGGGAGATGGTGCTGCCGCGTGGCACGGTGGTCGTGGTGATCGACACGAACGGGGTGTGGACGTTCAGCCGCGACTGACCGGCCGGTGACCGGGCGCGTGAACCGTCTGACCGGGCGGTTTGCGCGCCCGATCTAGCGTCGGGGCATGACGACGAGCATCGTGTACGACCGCAAGGAGCAGCTGCAGCAGATCCAGAGCGGCCTGCTGCCCGGCGAGCAGGTGATCGCCGTGTACGACGCCATCGGCGCGGGCACCGGCTTCATCGGGCTGACCGACCGGCGCGTGATCATCCAGGACAAGTCCTTCGTGGGCAAGAAGATCGCCATCACCAGCATCCCCTACGGCAAGATCACCAGCGTGAGCGTGGTCAGCAACAAGTCCTGGGCGGGGCAGTTCTTCTCGACCGGAGCGATCGCCATCAACGTCGGCACGCACGTGTACGAGATGGAGTTCCGCGGCGACGAGAAGACGCACCACGTCCACGACCTGATCCTGCACCGGATCACGACCTGACCCGCCCGCGCCCGCAACCAAGCGTCCGGCCTTGCGCGTTTCGTTATCCGGCGGGGTGACAGGCGGCGACCGGGAGATGGCAGTATGTCGCCTGAACTCGCGGGGAGTGTCCGGTCAGGACGCGGCGGCAGGCCGTGCCCGGCCGGGCGAAGAGGACGGGAGACCTGCCCACCATGGTCGGCGCCGAAGCAGCACGGCCCCTGCGGCCGAAGGATCCGCGTGAGCTGGGTGGCTACACCCTGCTCGGCCGGCTCGGCGAGGGCGGCATGGGCAGTGTGTACCTGGCCCGCGACCCGAAGGACACGCTCGTCGCGGTCAAGGTGATCCGGGCCGACCTGGCCGGCGAGCCCGAGTTCCGGCAGCGCTTCCGCAGCGAGGTGGAGCGGGCCAAGCAGGTGCCGCCGTTCTGCACCGCCGAGGTGCTCGACGCCGACCCCGACCACGAGTCGCCGTACCTGGTGGTCGAGTACGTGGACGGCCCGAGCCTGTCCAGCGTGGTGGCCCAGCGCGGCCCGCTGACCCCGGCCAACCTGCACGGGCTGGCCATCGGCGTGGCGACCGCGCTGACCGCGATCCACGGCGCGGGCGTCATCCACCGCGACCTGAAGCCCAGCAACGTGCTGCTCGCGCCGGGCACCCCGAAGGTGATCGACTTCGGCATCGCGCGGGCGGTCGAGGGCCAGCCCGGCAACACCCGCACCGACCAGCTCATCGGCACCGTGGCGTACATGGCGCCGGAGCGGCTGGACACCAAGGCCCGCAAGGCGCTGACCCCGGCCGCCGACGTGTTCGCCTGGGGCGCGGTGGTGGCCTTCGCGGGCACCGGCCGGACGACGTTCGCGGCGGACTCCATGCCCGCCGTCGCGGTGCGCATCATGACCTCCGACCCGGACCTGGACGGCCTGTCCGGGCCGCTGCGCGAGCTGGTGCTGGCGGCCCTGTCCAAGGACCCGGCCGACCGGCCCACCGCCCGCGACCTGCTGGACCGTCTGCTCACCAGCGGGCCGGACCGGGCGCTGAGCTCCGGCGAGCTGCCGCGGCAGGCCGCGGCGGCGGCCGAGGCGGGCAGCCGGTTCGCGGTCGTGGACGCCGATCCCACCAGCATGCAGGACCCGGCGCCGCGTCCCGGCGGCCCGCGCTGGGCCAAGCCGGTCGCGGTCGGGCTGGGCGTGTCCACGGTGCTGCTGGGAGGGCTCACGGTGGCCCTGCTGACCGGGGCGCTGCCGCTGCCCGCGGGTTTCGCCGCCGATCCGTCCGCCTCGCCGTCGCCGAGCGCGAGCGCGTCGCCCTCGCCGAGCCCGTCGCCCTCGCCGTCGGCGTCGCCGAGCCCGTCGGCCAGCCCGTCGGCGTCGCCGTCGCCGAGCGTGGCCGCCACGCCGGCGCCGTACCTGACCGACGCGCTCGCGGAGGAGCGGCGCTGGACCAGCCGCGCCGACGACCCCAACGGAGCCACCTGCCTTTTCGAGGACAAGTCCTACGTCGCGACCACCCTGAAAGACTGGTCCTACCTGTGCCCGGGGCCGAAGGACACCCTCACCGACTTCCGGTTCGAGGTCGACGCGGCGCTGCTGACCAAGGGCAGCTGCGCGGGGGTCTCCTACCGTATGACCGCGTACGCCGGCTACGAGCTGCGCGTGTGCCAGCAGAAGATCACCGTGCTGCGGCGCGCGCAGGGCGATCCTCAGGACGGCCGGATCCTGCGCGAGCTGCCGCTGGACAAGGAGCTGACGCTGGGCAGGTACCAGCGCATCGGCGTGCAGGGGCAGGGGGCGCAGTTCCGGTTCTTCCTGGCCGGCAAGGAGCTGAGGGAGATCGCGCTGACCGACGCGACCTTCGCCGAGGGCCGGATCGTCATCGGCGTGGACACGGTGGGGCACACCGGCGAGGCGCCCTGGCAGGTGCGCTTCCGGCGGGCGGCGATCTGGGCATCCGCGGTCTGACGGGCTCCGGCTCCGCTCCGGCTCCGGCTCCGGCTCCGGCTCCGGCTCCGGCTCCGCGGCATGATCGGGGTTTCGTGTCGGATTGTGCGGCTGGGCCTTAGGTTTGGACACGAACTCGCGATCAACCCCCAACCCGCGGGACCGGCGCCCACACCGAGCCCGGGTGCGGCCCCCGGCGATCGGCTGTGCGCCGGCCGGGAGACTGCTGGACGCCCGCCGGGCCGGGATCGCTCCACAGGGGAATCCGCCGCATAAGCATCAGTGAATCTTCCTCACCTCGGTATGCTGAGCTGCCTATATTCGTGGCTATGGTGCAGCGGTTAATCAGCTTCTTCAGCCGGTACAGCGGTCTGCTGCGAGCCGGCGTCCTGGGCGGGGTGGTCGTGGCCCTCGCCCTGCTACCGCTGGCCGTTCCGGCGGGCATCGGAGCCAAAAAGGGCGCGGCCATCTACGACAACCTCCCCACCCAGCTGAAAGATCATCAGGTCGGCCAGACGACGTACGTCTACGCCAACGACGGCAAGTCGCTGATCACGATGTTCTACGACGAGCACCGCAAGTTCGTGCCCCTGTCGTCGGTGAACCCGAACGTGGTCAACGCGGTGCTGGCCGCCGAGGACGCCCGCTTCTTCACCCACAGCGGCGTCGACCTGCAGAGCATCGCCCGCGCCTTCGTGGCCAACCGCCAGCAGGGCGAGGTGGCCCAGGGCGCGTCCACGCTGACCATGCAGTACGTGCGCATGGCGCTGCGGGACAGCGCGGTGACCGCGCAGGAGGCCATCGCGGCGACCGAGCAGACCCCGATGCGCAAGATCAATGAGATCCGGCTCGCCATGAAGCTGGAGGGTCAGTGGACCAAGACCCAGATCATGGAGGGTTACCTCAACATGGCCTACTTCGGCCATCGCGCATACGGCATCTACGCCGCCGCCCAGATCTTCTTCTCCAAGGAGCCCAAGGACCTGACCCTGGTCGAGGCGGCGACGCTGGCCGGCCTGGTCAAGGCGCCGTCGGCGTTCGACCCGGCCAACCAGACCACACCCGCGCTGGACCGGCGCAACTACGTGATCCGGCGGATGGCCGAGCTGAAGTTCATCACCGCCGACCAGGCCAACCGGGCCACCGCCGAGCCGATCAAGCTGAAGCTGTCCGCCCCGCCCCGCGACTGTGCGGCCGTGCCCGCCGCCAACCGGGACTGGGGCTACTTCTGCGACTTCTTCAAGAACTGGTGGATGCAGCAGCCCGCGTTCGGCCCCAACCCGGTGGCCCGGCTCGACGCGCTGCGCACCGGCGGCTACCGGGTGGTCACCAGCCTGGACCCGAAGCTGCAGGCGTTCTCGATGAAGGACCTGCTCAGCCGCTCGTCGGTGGACATGCGCCTGGCGTACGGCAACGTGATGGTGGAGCCGGGCACCGGCCGGGTCGTGCTGATGGCGGTCAACCGGATCTACTCCATGGACCAGAGCAAGAACGGGCCGAACTCCGACCCGATCAAGCGCTCGTTCGACGTCAAGGGCAGCTACCCGAACACGGTCGCGCCGCTGCTGGGCGGCGGTGACATCCCGGGCTACCAGGCCGGGTCGACGTTCAAGATGTTCACCATGGTGGCGGCGCTGGACGCGGGCATGAAGCTGTCCAAGTCGTTCTACGCCCCGCACCGCTACACCTCGATCTACGTGGTGGAGCCGGGCGGGCCGGCCGCCTGCGGCAACCGCTGGTGCCCGTCGAACGCCAGCGGCAGCATGACCGGCAAGCACAACATGTACTCCGGCTTCGGCAAGTCGGTGAACACGTACTTCGTGCAGCTGGAGCAGGCCGTGGGCTCGGACAAGGCGGTGCGGATGGCCGAGAAGATGGGCCTGACCTGGCACACCGACGTGGACCGGCTGCACGCCTCACCCAAGCACGCCGACAAGTGGGGCGCGTTCACGCTCGGCGTGGCCGACACGACCCCGCTGGAGATGGCCAACGCGTACGCCACAGTCGCCGCCGAGGGCATGTACTGCAAGCCCAGCCCGGTCCTGTCGATCAAGGGCCCGGACGGCGCCGAGTTCACCACCACCGTGGACGGCAAGCAGGTGGACGCGGCCGCGCCGCAGTGCACCCGGGCGTTCAGCCAGGACGTGGGCCGCGCCGCGACCGACGCCGCGCGCTGCCCGACCGGCTACAAGGCGTCCCGCGGCAGCTGCGGCGACTGGTCCACCGGTTCGCGGGTGTACGCGCTGATGGAGCGCCCGATCGCGGGCAAGACCGGCACCACCGACGACACCCGCGCCGCCTGGTTCGTGGGGTTCACGCCGGAACTGGCCGCGGCCAGCTTCATCGCCGACCCCGACTACGTGAAGAACGTCGCCGGTGACGGCAACTACAACATGCCGCTGGACGCCGTGGCCAACTCCCTGAAGTTCGCCCTCAAGGACAAGCCCGTCCGCGACTTCAACCCACCACCCACGTCCATCCTCAACTGACAGGAGTAGGAAGGGCGCCTCCGCAACGCGGAGGCGCCCTTCCTTTCAGGAGAGGACGGAGCGTTGTTCGGGGACGCGCCAGTCGTTCATCCAGGACTGTTCCAGGGCGAGGGTGTGGGCTAGGGACTCGGCGTTCCACTCGTCGTAGGGCGGGGGGACGGGGACCTCGTCGGCGCGCAGGCGGCGACAGGCGGCGGCGAACAGGCGGGCGTCGTGGCGGCCGCCGTCGCCGAGCAGGCGGCGGGCCTTGACCAGCTCCTCGACCAGGGCGCGTTCGACCTGCCCGGCCAGCAGCGGCGGCTTGGCCTCGACGTCGACCCGGCGGCCCGGCATCCGCACGATCGTCACGGCGGCCACCAGCAGCACGGACAGGCGGAACAGCAGCGCGAGGGCGTCCTGCAGGCCGCCGCCGGCCAGCGCCGCGGGGCGCTCCCAGCCGAGCACCTCGGTCAGGTTGAGCAGCGGCACCAGGTCGGCGAGCTGCCAGGCGTAGTCGGCGGCGGCGGCCACCGCGACGTCGAGCGCGGGCAGCACGTCGGGGTTGGGCACCCGCCCGTTGAGGTGTACATCGCCCGGCACGATCGCGGGCGCGGCGGCGGCGAGCCAGCCCGCCCGCCAGGCGCCGACGGTGAGCACGGCGGTCAGCGCGGTGACCACGGCGAGCCGCGGCGGGGCGGCGCGCAGCTCTCGGCTGAGCGCCCAGCGCCGGGCCCAGGTGACCCGCTCGGCGTGCGGCACGGCCTGGCCTGCGGGCCGCACCCAGCGCAGCAGGCGGCGGTGCAGCGGGTCGCGCAGCCACGCGGGCGGGTCGAGCAGCACGGGCTCGTGCTCGAAGCGGCCGGGCGGGCGCCGCCAGGACCAGTACTCCCCCGCCACGGCGGCCTGCCAGCCGGCCGGGCTGCGGCGGCGCAGCCGCCGGGCGAGGTGGCCGAGCACGGCCGCGAGCGCCACCGCCGTGACCGGCACCACGAGTGCGCCGGGCACTCCGGGCTCGACGGTCGAGGCCGCGACCGCGCCGACGCACAGCGCGGCCGCGGCCAGCCACACCACCAGGCGCAGCAGCGCCGCGAGCCCGACCCACAGCCACATCGCGGCCGGGAACGGCAGCACGCCGTCACGTTCCCGGCGCGGCAGCCGTTCTGTCCGGACCGCCAGCTCGTTGACCCTCGTGAAGTCCGGCTGCAGCCGGGTGGCGCCGCCGACGGTCCTGACGTCCATGTCACTCCCCAGTGTGCGCGCAATGCGGCGACGGTAATCAAGCCGCACACTAGGGCAAATCACATCGAAGTACAGTCAAGTGTTTTACACCTGAACGTACAGGGTGTGCGACGTGTACCCCCTCAGAGTCGGGCGAACCAGTCGCGCACCGCGTCCACTCCCTGGTCGCCGCCGTTGCCGAGCGCGGCCATCAGCGCCACCCGGGCCTGCTCCGGGCGCAGCCCGCGGGCGCCGATCGCGCCGAGCCGCTCGGCCATCGCCTGGTCCGCGGGCAACCCGTCCTCCGGCGGGTGGTGGCTGCGCGAGGCGATGACCACGGGCACGTCGCCGTCCAGCAGCTCGCCGATCGCCGCGAACAGGCTCGCGGGCACGTTGCCCCGGCCGGTCCCCTCCAGCACCACGCCGCGCGCGCCCCCGTCGGCGAGCGAGGCGAGCAGCTCGGGGTTGATGCCGGGATATGTCTTGAGCAGGACCACGTCCCATTCGGGCGGGCCGTGCACCGCGGGCGGGCGGGGCGGCGGGGCGGCCAGCAGCCGCACCCGGCCGTCCACCACTCGGCCGACCGGCCCGTACGGCGCCGAGCCGAACCCGTCCGGGCGCGACGCGTCCACCAGCGTCACCCACCGTGCGGCGTGCAGCTCGCCGTGCGCGCAGGCCACCGCGCCGAGCCCGCGCACGGCCGGATCGGACGCCGCGGCCAGCGCCCCGGCGAGGTTGGCCGGCCCGTCGCTGTCCGGATCGTCCAGCGCCCGCACCGCGCCGGTCAGCACGATCGCCGTACGCGCGGCGTCCGCTCCCAGCACCAGGTCGATCAGGTACGCCGTCTCGGCCATGGCGTCGACGCCCTGGGTGAGCACGATCCCGCCGTACTCCCCCGAGGCGGCCGCCTCGCGCACCCGGCGCGCAAGGGCGAGCAGGGTGGTGGGCGACAGGTCCCAGCCCGGCTCGCTTATCACGTCCACGGCTGTCACCCCGGCGGCGACCGGGCCGGCCGCGGCGAGCAGCTCGGCCCCGGTCGCCACGGACTCGTGCCCCGGGCGGCGGCGGTAGGCGACGGTGTCCTTCGTCGCCAGCAGCAGCACCCGGTCAGCCACGCGCGGCCACCCGCTCCTCCAGCCGCTCCACCCGCGCCACCAGCGGCGCCAGCTCGCGGCGGACGATCTCGGCCAGCGCCGCGGGGTCGGCGGCCGCCGCCGCGCCCTGCGTCTTGGCGCGCAGGTGGACGAACCCGGCGAGCGCGGCCGCCACGGCGCGGCGGGCCGGGCGCAGCTCGACGCCGCCCCCGCGCAGGGCCCGGCCGCCGGTGCCGTCCGGCTCGGCGACCAGGCCCAGCAGCAGGTGCTCGGTGCCGAGGTAGTTGTGGCCGAAGCCGGTCGCCTCGGTGGCGGCCAGCTCCAGCACGCCGGCGGCGGGCACGCTGAACCGGCGGGTGCCGTCCGGACCGGCGCCGGCCTCGGCGTCGCGCTCGGCGGCCAGCCACCGGGCGACCTCGGCCGGCTCGATCTCCATCGCGCCGAGCACCCGCAGGGCCAGGTTGTCGCCCTCGGCGAGGATCGCGCCGAGCAGGTGGCCGGTGCTGACCACGGCGGAGCCCGCGTCGCGGGCCTGCTCGGCGGCCAGGCGCAGCACGGTGTGGGTGCGCCCGGTGGCGTGCGGCAGCCGGGTGGTGAGGTCGGCACCGTCCAGGTCCGACAGCGCGGTCGCCCGGATCATGGTGACCCGGCGTACGGCCTGCTCCAGCGCCCGCTGGCAGACGGCGGAGACGGGCACCCCGGCCTCGCGCACCGCGTCGGCCAGGTCGTCGGGCAGGTAGACGTTGATCTTCGGCATGGCGGCTCCCTCCGTAGGCGAACAGTGAGTTTTATATACCCCTACTCGGGTTATACGTCTATAACCCCATCCTTGAGCAGCAAAAACTCCGACCGGGTAGCCCGGCCGGAGTCTTCGTTGCGGAGGTCAGCTCACGCGGTGGGCGGGTTCAGCGCGGCGGGCAGGGTGATCCGGCCGCCCAGTGCCGCGAAGACCCGGAACACGGCGTAGCCGGCCAGCGCCACCAGCCCGAGCCGGGCGACGGTGAGCACGATCGCGCCGAGCGCCTCGACGGTCTCCGGGAACGTGTCGACGTAGCCGAGCCCGCCCAGTCCGATCAGGAACGTGATCGCGCCGAAGAACACCGCAACGGCGTACTCCACGAGCGCGACCAGGGTGAACACCTTGGCGGCGGCGAGCTGCGGCGTGACGTGCGTGGCGATCAGCACGGCGACCAGCGGGAACGACATCACGAACAGGTCCAGGAACCCGGCCCCCTGCGAGCGGGAGACCAGGGTGGTGCCCATCGCGGGGATGATCCAGATCAGCAGCCGGAAACCGAGGTGGAGCGCGGCGTACCCGAGCAGGGCCAGGCTGAACAGCAGCCGCAGCGGCTTGAGGCTCTGCTCCGCGCCGGTGGTGACAGGAGTGGTCATGCGGCGCATCCTAGACGCCGCCGCGAACGGCGCGCCGCTTGACGAAGATCGTACAGGTGTTCGAGAATGCGCAGGTGAAGCACAGGGCACAGGCGATCGTCGCGGTCCACCTGATCCTCCGGCGCGGCGACGACGTGCTGCTGGGACTGCGGCTCAACACGGGCTGGTCGGACGGCTGCTGGCACCTGCCCGCGGGCCACGTCGAGCCGGGCGAGACCCCGCTGGACGCGCTGGTCCGGGAGGCGGCCGAGGAGCTGGGCCTCGCCCTCGACCCCGCGCACGCCGAGCTGGTGCACCTGCTGCACTACGCCGAGCAGCCGCCCCGGCTCAACCTGTTCTTCGAGGTGCGCCGCTGGTCCGGCGAGCCGGTCAACGCGGAGCCGGGCAAGTGCGCCGACCTGCACTGGTTCTCCCTGCACAAGCTGCCCACGCCGCTGGTCGGCTACGCCGGCGCGGCCCTGGCGCACCGGCGCCGCGGCGTGCCCTACAGCGAGTGGGCCGAGGCCGGGTCGGCCGCCGCGCGGTAGGCCAGGTGCCGCAGGCCCCGGCGCAGCCGCAGCCGCGTGGTGAGACGCAGGTCGGCGGCCCACTCCGGGTCGGGCTCGCCGCGCTGCCACGCGTAGTGCGCCAGCGCGTACGCGTACAGCGGCAGGTTCATCCCGGGGCGGCGCCGTGCGCACCGCACCGCCGTGGCCGCGCCGAAGACGCCGAGGCCGAAGTAGACGGTGACGAGGTCGGCCAGCCGCTCGGAGTCCGGCTGGTCCGCGGCGATGCGCCCGTCGCCGAGCAGCAGCACGTGCGCGAGTTCGTGGGCGATGGTGGCGATCAGCGGCACGGGCGCGGCGGCGTGCCCGAAGCCGACCGCGATCACCGGGTGCCCGGCCCGCACCCGGTGGTGCTCCTCGGGCAGCGGCCCGGCGTGCAGCTCCAGCTCGACCCGGACCGGGTCGACGCCCATGCGCACGCACACCGCGTCGAGCAGGGTGCGCGCCTCCTGCACGTCCCCGCGGTAGCCCTCGGGGACGAGGTCGGCGGGGCGTACCGGCGGCGGCTTGAGCGGGTCCCGCCCGAACTCCGCCGACAGCCACGCCAGGGACGTGTCGAGCCAGGCTGCCTCCGCGGGGCGGACAGGGCGCCGCGGTCCGAACCAACGCATGATCAGCATTGTGCGACGAGCGCGCCACTGAGAGCCAGTGCCCGCGCCGCACCCGTCCGCGCCGCGGGCCGCCCGTCCCGACGTCTTACCTGGTCAGAGTCGTTGTCGGACGGTCACATATCCGACCGTACAACTTCTGCGTCCGGACGGTGCGGGCCGCGGGCGGAAAGGTCCGCCCGCGGCCCGCGTGCCGCCGGGTCAGCGCGCCCAGGCGGTGTCCGTGCCGACCTTCCCGGGGGCCGGGTTGCCGGGCAGGCTGAGCACGTACACCCGCAGGTTGCCCTTGCCGGACACGGTCGCGGTCAGGGTCCCGTTGGTGACGGTGACCGACGTCCCGGTGACGGCGTCGGTGTAGACGCCGTTCGGGATGCCCGTGAACGTGCCGGTGCCGGAGACGGTGACCAGCGCGAAGCTGTCCACCGTGCCGCTGGTGTAGCGGCGCTTGAACGCCATCTGGCCGGTGACGCCCTCGGTGGAGTACTGCCCCATCTGCAGCGCCGGGACCGCGCGGCGGATCTGGTTGAGCCGCTGCACGTGCTTGACCAGCGGCTTGCCGAGCGTCGTGGCGACCGCGCCGGAGGCGCTGGACACCACGCCGAAGTCGGCGGCGGTGACGCTGCCCTCCAGGTTCGCGCCGTAGTACGCCCGGCCGGTGTTCGCCAGCGGGCAGCTCGGCCCGCAGTCGATCTGCTTGCCGGCCTGGAACTCGATCTCGGAGCCGTAGTACAGCGTCGGCACGCCCCGGAACGTCCACATCAGCGACACGTTCTCGGCCCAGGCGTCGGTGCCCCCGGCGTAGCGGGTGCTCGACTTGTTCGGCCCGTAGTCGTGCGAGTCGACGTACACCACGTTGTAGGTGGCGTCGTTGACGCTGTCGTCGGAGTCCTTGCCGTTCCAGAACGCGTTGGGCGCGTCACCGAAGTTCATGTGCATGCGCATGTCGATGATGTTCATGCCGGAGAACTTCGACTTGTCGGGCGCGTGGTAGACGTTGCCCTGCAGGAACGCGTTGGTGCTGGTGGGCTGGTTGCCCGTGCCCAGGTTGTTCTCGTAGTTGAACTGCTCGATCGCGGCCGTGGCGTCGTCGGCGCTGTAGGTCGCGCGCTCCTTCCAGGTGAAGAACTGGGCGGAGTGGTTGACCGAGCCGCGGTTCCACTTGTCGTTGACGAACGCGGCGACCTCGCCGAAGACGTAGAAGTCCTTGGCCTTGGCCGCGCCGTACTTGCTGATCAGCTTGTTCTCCAGGGCCGGCAGGAAGCGCCGGTTCCAGGTGACCCGCGGGATGTGCACGGCGGTGTCGATCCGGAACCCGTCCACCCCCATGTCGATGAACCGGTTGTACGCGTCGATCAGGTACTGCTGCACCGCCGCGTTCTCGGTGTTGAGGTCGGCCAGGTCCTCGTGCAGCCAGCAGCTGCGCGCGTCCTCGCCCTCCCAGTTGCCGATCCAGCACTGGTGGAACAGGTTGCTCGGGAACATGCCCGAGGTGGGGCTGGGCCACTGGCAGTTGTAGACCTTGTAGCCCTCGGCGCTGTAGCTGCCGGTGAACACCCCCCAGTTGCGGCAGGTGTTGCCCGCCGGCTCCGGGGTCGACCACAGGTCGCCGGTGTAGTAGCTCTTGCCCGAGTTCGGCTCGACGGACAGGCCGTCGTAGGTGAACGACGGGTTGGGCACGTCGTAGTACCAGCTCCACTGGGTGTCGCGCACGCCGTACACCTTCGGCGTGAACAGGCCCTTGGCGCCCCAGCGGGAGGTGTGGTTGTAGACCACGTCCTGGTAGATCTTCAGGCCCTTGGCGTGGGCGGTGTCGATGAGCTGCTGGTAGCTCGCGCCGGGCGACTCCAGGCGGGCGTCGACCCGGAAGAAGTCGTAGCCGTGGTAGCCGTGGTAGTCGTAGTCGGACCGGTTGAGCACCACCGGCGTGATCCAGACGGCGGAGAAGCCGAGCGCCTTGATGTAGTCGAGCTTGGCGATCAGGCCGGAGAAGTCCCCACGGAACATGGGGTCGTTGTTCGCGGCGTTGCCGGACTTCGTGTGCTGGCTGCCGCCGCGGTTGTTCGAGGCGTCGCCGTCGTAGAAACGCGCCGTCATCACGAAGTAGATCGAGTCCTTGCGCGGGTCGCCGCCCAGCATGGTGCCGGTGGTGGCGGGCGGCGGGGTGCTCGGCGACGGCGAGGGCGCCAGCGACGCGGACGGCGAGGGTAACGCGGACGGCGACGCCGAGGGCGACGGCGACGGGCTCGCGGTGGCGCACGGGTCGCCGGTGCCCTTCACCCCGCCGGACACGGTGACATTGCCCGTGCCCAGGGCGTAGTTGGCTCCCCCGTTGTTGTCCCAGGTCCCCGAGCCGTTGTTGAAAACCACCTGCAGCCCGGTGGCGGTGCCCAGGTCGATGGTCTTCTTACGCCAGCCGGTGCAGGCGGTGTCCATGGCCACGCCGGGCACGGCGGTCCAGGAGCCGCCGGTGGGCGCGTAGTGGATGTTGACCGTCGTCCAGCTCGTGTTCGGGCGGTAGAAGACGGTGACGGTGCTGGCGGCCGACGCGGGCAACGTCAGCAGCGGGACCAGGCTCGCGACGAGACCGGTCAGGGCGAGCAGCGTTGCTCCCCACCGGGCGCGAGCACGACGAGTTGCGCTCACGACGACTCCTCACACGCGGCCGTGCGCCATCGACGGAGGACGCTCATGTGGAGCGGCGGCGGCCACCGTTCTTGCGCAAGGCGATTGAAAGTTTCTGAAAGCTAGCAACAGATTTCAGCCATGTAAAGAGTCCAACACATCTATGGCATGCCCCTGACCCCGCCACACCACCCCTGAAAACCCTTTCAACCTCTGGGGGTACGCGGGACGGGAAGTCACGCGGTTTGGGGGATGATCGCCGTCTCGTGTCGAGAAGTGTGGCTACACCGCAGGTTTGGACACGGGATAGCGATCTTCAGCCGCGCTACCCACGGGAAGCCGCTGACGACGCCCTCCCGACCCGGTCCGCGGGCCGCCGCGGGCGGCCGGGTGGAGGCCGCCGGGAGTGGGTCAGGCGATCAGGCGCGCCGAGAGCGGCGTCTCGGTGACCAGGCCGTCGGAATCGGCCTCGACGCGGTAGGCGTGGGCGCTCGGGGCGCAGGTGACCGCCTCGGCCAGCTCGGTGCCGACGTAGTGCAGGCCGGTGCCGTCCTCCGTGGCGTAACCCGCGGGCAGCAGGCCCGAGCCGATGTACTCGTGCAGCCGCTCGCGGCGCGGCTGCGGCGGGTAGTCGTGGTGCACGCCGTTGCTGTACGGCAGGAAGGCCAGCGCGTCGGTGACCGGGTCCAGGTCGTCGGAGAACGAGTCGGTGCTGCCGCCGACGTGCCAGCAGATGCTGCCCGCGCTGCCGCCGCCGAGCACCACCCCGGCCTCCCACGCCTCCCGCAGGATCGCGTCCAGCCGGTGCGCCCGCCACACGGCGAGCAGGTTGACCACGCTGCCGCCGCTGACCCAGATCAGGTCCTGCGACAGCAGGAACTCGCGCAGCCCGCCGTGGTTGGGCTGCGGAAACAGGCGCAGGTGGCTGATCCGGTGGTCGGTGTCGGAGAACGCGTTGTGGAACGCGGCGATCGCGGCGGGGTCGTCGCCGACCGCGGTGGGCACGTAGCAGATCCGCGCCCGCGCCACGCCGGTCAGCGACACGGCGTGGTCCAGCAGCGGGCTGCGCCGGCGCGGCGGGCTGCCCGGCGGCAGCCGCAGCATGCCGGACGCGGCGAAGATCTGCGCGGGTCTGCCCATACCGCGATCTTGCCACACGGCGGCCGGGACGCCGACCGCCGCGCCAAGCACTCTGTCCGATATGGAACCCAATCGAATCGAGGACAGCTCCCCCGGAGCGGCGCTCATAGCATCGACGCACGTGCAGGTCCGACAGGAGGGGGAACCATGAGGACGTGGCGCAACATCGCGGTGGGGCTGTGCCTGGCCGCCGCGACGGTCCTGGTGCCGGCGTCGTCGGCCGCGGCCGTGAGCCCGGGCACGCCGGGGCAGGTCGCATTCATCCGGGGCGGCAACCTGTTCGTCGCCGAGCCGTCCGGCGCCGTCTGGCAGGCCACCACCGGCGGTGGCTACCTGTGGCCGCGCTGGCAGCCCGGCCCCGGCGGCGGGCTGGCCGTGCTGCGGCACGGCGACCTGTACTACGGCCACTACAGCAGCACCACGCACACGTTCACGGCCGCGCAGCGGCTGACCACGTCGGGCTTCGTCGGCGCCGGGGCCTGGTCGCCCGACGGCGCGAAGCTGGCGTACGCGTACGGCCCGAACGTGTACGCCCCGACCGTCTACATCGCCGACTTCGCCGCCCCCGGCGCCGCCGTCGGCGCCACGGTGACCCGGGTCGAGACCCGCCTGTCCCCCGCCGCGCAGCGCCTGGCCGACCGGCTGCCGAAGAAGCAGACGCGGGCGGCCGTGCTGCCGTCCGGCTTCGACGTGCTGCACGACTCCCTGGCCGTGGCCTGGTCGCCCAACGGCCGCTGGCTCGCGTACCCGAACGGCGAGTGCTGGGCCATCTTCGACGACTGCCTGTCGGTGCTGGAGCTGAGCACCGGCGAGGAGTGGTGGGCGGCCGCGTTCGGCGGCGGCGGTGCCACGCTCGACGGCTTCGCGACGGTGCCCGCGTTCACCGCCGACTCGTCGCGGGTGCTGTGGACCCAGCAGACCCGGCCGCGCTACGAGCCCGACGCGCAGGTCGGCCCGCTGCAGATCATGTCGGCCCCGTCGACCGGCGGCGCGGCCGTGCAGGTCGGCGCGAACTGGGAGCACTCGGCGGTCCCGTCCCCGGCCGGCGGCGGCGCCGTGCTGGTCACCGCGGGCCGCAACGGCAAGGCGTGGGTGACCCTGCGCAACGGCAGCAGCCGCACCTACCTGTACCAGGGCTACGAGCACGACTGGCAGGCCGTCTGACCTGACTGCGGACGGGGGTCGCCCCGGCGCGGGACCGGCGCGGTCCCGCGCCGGGGTGTGCCCGGGCACTGGCGCGGGGGTTCTACCGTGCAGCGCAGACGCAGAAGGGGACCGAGATGACCGACCAGACGCCGCCGCCCGTCCCGCCGCAGTACCCGCCGTACCAGCAGCCGCCGCAGTACAACACGTACGCGATCCTGGCCCTGGTGCTGGCCATCTTCGTGCTCCCGCCGCTGGGCATCTACTTCGGCGGCAAGGCCAAGCAGCAGATCGCCGTGACCGGCGAGCGCGGCGTCGAGTTCGCCACCGCCGCGGTCGTCATCGGCTGGGTCCTGACCGGCCTGTTCATCGCCATGATCGCGCTCTGGTGCGCCATGGCCGGCATCTTCGCCGGCGGCGCCACCATCGGCATGTGACCACCCGCGCGGCCCCGGGCGGCCGGCACGGGGCCGCGCGGGGCGGGCGGATCCGTTAGCGTGACGCGGATGTTGACGTTGGTGGATCGGAGCGGCGTGCAACAGGATCAGTATCTGCGGTTGTGGCAGGAGGAGCGGGCGGACATCCGCCAGCGCCTGCTGCTGGCCGCGGTGTGCAGCGCCGCATGCCTGGTCGCGGCCGGGCTACTGCTCGGGCTGACGCTGCTGGCGGTGGTCGGCGAGGGCCGCGACGACGCGCTGGGCGCGCTGGTCCCGGCCGCGTTCACCCTGATGGGACTGGGCGGCGCGGGCTGGGCGGTGGTGGCCATGTGCCGCCGCGACGTCGCCGAGCACCACCGCCGCGCGGCGCAACTCCAGCGCACCCTGCCCCTGCCGGTCGACGTGCAGCTGCAGGAGCTGACCCCGCCCGGCATGCCCCGGCCGCAGGGACGGCGCCCGCAGAGCGGCCAGGGCCTGCTGACCTCCCTCTACTTCGTCCACTCGGGCGTCTTCCTCAGCGGCCTCATCGCCCTGCTCGCCGCGACGGCGAGCTGAGCGCCATGGACCAGCGTGAGATGTACCTGCGGCTGTGGCTGGAGGAGCAGGCGCAGATCCGGCACCGCCGCCAGCTGGCCCTGCTGTTCAGCGCCGGGTGCCTGGTCGCGGACGCGGTGATCCTGGGCCTGCTGATGCTCTCCGACCAGGCGAGCTCGCGGCTGCCCACGGGCAGCTCCCTGGTGTGGAGCGCGATCGCCGTGGCGGTGCTCGGCGTGCTCGGCATGGCCATGGTCACCACCTGCCGCTGGGTCATCGAGCAGCACCGCGAGCGCGCCGCCAGACTCCACGCGGGGCTGGTCGCAGCGTCCGACGGCGACGAGCTGGTGAAGGGCGACGGCAAGACGACCGCCGTGGCACCACCGGACCGCGCCGCGCTCGGTCCGGCGTACACCGCGCATCTGCTGGCGCTGGCCACCGGGATCGTTCTGCTGCTCGCCCAGCACCCGGCGTTCCAGTAGCGGTCAGGAAGCCGGGGGGACGCGGTCGAGGATCGCGGTGAGGTCGAGGCCGGGCGGCAGGGTGCCGAAGGCCAGGCCGCGGTCGCCCGCGAGCCGGGAGGCGCAGAACGCGTCGGCGACCGCCGCCGGGGCATGCCGGACCAGCAGCGAGCCCTGCAGCACCAGCGCCATCCGCTCGACCAGCCGCCGGGCGCGCAGCTCGCGCTCGCCGGGGTCGGCCAGCTCCTTGCGCAGCTCCTGCCACGCCTGGTCGAGCCGGCCGTCGCCGCCCAGGCCGAGGGACACCTCGTGCTCGTACGCGGCCAGGCTCTGCGGCTCCCTGGCCAGCGCGCGCAGCACGTCCAGGGCGTTGACGTTGCCGGAACCCTCCCAGATGCCGTTGAGCGGCGCCTCGCGGTAGAGGCGCGGCATGCCGGAGTCCTCGGTGTACCCGTTGCCGCCCAGGCACTCCAGCGCCTCGGCGACCAGCGCGGGCTGCCGCTTGCACACCCAGTACTTGGTCAGCGCGGTGGCCAGCCGGGTGAACTCGCGCTCGGCGGCGTCGCCGCGCGCGGCCCGGTCGACCGCGCCCGCGACCCGCATCGCCATCGTGGTCGCGGCCTCGGACTCGACCGCGAGGTCGGCCAGCACGTTGCGCATCAGCGGCTTGTCGTACAGCGCCCCGCCGAAGGCGTGCCGGTGCCGGGCGTGGTGCACGGCCTGCATCAGCGCGGCACGCATGCCCGACGCCGAGCCGAGGCTGGAGTCCAGGCGGGTCAGCGACACCATCTCGATGATGACCGCGACTCCCCTGCCCTGCTCGCCGACGAGCCAGGCGACGGTGTCGTCGAACTCGGGCTCGCCGCTGGCGTTGCTGCGGTTGCCGAGCTTGTCCTTGAGGCGCTGGATGCGGAAGACGTTGCGGGTGCCGTCGGGCAGCACCCGGGGCACCAGGAAGCAGGACAGCCCGCCGGGCGCCTGCGCCAGCACCAGGAACAGGTCGTTCATCGGGGCGCTGGTGAACCACTTGTGCCCGCGCAGCAGCCAGCTGCCGTCGGTGGCGGGGGTCGCCGTGGTGGTGTTGGTGCGCACGTCCGAGCCGCCCTGCTTCTCGGTCATGCCCATCCCGGCGAGCAGGCCGCGCTTGCCCTCGGGGGCGCGCAGGCCGGGGTCGTACTCCCGTGAGGTGAGCAGCGGCTCGAAGCGCGCGGCGAGGTCGGGCTGGGCGCGCAGCGCGGGCACCGCGGCGTACGTCATCGACACCGGGCAGGCGTGACCCTGCTCGACGACGCTCCACACCAGCAGACCGGCGGCGCGGGCCACGTGCGCGCCGGGGCGCGGGTCGGCCCACGGCGCACCGGCCAGCCCCTCCCCGACGGCGACGCGCATCAGCTCGTGCCACGCCGGGTGGAAGTCGACCTCGTCCACCCGGTTGCCGTACCGGTCGTGGGTACGCAGCACCGGGGTGTACCGATTGGCCTCGTCGCCCCAGCGCTGCGCCTGCTCGGTGCCCGCGAGGCGGCCCAGCCGGTGCAGGTCTTCGAGGTGCCAGCCGGCGCCCTCGCGTACCACCGCTTCGAGCAGCGCGGGGTCGGCGGCGACGTCGTGGCCGAGCAGCGGCGGGACCTGGTTGGAGACCTCGTGGGTGGCGGCCATCCCCACATCCTGCCCTACCGGCTGAACGAACGTTAGCCTTCGGCGACCGCCCTGGTGTCGCCGTCGCGCGGGCCGCGCACCAGCCTCACCCAGCCCGCCAGGTTGCCCAGCGCCACGAGCACCAGCGCCAGCAGCGAGAACGCGAACCCGCCCTGGTCGTGCACGAAGTCGCCGATCTCCTTGCCGGGCGGCAGCGGCGCACTGAGCTGCTCGCGCAGCCGCTCCTCCACCAGCACCCGCACCGTGGCCTGGTTGACCAGCAGGAACAGCGCCGCGATCGCGGCCAGCGCGGCGACCACCCCGCGCCGCGTCCGGGCCCGGCCCACGCCCACCGCGACGAGCACTCCGATCACGACGACCACCAGCACTGTCCCGGCCAGCGGCTGCGGCGGCAGCACGTCGTCGCGCCGCTGCCCGGCCGGGAGCAGGTGATCCTCGGTCACGTCGGGCGTCCCGCCGGTGGCCAGATCCCAGCCCGTGTACGTGGTCGTCCCGCCGGGCGCGGCCCGCCCGTACCCGCCCGGCGCGTCACACGACACCGCCAGGAACGGCGCCAGGAACAGCAACCCCGCCAGCACCAGCCCCGCCGGGCTGAACACCCGGCCCCATCGACCCCGATCCACCTTCACCACGCCGCCACCCTAAGCCCGCCACGGCCCCCACGGCGCGCCGATCTTGCGCGGGTTGTGGGTGCGACACGCACTTACCGGGCAGAGAGGCAACACTTCGTGCAAGATCGACGCGTGGTGGGGGCGGTGGGGCCGCAGCGGGGCGGGGATACTCGGGCGGTGCTTGGGGAACTTTGGGTTACGGCGGCTCATGTCAGGGCGCTTGACGAGCGGGTGCCGGGGCTGGTGACGGGGTTGTTCGTGACGGGGTCGGTGCCGCTGGGGGACTACTGGCCGGGGCGCAGCGACATCGACTTCGTCGCCGTCATGGAGCGGCCGCCGACCGAGGGCGAGCTGGGCAGGCTGGCGAAGGCGCACGCGGCGCTGGAGCCGCCGCTGCCGCCGGGGCCGGACTACGACGGGATCTACCTGACGCGGGCGCAGCTGGCGGTGCCGCCGGCCGAGGACGGTTGCGCGCCGCAGATTCTCGGGGGCGAGTTCCAGCCCGCCAAGCCGGGCGGCCAGTTCAACCCGGTGACCTGGCTGGAGCTGGCCCGGCACGGGCTGCCGATTCTGGGCGAGCGGCCGGAGGTCGCGCTCAACGAGGGCGTGCTGCGGCGCTGGCTGCTGGGCAACCTCGACGGCTACTGGGCGGGCTTCGCCGCGATGGCGGGGCCGCAGTTCGCGTCGATCCCGCCGGAGACGCCGGTGCCCGCCGAGCCGGTGCTGTGGGGCGTCACGGGCCCCGGACGGCTGCACTACACCCTGGCCACCGGCGAGATCACCACGAAGACGCAGGCCGCCGCGTACACCGCCGGCCTGTTCCCGCAGTGGGCGGAGCTGTGCGACCGCGCCGCCCGCTCCCGCGCGGGCGAGGATGTGCCCTTCACCGCCGCCGACGGCCTCGCCGCCACCGAACTGGTCGCCGCCGTCGTCACCCACGCCCACACCCACCACGCCTGACCACCCCGTCGGCCCGGCCCGAAGCCGCGCGGCGCCGCCGGGCCCGGCGGACGGGGCCGGACCTCAGGTGGCCGGCAGGAGGTCGCGGGCGGCCTTGAGGACGGCGGGGGGCATGGGGGTGGCGCGGCGGGGGCCGGTGTCGAGGTGCACCGCGGTGAGGATCATGACGGCGGCGGTCTCGCCGGAGCCGGTGCGCATGGTGTGGCGCGCCTTGAGCACCTTGTCGCGGACTTCCAGCAGCTCAGTGTGCACGGTGACCGTGTCGCCGGGGAAGAGTTCGCGTTGGTACGTGATGTGCTGCTCCACCGCCGCCATGCCGCGCGAGGCCGTCCGCAGATAGTCCGCCGTGATGCCGAGCTCGGCGAACAGGTTCCAGGTGGCCTCGTCGAACTTGCCCGAGTACCACATGACGTTCATGTGACCCATGTGG
Organism: Catellatospora bangladeshensis; assembly: GCF_016862575.1. GTDB lineage: Bacteria > Actinomycetota > Actinomycetes > Mycobacteriales > Micromonosporaceae > Catellatospora > Catellatospora bangladeshensis. The sequence goes on along the minus strand of NZ_BONF01000041.1, from coordinate 55,968 downwards.
TCGCAGTGCCACGGGTGCACCACGCCGCGGTAGGTCAGCAGCGGCTCGGCCATCGCCCACTCCTTCGTGATCATGCTGCGTCCAGCATATCGGCGCCTCAGGTCACGACAAGGTCAAGCGCACCCTCGATGTATTCACATTAATCGTTTCGATGGCTAATCTGCGCTCGCCGGTGACCCCCGGCACCCCCTGCCACTCGTTGAGGAGTAAGGCCTTGCGACCGTACGCACCACAACGCGCCCTGCTGGCGCTCGCCCTGGCCGCCACCGCTCTGGCGGCGGCGCCCGCGGCGGGCCTGGCGGCGCCCGGGAACGCGTCCCAGCCCGCCCCGGCGGCCGCGGCCGCCCTCGCCGCGCCCGACATCTCGCTCACCAATGTCAAGGCGCACCTGCAGCAGTTCCAGACCATCGCGAGCAGCAACGGCGGCAACCGCCGCTCGAACACCGCCGGGTACACCGCATCGGTGAACTACGTGTACAACAAGCTGGTCGCCGCGGGCTTCAGCGTGGTGAAGCAGAACTGCACCTCGGGCTGCACGGCCGGGGCCGGCCCGAATGTGATCGCGGACTGGCCGGGCGGCGACGCGAACACGGTCTACATGTTCGGCGCGCACCTGGACGGCGTGGCCGCCGGTCCGGGCATCAACGACAACGCCTCGGGCTCCTCGACGGTGCTGGAGATCGCGCTGACCCTGGCCGCGACGAACCCGTCCATGCTCAACCACGTCCGGTTCGGCTTCTGGACCGACGAGGAGCAGGGCCTCAACGGCTCGGAGTTCTACGCCAACAGCCTGCCCGCGACCGAGCGGACGAAGATCAAGGGCTACTTCAACTTCGACATGGTCGCCTCGACCAACGGCGGCTACTTCATCAACCGGATCACCTCCAGCCTGGGCCAGACGCTGAAGGCGTACTACGACGCGAACTTCCCGGGCCTGGCCCCGGAGGAGAACGTGGAGGGCGCCGGGCGCTCCGACGACGCGTCGTTCAACGCCGTGGGCATCCAGACCTCGGGCGTGGCCGCGGGCGCGAGCGCGAACAAGACCTCGGCGCAGGTCACCAAGTGGGGCGGCACCACCGGGGACTACGACCCCTGCTACCACGCCTCCTGCGACACCTACCCGAGCAACATCAACGACACGATCCTGAACCGGGCCGGCGACGCGGCCGCGTACGCGCTGTGGACGCTGGCCACCGGCACCCCGGCGACCACGGTGTGGTCGGACACGTTCGAGACCGCCACGGGCTGGACGGCCAACCCGAGCGGCACCGACACCGCCACCACCGGCCTGTGGGAGCGGGGCGACCCGGCCGACACCAACTCCAGCGGCATCAAGCAGCTCGGCACCACCGTGTCCGGCAGCAACGACCTGGTGACCGGCCGGCTGGCGGGCGCCGCGGCCGGTGACTACGACCTCGACGGCGGCGTCAGCAGCATCCGCTCGCCCGCGATCACCCTGCCGTCGAGCGGCACCATCAACCTGAGCGCGAACTGGTACCTGGCGCACGGGTCGAACTCGTCCAGCGCGGACTACCTGCGGATCTCGATCGTGCACAGCGGCGGCACCACGACGCTGTTCACGCAGGCCGGGGCGGCCACGAACCGCAACGGCGGCTGGGCGCTGGGCACCTGGAACATCTCGGCGTACGCGGGCCAGTCGGTGCGGATCCTGGTCACCGCCGCCGACGCGTCCACCGCGAGCCTGGTCGAGGCGGGCGTCGACGACGTCAAGATCACCGTCTCCTGACCCGTACCGCCCATGATCGAGGCTCCCGTCATGCTGCTCCCGAGCATGGCGGGAGCCTCGCGCATGCAAGGAACATCTATGTGTGACGGCGTCACCCACACGGAGTATGAGCATCGACACAGTGCGTCGTGGCATCCCGGCGGCCGCCTGTTCACCATTTGGCCCTAGACTCCGTCGTCGGCAATCGAACGGCCGCATTCAACATTTTCACTGGAGGATTAGCGAGACGATGGCGATGACCAACGGCAAGACCCTGGTCACCATGATCGCGGCAGGAAACCGCGAGATCCAGGACTTCCTCGATGCAGACCAGCGAGAGACTCCCTACCTGGTCATTGATCTGAAGGTCGCCGAGCGGCAGTTCCGCCGCCTGACCGATGCCTTCCGCGAGACGCAGATCTTCTACGCGGTGAAGGCGAATCCCCAGCCGATGCTCATCAGGCGACTCGCCCGGCTCGGCTCCTCGTTCGACGTGGCGAGTCCCGCCGAGATCGATCTCTGCCTGTCCGAGGGCGCGGACGCCTCCCGCCTGTCGTACGGCAACACGATCAAGAAGGCGTCCGACATCAAGTACGCCTACCAGCGCGGCGTACGCATGTTCGTCTTCGACAGCGAAGCCGAGCTGCACAAACTCGCCGAGAACGCCCCCGGTTCCGCCGTGTTCTGCCGCCTGCTGGCGGGCAGCGCCGGTGCCCAGTGGCCGCTGAGCCGCAAGTTCGGGTGCTCCCCGGACATGGCGGTGCGCCTGCTGGAACAGGCACGGGACCTCGGGCTCAAGCCGATCGGGGTGTCGTTCCACGTCGGCTCGCAGCAGCTGGACCCGACCCGCTGGGAGCCCAGCGTCAGCCAGGCCGCGCGGGTCTTCCGCGAGCTGGCCGACAAGGGCATCCACCTGACGCTGCTCAACTGCGGCGGCGGGTTCCCCACCGGGTATCAGGTTCCCGTCGCGCCGATCGAGGCGTACGCGGAGGCGATCAACTCCGCCGTCGAGCGCCACTTCGGCCCGTACCGGCCGAGCCTGGCGATCGAGCCCGGCCGCTTCGTCGCCGCCGACACCGGCGTGCTGCGGGCGCAGGTCGTGCTCGTGTCCCAGAAGTCGTACGACGACGATCACCGGTGGGTCTACCTGGACATCGGGCGATTCGGCGGGCTGGCCGAGACCGAGGGCGAGGCGATCCAGTACCGCCTGGTCACCGCGCGCGACGGGGAGCCGACCGGTCCGGTCGTGCTCGCCGGGCCGACCTGCGACAGCGTCGACATCCTGTACGAGAAGGCGCCCTACCGGCTGCCCCTGGATCTGAAACCAGGCGATTACGTGGACATCCTGGGCACAGGTGCCTATACCACCACGTATTCTTCCGTTGGCTTCAACGGGTTCGCACCATTGGCAACATTCTGCATCGGAGAAAACGCGTGACGACCATTCCCAAGCTGGCCTTCCAGGGCCGGATCCTCCTGCTCGGCAGCGGCTCGGTGTCGCAGTGCCTGCAGCCGCTGCTGCTGCGCCACGTCGACATGGACTTCACGCGCCTGACGATCATGGACTTCGAGGACCTTGCCCACACCGCCGCCGAGGCGGTCGCGGCCGGCGCCACCTACCTCCGTGAGCGGATCACCCCGGAGAACATCGAGACCGAGCTGGCCAAGCACCTCGGCGACGGCGACCTCCTGATCAACCTGGCCTGGAACATCGACACCGGCGTCATCATCGACTGGTGCCAGCGGCACGGCGTCCTCTACGTCGACACCTCCGTCGAGGAGTGGGACCCCTACGCCGACCAGCTCAACGCCACGCCCCAGTCGCGCACCCTCTACGCCCGGCACATGAAGCTGCGCGAGCGGGCCAAGGGCTGGAAGTCCGACGGCCCCACCGCCGTCGTCGAGCACGGCGCCAACCCCGGCCTGGTCAGCCACTGGACCAAGATCGCGCTGCTGGACATCGCCACCGCGATGCTCAAGGAGCCCGAGCGCCTGCCCAAGCCGCTGGACGCCGACCGCCGCGCCAAGCTCGAGGAGGCCCTGAACAGCCGCGACTTCGCGGCCCTGGGCATGCTCACCGGCACCAAGGTCATCCACATCTCCGAGCGGGACACCCAGATCAGCGACAAGCCCAAGCAGGTGGGCGAGTTCGTGAACACCTGGTCCGTGGAGGGCTTCTACGAGGAGGGCATCGCCCCCGCCGAGATGGGCTGGGGCACGCACGAGCCGTCGCTGCCCGCCAACGCGTACACCCACGAGTCCGGCCCGCAGAACCAGATCTGCCTCGCCCAGACCGGCATCACCACCCAGGTCCGCTCCTGGGTGCCGATCGGCGGCCCGATCATCGGCATGGTCGTCCGCCACGGTGAGGCCTTCACCATCAGCGACCACCTGACCGTGTGGCAGGACGGCAAGGCGGTCTACCGCCCCACCGTGCACTACGCGTACATGCCCACCGACGCCGCGCTGAACTCGCTGCACGAGTGCCGGATGAACGGCTACGAGCTGCAGAAGAACCAGCGGATCATGAACGACGAGATCCTCAGCGGCATGGACGAGCTCGGCGTGCTGCTGCTCGGCCACGACCTCAACGGCTGGTGGGTCGGCTCGCAGCTGACCATCAACGAGTCGCGGGCCCTGGTCGCGCACCAGAACGCCACCACGCTGCAGGTCGCCGCGTCGGTGCTGGGCGCCGTCTACTGGATGGTCAACAACCCGAACCGGGGCCTGTGCGTGCCGGACGACCTCGACCCCGAGGCCGTGCTCGAGGTGGCCAACCCGTACCTGGGCGCCGTCCCGTCGGTGCACACCGACTGGACCCCGCGCAGCTCGTACTACGAGCCGTTCGCCAACTTCCGCCCGGAGACCGGCGACGACTCCGAGCCCTGGGCCTTCGCCAACTTCCTGGTCTAAGGCAAAAGAAGGGCACCTTCTTATCGCTATGCGTAGAAGAAGGTGCCCTTCTTAACGCGGCCCCGCTCACCGGCGACGGTGACCGGGGCCGTTCGCGATCAGGCGGCGATGCGGACAAGCCGCTGCTCGGCGGCCGCGATCAGGCGCGTCATCAGCCACTCGGCGGCCGCCTGGTCATCGCCGTTGGTGGTCAGCTGGGTCACCGTGCGGCCCCGGCCCAGATACGCGAAACACGTCACCAGCCCCGAGTTGCTGAAGCAGCCCGCGGCGCCCGCGACCGTGCCCGGCAGCACGATCGTGTGCTTGTCCAGCCGCCGGTAGGTCTCCCCCGCGTCGCTGTACGTGCGGCAGCCCCTCATCATGCTCGCCGCCTTCGCCACCACGTCCTTGGCGTGCTGCTTGAGCAGCACGTGCACCTCCTGCGCGACCAGCCCACCGTTGATCACCCAGGCGCGCACGTGCGACTTCGACTTCGCCGCGTCCCCGGTCGACGACGCCGCCCGCTCGCCGCACGCGGTCACCACCCCGTACGGGTAGTTCGGCACGTGCACCGCGTCGAAGGTGCGGTCGATGCCGACCTCGGCCAGGCTGCTGTCAGCCGCCAGCGCCTCGTCGGTGAGCAGGACCGCGTTCAGCGTCTGCTCCGGCGTGAGCGGCTTCGCGGGCGGCGCGGCCGACGCGGAGGCCGCGGGCGGCGCGGTGCTCGCCGACGGCGCGGGGGCCGTGGCCAGCGGGGCGGCGGAGGGGCCGCAGCCGCCACCGAACAGCACCGCCACGACGGCGAGGGGCAGAAGTCGTCTCACTGGCGGTCTCTTCTCCGGCGTGCTCCGAGGGGACGCCGCAGGATACCGCCGCCACCGGCACATCGACCTGCCCGGTCGCCACCGGGGCGGGCCGCGGCCTGCGGCGGCGCAGCTGGAGCACCGCCACCGAGGCGAGCACCGCCACGCCGCCCGCCGCCTGCAGCGGGCTGAGCCGCTCGCCGTAGACCAGCGCCGTGCTGGCCACCGTCACCGCCGGCTCCGCGCAGGACAGGATGGCCGCGGTGGACGCGCCGACGTCGCGTACGCCGAAGAACATGCCCGCGATCGGGATCACCGTCGAGCACACCGCGATGGCCAGCACCCACCACCAGCCCGACGCGTCGGCCGGGGAGTGCAGGCTGCCCGTGGCGGCGCCGAACACGGCCAGGCTCGCCGCGGCCGAGGTGCACACGATCGCCGTCACCACGAACAGGTCCAGGTCGCGCGGCAGGCCGTCGGAGACGGTCAGGTAGAGCGCGTAGGCCACCGCCGCGCCGAGCGCCAGCAGCACGCCGCCGGTGGCGGCCGAGCCGCCGACCCCGCCCGCGCCGAGCATCAGCAGCAGCCCGAGCGCCGAGCAGGCCAGCGCGGCGACCCGGCGGCGGTCCGGGCGCTCGCGGCGCAGCGCGATGGCCAGCACGGTGACCAGCCCGGGGTACGCGTACAGCAGCAGCGCGGTCAGCGAGGCGTCGATCCGGGCCAGCGCCCCGAAGTAGAACCCGGCCTGCAGCGCGTACCCGACGGCGCCCAGCCCGACGCAGGCGGCCAGGGTCCGGCCCGTGGGCAGCTTCGGGCGGCGCCAGGCGACCACGGCCCACAGCAGCACCGAGGCGATCACGAACCGCCCGGCCAGCATCGTGGGCACGTTGAACCCGGCCGCGTACGCCTGCTTGGCGAACACCGCCGACATGCCGAACCCGGCCGCGGACACCAGGCACAGCAGCGTGCCGCGCCGCACGTTGCGGGGCACGCTCGGGGCCGCCGCTGGTGCGGCGGAGACGGTGGTGGTCATGACACGAAACGTTAGGCCGCGCCCAGCCATCGAGGTAGCCTTGGATTCCAGCGGCTTCCACAGGAGAAACCTTTGATTTCGCTCCACCAGCTCCGCTGCTTCCTGGCCACCCTGGAGCACGGCTCGTTCACCGCCGCCGCCGGCGTGCTCGGCTACGCCCAGCCGTCGATCTCCGAGCAGGTCCGGCTGCTGGAACAGGGCCTCGACACGACCCTGTTCCGGCGGGTGGGGCGCGGCCTGGTGCCGACCGAGGCGGCCCGCGCGCTCGCCCCGCACGCCGCCGCCGCGCTGGCCGCCGTCGCCGAGGCCGGGCGGGCCGTCGCCTCCGTGCGCGAGCTGCTCACCGGCACGGTGCGCTTCGGCATGTTCCGCACCGCCCGCTTCTACCTGACCGCCGACCTGGTCGCCGACGTCCTCCACCAGCATCCGGGGGTACGCCTCGAACTGGTCGGCCAGAACTCCGCCGAGGTCCTGGAGCACCTGCGCAAGGGGCGGCTGGAGGCGGCGGTCATCGCCCTGCCCGTCGAGGACGAGAACATGGTGGTCACCCCGGTGCTGCGCGACGAGCTGGTGTACGTCAGCGCCGACCCGTCCCGGCTGCACGCCCGGGTCACCCCCGCTGCGCTGGCCGCCGCGCAGCTGGTGCTGCCCGACGCGAGCTGGCGCGAGACCGACACCACCCGCCGCCAGCTCGCCCAGGCGGTGCAGCGCACCGGGCATTCGCTGCGCCCCCGGATCGAGGTGGAGGACACCGAGACCGCGCTGGACATCGCCGCCCGCGGCCTGGCCGACACGGTCACCTGGCGCGGCGTGCTGCACGCCCTCGGCGACCGGCTCCCGGCGGGCCTGGCCTGGGCCCCGCTGCGCCCGGCGATGTACGAGACGTTCGCCGTCGTGCACCGCCAGGGTGAGCTGTCCCCCGCCAGCCGGGTGGTGGTCGACCTGGTCATGGCCCGGATGCGCGGGCTGGACCGGGCGATGCGCGCCGAGCCGGCCTGACGCGGCGCGGGCGTGGACCGTCCGATGACGACCGTGTCGGTTCCCTGCCGCCGGGCGGCATCGGGGACGGCCGGTCGTTAGGCTCGGCGCTGATGACCTTCGGCAGATTGGTGCGTCCATGTCCGACCAGCAGTCCCGGCGGGCCGCCCGCCTCGCCGCGTACGACGCGCTGCGCGCGCAGCGCCCGCAGCTGTTCGAGAACCCACCCGGTGCGGCGTTCGAGATCGTGACCGATCCGGCCCTGCAGGAGCAGGTGGCCGACGAGTCCGCCGCGAAGCTGGCCGGGCGCGGCCTGCCCGAGCAGAACGGCGACATCGGCGTCGTCTACGCCGACCAGTACCTGCTGCTGGTCCGGGACGCGGTGCGCTTCGCCGACGGCAGCCTCGGCACGTACATCCGCCAGATGTCGCCGCACGACGGCACCGGCGCGGCCGTGCTGCCGCTGCTGCCGGACGGCCGCATCCTGCTGGTGAAGCACTTCCGGCACGCGACCCGGCGCTGGCACTGGGAGATCCCGCGCGGCTTCGCCGAGCCCGGCGCCGACGGCGCCGCGACCGCCGCGCGCGAGGTCGAGGAGGAGGTCGGCGTGCCCGCCGACAAGGTGATCTTCCTGGGCGCGCTGGACTCCGACACGGGCGCCGAGGTCGGCGGCGACGAGATCTACCTCGCCCAGCTGTCGGCGGTGCCCGCGGAGCGCCCGCCCGGCGCGACCGAGGAGGGCATCGACGAGTTCGCCATGGTCACCCCGGACGAGTTCACGCAGATGATCCGGGACGGGGTGCTCGGCGACGCGTTCACCCTCGCCGCGTACGCCCAGGCCGTGGTGAAGGGCCTCTGGCCGGGCAAGGCGTAACCGGGAGCCTGCCGGCGGCCCTCGTTCCCTCGCGGAACGGGGGCCGTCCTTTTGGCGCGGCGGGTGACGGGAAGCACCCCCACTAAGGCGTCCTAGGTTGCTAGGCGGAGAGGCGGGGCGTTCGGTGCACACTGCTTCGGTAACGAAGCAGTGACACTTCACTGTCTAGCGTCACACTTCTATGTGTGGTAGGAATCTTTCCATCGCTGCGCAGCGGACGGCAATTAACTCCGACACCCCAGGAGACCCCCCATGTCCCGCTTCGTCCCCCGTGCTCTCACCGTGCTCGCGGGCGCGGTGACGGCGTTCGTGTTCGCCTTCGCCTCCCCGGCCCACGCCGCCACGTTCCTGACCCACTCCGAGGCCACCGCCCAGCTGCGCGCGGCCGGTATCACGTGGTCGTCGAGCGGCGGCTGCAGCGACCGCAACAACCCGACCTGCACGTCGTTCACGAACGTCCGCCAGACCACGATCAGCGGCATCAAGACGCTCAAGAGCGCCAGCGGCTGCGCCATCAACATCACCGCGGGCACCGAGACCGGCCACTCCTCCGGCACGTACAGCCACTGGAACGGCTACAAGCTCGACATCAGCAAGTACACCTGTGTCAGCAACTACATCAAGAACACGTTCACCTACGTCGGCTACATCTCCGGCTGGGGCTACCAGTACCGCTCCGGCGCCGGCAACCTCTACACCGACGAGGGCAACCACTGGGACATCCTGTACTACAACTGCGGCGGCTGCTGACCCCTCGGCCCGTCGTTTCGTGATCGGAGCTCCCGCCGTGCTCGCGGCGGGAGCTCCGCGCGTCAGCGGGCGACCGCCGCGGACGGGGCGTCGGGCAGCAGGAACATCTCCTTGTTCTCCGCGACGAAGAGCAGGTCGTGGGTGCCGGGCACGTAGCTGCCGCCCTCGACCGAGGCGTTGCCCGCGCGCGAGGCGAAGGTGCCGGTGTGCACCGGCCTGCCCTGCAGCGCCCGCTTCAGGTACGCGTCGCCGCGCAGCGCCGGATCCGCCGCGAACACCCAGTACCGCGCGTGGCCGGCGACGGTGAGCCGGGTGCGGTCGGTCGAGACCGTGCTGACCGAGATCTTGTTGACCGCCGCGTCGAACTCCGCCACCGGCTCCAGCTCCACCTCGGCGCCGCGCTCGTCCGGGAACACCGCCCGGTACACCGGCGACTTCGCCGTCTTGGCGAACAGGTACAGCTCCCCGTCGAGCCAGAGCATCGCCTCGGCGTTGCGGGTGCGGCAGCCCTCCGCCGGGTCAGGGAAGGACACCGGCCACTTCGCGGTCACGAAGAACGGGTCGTCGGTGTCCGGCTCCGGCTCCAGCGTGCGGTAGAGGTACTGCTCGCTCACGCAGTCGTTGGCGCCGATGTCGCCGATCCAGAGGTTGTCGTCGTCGTCCAGCACGACGTCCTCCCAGTCGCCGTTCGGCGCGGCGAAGACCTGCGCGAACGGGAAGTTCTCGCCGCGGCGCACCGGCAGCGCGTGCGCGTCGGGGCCGAGCTTGATGGTCCACAGCGCGGCCCGCGGCCGCTGCGCCGTGGCCCCGCCGCCGTCGCGCAGCCAGTAGAAGACGCCGGGGAAGCGGCGGCTGGCCACCAGCCCCGACGCCTCGTTGGCGGGCAGGTCGGCGGTATGGATGGCGACCGGCTTGCCGGCCGGGGCCGCGAACGGCGCCACCTGCTCCGGGGCACCCGGTTCGAGCCCGCCCTGGGCGGCCGGGGCGGGCCGCTCGTCCCGCCACGACCGCGCGGCGGGCCACGGGTCGCTGCCGGTGTCGGGCGCCGACAGCGCGACGGCCGCCGTGACCAGCAGCGCGGCCAGGACGATCAGCACTCGCGTCATATCCTGCTAACGCGGCAGCCGCCGGGTGGCAACCCAACGCCCGCGGCAGGCGTCAGGTACACCATGATGATCTCCGGCGCCTACCGCGGGGGCGCGGCGCTGATCCCCATCGCCGCCCTCGCCGCCATACTCACCGCCGCCTGCACCGGACCGGCGGACCCCACCCCGGCCGCGGCCGCGGCCACCAGCGCGTCCAGTCCGTCCGCTCCCGCCCCGACCCCGTCGGCCGCGCCGAGCCCGGACCCGGAGCGGCGCGTCGGCAAGCCGACCAAGGCCTGCGCCCGCCGGGAGCCGGCCCCGGGTGAGAGCCTGACCCCGGACGGCTTCCTGGTCACGCCCATGGACCAGAAGATGCTGGACGCGATCGGCGACATCTCCCACGCCGGCGACCGCCAGTTCAAGAGCTCGTTCACCGGCGCCAAGCTGGTGCCCGAACAGGCCTTCGCCGTCGTCTACCGCAAGCCGTCCAAGGCGTTCGACGCCTACATCGAGAAGGTGTCGCGCGGCAAGTGCATCTACATTCGCGACGCCCGCTTCACCAAGGCCGAGCTGTGGGGCCACGCCATGAGGATCGAGAAGGAGCGGCCCTACTGGCGCGAGCGCGGCATCGAGGTGAACCACTTCACCGTCGAGACCGACGGCAGCGTCGTGGAGGTCGGCGTGCTGCCGGAGGACCTGGCGCAGGCCCTGGTGGAGCTGCCGCAGCGGTACGGCACGGCCATCCCCCTCCGGATCGTTCCGCAGGAGCCTATTCGGCTCGGGGGCGCCTTGGGACCGGCCGAGACTCCCGGCCCGTCCCCGTCCTGAGCGGGCGTGGGCACCGTCACCCGGCCCCGTGCGGGCCGGGTGGCACCGCGGGCGGCACACTTCTGGGGTGACCGACACCGCCGCTGACTTCGTCCGCTCGTACGCCGCGCTGGCCCCGCTGGGCTTCCTGCCCGAGATCAAGCTGCACCAGGCCGACGAGCCGATCGGCCTGTGGGAGCTGACCGAGGGCGAGTACCGCAGCGAGCAGCCGCCGCCGTTCTGGGCGTTCGCCTGGGCGGGCGGCCAGGCGCTGGCGCGCTACGTGCTGGACCACCCGGAGACGGTCGCCGGGCGGCGGGTGCTGGATCTCGCCTCGGGCTCGGGCCTGGTCGCGGTGGCCGCGGCGCTGTCCGGCGCGGCGTCGGTGCGGGCGGTGGACATCGACCCGTTCTCGGCGGCGGCGATCGGCCTGAACGCGGCCGCCAACGGTGCCGAGGTGTCCGTGGACCGGGCGGACATCCTGGGCGGCGACGCGGACGGCGCCGAGGTGGTGCTGGCCGGGGACGTGTTCTACAGCCAGGTGATGGCCGACCGGATGACCGGTTTCCTGCGCCGCGCGGCCAAGGCCGGGGCGCGGGTGCTGGTCGGCGACCCGGACCGGGCGTTCCTGCCCCGGCCGCTGTTCCGCGAGCTGGCCGCGTACGACGTGCCGACGACGATGGCGCTGGAGAGCGTCACGGTCAAGCACACCCGGGTGTGGGAGCTGCGCGGCCCGGCGCAGGCCTGATCACTTCTCCGGTACGCCGAGACCCCGGCGGATCAGCAGCCAGACGCCCTCGTACGCGCTCTTGATGTCGGGATCGCCCCACTCGGCCAGGTACGCCGGGTTGTGGAAACGGGCGGTCGCGTCGAACACGGCCCGGCCCATCCGGAACGGGTCGGCGACGGCGAACTCGCCCCGGCCCACCCCGTCGGCGATGATCTCGCCCAGCTGGGCCGAGAGCGCGTTGACGTGTGCCGCGACCACCTCGTCCGAATCGAGCGCGAGCCGGTAGTACGTCGCGAACAGCTCGGGCTCGTCGCGCGCCATGCGCTGCTTGGAGTCGGACAGCCCGTCCAGCCAGCGGCGCAGCCGGTCGCCGGCGGGGCCGCGCTCGGCCGCGATGTCGCCGAGCGGCTCGGACAGCCGGGCCAGCCAGCGCTCGACGACCGCGTTGCGCAGCGCGGCCTTGCTGGGGAAGTGCCGGTAGACGCTGCCGTGGCTGACGTTCAGCGCGCGTGCGACATCGACGACGTTGGCCTTCGCCGGTCCGTAGCGGCGGAGGGCCTCCTCCGCCGCTTCCAGGATCCGGTCCGGGGTGAGAGGAGCATCTGCCATGTTGAGGCAGACCCTACCTCTCGCTGTCGAGCGCCTGCATGGAGTGCGGGTCATAACGGTCGCCGGAGGCGGCGCCCACGGGCACCGCGGCCTCGATCCGGGCCAGGTCGGCCTCGCTCAGCGCGACGTCCAGCGCGCCCAGGGACTCGGCCAGCCGGGCCCGGGTGCGCGCGCCGACCAGCGGCACGATGTCCGCGCCGCGTGACAGCGCCCAGGCCACCGCCACCTGCGCCACGCTCGCGCCCCTTTCCTCGCCGAGCTGCCGCAGCGCCTCGACCAGGGCCAGGTTGCGGTCCAGGTTGCCGCCGGTGAACCGGGGCAGGTGGGCACGGAAGTCCCCCGGCCCCGCGGCGCGCTCACGCGACCAGTGCCCGGACAGCAGGCCGCGCGACAGCACGCCGTACGCGGTGACGCCGATGCCCAGCTCGCGTGCGACGGGCAGGATCTCGTCCTCGATGCCACGGGAGAGCAGCGAGTACTCGATCTGCAGGTCGGCGATGGGGTGCACGGCGGCGGCCCGGCGCAGCGTGTCCGCGCCGACCTCGGACAGGCCGATGTGCCGCACGTAGCCGGCCTTGACCAGGTCGGCCAGCGCGCCGACGGTCTCCTCGATGGGCACGTTCGGGTCGAGCCGGGCCGGGCGGTAGATGTCGACGTGGTCGGTGCCCAGGCGGTTCAGGGTGTACGCGAGGAAGTTCCTGATCGCGACGGGGCGGGTGTCGACGCCGTTCCAGCCGCCCGCCGCGTCGCGCAGGGCGCCGAACTTGACGCTGATCACGGCGTCCTCCCGGGCGCGGCCCCGGAGCGCGTCGCGCAGCAGCAGCTCGTTGCGGCCCATGCCGTAGAAGTCGCCGGTGTCGAGCAGGGTCACCCCGGCGTCGAGCGCCTCGTGGATCGTGGCGATGCTCTCCGCCTCGTCGGCGGGTCCGTACAGGTCCGACATGCCCATCAGGCCGAGCCCCAGCGCGGCGACGCGCGGGCCGGTGGCGCCCAGGGTGCGGGCCGGCAGCTGCGGGTACGTGGTGTTTTCTGTCATGCCGTTCAGCGTGGCATGACAGATGACAGATTTCAAGTTTTGTCAGTTCCTAAGGTGGCCTGGGTCACGATCGGCGTCCGGGCCGCTCCCGGCGGGCGCGCCGCCCGGCCCGCGGCACGGGGGCCGTGCCGGTCGTGGACGTCGCGCCGGTACGCCCAGGCCTCGTGCCAGACGTGGTGGTAGACGCCGTGGGTGAAGTACCGGCCCGGCCCGGTGATCGGGTAACCGGCGTGGTCGTGCACGAGCCACCACACCGGCAGCACGCTGAACAGCACGTAGTTCACGGCGATCAGCGGCATGTAGAGCGGCCCGAACAGGCGGGCCTGGCGCACGTGCACGTCCTCGTGCCGCTCGCAGCGCGCGTTCGCGCCCGCGACGACGTTGCCGACCGTGGTCGCATACCCCCGGATAGCCTGCTCGAAGATGTTGATCCGGCCGCGATGCCGGCAGGCGAGCGGGTCGAGCCGGTGTCCCCGGGCCAGGTTCACGCTGAGGAACGCCGCTCCCGCGATCGTGTTGACCAGGCTCCAGCTGTGGTCGGCCGCGAACAGCCCCACCCCGCGCGGGGTCGCCGGATACGCCCTGACCCGCTGCACCGCCCACCCGTACGGCACCGCCGCGAGCGCCGCCAGCGCTCCCCCGGCGACCGCCCCGACCGGCCCCAGCAGCCACCCCGCCGCGGCGCTCACCGCCCCGACCTGGATACCCGCCGACGCCACCCCGGCCCAGTACACCCCTATCCCCGCACCCTAACCAGCCCTCGCCACCCGCCGCCCCGCCTTGATCGTCCGACCTGCCCGGCACCTGGGCGTATCTTGGCCGCGCTTACGCCCGTGTGCCTGGCAAGTCGGACGATCACCGCGCGGTCAGGACGCGGTGGAGGTGCGTCAGGAGAGGGTTTCGAGGAAGGCGCGGGCGATGACGGCGTGGCCGGCCAGGTTCGGGTGGATGCGGTCGTCGGCCCAGTCTACGGGGGTGGTCGAGGCGAGGACGCGGTCGAAGGCGGCCTGGACCGCGACGTGGCGGGCGCCGAAGTCGGCGGCCAGGGTTCTGACGACGGCGGCGTACTCGGCGGTCATCACGTACTGCGGGTCGCCGTGATCGGACTCGATCAGGTACGGGTCGGCGAGGATGAGGCGGCAGCCGGTGCGCTCGACCGTGTCGGCGAGCAGGCCGCGCAGGGTGGTGGTGTACTCGTCGAGCGGGACGGCCTGGTCGGGGCGGTCCTGGAAGAAGCGCCAGACGTCGTTGATGCCGATCTTCACGCTGAGCCAGTCGGGGCGCTGCTCGATCACGTCGCGCTCCCAGCGGGCGGCCAGGTCCCGCACGGTGTCGCCGCTGACGCCCCGGTTGACCCAGGTCAGGCCCAGCTCCGGGTGCGCGGCGGTGACGAACGCCTGCACCAGGCTCATGTACCCGTTGCCGTACGGCGCGGCGTGGTCGCGGCGGCCGCAGTCGGTGATGCTGTCGCCGATGAAGACGACGCGCTGCCCCTTTTCGAAGATCATCGGGCCATGCTAGTGGCCGGGCCGCCGCGCCGCGACCGGTCGCTCACGCCTTGGGCGAGTACAGCCACGGGTCGGTGAGGTCGTAGTACGCCACCAGCGAGGTGTACTCCTGCATACGGTCCATCGCGCCCTGCAGCTCCGGCGGCAGCCGCCGCTGCTCACCCTCCCGGGCCGCCTCCAGGCTGGTGAAGTAGACCGCCTCGGTGTACGTGCCGTCGTGGTGCAGCGTGACCGTGCCGCCGATGATCTCGTGCCGGAAGACGCGCAGGTTGGTGGAGAGCCGCTCGATGGTGTCCAGCAGCAGGCCCGGGTCGGTGGTGCTGCCGTGGATCACCTGCACGAACCCGGCGTCGTCCGAACCCGCGCCGAGGTAGGTGGTCACCTGCTTGGCGTCGGCGAAGACCGGGTCGGCGATCAGGCGCGAGGTCTCCTGCCACCAGGCGTCCTGCTCGGGCCGTTCGCTGTTGCGCCGGGCGTCCTCGGGCGAGGCGAACCGGGCCAGCACCACCACGCGGCCGTCGGCGGTGACGCCGCCGGTGCTGCCCAGCCAGCCCTCCGCTCCCGGCGACAGTTCGCGCACCCACGTGCCGAAAGCCTCGTGCAGCGCGGCGGGATCGGTTGTGCGGCCGCGGATCACCTGTACGAACATGACATTCCCCCTTCACCCGACGGTACGTCCGGGGGCCGGGCCCGGGTCGGCGAAGCCGGAAGTCGGCCCGTTCCGGCGCGGCCGCGCGCCGCGTATCGTGCGGCGGGTGGCCGACGAGGTGAGTGAGCAGATCGTGGTGGCGGCGCCGCCCGCCGACGTGTACCGGGCCGTCGCCGACGTACGGCGTATGGCGAGCTGGAGCCCCGAGTGCTTCGCGGTGTGGGTGTGGCGGCGGGAGCGGGGGCAGCCGACCCGCTTCGTGGGCTGGAACCGGCTCGGGCCGTTCGTCTGGTTCACCACCTGCCGGGTGCGCACCGCGGAGCCGGGGACGGAGTTCACGTTCGACGTGACCACGTTCGGGCTGCCCGTGGCGCGGTGGGGCTACCGGTTCACGCCCGACGGGGCGGGCACGCTGGTCACCGAGCACTGGGCCGACCGGCGCACGCGCGGCGCGCGGCTGCTCGGGCGGGTCTTCACCGGCCGCTCGGCGAACCGGCGGCCGGAGGTCAACCGGGAGGGCATGCGGCAGACCCTGGCCCGTCTCAAGCGCGAGCTGGAGGCCTGAGCGGGTCAGACCGTGTCGTACGCGGTGGCGTGGGTGGGCTGGTAGACGCCCAGCGTCGCGCCGCCCGGCAGGCGCACCACCGCCTCGGTGCCCCAGTCGCGCTTGGCCGGGGCGACGATGACCTCCAGGCCGCGCTCGCCCCACTGGGCCACCGTGGACTCCACGTCGTCCACGGTCAGGTACAGCTCGCAGCGGGTGTGCGCCTCGGCCGGGTGGAACGCGATCTCGGCGGGCGGCGCTTTGAAGATCAGCCAGCCCTCGCCCGTGTCCACGTGCGGGAAGCCGAGCACGTCGCGGAAGAAGGCCCGGTCGGCGTCGGCGTTGGTGCTGTAGATCAGCGCGTGCATACCTTTGATCATTTCTTGATGGTATGACGCTTCTGTCGGGTTCGTACGGTGCTCACTCGAACAGCGAGTGCGACGCGCCGTGCTCCGCGCGGCGGCGCTCCCGCCGGCGCCGGACTATCACCACCAGGTCGATGACGGTCACCACGATGAGCAGCACGCTCAGCCAGCCGAGCCAGGTCAGTCCGAAGGCGAACGAGATCACCGCCAGCACCCCGGCGAACACCAGGCCGAACCCGGCCAGCGCCAGCCGCAGGTTGAGCGCGCTGTACGGGTGATCGTGGGTGCCGTCCGGCTTCACACGTGTCATGGTCGCCTCTCCTCCATACTAAGACCGGGAGGTGGGCCGCGTGTCCGACGTCAAGATCGCAGTCACCGGCGCCACCGGCCGGCTCGGCTCGCGCGTGGCGCGGCGGCTCGCCGAGGCGGGCCTGCCCCAGCGCCTGCTCGTACGCGACCCGTCCCGCGCGCCGGAGCTGCCCGGGGCCGAGACGGCCCGCGCCGAATACGCCGACCGGGACGCGGTGCGCGCCGCGCTGGGCGGCATCGAGACCGTGCTCATGGTGTCCGCCGCGGAGACCGAGCAGCGGGTGGCCGAGCACCGCGCGTTCGTCGACGCGGCCGTGGCCGCCGGGGTGCGCCGGGTGGTGTACACGTCGTTCTACGGCGCCGCTCCCGACGCCGCCTTCACGCTGGCCCGCGACCACTGGGCGACCGAGCAGCACCTGCGGCAGAGCCCGCTGGCGTGGACGTTCCTGCGCGACAACCTCTACCTCGACGTGCTGCCGCAGTTCGTGGGCCACGACGGGGTGCTGCGCGGCCCGGCCGCCGAGGGCCGAGTGGCCGGGATCGCCCTCGACGACGTCGCCGACGTCGCGGTGGCCGTGCTGCGCGACCCGGGCCCCCACGACGGGCAGATCTACGAGCTGACCGGCCCGCAGTCGCTGACGCTGGGCCAGGTAGCCGAGATCATCACGTTCGTCACCGGCCGCCCGGTCAACTACCACGCCGAGACAGAGCCGGAGGCGTATGCCTCCCGCGCCTCTTACGACGCACCGGACTGGCAGGTAGAGGCGTGGGTGAGCACCTACCGCGCGATCGCCAGAGGCGAGCTCGCCCGGGTCACCGACACCGTCGAGCGGCTCACCGGTGTCGCTCCGCTCACCCTCGACGACCTGCTCCGCCTCGGCTGAGGCCGCTTTGTGCTCGAAGCTTCCGCCACGCAGTCAGCGGAGCGCGGCGGAAGCTTCGAGCACGGCCGCCGGTCAGCCCACGGGGGTCGGCAGCCAGGTGGCCCGGGTCAGGGCTGCCGCGGCGTGCTGCTCGTAGACCGCCGCGGCGAGCCAGGAGCGGGTGAACGCCTCGGCGTCGTCGCTGGTCAGGCGGCCGAACAGGTCCCGGGGGCGGTGCCGGGCGGCCAGCGTCAGCTCGGCCAGCAGGTGCGCGCCGAGATCCAGCCGGGACCGGCGGAGACGGCGCTCCTCGGTCGCCACGAGCGCGTGCACCGCCCGGCCGCCGGAGACGACCCGCTCCAGGTGCCGCCGCAGCAGCTGCATCGCCGGGTCCCCGGTCGCGGGCGCCCGGACGGCCGTGGCGACGGCGCTGCCGCCCGCGCGCAGCTGGCTGCGGTGCAGCCGGTCGTAACCCAGGTCGGCGTGGCCGGACCAGGCCTGGGGCAGGCGCAGCGCGTCCCCGGTGCCGGGCGCGACCCCGATCGACAGCGCCGCGACCGTGGCGCGCCGGGCCGGGTCCGGCCTGCCCACCACGAGCAGCTCCAGACCCTCGGCCCCGCCGAGCAGCCGCAGGTTCTCCCGGTACGCCAGCTCCGGGTGGTCGTCGGCGACGGTGAGCAGCAAGCCCGCCCCGTCGGCGGTCTGCGCGAGCACGGTGTCGCCCGCGCCCGCGCCGATCACCCGTACCGCCAGGAACAGCAGGTCCCCGCCTGCGGGACGGACGCCGACCGGCACCGCGAGCGCGGCCAGCGCCCGGTCCACCTGCGCGTCGAGCGGCTCGTCCCACAGCCGCCGCAGCGGCTCCTCGGTCCAGCCCGCCCCGGACGCGCGCACCGCGCGCACCGACTTGCCCGCGCCGAGCTGGCCCGACTCGGTGGCCGTGCCACCGGAGACGACCATCCCGGCCCGGGTGAGGGCGCGGTGGGAAAGACCCGCCTCGCCCAGCGCCACCACGGTGTCGCCGGCGCGCGCGGCCCTTTCCACGCCGCCCGGCGCGATGTCCGCGACCAGCCACAGCCGCCCGTCCCGGTCCGCGACGTAGGTGGCGGTGCCCGCGTAGCCGGACTCGGCCACCACGGGCACCGTGCACAGGCCGTACAGGCGCAGGCCCGCCTGGGCGTCGTAGCCGCGCCGGGCCGTGCCGAGCAGCCCGCCCGCCTGCGCCGCTGACAGCGCCGGATCACGCAGCTGGTGGGACAGGGTCAGCAGTTCACGCAGGTCGTCGGTCAGCTCGGCGAGCCGGAACTGCGGGCGCGCCTCACGCAGCGCCTGCAACCCGGCGGCGACGCGGGTGCCCGCGGCGGCGGCCCGGTGCAGGCCGTGCGCTCGCGCCTCGTGCACGGCCCGCAGCAGCCCGGTGCGCAGCACCAGCCCGCTGCCCGCCGTGCCCGCCTCCAGCACCGCCGCCCCGGCGCGCCATAGACCGTCGGCGGCGCTGCGCTGCCGGTCGGTCAGCACCGCACCGCCCTCCGCGTCCGGACCGGGACCGGCCTGACCGGAGGAGGCAGCACCTCCCGCGTGGTCCGCGCCCGGCCCGGCACTGGACACCGCTCCACCCGGCATCTCGGCGGCCGCCCGGTCCGCCGCGGTCGACGGACCTGACCCGCCCGGCTCGCCGGACGCGGGCACTCCGCCCGGCTCGCCGGACGAGACGTCTTCGCCGGAAGCCCCGGCCTCGGCCGCGTCAGCCGGATCGTCCAGGCCGTCGTACACCGGCGCGAGCGCCAGCACCGCCACCCGGTGCAGGCAGTTCGGGGCCAGCAGGCAGCTGCACCGGGCGTCGGCGCCGGTGCGCACGACCCCGTCGGTGAGCACCAGCGTGACCACGGTGGCATCGTCGACGGCGACCGTCACCTGCCCGTCCCCGGCGGTGACCGGCCAGGCGGCGGCCCGGGTGACGGCCTCGTCGACCTTCTTGCGCAGCCGGCCGGGCAGCGCGTCCAGCGTCTCGGCCAGGGCCGGTGCCGTGACCTGCGGCAGTGCCGTCATCGCTCCCCCTCGCCGTGGCCGCGGGCGGTCGTCTCGCCACGGGCGCTCACTTGCGCACCTGCTCCCCGACCCAGCGGGCCAGCTCCAGCGGGCTGAGCGCCGCGATCGGCATACCGGCCGCGACGAGCTGCCCGGCCGCCGAGACCGAGTAGCGCGGCCGTCCGGCGTCGTCCAGGCTGGCGCAGCCGAGCACGGTCGCGCCCGACTCCACCAGCGCGCGCACCTCGGCCAGCAGGCCGCCCATGGAGTACCCCTCCTCGAAGTCGCTGACCAGCACCACCAGCGTCCGGGTCGGCACGGTGACCAGCGAGCGGGCGTGGCGCAGCCCGGCGGCGATGTGCGTGCCGCCGCCGACCTTCACCTCCAGCAGCAGGCTGAGCGGATCGCCGACCCGGTCGGTCAGGTCCACCACCTCGGTGGAGAACGCGACGAAGTGCGTGGTCAGCGCGGGCACCCCGGCGAGCACCGAGGCGGTCAGCGCCGACCAGATCACCGACTCCTCCATCGAGCCGGACACATCGACCACCAGCACCAGCCGCCAGTCCACGCCCCTGCGGGCGCGGGTGCGGAACACCGGGCGCTCCGGGATCACGGTCACCCGCCCGTCGGCGTCGCGGCGGCTGGCGGCCAGGTTGGCGCGCAGCGTGCGGGCCAGATCGAGCCGCCCGCCGGGACGGGACGTGGGGCGCGGCGTGGTGAGCCCGTTGAGCGCCGGGCGCAGCGTGGTGGCCAGCTCCCTGGTCAGCTCGGCGACGATCCTCGCCACGAGCGGGCGCAGCCGGGCGACGGTCGCCTCCGGCAGCCCTCCGGCCAGCGACAGCACGTCACGCAGCAGGTCCATGGACGGGCGCACCGCGTCCGGGTCCAGCTCCAGCGCGGCGTCCAGCCGCCCCGACTCGACGGCCGCGGCCAGCACCTCCTCCCGCACACCGGGCCCGAACAGGGCGGACAGCTCCTCCGCCCACTCGCGTACGCCGGGGAACGACGGCTCGCGCCCCCCGCCCGGTCCGGCGCGCCCGGTGTCGGCGCGGGCACCCTCGCCACGCCCCCGGCCGTAGAGCTCGTCCAGCGCGGTCGCGTACCGCCGCGCCCGCTGCCCGAGTCCCTGCTGGTCGCGCCCCAGGATCAGCCGCCACCGATCCGCCGCCGCCAACTCACCCGGCGGCCCCGCGACCCCCCGCACCGGCTCAAGATCCCGTCGATCTTGCGTGAACTGTTGCCCTTCTGTCCCATTGGTGCGTGTCGTCCCCACAGTTCGCGCAAGATCGCCGACGGGCGGGGCGGGGGCGGTGGGGGCGGTGGGGAGGAGGTTGAGGTCGATGAGGGCGGCCCGGCCTGCGCGGTCGGCGAGCAGGCGGGCCAGCAGCGCGTCCGGGTCGGCGATGTCGCCGAGGTCCATGGACACGCCGCCGAGCCGCTCGTCGATGACGGTGAGCAGCCGGTCGCGGGCTGCGGGGCTGGCCGTGTGGAAACCGCCGCGCAGGGCGGGCAGCCGGGTCAGGAACGCCTCGTCGGGCAGCGCCTCGATCCGGTCCAGCAGGCCGGTCAGCACACCCTCGGCGCCCTGCAGCAGCGGCTCGGCGACGGCGAGCAGCCCGCCGAGGTGGCCCTGCAGGTCGCGGCGCGCCTGGTCGGTGGTGGCGGTGTCCACCCACGACGCGACGCGTACGCCCAGCTCCTCGGCCGTGGTGTGGCCGAGCAGGACCCGCACCGCACCGGCGGCCGCCGCCATCAGCGGGGTGCCCCCGGCCGCGAGCCGGGCCAGCGAATCGGTCAGCCGCAGCGCCGCCCCGGCCAGGTCGGCGCGCTGGGCAAGCGCGGCCAGCGAGCGCGCGTCCTGCGGGTCCTCGGAGCCGGCCAGGCCGTCGACCTGGCGTACGGCCGCGTCCTCGACCGTCGCGGCGACCCTGGTGACGGCGGCCGGGTCGGGGTCGGGCAGGCCGGGCACGTGGCCCAGCCGCAGCCGGTCGAGCACGGCCAGCGCCGCCATGGCCTCGGTGAGCGAGCCCTGCGCGGGCAGCACCGCGCCGACCTCGTCCAGCCGCTGCCCGGCCAGCGCGGTAAGGCCGCAGGCGGCGGCCTCGTGCAGCCCCTCGACGACCTGGGCGGCGGTGGGGCCGCCCGCGACGGCCTCGCGGCGGCGGCGTTCCCGCAGCGCGCCCTCGGCGGCCTGCTCCAGGGTCACCCCGCGCAGCCCGGCCACCTCGACGCCGGCCTCGGTGTGCGGGGTCCACTGCAGCCGCCAGCGCGTGGTGATCGCGTCGACGCCGCCCGCTCCCCCGTCCCCGGCGACCGGTTCGGCGTACCCGATGCCGCAGGCGGCCAGCCGCTGCAGCGTGATCTCGCGGCGGCGGTCCAGGTCGGAGCGCAGCGGGTCGAGCCGCATGTCCTTGGCCGCGTCGCCGGGGCCGGGCAGGCGCAGCGCGGCGAGCAGCTCGCGCACGGCCGGGCCGAGCCCGGAGCGCGGCGTGCCGGGCGCGAGCCGCCCCCGGGCGTCGCCGACCAGCACCTGCTCCATCGCGGCGGCGACGACCCGGCCGCGGCCGAGCACCTCGCCGTGCGCGAGCACGCTCTGCAGCGCCTCGACCAGCTCGCCGCGGCCGGGCGCGGGCAGGCAGCGCAGCCGGGCCAGGTCGGTGGCCAGGCGTACGGCCTCGCGGGCCTCGGCGGGCCCGGCCGGGTGCCCGGCGGCGCGCACCCGCGCGCACACCGCCACGACGGCGGCCAGCGCGGCGGCCTCGACGGCGGCCGGGTCGCCCGCGGCGTCCAGCACGGACTGCTGCCACTGCGGGTCGCGGATGCCGGCCGGGTAGCCGGAGCGGGCGTCGAGCAGGCCGAAGGTGTACGGCACCAGCGAGGTGACCACCTTCGGTGGCGCCTTGGGCACAGGGTTGGCCGGTCCCGCGACGCGCAGGGCCGGGGCGTGGAACGCGCCGACCAGCATCGCGACCCGCTGTCCGGCGTGCGCGGCCAGGCAGCCCCGCATGTACGCCTCGCGCCGCAGGTCCAGCCCCGACACGCCCTCGCCGGTCTCCGCGTCGCGGCGCATGGCCCAGCCGACGAGCAGCGCGGCCCGGCGTACCGCCTCGGGGTCCGCGCCCGGGGCGCGCGCCTCGACCATGCGGTCCCACATGTCCTCGTCTGCGCGGCCGGTGGCGGCGCCCTTGAGCGCCCCGGCCAGCGACAGCCGCTGCCCGGCCGGACCGGCGGCGGCCGGGGTCTCCGGCTCGTGCCAGCCCCGGTCGGCCAGCGGCAGGTCGCACGGCACGACGGGCACGCCGTTGCGGGCGGCCCAGCGCACCGCGACCAGCTCCGGCGAGAAGTCCGCGAACGGGTAGAACGCGGGCCCGCGGTCGCCCACGGCACCGGCCAGCGCGACCGGGGCCGTGGTGCCCGCGTCGGCCAGCCACGGCAGCCACTCGCCCAGCTCCGGCGGCAGCTCCAGCAGCAGCACCTCGGGCGCGGCCGCGTCGAGCACCTGCGGCAGCACCACCGACAGCGCGGGCGAATGGTGCCGCACGCCTATCAAAAACGGCTCACGCTGCCCGGCCAGCTCGGCGACGGCGACCGCCGGGTCCGCGTCGAGCGCCGCACCGGCCGTCGCGCCCGGCCCGGCCGGAACAGCCTGCGCCGCCACCCCGTCGGGTGTGCCCGGTCCGGCCGGGACGGCGTGCGCCGCCGTCCCGGCCTTGTCCGGCTCAGCCGGCGAGGACATCGCGCAGTTCCCAGAGCCGCCGCCACAGCCGCGCGCCGTCCTCGGCCCGGCGGCGGACCGCGCCGTCCCAGTAGCCGAGCAGCTTCGCGCCGTCGGACGGGTCGTCCTTGCGCACCACGCCGAGCAGGTGGCCGGGCAGCAGCGACAGGACGTCGCGGTCGCCGGGGAAGTACGCCTGGGCCAGCCCCAGCGAGGTGGCCACGGCGACCGCCTCGGCGGTGCTCATCACGGTGGACGGGCGCTCCACGTCCCAGCCCTCCACCGAGCGGCCCTCGCGCAGGTCACGGAAGGCCGTGACCAGCGCCTCCAGCACAGCGTCGTCCACTCCGAACGGCGCCTGCACCCGCTCCAGCGCGGCCTTGGCCTGCCGCCCCACCAGCGCGGTCTCCTGCGCCAGGTCCGGGATCGGGCCGACGGTCTCGAAGTTGAAGCGGCGCTTGAGCGCCGCGGACATCTCCGAGACGCCCCGGTCGCGCAGGTTGGCCGTGGCGATGAGAGTGAAGCCGGGCGCGGCGTGCACGGTCGCGCCGTCGGTGCCGGCCAGCTCCGGCACCGCGACGCGGCGGTCGGACAGCAGCGACACCAGCGCGTCCTGCACCTCGGGCAGGCAGCGGGTGATCTCCTCGACCCGGGCGACGGAGCCGGAGCGCATCGCGGACAGGATCGGCGACGGCACCAGCGCCTGGCTGCTCGGGCCGTGCGCCAGCAGCAGCGCGTAGTTCCAGCCGTAGCGCAGCTGGTCCTCGGTGGTGCCGGCGGTGCCCTGCACGACCAGCTCGCTGGTCCCGCAGACCGCCGCCGACAGCAGCTCGGACAGCATCGACTTGGCCGTGCCGGGCTCGCCGACCAGCAGCAGGCCGCGCTCGCCGGCCAGGGTCACCACGCAGCGCTCGACCAGCGCCCGCTCCCCGACGAACTTCGCCGGGACGGTGAGCTTGTGCGGCAGGCCCTCGCGCCGGTCCTCCTTGGCCAGCTCCAGCTCCCGGCCGTCGCTGCCGGTGATGAAGGTGACCACGGCGCGCGGGGTGAGCCGCCAGCCGGGCGGGCGCGGCCCGCCGTCGTACGCGGCCAGGAACGCCAGCTCGGTGGCGTGCGCGTGCTCGGCGGGGTCTACCTGCCGGGCGTGGGGGGTGGTGGTCATCGCGGCCTTCCAGTGACGAGCTCGTCGAATCGGGGTCCGTCGCCCTGGGTGATCCTCTCCCAGGCGAGGGTGAACAGCTGCGGCGCGGGGGCGACCGGCAGCACGATGCCCAGACCGGACACGCCCTGCTCACCACCGATCAGCAGCGGCAGCTTCCAGCGCTCCAGCGGCAGGTGCGGGGCCTTCAGCGCGTGCCAGCCGCCGGGCAGGAACAGGCTGCGCCCGGCGCGCGGCCGCTTGGCCTCCACCACCAGGTCGGTGGCGGTCAGCGCGGCACGGGCGGCCTTGAGCCGAGCGGGCTTCCAGCCGGTCCACATCGCCACGTTGCGATCGGTCGGGTCCGGCAGCGCGAGCAGCTGCAGGTAGAGCACGGCCGCGTCGTCGGTCAGCCCGTGCTTGGCGGCCACCTGCGCCACCAGCTCCGGCGCGGACCGGCTGGGGTCCTGGGCGTAGCCGTCGACGCCCAGGGGCACGGGGTAGCCGGCCAGCCGGGCGAGCTGCCCGCCGAGCACGGCCCGCAGCGCGGCGAGGGTGCCCTCGTCGTGGCTGTCCAGCCGGGCCTGCACCAGGTGCAGCGCCGGGTCGTCCGCACCGTCCAGCAGCGCGGTGCGCAGGTGCACGGCGCGGTAGCCGGTGTCGGGCGGCAGGTGCAGCGCGCCCGCGGCGAAACCGCCGTCAGCCTCGGTCACCGTGGCCCGGCCGGTGGCGTTGAGCAGCGGCTCGGTCTTCTTCTCGGTGACCCAGCCGACGGGCAGGCTCAGCTTCGGGTCGGCCAGCTTGGTGCGGGCCAGCTCGGCCGCCCGGGGCAGCACCGACCGGATCGGGTCGTCGGCGGGCAGGTGGTACGCCAGCCAGGGCACGCACTTGGCGAGCGCGACCAGGACGTCCTCGTCGTCGATGCCGTCGGCGGTCCCGGCCAGCCACTTGCAGCTGTCCGGGTTGGCGATGCCGTGGATCAGCTCGGAGGCGTTCATCGAGCCGTCCACGTCGGCCTGCGCGATGGCGACGATCAGCTCGTCGCGCACCGGCTTGCGCCGTCCGTGGCGCTCGATCCACGCCTCGGCGAAGCGCTCGAGGTCCGGGCCGGTCTCCCACAGCGCGGCCGGGTCGGCGGGCATCAGCCGGGACAGCTGCCTGGCGGTGCCCGCGCGGCCGCCCGCGCCGACGCGGCGGGCCGCGGCGGCGGCGATGTCGCCGTCGGGTACGCCGATCTGCTCGCGCAGCGGCTCGGACTCCGCCCGGCTCCAGTTCGCCGAGGGCAGGCCCGCCAGCAGCATCGCCGCCTCGGCCAGACTCACCCCGGCCCGCGCGGACAGGTCGGCGACCCGCTCCGGGCGCCACGCCACCGGCCCGCGCTCGGTCAGCAGCTTGGTGAACGCGGCGATCGCGTCCGGGGTGATCCCGCTGAAGTGGTACGCCCGCTCGCGGGTGATGGCGTGACCCGGCACCGCGCCGAACACGCCGTCGGGGGCGTAGTCGAGCGCGGTCAGCTCCTTGTCGTCGGTGTCGACCGACAGCACGAGCAGGCGGCGGTTGCCGACCTGGCGCACGGTGGCGCGCATGCCGTCGGTGACGGGCTGGTCGGACTTCAGCTCGATCCAGCGCAGCCGCCCGCCGGGGGCGAGCAGGCCGCTGCCGGCGATGACCGACAGCAGCTCGGCCAGCGTCTCCCGGTGCTCGGCGTCGGTGAACGGGGCGGCGGCCCGGTACATCGCGGCGGGCAGCACGCCCAGCGCGTCGAACCAGTCGTCGTCGGCCGACAGGTCCAGCTGCCCGGTGGGCTGGTCCGCGCCGGTCAGCGCGGCGCCCACCGCGGTGAGCATGCGGGTGGCGCTGTCGCCACGCGCGTAGCAGTACGGCATCAGCCCGGACAGGGCGGCGGCCAGGCGGCGGTCCTCGCCCGCGTACGACGGCCCGGTGGGCGTCGGCGCGGCCACTGCCGCGTTCCCGGCGCAGCTGTCGGCCAGCCCGGCGAGCCGGGTCGCGAGGGTGGCGGCGACCCGCACGATCCCCGCGACGCCCGCGCGCAGCGCCAGGTCGGTGATCGCGGGCAGCTCCCGGGCGACCAGCGTCTCCAGTGCCGCCGTCAGCGCCTTGTCGGCGTCGTCGTCGTCGGACTCCGCCGCCTGTCCGGTCAGGCGGACCGCCTCGGCCAGCAGCGCCGCCGCCTGCTCGTCGGTGAGCGTGCGCAGCGCCGCCGAGCCGGCCTCGTCACGCGGGCGCAGCAGGTGCCAGAACGCGGGGGTGGGCACCAGGTCGGTGCCGCGTGCGTACTCGCCCGCGTTGGGCAGGCTGTAGTCGCCGGTGAGCCGGCCGTCGGCGTCGTACAGGGACAGGCCGGTGTTGCGCCAGTTGCGGGACTGGGTGACGCCGCTGGTGCGCTCGGCGCCCGGGAAGCAGATCGCCCCGGACAGCTCGCCGCGCCGGGTCGCGCTGCCCGGCATGGTGTACGTGGTGCCGTCCAGCGCCTGGCCGTACTGCGTGCCGGTGCCGTCGCGGCGCACCCGCCAGCCGAGCTGCTCGCCGTTGTCACGCACGGACAGCCAGCAGGAGTGGTGCGCGAGGTGCTGCCCGTCGGGCGTGCCGTCCTCGAAGAACGACGGCAGGCTGGCCCGGCCGTGCTCGCCGGTGGCCGGGTCGAACTCGCGGCACACCACCTTGCCGTCCTCGTTGACCAGCACCCAGTAGGCGGAGCCGTCGGTGAAGACCCGTCCGCCGCGGCGCTCGCTCCGATCGCCGACGTGCAGCGGCCGGGCCCCGGCGGTGCGCCCGCCGCCGGTGATCGGCAGCGAGAAGGTGTGGTACATCTGGAACGCCTCGTCCGGGACGGTGAACACGTCGTCGGGCGCCCCGCTCCAGTAGCCGGACCGCTCGCGGCCGATGTCCCAGCACACCAGCAGCTGCCGGTCGACGTAGCGGAACACCGTGCGGTACATCCAGCGGCGCTGGTCGGCCGGGATGCGCACGATGTGCTCCAGCTCGACGCCCTGCTCGCCGACGACGAGCACCAGGTCGCCCTGGTTGAGGATCAGGTGCGGCCACTGATCGGTGACCGAGATGTCGCCGTCGCCGGTCAGCCGCGCGACGGCCTCCTCCAGCGCGGGCCAGCCGAACTCGTCCAGCACGCCGGTGCGCAGCGTGTGCGCCAGCGTGCCCGCCACGTCGTGGCCGAGCAGCCGGGCCATGGCGGCCTCGTTGACCGCGGCGCCCTCCGGGCAGGCGGCCTGTGCGATCTTGTCGAAGTGCCCGCCGAGGGCGGGCAGGCCGTGACCGTCGCGGTCGGCGGCGAGCCGCTCCAGCCAGTGGTGCATGGCGGTGCGCAGGCCCGGCACGGCGGTCACCTCGCGCACCCGCTCGACCATGCGGTAGCCGGAGTCGAGGTGGTTCTCCACCCCGTTGGCCAGCGCCTTCAGGAACCGGGTGTCGGCGGCCACGGCGACCAGCTCGCGGCGGCCCTCGTGCTCGTCGTTCAGCCAGTTGTTGACGCCGAAGCGCTCGGTGTTCTCCGGATCGGCCACCGGCACGCCCAGCGCCAGGCAGGCGTCGAGCAGGTCCAGGTCGGTGCCGGAGCTGCGGCGCACCACCGCGACCGGCGTCCCGTCGGCCTTGAGCCGCGGGGCCATCCGCTCCACCAGGGCCAGCAGCTTGGCGCTGCGCTTGCGGTCGCGCCAGTAGCGGCGCTGGCGGTGCTCGTCGAAGCGGGCCAGCCAGCCCGCGGGGCCGTCGCTGGGCAGCGCCTCGGCCGGGACGGCACCGGCGGGCTCGGTCAGCGAGGCGGTCGCCCCGGCCTGCTCCAGCACGCCCAGCCAGGTGTCGTCGGTGCAGTTCTGCGGGAACATGCCCAGCAGGCGGCCGCGCAGCGCCGGGTCGGCGGCGGCGAGCTGCGCCAGCGCCACGCTGTAGGCGTTCCAGAACGACTCGGAGGCGCGGATCAGCGCGGGTGCGGGCAGCAGCTGGGCGAGCACGTCCCGGTCGGCCTCGGCCTGGTCGAGCTTGGCGGCCTTGGCCAGGCGGCGCAGGTCGGTGTGCATCGCCGCGTACGGCGGCAGCCCGCCCAGGGTGCGCTCCACGCACAGGCGCAGGAAGCGCTCGTACGCCTCGGCGGGGGTGCTGCGGGCGGCCAGCTCGCGGGCGTGCTGCGTCAGCGCCTTCGCGGTGAGCGCACCGGCCAGCGCGAACTCCAGAAACACCGTGTGCTGGCGCTCCTCGTCGATGCGCAGCGCGAACACCCGCTCGGCCTCGCGCGCCTTGCCGAACATGGTCGCGGCGTAGCTGGTGCTGTCGGCGGCCAGGAACGCCCGGCCCGCCTCCTCGTAGAAGGTCGGCAGGAAGTGCGGCACGGCGCGGGCCAGCCGCTCGCCGAGGGCGTCGAAGCCCTCCTTGGCCGGGCCGATGCGCGACTTGGCGGTGCGGGCGAACTTCTCGATCTCCTTGACCAGCGCCAGCGCGTGGTGGCCGTTGGCCGGGTCGTGCACCAGCGCCCAGGCCGGGAAGCCGAGCGCCTGCTGGCGCACCAGGCCCACCTCGTTGACCGGCGCGGGCTGCGCGAACCCGAGGAACTCCATGCTCAGGTCCTCGGCGGCGCCCACGGCGGCGGGCACCAGGCGGACCACGGTGCGGCCTTCCAGCACCGGGTGGGAGTACGCCCGCGTGGTGAGCGCGTCGACGGTGTCGTCCTTGGCCACCGGCGCACCCACCGGCAGCACCGCCCCGGCCTCCAGCAGGACCATGTTCTCGGCGACGCTCACGGCTGCTCCTCCTCGTCCTCTTCCTGCTTCACGACGCGGCCGGCGTACAGCGCGGCGGCCATCCGGTTGCCCTCGGACCAGGCCACCGGCCCGATCCCGCCCAGCTCCAGCGCGGTGCCCTTGCGGTCGGTGAAGACCAGGTCCCCGGTCTCGGTCTCGTAGTAGGGGTCGTCGGACCCGATCCAGAAGCGGGCCTCGACGGTGACGCCGCCCTCGAACACGCGGCAGACGGCGTTGCCGCCGCGCACCGGGTAGCCCAGCTTGGTGGCGCGGGAGGTGGCGTGGCGCAGCTCGGCGAAGCGGCCGCCGGAGAAGTCGCCCACGCGCCGGGCCTGCGGGTCCAGCCCGGCCGGGCGGACGAAGATCTGCCGGAACAGCTGGTCCACGGACTGCTTCACGCCCAGGTCGGCGGCGAACTCGCGCAGGTCGTCCAGCTCGGCGAGGGTGACCGGGTGCGGGATCACCACCCGCTCGGCGGGCAGCCGCACCGTGTCGCCGTCGAGGTTGACCACGCCGATCTGCCCGGCGGACGCGTCCCGCAGGAAGCCGACCTCGTCCGGGTCGAAGGCGCCGTCTTCGTCGAGCACGCCGACCACCAGGTCGCTGAGCGCCTCGCGCCAGGTCTCGTCGGCCCACACGTCGGCCAGCACCGCGACCGGCACCGGCAGTGAGCGCACCATCCAGCGCTCGATGTCGGCGCGGCACTGCGCCTCGTGCCGGCCCAGCCACTCGGTGAGCTGCCGCAGGCCGACGACGACCGGGTCGTCGCGCAGCGCGGCGGGCACCGTGCGCAGCTCCTTGCCCTTGGCGTTGCGCGCGAGCAGCGCACCGCCGCGCAGGGTGACCGCGTAGCCACCGGACGCCTCCAACCATCCCATGTGGACGGCCCCTTTCCTGTCGAGGACACCGGACGCTAAACCACCACGCCGACAGTTCGGAAAACGGCTCGTCAGCGCGCCTGCCGGGTGGGACGGCGGGTCCGGAAAGCCGGTTGCCGGTGTGGATCGCCCCGTCACCGGGTATAAGCAGCTCAACAAGGCTTCTTGCGGAGTACCGTCGAAGTTCCCGGCGGCGTCGTGCGGGTGTGGGGCGACAGGGAGGCTGCGGTGAAGGGCAGAGCGCTGGTGCTGGGCGGTGGAGGGTTCACCGGCATCGCGTGGGAGCTGGGAATTCTCGCCGGGCTGGCCGAGGCCGGCGTCGACCTGAGCACGGCCGACCTGCTCATCGGCACCTCGGCCGGGTCGGTGGTCGGCTCGCTGCTGGCCTCCGAGCCGAGCCTGGAGGAGCGTTACCAGACCCAGCTGGAGGACCCGATCGACGAGGTCGCGGCCAGGCTGACCACGCGCACGCTGCTGGCGTACGGGTGGGCGATGCTGCGCAGCCGCGCCCCTGAGCAGTACCGGGCCCGGCTGGGCGCGCTGGCGCTGGCCGCCGCGTCGATGACCCCGGAGGAGCGCAAGGCGGTCATCGCCTCCCGGCTGCCGGTCGCCGAGTGGCCGGAGCAGCCGCTGCTGATCACCGCCTCGGACGCGCACACGGGCGAGTTCACCGTGTTCGACCGGGAAAGCGGAGTGGAGCTGATCGACGCGGTCGCGGCCAGCTGCGCCGTGCCGGGGGTGTGGCCGCCCGCGGCGGTCAACGGGCACCGGTACATCGACGGCGGCATGCGCTCGGCCACCAACGCGGACCTGGCCGACGGGCACGAGCGGGTGGTCATCATCGCCCCCGTGACGGCCGGCGGCGGGCTCGTCACCAGCGCCGCCCGGCACGCCGAGCAGCTACGCGCGAACGGGGCGCGGGTCACCCTCGTCAGCCCGGACCGGGACTCGCGCGCGGCGATCGGGCGCAACATGCTGGACCCGTCGCGCCGGGCCGGTTCGGCACGGGCGGGGCGGGCTCAGGCGGCGCGGATCGTCGAGACCATCGGTGTGGTGTGGTCCTGACAGTCCGGTCAGGATCTTTACAGCCGCCGCCGAGGATGGGCCCAGGAAGTGACCGCCATCTAAGAGAAATGGGCGCTACCTGCGCCATGGCGGTGTGATGGCACTCTCGCGAAGATGGCCGGGGTGGAGTGGCCAAAGCGCGGCGGTAGCGCTATGCTCGATCGTGACGCCCGTCTTGGCGACTTCCCCCGTGGTTGCCAAGACGGGCGCTTTATGTTTTCCACCAGCCGTTTCCCCCACCACGCGTCCACTGTGGACGTAAGGGCGCGCACCGCGAATCGGGTCACGCCGGGCGGGCGCGATGTTGTCGGCCGGGTCGGGTAGTGTGCCGCGCGGCGAGGCTGTAGCGCAGAGGTCGTCGCGCCTTGACTGCAAGCTGGAGGACGTCGGTTCGAATCCGACCGGTCTCGCCGCCTGAGCCGACCTGGGGAGGGTGCATGCCGCCGAGCAGCACGGACGTGCCGGCGGTGCGCGTGCCCGCGGCGCCCTCCCCCGGGCCGGTCACCCCGTCCGATGTGGAGACGTGCCTGCGGGTGCTGGCCGCGGCCGCCGACGGCGGCCTCGACGAGCACGCCGCGCTCGCGGTGGAGCGGGCCGTCACCGCGGCCCACCGGGGCGGCAAGAAGCGGCGCAAGGCCGACCGCTCCGCCCGCCGCGAGGAGCAGGACCGGCGGCTGCTCGCCACCGCCACCCGCTTCCACGACGAGATCCCGTCGCCAGCCCTGGCCCTGCCCGCCGGGGACGCCCCCGCCGCCCGCCCGCTGCTGCACCGGCCGCGCCGCTGCTACGTGTGCAAGGAGCTGTTCCGGCAGGTCGACGCCGACTACCACCAGCTGTGCCCGGACTGCGCCGCGGAGAACCGCGCCCGCCGCGACGCCCGCTGCGACCTCACCGGCCGGCTCGCGCTGGTCACCGGCGGCCGCGTGAAGATCGGCTTCCACACCGCGCTGAAGCTGCTGCGCGACGGCGCCGAGGTGCTGGTCACCACGCGTTTCCCGCGTGACGCGGCACGCCGCTTCGCACAGGTGCCCGACTTCCCGCACTGGTCCGGGCGGCTGCACGTGCACGGTGTGGACTTCCTCGACCTGGGCGCCGTGCTCGACCTGGTCGACGCGGTCGGCCGCCGCTGGGGCCACCTCGACATCCTGGTCAACAACGCCGCCCAGACCCTGCACCGGCCGCCGGCGTACCACCGCGAGGTGCGCGCGGACGAGGCGCTGCCGCTGACCGGCCCGGCCGCGGCGGTCGGGGTCACCGCGTCGCGCTCCGGGACGGACGCCGCGCTCGTGCTGCCCGACCTCGCGCAGGCGCTGTTCCCGGCGGGACGCACCGACGAGACCGGCCAGCCGCTGGACCTGCGCGACGTCAACAGCTGGACGCTGCACGCCGCCGACGTCAGCCCGCGCGAGTGGCTGGAGGTGCACGTGGTGAACGCGTTCGTGCCGTTCCTGCTGACCTCCCGGCTGCGGCCGCTGCTGGCCGCCGCGCCGCACCCGGTGCGGCACGTGGTGCAGGTGTCGGCGATGGAGGGCAGCTTCTCCCGGGCGAACAAGACCGAGCGCCACCCGCACACCAACATGGCCAAGGCCGGGCTCAACATGCTGACCCGCACCCTGGCCGCCGACTTCCACGGCGACGGCATCCTGATGAACAGCGTGGACACCGGCTGGGTCACCGACGAGCGCCCCCACCCGGACAAGCAGGCGCAGCGCGCGGCCGGCTTCCGCCCGCCGCTGGACGTCATCGACGGCGCCGCGCGCGTGTACGACCCGATCGTGCGCGCCGAGCGGGGCGACCCGGTGCACGGGGCGTTCCTCAAGGACTACCGGGAGACCGCATGGTGACCGAGCCGGAGCCGAACCCGGTGCGCTGCCCCGCCATCGCCCATCCGGAGGCGGGCCTGGCCGACCCCGCCGACTTCGACGCGCTGCTGGCCCGGCTGGCCGAGCCCGCGGCGGTGGCCGGCACCGAGGACTACCCGCGCGGCACGCTGCAGCCCGACGGCCGCCTGGACCTGTGCAAGCAGGGCCTCGGCCCGCTGGCCGCGGCCCGGATCGTGCAGGCGGCGGTACGCTTCCCGCACGCCAGCCACCTGCTGCTGGGCACCAACGGCCTGGGCAGCGACGGCGCCCGCGCGGTGGCCGACGCGCTCGCCCCGGGACACCACGTGCGCACGGTGTACCTGGGCTGCAACCGCATCGACGCCGACGGCGCGGGCGCGCTGGCCGACCGGCTCGCGAGCGACGGCACGGTGCGGGCGCTGTGGCTCAAGCGCAACCCGATCGGCGACGCGGGCGTGTCCCGGCTGTGCGCGGCGTTGGCCGCCAACACCACGCTGCGCACCCTGGACCTGGTCAACACCGGCCTCACCCGGCACGGCCTGGCCGAGCTGGCCGGCGTCCTCGCCGCCCGGCCCGCGCCGCTGGAGCGGCTGTTCCTGGGCGGCAACGGGCTGCGCCCCGACGCGGTGCCCGCGCTGGCCGCGATCGCCCGCGAGGGCCGGGTACGCGAGATCTACCTCGCCGCCAACCACCTCGGCGACACCGGCGCGGCGGCGCTGGCCGAGGCCGTCGAGGGGCTGCCCATGACGCTGGGCCTGGGCGGCAACGGCCTCAGCCCGGCCGGGGCCGCCGCGCTGGCCGTCCGGCTGTCCGCCTGGCACGCCCTCGATCTGGCCCGCCCGCCGTCGGAGCGGGCGCTGGGCGCGCTGCCCAACACCGTCGGCG
This sequence comes from Catellatospora bangladeshensis, assembly GCF_016862575.1. GTDB lineage: Bacteria > Actinomycetota > Actinomycetes > Mycobacteriales > Micromonosporaceae > Catellatospora > Catellatospora bangladeshensis. The sequence goes on along the minus strand of NZ_BONF01000041.1, from coordinate 22,085 downwards.
ACGAGGGCGCCGCGGCCCTGGCGGCGGCCCTGCCCGGCAGCCGCCTGCACCGCCTCGACCTGCGCTTCACCGGCATCGGCGGGCGCGGCGCGAAGCTGCTGCTCGCCGCCCTGACCGACGACCTGCCGCTGCGCTACCTCGGCATCAACGGCGGCGTGCCGCGGCGGCTGCGGCGGCTGGCCGGCGCCACCCTCGGCCCGGCCGAGCCGCCCCACCCCGACATCAGTGCGATCGCGAGCGTGTACCGTTGACATCTCCCGCAGCTGAGGCAACGGGACTCGACCCTCGCGGGTCGAGCTTTCTGCTTCGCAGCCCGTTGCCGACCTGGGTTACCAGCAAGGAGCGGTGTGCCGCCCATCGGTCTTACACAGGCTCCACAGACCTGACTTCCCGCCAGCCCGGCGGTAGGCCCGGCCGGCTTGGTTCTCGCCGGCCAGGCCGCAACAAATTAGCACACCTGTTCCCTCACGCGACACCGGCGGGCGCCGGATGCGCCTTGGCGGCGAACCGGCTTCTCCTGCCCTGCTCCGCAGGATCTCCGTTTCCTCTCCGGTCTGAAGGCCGGAGTATCCACGGAGGCATCCGATGACCGAGTCCGCCGAACTGTCCACCTGGCACCGGGTACGCCGTTACGCCGTGCCCGGCCGAATGACCGCCGAAGCCGCCGCGCGACGCGAGGCCGGAGACTGGCAGGGGGCGTGCGCCGCTGCCCGCGTCGACACCGATGTGGACCTGGCGGCTGTGCGTCTGCGCTATGGCTCAGAGACGGCCGACCGGATCGCGGACGAGCTGGCCGGCTTCGCGCCGGACCTGCTGCGCTGGCACCTCCCCCGGGCGCTGGGCGGGCGCACCAGCCTCGCCACCGGGCTGACGTTCACGCTCGCGCCCCGCGTCGAGCGGGTCGCCCCGGACACCGTGGCGCTGCAGGTCGAGCTGCCCAAGACCGTCGACGGCTCGCAGCGGCTGCGGCTGACCATCGCGCCGCTGCGCGACACGCCCGCGACCGAGCTGCCGGGCTACCTGTGGCACGCAGACGAGGCGGCTGGGCTGCGGCGGGCGTACGGCGGCAGCACGTCCCGGCTGCCCTTCCTCACCGCGGACGGGACGCCCGTGCCGGTGGACGCCTACGCCGCCGCCGTCGGCGACGAGCCGCCCGCGCGGGCCGAACGGGCCGCGGCGCGGCAGGCCGCGGGCGATCTGGCCGGGGCGTGGCGCGAGGCCGGGATGGACCTGGACGAGACGCTGCCCAACGCCCGCTACAGCTACTACGAGGTCACCCGCGAGCTGGTGCTGGCCAAGCGGCTGCACCTGATCGCGCTGGCACCGGCGGCCCGTGAGCTGGCGCGGCGCCACGGCGTCGAGAGCGTGCTGCTCTCCGCGGACTGGCGGCTGGGCTTCCTGCTCACCCCGGACGGCGACACGGTGCGGGTCCGGATGACCGGTGAGGACCACCGCCGGGCGGACGCCCGTTCGCTGGCCGAGCCGGTCCACCGCGTACCCCCGGATCTGGAGCTGCTGCGCGCGGGGCTGATCACGCCCGCCGAGCTGCACCCGCTGGTGCGTGCGGCGCTGTTTCCCGAAGCCGCGCCCGAGCCGGCCGCACCGCGCCGCCCGGCGTTCGGGCCGGTGAAGGTGCGCTGCCGCGGCGACTGGCACCGGGTCGACAACAGCGGCGGGCGGCTGGTCCCGCTGGACCACACCGCCGAGGAGGTGCAGCGCGAGCAGACGCTGCGCGCGCTGGGCGGCAAGGTGGCGGGCTGCTTCGCGGCCGAGCAGGGCTGGCACGACGGGAAGACCCGGCTGCCGCGCGAGCTGCAGGCGCAGCGCCGCGAGCTGATGCAGACCATCCTGCACGGCGACACGGACACGCTGCTGGAGCTGCTCGACGCGGGCCTGGACCCGTTCGTGCGCGACGGCCGCGGCTCGACGCTGCTGCACCTGCTGCGCTGCCTCGACCACGAGCGGCTGCTGCCCCGGCTGCTGGCCGCAGGCCTGCCCGTCGACGCCCGCGACCACCGGCAGCGCACCCCGCTGCACGTCGCGGTGGGCTGGGTGGGCACGCCGTCGCTGGTGCGGGCGCTGCTGGAGGCGGGCGCCGACCCGGCGGCCGAGGACGACAACGGCACCTCGGTGGCCGAGCTGATCGAGTACAAGGCCATGGACTACTACGAGGGCTCCGAGGACGACGAGCCCAATCCGGACCTGGCCCTGATCAAGAAGTACGTGGACGAACGGATCGAGGCATGACCGCACCGCACGACCCGCTGGCCGCCGCCGACGAGCTGATCGCGGCCACCCGCGCCTGGCGCAGCGAGCCCGCCACGGACCCGCGCGTCGAGGCGCTGGCGCTGGCCGTGTCGGCGAACCTGCCGGTGCTGCTGTGGGGCGAGCCGGGCATCGGCAAGTCGGCGTCGCTGCAGCAGCTCGCGGCCGGGCTGGGCGTGCCGCTGGAGACGGTGATCGCCAGCGTGCACGAGCCGTCCGACTTCGCCGGGCTGCCCATCGTCGGCGACGACCCGGCGCGTGACGGCGTGCCGATGGCGCCCCCGGACTGGGCCGTGCGCCTGGCCCGCACCGGCCGTGGCCTGCTGTTCTTCGACGAGCTGTCGTCGGCGCCGCCCGCGGTGCAGGCGGCGCTGCTGAGGGTGGTGCTGGAGCGGCGCATCGGCAGCCTGGAGCTGCCCGCGTCGATCCGCATCGTCGCCGCCGCGAACCCGCCCGCCAGCGCGGCGGACGGCTGGCACCTGAGCCCGCCGCTGGCCAACCGGTTCGTGCACCTGCACTGGACGCACGACCCGCGCACCGTCGCCCGGGGCCTGGCCGGCACCTGGCCCGCGATCGAGGTGCCCACGGTGCACCCGTCCCGGATGCCCGGTGCGGTGGCCCGCGCCCGGGGCACCATCGCCGGTTTCCTGACCGCCCGGCCCGGCCTGGTGCACCACCTGCCCGGCGACGCCGACAGCCGGGGCGGCGCCTGGCCGTCGCCGCGCAGCTGGGAGATGGCGCTGCGGCTGCTGGCGTTCCACCTGGCCACCGACACCGGCCGGGACGCGCTGGCCACCGCGCTGATCGGCGCGGTCGGCGACGGCGCGGGGCTGGAGATCAGCACCTACCTGGAGGAGCTGGACCTGCCCGATCCGGAGCGGGTGCTGGCCGACCCGGACGCGTTCGCGCTGCCCGAGCGCGGGGACCGGCAGCTCGCCTTCCTCACCGCGGTGGTCTCGGCGGTGCAGGGGCGGACCACGCAGCAGCGCTGGGACGCGGGCTGGGTGGTGCTGGCCAAGGCCGTCGACGCGGGCGTGCCCGACGTCGCCGCGCGGGCCGCGCTGGACCTGGCCGCGCTGCGGGACACGAACTGGCCGGTGCCGCCCGCGATCGACGCGTTCGTCGAGGTGCTGAGCCTGTCCGGGATGCTCCCGGCGGCGCGATGAGCGAGGCGGCGGGCCGTCCGGCGGGCGAGGCCGTCCCGCTGGACCGGACGAAGCTGCTGGCGGCGCGCTTCCGGGCGGCGGGCGAGCGGCCGTACCTGGCCAGCGCGCTTTACAGCCTGACCATCGTGCCCAGCGACCGGGTGCCGACGATGGGCGTAGACCGGCACTGGCGCTGCTACGTCTCAGCGCGCTTCGTCGCGGACACGTCCGTCGAGCAGCTGGCCGGGGTGTGGATCCACGAGGTGGCGCACCTGCTGCGCGACCATCACGGCCGGGCCGACCGGCTCACCGCCGAGCAGCGCGCCGACCACCACCGGCTCAACATCGCGCAGGACTGCGAGATCAACGACGACCTGATCGCGGACGGCCTGCCGCTGCCCGAGGGCCGGATGGAGCCGTCCCTGTACGGCCTGCCCACCGGCGGCCTGTTCGAGCAGTACCTGGCGTCGATCCCGCCGACCCCGCGCTGCCGTGGGGTGTGCGGCGCGGGCGGAAAGAGCCAGGGCGGGCAGAGCGGCACGCCGTGCGACTGCCCGCCGGTGGAGTGCGGGTCCGGCGCGCACGGGCACCAGCGGCCGTGGGAGCAGGACGGCACCGGCCCGGCCGCGGTGCGCGGCGTGGAGGCCGACGCGATCCGGCGGCAGACCGCGCAGGCGGTACGCGCGCACGCCCGCAGCCGGGGCAAGGTGCCCGCGGGCTGGCAGCGCTGGGCCGAGCAGGTCCTCGAACCGACCGTCGACTGGCGGCAGGCGCTGGCCGGGGCAGTGCGCGAGGCGGCGGCCTGGGCGGGCGGCGCGGTGGACTACACGTACCAGCGGCCCTCGCGGCGGGGTGCGGCGCTGCCCCGGGTGGTGCTGCCGAGCCTGCGCCGCCCGCTGCCGCGGGTCGCCATCGTGATCGACACGTCCGGCTCGATGTCCGACGACGACCTGGCCGCGGTGCTGGCCGAGGTGGGCGGCGTGCTGCGGGCGGTGGGCGTACGCGGCAACCGGGTCGCCGTGCTGGCCTGCGACGCCGACGTGCACGCGGCGCGGCGGGTGTCCACGGTCGGCGAGGTGGTGCTGGCGGGCGGCGGGGGCACCGACATGCGGGTCGGCATCAGCGCCGCGCTGGCCGTGCCGGAGCCGCCGCACTTCGTCATCGTGCTGACCGACGGGTACACGCCGTGGCCGGCGTCGGCGCTCTCCCGTACCCGCATCATCGCAGGTCTGGTGGGGTCTGAGGCCCCGATGCCGCCGTCCTGGATCGAGTCGATCCCGATCTCGATCACTTCCAGCAAAACGTGAGCTCCGTCCAGTAAAGAGTGCTTTTGTAGTACCCAGACGATCCTCGGACCACGGAGGAAACAGCCATGGGTACGTCTCTTCGGCGAGCGGTGCTGACCGCAGCCACCGGTGCCGCGCTCGCGGCGCTGGCGTTGCCGCCGGCGGCGCACGCCGCGGCCGACGTCACCGTCAACCCGTCCGCCGTCGCACCGGGCGGCCGGTTCACCCTCGCCGCGTACTGCGGCGCCACCGCCACCTCGGCGGAGGTCAGCGGCACGGCCTTCGGCGGGCCGTCCGAGATCACGCTCAACCCGTTCACCGACGGCGGGCCGGGCGCGTTCAACGCGGAGCTGACCGTCCCGGCGACCACGCTGCCGGGCACCTACCAGCTCAGCGTCACCTGCAGCGACGGCGAGACCGGCACCGGCACCCTGGTCGTGTCGCCCACGGGCGCACCGGCCGGTGGCGGCGGATCCACCTCGCAGGGCCCGAGCCGGGCGCTGCTCGGCGCCGGTGGCGGCCTGCTCGCGGCGTCCGGCGTGGGCGCCTTCCTGATGCTCCGGCGGAGGTACCGTGGCCACCACGCCGCCTGAGGACGCACCCGCCCGGGGCCGCCATCGCGCCGGCGGGGGCCGCGGCGGCCGCCTGGGCCTGCTCGCCGTCGCCACCGCAGCGCTGGCCGGGACCGGCCTGCTCGCCGCCGCGTTCCTCATCGCACCGGCCGGGCCGCCCCAGCCCAGCCTGGAGAACTCGGCCCGCTACCAGCTCACCGATCCCGACCGGCGCCCCGACGCGCGCGGCGTACGCCCGCTGGACCGCTCCGCGCCGGTCCGCGTGAAGATCCCGTCGATCAAGCTGGACGCGGTCGTGGTCACCGTCGGCACCAACGCCGACGGCAGCCTCCAGGTCCCCGAGCTGCGCCACGCCGACCTGGCGGGCTGGTACCGCTACGGCCCCAGCCCCGGCGAGCGCGGCAACGCCGTCATCGTCGGCCACGTCGACACCCGCACCAGCGGCCCCGCCGTCTTCTTCGAACTCGGCGCACTCAAACCCGGCACGAAGATCGAGGTCTCCCGCCTGGACGGCTCCGTAGCCGTCTTCTCAGTCGACGTCGTCAAGTCCTTCCCCAAGGACGAGTTCCCCGCCACCCGCATCTACGGCAGCACCGACGACATAGGCCTGCGCCTGGTCACCTGCGGCCCCCCATACAACCCGGCGGACCGCAACTACCTCAACAACGTCGTAGTCTTCGCCTCGCTGACCAAAACCCGCCCCGCCGCCCCAGTGCGTTGATCATGAACTTAGGGGCGTGTTCGACGGCGTGTCGCTCCCCTAACCTCATGATCGATCGAGCGGTCAGGCCAGGAGGTCGGTGACGGCCTGGGTGAAGGTCTCGGTGTGGTACGAGATGTCGGCGGGCGAGGTGTCGGGGCACATCAGGGCCATGTTGTGGAACGGGGTCATCAGGATGCCCCGGTTCAGGGTGAACAGGTGCATGTACTCGTCGAGCAGGTCGTCGGCGGCAGCGGCGGACTCGCCGCCGGACCGGGGCGCGGGCCGGGTGAAGCGATACTCGGCACGTGCCCCGAGCTGCGTGATCGACCAAGGCACGCCGGTCTCGTCGAGCACCCGGCGGACGTCCTCGGTGTAGGCGCCGGCCAGGCTGATCATGTGGGCGAACGCCCCGTCCGTGAGCACTTCGCCGAGGGTGGCCCGCATCGCGGCCAGCGACAGCGCGTTGCCCGCGAGCGTCCCGCCGACGCCGCCCACGTCCACGATGTCCGCGCTGCCCGCGGCCGTGATGCGGTGGACGCGGTCGGCGACCTCCTCGGTCAGGCCGTACGCGCCGGACGGGATGCCGCCCCCGATCGCCTTGCCGATGACGAACACGTCCGGGCGCAGCCCGTCGCGCGCGGTCATGCCGCCGGGGCCGGCCGAGAACGTGTGCGTCTCGTCGATCATCAGCAGCGTGCCGTACCGGGTGGCCAGCTCGCGCAGCCCGTCCAGGAAACCGGGTTCGGGCAGCACGATGCCGATGTTGGTGAGCGCGGGCTCGGCCAGGATCGCGGCGACGTCGCCGTGCGCCAGTTCCCGCTCGACCGCTGCGAGGTCGTTCCACTCGGCCACGCGGGTGGTCGTGGTGGGATCGACGGCGGGCGCGACGTTGCCGGGGCGGCTCGCGGGAAGGCCGTCCGGTCCGATCACGACGAAGGTCTCGTCGACGGAGCCGTGGTAGCAGTACGAGAAGACCAGCAGTTTCGGCTTCCCGGTGACCAGGCGGGCCAGGCGCACCGCCCACCGGTTGGCGTCGGTGGCGCTGAGCGTGAACGACCAGCGCGGCAGGCCGAAGCGGCGGGTCAGCTCGGCGCCCACCCACTCGGCGTCCTCGGTCGGCAGCATGGTGGTGATGCCGCCGTCCACGCCGATCCTGCGCTGTACGGCCGCGACCGTCGCGCGGGGGCTGTGACCGGCCATCGCGCCCGTGTCGCCGAGCGCGAAGTCGACGTACTCGTGGCCGTCCACATCGGTGACGCGGTTGCCGTGCGCGGTGGCGTACGCCAGCGGGAACCCGCCCACCCACTTGCTCATCCAGGTCATCGGCACCCGGCCGAACAGGTGCCCGGCCTGCTCGTGCACCCGCCGCGAACCGGGGTGATCGGCGTGATAACGGTCGCGCTCGCGCTTCACCAGCGCCTCGACCCGGCTGCGGTCAATGCCAGTCATCGGCGCACGCTACCACGAATTCCGCATCTTGAAGCCCTATCGGCCTCGAATTCCGCATCTCGCAGCGCCGCGCGCGTGCGGAGGTCAAGAAGGTGCCCTTCCTCTACGTAGAGCGTTAAGAAGGTGCCCTTCCTTGCTTAGGGGAGGAGCTTCGTGAGTTCTACGCGGGAGCGGATGCCGAGTTTGGCGAAGATGTTGCCGAGGTGGTGTTCGACGGTGCGGGGGCTGAGGAAGAGCTGCTCGGCGATCTCGCGGTTGGTGGCGCCCTGGGCGGCGTGGCGGGCGATCTGGCGCTGCTGAGGGGTCAGCTCGCCGTCGGCGACCTCGGCGCGGGGGCGCGCGGATTCGCCGGTGGCGCGCAGCTCGGCGCGGGTCCAGTGGGCCCAGCGGTCGGCGTGCAGGCGCTCGAACGACTCCAGGGCGCTGCGCAGCTCGGTGCGGGCCTGGGTGCGGCGGCGCAGGCGGCGCAGCAGGGAGCCGTAGAGCAGCTCGGTGCGGGCGCGCTCGAACGCGCGATCGCCCGCGGCGTGTAGTTCGAGGGCGTCGCGGAAGTGCTCCTCGGCCTGGGCGCCCTCGCTGAGCAGGGCCCGGCAGCGGGCGGCCAGGGCCAGGTTGTCGGGGCTGCTGGTGCTGTGCGCCCAGCGCTCGAACGTGCCGAAGGCGGCCCGTGCCGCGTCGGCCGCCCCGGTGCGCACCGCCGCCTCCACGTACGTCGGCACCGACAGCGCCGCGACCGCCATGTGCCCCTGCCCGGGACCGGCGCGGGCCAGGCCGCGCAGCCGCCCCGCGGCGTCGGCATGCCGGCCCAGGGACAGGTCGAGGAAGGCCAGCGCCCAGGTGCTCAGCGCGGCGGGCAGGCCGAGGCCGTTGAGCCCGGCCCGGTCCAGCGCGGTGCGCGCCCGCAGGCGGCAGGTCTCCTCGTCGCCGTGGATCGCGTCGAGCAGGGCGAGCGCGGCCAGGTGGTGGCATGCCCCGTTGCCCTGGCCGGTCTCGGTGGCGGCGCGCAACCCTTCCAGCGCGTTGGCCGTGGCGGCGGCGTGCCGCCCGGTCCAGAACTCGGCGTACGCGCTGAACTCCAGCGCCTTGGGCACCATGGTCACCGCGCCGCGGCCGCGCGCCGCCGCCACCGCGCGACCGGCCATCACCCGGCCCTGCGCGTTGTCGCCCAGGATCATCGCGGCGATGCTGGCCCAGATCAGCGCGGACGGGTCGTCGAAGCGCGGCGCGCCGTCCAGCACCGCGCGCAGCGGGCGCAGCGCGGCGTCGAACCGGCCCAGGAAGATCGCCGACAGCGCGTCCAGGTAGTCCAGCATCACCGTGGCCTGCGCGGAGCGGCCCGGCCCGCGCAGCGCCGCCGCCTGGGCCGCGACCTGCACGAACCGGCCGTGGTCCCCGGCGTACACACCCGCCTCCCCGGCCCGCATCATGGCCCGGATGGCCAGCTCCGGGTCCACCGGGATGAGCCGCTGCGCGGCGGCGAGCAGCGCCTCGTACGCGTCGGCGGCCCGCCCGTCGCGCAGGTCGATGTCGCCGCGCAGCAGCTCTAGCTCGCCGCGCGCCGCCGCGCCCGGGGCCACCGGCAGCGCCCGGTCGAGCAGGTCGCGGGCGCGCACCGAGCGGCCCGCGTGCCAGGCGTCGCGGGCCGCCGCGGCGAGCAGCCGCGCCTTGGCGCCGTCGTCGCCGGTGCTCAGCTCGGCGGCCCGCTCGTACGCCGCCGAGGCCACCGCGTAGCCGCCCCGCCCGCGCGCTGCGGCAGCCGCCATCTCCAGCTCCGCGGCCAGCTCGTGGTCGGGGGCGAGCCCGGCCGCCGCCCGGTGCCAGGCCCGGCGCACGGGATGCCGACCGGGGTCGAGCACCCCCGCGAGCAGCGCATGGGCGGCGCGGCGGCCGGCCAGCGGCGCGGCGTGGTAGATCGCGGCCGGCACCAGGGGGTGGCGGAACTCCACCCCGGCCACGCTGACGCGCAGCAGCCCGGCGCGTTCGGCAGGTTCCAGCGCGGCCACCTCGATCCCGGCCGCGTCGGCGGCCCGGACCAGCAGGTTCGCGTCCATGTCGGCCTCGGCCGCGGCGATGAGCAGCAGCCGCCGGGTCTGCTCGGGCAGCGCGAGCACCCGGCGCAGGTGGGCGCGGCGCAGGCCGGGGCTGGGCGGCAGCGGGTCGGGCAGCGGGCGTATCCCGCGCAGCTGGTCGTCGTCGAGCGCGGCGACCAGTTCGGCCGCGGCCTGCGGGTTCCCGGCGGCGGCAGCGGCCAGGCGCAGGCGTACGCCCTCGGCGACCGCGACCGGCGCCACGTCGTCGATCACCGCCGCGCACGCGGTCTCGTCCAGCGGGGACAGCAGCAGCACGGGCAGGCCGGGCGGCGGCAGCTCGTCGTCGTCCCGCATCGCCAGCAGCACGACGGCCCCACCACCACCGGTGTCCGGAGCGGTGCGCGCCTCCGGCCGGGGCATGGTCAGCGAACCGTCGCCCAGCCGTGCGGCCGACGGCGCGGCGTCCCCCAGGCGGCGCGCCGCGAACGCGAGCGCTTCGCGGGACGGCTCGTCGAGCAGGTCGGCGTCGTCGACGCAGACCAGCACCGGGCCGTCCTGGGCGAGCAGGTCCAGCAGGGCGAGCAGCGCGGCGGGCAGGCGGCAGCCCACGCCGTCGCCCACCTCGCCGTCGAGCACCTCGCGCAGAGCCGCGGCCTGGCCCGGCGGCAGCTCGGGCAGGCGGTGCGCGAGGGGGCGGAGCAGCCGGTGCAGACCGGCCCAGGGCAGCGCCGCCTCCGGTTCCACGCCGCGTGATGCCAGGACCAGGAAATCGGGTGCGTGGCCGGCGGCGTACGCCAGCAGCATGGTCTTGCCGAGACCCGGCTCGCCGCGGAGCAGCAGCGCGCCGCCCTGCCCGGCGCGCGCACCGTCCAGGACGGACACCAGCGACAGCAGCGCGCTGTCGCGGCCGTGCGGTACGGGGCTTTCCACCGGGTTCACACAAGAAGTTACTCACAAGTTAACCACCGGCGAAAGACCGATGCGTCGTTTCACGGATGCGAAACACGCACGGCGTACCGCACGCTCTGTCCCACCCATCTCATCGAGGAGGACAGATGCGAAAGACAGCCGGCCTGCTCAGCGTCCTCGCCGCGGTCGCCGCCATGCTCGTGACCACCCCGTCCGCGGCCCAGGCCGCCGACCGCGACCCCGTGGTCTTCGTGCACGGCTACAAGGGCGGGGCCTGGAACTGGAACGACATGATCGCCGACTTCAAGGCCGACGGGTGGCCCGCCAACCGCCTGTTCGCGTTCTCGTACGACGTGTTCCAGTCGAACAAGACCACCGCGGCGCAGCTGCGCAGCTACGTCGACTCGGTGCGCGCGCAGACCGGCGCGGCGAAGGTCGACATCGTCGCCCACTCCATGGGCAGCCTCAACTCACGCTGGTATCTCAAGTTCAACGGCGGCACGTCGTACGTGGACAGATGGGTGTCACTGGGCGGGCCGAACCACGGCACCAACCTGACACCCGTGTGCTCGTGGCTGATCACGTCGTGCGCCGAGATGGCGCCGGACAGCTCGTTCCTGCGCGACCTCAACGCCGGGGACGAGACGCCCGGGGCGGTGCGCTACCAGACCTACTGGTCCAGCTGCGACGAGTTCATCAACCCGGACTCCAGCACGATCCTGTCCGGCGCGGGCAACACCGGCGTCGGCTGCATCGAGCACGCCTGGCTCCTGGTCAGCGACCCCGTCTCCCAGCAGGTCCGCACCCTCCTCAAATCCTGACGCCGTTAAGAAGGGCACCTTCTTCTACGCATAGCGTTAAGAAGGTGCCCTTCCTTCTCAGAGGGCGGCGCGGTGGCGGGCCTGGGAGACGGCCCAGGCGGCGTTGATCAGGCCGATGTGGCTGAACGCCTGCGGGAAGTTGCCGAGCATCTCGCCGGTGACCGGGTCGATCTCCTCCGAGAGCAGGCCGATGTCGTTGGCGTACGCGGCGGCGCGCTCGAACACCTCGGCCGCCCGGTTCACCCGGCCCGCCAGGGCCAGCGCCTCGGCCAGCCAGAACGTGCACAGCAGGAAGGTGCCCTCGCCGCCGTCCAGGCCGTCCACGCCGCTCTCGGTGCGGTAGCGGTACACCAGGCCGCGCTCGTCGGTGAGGCGGTCGGCGATCGCCTCGATCGTGGCCAGCATGCGCGGCTCGTCGGCGGGCAGGAAGCCCACGATCGCCATCATCAGGCAGGACGCGTCCAGCGCGGTCGAGCCGAAGAACTGCGTGTACGCGCCGGCCTGCTCGCTCCAGCCCTCGCGCAGGATGCGCTCGCGCACCTCGGCGCGGGCCGCCGCCCAGCCCGGCACCCGGTCCTCCGCCTGGAGCACCCCGGCCAGCGCGATCGCCCGGTCCAGCGCCACCCAGCACATCAGCTTCGAGTACACGAAGTGCTGCGGCTGCCCCCGGATCTCCCAGATGCCGTGGTCGGGCTCATCGCAGCGCACCACCGCCGCGTCGGCCAGCGCCACCAGGAAGCGCCGGGTGTCCGCGTCGATGCCGGTGAGCTTCTCCTCGAGCCGGTGGGCCGCGCTGAGCAGCTCGCCGTACACGTCGATCTGCTGCTGGTTCCACGCCCCGTTGCCGACCCGCACCGGCCCGCTGTCCCGCCAGCCGCGCAGGTGGGGCAGGGTCCGCTCGGACAGGTCGTGCTCCCCGCCCACCCCGAACATGATCTGCAGCGGGGTGTCCGGGCCGATCGCGCCCGCCGCCGCGGTGGTCATGTACGAGAAGAAGTCGGCGGCCTCGTCCGGGCAGGCGGCGACCCACAGCGCCTTCAGCGTGAAGCTCGCGTCGCGCACCCACGAGTAGCGGTAGTCCCAGTTGCGCACGCCGCCGACCTCCTCCGGCAGCGAGGTGGTGGGCGCGGCGATGATCGCGCCGCTGGGCTTGAACGTCAGCCCCTGCAGCACCCGCCCACTGTGACCGACCAGCTCGTGCCACGGGCCGTCGTAGTTCTGGTGCAGCTTCGACCACACCCGCCAGGCGTCCACGGTGACCGCCATCCAGTGCGCGATCTCCTCCTGGCTCCAGACCCGCGGCGCCTCCTGCTGCAGCGTCGAGCGCTGCAGCGCGAACCACAGCTCGTCGCCGACGCGCAGCGTGAACTCCGCCTCGGCGTCGCAGTTGAGGTACCGCAGCGGCACCGGGCTGGACAGCACCAGCCGTTCCGCGCCGCCGCGCGCGGTGAGCCCGCCCTCCAGCGGCGACAGCAGCGGCCGCAGCAGGCCGTACTCGGGGCGCGGCTGGTAGGACAGGCGCACCCGGACCTGGCCGCCGCGGCAGCTCACGCCCCGGATCATCAGGTGCGGCACGCCCCGGCCCAGGTCGTGGCCGTGCTTCTCGCCGTTGTGCCCCAGGGCCAGGGCGTCGGTGAGCGCGAGTGTGCCGTCCGGGGTGTGGAACGTGGTCTCCAGGACGAGCGTCTGGTCCAGGTAGCGCCGGGTGGCGGTGTAGGGGCCGGCCGGGGCGATCGACCAGTGCCCGGCGTCGTCGTCCAGCAGCCGCCCGAACACCGACGGGCTGTCGAAGCGCGGGCAGCACAGCCAGTCCACCGAGCCGTCCCGGGTGACCAGCGCCGCCGTATGGCAGTCCGACAGCAGCGCATGATCCGCGATCGGCACCCCGCTCATAGGGGCTCAGACGCCGGCGTGGGCAGCGAGGAGGTCGGCGTCGACGCCCGCGGCCAGGCATTCGGCGATGGCCTCGCGGCGCACCGCCTCCCAGTGCCGCTGCCGTACGGCGATGGCCGCCGCGATCTCGGCCAGCTCGCGCACCGAGCGCGAGTCGGCGTCCGAGGGCGGGTGGGCGCGGGCCGCCTCGTAGGCGTCCTCGATGGCCTGCGGCTCGGCGTCGGCCACCTCGGCGATCTCGTCCAGCTCCCAGTCGTGGTGGACGACCAGGTTCGCGGCGTACAGGTTGCGGTTGGCCGCGACCGTGTCGAAGTGGTACGCGCAGAAGCGCACCACGTCCTGGGCCTTGTGCGCCCGTTCCAGCGGGTCGGCCGGCAGGACCAGCTCGGCCTCGCGCAGCTTGCGCACCGCGGTGGCACGGGCGGCCGACAGCAGGTCGCGCAGCGCGCTGGCCACCTGCTGGCGGCGCAGCAGCTCGTGCCCGGCGTCGTAGAGGTGCTGCGGGGCGGGCGTGGCGGTCCACTCGGCGACGAGCCGGACCCGCCGCTCGTGCTCGCGGTGCCCGCAGATGGCCTCGGCCAGGTCCTCGGTCGACCAGTCCCGGCTGCCGTGCAGGTAGGAGGCGGCCTCGTCGCGCGCCTGAAGGGCCGTCCGGTAGGCCTGGCGGATCTCGGCGCTCACCGCGCAGGCGCCGAACGCCCCGCCCGAGGTGCCGAGTGATTGCACCGCTGCCAGATCGGAGCGGAGCCGGGATACGTCGATATGCGCCAGCGGGTCGCTGACGCCTGCCCGCGTCGCGTCCATTAATGCAGCGTACGCCCATTGCGCGGCCTGCGCGCGGGTCTGTGCCCGAAGCCGGGACCGCATCGCGCCGGGCGCTGCCGAACCGGACGGCACCGGCCGGACCGCCCGCGGGTCGGCCCCCGCGTCATGGACCGGCGACGGCCGCGTCATCCATTGACGTTCGTTGACATTTTTGGAAGAAAATTTCAATCTATGGATTGACTCTGCAACTGGCCGCCGCCCATGATATTCGAAGTCGTCGATGGGCCCGTCGCCGCTCCTCCTGGTACACCCCCCACCTGGAAAGGAGACGGACAGTGGCAGCTATTACCGGAGAGATGTCGTGGTTCTGCTGCGGCAACTCCTGGGGCCCCTGCGGGACCGCCGGTCACGGCGCCTGCGGGACCTGCAACAGCGGCAGCTACCAGCACGCCTGGCCGAACGCCTCAGCCGCGTGCCTCGAGATCACGCGGCCGGACCGCTGCGGGATCAGCCTGTCCCGCCGCGGCTGCGGCTTCCGGCACTACACCACCAACCGCTGCAACGGAAAGCGCATCGGCACCACCATCGCCGACTGCGGGCCGCAGACCGACCTGTGGTGCGGCGAGCGGTCCTGCTGCGGCTCGGTGTGCGGGACCAACCGCATCATCGACCTCACCCCGGCCGCGTACAGCCAGATCGCCAGCCTGTCCTCGGGGCTGTCGCCCTGCAGCGTCGACATCGTGTGAGCGGAGGCCCGAGATGACCGAGACCATCGACCGCCGCCGCCTGCTCACCTCCGCCGTGGTCGGCGGGGCGAGCCTGGTCGGCGCCACCGCGCTCGGCTCGCTGGCGCCGGAGGCCGCCTTCGGCGCACCGGACCAGGCCGTGGAGCCGGGCGCGCCCGACCCCAACTTCGCCGAGGGCCGGATCACCGGCATCAGCGCCGGCATGCTGTTCGTCACCGGCTCCGACATGGCGCTGTGGCGCATCCGGATCACCGGCGGCACCAGCATCTGGAAGCTGCGGCCCACCACCTTCGACACGGTCGCCGTCGGCGACGGCCTGTACGCGCGGGGCCTGCGCCTGGACGACGGCACCCTGGCCGCCGACTCGGTGTGGGTGAACATCGTCAACCTGCACGCGCACATCGCCGCCATCGGCCGCAACGTGCTGCACCTGGACCACAAGGGCCGCCGCGTGGTCGGGCACCTGGTGCCGGGCACGTCGGCCGCCCGCTACAACAACACCCCCGCCGTCTCGGACATGTCGATGCTGCGCGTCGGCAAGCACGTCCAGGTCATCGGCGCCTGGGTGCCGGACACGAACGAGGTCGAAATCGCGACCGTGTACGCGTCCGCCTGAGGAACGTGGGCGGGCGCCACACCCCCCGGCGCCCGCCCGCCCGCCACCCCTCTCCCAACCCCGGAGGACCGATGATCTCGTGGATCGCGCCCCTGCAGCCGCTGCTGCTCGGCGCCGTGCTGCTGTGGTCGGCACGGCTCAAGCTCCTGTCCCGGCACGCCCCGGCCGCGGCCCGGCGCAGCGCGCTGGCGCAACTGCTCGGCGAGCAGCGCGCGCTGCCGGCATACCGGCTGGTCGGCGGGGTGGAGGCGGTGCTGGCCGGCTTCCTGCTGGCCCCGCCCGCGCTGCCCGCCGAGGCCGCCGCCGCGGCGCTGCTGTCGCTCGGCTTCGCCGGCTACCTCGCCTACGCCAGGCTCGCCGCGCCCAGCTCGTCCTGCGGCTGCCTGTCGGCGACCCGCTCGCCGATCGGCTGGCGCTCGTTCGCCCGCACCGGCGCGCTGCTGGCCGCGAGCCTGCTGGCGCTGCCCGCCACCACGTCCTGGACGGCGGTGCTCGCGGACCGGCCGCTTCCCGCCGCCGCGGTGCTGCTGGCCGGGGCCGCCGTGCTCGCCGCGCTCTCCCCCGAGCTGGACCGCCACTGGCTGGACCAGCTGCGCCAGCTCAAGGTCAGGCTGACCAAACCGCTGCCGACCGGCTTCGACGTGCCGCTGGACTCCACCGTGGAGCAGCTGCGCCGCAGCCCGGTGTACGCCGAGACCGCCGCGCTGCTCACCTCGGACCTGCGCGAGCACTGGGACGACGACGACTGGCGCATCCTCGTCTACTCCGCCCGGCACGCCGGCGGCACCGAGGTGTCGGCGGTGTACGCCGTGCCCCGTCTGCGCTACCAGCCCGCCGCGGTGCGCCTGGCGCTGGTCGACGAGCCCACCGGGCAGGTGCTCCTCACCCGGCAGTCGGCACCCGACGCTCCCCTGCCCGACTGGACCGTCCCCGTCCCGGCGGCCGCCGGAGCGGGCGGCTGAGGCAGACCCGCCGTCCCGTGTCAGGCCAGGTCAGCGCCGATCGGTCGACACGGGACGGCGATCTTCTCTTCCCGAAGGGTGGGTTGGGGCGGCGCGCCGCCGCTCCGTGGTGTGAACTGGTAGGTACGAGCGCAACGGCGGGCTCCCGCGGCGACCACCCCCGCCGCCCACCGCGTCGCGCTCCCCACCCCGAGTCGCGCACGCCGCGACCTCCGGGAGTCATCGTGCTCGCTACCGTCCCCCAGCGACAGCGCCTCGCCCTCCACCACGCCGCCACCGGGCTGGCCGCCGCCGCGCCGCTGCTGGCCGGGCGCACCGCGCGGCGCACCGAGCGCTGGCCCGGGCTGCCCGGGTTCACCGCCGCCTGGCAGGCCGACCCGGCGAGCCGGATCAGCACCGCCACCCAGCGCTTCGCGGCGTACCGGCGGGGCACGGCCGAGGTCGAGCTGCACTCGGTACTCGGGTTCGACGAGGACACCCTCGAGCGGCAGATCGCCCGGATCAATCTCGGCCCGCACCGGGTCCGCGTCAGCGCGGGCACCACGTGGCGCGGCTTCGAGGCCCGCTGGGCGTGCGGCGACGTCGCGCACCGCCTGGTGTGCCGGGGCCCGCAGCGCCTGGCCGATTTCCTCGACCTGCTGCTCGGCCTCGCCTGGGAGTGATCCTGCCCAGCATGTGAACGGGCACACGGCAGCCGTTGACCCGCCCCGCGGACGGCGGCGAGCATGCCACCATGCAGAGCAATGTGGACGGATGGTCGTTCGCGGATGCCGCAGCCGCCGCGGGCCTGGGTGAGATCGTCGGCCGATACCGGTCCCCGATCGGCGCCGACGTCTTCATCACCGTGGCCGCCGCCGGGCTGGGTGTGGTGCTGCTCCTCGCCAGTGGCGGCGCCGGTGGGGCCGTCGCGCTGGGCGTCGGCGTGCTGGCGCTGGCCGGGCTCGCCGCGTGGACGACCTGGCGCAAGGCGGGCCGGTGCCGTTACCTGTACACCGGCGGCTCGCTGGCCGTCGACCACACCGGAGCGGTCACCTCGCTGTTCACCTGGGACGACGTGGCGCACGTACGGGTGTGGGTGCGGGTGGTCAACCTGGTCACCGCGTACGTGGAGGTCCTGCAGTGCCGCGTCGAGCTGAAGGACGGCACCGTCGTCGACCTGGCCAAGCCGGGCTATAAGGACAAGCCCGAGCTGGTCGCACACGTGGAGCGGTACGTCGCTGCCGCGCTGCTGCCGGTCAAGGCGGCCGAGGCGCTGCGCACCGGCGCGGCGGTCTTCGGGCCGGTCACGGTGACCGGCGAAGGCGTGCGCCGGGGCGAGCAGTTCGCCGCCTGGCCCGCCGTCACGAAGGTGGAGACCGGCAAGACGCACCTGAGGATCTGGGCCGGTGACCGCCGCCCGGTCATCTCCGAGCGCCTGCGCGACATCCCCGACGTCGCCGTCCTGCTGCACCTCCTGCAGCACTGGCCGGTCGCCGGGGAGGACGACGCGGACGGTGCCGCCGCGTAGCCCGGGTCAAGCGAAGAAGACCCTGGTCACCGTCTCGGCGACGCAGCAGGGCTTGTCGGAGCGGTCCGTTCCGATGGTCATCGCCGCGGTCACCTGCACCCCGCCGGCGACCTCCTCGACCGAGACGAGCCGCGCGCTGAGATGCACCGAGGCGCCGACCGGCACCGGCGTGGGAAAGCGCACCTTGTTCAGGCCGTAGTTGACCACCATCCGCGCGCCCTCGAACCGGTACAGGTCGCGGACCAGCAGCGGCAGCAGGGACAGGGTGAGGTAACCGTGCGCGATGGTCCCGCCGAACGGCCCGTCCGCCGCGCGCGCCGGGTCCGTGTGGATCCACTGGTGGTCGCCCGTGGCGTCGGCGAACGTGTCGACCCGTGACTGCTCGACGACGTGCCACGGGCCGGGCCCGATGGTCTCGCCCACGGCGTCGGCCACGTCGGCGGCGGACTGGAACACTCTCACGGCGGCACCTCCGGATCGCGGCTGCTCCGGCTGATCGTAGGCCGCCCCACCGCCCGGCCCGCCGCCGGAACGCGTGATCCCCGTGACGCGCCGCCGTGCGCGCCACGGGGATGGGCAGGACCGCCCGAACCGCCGGGCGGTCCCGGGCGGCGCACGGCCCGTGCAGCCGTACGCCGCCGTCCTACCGTCAGGGCGTGGCGCAGGTGAAGCCGCTCGCCGTGGCGGTGTTGCCGTTGGGCCGGCTGACCTGGAACCCGAACGTGGTGCTCTGGCCCGCGCCCAGGTTGCCGTTGTACGCCGCGTTGCGCGCCGTCACGGTCTGGCCGCTGACGGTCAGCACGGCGTTCCAGCTGCCGGTGAGGGTGTGCCCACTGGGCAGGGTGAACGTCACCGTCCAGCTGCTGATCGCCGAGGTGCCGCTGTTGGTGACCCGGACCGGCTCCATGACGTAGCCGGTCTGCCACTGCGTCTGCAGGGTCGCGGCGACCGTGCAGCCGCCGCCGGTGCCGCCACCGGTCGTGGTGACGGTGACCGTGTTCGACACCGACGACACGTTGCCCGCCGCGTCACGGGCGCGGACCTGGTAGCGGTACGACGTGTTCGCGCTCAGTCCGGTGTCGCTGAACGACGTCGTCGTCGAGGTGCCGACCTGCGTGAACGAGCCGCCCGACGTGCCGGGGGCACGCAGGACGTCGTATCCGGTCACGCCGACGTTGTCCGTCGAGGCCGTCCAGGACAGGCTGGTGCCGCTGGAGGTGGTGCCCGACGCGGCCAGGTTGGCCGGGGTGGACGGCGCCTGGGTGTCACCGGTGCCGCCGGTCGTGGTGACGGTGACCGCGCTCGACGCCGACGACACGTTGCCCGCCGCGTCACGGGCGCGGACCTGGTACCGGTACGACGTGTTCGCGCTCAGGCCGCTGTCGGTGAACGACGTCGTCGTCGACGTCCCGACCTGGGTGAACGAGCCACCCGAGGTGCCGGGAGCGCGCAGGATGTCATACCCGCTCACGCCGACGTTGTCCGTCGAGGCGGTCCAGGACAGGCTCACGCCGCTCGACGTGACGCCCGAGGCGACCGGCGTGCCCGGCGTGGTCGGGGCCTGGGTGTCGGTCGGCGTGCCGCCCGCGAGCGCGTTGTGCACCGCCGTGTAGGACGGCTTCTGCTGGTAGTTCTCGTCGTAGATGAGCGCGGCGCCCTCACTCGGGAACGTGTCCGGCACCCACGAGTACTTGTCCGTGAAGCCCCAGATGGTGACGCCGGCGCAGGCGGTGACCGCGTTGCAGGCGTTGATCACGTTGGAGTAGTAGGTGGCCTGCGTGGTGTCCTTGGCCGAGCTGCGCGGCATCTGGATGCGGATGTCCAGCTCGGTGACCCGCACCTGCACGCCCAGCGCGGCGAAGCGCTGCATGTTCTGCTGCAGGTCGCTCGGGAAGCCGTACTGGGTGGCCAGGTGGCCCTGGAAGCCGACGCAGTCGACCGGCACGTTCTGCGCGCGCAGCGACTGGACCAGGTTGTACATCGCGGTGCTCTTGGCGTTGATGCCCTCGACGTTGTAGTCGTTGATGCACAGGCGCGCGTCGGGGTCGGCGGCGCGGGCCCAGCGGAACGCGTCGGCGATGTAGCTCTGGCCGAGCGTGTTGTACCAGAAGCTGCTGCGGAAGGTGCCGTCCTCGTTGAACACCTCGTTGACCACGTCCCACGACACGACGGCCGCGTTGTTGGCGTAGCGGCCGACCAGGGTGGAGACGTGGTCCTGGATCGCGGTGCGCATCGCCGTGGCGCCCAGGCCCTGCACCCAGCCGGGCGTCTGCTGGTGCCAGACCAGCGTGTGGCCGTGCACCTGCTGGTTGTTGGCCACGGCGAAGTTGACGATCTGGTCGGCGCCGCTGAAGTTCCAGCTGTTGTCCGACGGCTCGGTCGAGTCCCACTTCATCGCGTTCTCGGCGGTGATCTGGCTGAACTCGGTCTGCGCGATGGTGCGGTAGGCGGCCTCGTTGGCCAGCGGGTTGGTGGCGGCGGCGAAGCCGATGAACTTGCCGCGGGCGGCGGCGTGGGTGCGCAGCGGGCCGGAGGCGCTCGCCGGGGACGCCGACAGCAGCGGCACCGCGAGGGCGGAGACCAGCGTCAGGGCGGCGAGCGAGGCGATGCGCCGGGTTGCTCTGTGGAACGGGACGCGTGGGGGCGTCATGTGTCCTCCTGGTGATGGCGGAGCGTCAGTGCCATGACCCGGAGCGGCCACGTTGCGATGATGCGGCGCCTGTGCCCCGGGCGAGGGGGCGCCGCGTACGGTGGTCGCTCGGCTGGGGCACGGCACACATCGATGGAAGCGCTCCCAATGGTGCGCGGACCATCAAGATAAGTCAATAACTTCCGGAAACTATCGGGACGGGGTCAGGCGCGCGGCGGCGCGGTGCTGTCCCGGACCACCAGCTCGGTGGCCAGCTCGATCCGCGGGCTCTCGATCTTCTCCCGCTGGGCCAGCCGCAGCACGGTACGCGCGGCGACCATGCCCATCTCGGCCAGCGGCTGCCGGATCGTGGTCAGCGGCGGCGACGACCAGCGCACCTCGGGCAGGTCGTCGAAGCCGACCACGCTCACATCGTCGGGCACGCGCAGGCCCGCCCGGCGCACGGCCTCGTAGACGCCCAGGGCCATCTGGTCGCTGGACGCGAAGATCGCGGTGGGCGGCTCGGGCAGCTGCAGCAGCCGCGACCCGCCGGTGAACCCGGACTCGTGGTAGAAGTCGCCCTGGAACACCAGGTCGTCGTCGAACGACAGCCCGGCCGTCTCCAGCGCGGTGCGGTAGCCGTCCAGCCGCGCCCGGCTGCACATCAGCTGCGGCGGCCCGGCGATGAAGCCGATGCGGCGGTGGCCCAGCCCGATCAGGTGTTCGGTGGCGCGCAGGCTGCCCGCCCAGTTGGTGGCGCCGATGGTGGGCGCCTCCTGCGGGGGCACCCCGGCCGGGTCGACGATCACGACCGGGATGTTGAGCCGGCGCAGCTCCGCCTGCAGCGGCGGCTCCAGCGTGGAGATGACGAAGATGACGCCCTCGGTGGCGCGGGAGCGCATGTTGTCCAGCCACTGCTTGGCCGAGGCGGTGCGGCGGTGGATCGCGGAGACCACGGTGCCGATGCCGGCGGCGTGCGCGACGTCCTCCACCCCGCGGATGATCTCGACGGCCCACGGGCTGTCCAGGTCGTTGAAGACGAGGTCGATCAGCCCCGAGCTGGTGCGCATGCTGGCCGGGCGGCGCCGGTAGCCGTGGCGGGTGAGCAGCTCCTCGACGCGTTCGCGGGTCTGCGGCGACACGTCGGAGCGGCCGTTGATGACCCGCGAGACGGTGGGCACGCTCACGCCCGCCAGGCGCGCGATCGCGGCGATCGTGACCTTGCGGCTCTCGTCCACGGACACCGGCAGCTCCTTCGTCACCGCTTCAGCCTACGGCCGGAACGTTTCGGTGCAGCAGAGCGTACCCGGGGCACGCTTCCGCCTTGCTCGCACCGTTCCCGCGCCGGGAATTCACGGAAACATACCGGAAGATCGGTGGGGTGTCAGCCCTTGGTGGCACCGGACGCCAGACCGCTGATGAGCTGCCGTTCGGCTATGGCGTAGAAGCCGAGCGCGGGGATCATGGAGAGTACGACGTAGGCCAGGACGCGGGCGGTGTCGTCGGCGTACTGGCCCTGGAAGGCCTGGACCCCGACGGGCAGGGTCCACCAGCTCTGGTCGGTGAACACCACCAGCGGGAGCATGAAGTTGTTCCAGCTCGCCACGATCGCCAGCACCGACACGGTGGCCAGGGCGGGCTTGGCCATGGGCAGTAGGATGCGCCAGAAGAACCCGAACGGCGTGCACCCGTCGAGCGTCGCGGCCTCCTCGACCTCGGCCGGGATCGCGCGGAAGAACTGCCGCAGGATGATGATGGTGACCGGCAGGCCGAACGCGGCCTGCGGG
>NZ_BONF01000040.1 GCF_016862575.1 Catellatospora bangladeshensis | reverse complement strand
TTCCCATGCAGCCCCTAACCGGGCCGCACGAGCTCAGGCGTTACCGATGTCCCGCCACATCACTGTTACCGAACACATGTCAGACGACATGTGGCCACACCACAGGTTGCGACACGAGACGGCGATCTTGCCTTCCAACCCAGCCACCCACACCCTCAGCCACGAAAAAGCCCCGACGGCTACCCGTCGGGGCTTCTCTACAGGGTGATCGACGGGACTCGAACCCGCGACCCCCGGGACCACAACCCGGTGCTCTACCAGCTGAGCTACGACCACCATTGCACGCCGCTGACCGTGACAGCCGCGGCGACCGACCAATAATAGCCATACCCCCCGGCCCCGCGTCGAGCGGGTATCGCTGTGTCCCGCGCGACTTACGGCAGGATCATCGTCGCCGCGATGCGCTTGGCCTCGTCGACGTCCGGTCCGGGCTGCGGCACGAAGATCGCCTCGCGGTAGTAGCGCAGCTCGCGGATGCTCTCCCGGATGTCGGCCAGGGCGCGGTGGGCCAGGCCCTTCTCCGGCTGCCCGAAGTAAACCCGCGGATACCAGCGCCGGCACAGCTCCTTCACCGACGACACGTCGATCATGCGGTAGTGCAGGTGGCTGTCGAGGCGGGGCATGTCCCGCACGATGAAGCCCCGGTCGGTGGCGATCGAGTTGCCGCACAGCGGGGCGGTCCGCGGCTCGGTGACGTACTTGGTGACGTACTCCAGCACCATGTCCTCGGCCTGCTCGACGGTGACCGCGGAGCGGCGCACCGCCTCGGTGAGGCCGGACTTCTCGTGCATCTGCTTCACCACGTCGACCATGCCGTCGAGCAGCGCGTCGGGGCAGTGGATCACCACATCCACCCCGTCACCCAGGACGTTCAGGTCGGCATCGGTGACCAGGGCCGCGACCTCGATGAGGGCGTCGCTGCCCAGGTTCAGGCCGGTCATCTCACAGTCGATCCATACCAGATGGTCGGCGCTACGCAGATCTCCCACCGGCACAGCGTACGCCGTATGGCCGCACTGTCAGTGCCGCCACCGTCGCGTGGGCCACGCCGGGCGGGGCGCGCGGCGGCGGTTAGGGTGGCGTCCATGTCTCAGGCCCGTGCCCAGCTGACCCCCCGGCGGGTGCTCGTCGTGCTCGCCGTGCTCGCCGCCTGCGCGATCGGCTTCTGGCGGCTGCGGGTGACGCACGACTTCTTCGACCTGAAGATCTACATGTCCGCGGTGCGGTGGTGGGGCGACGGGCATGAGCTGTACGACTACGCCCAGCCGGACCGGGTGCAGGGCGCGCTGTACTTCACCTATCCGCCGTTCGCGGCGCTGCTGCTGTTCCCGTTCGGGCTGCTGCCGCTGGGCGTGACGCAGGCGCTGTTCACGCTGGGCACCGTGGCCGCGGTGGTGGTCACCACGTACTGGCTGCTGGCGCCGCTGGCCCGGAAGCAGGGGTGGCCGGTGTGGTTCGCGGTGGCGGTCGCGGTGCCGCTGGTGCTGCTGATCGAGCCGCTGCGGGAGACCATCACGTTCGGCCAGATCAACATGCTGCTGATCCTGCTGATCATGATGGACCTGCTGGTGCTCGGCCCACGCGGGTCGAAGTGGACCGGTGTCGGCATCGGCGTGGCCACCGCGCTCAAGCTGATCCCCGGCTTGTTCATCGTGTACCTGCTGGTCACCCGGCAGTGGCGGGCCGCCTTCACCGCGATGGGCGCCGCCGCTGCGGTCACCCTGGTGGCCGCAGCGATCGCGCCGCGGGCCTCCTGGGACTTCTGGACCGGCGCGCTGTGGGACACCGCCCGGGTGGGCCGCCTGGACTACACCGGCAACCAGTCCCTGCAGGGCCTGCTGGCCCGGCTGGTCGCGCCGGAGCAGCCTGCTAAGTGGGTATGGCTGCTGCTCGCGCTCGCCGTGCTGGCCTTCGGCATGTGGCGCGCGGCGCGGGCAGGGCTGGCCGGCGATCCCGTCACCGGGCTGGCGCTGACCGGCCTGCTGTCCGGCCTGATCAGCCCGATCACCTGGCCGCACCACCTCTACTGGTTTGTGCCCGCGATCGTGGCCCTGCTCGCGGCGGCGACGCAGAGCACCGGCGGCCGCCGCTCGGGCTGGCTGGCGTTCGCGGCCGGGGTGTACGCCGTCTGCGTGATCGGCGTGGTGTCGCTGGTCGACTGGGGTGTCGCGGCGGTGCCGACGGACACGCCCGGCCTGTTCCTGGCCCGCAACGCGTACGTGCTGCTCAGCCTGGCGCTGGTGGCGTTCCTGCCCGTGCGTCCTGGACCATGGGATTATCTCACGTCAAGGACTGTTTAGCCAGTCTTGTCCGTTCTGGTGGATTTCCTTACAGTAGGAGGCAGGGACACCGTCTCCCCCGGGACGGCCCCCCAGATGGAACACCGTTCCCCCGGTGTGAGCGGCCCGCGTCGTCGGGCCGCTCGTCCTGTGCCGCGGTCAGCGCGCCGCCGGGATCCGCTCCAGCCGCAGCGTGCAGGCCGGACGGTCGGCGATGCCCGGCAGGAACTCCTCGGTGATCACGTCGCGCACCGGCTGCGTGCCCGGCAGCTCCCCCCGCAGCGGCGGCCACGGCAGGTCCGGCGCGGGAACGCTCCGCATCGCGGGCACGGCGCTCGCCACCGTTACCGCCTCCGCGTGACCGGCCCCGACGGCCGCCGCGAACCGGCCGTCCGCCCGCGCCTCGCTCCGGCGCGCGCCGGCCGGCGACTCGAACCAGCCGCGCGGCGCCGACGGCGCGGGCCAGGCCACCGTGTCCTCGGCGGGACCCGTGTAGGGCGCCCCTGCCCAGGGCACGTCGAGCTGTTCGCGTACCACCGTCTCGGGTTCCGGTGCGCGCTGCTCCGGCGCGGGCGGGGCGGTGAGCCCCGGGTCGGTGTCGGCGGGCAGCGCGATGATCGTGCCGTCGTCCGCGGGGTCCAGCAGGGAGGTCAGCTCGTCGTCGGCCGGCTCCGGCGCGGTTTCGGCCGGGCGGCCGGGCCAGGCCAGCGTCACCAGCGCCACCACCAGCAGCACGATGGCCAGGATGAGCACGCCCCACATGGCCGAGGCGAGCCAGTCCGCGTCGAGCGCGACGTCCAGGCTGAGGGCGTCGGAGGGCAGCGCGGGCCCGGTGGAGGGCGCGTCCCGCAGCACCACGACCAGCGCCAGGTGCCGCCCCCGGTCCTGCTCCGGGTGCCAGGACAGGCTGCCCAGGCCCTGGCGCAGCCAGAAGTCCTCGGCCGTGGGATCACCGGGCTCCCGGCCCGGCGCGTCCATCCGGTTGGTGCGCAGCAGCAGCGGCCCGGGGCCGATCCGCGTCTGCGCGACCTCGGTGTAGCGGACCCCGGCCAGGTAGGCGGCGACCTCGTCGGGCGCGGCGATGCCGACGAACGCGGGCGTGTTGCCCGAGCTGGCGGACAGCCGCAGCTCCACGCCGCCGACGCGGGCGTACGGGACGTCGCGCCGCAGCAGCGCGTCGATGTCGGAGACGACCAGCACCCGTTCGGGGTCGCGCAGCGGGGCCACCGCGGCGTGGAACGCGCCGTCGGGGCTGTCGTGCCCGGTCAGCCAGGCCGCCGCGATACCCGCGGCCAGCGCGGGCAGCGCCAGGAGCAGGGCCAGCATGCCGATGACCACTCGCGCAGCGCGCATCCCGTGTCCTCCGGTGGGGGGCGGCGCCCGACAGCGGCGGGCGCGACGCCGCGCCGGATCGTCGGCGCGGTCCACCCGGACCAACGCCCCAGCCCTCACCGGGATGCGCAGAAAGGAAGGGCACCTTCTTATCGCTTTGCGATGTAGAAGGTGCCCTTCCTAACCTCGGGTCAGACGGCGGGAGGTGACGGGCGGCGGGTACGCGCCAGCGCGACCCCCGAGAGGATCAGCGCGAGCACGCCCGCGACCAGGCCCGCGATGCCGGCCCAGTTGCCGCCGGCCTCCTTGGTCTGGTCGCCGAGCGCCACCGTGGCGCCGGCCGACGGGGTGGCCTCGGCGGCCGCGGCGGCGGGGGTCAGCTTCAGCACCGGGGCCGGGCTCTCCAGCTCGGTGCCGTCGTTGACCGGCTCCTCGATCCAGCGCACCACGGCGCCGTCGGAGTAGGTCTGCAGCGTCTTGAAGACCATCTGGTCCACCTTGGGCAGCGGCCCCATGGACACCGGGAACTCCTGGAACTGCCCCGGCTTGACCGCCGCGTCCGGGCTGGTCGCGGTCCAGGTCAGGGTGGCCACGACCTCGCTGACCGGGCTGCCGTGCACCTCGATCGGGGTGGCCAGCTTGCGCTTGGTGACCGCGACCGTCCAGCCCGGCACCGGCTGCGTGGAGACCGACGCGACCGGCGCGTCCTCCGGCAGGTGCACCTCGACCTTGGTGGTGCCCGCGTCGTCGGACTCGTTCGGCACCCGGAACGCCACCCGGGCATAGCTGCCCTGCACGGCGGTGTTCGGGCTGACCGTGACGTGGGCCGCCGCGGGCACGGCCACGGCCAGCAGGCCGAGCACCGTCGCCGCGACCACGCCGAGTCGGCGCGTCATCTTCATGCCTAAGACCTTTCGGAAGGCCCAGCCGGGCTGGGCGCTAGGAGATCGGCACCGTGGCGGTGACCGAAGCCTGATCGATCTCGGAGGTGCGCAGGGTGAACGTCAGCTGCCAGTCGCCCGGCGTCGGCAGCGAGACCTGGCCGCTGGCGTGGTTGTCGGTGAGCTTGAGCATCGGGAACGCCACCTTCTCGACCCCGGCCGAGGGCAGCGACGCGGTCGCCTTCCACTCCACGACCGGCTGGGGCGAACCGTCCGGCTTGTACGCGTACAGGTGCACCGCGTTGTCCCCCAGCTTCGCCGGATCCACCTCCACCTGGAGCGTCCATTGGCTGCTGGTCAGCGTGGTCGAGTAGATGACCGGCTGGGCGGGCAGCTGCGCGGTCTCCTGCGCGGTGCGGGCCGGGGTGGTCTGCGTGAGCGCGCCGGTCACCGCGAGCACCACGGCCGCGATGGCGACCTCGACGGTGACCACACGGCGCAGCGGCCGCGGGTTGTCCGCCGCGCCGCGCAGCGTGAACCGCCGTGCGAAGTAGGCGGCCACCAGCACCAGACCGACCAGCACGGTCTTGACGATGAGCAGCTGCCCGTACGTCGTCTCGACCAGCGCGGCCGGGGTGCCGATCTGGATCAGCGCGGAGACGACGCCCGCCAGCAGCACCGTGGACACGGCGAGCGCCGCCCAGCGCGACCAGATCGGCAGGATCGCGCCCAGCTCGCGGCTGTCGGCCAGGCGCAGCAGGTACGCCACGAGCATGACCAGGCCGCCGAGCCACACCGCGGCCCCGGCCAGGTGTAGCGCGTCGACGACCACGGACACGGCCGGCACCGGGGAGGCGGCCGGGTGCCCGGCCAGCGGCCAGGTCAGCGCCGCGCCCGCCGCGACGAGCAGGAGCAGCACCCGGTCCACGATCCCGTCCCGCCCGGCCAGCAGCGGCCGGACCAGGAACGCGGCGACGCCGAGCAGCGCCAGCCGCACCAGCAGCGCGATGCCGTACTGGCTGCCCAGCACGTCGCCGAGGTCCCCGGCGGTGGCCCCGAACAGGCTGGTGCCGGTGGTGTACGGGGCCTGCAGGTAGAGCCCGGCGAGGGTGGCCAGCGCCACCAGCCCGAACCCGGTCCACATCAGGCGGCGCGGGCCGCGCTGGCTCAGCCGGGCCGGCCACAGCAGCGCCAGCACCAGCACCGGCCCGACCAGCAGCACCAGCCCGGCATACCCGATGACCTTGACGGCGGCGATGAGGTTGCGGATGGTCGTGTCGACCTTCTCCTCCGGCAGCGCGGCGGGGGCGGCCGACGGGGCGCCCACGGAGAAGGTGAACCCGCCCGGGATCGGGTGGCTGTCCGCCGAGATCACCCGGTAGCTGACCAGGTACGTCCCCCGGGGCGCGTCGTCGCGCAGCTCGATCTTGAGCACGTTGCCGTCGACCGTCGGGGTGCCGCGGTCGGCCCGCTCCCCGTCCGGCCCGACGATGCGGATCTTGTCGTGGACCGGGGCGATCGGCTCGCTGAAGGTGAGCGTGACCTCCTTCGGCGCCTCCGGCACCACCGACCCGGCGGGCGGGCTGGTGCGCAGCAGCGCCGCGTGCGCATACGCCGGGCTGGCGGGCAGCAGCGTCAGCGCCAGGAACCCGACCACGGCGGCCAGCGCCCGCCACCGGGTCATGATCGACCGACTTGCCGGGCAGGTGGGCGTATCTTGGCGGCGCATTCGCCCACTTGCCAGGCAAGTCGGATGATCTTCAAAGAGCGCGGGGGCGGCGGCGCGGGCGGGGGTGGCAGTCATGAGACTCACGGGGCGACCGTAGCGGGAGTGCGGGGTCCGCGGGAGACGGCGGTGGTGCGGCTGAGTGCCCAGAGGAGCGCGGCCTGGACGAACGCGGCCGCGTGGCCGATCTCGTGGGCCAGCGCCGTCATGCCGTCGGCCACGTCGAACACGCTGGTGACGGTCAGGCAGGCGGCGAGTACGAAGGCCACCGGCACGAACGCGCGGGCCCGCTCGGGCCGCCACGCGGCGAGCGCGAAGCCGACCGCGAGCGCGATGTCGAACGAGGCCGCCTCGCGGCCGGTGTGCAGCTCGCCCACGCCCGCGAGCAGGATCGGCAGCGCCAGCAGCACCTGCACCACGGCGGTCACACCCAGCGCCACCCGCAGGACCTGCCGCCGCCCCTCTGTCTGCCGCCGGACGGCGGAAGCGGCCGCGTCGCGCTCGGCGGCGACCGCGGCCAGGATCGGCGCGGTGAGGTCCGGCACGGCCACCGCCTGCACCCGGACCGCGCGGTTGACCTGCTCGGCGGCCCGCAACCAGGCCCGGCAGTCCGCGCAGCCGGCCAGGTGGCCGTCGAGCGTGCCGGGCTTCCGGCCGGTCTCGGCCGCCCACGCCCGCACCTCGCCGTCCAGCCGTGCGGACAGCCCGTCGCGCACCTCGCCGCAGTTCGTCATGGGCGGGTAGTCGGCGCGTACCCCCGTCTGGTTCCCGGCGGTGTCGCGGGACACGCGCGACGTCACCGCCCGGAGTGAGCCGGACCGGCGGTTAGGCTTGCTCCCCGTGCCCCCCGTGCCAGCCGACGAGCCGCTCCCGATCGCCGATCCGGCGACCGAGTGGGCGCTGGCGGCGCGCGCGGGGGACCCGCTGGCGCAGGCCGCGTTCGTCCGGACCACCCAGGCCGAGGTGTGGCGCTTCGTCGCCGCGCTCGTCGACCCGGGCACCGCGGACGATCTCACCCAGGAGACGTACCTGCGGGCGTTCCGGGCACTGCCCGCGTTCGAGGGACGTTCCACGGTGCGCACCTGGCTGCTGGGCATCGCCCGCCGCACCTGCGCCGATCACCTGCGTACCGTTGTCAGGCAGCGGGCGCTGGGCACCCGCCTGGCGGCGCAGGCGCTGACCGCCGGGCACCACCCGGACCCGGCGGGCCAGATCGGGGCGGCACAGCTGCTCGACCGGCTCGCGCCGGAACGCCGGGAGGCGTTCGTGCTGACCCAGCTGCTGGGTCTGTCGTACGAGCAGGCGGCGGCGGTCCAGGAGGTGCCGGTCGGCACGATCCGGTCCCGGGTCGCGCGCGCCCGCGCCGAACTGGTGGCCGACGTCGTTAGCGCCTTAGCCGCCTGAGGGCGGCCGCACGGGGGCAGAGGAGGAACAACATGACCTGGCACAGGGTGCAGCCCTGGGTGAGTCTCGCGGCCCGGCTGGGCCTCGGGGGCATCTTCGTCACGGCGGGCTGGCTCAAGGTCACCGACCTCGCCGCGTCCGGGCGAGCCGTCAACGCGTACCAGATCATGCCGTACGACCTGGCCATGGTCATCGGGGCGGCGCAGCCGTTCGTCGAGATCGTGGTCGGTCTGCTGCTGCTGTTCGGCCTGGCCACCCGGCTCGCGGCCTGGGCGGGCGCGGTGATGATGGTCGCCTTCATCGCCGGCATCGCCTCGGCCTGGTCCCGCGGGCTCAACATCGACTGCGGCTGCTTCAGCAAGGGCGGTCCCCTGCCACCCGGGGTGACGCCGAACTATCTCCCGGACATCCTCCGGGATGTGGCCTTCCTCGCGATGGCCATCTTCTTGATCATCTACCCGGTCAGCCGTTTCTCCCTCGACGCACGACTGGACCGACCGTCCGCCGCGCTGGCGCCGGACGACGTGCTGGAGGAAGAGAACAGTGAGCAACCGAGCGAGCGCCGCCGTCAGCGGCTGTGACGCCCGAAGCGAGGCGGCGGCATGAGCAGCCGTAAGGATCAGAACGCCGCCGCGCGGATGGTGCGCGAGCAGATCGCCAGGGAGCAGCGGCGCAAGCGCACCATGTGGATCTCCATCGCCGCGGTGTCGGCGCTGGTCATCGCCGGCCTCATCGGCTGGGCCATCTACGCGGGCGGCAAGACCACCGACTACACCGCGCCGAAGGGCGCCAACAGCGCCGGGACCGGCATCGTGAGCGGCACCGGGCCCGTCGTCGTCGACGAGTACGTCGACTACCTGTGCC
This sequence comes from Catellatospora bangladeshensis, assembly GCF_016862575.1. Classification (GTDB taxonomy): domain Bacteria; phylum Actinomycetota; class Actinomycetes; order Mycobacteriales; family Micromonosporaceae; genus Catellatospora; species Catellatospora bangladeshensis. The sequence goes on along the minus strand of NZ_BONF01000040.1, from coordinate 117,457 downwards.
CGCACTGCAAGAGCTTCCACGACGAGGCGGCCGCCTCGATCCAGCAGCTCGCGAACGATGGCAAGATCACGCTGGTGACCCACCCGGTGGCGTACCTCGACGGCGCCTCGACCAACCGCTACTCGACGCGCGCCTCGGCCGCGGCCGGCTGCGCTGCCGAGTACGGCAAGTTCACCGAGTACACCGACACGCTGTTCCAGAACCAGCCCGCCGAGGGCGGGGCCGGGCCCAGCGACGACGACCTCATCGTGTTCGGCCGCCAGGTCGGGCTCGGCGAGGACTTCGCCCAGTGCGTCAAGGACAAGCGCTTCATCAACTGGACCAACCACGTGAGCGAGGAGGCCGGCCGGGCCGGGGTCAGCGGCACGCCGACCGTCATGGTCAACGGCAAGCCGGTGCAGGCCAGCTCGACCGCCATCGCGGCCGCCGTCGCCGCCGCGGCCGGCACCACCACCCCCTCGGCCGGCACGAGCTGACCCGGAGCAGGAGACAGATGACACCCCTCATCGCACGGCGCGTGGGCGCGGTCCTCGGGACCGCGCTCACGCTGCTTCTCACCGTCGCCGCCCCCGCCTCGGCCCACGGTGCCGACGCCCCCGACGCGACCAACTACCGCACCCTGCTCACCGGCACCCCGGACCTGCCCGGCCTCGAAGTGATCACCATCGAGGCGGGCGCCCGGCTCCAGCTCACCAACCACTCCGGCAGGCCGGTCGAGGTCCTGGGCTACAACAACGAGCCCTACCTGGAGGTACGCCCCGACGGGGTGTACGAGAACATCCACTCCCCCGCCACGTACCTGAACATCACCATCGCCCACGTCGACCCGCCCGCGCACGCCGACCCGACCGTGGCCCCCGAGTGGCGCAAGGTCAGCGACGAGCCCGTCTACCGCTGGCACGACCAGCGCGCGATCTGGACGGACCCGAACCCGCCCGCCGAGGTCGCCGCCGCCCCCGACCAGCCCCGCCGCCTGCGCGACTGGACCGTGCCGATGCGCACCGAGGTCACCCCGCTCCAGGTCACCGGGGTGCTCGACTACGTGCCGCCGCCGGACCCGGTGCAGTGGTGGCTCGGCGCCGTCGCCGGGGCCGCCGTCATCGCGCTGGTGGGGCTGGTCCGCGGCCGCCCCCGCGCGCTCACCGTGCTGCTGTCGGTCGCCGCGCTCGGCGCCGGGGCGCTCGCGCTCGCCTACGCGGTCGGGCGTGAGATCGACGCGGGCAACCACACGTTCGGGCCGATCCTGCTGGAGCTGGTCACCGTCCAGCTGTGGTCGGTGGTCAGCGCGCTGGCCGCGATCGCCGCCGCCGCGTACTCGCTGACCCGCCGCGCCGCCGGGGACTTCGCCCTGGCCCTGGGCGCCGCCGCGGTCGGCCTGTTCTCCGGCATGGTCAACGCGGCGGTGTTCCACCGCTCGATCGCGCCCGTCCCGTGGGGCGACACCGCCGCCCGGGTCATGACGGCGACGATCATCGTGCTCGGCGTCGGCGTGGCCGTCGCGGGCATGCTGCGCCTGCGCGGCACCACCTCCGGCGTCCCGAACGAGCCCATCCCCGCCCAGGCGGCCGCCCCGGACGCCGAGAACCCGGCGGCCACGGAACACCCGGCCTGACGAGCCCCCCTCCGGCCCTCTTCCCACAGACGCAGGCCCGTCACATCCGAACGGGAATCGAGCCGATGTGACGGGCCTGCGTCTATGCCAGGCGGGACGGGCCGGTGCGGCGGGAATGGAACGGGTCGTCAGGCGACGGGGACGGCGAAGCCGAACGGGAGTTCGAGACGGTGGCGGGCCAGCAGGTCGGGGTCGGCGAGCAGGTCGCGGGTCGGGCCGTCGGCCACGATGCGGCCCTCGTCGAGGACCACCGAGCGCGGGCAGAGCTGCAGCGCGTACGGCAGGTCGTGCGTGACCATCAGCAGCGTCACGTCCAGCCCGAGCACGATCTCGGCCAGCTCGCGCCGGGCCTGCGGGTCCAGGTTGGACGACGGCTCGTCCATGACCAGCAGGTCGGGCCGCATGGCGAGCACGGTGGCGACGGCGACGCGGCGGCGCTGCCCCAGCGACAGGTGGTGCGGGGCGCGTTCTTTCACGTCGCTCATGCCGACGGCGTCCAGCGCCTCGTCGACCCGCTGGTGCAGCTCGGCGCCGCGCAGGCCCAGGTTGGCCGGGCCGAACGCCACGTCCTCGGCGACCGTGGGCAGGAACAGCTGGTCGTCGGGGTCCTGGAAGACCAGGCCGACCCGGCGGCGGATCTCGGCGAGCCCGGCCCGGTCGCGCGGGTCGACGGTGCGGTCGCCGACGGACACGGTGCCGCCGGAGCCGGTGAGCCCGGCGGCGGGCAGGATGCCGTTGAGGTGCAGCACCAGCGTGGTCTTGCCGGCGCCGTTCGGGCCGAGCAGGGCGACCCGCTCGCCGGGCTCGATGCGCAGGCTGACCCCGTGCAGCGCCTGGTGCCCGTCGGGATAGGTGTAGCGGACGTCGTCGAGCAGCAGCGCGGTCATACCGCCCACCTTTCCACCAGCAGGACGGCGAGAGCGAGCGCGGGCACCATCGCCCCGGCGGCCCACTGCCGCCCGGTGGCCGCGCTGCCCTCGTGCAGCGCGGCGGGCAGCCGCCCGGTGTAGCCGCGCGAGCGCATGGCCAGGAACACCCGCTCGCCGCGTTCGAAGGCGCGCAGGAACAGCGTGCCGAGCCCGGCGGCGAAGCCCTTGAGCTGCCACAGGAAGCGCGGGTCGTCCAGGCGGGACAGCCGCGCGATGCGCATCCGCCGCGCCTCGTCGGCGAGCACGTCCAGGTAACGCAGCATGAACAGGGCGATCTGCGTGATCGCCTGCGGAGTGCGCAGCCGGTCCAGCCCGATCAGCACGTCCCGCGCGGGCGTGCTCGCCGCGAGCAGCAGCGCGATCAGCACGCCGAGCGTGCCCTTGACCAGGATGTTCCACCCGGCCCAGAGCCCCTCGACGGCGACGTTCAGGCCGAACAGCGTCGTGGTCGGCCCGGCCGCGAAGAACGGCAGCAGCACGGCCGTCGCCACGAACGGCAGCTCGATCAGGCTGCGCCGGGCCAGCCAGCCGGCGGGGACCCGGGCCAGCACCGCGAGCACGGCCACGATCAGGGCGTACGCCCCGAAGGCGGGCAGCAGCTCGCGCGGCGTCGCCACCACGACGATCGTGAACAGCACCGCCGCGACGATCTTCACCTCGGGTGCGAGGTGGTGCACGGGCGAGTGCCCGTGCACGTACATCGGGTGGGTGTGACCCGCGCCCATACCGGCTACTTCTCCGCGCCGACGGTGTCCGGCGCCTGCGGCGCGGTGGCCGCGGCGGTCCGGCGGCGGCGCACGCCCCAGAAGATCGCCAGGCCGATCGCGAAGGTCAGCGCGACGCCGATGAGCCCGGCCAGGCCGGTCGCGTTGTCCACGCCGGTGATGCCGTAGTCGGCCAGGAACGAGCCACCCAGCTCGTGGTCGGCCGCCTGCTGCGCGATGCAGCTGCCGCCGGTGATCACGCCGTCGGCGTCCACGGTGCAGCCGGTCAGCGTGGTCGCGTCGAGCCCGTCCGGGTCGCCGGAGGCCAGGTAGCTGACCCCGCCCGCGAGCACGGCGGCGACCGCCAGGCCCGCCAGCACGAACGTGCGGGTCGGCAGGCCGGACTCAGCCGGCCGGGCCAGCCGGTCGCCGTGCAGCGCGTACACCAGATCGGGCCGCACCTTCGCCACCGTGGTGACGGTGACCGCCGCGATCAGGCCCTCGCCGACGCCGATCAGCGCGTGCACCCCGGCCATGGTCGCCGAGATCTCGCCATACCCGATGGTCAGCGGGACGTCGCCACCCAGGACGAACTGGAGCACGAAGCCCTGCGACGCGAGCACCACCGACAGCACCGAGGCGAAGAAGACGGCCAGGCCGACGCCCGCCGCGGTGCGCGGCAGCAGCTTCATCAGGCCGACCAGCACCAGGTAGCCGACGGCCGTGCCGAGCAGCGCCATGTTCGAGATGTTCAGCCCGAGCGCGCTGAGCCCGCCGTCGGCGAAGATCAGCGCCTGCACGATGAGCACGACGGACACGCACAGCGCGCCCACCCACGGCCCGACCAGCGCCGCCGCGAGCGCGCCGCCGAGCAGGTGGCCGCTGACGCCCGGCAGCACCGGGAAGTTGAGCATCTGCACGGCGAAGATGAACGCCGCCACCAGACCCGCCATCGGGGCGAGCCGCTCGCTCAGGTCCTGACGCGCCTTGCTCAGGCAGAACGCCAGGAGGACGACGGCCACCACGCCGTAGGCCAGCGACACCGGCCCACCGATGATGCCGTTCGAGATGTGCATCGCGATGTTCACTCCGCCAGCCTAAGGTTGTTGCAAACTACTTGCAATAAGGTTCACGCTCTCGCTTGATCGACCGACTTGCCTGGCAATCGGGCGCATCCCGCCGCAAGATACGCCCACCTGCCAGGCAAGTCGGGTGACCTTGGGCGGGGCGGGTGGGCGGGGCGGCGCGCGTGGATAGGGTGGCTGGTGTGACGGAGAACGTACGACTCTCGCCGGGCGACGCCGCCCCGGACTTCAGCCTGCCCACCGCCGACGGCGGCACGCTCAGCCTGGCCGACCTGCGCGGGAAGAAGGTCATCCTGTACGCCTACCCGGCCGCGATGACGCCCGGCTGCACCACGCAGGCGTGCGACTTCCGCGACTCGCTCGCCTCGCTCACCGCCAAGGGGTACGCCGTGGTCGGCATCTCCCCCGACGCGCCGGCCAAGCTCGCCAAGTTCGTCGAGCGGGACGCGATCACCTTCCCCCTCGTCAGCGACCAGGACAAGAGCGTGCTGACGGCGTACGGCGCCTTCGGCGAGAAGAAGAACTACGGCAAGGTCGTGCAGGGCGTGATCCGGTCCACGTTCGTCATCGACGAGAAGGGCCACATCGCGCACGCCTTCTACAACGTGAAGGCCACCGGCCACGTCGCCAAGCTCCGCCGGGACCTGAAGCTCGACTGACACGGGAAGACGGCCCCCGGAACGCACTGCCGCCGCTGATGAGCAAGAATATGGCAGCATCTGATGGTCCTGGGGCCGTAGCCCAACGGCAGAGGCACGCGGTTTAGGTCCGCGCCAGTGCGGGTTCGAATCCCGCCGGCCCTACTCGACTCCCCTTCACGGGGTGGTGACGCCTACCGTGTGGCGGCACGCGGAAGGTCGCGGTTCAGCGCGGCCATCGCCGCCTTCAGATTCCGCTGCGACGCCAACAGCGCCTCCCGCGCCGCATCGAGGTCGACGGTCTCCGAAGTCGCCAGCGCGGCGTTGCGGATGTACGTCGACACCGGCATACCCGCCTTCAGCGCGGCCTGCTCGACCCGGCGCAGCTCACCCCGGTTGAACCGGACCGACACCACCGACCTGACGTCGTCGTCGGCCGTGAACTCGACCACCTCCAGTTCGTCGAGTTCGTCGCGATGCTCGTAGGCCTCGTCCGCGGCGCGGGCGTAGTCCTCCTCCGTCATCTCGGCCTCGTCTGGTGATGTCATCGCTTCTCCCAAGCGTTGATCGGAACGGCCGTCCTGGTCGCCGGACCGTAGATGAACGCGACCACCAGGTGGCGTCCCGCCGCGGTCCGCCCGTCCGCGAGGTGCGTCGCCGCACGGCCGGGCAGGTTGCGCCGGAACACGCTGCGATGATCCGTCAGCACGTCTTCGATCTCCGACTGCGTCGCCCGTCTCGTCGCGTACGGCGTGTTCGAAGCTCACTCGATCAACGCGATCCGGAACGGCGGCACGTCACTCCCCTATGTAATACGTCTAAAGTCTAACCGTAATACGGCACCGGGGCCAGCGCATCAGCCCAGGTGGGCGGCGGCGACGCGTTTGGGGACGCACATGCGCCAGGCGTCGGTGACCAGCTCGCGCATCTCGTCCTCGTCGAGGGCGGCCATCCACGCCTCCACCCAGTTGAAGCGCAGGTCCGATACGCGGGGCAGGAAGAACTTGCCCGGCTCGGCGGCGATCAGGGCGTCGCGCTCCTCCTTCGGGTAGCCGAACCCCAGCTCCGTCTCGTCGGCGGAGAACGCCACGAAGACGATCTGCCCGACCCGGAACTTGATCCGATCCCGCACCAGCGCCTCGTATGCCCTGGGCAGTCCCAGCACGACCTGCCGCACCTGCTCGACCGTGACCATCGCGCCTCCCCCGTCCGTAGCCCGAACCCCCATAGCCTGGGCCCGGCGCCGCTGTCCCCAGTCTGCCCCTCACCGGTGACATTCCGTTCGGCGTCGTCCGCAACACCGACACTCTATTGACATATTTACCGGTGTTTCGAAAGGCTCGTTGCGCGAGTCCTTCGACACCCAGGAGGGGCAGTGAGGAAACTACGAGTCGTGGCGGTGTGCCTCGGCATGATCGGCGCCATCGCGCTGGTCGTGCCGGCCAGCGCGAAACCCGCGGGGGACGGTGACCGGGCCAGGAACCCGCTCGACGTCTACGTGGGCGTGATCGATCATGATCAGGTGGAGGAGTTCCGGGGCATCGGCCTCGACCACGAGGACGTACGGACCGCTCCGGCCGGAGCGGGCAAGGTGAAGGTCGAGGCGGTGCTCTCCGAAGTGGAGGCGTCCCGCCTGGCGAGCCGCGGCGTGAAGCTGTCGGTCAAACTGATCCGCGGCCAGAAGGCCTCGGACGCGCTGCGCAAGCAGGGGCTGGCCGGCAACACCGTGTACCGGTCGTACAGCGAGGCGGGCGGCCTGCGGCAGGAGCTGGAGAAGATCGCGGCGGACAACCCGTCGATCACCAAGCTGCTCACCATCGGGCACACCACGCAGGGCAAGCCGATCAAGGGCATCAAGCTGACCCGTGGAGCGCGCCTGCTGCCCGACGGCCTGCGCCCGGCGGTGGTCTACGTCGGCGCCCAGCACGCCCGCGAGTGGATCACCCCGGAGATGGTGCGCCGCCTGCTGCACCACTTCATCGACGGGTACGGCAGCAACCCTGAGCTGACGAACCTGGTCAACACCCGGGAGATGTACTTCTTCCCGGTGATCAACCCGGACGGCTACGACTTCACCTTCACCGAGGGCAACCGCCTGTGGCGCAAGAACCTGCGCGACAACAACGGTGACGGCGTCATCGCGCCCGGCGACGGTGTGGACCCGAACCGCAACTACGCCTACAAGTGGGGCTACGACAACGAGGGCTCCTCGATCGACCCGGCCAGTGAGACGTACCGCGGCCCGGGGCCGAACTCGGAGCCGGAGAGCAAGGCGCTCGACGGGTTCTTCAAGCGGCTGCGCCCGGAGTTCTTCGTCAACTACCACTCCGCCGCCGAGCTGCTGCTCTACGGCGTGGGCTGGCAGGTCAGCACGCCGACGCCGGACGACGTCATCTCGATCACGCTGGCCGGCGACGACGCGAACCCGGCGGTGCCCGGCTACGACCCGGACATCTCGGCGGAGCTGTACACCACCAACGGCGACACCGACTCGCACATGACGGAGAAGTACGGCTCGCTCGGGTTCACCCCCGAGATGACCACCTGTGAGACGGTGTCGAACTCTATCCCGGACGACGAGTGGGTCGCCGAGGACTGCGCCAGCGGGTTCAACTTCCCGGACGACGAGGAGCTGATCCAGGCCGAGTTCGCCAAGAACATCCCGTTCGCGCTGTCGCTGGCGAAGTCGGCCGCGCAGCCGGACAACCCGGTCTCGGTGGTCGGCCGCACCTCGCCGGACTTCGTGGTGGACGCCTTCGACGTGTCGTACGGGCGCACCCAGCCGGTCGCCGCGATCATCCGGCGGGCGCTGAAGAACGTGAAGGTGCACTGGAAGGTCAACGGCGGCAGCGTGAAGTCGGCCTCCGTGAAGGAGTGGCAGGGCGGCGAGCGCTACGGCGACGAGAACGACGACTACTACGCCGAGTTCCGCGGCAAGGTGACCAACACCAAGCCGGGTGACCAGGTCGAGGTGTGGTTCAGCGGGTTCTCGGTGACGCCGGGGCGAGCGGGGGCGGTCAGCAGTGACCACTTCACCTACCGGGTGCACGACGACATCGGCGGCAAGGTGCTCATCCTGGCCGCGGAGGACGTCACCGGGGTGAGCCCGGCACAGGGCGTGACCTCGGCGAAGTACGCCGCGGACTACGCCTCCTCGCTGAGCGCCGCCGGGTACTCCAGCGACGTGTACGACTTCGACACGCAGGGCCGCAAGGCGCCGCACCACCTGGGTGTGCTGTCGCACTACAAGGCGATCGTCTGGGAGACCGGCGACGACATCATCCTGCGCTCGACCGGCCAGCCCGGCGGCACCACCGCCAAGGCGGCGCTGGACATCGAGCTGTCCGTGCGCGACTACCTGAACGAGGGCGGCAAGCTGCTGCTCACGGGTCAGAACGCGCTGTTCGCGCAGTCGGCGGACGGGTCGTACTTCTATAACCCGGACGCCCCGGCCCAGCCGGAGTGCACGGTGCGCGAGTACCCCTGCCTGCCGGTGCTGAACGACTTCCTGCAGTACTACCTCGGCGCGTACAACTACGTCAGCGGGGGCGGCACGGACGGGACGGGCGAGCACTACCCGGTCGGCGGCACCACGGGCGCGTTCGACGGGTTCGCGGGCACGCTGAACGGGGCGGGTTCGGCCGCGAACCAGACGCACACCGCGTCGTTCCTGACCACGTCCAGCTTCCTGCCGCCGGCGCAGTTCCCGCAGTTCGCGAGTGCGGCGCCGAGTGACTGGCTGCGGCCGGGCGCGGCGCCGTTCGACCCCCGCACCGGCGACTGGTACCTCTACAGCGACCGGTCGGACCAGTCGTTCAAGCGGCTGTCCCGCACCGTCGACCTGACCTCGGCCACCTCCGGTGAGCTGCGGTTCTGGTCGTCGTTCGACACCGAGCCGAACTGGGACTTCTTCGTGGTCGAGGCGCGCGCGGCGGGCACCGACACGTGGACGACGCTGGCCGACAGCACCGGGCACACCACGCAGGAGACCGGTGACAGCTGCGCGTCGGGCTGGGTGGACGGCATCCACCCGTTCCTGGCGCACTACCAGGGGGCGGACTGCTCACCGGCGGGCACGACCGGGGCGTGGCACGCGCTGACCGGCCCTTCGGGGGGCTGGACGGAGCTGGCGTACGACCTGACCCCGTACGCGGGGCAGCAGGTCGAGCTGTCGATCTCGTACATCTCCGACTGGGGCACCCAGGGCCTGGGTGTGTTCCTCGACGACGTCTCGGTCAGCGCGAACGGCGCGGTCGTGACGCAGACCTCGTTCGAGGACGGCCTGGGCGGCTGGACGGTCGGCACGGCGGCGGGCTCGCCGAGCCCCACCAACAACTGGGTACGCAGCCAGCAGGCGTTCGAGGAGGGATCGATCGTGACCACCCGGGACACGGTCTTCACCGGCTTCGGCGCCGAGGGCCTCACCCCGGCGCAGCGTGACGACCTGGTCAAGCGCTCGCTCGCACACCTGCTCGGGTACTGACCTGAGGTGAGGAAGGGCACCTTCTTAACGGACGTCCGTTAAGAAGGTGCCCTTCCTTTCGTGTCTAGGATTGGATCATGCGGTTTGTGCTGGACCCCGAGCTGACCCTGGAGCTTCGCGAGCAGCTTGTCGGCCTGTGGACCGACGTGTCCAACGCGGGCGGCGCGGTGGGCTTCGCGGGTGCGGTGACCCGGGCTCAGGTCGAGGAGGTAGCCGGGCCCACGTTCGAGGGCGTCGACGCCGGGATCGACCGGCTGATCGTGGGCTACGACGAGGACGGCGCCGCCGCAGCCATGGCGATCCTGGTGAGCAAGCGGTTCGCGCTGTCGGCGCACTGGCGCACCGTTGGCCGGGTGATGGTCCACCCGGGGCGGCAGGGCCGGGGCGAGGGCGCGGCGCTGATGCGGGAGGCCGAGCGGGTCGGCCGGGCGATGGGCCTGGAGGGGCTGCACATCACCGTGCGCGGCGGTATGGGGCTGGAGCGCTTCTACACGCCGCTGGGGTACAAGGAGGTCGGCCGGCTGCCGGGGGCGCTGCGCATGGCGCCCGGAGACGACCGCGACGAGATCGAGATGTGGCTGGACCTCAGCTGAGCTCGACCGGGTCGCCGACCCGGATGATCCCCACGTTCTCGGGGACCAGGTTGACCCCGAACAGCAGCTTCTGGTTCACGTTGCGGTGGCGGGCCAGGGTGCGCAGCGGCTCGTGGCCGCGGTCGCCGGTCTCCTGGTCGGTGGTGGTGACGATGCACCGGCCGCACGCGCTCGGCGCCCGGAACACCACCTCGCCGACGCGCAGCCGCCGCCCGATCCAGCCGTCCTCGGCGAACGCCTCGGCCCCCTCGACCACCAGGTTGGGCCGGAAGCGGGCCATCGGCAACGGGCCCTCCAGCGAGCCGCCCTCGAAGATCCAGTCGTTGAGCCGGTCCAGCGACGCGGTGTTGGCCACCAGCAGCGGGTATCCGTCGGCGTACGAGACGCGGTCGGTGGGCTTGTTCAGCTCCGGCTCGGGCACGGGGCGGCGGGTGGCCGGGTCGTCCATCCACACCAGCCGCACGTCGCGGTCGAGTTCCTTGCTCAGCAGCGCGTCGGCGGCGGGTCCGGCGGCCGTCGCGGGCAGCGGCTGGCCCCACAGCGTGGACAGCACCGCCGGGTCCGGCTCGGGCTGGGCCACGAGCAGCGGCGCGGTCTCGGGGAAGGACAGCTCCAGGCCGCCGTCCACGGTACGCACACGCAGCAGCGCCAGCCGGGCCACCTCGCGCTGGGTGACCTCCTTGCCGTCCGGGTCGATCACCATCCAGCGCCGGTCCCCGGCCAGGCCCCACGGTTCGACCGTCGCCTGCTCGTGCTCCACCCTGCGACAGCCCTTGACCGGGTAGGTGTACAGCGCGCCCACTCGCATGGAGTGACGCTACCAGCGCCGGTCAGCGCCAGGCGGCCCCGATGCCGTCGCCCGGATACCAGTGGCGCACCGGCTGCTCCTTGAAGGCCAGGAAGCGCCGCCCGGTCTTCTCGGCGTGCTTGAGCAGCACCGTCGTGTACGTGACGTTGTCGGTGAGCAGCAGCGCCCGCTCGGCCAGGTGCGGCTCGATCGCGGTGAACTCGCGCTGCTCGTGCGCCGCGCTGTGGTCGCTGTCGTGCAGGAACATGTCGACCGGGCGGTCCAGCGCGCCGATCGAGGCGATCGAGTCGCCGATGACCAGGTCCACCACGTCGGCCCAGGGCTGCGCCTTGGCCAGGTAGCCCGCCTCCGGGTTGATGTCCAGCGAGGTGACCCGGCCCGGGTGCCCCTCGGCGGCGTTGCGCAGCAGCGCGGCGGCGATCACGCAGGTGCCCAGGCCCTTGTCCACGCCGGTCTCGACCACGTGCTGCGGCTTGCGCGCCCGGATGAGGGCGTACCAGCCGAGCCGGCGGGCGTAGCGCACGTGCCGGTCGGCCAGGCCGCGGCGGGCCGCGTTCGCGGTGGTGCGCTCGATGTGGGTGCGCAGCGCGGTGTCGGCCTCGATCTCGGCGATCCAGGCGCGCACGTCGGCCACCGGCACCTCGGCCACCACGCTGACGAACCAGGCCAGGTGCTCCAGGTTCAGCTTGGTCAGGTCGTACGTGTAGTTGTGGTGCTCACGGGAGGTGACCAGCCAGCGCGCGGACTCGCGCAGCACCTTCGCGTCGTGGCGGGCGACCCTGGCCAGCCGCACGGGCAGCGCCGCGAGCGGGGCCAGTGCGCTGCGCGACACGGCACGCCTGAGCCGAGTCTTACGGTCGGGCATGGGGACGCACCTTCCACGGCGAACATGAATCCGTCTGGGATTTCTATCATGTCCGGCCACCCACGAGACAGACCCGAGATTGTCTCTGAATGAAAGTTTGCATACAGTGTCGGTGTGAATGTTGGTCCAACAACCAGCACGGACGCCGACCAGGCCGGCGGAGCCGTCGCCGGGGTGCGCGCCCTGGTCCAGGGCGCGCGGCTGACGCCCACCCAGCGGCGCATCGCCCGGGAGCTCGTGCACCACGCGGACACCGTGGCCTACCTGTCCGCCGGTGAGGTCGCCGAACTGGCCCAGGTCAGCCAGCCGTCGGTGACCCGGTTCGCGATGGCGCTCGGCTTCGACGGCTACCCGGCGCTGCGGAGGCGGCTGCGCGAGCTGACCGCCGGGCAGCGCGCCGCGCCGGCGCCGGACGGCGACAACGACCTGCAGCGGGCCGTACGCGACGAGATGGGCAACCTGAACCGGCTGGCCGACCACCTAGCCGACCCGGCCGCGGTGCACGCCGCGGCGGGCCTGCTGGCCGCCAGCCGCCCGCTGCCCGTGCTCGGCCTGCGCGCCGCCGCCCCGCTCGCGGGCTACTTCGGCTACTTCGCTGCCAAGATCCACCCCGAGGTGCGGGTGCTCGACTCCGGCGGCAGCCTCCTCTACGAGCGCCTGGAGCAGGCCGCCGACTCCGGCGCCAAGGCCGTGCTGGCGTACGCGCTGCCCCGCTACCCGCGCGAGCTGCGCGACGCCCTCAGCGAGGCGCGCGTGCTCGGGCTCAAGGTGGTCGTGGTGACCGACTCGCCGGTCAGCCCGGCCGCCGACCTCGCCGACGTGACGCTCACCGCCGCGGTCGGCTCCCAGCTCGTCTTCGACCTGCACACCGCACCCATGGTGCTGACCATGGTGCTGCTACAGGCCATCAGCGACGTCGATCCGGCGGCCACCCAGCGCCGGCTCGAACACTTCGAGAGCTCGGCCAACCGCCGCAGCGTCTTCATGGACTGATTGAGGGGAACGATGGACCAGATCATCCGCGCCGCCCGAGGGACCACCCGCACCGCGCAGGGCTGGCAGCAGGAGGCCGCGATCCGGATGCTGTGCAACAACCTCGATCCCGACGTGGCCGAGCGCCCGCAGGACCTGGTGGTGTACGGCGGCACCGGCAAGGCGGCCCGCGACTGGCCCAGCTTCCACGCGCTGATCCGCACCCTGACCACGCTCAAGGACGACGAGACCATGCTGGTCCAGTCGGGCCGACCGGTCGGCGTGTTCCGCACCCACGAGTGGGCCCCGCGCGTGCTGCTGGCCAACTCGAACCTGGTCGGCGACTGGGCCACCTGGCCCGAGTTCCGCCGCCTGGAGCAGCTCGGCCTGACCATGTACGGCCAGATGACCGCCGGCTCCTGGATCTACATCGGCACCCAGGGCATCCTGCAGGGCACCTACGAGACGTTCGCGGCCGTCGCGGCGAAGAAGTTCGGTGACACCCTGGCGGGCACGCTGACGCTGACCGGCGGCTGCGGCGGCATGGGCGGCGCGCAGCCGCTCGCGGTCACCATGAACGGCGGCGCGTGCCTGATCGTGGACGTGGACAAGACCCGCCTGGACCGCCGGGTGCAGACCCGCTACCTGGACGTGGTCGCCGACTCCCTCGACCACGGCATCGAGCTGGCGCTGGCCGCCAAGCGCGACCGGCAGCCGCTGTCGGTGGGCGTGGTCGGCAACGCGGCCACGATCTTCCCCGAGCTGCTGCGCCGGGGCGTGGCCATCGACATCGTCACCGACCAGACCAGCGCCCACGACCCGCTGTCGTACCTGCCCGAGGGCGTCTCGGTCGAGGAGTGGCAGACGTTCGCCGCGGACAAGCCGGAGGAGTTCACCGAGCGGGCCCGCGCGTCGATGGCCAAGCACGTCGAGGCCATGGTCGGGTTCCTGGACGCCGGGGCCGAGGTGTTCGACTACGGCAACTCGATCCGCGGCGAGGCCCAGCTCGGCGGGTACGACCGCGCGTTCGCGTTCCCCGGCTTCGTGCCCGCGTACATCCGGCCGCTGTTCTGCGAGGGCAAGGGGCCCTTCCGCTGGGCCGCACTGTCCGGCGACCCGGCCGACATCGCCGCCACCGACCAGGCCGTGCTCGACCTGTTCCCCGAGAACGAGTCGCTGTCGCGCTGGATCCGGATGGCGCAGGAGAAGGTCGCCTTCCAGGGCCTGCCCGCCCGCATCTGCTGGCTCGGCTACGGCGAGCGCGACAAGGCCGGGGTGCGCTTCAACGAGATGGTCGCCGACGGCACGCTCAAGGCGCCCATCGTCATCGGCCGTGACCACCTCGACTGCGGCAGCGTCGCGTCCCCCTACCGGGAGACCGAGGCGATGCTCGACGGCTCCGACGCGATCGCCGACTGGCCGCTGCTCAACGCCCTGGTCAACACCGCCTCCGGCGCGTCGTGGGTGTCCATCCACCACGGCGGCGGCGTCGGCATCGGCCGCTCCATCCACGCCGGGCAGGTCACCGTCGCCGACGGCACCGCCCTGGCCGCCCAGAAGATCGAGCGCGTCCTCACCAACGACCCGGGCATGGGCGTCATCCGCCACGTCGACGCGGGTTACGACCTCGCCGCCGACGTCGCCGCCGACCGCGGCGTCCGCACCCCGATGCGCGAGTCATGACCCGCCCCGGACTCCGCCTCCGGCGCTGCAGTTTCGGGGAAACTGCAGGTAAGACGGGCTTCGTTCGTGCACTTTCCCCGAAACTGAACCGCGAGCCAGGCCCCGCCCCGCGCGGGGTGGCGCGGGTTTCGGCGTGTGGCGAGGGGGCGGCGTGAGCGGGTTCGCGGAGTTGTGGGCGCAGATCGCGCCCGTCGGGCGGGACGCGCAGACGGGCGGGTACCTGCGGTATGCGTACGCCCCGGCGGAGCAGGCGCTGCGGGCCTGGTTCCTGGACCAGGCCCGCGCCCGGGACCTGCTGGTCGAGGAGGACGGCAACGGCAACGTGTTCGCCTGGTGGGGTGACCCGTCGGCCGGGGACGCCGTGCTGACCGGCTCGCACCTGGACTCGGTGCCGCACGGCGGCGCGTACGACGGCCCGCTCGGCGTCGTCAGCGCCCTGCTGGCGGTGGACGCGCTGCGCGAACGAGGGGTGCGGCCGGTCCGCCCGATCGGGATCGCGGTGTTCGCTGAGGAGGAGGGCTCCCGGTTCGGGCTGGCCTGCCTCGGCTCACGGCTGCTCGCGGGCGCGGTCGACCCGGCCGCCGCGGCGGCGCTGACCGACCGCGACGGGATCACCCTGGACGAGGCGATGCGGACGGCGCTGGGCCACGGCCCGCGCGGCGCCCGCCCCGACCTGCTCGGCCGGATCGGCTGCTACGTCGAGCTGCACGTCGAACAGGGCCGCGCCCTGCTCGACCTGGACCGTGCCGTGGGCGTGGCCAGCGCCATCTGGCCGCACGGCCGCTGGCGGCTCGACTTCACCGGCGAGGCCAACCACGCCGGCACGACCCTGATGGCCGACCGGCGCGACCCGATGCTGACCTTCGCGGCGACCGTGCTGGCCGCCAACGAGCAGGCCAGACGCCTCGGTGCGCACGCCACCGTCGGCCGCGTGCAGGTCTACCCGAACGCCACCAACGCCATCCCCGGCAAGGTCAGCGCCTGGCTCGACGCCCGCGCCGACTCGACGGAGACGGTCGAGCAGGTAGTCGCCGCGGTGCACCTGCGCGCCCAGGCACGGGCGGCCGAAGACGGCACCACGGTCACCCTCACCGCCGAGTCGGTCTCCCCGGAGACCGAGTTCCACGGCGGCCTCCGCGACCGCCTGTCCAAGCTCCTGGACGGCGCCCCGATCCTGCCCACCGGCGCGGGCCACGACGCGGGCGTCCTCAGCGCCTTCGTCCCGACCGCGATGCTCTTCGTCCGCAACCCCACCGGCGTCTCCCACTCCCCCGCCGAGCACGCCCCCGACGCCGACTGCGAGGCAGGCGTAACCGCCCTGGCCACAGTCCTGGAGGACCTCGCGTGCTGATCTACTGCCAGTACGCCTGGCTCCCCGAGGGCGTGGTGCCCGACGTGGTCCTCGAAACCCGCGACGGCCGTCTAACCCGCGTGTCCCGCCCCCAAGATCACGTCGATCTTGCGCGAAGTGTTAGGGATATGCCCGATAAGGGCGTGTCGCACCCACAGTTCATGCAAGATCAACGCACTTCAGGGGGGCAACGCGGGTCAGGGGTGGTTTACCGCGCCGGGGTGACGATGGCGGGGTTCGCCAATGCGCACTCTCACGCGTTTCACCGGGCTCTGCGGGGGCGGACCCATGGGGACAGAGGGAGCTTCTGGACCTGGCGGGAGCAGATGTACCGGGTCGCGGCGGCGCTGGATCCGGACTCGTACTACCGGCTGGCGCGGGGCGTCTACGGGGAGATGGCGCTGGCGGGGATCACGTCTGTCGGGGAGTTCCACTACCTGCATCACGCGCCGGGAGGGGTGCCCTACGCGAATCCCAACGCGATGGGTGAGGCGCTCGTCGCCGCGGCGAAGGATGCCGGGCTGCGGATCACGCTGCTGGACACGCTGTATCTGACCGCGTCGGTGGACGGGAAGCCGCTGGAGGGGCCGCAGTTGCGGTTCGGGGACGGGGACGCGCTGCGCTGGGCGGAGCGGGTGGATCTCGTCGCCGATCAGCCGCATCTGCTGACGGGCGCGGCGATCCACTCGGTGCGGGCGGTGCCCCCGGCGCAGATGTCGACGGTGGCGGCGTGGGCGGCGGGGCGGCCGCTGCACGCGCACGTGTCGGAGCAGCGCGCCGAGAACGAGGCCTGCCTCGCCGAGCACGGGCGTACGCCGACGGAGGTGCTGGCGGACTTCGGGGCGGTGCACGAGATGTTCACGGCGGTGCACGCCACGCACCTGACGCACAACGACATGGCGCTGCTGTCGGCGTCGTACGCCTGCTTCTGCCCGACGACCGAGCGGGACCTGGGCGACGGCATCGGCCCGGCGCGCGCCCTGGCCGACGCCGGGACGCGGCTGACCTTGGGCAGCGACAGCCACGCGGTCATAGACTTCTTCGAGGAGTCGCGAGCCCTGGAGCTGCACGAACGCCTCGCGACCGAGCAGCGCGGGCACTTCACCGCGGCCGAGCTGCGGGCCGCGGCGACGGCGGCGGGGCACGCGAGCCTCGGCTGGCACGACGCGGGGCGGATCGAGGTGGGGGCGCGCGCCGACCTGGTGACGGTGGCCCTGGACAGCCCGCGTACCGCCGGGATCGACCCCGAGGGCATGCTCTTCGCCGCGAGCCCGGCCGACATCACCCACGTGCTGGCCGACGGGCGGGAGGTCGTCCGGGACGGGCGGCACACCGGCATCGACGTGGCCCGCGAGCTGCAGGAGGCGATCACGTGTCTCTTCTGATCACCGACATCGGCGAGCTGACCACCAACGATCCCGAGCTGGGCATCCTGCGCGGCGCCGCGCTGGTGGTGGACGGCGACCGCGTGGCGTGGGTAGGCCCCGCCGCCGGTGCCCCGGCCGCCGACGAGCGCCTGGACGTACGCGGCGCGGCCGTGCTGCCCGGCTTCGTGGACAGCCACAGCCACCTGGTGTTCGCCGGGGACCGGGCGCCGGAGTTCGCGGCGCGCATGGCCGGTGAGCCGTACACGGGCGGCGGCATCCGCACCACCGTGGCCGCCACCCGCGCCGCGACCGACGACCAGCTGCGCACGAACGTGGCCCGGCTGGTCGGCGAGGCGCTGCGGCAGGGCACCACCACCATCGAGATCAAGAGTGGGTACGGCCTCAGCACGCTCGACGAGGCCCGCTCGGTGCGCATCGCCGCGGAGTTCACCGACGAGGTGACCTTCCTCGGCGCGCACGTGAAACCGGCCGACGGCGCCGACGGCTACGTCGACGAGGTGACCGGCCCGATGCTGGACGCCTGCGCGAAGTACGCGGGCTGGGTGGACGTGTTCTGCGAGCGGGGCGCGTTCGACGTCGCCGAGTCGCGCCGGGTGCTCCAGGCGGGCATCGCGGCGGGCCTGCGCCCCCGCATCCACGCCAACCAGCTCACCATGGGCGGCGGCGTGCAGCTCGCCGTCGAGCTGGACTGCGCCAGCGCCGACCACTGCACCCACCTGTCCCCCGCCGACGTGGACGCCCTGGCGAACTCGAACACGGTCGCCACGCTGCTGCCCGGCGCGGAGTTCTCCACCCGCGCGCCCTGGCCGGACGCGCGCCGCCTGCTCGCCGCCGGGGTGACCGTGGCCCTGGCGACGGACTGCAACCCCGGCTCGTCGTACACCTCGTCCATGCCCTTCTGCATCGCCCTGGCGGTGCGGGACATGAAGATGACCCCCACCGAGGCGGTCTGGTCGGCCACCAAGGGCGGCGCGCTCGCGCTGCGCCGGCTCGACCTCGGCCACCTCGCCCCGGGCGCGTCCGCGGACCTGATCGTCCTGGACGCCCCCTCCCACCTGCACCTGGCCTACCGGCCCGGCGTGCCGTTGATCAACAAAGTGATAAGGAAGGGCACCTTCTTAACGCAATACGTAGAGGAAGGGCACCTTCTTAACCACCCTCCGCACAAGGGAGTGCTGTCATGACCGTCATCGTCGAACCCACCGGCATCGCCCCGGGCGACGTCGCCGCGGTGGCCCGCGCCGACGCGCAGGTCGCCATCAGCGACGCCGCCATCGCGGCCATGCAGGCCAGCCGCGCCATCGTCGATGACATCGAGCGCGACGGCCGCCCCGTGTACGGCGTCTCCACCGGCTTCGGCGCGCTGGCCAACACGTTCATCGCGCCCGAGCGCCGGGCCGAGCTGCAGCACGCCCTGATCCGCTCGCACGCCTCCGGCGTCGGCGCGCCCATGCCCCGCGAGGTCGTCCGCGCGATGATGCTGCTGCGCGTACGCTCGCTCGCGCTCGGCCACTCCGGCGTGCGCCCGCTCATCGCGCAGGCGCTCGTCGACCTGCTCAACCACGACATCACCCCGTGGGTGCCCGAGCACGGCTCGCTCGGCGCCTCCGGCGACCTGGCCCCGCTGGCCCACTGCGCGCTGGCGCTGATGGGCGAGGGCTGGGTGCTCGGCAAGGACGGCGCCCGGCTCAACGCCGCGGACGCGCTGCACGCCGCCGGGCTGACCCCGATCACGCTCAGCTCCAAGGAGGGCCTGGCGCTGATCAACGGCACCGACGGCATGCTGGCCATGCTGCTGCTGGCCTGCGACGACCTCGGCCACCTGTGCACCATGGCCGACGTCACGGCGTCGCTGTCGATCGAGGCGATGCTCGGCACCGACCGGCCGTTCCACCCGTCCATCCACGAGATCCGGCCGCACCCCGGCCAGGGCGCCAGCGCCGCCAACATGTACCGGCTGCTGCAGAACTCCTCCATCATGGACAGCCACCGCGACGACATGGCGCACGCGGTGCAGGACGCGTACTCGATGCGCTGCGCCCCGCAGGTCGCCGGCGCGGCCCGGGACACGCTGGAGTTCGCCCGCACCGTGGCCGCCCGGGAGCTGGTCAGCCTCGCCGACAACCCGGTGGTGCTGCCCGACGGCCGCGTCGAGTCGACCGGCAACTTCCACGGCGCGCCGCTCGGCTTCGCCGCCGACTTCCTGGCCATCGCCGCCGCCGAGATCGGCTCGATCAGCGAGCGCCGCGTGGACCGGCTGCTCGACGTGTGCCGCTCCCGCGACCTCCCGCCGTTCCTCAGCCCCGACGCGGGCGTCAACTCCGGCCTGATGATCGCCCAATACACGGCGGCCGGCATCGTGGCCGAGAACCGCCGCCTGGCCTCCCCCGCGAGCGTGGACACCATCCCCACCTCGGGTATGCAGGAGGACCACGTCAGCATGGGCTGGGCCGCCGCCAAGAAGCTGCGCACCGTCCTGGACAACCTGACCAGCCTGCTCGCGGTCGAACTGCTCGCCGCGGTCCGCGGCCTCCAGCTCCGCGCTCCCCTGGTCCCGTCTCCGGCCGGCCAGGCCGCCATCGCCGCGATCACGCCCATCGCGGGCGAGCCGGGCCCCGACGTCTTCCTCGCCCCGGTCCTGGAACAGGTCCGCGCCGTCGTAGCCGGCACCACCCTCCTCGACACCATCGAGTCCAAAACAGGCCGCCTCGCCTAACCACCCCACGCCGCCCCACCCCGCGCCGCCCCGCGCCGCGCCCGCCAGGTGCGTCGATCTTGCGTGAACTGTGGGGACGACACGCCCCGATCGGGCATATCCCTAACACTTCGCGCAAGATCGACGCGATCTTGGAGCCTCGCGTGGGGGCGGGGTGAGGGAGGGTGGGTGGGTCAGGTCAGGTGTTCGGGGCGGAGGCCGATGCCCATGGCGCGGGCCGGGAGGGCCTGGAGGGCGGGGAGGCGCTGGAGGAGCTTGATGACGGCGGGGGCCGTGGGGGGTGCGTCGGAGCGCAGGACGGTGCCGACGACGCGCTGCTGGGCCAGGCGCTGGAAGCGCTGGGTGGCGCGGGTGGGCAGGCTGCGGCGCTCGCGGACCAGGTCCAGATCCTCGGTACGCAGCGCGCCTGCCTTGATCTTCGGGCCGAGCAGGCGGGCGGTGGCGACCGCGTCCTGGACCGCGAGGTTGACGCCGACGCCGCCGACGGGGCTCATCGCGTGCGCCGCGTCGCCGATGCAGAGCACACCGGGGGCGTGCCAGACGGGGAGCTGGTTCACGCGTACCGTCAGCAGTTTGATCTGGTCCCAGTCCTGCAGCTCGCCGACCTGGGCGGCCACCGGCGGGGCGAGCCTCGCCACGGACTCCCGCAGGTGGTCGAGGCCGGCCGCGCGGACGGTGTCGTAGCCGCCCTTCGGGATGACGTACGCGCACTGGTAGTACTCGCGGCGGTCGATGAGGATCATCAGCGCGCCCGCGCCGACCCGCAGTTCGAGCCGGTCGGGGTCGGCCTGCGGGCGGGACAGCCGGAACCACAGCACGTCCATGGGCGCGCCGTACTCGACCGGCACCAGCCCGGCCTTCTCCCGGATCACCGAGTCGCGCCCGTCGCACGCCACGGTCAGCGGCGCGGTGATCCGCACCGGCTCCCCGTCCGGGCCCGTCGCGAGCACGCCGGTGACCGCCCCGGACTCGTCGCGCAGCAGGTCCACGGCCTCGGTGGAGCGCAGCAGCCGGAACGCGGGCAGCCGCGACGCCTCGTCGGCGAGCAGGTCCAGGAAGTCCCACTGCGGCAGGAACAGCAGGTAGTTGCGCGGCTTGGGCAGCCGCGTGAAGTCGGCCACCGGGTACGTCCCGTCGGCGAACGTGACACTCATCCGGGCCTGCTTGCGCCCCGGCAGTGCCTCGATCTTCTCGCCGAGCCCCAGCTCGTCGAGCAGGTTCAGCGTCGACGGATGGATCGTGTCGCCCCGGAAGTCCCGCAGGAAGTCCTCGTGCTTCTCCAGCACGACGACCTCGATCCCCTGCCGGGCCAGCAACAACCCGAGCATCAACCCGGCCGGCCCACCCCCGACGACACAGACCTCCCCCGCCATTACCCTCTCCGCCACCCGGCCCACCCCGCCTAGCTCATGATCACGACGATCTTGCGCGAACTGTTGGTGTTATGCCTGTTTTACGCGTGTCGTACCCACAACCCGCGCAAGATCGGCGCGGGAGAGGGGGTTCAGGCCAGGTTCTTGGCGACGACGGCGGCGAGGGCGCGGAAGGCTTTGCCGCGGTGGCTGATGGCGTCCTTCTCGGCGGGGGTCAGTTCGGCGTTGGTGCGGGTGTTGTTCTCGGCTATGAAGATGGGGTCGTAGCCGAAGCCGTTCTCGCCGCGGGGGGCGCGGATGAGGCGGCCGGTCATCTTGCCGCTGACGAGGTGTTCGCGGCCGTTGGGGGAGGTGGCGCCGCCGGGGAGGACCAGGGCGGCGGCGCAGACGAAGGAGGCGCCGCGGTGCTCGTCGGGGACGTCGCCGATCTGGGCGAGGACCAGGTCGAGGTTGGCGCGGTCGTCGCCGTGGCGGCCGGACCAGCGGGCGCTGAACACGCCGGGCATGCCGTTGAGGGCGTCCACGGCGAGGCCGGAGTCGTCGGCGACGGTGGGCAGGCCGGTGTGCTTGGCGCCCTCGCGGGCCTTGAGCAGCGCGTTCTCGGCGAAGGTGAGGCCGGTCTCGGGGACCTCGACGTACGGCGGGACGTCGTCGAGGCCGACCAGCTCGACCTTGAGCAGCTCGGGCGAGGCGGCCAGGATGCGGCGCAGCTCGTCGAGCTTCTTCGTGTTGCGCGTGGCGAGCAGCAGCTTCATCGGCGGAACACCTCCAGCAGGCCGGCCGCGTCCAGGGTGGGCAGACCCAGCGTCTGCCGCTGCAGGGTGGTCAGCTGCTCGCAGCCGGCCACGCCCAGGTCGAGCAGGGCGTTGAGCTGCGCCCGGTCGAAGACGCCGTCCTCGCCGGTGCCCTGCACCTCGACGAACTCGCCGGTGCCGGTGCACACCACGTTCATGTCCACCTCGGCCGTGACGTCCTCGTCGTAGTTGAGGTCCAGCCGCGGCTCGCCCTTGATGATGCCGACGCTGACCGCGGCCACCGAGCGGTGCAGCGTGGTCTCCACGGTCTGCTTGCGGGTCAGCATGTTCTTCGCGGCCAGCCAGCTCACCGCGTCGTGCAGGGCGACGTACGCCCCGGTGATGGCGGCGGTGCGGGTGCCGCCGTCGGCCTGCAGCACGTCGCAGTCGATGACGATCGAGTTCTCGCCCAGCGCCCGCAGGTTGATGCAGGCCCGCAGCGCGCGGCCGATCAGGCGGGAGATCTCGTGCGTACGCCCGCCGATCTTGCCCTTGACGCTCTCCCGGTCCGAGCGGGTCGTCGTCGCGCGGGGCAGCATGGCGTACTCGGCGGTGACCCAGCCCTGGCCGCTGCCCTTGCGCCAGCGCGGCACGCCCTCGGTGACGCTCGCGGTGCACAGCACGCGGGTGTTGCCGAACTCGACCAGCACGGATCCCTCGGGATGCATGCTCCAGTTACGGGTCAGCGTGACCGGCCGAAGCTGGTCGGGGGTGCGGCCGTCGGGTCTCGTCATGCCGTAAACCCTATGGGGTCAAACTTCGTACCGGGAACCGGGTCGGACGATCTCGACAGGGCCGTTGAAGGTGGCGCTCGCGTTGTTCAGCGTCTCCGCCTCGGAGCCCCACGCGGTGACCAGGTGGGTCAGCAGCAGGCGGCGCACCCCGGCCTTGGTCGCGATCTCGCCCGCCTCGCCGCCGGTCAGGTGCAGGTCCGGCGGGTTGTCGACGCCGTCGAGGTAGCTCGCCTCGCACAGGAACAGGTCCGCGCCCTGGGCCAGCCGCAGCAGCGCGTCGCAGCCCGCGGTGTCGCCCGAGTACGCCAGCACGCGGCCCTCGTGCTCCAGGCGCACGCCGTACGTCTCCACGGGGTGGTTGACCCGGTCCACGCTCACCTGGAACGGGCCGATCGGGAAGCTGCCCGGCTGCAGCGCGTAGAACGTGTAGACGTCGTCGAGCGGTCCCTCGTCGAGGCTGTACGCGGTCGCGATGCGCTCCGGCGCGCCGGCCGGCGCGTACACGGGGATCGGCGGATACGGCCCGTCGGGGGCGTAGCGGCGGACCACCACGTACGAGCAGGCGTCGAGCATGTGGTCGCAGTGCAGGTGGCTGAGCAGGATCGCGTCGACCGACTTCAGGCTGGCGTAGCGCTGCAGCGCCGACAGCGAGCCGGTGCCCATGTCCAGCAGCAGCCGGAAGCCGTCCGCCTCCACCAGGTACGACGAGCAGGCCGACTCCGGCCCGGGGAAGCTCCCGGCGCAGCCCAGCACGGTAAGTCTCATGCTCTCGCTCCTGCGGGGTCCAGCGCGGTCCCGAGGAACCGCTTCGCCAGCCGGTCGAAGATCTCCTGGTCGCCGGTGCACAGCAGCTCGTGCTCGGGCGGTGGGGCGTCGTCCGGGCGCAGCAGATCCCGCTCCACGAGCACGCGGTAGACGTCCCGCGCCGTCTCGTCCGCGCTCGACACCAGGGTCACCTGGTCCCCCATCACGAGGCTGATCACACCGGTGAGCAGCGGGTAGTGCGTGCAGCCCAGCACCAGCGTGTCGACCTGGGCCCGCTGTAGCGGCTCCAGGTAGGCGCTGGCCAGGCCGAGCAGTGCCCGGCCGGAAGTGACGCCCCGCTCGACCAGCCCGACGAACTGCGGGCACGCCGCCGCGGTCACCGCGATGTGCGGTGCGGCGGCGAACGAGTCCTGGTACGCCCCTGAGTTGATCGTAGCGGTGGTGGCGATCACGCCGACCCTGCTGTTGCGGGTCGCGGCCACGGCGCGCCGCACCGCGGGCCGGATCACCTCGACCACCGGGACGTCGTAGCGCTCCCGCGCGTCGTGCAGGCACGCGGCGGAAGCGGTGTTGCAGGCGATGACGAGCATCTTCACGCCGCGCTCGACCAGCCGGTCCAGGCAGTCCAGGGCGTAGCGGCGCACGTCGGCGATCGGCTTCGGCCCGTACGGCACGTGTGCCGTGTCGGCCAGATAGACGGTCCGTTCATGCGGCAGCTGGTCGAGAATGGCGCGGGCCACCGTCAGCCCGCCGACCCCCGAGTCGAAGATGCCGATCGGCGCGTCCGTCACGCTGCGCAGCCTACTTGCCCGAAGCCCCTTCCGGGGAACGGTCCGTTCCGAGATGTCGCCAACGTGACACCGCTCTCATCCTGCCGTTACGGACGGTCGCCGCTGACCGTTGCACAGTGTGCACGGCCCGATCGGCGGGCAGGTCAGGCACGAGGATGGCGAACACAGTGCGTACTGAGTCAGACTCCGAGCGCGACGCCGAGGGCGGGCTCGCCATCGCAGACCCCGCCAGCACCGCCGGCAACAGCGCAAGCACGGCCAGTGACGACCACACCGTGGCGCCCGCCGCCCGCACCTCGCCGGACAATCAGGGCGCGCGCGGCACCGGCGGCCTGCGCAACGCTGTCTCGTCGCGCTTCCGCCTGCCCGGCGAGGACGACCCGTCCCCCCGCAGCGGCCGCCTGCTCGGCCTGTGCACCTGGGCCGCCGCGATGGCCTTCCTCGGCCTCATCCCCGGCGGCCGCCTGGCCTTCTCCCTCGCCCTCAACCTGGACATGCCCTCCTGGTACGCCCCCGTCGCCCTCACCCTCGGCGTCCTCGGCGTCGCCGCCGTCGCGGCCGGCTTCTTCGCCATCCACCGCCACCGCCTCCCCCTCTACCTCTTCACCGCCGCCACCCTCCTCCTCCTCACCAACCTCACCCTCGTCTACGCCGCCTTCTGACCGCCTTCCAGTGCGTTGATCATGAACTTATGGGTGTGTTCGACGGCGTGTCGCTCCCCTAACTTCATGATCAACGACATTTAGGTGGGTACGCAGCAGTGAGCCCCGCGCGGCAGGGATGCCGGGCGGGGCTCGGTGGTTGGTGCGGGGCGGGTCAGGCCCAGAGCTGGCCTTCGAGGGCGGACTCGGCGTCGGCGAGGGTGCCGGTGTAGGCGCCCGTCGACAGGTACTTCCAGCCTGCGTCGGCGACCAGGAACGCCACGTCGGCGGGCTGGCCCTTCTTGGCCGCGTCGTGCGCCACGGCGAGCGCGGCGTGCGCCACCGCACCCGTGGAGAAGCCCACGAACAGGCCCTCGACCTCGACCAGCTGGCGGGTACGCAGCACCGCGTCGCGCGTGCCCACCGAGAAGCGGCGGGTGAGCACGGACGCGTCGTACAGCTCGGGCACGTAGCCCTCGTCGATGTTGCGCAGGCCGTACACCAGCTCGCCGTAGCGGGGCTCCGCCGCGATGATCTGGATGTCCGGGTTCTTCTCCCGCAGGTAGCGACCGGTGCCCATGAGCGTGCCGGTGGTGCCCAGGCCAGCCACGAAGTGGGTCAGCGTGGGCAGGTCGCGCAGCAGCTCGGGGCCGGTCGTCTCGTAGTGGGCACGGGCGTTGGCCTCGTTGCCGTACTGGTACAGCATCACCCAGTCCGGGTGCTCGGCCGAGATCTGCTTCGCCGTCGCCACGGCCTGGTTCGAGCCGCCCGCGGCCGGCGAGAAGATGATCTCCGCGCCGTACATGCGCAGCAGCTGGATCCGCTCGGTGGAGACGTTCTCCGGCATCACGCAGACCAGGCGGTAGCCGCGCAGCTTGGCCACCATGGCCAGCGCGATGCCGGTGTTGCCGCTGGTCGGCTCAAGGATCGTGGCCCCGGGGCGCAGCCGCCCGTCGGCCTCGGCCGCGCGCACCATGTACGTGGCGGCCCGGTCCTTGACGCTGCCGGTCGGGTTGCGGTCCTCCAGCTTGGCCCAGATCCGCACCGGCGGCGCGCCCTCGGGCACCGTCGGGCTCAGCCTGGGCAGCCCGATCAGCGGCGTGTCCCCGCAGATGTCGAGCAGTGACTCATAACGCGCCATCGTCAGCTCCGTTCCACGCGAACCCTGGCGTCGATCTTGCGCGAACTGTTAGGGAGATATCCGCTATGGGCGTGTCACACCCACAGTTCGCGCAAGATCGGCGCGGGAGAGAGACCGTGAGGTCAGCGGCCCAGGACCGCGGCGGCCGCGGCGAGGCCGAAGGCGCCGCCGGCGACGGCGGGGAGGATCGTCACCGTGTCGCCGTCGCTGATCTTGGCGTCGAGGGAGCCGAGGAAGCGGACGTCCTCGTCGTTGACGTAGATGTTCACGAAGCGGTGCAGGCCGCCCTCGGGCGTGATCAGCCGGCCGCGCAGGCCGGGGTAGCTGCCGTCGAGGTTGGTGAGCAGCTCGGCGAGGTTGTCCCCGGCGCCGGAGACGGCCTTCGCGCCGCCCGTGTACGAGCGGAGGATGGTGGGGATGCGAACGTCGATAGCCATGGCGGAACACTCCTGAAGAAGAAAAGTCGAACGGGACGGACGGACGGGATGAGTCAGCTCAGTGCTGACACTCGTAGTCCACCGTCGCCGGGCTCTGCCCGAACATGAACGACTGCACGGCGTGCGGGTCGCCGCTCTTCTCGATGCTCCGCATGGGGTCCATGCTCTCATCAACGAGCTGGACCGGCTCCTCGGACACCTGTCCGTCCACGATGCGGAACGAGCGGATCTCTGCCGTGTGCTCATCGCGGGTCGAGACCAGCAGATAGTGCGCGTTGGGCTCGCCGGCGTACGAGACGTCCGTGCGCGAGGGATACGGCTCCGTCGCCGTGTGCGAGTGGTAGATCACCACCGGCTCCTCGTCGCGGTCGTCCATCTCCCGCCACACCCGCAGCTGCTCGGTCGAGTCGAACCGGTAGAACGTGGTGGAGCGCTCGGCGTTCTCCATGGGGATGTGCCGCAGCGGCGCGTCCGAGCCCACGGGACCGGCCACCACACCGCATGCCTCGTCCGGGTGGTCCCGGCGGGCGTGGGCGACGATCGCCTCGATGATCTCCCTGTGGATGGTCAGCACGGCGACCAGCCTACCGACCCGCGCCCACGCGCGGACAGCCATGTGATCCGCCGCACGATCACCGGTTGTTGACCCCGATGATCGCGTCGAGCAGGGACTCCTGGAGGTAACCCAGGTAGGAGTACACGCTGAGCTGGAAGACGCGGGCGGAGCCGGCGTCCTGCTCCAGCGCCTCCTCCAGTTCGTACTCCACCACGGTGTCGTCGGTCAGCTCCAGGCGGATGCCGAGCGCGAGCCGCGCGTCGTTGATGGCGCGCAGCCAGGCCTCGGCCGACTCGGCGTCCAGGCGCACCTCGCCCTTGCCGGCCTCGGGGAGACCGGCCAGCACGGCGCCGGCCTGGTCGATCTTGGCGGTCTTGAGGTCGCCCTCGGTGAAGCGGCGGAACTCGGCGGAGTCCTTGGCGTCGGCGGGGTAGACGTCGGGGAACAGGCGTTCGACGACGGGGTCCTCGCGGTCGAAGCCGTCGGTCAGCAGGCCGACGACCTCCTCGGCGACCTTGCGCAGCACCCGTACCTCGTCCTCACGGAAGTCCGCCACACACTCCGACCCGACCCGGCGGAAGATGGTCATGCGCGCTCGCTCACTGTCTGTCGACCGTGGCCCACAGCCCGTACGAGTGCAGCCGGGTGGCGTCGTGCTCCATGCGCTCGCGAGCGCCCGCGGAGACGACGGCACGGCCTTTCTGGTGCACGTCGAGCATCAGCAGTTCGGCCTTGTCCCTGCTGTAACCGAAGAGCTGCTGGAAAACCCAGGTCACATAGCTCATCAGGTTCACCGGATCGTTGTGCACGATGGTGACCCACGGTCGGGCGAACTCCGACGCTTCGTCTATGTCCGGTTTGTCGACCGGTACGGTCTGTGGGGCGGCGGTCACGTCCCCCATCCTACGAGTTGATTCCGGCAACACACAGGTACGGACGAGCCCATGCCGTGCCGAGATACGGAGGACCGTCCGGTACGGGGCAGGCGCCCGCAAGATCCGGCCACGCCATAGGCTGTCGGGATGCAAAAGACGGGTGCGGGAGCACCGGCGCTGCTGACGGACCACTACGAACTCACCATGATCAGCGCAGCGCTGCGCGACGGCACGGCCCACCGGAGCAGCGTGTTCGAGGTCTTCGCACGCCGGCTGCCGCAGGGCCGCCGCTACGGCGTGGTGGCCGGCACCGGGCGGCTGCTGGAGCAGCTCGCCGCCTTCACCTTCCACCCGGACGAGGTCGACTTCCTGCGCCGCACCGGCGTGGTCGACGACGCGACCGCCGAGTGGCTGGCCGGGTTCCGCTTCTCCGGGGACGTCGACGGTTACGCCGAGGGTGAGCTGTTCTTCCCCAACTCCCCCATCCTGACCGTCTCCGGCACGTTCGCCGAGTGCGTGATCCTGGAGACGCTGATCCTGTCCGTGCTGAACCACGACTGCGCGATCGCCGCGGCCGCCGCCCGCATGGTCACCGCGGCCCGGGGCCGCCCGCTGATCGAGATGGGCTCCCGCCGGGCGCACGAGGAGGCCGCCGTGGCCTCGGCCCGCGCGGCGTACCTGGCCGGCTTCGGCTCGACCTCGAACCTGGCCGCCGGGCTGCGCTACGGCATCCCGACGGCGGGCACCGCCGCGCACGCGTTCACCCTGCTCCACGACGACGAGAAGGCCGCGTTCGCGTCCCAGGTCGCTGCGCTGGGCGAGCAGACCACGCTGCTGGTCGACACGTACGACATCAGCCAGGGCATCCGCAACGCGATCGCGGTGGCGGGGCCCGGCCTGCGCGCCGTGCGCATCGACTCCGGCGACCTGTCGGTGCTGGCGGCGCAGTCCCGCGCGCTGCTCGACGAGCTGGGCGCGCCCGACGTCAAGATCGTGGTCAGCGGCGACCTGGACGAGTACGCCATCGCCGCGCTCGCCGCCGAGCCGGTCGACGTGTACGGCGCGGGCACCGCGGTGGTGACCGGCTCCGGCGCGCCGACCGCGGGCCTGGTCTACAAGCTGGTCGAAGTGGACGGCCGGCCGGTGGTGAAGCGCTCGGAGAACAAGGCGACGGTGGGCGGGCGCAAGACGGCGTACCGCCGCCACAAGCCGACCGGGACCGCGGTCGAGGAGATCGTGCTGACCGGCGCGTCCGCGGTGACGGCCGACCCGCAGCCGGGCGACCGGCTGCTGCAGCGGCCGCTGGTCCGCGGCGGGGAGCCGGTCGCCGACCTGCCCGGCCTGGAGCAGAGCCGGACCCACCTGCGCGACTGTCTGATCACGATCCCGTGGGAGGGCCTGAAGCTGTCCGCGGGCGATCCGGCGGTGCCGGTCACGGTGACCGCCGCCACGTGATCGTTGCGCTTGGCGGTCTCGCCGGAGCAGCATGAGGGGCGGTGGTGAGCGCACCACCGCCCAGCCGTCCGGGGAGGCCGCCCATGTCCCGCGCACTGATCATCGTCGACGTGCAGAACGACTTCTGCGAGGGCGGATCGCTGCCGGTCACCGGCGGGGCCGCCGTCGCCGCGGGAGTGTCGGCGCACCTGGCCGCGGACGCGGTGGCCGAGCACCGGCGCTGGGACCACATCGTGGCCACCAAGGACCACCACCAGGACCCCGGCCCGCACTTCGGCAACCCGCCGGACTACTCCGCCAGCTGGCCGGTGCACTGCGTCGCGGACACCCCCGGCGAGCAGTTCCACCCCGACCTGGACACCGAGCGTGTCGACGCCGTGTTCCTCAAGGGTGAGTACGCCGCGGCGTACTCCGGCTTCGAGGGCGCCTGCAACGGGGAGAGCCTGACCGCGTGGCTGCGCGCGCGGGACGTGACCGAGGTCGACGTGGTGGGCATCGCCACCGACCACTGTGTACGCGCGACCGCGCTGGACGCCGCGCGCGAGGGGTTCCGGACCACCGTCCTGCTCGACCTGACCGCCGGCGTCGCTCCCGAATCGACGGAGCGGGCGCTCGGCGATCTTCGCGAGGCGGGCGTGGAGATCGTTAACGCGTAACGAAATCCCAGCTCAGGGCTCCTTAAGGGAGGTTTTAGGCAAGCGCTCTTCCTTTTTAAGGAAAGTTAACTTAATGTTTGGCGCCATCGGGGGGATAGGTGTCAATCACTAAGGGAGAGCCATGCTCAAAACAAGGGCCCGCCTGATAGCCGCAACCGCGGCCATGGTCGTCGCCGGTTCCATCGGGGCCGTGACCATGGCGAACGCTGCCGGCACCGTCACCGCCACCTACACCCAGACGTCCAACTGGGGCAGTGGCGCCGAGGGCAAGTACGTCATCAACAACGGCACCAGCGCCTCCGTCACCTGGACCGTCGTCTTCACGATGCCGGCCGGCACCTCCGTCACCTCCTCCTGGGACGCCGTCCTGACCGGCAGCGGCCAGACCCGCACCGCCACGGGCACGTGGAACGGCACGCTCGCCCCCGGTGGCAGCACGTCGTTCGGCTTCGTGACGTCCGGCTCGGGCACGCCCACCGCGTGCACCATCAACGGCGCCAACTGCGCCACCGGCTCCAGCCCGTCGGCGAGCCCGAGCAGCTCCCCCTCGGCCAGCCCCTCGGCGAGCGCCTCGCCGAGCAGCTCGCCGAGCAGCTCGCCCAGCCCGTCGACCAGCCCGACCAACCCGAACCCGGGCAAGAAGGTCATCGGCTACTTCACGAACTGGGCGCAGTACGGCCGCGGTTACCACGTGAAGAACATCCAGAACAGCGGCTCGGCCGCGAAGCTGACGCACATCAACTACGCGTTCGGCAACGTCACCAACGGCCAGTGCGTGATCGGTGACTCGTACACCGACTACGACCGCGCCTACTCGGCGGCCGAGAGCGTGGACGGCGTCGCCGACACCTGGGACGCCGGCGCGCTGCGCGGCAACTTCAACCAGCTGCGCAAGCTCAAGAAGCTGCACCCGAACCTGAAGATCGTGTGGTCGTTCGGCGGCTGGACCTGGTCCGGCGGCTTCGGCCAGGCCGCGGCCAACCCGGTCGCGTTCGCGAACTCCTGCTACAACCTGGTCGAGGACCCGCGCTGGGCCGACGTGTTCGACGGCATCGACATCGACTGGGAGTACCCGAACGCCTGTGGTCTGTCCTGCGACAGCAGCGGCCCGCTCGCGTTCCGCAACCTGATGCAGGCCCTGCGCAACCGGTTCGGCGCGAACAACCTGGTCACCGCCGCGATCACCGCGGACGGCAGCAACGGCGGCAAGCTCGACCTCACCGACTACGGCGCGGCCGCGCAGTACGTCGACTGGTACATGCCGATGACGTACGACTTCTTCGGCGCCTGGGCCGCCACCGGCCCGACCGCTCCGCACTCGCCGCTGAACTGCTACGCCGGCATCCCGCAGGCGGGCTTCTGCACCGAGGCGGCCATCGCCAAGCTGAAGAGCAAGGGTGTCCCGTCGGCCAAGCTGCTCATCGGCATCGGCTTCTACGGCCGCGGCTGGACCGGCGTCACCCAGGCCGCGCCCGGCGGCTCGGCCACCCAGGCCGCGCCCGGCACCTACGAGGCCGGCAACGAGGACTACCACGTGCTCAAGACCAAGTGCCCGGCCAACGGCACCGTCGGCGGCACCGCCTACTGCTTCAGCGGTGGGCAGTGGTGGAGCTACGACACCCCCTCGACGATCGCGGGCAAGATGACCTGGGCCAAGAACCAGAGCCTGGGCGGCGCGTTCTTCTGGGAGCTGTTCGGTGACACCTCCAACGGTGAGCTGATCACCGCGATCAAGAACGGCCTT
This sequence comes from Catellatospora bangladeshensis, assembly GCF_016862575.1. Classification (GTDB taxonomy): domain Bacteria; phylum Actinomycetota; class Actinomycetes; order Mycobacteriales; family Micromonosporaceae; genus Catellatospora; species Catellatospora bangladeshensis. The sequence continues at coordinate 85,668 of NZ_BONF01000040.1, read as the reverse complement.
GCCTGATCCAGCAGGGCTTTTCCAGGCGGCCCGCCAGGAACCTCGGGGTTCCGGCGGGCCGCCGCCTTTGTGCCCCCGGTGTGATCGAGATGACCATCGCGGCGCCGATAACCACTGCCGCCAGGTCAGGGTGCTCGGGCAGGATGGCTGCCGGAGGTAAAGACCCAAATGACCATCGAGCCTTACCGCAAGATCCTCGGACTCCCCGGCGTACGCGCATTGCTGCTGGTGGGGCTGGTGGCTCGTGTCCCGGTCATCGCGACAGGCATCGTGCTCACCCTGCACGTGGTGAACACGCTGCACCTCGGCTTCGCCCAGGCCGGCCTCGTCGGCACCGCCTCCACCCTCGGCTCCGCGATCGGCTCCCCGCTGGCCGGGCGGCTGATGGACCGGCACGGGCTGCGTCCCGTGCTCGCCGTGACCACCGTCGCCCAGCTGCTGTTCTGGATCGCCGCGCCGCGGCTCGGATACCACGCGCTGCTCATCGGCGCCCTCGTCGCCGGGGTGCTCGCGCTGCCCGTGTTCAGCCTGGTCCGGCAGTGCCTGGCCGCGCTCGTCCCGGCCGACCAGCGCCGCCCCGGGTTCGCCCTCGACTCGATGGCGGTCGAGCTGTCCTACATGCTCGCCCCCGCCGCGGCCGTCGCCGCCGTCACCGCCTTCGGCAGCCGCCCCACCATGTACGCCGTCGGCATCGGCGTGGTCGGCGCGGGCCTGCTGCTGATCGTGCTCGACCCGCCGACCCGCTCCGCGGAGGAGGCCGGAGCCGGGGACGCCGCCGTGCCGCGCCGCCAGTGGCTGCGCCCGCGCCTGTTCGCGCTGCTAGGCGTCAGCTCCGTGCTGACCTTCGTGCTCACCGCCACCGACCTCACCGTGATCGCCTCGCTCAAGGAGACCGGCCAGACCAACTGGACCGGCCTGGTCATCGCCGTCTGGTGCGGCTACTCGCTCATCGGCGGCTTCGTGTACGGCGCACTGCACCGCAGCGTGTCGCCGCTGCTGCTGGCCGGTGGGCTGTCGCTGTTCACCATCCCCGTCGGGCTGGTCGGCGGCGGCTGGTGGTGGCTGCTGCTCGCGCTGATCCCGGCCGGGGTGCTGTGCGCGCCGTCGCTGTCGGCGTCCATCGACACCATGAGCAAGTGGGTGCCGTCCGGGGCGCGCGGCGAGGCGATGGGCCTGCACGGGACCGCGCTGACGGTCGGCGTCGCCGCGGGCGCCCCGTTCGCCGGCGCGATCATCGACGGGTACGGGCCGCACTGGGCGTTCGCCGCCACCGGCGCGGCGGGCCTGCTCCTGGTCCTGATCGCACTCCCCCTCTGGCGCCTGGCCGGCGCCGGCACCCGCCCCGCCACCGCTCCGGTGACGGCCGTCGACACCGGGGTGATCCTCGCCGAGGCCCCCATCGCGGGCGCCGGAGCCACCCTCCCCGCCGTCGAACCCGTCGCGCCCCGCTAGCAGCCGCCACACCCGCGAAGCCCAGCCCAAGATCGGCGTCCGGTGTCAAGATCTGCGGTCTGACCACAGGTTCCGACACGAACCGCCGATCATGACCTGGCCACGTGAACCGGGCCGCGCCGCGCCACCCGGGGCCCGTGAACCGGGCGCGTGACGCGGGCCAAGTAGCTCAGGTGGGGCGGTGGGTGGGCTGGCAGCGGGGGCACCAGTAGGTGATGCGCTCGCCCTCGCCGTCCTTGCTGATGGGCCCGGCGCAGCGGCGGCAGGGCTGGGCGCGGCGGCCGTACACGTAGCTGGTCTCGCCGCGGCGCAGGGAGCCCGTGGTGGACTGGGTCCAGCGGCCGCGGTTCGCGGACAGCAGGCGCTGGCCGAGCGTCACCATGCCGGGCAGGTCGGGCACGTCGCCGACCGGCGTCCACGGCCACACCCCGCGCAGGAACAGCAGCTCGCACTTGTAGAGGTTGCCGATCCCGGCGAGATTGCGCTGGTCGAGCAGCGCCTCGGCGATCGGGCGAGCCGGGTCGGCGGACAGCCGCCGAACCGCCTCGCCGGGATCCCAGTCGGATCCGAGCAGGTCCGGCCCGAGATGGCCGACCACCTCCGCCTCCCGCTCGGTGGGCAGCAGCTTGAGCTCGTGCAGGTGGTAGCCGACCGCGACGGCCTGCGGCGCGCGCAGCACCACCCGGATCAGGTGCGCGGGCCGGGCGGTCCAGCGCTCGCCGGGGGCGTACACGCGCCAGGCCCCCTCCATACGCAGGTGGGAATGCAGCGTCAGGGCCCGGCCCGCCGGGGACGCCAGGCGCAGCAGCAGATGCTTGCCCCGGCAGGCCGACTCGGCCACGGTCCATCCGGCCAGATCGACGGTCGCCAGCTGCGGCACCCGGAAGTCCGAGGCGGCCAGCACCGCTCCCTGCAGCCCCTCCCGCAGCACCTTGGCCGTGTTCCAGACGGTGTCCCCCTCCGGCATGCCCCCATCCTGCCCCAACCCACCCCCGCCCAACCCCACCCGCCACTCGCCCCGGCCTCCGCCGAGCGAGATCGATCATGAAGTTAGGGCAGCGACACACCGTCGAACACGCCCTTAAGTTCATGATCAACGCAGCAGAAAAGGAAGGGCCCGGTCCGTGGTGGGACCGGGCCCTTGGTGGGCTGGGTGGGGTTAGACCTCGTGGTCGCCGCCCTGCTTGCCGTGGGAGTAGCTGGGGGCCTCGATGACGGGGGCCTTGGTGCCGGTGGAGACGGCCAGGTGGGGGAACTTGGCGTCGAAGGCGGGGCGCTCCGAGCGGATGCGGGGCATGCGGTCGAAGTTCCGCAGGGGCGGCGGGCAGCTCGTGGCCCACTCCAGGGAGTTGCCGTGGCCCCACGGGTCGTCGACGGTGACCACGGGGCCGGTGCGGTACGACTTCCACACGTTGTAGAGGAACGGCAGCGTGGAGGCGCCGAGGATGAACGCGCCGACGGTCGAGATCATGTTCAGCGCCGTGAAGCCGTCGCCCGGCAGGTAGTCGGCGTAGCGGCGGGGCATGCCCTCGGCGCCGAGCCAGTGCTGCACCAGGAAGGTGGCGTTGAAGCCGATCACGGTCAGCCAGAAGTGCACCTTGCCGAGCTTCTCGTCGAGCATCCGGCCGAACATCTTCGGGAACCAGAAGTAGATGCCGGCGTACACGGCGAACACGATGGTGCCGAAGAGCACGTAGTGGAAGTGCGCGACGACGAAGTACGAGTCCGAGACGTGGAAGTCGATCGGCGGGCTGGCCAGCAGCACGCCCGACAGGCCGCCGAACAGGAAGATCACCAGGAAGCCGAGCGAGAACAGCATCGGCGTCTCGAAGGTGATCTGCCCTCGCCACATGGTGCCGATCCAGTTGAAGAACTTCATACCGGTGGGCACGGCGATCAGGAAGCTCAGGAAGGAGAAGAACGGCAGCAGCACCTGGCCGGTGGCGAACATGTGGTGCGCCCACACGCTCATCGACAGCGCGGCGATCAGCAGGGTCGCGGCGACCAGACCGGTGTAGCCGAAGATCGGCTTGCGGCTGAAGACCGGGATGACCTCGGAGATGATGCCGAAGAACGGCAGCGCGACGATGTACACCTCGGGGTGGCCGAAGAACCAGAAGAGGTGCTGCCAGAGCATTGGCCCGCCGGTGGCGGGGTCGAACACGTGCGCGCCGAGGCGGCGGTCGGCCAGCAGGGCCAGCAGCGCGGCGGCCAGCAGCGGGAAGACCATGATCACCAGGAGGCTGGTGACGAGGATGTTCCAGGTGAAGATCGACATCCGGAACATCGTCATGCCGGGCGCGCGCAGGGTCAGGATCGTCGTGATCATGTTGACCGCGCCGAGGATGGTGCCCAGACCGGACAGCACCAGGCCGGCGATCCACATGTCGGCGCCGACGCCGGGCGAGTTGATCGCGTCGTTCAGCGGCGCGTACGCGAACCAGCCGAAGTCGGCGGCGCCGCCCGGGGTGATGAAGCCGGCCGTGGCCAGGCTCGCGCCGAACAGGTACAGCCAGTACGCGAAGGAGTTCAGCCGCGGGAACGAGACGTCCGGCGCGCCGATCTGGATCGGCACGACGTAGTTCGCGAACGCGAACACGATCGGCGTCGCGAAGAACAGCAGCATGATCGTGCCGTGCATGGTGAACAGCTGGTTGTACTGCTCCGGCGAGAGGTACTGCATGCCCGGCTGCGCCAGCTCGGCGCGCATGAGCAGCGCCATCAGGCCGCCGATCAGGAAGAACACGAAGGCGGTGACCATGTACATGATCCCGATCTGCTTCGCGTCCGTGGTGCGCAGCAGCCGTGCGATCGCGGAACCCTTGGTGAGCTTGCGCACGGGGTATGGCCGGGTCGCGATCGGCTGCGGTGCGACGGTGGTCACGTCTGGCCTCCTGTAGCTGGCCCGGCTGCCGCGGCGCCCCACTCTCGCGCCGCCACCCGGATTGATCATTCGAGGCGTACCTCGGAGGCAGAATAATCCTTCGCGAGGGGCCGCGGACCACGGGGTGCACCTGGCACGCCGGTTTATCCACGGGGACGGCCCGGCACCCTCCCCTCCGGAGGGGCGCCGGGCCGTCGCGCGTGGACGGCGCGCAGGTCAGCGAGTGCCCGCCGAGGCGCCGAGGTTGAACTCGATGGCGCCGGCCGCGACGGCGCCCAGCGCGAGCAGGATCACGCCCCAGCCGATGAGCCGGTCGGCCGCGTTGATGCGGTGCAGCCAGCGGGAGAAGCGGTTGCCGTTGGTGGCGGCGGTGCCGCCCAGGGGGTCGGTCGTGGTGGCGCCCGCCGGGTCGGGCGTGAGGGTCTTCACCACGGTGACCGTGGCACCGGCCAGGACGAGCAGGGTGCCCAGCACGGCCAGCAGGCCGGCGATCCATTCCTTCATGATCATCCTCCCCAGATAGGGATGCCGCCGGTCGGGGTGCCGGCGACGCCTCAGGTTAGTCCCGGCCCCGCTCGGCAGCGCGGCCTGGACGTGAGATCGTTTGAGGTATGGCGAAGAAGCCTCCGCGCGACGACGTGGGTGACCGGAATCTCACCGTGCGCGGCCCCAAGGCCGCGGCCGCCGGGCTGCCCGGCGTCGGGCACGGCCTCGCCGCGGCGGTCAACCAGATGGGGGTACGCCGCACCGCGCTCACCCTGGTCCGGGTGAACCAGGCGGGCGGCTTCGACTGCCCCGGCTGCGCCTGGCCGGAGCCCGCCCCGGAGCACCGCGCGCACGCCGAGTTCTGCGAGAACGGGGCCAAGGCGGTGGCCGAGGAGGCCACCCTGCGCCGCATCACGCCCGAGTTCTTCGCCCGGCACTCCGTGGCCGATCTTGCCGACAAGAGCGACTACTGGCTGGGCCAGCAGGGCCGGCTGACCACGCCGATGGTCAAGCACCCGGGCGCGACGCACTTCCGGCCGCTGGGCTGGGCGCAGGCGTTCGCGCTGGCCGCCGAGCACCTCCGGGCGATCGAGCCGGACGAGGCGCTGTTCTACACCTCCGGGCGCACCTCGAACGAGGCGGCGTTCGTGTACCAGCTGTTCGCGCGGGCGTACGGCACGAACAACCTGCCGGACTGCAGCAACATGTGCCACGAGTCGTCGGGCGTGGCGCTGGGCGCGACCATCGGCATGGGCAAGGGCTCGGTCACCCTCGACGACGTGCACGACGCGAAGCTGATCGTGGTGGTCGGCCAGAACCCGGGCACCAACCACCCGCGCATGCTCACCGCGCTGGAGCGGGCCAAGCAGCGTGGCGCGAAGATCATCTCGATCAACCCGCTGCCCGAGGCGGGCCTGATCCGGTTCAAGAACCCGCAGAAGGCGAGCGGCCTGGTCGGCTCCGGGACCCCCCTGGCCGACCTGCACCTGCCGGTCCGGGTCGGCGGCGACCTGGCCCTGTTCCAGGCGATCGGCGCGCTGCTGCTGGCGTGGGGCGCGGTGGACGAGAGCTTCGTCACGGCGTACACCTCAGGCTTCGAGGACTATGCCGCCGGGCTGGCGCAGCTGGACGCGGAGCTGGTGGCCCGCGCGACCGGCCTGTCCCCCGCCGAGATCGAGGCCGCGGCGCGGCTGTTCGCGGAGTCCGAGGCGACCGTGGTGTGCTGGGCCATGGGGCTCACCCAGGGCCGCGACGCGGTCGCCACCATCCAGGAGATCGTGAACGTGCAGCTGCTGCGCGGCATGATCGGCAAGCCGGGCGCGGGCCTGTGCCCGGTGCGCGGCCACTCCAACGTGCAGGGCGACCGCACCATGGGCATCTGGCACGAGCCGCCCACCTGGCTGGCCGGGCTGGGCGACCGGCTGTCGCTGACCATGCCGAGCAGGCGGGGGTACGACACCGTCGAGGCGATCCGGGCCATGCGCGACGGGCACGCCAAGGTGTTCTTCGCCGTCGGCGGCAACTTCGCCGCGGCCACGCCCGACACCGACGTCACCGAGGCGGCGCTGCGCTCGTGCACGCTCACCGCGCACGTGTCCACCAAGCTCAACCGCTCGCACGTGGTCACCTCCGACGAGCAGACCGTGCTGATCCTGCCCTGCCTGGGCCGCACCGAGCGGGACGTGCAGGCCGCCGGGGAGCAGTTCGTCACCGTCGAGGACTCGATGTCGAACGTGCACGCCTCCCGCGGCCGCCTCGACCCGGCCTCGCCGCAGCTGCTGTCCGAGGTCGCCATCGTGTGCGCGCTGGCCCGCGCGGTGCTGCCGGAGTCCACGGTGCCGTGGGAGTCGTACGCGCAGGACTACCGGTCCGTGCGGGCGCTGATCGAGCAGACCGTGCCCGGCTTCGACGGCTTCGAGGCGAAGGTACGCACGCCCGCCGGGTTCACCCTGCCGCACCCGCCGCGCGACAGCCGCACCTTCCCCACCGCCGACGGCAGGGCGCGCTTCACCGCCAGCCCGATCCAGCTGCTGGAGGTGCCCGAGGGCCGCCTGCTGCTGCAGACCGTACGCAGCCACGACCAGTACAACACCACGATCTACGGCCTCGACGACCGTTACCGGGGCGTCAAGGCGGGCCGCCGGGTCGTCTTCGTCAACCCCGACGACCTCGCCACGCTCGGCCTGGCCGACGGCGCCATGGTGGACCTGATCTCCGAGTGGGCCGACGGGGAGCGGCGCGCGCCCGCCTTCCGGGTGATCGCGTACCCGACGGTGCGCGGCTGCGCCGCGACCTACTTCCCCGAGGCGAACGTGCTCGTCCCGCTGGACTCGACGGCAGCGGGCTCGAACACGCCCACCTCGAAGCAGATCATCGTGCGGCTGCAGCCGGCCTGATGGGCGCCGCGAGCTCACGGCGGCAGGTGACCCGCATCGACCTCGGCGGGTCCGCCCCACTGCGCCGCCAGGACACCCTCACCGCGGAAGAACCGCTGGAGATCCGCGTCGGCCACCGCCGCGGCCCCCGCCCGCCGCTCGCCGTCACCATGCGCACCCCCGGCGACGAACTCGACCTCGCCCTCGGCTTCCTCCTCACCGAAGGCGTCATCACCCACCCCTCCGACGTCCTCACCGCCCAGCTCTGCGGCGATGAAAGGAAGGGCACCTTCGTCGGCTCGCGTCAGCGAGACGAGCAGAGGCTCAGCACGTTATCCGTAGAGGAAGGGCACCTTCTTAACGCCTCGCAGGTCACGGGCGGCAGCCGCCCCGGCATCGCGCCCGAGCCGGTCGGTGGCGGCCTTCTCGACGCGAGGCCGCCCGCCGGCACCTACAACGTGGTGGACGTGGTGCTGGCCGACCACGTCGCACCACCGGACGCCGGGGTGGAGCGCAACTTCTACACCACGTCGTCGTGCGGGGTGTGCGGCAAGGCCAGCATCGACGCGATCCGGACCCGCTCGCGGTTCGACGTTGCCGCCGATCCGGTGACCGTCGGCGCGCGCGTCCTGGCGGGCCTGCCGGACCGGCTGCGGGCGGCCCAGCGCACGTTCGAGCGCACCGGCGGGCTGCACGCGGCCGGGCTGTTCACCACCACCGGGGAGCTGGTCGCCGTCCGCGAGGACGTGGGCCGGCACAACGCCGTCGACAAGCTGATCGGGATGCAGCTGCGCGCCGGGCGGCTGCCGCTGGCCGGGCACGTGCTGCTCGTCTCCGGCCGGGCGAGCTTCGAGCTGACGCAGAAGGCGTGGATGGCCGGGATCAGCGTGATGGCGGCGGTCTCCGCGCCCAGCACCCTGGCCGTCGACCTCGCCGAGGAGGCCGGGATGACCCTGGTCGGCTTCCTGCGGGGCCAGACCATGAATGTGTACGCGGGACAGCAGCGCATCCTGGCTTGAGGCCGCCCCGCGCAGGTCCACTCCTCGACGCCAGCCGCACCTGAAGCGTTAAGAAGGTGCCCTTCCTCTACCGAAAACGATAAGAAGGTGCCCTTCCTTTCCTACCAGTGGAGGGCGTGGGAGTGCTGGTAGTCGCCGTCGGCGGCGACGAGCCAGCTGTGCTGGGGGCCGTCGGCGACCAGGGCGGTGGTGCCGGTCAGGCGGCACAGGCGGGTGGCGAGTTCGAGTTCGCTGACGCCGGTGGCGCGGGCCAGGGAGTCCCCGGCGGAGAGTTCGCAGCCGTACGGCGGGTCGCCGGCGTCGGGGTTGATCCACACGGTGGCGCTGACGTCGGCCGCGCTCATCAGCTCGTCGGCGGTGCCCACGAAGACGTCGGCGGGATCGAGGCCGAACGCCTCGTGCAGCGCCTGCCGCAGCGCCCCGGCCGGGGTCGCCGAGGCGAAGGAGACGCTGTACGCCGCCCGGCCGTCCTGCGCGGCCTGCCAGATCTGGTCGATCGCCCGGCGCAGGTAACCGGCGAGGCCCTCGGGCTGCAGGTTCAGCTCGCCGATCGTCTCGGCCGTGAACGGCACCCGCACCACGTCGTATGTGCCCTTCGCCGGGTCGGTGAACTCGTGCCCGTACCGGCTCGCGAAGTCCATGGAGAGCAGCCGGCAGGCGAACAGGTGGTGCCGCTGCCAGCCGTCGTCGCGGGGCGCGTCGACGAAGGTGAGCGGCACCGGCGGGGTGACCACGGCCCGCAGCTCCTCGTCCAGCTCCCGGTAGAGCGCCGCGAGCAGGTTCGCGTCGCCGGGCTCCACCCCGCCGCCGGGCGCCGACCAGTAGCGCGGCACGCCGGGCCGGGTCCGTTCGAACAGGACCACGTCGTCGCCGTCGAGCAGCACGGCGCGGACGCGGTGACGGTGCGGGACGGCGACCATGACTTCAGCGTCGTACGCCGCGACGGCTTTGTCGACCGGAAGACGGATTCTCAGCCGTACGCGCGGCGTCTGTCAGGAAACGTGATTGAGTCTCGCCAGACGCGTCCGCTGCTGGTATATGTGATGGGCCGTAAGCCGGGTCACAGGAAGCCGGGTTCAGGAAGTGGTCGCCATGGTCAGCTCAGCCAGCCCCTCCCCGGGCGAGGACGAGACGATCGACATGCTGTTCCACCTGTCGCGGCGCTCGCAGGCGATGGTGGACCGGCTGATCAGCTGCCTGGACCGGATGGAGCAGGTCGAGCCGGACGCCGACCGCATGAAGGACGTCTTCGAGCTGGACTTCCTCGCCATCCGCATGCGGCGCAACGACGAGAGCCTGCTGGTGCTCGCGGGCGGCGAGTCGGCCCGGATCCGGCGCGACCCGGTCACCCTGGTCGAGGTGCTGCACGGCGCCCGCTCCGAGGTCGAGGACTACCGCCGGATCGAGTTCGGCGTGATCGACGAGAGCCTGCTGGTCGCCGCGCCGGTCGTCAACGACCTGGTGCACCTGCTGGCCGAGCTGTTCGACAACGCCGCCGCATTCTCCCCGCCGGACAGCGCGATCCTGGTCGAGGCCCGCAAGGTGGCCGACCGGGCGGTGCTGCTGGTCGAGGACCGGGGCATCGGCATGGGCGCGCAGCGGCTGCGCGAGCTGAACCAGCGCCTGGCCGGCCCCAGCCCCGTCACGGCGGCGACGGTGCGCCAGATGGGCATCGAGGTGGTCAGCCGCCTCGCTCAGCGCCACGAGATCCGCGTCGAGCTGGAGTCCCTGGAACGCGGCATAGCCGCCTCCGTCGTCCTCCCCTCCCACGCCCTCGTCTAACCCCCACCCCACCCACCCCACCCACCCACCCCACGCCGCCCCGCCCCGCCCCGTCCGAGGCGCGTCCCGCGGCCAAGGTCATCGGACTTGCCTGGCAGGTGGGGGAAAGCGCGGCCAAGATACGCCCATGTGCCAGGCAAGTCGGGCGATCTTGGGGCCCGCCCCACGGGCCGGGGCGCGGCGGGGGCGGGGCTGGGGAGGGGCGTCGTGAAAGTGGGTTGGGGGATCCGGGAGAATGGGGGGGTTCGCTTTCTCATGGAAGGACGTGCCGATCGTGGCCGCAAACCCGGAGGCCGACTGGGTCTCCCGCTTCGCTGACGAGGTCATCGCCGAGGCAGAGCGTCGCGCTCCGGGCAAACCGATCGTCTGCGCGTCGGGACTGAGCCCGTCCGGCCCGATCCACCTGGGCAACCTGCGCGAGGTGATGACCCCGCACCTGGTCGCCGACGAGGTCCGGCGGCGCGGGCACGAGGTCGAGCACATCATCAGCTGGGACGACTACGACCGCTACCGCAAGGTGCCGGTGGGCGTCGCGGGCGTGGACGAGTCCTGGGCCGCGCACATCGGCAAGCCGCTGACCTCGGTCCCGGCCCCGGCCGGCAGCGCGTACCCGAACTGGGCGGAGCACTTCAAGGCCGCGATGATCGAGTCGCTGGCGCAGTTGGGCGTCGAGTACCGGGGCATCAGCCAGACGCAGATGTACACCTCCGGGGCGTACCGCGAGCAGATCCTGCTGGCCATGCGCGAGCGCAACAAGATCGACGCGGTGCTGGACCGCTACCGCACCAAGGGCCGCACGGCGGGCGCGCCGCAGCAGGGCAAGCTGGACGAGGAAGAGGCAGCGGCGGCGCAGGAGGCCGCCGAGGGCTCCGGCGCGGCGAGCGAGGACGACGGCACCGGCGCGGCGGGCTACTACCCGTACAAGCCGTACTGCTCGGTCTGCGACCGCGACCTGACCACGGTGGTGTCCTACGACGACGACACGACCGAGCTGGCCTACACCTGCCAGTGCGGGCACACCGAGACCATCCGGCTGTCCGAGCACAACCGGGGCAAGCTGGTGTGGAAGGTCGACTGGCCGATGCGCTGGGCGTACGAGGGCGTGGTGTTCGAGCCGAGCGGCGTCGACCACTCCTCCCCCGGCTCGTCGTTCCAGGTCGGCGGGCAGCTCGTGGGCGAGGTCTTCGGCGGGCAGCAGCCGATCGGCCCGATGTACGCCTTCGTCGGCATCTCCGGCATGGCGAAGATGAGCAGCTCGCGGGGTGGCGTGCCGACGCCCGCCGACGCGCTGCAGATCATGGAGCCGCCGCTGCTGCGCTGGCTCTACGCCCGCCGCCGCCCCAATCAGGCCTTCAAGATCGCCTTCGACCAGGAGATCCAGCGCCTGTACGACGAGTGGGACACCCTGGGCCGCAAGGTCGCCGAGGACGCCGCGAACCCGGCCGACGCCGCCGCGTACAGCCGCGCCGTGGGCACCGCCGCCGGCCCGCTGCCGGTGACGCCGCACCCGCTGCCGTACCGGACACTCGCCTCGATCGTCGACATCACCACCGGCGACCCGGAGCAGACCCTGCGCATCCTGCGCGACCTCGACCCGGCCGACCCGGTCACCTCCCTCGACGAGACCCGCCCCCGCCTGGATCGCGCCCAGCACTGGATCACCACCCAGGTCCCCGTCGACCAGCGCACCCGCGTCAACGCCGAGCCCGACGCCACCCTGCTGGCCAAACTCGACGACACCGAGCGCGAGAGCCTGCGCCTCCTCCTGTCCGGCCTCGACGACCACTGGTCCCTGGAGGGCCTGACCACCCTGGTCTACGGCGTCCCCAAGCAGCGCCTCGGCCTCCCCATGGACGTCAAGCCCACCCCGGAACTCAAGGTCGCCCAGCGCGAGTTCTTCGCCCTCCTGTACCACCTCCTGGTCGGCCGCGACACCGGCCCGCGCCTCCCCACGCTCCTCCTCGCGGTAGGCCCCGACCAGGTCCGCAAACTCCTCACCCCCTGACCCACCCCTGCTGCGTCGATCTTGCGTGAACTGTGGGGACGACACGCCCCTTCCGGGCATATCCCTAACAGTTCGCGCAAGATCGACGCGATCTTGGGCCGCGGCACGCTGCCGCGCCCGACCCGCGGGCCTGGCGGGCTACGGGGTGAGCAGGGTGGCGCGGAGGCGGGTCACGAAGGGCTCGTCGATGCCGAGGCGCTGTTCGGCGTAGCCGCGCAGCGAGCCGTAGTTGTCGGTGACCCAGGCCAGGAACAGGGTCATCACCTCGGCGGGGGCGCGGCCGTAACCGCGCCACGTCGGCGGGTTGCCGCTGCGGGCGACCCAGTCGGCGACCAGGCGCTCGCTGGCCAGCTCGGTGAGCGCGTAGTCGGCCACGATGACGTCCTCCGGCACGTCCAGCAGCGCCAGCACCAGCGCCGCGACCAGGCCGGTGCGGTCCTTGCCGGAGGCGCAGTGGAACACCACGGGCGCGTTGTCCGCGGCGGCGATCACGTCGAGCGCCTGGCGCAGCTCGGCGACCCCGTCCTCGGCCACCTCGGTGTACTTCTCCGCGAGAAACGGCCCGGTGGGCAGGTCGGCGTCCTGATCGGCCTGCCGGTACGGCCGGTGCTCGATGCTGAGGTTGTGGTACGCCAGCCCGGCGTGCTCGCGCACCCGCCCGGCGCGTTCGATCTCCCACGGGTAGCGCAGGTCGATCACGGTGCGCACGCCCAGCTCCGTGAAGCGCGCCCAGTCGGCGTCGTCCATCTTCGACAGTGCGTCGGACCGGTAGAGCCGTCCCCACCGCACGGTCCTGCCCTCGTGCCCGCGATAGCCGCCCAGGTCCCGGAAGTTGTGTACGCGCCCGAACGCGATGTGTCTGTCCACACGCGGCACGGTAGCCGAGCAGGCTCCGCATAGCCGATCAGGATGATTTCCGCAATCTACTCAAAACGGGCGAATCGCTGTACCGTCGTCAGCAGCCGCGGCACCACGAAACTGCACGTCATCGCCAGGTAACACGTCAGGAGACGGTGATGCAAGCGTTCACCCTGCCCGATTTCTACCTGCCCCACCCGGCACGGCTCAATCCGCACGAGCAGCACGCCCGCGACCACTCCAACGAGTGGGCCCGCGCGATGGGCATGCTCGACGCACCCGGCCCGTCCGGGGAACCGGTGTGGGACCAGGAGAAACTGAGCAAGCACGACTACGCGCTGATGTGCGCGTACACCCATCCCGACTGCGACTGTCCGACGCTGGACCTGGTCACCGACTGGTACGTGTGGGTCTTCTTCTTCGACGACCACTTCCTGGAGTCCTTCAAGTACGACCGCGACCTCAAGGGGGCGCAGGAGTACCTGGACCGGCTGGAACTGTTCATGACCGAGCCGGGGCAGACGCCGCCCGAGGCACGCAACCCGGCCGAGGCGGGGCTGGCCGACCTGTGGGCGCGCACCGTCCCGCACATGTCCGACGGCTGGCGGCGGCGCTTCGTCACCAGCACGCACAACCTCATGGTCGAGTCCATGTGGGAGCTGGAGAACATCTCCCGGCACCGGATCGCCAACCCCATCGAGTACATCGAGATGCGGCGGCGGGTCGGCGGCGCACCCTGGTCGGCCAACCTGGTCGAGTACGCCTGCGGCGCCGAGCTGCCGGACCGGCTGGCCGGGCAGCGCCCGCTGCGGGTGCTGCGCGACACCTTCTCCGACGCGGTGCACCTGCGCAACGACCTGTTCTCGTACCAGCGCGAGGTGGCCCAGGAGGGCGAGAACTCCAACGCGGTGCTGGTGCTGGAGCGCTTCCTGGAGGTGGCGCCGCAGCGCGCCGCGGACCTGGTCGGCGAGCTGCTCACCTCGCGGCTGCACCAGTTCGAGAACACGGTGCTCACCGAGCTGCCGCTGATGTTCGCCGAGCACGCGGCCACCCCGCCGGAGCAGCTCGCGGTCAGCCTGTACGCCAAGGGCCTGCAGGACTGGCAGGCCGGCGGGCACGAGTGGCACGCCCGGTCCAGCCGCTACCAGAAGATCGAGGAGCGGGCCGGCAGCGGACCGCTGGCCCCGGGCATCCCGACCCTGCTCGGCCAGTACGCGCACGTGCCGCTGGCGCGGCGCTCCGGCCACCTGCCGCTGCCCGCCTTCCACATGCCGTACCGGCCGCACACCAGCCCGCACCTGGCCCGCGCCCGGCGGCAGGTGGTGGCCTGGGGCCGGTCGATGGGCTTCTTCGACCCGGTGCCGGGCACCGGCGTGCACGGGCTGTGGGACGAGCGCTCGCTGGCGGGGTTCGACTTCGCGCACTGCGCCGCGATGATCCACGCCCACGGCACCCCGGAGCAGGTCGAGCTGTCGTCGGACTGGCTCGCCTGGGGCACCTACGGCGACGACCTGTTCCCGGTGCAGTACGGCCGGGGCCGGGACTACCTCGGCGCGAAGGCGCAGAACGCCCGGCTGTCGCTGTTCCTGCCGCTGGACGGCGCGGCGCTGCCGGAGCCGCTGAACCCGCTGGAACGGGGCCTGGCGGACCTGTGGCGGCGCACCGCGGGCCCGATGGCGCCGGCCGCGCGGGCCCGCTTCCGCAAGTCCGTCGAGGACATGACCGCGTCCTGGCTGTGGGAGCTGGCCAACCAGCTCCAGAACCGGGTGCCCGACCCGGTCGACTACGTGGAGATGCGCCGGGCCACCTTCGGCTCGGACATGACCATGGGCCTGGCCCGCCTGACCCACGCCGGGCAGGTGCCCGACGAGGTGTACGAGCACCGGGTGATGCAGCAGCTGGAGCACGCCGCGCAGGACTACGCCTGCTTCACCAACGACGTGTTCTCGTACCAGAAGGAGATCGAGTACGAGGACGAGATCCACAACATGGTGTTCGTGGTGGAACGCTTCCTCGGCTGCGACCGGCTCGCCGCCCGGGACGTGGTCGCGAAGCTGATGACCGAGCGCATGCGGCAGTTCGAGCACACCGTGGCGGTCGAGCTGCCCGCGATGTGCCGGCAGCTGGGCCTGGACGACGAGATGTGCGGGCAGCTCGGCGCGTACGCCGACCACCTGAAGGACTGGATGTCGGGCATCCTGCGCTGGCACCAGCAGTGCGTGCGCTACTCGGCCGCTTCGCTGGCGCAGCGCAGCCCCGGCCTGAGCCTGCCGCACGCGCCGGCGGTGCCGCTGCCGTCGGGGCTGGGCATGTCCGCGGTACGCGTACTGGAGTGGCTGCATCCGGTGCACCTGAACTGAACGGGGGCCGTACGGCGGCGGCGCGGGTATCGGGGAGGGTGCTCCTCGACGCCCGCGCCGCCGCGTGCTCGGCCCCACCAGCGAGCCCGTGAGCTGTGCCAGAAGCTCACAATCTATCGATGTTAATAGATTGTTTCAAGCCCGGAGAGGCATTGATATCTGACACTCTATCGATCTATGGCCACGCTTAGTATATCGGCGATCGCCGAAGAGTCACATTCGGTGATCTCCGTCCCCGTCCGTCCCCGACACCGGAGGCCCTCGTGGTCCGACTCGCCCGCGCCGCCGTCACCGCCATCCTGGCGATCGGCGGCACCCTCATCGCGGCCGCCCCCGCCGAAGCCGCGGTCATCGACGTGAGCTGCACGTCGCCCAACAGCACCAACGTCATCACGTTCAGCCCGCCGCTGACGCTGGTGAACCAGCTCACGGTCGTGTCCCGCGCCACCAAGTACGAGCCCTGCCGGGCGCCGCGCTGGCCCAACCTGGTGGCCGGCAAGGAGAGCAAGACGATCACCATGTTCGACGACTGCACCATGGTCCTCGGCACGCTGAACGTCAACTTCACCATCACCTGGAACACCGGCCAGACCACCACGGTCAGCGCCGTACGCACGGCGTCGCTGTCCGGCTCCAGCCTCGTGGTGACCTTCAACGGCACCGTGACCGCCGGCCTGTTCCTCGGCAGCAACGTCAACCAGGTGTTCGTCGGCTCCGGCGTCGACCTCATCAACTGCCTGAACGGGCGCGGCGAGGTCAAGAGCATCGTGTCCCGGGTCAACCTGACCATCTCGCACTGACGCGCGCCCGCCGCGGCGGCCCCGCCCTTGGCCGCCCGCGTAGCAGCGGGCCCGCGCATGATCGGGGGTTCGTGTCGGAAAGTGCGGCCACACCACAGGTTCTGACACGAACCAGCGATCATCGGCGGACAAAGAAAGACGCCCAGGTCTACGACCTGGGCGTCTTTCTTTGGTGGAGCCGAGGGGACTCGAACCCCTGACCCCCACACTGCCAGTGTGGTGCGCTACCAGCTGCGCCACGGCCCCTTGTTACTGGTAAGTCCCCGTTTGACGTTTCCGTGTCCCGGGCACCTGCGAAATAGTACACGGCCCCGGGCCCCTCGCAAAAACGGGTATCCCGGCGAGTTGACCAGGAGGTTGTGCACCCGCCACGCCGGTCGATCATGAACTTGAGTTCATGATCGGCCAGGAGGTGGGCTGGTCAGTTGAGGGAGACGTCCGGGGGGTAGTTGGCCACCGCGGCGGTCATGCCGCCCTGGCGGCGCAGGACCAGGGACCACAGCTCCTCGGGCTGGGTGCGGAACGGGTCGCTGGGCAGCGCCTCGAACACCAGCCAGGCGTTCTCCTCGATCTCCTGCTCCAGCTGCCCGGCACCCCAGCCGGCGTAGCCGTGATAGACCCGCACGCACTCCAGCCGCTGGCCGATGCGGGCCGGATCACGGCTGAGGTCCACGGTGCCGATCTGGCCCATCACCCGGCTGAAGCCGACGAAGCCGGCCACGCCCGCGCGGGCACGGGCCACGCAGATCGCCGAGTCGGTGCCCACCGGGCCGCCCTCGAACAGCACTCCGGGCTCGCGCAGCAGCGGCTCCCAGCCGGGCAGGATGTCCCCGACCACCGCCTCGGTGGGCCTGTTCAGCACCACCCCGAGCGCCCCGTCCGCCTCGTGGGCCAGGACGAAGACGACCGTACGCTCGAAATTGGGGTCTCGCAGCGAGGGCAGGGCAACCAGCAGGTGCCCGGTCAGTGACTCCACCGCGTCCCGCCCCGTGCCCTTCCCCGCCTTGTCGTGCCGCGTTATGTGCGGCTCTCCCGACGCCATGTCTGGCACCCTATCCGTCCGGAGGCGGCACGGTCAGGGTCTCCGCGTGGCAACTGCGCCAAAGTTCCCCGTCTCGGTGAACCCGACCGCGCTGACCTGGTTGTGCCGCACCGTCTGAGACCAACCCGACACGCCGCCTACACTTCCCGGCATGAAACTCACCGGCACCGTGACCTCCGACCGGCCGCTGATCGTCGTGGCGCTGCCGGAGGAGGCGGCGCACCTGCGCACGGATCACCCGGTGCTGCTGACCGGCGTCGGCAAGGTGCACGCGGCGCTTGCGGTGACCCGGGTGCTGGCGGCGGGCCCGCTGCCGCGCGAGATCGTGAACCTGGGCACGGCCGGGGCGCTGCGCCCGGGGCTGGCCGGCACCCACGAGATCAGCCGGGTGATCCAGCACGACTTCGACTCGGCGACGATCCGCGCGCTGACCGGGCGCACCTTCGGCGCGCCCCTGGACCTGGCCGGGTCCGGTCCGGTGCTGGCCACCGGCGACGTCTTCGTCTCCGACCCCGCGCTGCGCGCCGGCCTGGCCGAGCACGCCGGGCTGGTGGACATGGAGGGGTACGCGGTCGCGGCGGCGGCCGCCGAGCACGGCGTGCCCGTCCGCATGATCAAGCACGTCAGCGACGAGGCGGACGACACCGCCTTCCAGACCTGGGCCGAGTCCGTCGACGCCTGCGCCCGTACCCTCGCCACCTGGCTCACCGACTGGCAGCACACCAGCTGACCAGCGCCTGCCACAGAGCCGGGCCGGTGGGGCTCCCGCCGTCAAGATCGCGGTCTCGTGTCGAGATCTGCGCTCTGACCACAGCTTCCGACACGAGACCGCGATCTTGGCGACCGCGACCCCACAACGCGACACGAGACCGCGATCTTCACCGCCGCGGGTGGCGGGTCAGGGCATGGTCTTGGTGACGGGCTGGCCGGTGACCGCGTCGAGGATGACCCGATCGGCGAGCGGGCTGGTCAGGGTCACCTCGACGGGGGCGAACTTCAGCATCGCCACGCAGGCACGGTCGCCTTCCGGCGGGCTGGCGCTGCCGCCGATGACGACCACGTCGGCCGACTCCCAGACCAGCGGCGCGATGTCCTTGTCGCAGGCGCCGACGCCGACCCGGTAGGCGACGGTCCGCTCCGCGACCCGGTCCAGCGTCT
Organism: Catellatospora bangladeshensis; assembly: GCF_016862575.1. GTDB lineage: Bacteria > Actinomycetota > Actinomycetes > Mycobacteriales > Micromonosporaceae > Catellatospora > Catellatospora bangladeshensis. The sequence continues at coordinate 67,447 of NZ_BONF01000040.1, read as the reverse complement.
GCGCCGCGACCAGCAGGAAGTCCTGCTCCTGAGGCACCGGCGACACGGGCAGCTCGGGCAGCGGCCGGACCGCCTCCGGCGCCACCGCCACGCGCACCATCGGGTCGGGCATCTCCTTGACCGTGAAGATCCAGGCGGGCACCGTGGCCAGGCCCCGGCTGGTGCGCAGCTGAGCCGTGCCGAGCTTCGCCGCCGTGACGGTCAGCACACCGCACGGACCGGCCGGCGCGGAGACCGACCCGTCGCCGCCGGCGGAGGAGCTGGGCGCGGCCGCGGGATCGCACTGCGGCTGCCCGCCGTGGGCGAGCGCCCGGTACGCCGCGTCGGCGCTGATCACCGGCACCGGCAGGCTGCTGCCGTCGGGGAAGGCGACCGAGCCGTTCCCGGCCTGCTTCGGCAGCGTGGTGCTCAGCCGATACCACCCCGCGGAAGCGGCGATCTTGGCCGCGTCGTCGGGGTAGCCGCGCTCGGGCTCGATGGTGAGCGGCGCCAGCGGCACGAAGCCCTCACGCCAGGCGGCGGTGAGGCCGGAGTCGCGCCACTGCTGCGCGACCTGGGCGGCACGGCGCTCGAAGGCGGCGGCCGCGTCGGCGGGTGCGGAAGTGGCACTGGGGCCTGCGGCGTCGCCTGCGGGACGGCCACAGCCCGTGGCGAGCAGGGCGGGCAGCAGCGCCAGCAGGAGGAGCCGGCGGCGGGTGGGGGAAGCCGTCGCGGCGCGCCGCGAGGGACCGGATGCGGAAGCCATGACGGTCAGACGCGGCGCGGGGGGCTCAGGTTTCCCCGCCGAGATCGACGCCGTACGCCTGGTAGAGGACGTCGGCGCTGCGCTGGCGGTAGGCGGACAGCTTGCGCGCCAGCGCCTCCTCGCTGTGCCGGTCCGCGGGGCGGGAGGTCACCGCGTCGAGCAGCGCCCGCCGGTCGGACTCCAGCGCCTGCACGCGGTGCGTCAGCCGTGGCGCGTCGGCGATCACGTCGCCGAGCCGGCCGGCAGGGCCGAGCACGGTGTTCGACAGCTCGTCCATTGGATCGGTGGCCATACGTCACCCCCGGGACCGCGAAACGTCCTTGCGTTCGATGGTCACGCCGTCGGCGTCCGATGTCCATAGTTTCGCCCAGGTTTGAACGGTCGTTCAGCCGGTCAACGAGATCAGAAAGGGCTGGTCATGACGAAGGCCCCGGTCCCGGGGACGGGATCGGGGCCTTCGGTAGGTGGAGGTGCCGGGAATCGAACCCGGGTCCATCGCCGCATTGCCAGGGCTTCTCCGAGCGCAGCTCACTATGCCTCTACTCGGCCCCACCGATCACGTGAGCGAGACGGTGTGACGGGCCCAGTCGCGATTGATCTCGCCTCAGCAGCCCCGCGACGGGACTGAGTCGGCCAGCCTACTAACTGATGCCGGTACATGGGCCGTAGGCACTCCCAGACCGACAGACCTGCTACTCGCCTCAGGCGGCGAGAGCGAGGTCGCGCTTCACGTAAGTGTTGGCGCTTATGGTTTTCCGACGATGATTATCGAGACAACGTCGGCTTCCTCGGCTCGCTTCTCCTGCCTCAACGTACGATGTCGAAACCTGTCACCCCCTCGTCGTGCGCGAACGCACTCGCGGTGGCGATCACCGCGCTCATAAAGAGTAACGCTCGGGCGCGGCGAAGTCATTCCGGTATCGGTCAACGCCCCGTACAGGCGATGCCGTCGACCGTGCACGCGGTGACCGACTGCCCCAGCGCCAGCAGCGCCGGGAAGCGGATGGTGAACGTCACCGAGCCGTCCGCGGCCAGGGACGCCAGCGGTGTGACGGTGACCTCGGTGCCCGACTGCGCCATGCCGACCACCGCCGGGGAGCGGTTCTCCACGGTCTTGACGGCCGGCATGGTCAGCACCACGGTCCAGCGGTCGGCGGCGGCCGGGCCCGGGTTGCGCACGGTCACCTCGGTGTCGAAGCCGCCCAGGCCGAGCAGCGCGACCGTCTTGTACGACGCGGCCAGCGGCGCCGCCGCCCCGGCCGACCCGGTCACCTCCGGCAGCGGCGTGCCGCTCACCAGCGGCGAGGCGCCCGGTGCGGCCGTCCCTCCGGAGACAACCGGTCCGGGCATACCCGATCCGGTCACGGCGGGCACGGTCGCGGCCGCCTGCACTCCCGAGTCGAGGCCGTGCGCGGCGTCGGTGTCCGGTCCGGGGTCCGCGCCGCCGCCGATCATGACCGCGGCGGCCGTGCTCACCAGCACCACCAGCACCACGGCACCGGCCAGCGAGAGCAGCCGCAGCCGCCCGGAGCCGCCCTCGGCCGCCGCCGGCGGCTCGTCGAGCGGGACCGCGTCGCGCCGCCGCGGGATAGCCGTGTGCAGGTCGGCCACCACGCCGCCCAGGTCGACCTCGCCGGTGGCCAGCCGGCCCAGCGTCAGCGGCAGCTGCTCGCCGAACATGAACTGGTATGACCGGCGCAGCTCGCGGCGGCGCCGGGTGCCGTCCACCCCGAAGAAGCCCGCCTGCAGCAGGGTCAGCCGGGTGCCCTGCTCGTGGTCGGCCAGCTCCCAGGTCACCTCGGTATGGGTGTGGTCGTCGCGCCAGTGCATGGCCAGGCGCCGCTGCTCCGTCACCTCCACCACGTCGAGGTCGAACGGCGTGGCCAGCCCGGCCAGGCCGGGTGGCGGGAACGCGCGGAACGTCTCCCCCGGATGCGGGGCGAGATCCGTCGGCACGAACCACTCGCGCAGCAGCCGCTGCTCGGTGAGCGCGCGCCAAACCCGAGCCCGGGGGTGGGGAAGATCGACGTCGAGTCGCAGCTCGGTCACGGACCGACTATAGGGTCGGCGCGACGGCGGCGGCAGCCCCGAATTCGACCATGCGCACCGGACGGGTGTCGGTTGCCCGTCAGGAGCAGGATGTGCTGTTCACGGCGCAGCCGTCGGGGCGGGTCGCCCCGGACTGATCGCCGACCTGGAACGCGAACGTGAAGTCGCGGCCGGCGGGCAGTCTGCGGTGCGCCTGCTGCGGGGTGAGCGTGACGCGGCCGCCGTCCTGCCGGAAGTCGATCCGGTCCCAGGCGCTGGTGACCAGCGCCCCTGCCGGGAGGTCCACGGTGGCGGTCCAGCCGGTCAGCCCGCCCGGGCCCGGCCGGATCGTGATCTCGCCGATGTAGCCGCCGGGGAACGACTCCACGGTCCGGTAGGAGACCGACAGCGCGGGGACCGTGTTCGTCCCCGTCTTGCCCGCCTCGGCCGAGGACGGCGGCAGGGCGCTGGTGGGCGGCGGGGCGGTCGGGGACGGCACCGGGCCCGCCGCCGGGGCCGTGGGGGACGCCGAAGCCGTCGGCCACGCCTGGGCCGTGGGCGGAGCCGAGGCGTCCGGATCGCCCGCCTGCACTCCGCCGCCGGGGCCGCGCCCCGGCGCCCCGGCCGACGGGCCCGGCGTACGCAGCAGCAGGGTGGTCAGCGCGGTGACGGCCAGCACGGTGAGCACCATCGCACCCCCGACGGAGAGCAGGCGCAGGCGGCGGTCCCCCGGCATGCCGCCGAGGCGGCGCAGCAGGCCGTGCCTCGGGGGCCGGTCCTCGAACGGCTCCGGCTCGGCGTCCGCCACGTAGACGGGCGGCCCGACCGGCACCGACACCGGCGGAGCCGGCTGTACCTCGTCCAGCCACTCCAGCAGCGCGGGCAGCCGCTGCTCGAACATCAGCTCGTACGCCTGCCGCAGCTCGGCCCGGCGCGCCTCACCCGCGATGCCGAGGAAACCCGCCTGGCTCACCCGCAGGAGGCAGCCCGCGCCCTCGGCCGACAGCTCCCAGACCACATCGGAGTGCAGCTCCTCACCGCGCCAGCGCAGGACGAGCCGGGCCGGCCGGACCGCCTCGACCACGTCCATCTCGAACGGCGCCGTGAACCCGGAGATGCCGGGCGTGGGGAACGCGCGGAAGACGCCCCCCGGCTCGGGCCGCAGATCGGTCCGCAGGAACCACTCGCTGAGCAGCTGCTGGTCCGTCAGCGCCTGCCAGACCAGCTCCACCGGGAACGGGAGCGTCACCTCGAGCCGCAGCACGGTCACGGCCCGAATATAGAGCGGGTACGGCCGATGCGCCGCCAGCTTTAGGGCCGGTTTAAGGCTCCTGTCAGGCGGCTTGGCAGACCGTCCCGTTCACGGTGCAGGTCACCTTGAAGTCAGCGCCTGAGCCGCGCTGGCCGATGAACCCGAAGACGTACGTCGCGCCCGGCGCGAGCGGTCCCCGGTCCGGGGTGAACACCCACCAGCCGTCCTGCGTGGCGCGATCGGCCTCCCAGTCGCCGGTCACGGTGGCGCCCGCGGGCAGCTGGATCCGCACCGTCCACTGCAGCGGCTCACTGCCCGTGTTGCGCACCTGCACGCTGACCACGTACCCGCCCGGCCAGGTGTCGGCGTCGTACACCCCGGCGACCGGCGCTCCACCCGGTGGGGGCGCTCCGGGGGGTGCGCCGACGGTGGTGCGCGACGGGCTCGGCACGGCCGGGCTGGGGCCGGCCGAGGCAGACGCGCCGGACGTGGCCGTGGGACTCGCCGGCGGCTGGGCCGGCGCGAGCGAGGCCAGGTGGGTCGGGCTCGGCGTGACCACCCCGAAGCCGTCCACGAACCCGGCGCCCGGCGTGGACGCCAGGATCTCGGGCAGGGCCACCGTGGGCGCGTTCGGGGCGGGCTTGGCCAGCGCCCACGCCGCCGCGCCGGACAGCAGCAGCCCGGTGGTCACGACCGCGATCACGACCGGCGCGCGCCGCGAGGGCCGCTCCGGGTGGTCCTCCGCCACCGGCTCCGCGGCCGCCGGTTCCTCGACCGCACGGGGCAGCAGGGTGGTCTCGTCGTCCTCACGAAGCCGATGCTTGCTCACGTTCGGCGAGGCTACCGGCACGGGTCACCCGTGCGCGATCGGCCATCCGACTGCAACCGGCCGGGCGGACGCCCGTCAGCGGATCCCCTTGGCACGGCGGCCCAGCTCACGCTGGATCTCGCGGTCCGAGTCGCGCTTGGCGATGTCCTGCCGCTTGTCGTAGGTCTTCTTGCCCTTGGCCAGCCCCAGCTCGACCTTGGCCCAGCCGTCCTTGAAGTACATGGACAGCGGCACCATGGTCAGGCCGCCCTCGCGGGTCTTGGTGAGCAGCTGCACGATCTCCTTGTGCTTGAGCAGCAGCTTGCGGGTGCGCCGCGGGGCGTGGTTGGTCCACGTGCCCATGGCGTACTCCGGGATGTGCAGCTGGTGCAGGTAGATCTCGCCGTCGCGTTCCTGGCCGAACGCGTCGACCAGCGACGCGCGCCCCGCGCGCAGCGACTTCACCTCGGTGCCCATCAGGGCGATGCCGGCCTCGAACGTCTCGAGGATGGTGTAGTCGTGGTACGCCTTGCGGTTGGACGCGATGACCTTGCGCCCCTTCTCCCGCGGCATGACGGCCCTCCTCTCCTCGATCACCGAACCCGCCAATGCTACCGACCCCGGGTCCCGCATCGCGATCGAGATAGACCTCGCGGGTCTAACACAGGCAGCCGGGGAGCCAGTCCAGGGGCTGGATGGGGGTGCCGTTGCGGCGGACCTCGAAGTGCAGGTGGTAGCCGGTGGAGGCGCCGGTGGTGCCGACGCGGCCGATGAGCTGGCCGCCGCGGACCTTGTCGCCGTTCTTCACCAGGATCTTGGACTGGTGGGCGTAGCAGGTGGAGATCACCTTGCCGCCGGACCGGCCGTGCGTGACGCACGTGTAGTTGCCGTAGCCGCCGAGCCAGCCGGCGCTGCTGACCGTGCCGCCGGCCGCCGCGTAGATGGGCTGGCCGCCGCCCGCGGCGATGTCGACACCCGCATGCAGCTGCCACACCCCGTAGTACGGGTCGAAGCGGTTGCCGAAGTCGCTGGACTTCCAGCCCTTGGTCGGCATCAGGAACTTGGCTCCGGCCCGCAGCACCGGCACCCACTTGCCGTACTGCTCCTCCCAGACCCGCAGCTCCTGGGCGATGTGCTCGCTCTGCTCCTTGACCTCCTCGTAGCGGCGCTTGACGTCCTCCTTTTCCTCCCGCGCCGCGGCCAGCGCCTTCTCCCGGCGCTCGGTGAGCGCGGCGAGGTCCCGCTGCGCCTGCTCGGCGTCCTTGCGGGCCTGCTCGGCGGCGAGCAGCGCGGCGCGGGCGGCGCGGGCGGCGTCGTCGGCCTCGCGCCGGATCAGCTCGGCCGCGCTGGTGACCTCCTTGGCCTCGCGCCGGGCGGCGACGTAGCCGTCGATGGCCTGGCGGCGGATCTGGCCGAGCTGGCTGAGGTAGCTGCTGCGGTCGAGCAGCTCCTTGGGCCGGGTCGCGGCCAGCAGCGTGTTGAGCTCGGCCAGCCCGGCCCCGTGCACGGTGGCGACGGCGAAGCGGGCCATCCGCTCGCGTCCCTCGGCGACCTGGCGTACGGCGGCCTGGTAGCGCTGGTCGGTGACGGCCCAGGCGGCCGTGGCCTGGTCGGCGCGGCGCTGGGCGGTGGCGGCCTTAGTCTCGGCGACGGTGACGGCGGCCCGGGTCGTGACGATGCGCTGCCGCGCGGCGGGCATGGCCTGCTCGGCCTGGGACAGCTCGGCGGCGGCCGTGCGGGCCTTGGCAGAGACGGCTTCAAGCAGCGCGCCGGTCTTGGCCAGCTCCGCGTCGATGCGCTTCTTGTCCTGCTTGATGTCGTCGGGCGCGGCGTGTGCGGGCAGGCCGGCCGCGAGCACGGTCAGCAGGACCACCACCAGGTGTACGAGTTGCCGGCGCACGGGACCTCCTGCGGCTCGCCTGTCCCGATCACCCTACTGCCGACATACGCCCCTATTCTACCCAAACCCGACATCAACCGTGATCGGCGCAAAAAAGTGACGACCCGCCCCTGAGCAGGGACGGGCCGTCGCGCACGAGGCGCCGCGACTAGACGCGGATGTAGAAGCGCAGCGTGATCCAGCCGGTGACCGCCGCCACCAGCGAGCCGATGCCCGCCAGCACCGGCAGCATCAGGTTGACGTTGCCCCAGCTCACCGGCAGGAGCAGGTCGGTCAGCGCGGCCAGCTTCTGGTCGATCAGCACGACCTTGCCGACGACGAGCATCACCCAGGCCAGGATCGAGCCGAGCAGCGCGGCGAAGACGGCCTCCAGCACGAACGGCGCCTGGATGAACCAGTTCGACGCGCCGACGAGCTTCATGACCGCGACCTCGCGGCGCTTGCTGTACGCCGCGACCTGGATGGTGTTGGCGACCAGCAGCAGCGCGGCGATGCCCATGGCGCCGGCGACGACCAGCGACAGGTTCTGCACCGAGCCGAGGATGTCGAAGATCTTCTGCAGCAGCTTCTGCTGGTCCACGACGGTGTCGACACCCTCGAGGTCGGCGTACGCGCCGCGGATCTGCTCGAACTGCTGCGGGTCCTTCAGCGCGACCCGGAACGACTCGGGCAGCTCGGTCGGGCCGATGGCGCTGACCAGGTCGGGGGCGTCCCGGAACTGGTTCTTGAAGTTCTCGTACGCCATCTCCTGGGTCTCGTAGATGACGCTCTTCACCTTGGAGTCGCCGTCGAGCTGCGACTTGATCGCGGCCCGCTGGTCCTCGGTGATCGACTTGTCCAGGTAGATCGAGACCTCGACCTGCTCGTAGTAGTGCCCCTTCATCTCGTTGACCTGCAGGTACATCAGCAGGCTCGCACCGAGCATGGAGAGTGACACGATCATGGTGATGATCATGGCTACGGTCATCGTGACGTTGCGCCACAGCCCGACCAGCACTTCGGCCAGGACATACTTCGCACGCATCGGGGGGAATCCTCCGGGGAGACGGTCAGGTCGTCAGGACTTGGGGGCTCAGGGGTCGGTTACGGCTCAGCCGTAGACGCCACGGGCCTGGTCGCGGACGATCCGGCCGCCCTCGATCTCGATGACGCGGCGGCGCATCTGGTTCACGATGTTCGAGTCGTGGGTGACCATGACGACGGTCGTGCCGGTCCGGTTGATCCGGTCCAGCAGGCGCATGATCTCGATGGAGGTGTCGGGGTCGAGGTTACCCGTGGGCTCGTCCGCCAGCAGGATCAGCGGCCGGTTCACGAACGCGCGCGCCACCGCGACACGCTGCTGCTCGCCACCGGACAGCTCGTGCGGGTAGCGGTGCTCCTTGCCACCCAGGCCGACGAGCTCCAGCACCTCGGGCACGACCCGGCGGGCGACGGCCTTGGACTTGCCGATGACCTCGAGCGCGAACGCGACGTTCTCGTATGCCGTCTTGTTCGGCAGCAGGCGGAAGTCCTGGAAGACGCAGCCGATGGAGCGGCGGAAGCTGGGAATCTTCCACGACCGCAGCGAGCTGATCTCCTTGTTGTTCACGAAGACCTTGCCCTTGCTGGGCTTGATCTCGTGCAGCATCAGCTTGACGATGCTGGACTTGCCGGAGCCGGACGGACCGATGAAGAAGACGAAGTCGCCCTTCTCGATCGAGACCGACACGTCGTCCAGTGAGGGCCGGGACGCCTTCGGGTAGGTCTTGGTCACGTGCTCGAGTCGAATCACGGCGGAGAGTCTACGCGGTGTCGCGGATTCGCCAAGCCCGCAGGGGTTGAGATGACGGTATTGCCGCGAATGTTCCTAGAAAATTCCGTGACCGTGTCGTGATCAACTTTCACGGACAGTAGTCGTCTCACCCGCCAGGGCGATGCCATCCACCGACAGGACGACGCCCCCGCCACGGATGGGGCGAGGGCGTCACGACCGGGGGCCGAACGGCTACGCGGCGGCCTCGAGCTGCTGCTGCTTGCGCCAGCGGATGCCGGCCTCGACGAAGCTGTCGATCTCGCCGTCGAAGACCGCGTTCGGGTTGCCCGTCTCGAACTCGGTGCGCAGGTCCTTGACCATCTGGTACGGGTGCAGCACGTACGAGCGCATCTGGTCGCCCCAGGAGCCGGCCGCGTCCGTCTTCAGGCCCTCCATCTTCGCCTTCTCCTCCTGGCGCTTGCGCTCCAGCAGGCGGGCCTGGAGCACGCGCAGCGCGGACGCCTTGTTCTGCAGCTGCGACTTCTCGTTCTGGCAGGAGACCACGATGCCGGTCGGGATGTGGGTGATGCGCACCGCCGAGTCGGTGGTGTTGACGCTCTGGCCGCCGGGACCGCTGGAGCGGAAGACGTCGACCCGCATCTCGTTCTCCGGGATGTCGATGTGGTCGGTCTGCTCCACCACCGGCAGCACCTCGACGCCCGCGAAGCTGGTCTGGCGGCGGCCCTGGTTGTCGAACGGGCTGATACGGACCAGGCGGTGGGTGCCGGACTCGACCGACAGCGTGCCGTAGGCGTACGGCGCCTTCACCGCGAAGGTCGCCGACTTCAGGCCCGCCTCCTCGGCGTACGAGGTGTCGTAGACCTCGGTGCTGTAGCCGTGCCGCTCGGCCCAGCGCAGGTACATGCGCAGCAGCATCTCGGCGAAGTCGGCCGCGTCCACGCCGCCCGCGCCCGCCCGGATGGCGACCAGCGCCTCGCGGGAGTCGTACTCACCCGACAGCAGGGTGCGCACCTCGAGCTCGTCGATGGCCTTGGCGAGATCGGCCAGCTCGGCCGACACCTCGGCCAGCGAGGAGGCGTCGCCCTCGGCCTCGGCCAGCTCCAGCAGCACCCCGGCGTCGTCGATCCGCCCGCGCAGCTTCGTCAGCTTGTTGATCTCGCTGCTGACGTGTGACAGCTTGGAGGTGACCTCCTGCGCCTTGGCCTGGTCGTCCCACAGGTCGGGCGCGGACGCGGCCTGCTCCAGCTGCTCCTTGTCGCGGCGCAGCCGGGACAGGTCGAGCACGGTCTCGATGTTGCGCATGGTCGCGTCGAGGGACTTGAGCTGATCGGCGTAGTCGGCAGTCACAGCAACAAGACTAGTGGTTACGGCGACCGACTTACCGCGGGCGGCACCCTGACTTGACAGCCGGGCCGGTCCGCCACAATAGTTAATCTACTTTCCTATTGTGGAGGAGAACGCGTGGCACGGCTCGCCGGATCGTCCAAGCTGCTCCGGGCCATGAACGAGAGCGCGACCATGGCGCTGCTCATCGACCGGGGCACGCTCACCCGCGGGGAACTGCGGGAGCTGACCGGGCTGTCCAAGCCCACGACGTCCGACGTGCTGCGCACGCTGACGGAGGCGGGGCTGGCCACGGTCGTCGGCCACACCAGCGGCGGGCCCGGTCCCAACGCGGAGGTGTACGCGGTCAACCCGGCGGCGGCACTCGTGGTGGCCGTGTCGGTACGGGACGTGTCCGAGACATTACACGCCCCCTTCGACGCCGCCCTGTGCGATCTGACCGGCGCCGTGCTGGCCCGCGCCGAGTATCCGGCCGACCCCGCCGCGGGCGACCCGGTGGCCACCGTGCGCGCGATCATCGCCGACCTGCGCGAGCGCGCCGGCATCCAGGCCGAGCGGCTCACCCACCTGCAGCTCGGCGTGCCCGGCTCGTACGACCCCGGCACCGGCACCATCCGGCACATCGACGTCGCGGGCTGGAGCCGGCCGGGCCTGGTCCCCGAGCTGGCCGCGGCGCTGGACGTCACGGTCGACGCGGACAACGACGTGAACCTGGCCGCCATCGCCGAGCGCCACCGCGGGGTCGCCGCGGGCTCCGGCAGCTTCGCCCTGCTCTGGCTCGGCGCGGGCCTGGGCTGCGCCATCGACCTCGGCAGCTCGCTGCTGCGCGGCGCCACCGGCGGGGCCGGTGAGATCGGCTACGTGCCGGTCGGGCTGGCCGCCCCCGGCCAGCCCCGGGACCTGCAGGGCCTGGCGGGCGGCCCGGCCGTGGCCGCGCTCGCGGCGACGTACGGCTTCCGCGGGGCCACCGCCGAGGAGATGATCACCGAGGCGGTGGCCCGAGCGGGCGATCGGGAGGCGGACGCCTTCCTGAGCGCGCTGGCCGACCGCATCGCCGTGGTGCTGGCCGTGGTGGCCGCGCTGGTCGACCCGCCGCTGGTGGTGCTCGCCGGAGAGCTGGCCCAGGCCGGCGGGCAGGTGCTGCGGGACCTGGTCACCGAGGCCTTCCACCGCAACACGCCGCTGCGCACCCCGGTCGAGGTGACCTCACTCACCGACGACGCGGTGCTGCTCGGAGCCATGGACGCGGGCCTGCGCTCGGTGCGCGAGTCCCTGATCGACTCGCTGCGCTACGCGCTGACCCCCGCCTGACCACCGCGTGATCCCGAGGAGCCCGCCGGAGCAGCCGCGCCGCCGGGCGGGTTCCGCGTACAGAGAGCACCGACAGAAAGAGCACCGATGAAGATCGCAGTCGTGGGTGGCGGTTCCACCTACACCCCCGAGCTGGTGGACGGGTTCGCCCGGCTCGCCGGCAGCCTCGACGTCACCGAGCTGTGCCTGATCGACCCGGCCGGGCCGCGGCTGGACGTGATCGGGCCGTACGCCCGGCGGCTGATGGCGCATCACGGCCACCCCGGCACGCTGACCTGGACCACCGACCTCGACGCGGGGCTGGCCGGCGCGTCCGTGGTGGTGGTGCAGCTGCGCGTCGGCGGCCAGGCGGCCCGGATCAGCGACGAGACGTTCCCGCTGGAGTGCGGCTGCGTGGGGCAGGAGACCACCGGCGCGGGCGGCCTGGCCAAGGCGCTGCGCACGGTGCCGGTGGTGCTGGACGTGGCCGAGCGGGCGGCCCGGCTGGCCGCGCCCGGCGCCTGGATCGTCGACTTCACCAACCCGGTCGGCATCGTCACCCGGGCGCTGCTCGACGCGGGCCACCGCGCGGTCGGCCTGTGCAATGTGGCCATCGGCTTCCAGCGCCGGTTCGCCGCGCTGCTCGGCGTGGACCCCGGCGCGGTCACCCTCGACCACGTCGGGCTGAACCACCTCACCTGGGAGCGCGCCGCGTACGTCGACGGCGTCGACCGGCTGCCCGAGCTGCTCGCCGGGCACCTGGACGCGCTGGCCGGCCAGGTGCAGCTGCCCCGCGAGGTGCTGACCCTGCTCGGCGCGGTCCCGTCCTACTACCTGCGCTACTTCTACTCCCACGACCTGGTGGTGCGCGAGGAGCGCGACGCGCCCACCCGCGGCCAGAAGGTGGCCGAGATCGAGGAGAAGCTGCTGGCGATGTACGCCGACCCGGCCCTGACCACCAAGCCGGAGCTGCTCGGCCAGCGCGGCGGCGCGTTCTACTCCGAGGCGGCGGTCGGGCTGATCACCTCCCTGGTCGCCGGGGACGGCGCGGTGCACGCGGTGAACCTGCGCAACGACGGCCACCTGCCGTTCCTGCCCGACGAGGCGGTGATCGAGGTCAGCGCCCGGGTGGACCGCGACGGCGCGGCGCCGGTCGCGGCCGCGCCGGTCGGCCCGGAGCTGTCCGGCCTGATCGCCGGCGTCGCCGCGTACGAGGAGCTGGCGGTGCGGGCCGCGGTGCACGGCGGGCGCGACCGCGTCTACGCCGCGCTGCTGGCGCACCCGCTGGTCGGCCAGCACGAACACGCTGCCTCGCTCACGGACGGCCTGCTGGCCGCGAACGCCGCGCACCTGCCCTGGGCCCGGTGAGCGGCGTGCGTGACGTGACGGGATCCCGCGGCGAGGAGAAGGCATGAGCCCGGCTGAACTGTTCCTGGCGATCGACGGCGGCAACTCCAAAACCGACGTGGTGCTCGCCGACTCGGCGGGCCGGGTGCACGGGTACGTGCGCGGGCCCGGCTCCTGCCCGCAGGTGATCGGCCTGGACACCGCCGTCGCGCTGCTGGACCGGCTGGTCGGCGCGGCGCTGCGGGCGGCCGAGATGCCCCGGTCCGTGCCGATCGCGCGCGCCGAGGTCTACCTGTCCGGTCTCGACCTGCCCGAGGAGGTCGACGCGGCGGCCGAGGCCGTCGCCGGGACCGGCTGGGCCGAGTCGTACCGGCTCGACAACGACACCTTCGCGCTGCTGCGGGCGGGCACGGACAGCCCCGACGCGGTAGCCGTGGTGTGCGGAGCGGGTATCAACTGCGTGGGCCGCGCCGCCGACGGGCGCACCGCCCGCTTCCCGGCGCTGGGTCCCATCTCCGGGGACTGGGGCGGCGGGCTGCACCTGGCCTCGATGGCGATGTGGCACGCCGCGCGGGCCGAGGACGGCCGCGGCCCGGCCACGGCGCTCGCCCCGGCGGTCGCCGCGCACTTCGGGCAGGCCCGGGTCGCCGACGTGATCACCGGGCTGCACCTGGGCAGCCTGAGCCAGGACCGGATGATCGAGCTGAGCGAGGTGCTGTTCGCCGTCGCCGGGCAGCAGGACGAGGTCGCCCGGCGCGTGGTGGCGCGACAGGCGACCGAGATCACGGCCTTGGTGACGGTCGCCGCGGACCGGCTAGGGCTGAGCGGAACGCCCTATGCCGTGGTCCTCGGCGGTGGTGTGCTGCGCGCCCGGCATCCGCTGCTGGAAGATGCCGTGTACGCGGGGGTGAAGGCCCACTCGTCGAGGGCCCGGCTGACCGTGCTCGCACAGCCGCCGGTGGTGGGAGCGGGCCTGTTCGCACTGGACGCGCTGGGCGCGACGGCTGCCGCCGCGGCCGCGCTGCGTTCCGCGCTGGAGGAGGTGCGACCGCACCTCGCCTAGCGCCGAGCGCTCACTTGGCGATGGCCGTCTTCAGCCAGTTCAGCGCGGCCTTGTGGTAGGCGACGGCGAACTCCAGCCCGGCGGCGGTGAAGTCGTCGCCCTCCTTCTTGGCCTCCTTGGCCTGCTCACGGGCCTCCGCGAGCGCCTCCGAGTGGTGCGAGTTGGCGCTGTTGAGCAAGGTGTCGAACTGGTTGGTCGCGTGCGTGGATCCGAACGCGACGCGCAGCGCGTACGGGTTGCGCACCAGCTCGCGGCCGGGTTCCTCGTTCAGCCAGCGGGCGAAGGCGCGCTTGCCCGACGCGGTGATCGCGTAGGGCTGGCTCGCCCGCGGGCCGGGCTTGCCGAGCTTGACGTAGCCGAGCTCGGCGAGGACCGGCAGTTCGCGGTAGACCTGGGACCGGGTCATCGACCAGTACGGGCTGAGCCGGCGCTCGGCCGCGGCCATCAGCTGACCGCCCGTCATGGGCCCATCGTGCAGCAGACCGAGCACGGCTGCCGCGGTAGCGTTGATTCCTACCTCTGCCATGACTCAACGCTGCCACTTCAACAGCCTTCTGTCCAGGATATCGGCCCATCCACAGTGCACATTCCGCGCCGGACAGTCCGGTCCCGACTGTCTGATCAGACAGGAATATGTCCGTTTCATGCCTGGTAAGGCCCGGGTGACGGGATAACACAAACCGCCCGATATCCCCCTCCCCGGCGTGTCGCCCCATTTCTCCCTTCCCGCGCGACACGATCTTGCGCCGCTCAACACCCCTGGCGGCCGCAAACCGGACAAACGTCGCTGACGCGCGTACGTCATCGGTGTTCCTGTCCGACCGTCGCGTCCAACCACGCCTATCGACATTGAGATCGCGATCACAGCACCGCCCGGAGATGCCACAGCGCCGGGTAGAACCGCGCCTCCAGCCGCGACCGCAGGTACGGGCTGCCCGCGGAGCCGCCGGTGCCGGTCTTGGTGCCGATCTGGCGCTCGGCCATCAGCACGTGCCGGGCCCGCCACAGTGCGCACGCCTGGTCGTGGGCGAGTAGCGCCTCGGCCAGGTCCCACAGCGCGCCGTGCCGCTCCCGGTCGTGCGCGACGGTGACCAGGGAGGCGGTCAGCGCGTCTTCCGGCTCCGTCGCGAAGCCGTGCGCCCGGAGCAGCGCCAGATATCCGTCCCACAGCGTCGGCTCGGCCAGCCGGCGCCGCAGCCGCTGCTCCTCGCCCCGCTCCAGCCCGCGTAGCCGGTCCAGGAAGGCCGGATCCTTGAGCCCCGAGATGAACTCGATCTCCCGGAACTGGGCCGACTGGAAACCCGAGGCCGGCGCCAGCACGGTGCGGAAGGCGAGGAAGTCCTGCGGCGTCATCGTGTCGATCACGTCCACCTGCTGCACCAGCAGCTGCTCCACCACGTGGCACCGCTCCAGCCGGACCCGGGGCAGGTAGCCCTCCCCCGCCAGCATCCGGTCCCGGGCGTCCTCCAGCTCGTGCAGCAGCAGCTTGAACCACAGCTCGTACGCCTGATGGATGGTGATGAACAGCAGCTCGTCGTGCGCCTCCGGCCCGGCCATCCGGACCTGCTGCGCGAGCAGCTGCGGCACCCGCAGGTAGCTGCCGTACGTCAGCCGCCCGCCTTCCTCACCGAAACTGCGCCCCACCCGTACCCCCCGCAAAATGATCTAGGAGTGGCGGCCCGGAAACGGGGCCGTCACTCCTAGACCGAGGCAGGAGGGGCTACGGACGCGGGTGGTCGGTGTCCATGTGCGGGTAGCGGTGGTCCGTCGGCGGGACGAACGTCTCCTTGATGGTGCGCGGCGACATCCAGCGGACGAGGTTGTGCCACGACCCGGCCTTGTCGTTGGTGCCGGAGGCCCGGCCGCCGCCGAAGGGCTGCTGGCCGACGACGGCGCCGGTCGGCTTGTCGTTGAGGTAGAAGTTGCCCGCCGCGAAGCGCAGCCGGTGGCTCATCCACTCCAGCGCCCGCCGGTCCTGCGCGAAGACCGCACCGGTCAGCGCGTACGGCGCGACGCCCTCGGCCTGCTCGACCACGGCCTCGAAGTCGGCGTCGTCGAACACGTGCACGGCCAGCACCGGCCCGAAGTACTCGGTGGTGAAGACCTCGTTGGCCGGGTCCGAGCAGACGATCACGGTCGGCGAGACGAAGAAGCCCTCGCTGTCGTCGACGGTGCCGCCCGCGACGATCTCGCAGGACTCGGACGCCTTCGCCTTCTCGATCGCGGCCGACAGCCGGGCGAACGAGCGGCCGTCGATCACCGCGCCGCCGAAGTTGCGGAAGTCGGTGACGTCGCCGTAGGTCAGCGACTCGGTGTCGGCGACGAGCTGGTCGCGCACGCCCGACTCCCACAGCGAGCGCGGCACGTACGCCCGCGACGCGGCGGAGCACTTCTGCCCCTGGTACTCGAAGGCGCCCCGGACCATCGCGGTGACCAGCGCGGCCGGGTCGGCCGACATGTGCGCCACGATGAAGTCCTTGCCGCCGGTCTCGCCCACGATGCGCGGGTAGGACCGGTAACCGGCGATGTTGTCGCCGACCTGCTTCCACAGGTGCTGGAAGACCTTGGTCGAGCCGGTGAAGTGGATGCCGGCCAGATCCGGGTCGGCCAGGGCGACCTCCGAGACGGCCAGGCCGTCGCCGGTGACCATGTTGATCACACCCGGCGGCAGGCCCGCCTCCTCGAACAGCCGCATCACGAAGTGCGCCGAGAACTGCTGCGTGTGGGCCGGCTTCCAGACCACGGTGTTGCCCATGAGCGCCGGGGTGGCCGGCAGGTTGCCCGCGATCGCGGTGAAGTTGAACGGCGTGATCGCGTAGACGAAGCCCTCCAGCGGGCGGTGGTCGAAGCGGTTCCACACGCCGGGCGACGAGACCGGCTGCTCGGCCAGCAGCCTGCGGCCGAACTGCACGTTGAAGCGCAGGAAGTCGATCAGCTCGCAGGCCGAGTCGATCTCCGCCTGCTGCACCGTCTTGGACTGGCCCAGCATGGTGGCGCCGTTGAGGGTGTCCCGCCACGGCCCGGCGAGCAGATCGGCGGCCTTCAGGAAGATCGCGGCCCGGTCGTCGAACGACATATCACGCCAAAGTGGGGCCGCTTTCTTCGCGGCCGTCACCGCCGCCACCGCATCGGCGTTGGTGGCATTGTGGGTGACTCCCAGCACATGCGAGTGCTTGTGCGGCTGGACGACGTCGATCGCGTCGCCGCCCCCCATACGTTGCTGCCCGTCGATGGTCATCGTCAGGTCGAGGCGGTCGGACGCCAGCTCGCCGAGCCGCTTCTGCAGCCTGGCGCGTTCGGGTGTGCCCGGCGCGTAGGTGTGCACCGGCTCGTTGCGGGGTTCGGGCACCTGGGATACGGCGTCCATCGACGGCTCCTCCGATCGGAAGGTACGGCAACGTTCTTTGTATACAAGTACGCAAAGTACCGCCAGGAGTTCCCCCGGGTCCGGACATGTGATCCGTTCAACCCTCGGCGCGGCACCGGCGGGCCAGTCCCACCGGTCCAGACTACCCACCCTTCCGGCATGGCTAGGCTAGGTCGACCGAGCACCCCGACCGCACCTCGCGAGCCGCTCAGGCCCTCACGACACGGGGCCGTCCCCGCGGTGCGCACCGCACCGCAGGCAGGCCCACTGTCGCCCCACAGGAGACCACGATGACCGAGCCAGCGACCGCCACCTCCGCCCAGCAGCGCGCCGCCGAGCACGGTGCGCCCGACGGAGCGCACCACCCCTCCCCGACCGGCTGGCTCGCCTTCTCGGCGCTCGCCTGGCTGCTGGTCGCCCTGCTCTTCTACCGGACCGCGTTCACCGGCGCCGAGGGCGACTACAACCTGGTGCTGGCGTCGCTGCTGCTGCCCCTGGTGGTGCAGGCCAGCCTGGTCGCCGGGGCGGCCGTCGGGCTGTGGTCGACGCTGGCGCTGGGCCGCCGCAAGGCCTGGGCCGACCATGGCGCCGGGCGCTGGGCGGTCGGCATCGGCGCGGGTCTGCTCACCGGCACCCTGGCCAGCGGCGCGGTGCTGCTGGCATACGGCATGTCGGCGCGGGCGGTGGGCGTCGTCGCCATCGCCATGGGCGCCTCCGGCGCGCTCGGCGGGGCGCTCGGCGCGGTCCGCCCCGCCCGCATCCTCGCCGCCGGGCTGACCGCGGCGCTGGCCGTGCTGGTCTTCCTCAACGTGATGGCGCTGTTCTCCACGCCGCTGCTGGACGCCTTCGGCGGCGGCGACACCGCGGCCGACCGGTACGAGGCCAACGGCCTGCTCGCCGGGTCGCTCGCCGTCATCGCCGGGCTGATCGCCGGGTTCCTCGCGTACACCCGGCTCCGCCGCGCCGCCAAGCGTGCCGGGGACAGCCCGTCCTGGCCGGTCTACCTGGCCGCCGGCGCCGCCGCCGGGATCATGCTGAGCGTGGCGGAGCTCGCCGTGCGTCTCGGCGTCGCCCAGCTGCTCGCCCTGGCCAGCGCCGACATCACCGCCGACGCGGAGATCCTCGACTTCATCGCCGCCTCGCGCCGCAACACCGGCCTGGTGGTGCTGTTCGTCGGTGCGATCACCGCGATCGTCGCGTACGGCCGCACCCTGCCCAAGCCCACGCGCGACTGACCCAAAAAGGAAGGGCACCTTCTTATCGCTTTGCGATGTAGAAGGTGCCCTTCTTAACCGTCACTGTCGCAGGAGGTCGTCCAGCTCTTCGGGCGCGTACCAGAGCAGGTCCAGGTCCTCGGCCGAGTCGACGGTGAACTGCGCGTCCGGGTCGCCGGCGGAGGCCTGCTCGACCACCTCGGCGGCGGCCGCCACCACGGGCTCGCCGTCGGCCTCGTCGACATGGAACGCGGCGATCGCCCGCCGTGGCACCGCGCCGGCCAGCCGCACCGTGCTCGTGCCGAGGTCCCGGTCCTGCACGCTCACCTGCGACGCGGGCACGTCCGCCGAGACGACGACGCGCCGCCGCGGCGCCGCCGGGTCGTCCCGCAGCAGGCGCAGCGCGTCCTGCGCGGCCCGCATGAAGGCGACGTACTCCAGCTCCTCCTCGTCGCCCTCGGCGTACCACTCCCGCAGCGCCGGGGTCACCGCGTGGGCCGTGGCGCCCGCCAGCTCGCCGCCGTCGCGCAACGCCGCCACCAGCGGCACCGTCGCGGGCAGGTACACCCTCACGAGATCGCTCGCCACGTCCCCGTCCTCTCCCGGCGCCGGCTCCGGCCGCCTTGTCGTCAGCTCAGTCTCGCATGTGCCCACCGGGCTCCCGTGACGCACCATCCGGTGGCAAACTGAACCAACCGCAAGCATTCCTCTTGTCACAGGAGAACCGCCGACATGACCCAGGCCCAGCCCCGCTTCCTGACCCTGGACCAGGTTGCCGAAGAACTGAGCACCACCACGGCGCAGATCTACGCCCTGGTGCGCCGGGGCGAGCTGCCCGCCATCAAGCTCGGCGGCCGCGGCCAGTGGCGCATCGAGCGGACCCGGCTGGAGGAGTACATCCAGCAGCTGTACGGCGAGACCGAGCAGTACATCAAGGACAACCCGCTGACCGGCGGGGACGACTGAGATCTTGGGATTGGCATTGACCGATCGATGTCCACGCGCTACAAAGAATCAAACGGAGGCAAACTCAAGCAAACTCAAGATCAAAGGGTGGTGATCCCGATGACGGTCGCACCGGCCGGGTCCGTCCGCATCCATCGCGCGCCGCGGCTCGACCCGCCGTTCGACGACGAGCTGCACCCCACCACCTATCGGCCCGCCCGAGCCGAACCCGCCGAGGCCGTGCCGCCGCAGGCCGTGGCCGGAGCCTCGCCCGAGTGCCACACCGCCGCGCACCGCTTCCTCAACCTCTGCCTGGAGCTGTTCAACGGCTTCCGCGCGCCCAGCCAGCTGCGGCCGCTGCTGCGCGTCACCGAGGCACACGACCTGCTCGAAGAGCTGTCCCGCGCGCTGCGCCGGCTGGCCGTGCTGCACCGGACCGCCCCCGCCGGCACCCAGCGCCGCCCCGTCCGCCGCCGCCAGCTGCGCACCTGCGAGCCGAGACCCGGCGTCGCCGAGGTCGCCGCGGTGCTCAGCGACGGCCGCACGACGTGGTCCGTGGCGTATCGCCTGGAGCGCGACGGCACCGGCTGGCGCTGCACCGCCCTCACCGTCCTCCTCTGACCGGCCCCATCCCACTCCCGGGGCGGGCGCCCGCGAGCCACACCACCGCAACGCCCGTCCCGGGCCCCATCACCCATCCGGACCCGTCCCGTCCCCGGAAAGCCGGCGGCAGTGAAGATCGCGGTCTCGTGTCGGAACCTATGGCTGGGCCCGACTTTTGGACACGAGACGGCGATCATGGCCGCCGGACCGGGGTGGGGCGGAGACGGAGAAGGGGCCGGCCCGTGGACGGGCCGGCCCCTTCTGGTGCTGGTGGGCGCGGGTCAGGCGGCGCCGTGGCAGCGCTTGTACTTCTTGCCCGAGCCGCAGGGGCAGGGCGAGTTGCGGGACGCCGGAGCGGCCACCGCGCCGCGGGCACCGCCGCGCGGGGACGGCTTGCGGTCGCCACCGCCACCGCCGCCGATGCCCAGCGCGGGGGCCTGCTGCACCTGCGGCGACCCGGCGCCTGCGGCGCCGTCGATGGTCGGCGAGGTGTACTGCACCCGCTGCGGCTGCTGGCGCTGGCCGAGGCCCTTGGCACGGACCTCGACGTGCGACTCACCGTCGGGCAGCGGCACGCCGGGGGTGGGCTCGGCCGGCGCGGCCTGCTCGACCTGGACCTCCAGGTTGAACAGGAAGCCGACGGCCTCCTCCTTGATGCCCTCCATCATCTGGGCGAACATGTCGAAGCCCTCGCGCTGGTACTCGACCAGCGGGTCGCGCTGGGCGTACGCGCGCAGGCCGACGCCCTCCTGGAGGTAGTCCATCTCGTAGAGGTGCTCGCGCCACTTGCGGTCGATGACCGCGAGCAGCACCTGGCGCTCCAGCTCACGCATGGCCTCGGACCCGAGCTGCTGCTCGCGGCGGTCGTACGCGTCGTGCGCGTCCTGCTTCATCCGCTCGACGAGGAAGTCGTGGTCGAAGGTGGTGCGCTCGGCGCCGGTCTCCTTCTCCAGCTCCTCGATCGAGATGCCGACCGGGTAGAGCTGCTTGAGGTTGGTCCACAGCTGGTCGAGGTCCCAGTCCTCGGCGTACTCCTTGCCGGTGCCGGTGGTGCCGCCGGTGACGTACGCCGCGACGACGTCGTCGATCATGCCCTCGATCTGCTCGTTCAGGTCCTCGCCGTCGAGCACGCGCTTGCGCTCCGCGTACACGACCTGGCGCTGCTTGTTCATGACCTCGTCGTACTTGAGCACGTTCTTGCGGATCTCGGCGTTCTGGGCCTCGATCTGCGTCTGCGCGCCGCGGATCTGCCGGGTCACCATCTTCGACTCGATCGGCACGTCCTCGGGGATGTTGAAGCGGTCCATGACCGCCTCGACGGCGCCCGAGCGGAAGCGGCGCATCAGGTCGTCCTGCAGCGACAGGTAGAACCGGGACTCGCCCGGGTCGCCCTGACGGCCGGAGCGGCCGCGCAGCTGGTTGTCGATGCGGCGGGACTCGTGGCGCTCGGTGCCCAGCACGTACAGGCCGCCCGCGGCCTGCACCTCCTCGGCCTCGGCCTTGCAGGCCTCCTCCCAGCCGGGGAGGATCTCGTCGAGCGCCTTGTAGTAGTCGTCGCCGTGCTCCTCCTCGGTGAGCCCGCGCTGGCGCAGCTCGGCCGCGGCGAGGAACTCGGGGTTGCCGCCGAGCAGGATGTCGGTGCCTCGACCCGCCATGTTGGTGGCGACGGTGACGCCGCCCTTGCGGCCGGCCTGGGCCACGATCTCGGCCTCGCGCGCGTGGTACTTCGCGTTGAGGACCGAGTGCGGGATGCCCTTGCGGCGCAGCAGCTGGGACAGGATCTCGGAGTTCTCCACGGAGACCGTGCCGACGAGCACCGGCTGGCCGGTGGCGTGCCGCTCGGCGATGTCCTCGACGACCGCCTGGAACTTGGCCTTCTCGGTCTTGTAGATCACGTCCGACTTGTCCTGGCGGACCATCGGCCGGTGCGTCGGGATGCTCACCACGCCGACGTTGTAGACCTTGTTGAACTCGCCCGCCTCGGTCTGCGCCGTGCCGGTCATGCCGGACAGCTTCTCGTACATGCGGAAGTAGTTCTGCAGGGTGACCGTGGCGAGGGTCTGGTTCTCCTGCTTGATCTCGACGCCTTCCTTGGCCTCGATCGCCTGGTGCATACCCTCGTTGTACCGGCGGCCGTGCAGGATGCGGCCGGTGAACTCGTCGACGATCAGGACCTCGCCGTCGGAGACGATGTAGTCCTTGTCGCGCTTGAACAGCTCCTTGGCCTTGATGGCGTTGTTCAGGTAGCCGACCAGCGGGGTGTTGACCGACTCGTACAGGTTGTCGATGCCCAGCCGGTCCTCGACCCGGGAGACGCCGCGCTCGGTGACGGCGATGGTCCGCTTCGACTCGTCGACCTCGTAGTCGCCGGAGCCGTCCTTGCCGCGCTCCAGGCGGGCCACGACCGCCGCGAACTCGCCGTACCAGCGCTGCGACTGCTCGGCCGGGCCGGAGATGATCAGCGGGGTCCGCGCCTCGTCGATGAGGATCGAGTCCACCTCGTCGACGATCGCGAAGTTGTGCCCGCGCTGCACCATGTCGCCGGCGGACCAGGCCATGTTGTCGCGCAGATAGTCGAAGCCGAACTCGTTGTTCGTGCCGTACGTGATGTCGCAGGCGTAGGCCGCGCGGTGCTCGTCGGAGGGCCGGTTGGGCAGCACCACGCCGACGGTCAGGCCGAGGAAGCGGTGCACCCGCCCCATCCACTCGGCGTCACGCTGGGCCAGGTAGTCGTTCACGGTGATCACGTGCACGCCGTTGCCCGACAGCGCGTTGAGGTAGGCCGGCAGGGTAGACACGAGGGTCTTGCCCTCACCGGTCTTCATCTCGGCGATGTTGCCGAAGTGCAGCGCCGCGCCGCCCATGATCTGCACGTCGTAGTGCCGCTTGTGCAGCACCCGCTTGGCGGCCTCGCGCACCGTGGCGAACGCCTCCGGAAGCAGGTCGTCCAGGGTCTCCCCGTCGGCGAGACGCTCACGGTACTGGTCAGTCAGCGCCCGCAGCTCGGCATCGCTGAGATCGACGTAGTTCTCCTCGATGGAGTTGACGGCGTCGGCGATGGCCTTGAGCCGACGGAGCATCCGCCCCTCACCGGCACGGAGGATCTTCTCGAAAATCGACACGGGTGTTCATCGCTCCCTAGACAGTCTGCCGACCCATCGTAGGCGCATCGGACGGCGAATCGTCACCCCCGGGGAAGTGACCCAGCAGAATCGGTCAACAAGTCACATACCTCCAACCATTCCCGGGTCGTCGAGCGTCGATGACACGGCCGCCCGCCGCAGGGGAGACGGCCGCCGCGCCGCAGCGCGCCGGCCGCCCCCGTACCCCCTGACAACGGGCCGGGCCGCTCACCCGGTGACCATGGTCAGCACCCCTGCTGCCGCCCCGCTGCCGATATGCTGCCGACTGCTGCGCTCCGGCTGACCCTGCGCGTCCACGCCGCTCAGCCGCGCGAGCAGCCACCCCGACCAGGAGGACCCCCGTGACCGACAGGCCGCTGCGCTTCGAGCTGCTGGGCCCGCTGCGGGCGTGGCACGGCGGCCGGGAGCTCGACCTCGGCCCCGGCAAACAGCGGGCGGTGCTGGCGATGCTGGTGCTCAACGCCAACCGGCCGGTGTCCCCCGCCGCCATCATCGACGCGGTATGGCAGCAGGAGCCGCCTGAGAACGGCCCGAACGTGGTGCAGAAGTACGTGGCCGGGCTGCGCCGCGCGCTCGACCCGGAGCACTCGCCGCGTACGCCGGGGCAGCTGATCACGCTGACCCCGGCCGGCTACGTGCTCACCGTGCCGGAGGGCAGCCTCGACACCGAGCGCTTCGCCCGCGAGGTCGCCCGCGCCCACGGCCTGCGCACCGAGCGGCGGCTGCTGGAGGCGGCCTCGGTGCTGCGCGAGGCGGCGGGCGGCTGGCGGGCCGAGCCGCTGGCCGGGCTTACCGGCCCGGTGTTCGAGGCGGCCCGGGAGCGCCTGGTGGAGGGCCGGGCCGCCGCCCTGGAGGCGATGGTCGAGCT
Source organism: Catellatospora bangladeshensis (assembly GCF_016862575.1). Classification (GTDB taxonomy): domain Bacteria; phylum Actinomycetota; class Actinomycetes; order Mycobacteriales; family Micromonosporaceae; genus Catellatospora; species Catellatospora bangladeshensis. The sequence continues at coordinate 43,777 of NZ_BONF01000040.1, read as the reverse complement.
GGAGCTGGAGCTGGGGCGGCACGTGGACGCCGCGCCCCGCCTGGTGGAGCTGGTGGCCGAGTTCCCGCTCCGGGAGGGCCTGCGCTACCTGCTGATCCTGGCGCTGTACCGGTGCGGCCGGCAGGCCGAGGCGCTGGCGGCGTACCGGGACGCGCGGGCCCTGCTGGCGGAGGAGTTCGGCGTGGAGCCGGGCGAGCGGCTGCAGCAGCTGCACCGCGCCATCCTGCAGGGCGACCCGGCGCTGCAGGCTCCCCCGCCGCCGGTGCCGAGCCAGTCCTCGCCCGCGCCGATGCACCAGCCGGTGGCCACGGCCGTGGCGACGGTGCTCGCCGGCCCGTACCCGGTGCCCGCGCCGCACGCCCCGCTGCCGGGCGGGGCGGGGGTGCCGCCCGGCTGGGCGCCGTACCCGGTGGTGCCCGGGTGGCCGGGGTATCCCGCGCCGCCGCCCCCGCCGCCGGTCTCGCCCGAGGACACCGCACGCACCCAGCGCATCATCCTGGCCGCCGTGGGCGGGGCGGTGCCGCTGCTGTCGTGCGGCTTCGCCAGCTTCGCCACCATGGGCTTCTTCGCCGCGTACCGCCGCAGCTGGTGGGTTGCCGTGTCGGCGGTCGGCTACCTGGCCCTGAACGTCTTCGCCTGGACGATCATGACCAACGGCGAGACCGAGGAGGTGACCCTGCGCGACAACCTGGCGATGATGTCGATCCTGGTCACCTGGGTCGGCGGCATCGCACAGGGCCTGTTCCTGGGCCTGGACAAGCCCTCCCGCACCCCGTCGGCCGCCGTGGTGCGGGCCATCGAGCTGCGGGTACGCCGGGAGCAGGCGCGCCACCTGCTGGCCCGGCACCCGGACATCGCCAAGCGGCTGCACATCGGCCGGCCCGACCTGGCCCCGGCCTTCGACGACGGCGGCCTGGTCGACGTCAACAGCGCCCCGGCGGAGGTGCTGGCCGCGGTGCCCGGCATCAGCGCGGAGCAGGCGCGGCACATCGTCGCGCACCGCGCCGAGCACGGCCCGCTGCTGACCGTCGACCACCTGGCCCATCACCGGCTGCTGCCCGCGCAGGTCGTCGACGACCACCGCGACGTGCTGGTGGCGCTGGCCTGAGCCGATAACGGGTACGCCCCCGGCGGCGCGATGTGCCAGGGTGGGGCCATGAGCAACCCGTACGACCACCCCCAGCCCGTGCTGCGCACCGTCACCGCGCGCGGGGAGGCGCTGACCCTGCGCCTGCCGGAGCCCGGCGACGCCCCGGGCATCCTGGCCGCCTGCACCGACCCGGAAACCCTGCGCTGGACCACGGTGCCGCTGGACTACGACCACGAGCGGGCGCTGGGCTTCGTGCACGACTACGCGCCGGGCTGGTGGCAGCGGCGCGAGGGCGCGGCGTTCGTGCTCGCCGACGCCGAGGGCTACGCCGGCCAGATCGACCTGCGGGTCGGCAAGGACCCCGAGGTCGCCGACGTGGGCTTCCTGACCGCGCCCCGGGCGCGCGGCCGCGGCTACATGAGCGCCGCGCTGCGCACGGTGGCCGAGTGGGGCATCCGAGAGCTGGGCCTGGCCAGGGTGGAGTGGAAGGCCCACGTGGGCAACGACGGCTCCCGCAGGGTGGCCGAGCAGGCCGGTTTCACGTACGAGGGCGTGCAGCGCAACGGCTGCGCGCACCGCGGCGAGCGTCGGGACGCCTGGACCGCCGCGCTGGTCCGCGAGGACCTGCCGTGACCGAGCCGGTGATCCTGGAGGGTGCCGGGGTGCGGCTGCGGCCGTTCGCGGCCCAGGACGCGCCGCGCGTGCGCGAGGCGTGCAACGATCCGCTGATCACGCACTTCATGGCGCAGATGCCGAGCCCGTACACCGAGGCCGACGCCGACTGGTGGATCGGCGAGGGCGCCCCGGCGGCCTGGCGCAAGGGCGGTGCCGCCTGGGCGGTGGTCGATCCGGACACCGGCGACCTGCTCGGCGGCGCGGGCATGGGCCAGGTCCTGCCCGAGCGGGCGCAGGCCGAGGTCGGCTACTGGGTGGCCCCGTGGGCACGCCGGCGGGGGGTGGCCACCGCGGCCACCCGGGCGATCACGGACTGGGCGTTCGCCGAGCGCGGCGTCGCGCGGATGGAGCTGGTCACCGCGCCGGGCAACGCGGCCAGCCAGCGGGTGGCCCTGGCCGCGGGCTTCACCCGCGAGGGGGTACGCCGCGGCGGCGCCACCCTGCGTGACGGATCCCGTGCGGACTACATCGTGTTCACCAGGCTGGCGACGGACCCGCCCGGCCCGGTCGCCCCCGGCCTGCCCGACTTCCCCGGCGGCAAGCTGACCGACGGCGCGGTTCGGCTGCGCCGGCTCGGCCCCGGTGACGCGGAGGCGCTGTTCGCGCTGTCGCAGCTGCCCGAGGTGCGGCGCAGCAACATCGGCGGGCCGAGCACGCTGGACGGCGTACGCGAGCGCTGCGCGCTGGCCGAATCGGAGTGGCTCGCCGGGACCCGCGCCGTCTGCGCCATCGTGGACGCGGCCACCGGCGAGTTCGCGGGTGACATCGGCCTGTTCTACCAGGAGCCGTTCCTGCGGCAGGCGATCCTGGGCTACAGCCTGCGCCCGGAGTTCCGCGGCCGGGGCCTGGCCTCCCGGGCGGCCCGGCTGTTCAGCGACTGGGCCATGGCGGACGCGGGCGTGATCCGGGTGGTGGCCGGCACCTTCCCGTACAACGACGCGTCGCGCCGGGTGCTGGAGCGGGCCGGCTTCGAGCGGGAGGGCTACCTCGCCGCCCGGCTGCCCGGACCGGACGGCACCCGCGTCGACGACATCCAGTACGTGCGCATCGCCCCGCACCGCAAATCCCCGGACCAATGAGAATCGGCCTGTCCCGCCGTCGTGACGGGACAGGCCGAAATGGTCAGCTCACCAGGCGAGCGTCAGCAGGCCGTAGTCGTACGCCTTGCGGCGGTAGACCACGCACGGCCGTCCGCTGTCCTTGTCGTGGAACAGGTAGAAGTCGTGCCCGACCAGCTCCATCTGGTACAGCGCGTCGTCCACCGTCATCGGCTCGCCGGAGAACTCCTTCTCGCGCACGATGTGCCACGGCTGGTCCGCGTCCTCCAGCGCGTCCACCGCGCCGCCGGCGCCGTTGGCCGAGCGGATCATGGTGGCGGTCGATCCCGCGGCCGGGGGTTGGAACGCGGCCAGGCCCGCGGTCGCTTCGGCGACGGAGACCGGAGCGCGGCGTCCGCGGTGGACGCGGCGGCGGTCGGCGGCCTTGCGCAGGCGGCGGTCGAGGCGGTCCACGGCCTCGTCGAGGGCGGTGTAGAAGTCGCCGGCGGCACCGGTGGCGCGGATGACGGGGCCGCGGGTGACGCAGGTGATCTCGATGTGCTGGCAGGAATCAGCCTGACGCGGGTTGCGCTCGTGGATTAGCTCGACGTCGATTTCAATGATCTTCTGGTCGTAACGCTCAACCTTCGCCAGCTTGTCTGCCACGTGTACCCGGAAGTGATCCGGGACCTCGACATTACGACCCTTGACCTCGATGTCCACGCCTGACCTCCCACGGTCTGTCCGAGTGCGGAAACACCCCGGCGACTGTGTCCGGGGCGCACTTGTGTAAGCCCCTTCCGACGCTCCTGTCACTGCCGAGGCGGTGACTCCATCAGGTGGTTGGCTTCTGACGCTAGCCGCTCGTCAGCCCCTCGTCATCCCTTGTACCAAGACTGTTTTGACGAGATTCGCCCTTTCGGTACCACGCGTCATGGAGCCGTCACGGAGCACCGATCACGTCATTATCCGAAGATTACGACCATATTGCGCGCTGTGGCGGAATACGGCGTGTCGCCGCGAGGACGACGCAGCCGTGAACGCGGACGCCCGCGCCCGCCAGCAGCTCCGACGCGGCCGCGAGGGTGGATCCGGTGGTCACGATGTCGTCCAGCAACAGCGTCACGGATCCGGGCGCGGCGCGCCGTACGTCGGCCATACCCCTTGATCGCATGGCGAAACCCGCGGCCGCGGCCGCCGCCCGCTGCGCCGAGGAAAGGTGCGCGGAGTCGGCCTTGGGCAGCGCGCGCAGCGGCGCGGCCACCGCCACCACACGGCCGGCCTCGCGCAGCCGGTCCGCCGCCGCGCGGGTCAGCGCCCGCAGGTGGTCGCCGTGCCGGGCGCGGGCCGCGGCGGTGGTGTCCGGGACGTACAGCAGCAGCACCGGCGCGCTCGGCGGCACGGTCGCGGCGACCGCCTCGGCCAGCAGCGCGCCCAGCGGGCGGGCCAGCCGGTGCCGGCCGCGCTCCTTGAACGACAGGATCAGCTCGCGCAGCTCAGCGGCGTAGTCGCCGAGCGCCACACAGGGCGGCAGGCCGGGCGGCGGCGGATCGGGCCGGGTGGGGGCGGCTCGCAGCGCCTGGACCGCGGCGGCGCAGTCGCCGCACACCTCCAGCCGCAGCGGCTGCCCCTCACGGCTGCAGCCAGCGCAGGACGCGGGCAGCACCAGATCGGCCAGCGCCTGCCAGAGCGTCGCGGCCGGCACGGCTCAGCCCTCGAAGCAGGCGGCCGACAGCACCGGCTCGATCGGCGGGGCCGGGCTCGCGGAGGCGGACGGCGACGTCGACGGCGACGGCTCGGGCGACTTCGGCGGCACCACCGGCATGGTCTGTCCGCCGACCCGCTGCAGCGAGCCCTCGAACGCCAGGTGCGCCTCACCGTCGAGGTCTAGCAGCACGGAGCCGGTGGTCACCGACCGGCCCGCGTTGGCCACGTACGCGGTGAGATTGGTGACGACGCCGCGCTGGTTGGTCGGGAACACCTGCTCGATCGCGCCGTCGATGGTGACCTGTGCCAGCGACACCTTGTCGCCCGAGCTGGACACCACGAGCGTGTCCTCCTGCATGAAGGCCACCTCCTGCAGCTGCCCGTCGAGGCTGGTCGGCACCCTGCGCAGGTCGCCCATGGCGAATGAGCTCAGCTTCGTGCCCTGCCGCTTCAGCGCGGCGACGTAGAGATTCCCTTCCCGCACCAGCGCCATCCGGCGGCCGTCCGGCGCCACGGTCAGCCCGGTGAACGTCTTGCCGACGGCGGCGCCGCGCACCTCCTCGGCCTTACGGTCCCGCGCGCTCACCACCCACGGCCTGCCGTCGGCGAGCACGAGCACGGTGCTGGCTGCCCGGTCGAGCCAGATCGGGCGGGAGATGCTCGCGGCGCGCAGTCCCGGCACCTCGGCGATCTGGTCGCGGGCCGAGCCGATGAAGAGCCGCTGGCCTCCCCCGACGTTGCGGACCAGCGCGAACGCGGCCTCATCCCGGGCCACGGCGGCGCTCACCACGTTGCGGTTCACGGCATCGTCGAGCTGCAGCACGCCGCGGTGATCGTTGCCCCACCGCAGCCGGCGGAGCACCCCGTCGACCACGGCGTACCGGCCGGGGTCGGTCCCGCGTGCCGCCACGGCGAGGTTCTTCTCCGGGAAGCGGTAGTCGGTGGCGACGTCGCGGCCATCCATCTGCAACTGCAGCCGTTGCTCGCCCTCGGGCCAGAGCGTCCAGTACAGCTGCGCGGCGAGCGTGTCCCGCGGCGTCTGGTCGACCAGCGCGCCCAGGTTGACCGTCAGCTGGTGAGCGTCCTCGACGATGCTGCCTACGCGCTGGGTGTCCTTGGGCACCGGCTTCACCGCGCCCTCGAGCCACGCCGAGCTGCCATTGTTCAGCCAGTCGAACAGGCGGTTGTTGCGCTGCTCCTCCGCCACGGCGGTCGGCATGTAACGCACGTCCGGCACCAGCGCGGTGTCGTCGCTGTTCCAGAAGTAGATGGGCAGCTTCGCGTAGTACTTGGTCAGGCTGTCCACGTCGAGCATGAGCTGCTCGTCGGGCCGTTCCGCCAGCACCAGGCCCGGCCCGCCGGGCTTCTGCACGAACTTGAAGCGGTATCGCTTCTCGGTGGGGTTCTGGCTGGGAATGACCTCACCGTCGACGGTCAGCGTGCCGAGGTGGCGCAAGGTCACGTCCGCCGTGTTGCCCCGGGGGCTCGGCTCGTCGACCACCCGGACCAGGGTCAGGTTGCCGCCAGGCTCCCAGCCCTCGCCATCGGCGAGGAACTTCCGCACCTCGTTCATGATCGCCGTGTGCCCGTTCACGTGGTCACCGGCCGGGGCCTGCAGGAAGTCCATCACCAGCTGACGGGGGTCCAGGTTGTTCGGCGACCACTTCGGCGGCGTCTCGTTCTCCGGGGAGGCCAGCCCAGGGCCCGCCGACGGGCCGGGTCCGTCGTGCACGACGCCCTCGGGCACGCCGATGCCGCATCCCGCCAGCGCGACCACGGTGACCCCGGCGAGCAGCAGGCTCATCGCGCGCCTCATGCCGTCACCACCGTCGGGCCGGGCTTCGGCCGGGCGGTCGCGTGGTCCTCGGGCACCAGCGGCAGCGGGGAGCCGGACAGCCGCCCGCCCGCGCGGACCGGCAGCGTCAGCCGGAACTGCGCGCCGTGCCCCGGAGCGCCCCACGCCTCCAGCCAGCCGCCGTGCAGGCGGGCGTCCTCAAGGCTGATGGACAGGCCCAGGCCCGTCCCGCCGGTCTGCCGCGCCCGGGACGGGTCGGCCCGCCAGAACCGGTTGAACACGAGCTTCTCCTCGCCGGGCTTCAGACCCACCCCGTGGTCGCGTACGGTGATCGCCACCGCGCGCTTGTCCAGGCCCAGGGTGACCACCACCGGCCGCCCCTCGCCGTGGTCCACGGCGTTGCCGACCAGGTTGCGCAGGATGCGCTCCACCCTGCGCGGATCGATCTCGGCGATGACCGGCGGGTCCGGCGCGACCAGCTCCAGCTCGACGCCCACCCGCTCGGCGACCGGCGCGAGCCGCTCGGTCACCCGCTGCACGACGGTGACCAGGTCGGTCGGCTCGGCGTCCAGCATCGCGAAGCCCGCGTCGAAACGGCTGATCTCCAGCAGGTCGGTGAGCAGCTCCTCGAACCGGTCCAGCTCGGCCTGCAGCAGCTCGGCGCTGCGCGCCGAGGCCGGGTCGAAGCTGTCCCGCTCGGAGTAGAGCAGGTCGGCGGCCATCCGTACGGTGGTCAGCGGGGTGCGCAGCTCGTGGGAGACGTCCGAGGTGAAGCGCCGCTGCAGCCGGGACATCTCCTCCAGCCGCACGATCTGCCGCTGCAGGTTGGCGGCCATCTGGTTGAACGCGTCGGCGAGCAGCGCCATCTCGTCCTCGCCCTTGACCACCATGCGCTGGTCGAGCAGGCCGGCCGAGAGGCGCTGAGCAGTCCGCGCGGCGACCCGCACCGGGCTCACGGTGGCCCGGGTGACCAGCGCGGTGACCATGCCGAGCAGCAGGATCAGCGCGACGCCGACGAAGCTGATCGTCGACTGGACGTCGCGGGCGACGTTCAGCTCGGTGTCCACGGGGAGGATGTAGTAGAGCTCCACCGAGCCGCCCCGCCATTTCGGGACGGGCACCGGCGAGCCGTAGACCAGGTACGTGTGCTTGCCGTCGCCGATGTCGGCCTCGATGTACTCGTGCGCCTTCCGGTTGGCGAGGATCTCCTGCTCCAGGCCATCGGTGATCACCGGCGCCAGGGTGAGACCCTGCGGCCAGGCCAGGCCCTGCGAGCTCAGCGAGGGCACGGTCTCCCGGGAGAAGCGCATCGTCGCCACGAGGCCGTCCTGGCCGCTGGTCAGCGAGCTGAGCAGCCGGATGACCTGGCCGTTCATGTCCGGGCTCTCCGCGCTGGGGATGGCGCTGAGCTGCTGGATCGCGGTCTTCACACCGTTGTCGAAGCGGCGCTCGGCGTCCTCTTGAGCCCCTGCCAGCAGCCGCTCCGTGCTGCTGTCGGCGATCAGGTAGCCGAAGCCGCCGACCAGCGCGCTGGAGCAGAGCAGGGTGATGGTGACCATCCGCAGCTGGAGCGAGCGCCGCCAGATCCGCTGCGCCTGCCGCACGGGCGGGGCCAGCTTCCGGGCCGCCGGGCGCAGCGCGGGCACCTTGGCCGCTCGCTTCACGAAGCGCTTGACGGCGACGGTGGCCCGCTCGGCGGCGCCGGGCACGGCCGCAGGCTGCCCGGACGACTCCGCCGGGCGGGGTCTGGGCAGCTCAGTGGGGGTAGGGGTGGGGGTGGTCACGGCAGGGCAAGGTTAGCTGGTGCCGGCCTTGTAGCCCACTCCGCGCACGGTCAAGATGATCTCCGGACGCTCCGGGTCCGGCTCGATCTTGGCGCGCAGCCGCTGCACGTGCACGTTCACCAGGCGGGTGTCCGCCGAGTGCCGGTAGCCCCAGACCTGCTCCAGCAGCACCTCGCGGGTGAAGACCTGGCGCGGCTTGCGGGCCAGCGCGACCAGCAGGTCGAACTCCAGCGGGGTCAGCTTCACCTCGGCGCCGTTGCGGGTCACCGTGTGCGCCGGCACGTCGATGATGATCTGGTTGTCCGGCGGGCCGATGGTCAGCAGCTCGGGGGTGACGTCCTCGCCCCGGCGCAGCCGTGCCCGCACCCGGGCCACCAGCTCCTTCGGCTTGAACGGCTTCACCACGTAGTCGTCGGCGCCGGACTCCAGGCCCAGCACCACGTCCACGGTGTCGCTCTTCGCCGTGAGCATCACGATGGGCACGCCGGACTCGGCCCGGATGGCCCGGCACACGTCCAGCCCGCTCATCCCGGGCAGCATCAGGTCCAGCAGGACCACGTCCGGGCGCGCCTCACGGAACGCGGCGAGCGCCCGCTCGCCGTCGGCGACGAAGGCCGGCACGAACCCCTCGCTGCGCAGCACGATGCCCAGCATCTCGGCGAGCGCGGGATCGTCGTCCACCACCAGGACGCGGGCCCTCATGCGGCATGCCTCGGCATCATCGGAGCGCTCATGCCGTCCAATATCCCATCCCATACGCCGAGACACGAACCGGCTTCGCTGATCTCGTCCGATCGGCCAGGGTAGGGACCGCGCATCGGGCCACGCCGTGCCACTATGGCGGCGACCCGTCCCCGGCGCGCCGTGACGCGTGGCGGGCCGCCCCTAGACTCCCCCACGTCCCGCCCGCACACCCCCCTCGGAGCGACGATTGGACCGCGCCGCGCCCTCGGCCGCCCGCCGGCCGCGCGACCAGGCGCTGCCGCTGCGCCCGCTAACCCTCGGCGAGCTGCTCGACGCCGCCGCCGAACTGGTCCGCCGCCGGGCCGGGGTGCTGCCGGCCGCCGCCGCGGTGCTCGCCCTGGCCGAGCAGGCCGTGCTGGTGCCCGGCCGCGACACCGTGGGTGTCGTCCTCAGCGCCGGGCTGCCCGAGCTGAGCAGCGGTTACTGGCAGCTGCTCGCGCTGGGCGCGGGGTTCGAAGCACTGATCATCGTGTGGCTGGGCCTGCTCACCGGGCGTGGTGTGGCCACGGCGCTCACCAGCCAGGTGCCCCGCAAGGGGCTGCGGGAGCGGCTGCGCGGCGCCGAGGCGGTCGCCGTCGGCGGCCTGATCGCCGCCGTCCCCGCCGCGCTGGGCGCCTTCCTCGGGCCGCTGTGGCTGCTCGGATACCCCCTGTTCGGGCTGGTCGGGGTCGTGGTCGCGGTGGAGCGCCGGGGCGCTTTCGGCGCGCTGGGCCGGGCCGCGTCGGTCGCCTTCCGGGGCGGCATGCGGGTGGCCGCGATCCGGGTGCTGGGTTACGCGTCGTGGCTGCTGCTGCGGTTCGCGTTCTACCTGGGCGCGCTGGCGGGGCTGGAGTTCCTGCCGGTCGGCCCGGAGCTGGCGGAGTGGCTGCTGGTGCCGGTGTTCGTGGTCGCCAACACGCTGGCGTACGCGACGCTGGCCGCGCTCGACGCCGCGCTGCTGATCGAGTCCCGGATCCGGCTGGAGGGCCTGGACCTGTGGCTCGACCGTGCGTCGCGGCGCCGCGAGCCGACCCCCGAGATGCTGGCGGTCCGCTGATGAGGTGGTGGAACGAGGCGGCCGCGGCCTGGGACGACGTGTTCGGCATCGGTTTCAGCACGCTCGTGCTGCTGTTGCTGGCGGTCGTGGTCGCGGTGCTCTGGTACACGTACCCGGCCTGGCTGCCGTCCCGCTGGAAGCTGCGCCGGGCCGCCCGCCGCGCCAAGCGCGGCCAGGACGTCGATGAGGTGACCGGTGAGCCGGCCGACGGCGAGGAGGACGCCGAGGAGCTGCTCGAGCAGCCCGCCGAGGTCTTCCACGAGCTGGCCGACCGGTACGCCGCCGAGGGCCGCTGGGCCGAGGCGGTGCGCGAGCGCCTGCGCGCCATCGTGCGCGAGCTGGCCGAGCGCGGCGTGATCGAGCACGTGCCCGGCTGGACGGTGACCGAGCTGGCCCGCGCCGCCGTCACCGCCCGCCCGGCGCTGGGCCCCGCGCTGGGCGACGCCGCCGCGGTGTTCTCCGGCATCTGGTACGCCCAGCGCCCGGCGTCCGCCGGGGACGACGAACGGATGCGGGGCCACCTGGCCACCGTGCGCGAACTGGTGCGAGGTGGCCGATGAGTTCCCGGGCCGACCGGCGCCGCCGGTGGCGCCTGCTGGTGCCGTTCCTGCCGGTGCTCGCGCTGCTGGCGGTCACCCTGACCGCGCACGCCGTCGAGGAGCCCGAGCCGGACGAGCCCGCGTACCTGTCCCCCACCGGCGACGGCCCGGACGGGGCGCGGCGCCTCGCCGAGCTGCTCGCGGCCGAGGGCGTCACCATCCGCACGGTCACCGCCAGCGCGGACGCGGTGCGGGCGGTCGGCGACACGGCTCACCCGGTCACCCTGTTCGTGCCCGCCCCGCAGTTCCTGCACCGCACCCGGCTGAGCACGCTGGCGGAGCTGCCCGAGGGCACCCGGGTGGTGCTGGTGGAGCCGGGCGGCACCGAGGTCTCCGCCGCGCTCGACTCGGTCGGGCTGGTACGGCGGCGCTGGGCGGCGGCGGTCCGGCAGCGCGGCGCCGACTGCGCCCTCACCACGGCCGACCGGGCCGCCGCGCTGCGCAACGTGTACGCCGAGGTGTACGGCGCGCCCGCGCCCGTGCAGCTCTGCTTCGATGGCGGCCTGGCCCGAGTGCGCGAATCCGGCGGGCCCGAGTTCGTGCTGGTGGGCAGCGCCGACCCGTTCCGCGCGGCGCGCATCGACGAGCACGGCAACGCGCGGCTCGCCGTCGACCTGCTCAGCACCCATCGCACCCTGATCTGGCTGGACCTGCACCAGGCGGAGCCGCCGCCGCCCCGGCCGCGCACCCCCAGCGGCGAGCGGCCTCGGCAGTCCGAACCCGACCGCGAGCCCGGCCCCAGCCCGTACCCGGACTGGCTGTTCTGGGTGGTGCTGACGCTGCTGGCGGCGACGCTGACGGTGGCGCTGGCCAAGGGCCGGCGGCTGGGCCCGCCCGCCGTGGAGGCCCTGCCGGTCGAGGTGCCGGGTGCGGAGACCGCGCTCGGGCGCGGGCGGCTCTACCGCCGGGCGAAGGCGCGCGGGCCCGCGCTGGAGACGCTGCGCGCCGACGCCCGCCGACGGGTCGCGGCCGCCGTCGGCCTGCCGCCCGCCACGGGTCCCGACGAGCTGCTGCCGGCGCTGCACGCCCGGACCGGCCTCGACCCGGCGCTGGCGGGCGGCCTGCTGTTCGGCCCCGAGCCGCAGACCGACGAGGAACTTCACCAGTGGGCCGGGCAGCTCCGGCTGCTGGTCGAGCGGGTGACCGCAGGAACCGTGAACGAAGGAGAGCACCGGTGACCGAGCCGTTGACAACCGAGCCGCCGACGACCGCACCCGCCGCCGAGCCCGCGCGCGAGGCCCTCGGCCGGCTGCGCGCCGAGGTGGCCAAGGCGGTCGTGGGCCAGGACGGCGTGGTCGCCGGGCTGCTCATCGCGCTGCTCTGCCGCGGCCACGTGCTGCTGGAGGGCCCGCCCGGGGTGGCCAAGACGCTGCTCGTACGCAGCCTCGGCGCGGCGCTGGAGCTGGAGATGAAGCGCATCCAGTTCACCCCCGACCTGATGCCCGGCGACGTGACCGGCTCGGTGATCTACGACCCGCGCAGCGCCGACTTCCAGTTCCGCCCCGGACCGGTCTTCACCAACCTGCTGCTCGCCGACGAGATCAACCGGACGCCGCCGAAGACGCAGTCCGCGCTGCTGGAGGTCATGGAGGAGCGGCAGGTGTCGGCCGACGGGGTGACCCGGGCGCTGCCCGAGCCGTTCCTGGTCGCCGCGACGCAGAACCCGATCGAGCACGAGGGCACCTACCCGCTGCCCGAGGCGCAGGTGGACCGGTTCCTGCTGAAGCTCACCGTGCCGCTGCCCGGCCGGGACGAGGAGCTGGGGGTGCTGCGCGCCCACCACGGCGGCTTCGACCCGCGCGACCTCGGCGCGGTCGGCATCAAGGCGGTCGCCGGGGCGGCCGACCTGGCCGCCGCCCGTGCCGCCGTCGGCCGGATCACGGTCACCGAGCCGGTGCTCGGCTACATCGTGGACCTCTGCCGGGCCACCCGCGCCACACCCTCGGTCGAGCTGGGCGCCTCGCCCCGCGGCGCGACGTCGCTGCTGGCCACGGCCAAGGCGTGGGCCTGGCTGAGCGGCCGGGACCACGTCACCCCCGACGACGTGAAGGTGATGGCCCGGCCCACGCTGCGGCACCGGCTGCGCCTCACCCCGGAGGCCGAGCTGGAGAACGTGACCGCCGAATCGGTGCTGGACGCGGTGCTCGCCTCCGTGCCCACCCCGCGGTAGCCGCCGTGCCCACCGTCCGCGCCGCGATCCTGGTCGCGCTGTGCGCGCCGGTCGTCGGCGTGCTCTCGGCGCTGTTCGCGATCCCGCCGTGGGCACTTGCCGCGGGCCTGCTCGGCCTGGTCGCGGCCGCGGTGCTGGCCGACTGGGCGGTCACCGCCGACCCGCGCCGGCTCACCGTGCGCCGCGATGGCACGGGGGCCGTGGTGCGGCTCGGCGAGCAGGCGAGCACCACGCTCACCGTCACCAACCGCACCGGCGCCGACGCGCGGCTGCTGGTGCGCGACGCCTGGGCGCCGTCGGCGGGCGCGGCGCCGTACGCCCACCGGGTCGCCCTGCCCACCGGCACCGCGGCCACGCTGACCACCACGCTGACCCCGACCCGGCGCGGCGACCGGCCCGCCGAGCGGGTCACCGTACGCAGCCTCGGCCCGCTCGGGCTGGCCTTCCGGCAGGCCGACCACCGGCCGCGGTGGAACCTGCGGGTGCTGCCGCCGTTCACCTCGCGCCGCCACCTGCCCGAGAAGCTGGCCCGGCTGCGCACCGTCGAGGGCGCCACCGCGATCCGGGGCCGGGGCCAGGGCACCGAGTTCGACGTGCTGCGCGAGTACGTGCCCGGCGACGACGTGCGCTCCATCGACTGGCGGGCCACCGCCCGGCGGCGGGACGTCATGGTGCGCACCTGGCGGCCGGAGCGCTCCCGCCGGGTGGTGTGCGTGCTCGACACGGGCCGCACCAGCGCGGTACGCGTCGGCGACGAGCCCCGCCTCGACGCCGCCATGGACGCGGCGCTGCTGCTCGCCGCCGTCGCGCAGGAGGCCGGGGACCAGGTCGACCTCATCGCGGCCGACCACCGGGTGCGGGCCGTGGTCGCCGGGGCGCACGGCCGGGGCACCCTGCCCCGCCTGATCAACGCCGTGGCCCCGCTGCACCCGGCCATGGTCGAGACCGACTTCGAGCTGATCACCAGCGAGGTGCTGCGGCGGGAGCGCAAGCGCTCGCTGGTGGTGGTGTTCACCGCGCTGGAGCCCGGCGCGCTGGGCGAGGGCCTGCTGCCGGTGCTGCCGCGGCTGGCCGCCCGGCACCGGGTGCTGATCGCCACCGTGCACGACCCCGCGCTGGTCGAGCTGGCCGCGACCCCGCTGCACGGCCCGAACGAGGTGTACGCCGCCGCCGCGGGCACCCGTGCCCTCGCCGACCGGGAACGCCTCAGCACCGCCCTGACCAGGCACGGCGTGGAGGTCCTCGACTTCCCCGCCGACATCTTCGCCAGCCGCATCACCGACGCCTACCTGGCCTTGAAAGCCGCCGGAAAGCTCTGACCCGTCCGTCGCAGGCGGCGACCGCCAAGGGGCGACCACCAAGATCGGCGTCTCGTGTCAAAAAGTGCGCTCAGACCGCACTTTTCGACACGAACTCGCGATCATCGCCAGCCGGGCCGCCCGGCACCAGTAGGAAGATCGCTACCTTGTGTCAGAAAGTGCGGTTCTAGCGCACTTTCTGACACGAAACGCCGATCTTGCCCGGCGTGGCGCGGCGCGGCCAAGCGCGGCGCGGCCCAGCGCGGCGCGGCCCAGCGCGGCGCGGCCCAGCGCGGCGCGGCCCAGCGCGGCGCGGCCGCCGGGTCAGGGCCGGGTCGGGAGGGCGGTGTCCAGGACCAGGTCGCTGCGCTCGGCGCGACGGCCGAGCACCAGCACGTACGCGAGGAACGCGCCCCACACGAGCACCCCGATCGCGTCCTTCACCAGCAGCGGCAGGAACGACGGCGTCACGAACGCCTCCAGGACGCCCGCGACCGCGAACACCCCCACCAGGCCGAGCGCGGCGTGCATACCCTGGCGCATGGCGGCGGCCAGCGACTGACCCCTGGTCAGCACCGGCCCCGGCACCACCCAGGCCCAGCCGATCCGCAGGCCCACCCCGGCTGCCACGAAGATCCCCGTCAGCTCCAGCAGCCCGTGCGGAGCGATGAGCCCGAAGAAGACGTCCGCCCGGCCGTGCCCCACCATCAGCCCGCCGACCAGTCCCACGTTGAGCGCGTTCTGCCACAGGAACCAGGCCACCGGCACCAGCAGCACCCCGGAGGCCAGGCACTGGGCCGCGATCCAGGCGTTGTTCGTCCACACCATGAGCCCGAAGCTGGGCGCGGTGTGCTCGCTGTAGTACGCCTCGAACTCGAACTCGACCAGCCGCTCGATGTCGGCCGCGCTCATGCCGAACGACTCCGCGACCCCCGGGTCGCTGTCGACCCACAGCCCCACGGCGACCGCGGCGAGCACGAAGCAGATCGTGGTCCCGTACCACCAGCGGCGCGCCCGGTAGAGCGACAGCGGCAGGTCGTACGCGAGGAAGCGCGGCACCCGCCGCCAGTCCACGGGCGCGGCCCCGGTGATCGTCGCGCGGGCGGTCAGCACGAGCCGGGACAGCTCGGCGACCAGCGCCGGGTCGGGCGTGCGGCTGCGCACCACGGACAGGTGGGTGGCCACCCGCTGGTAGAGCAGCACCAGCTCGTCCGCCTCGGCCGCGGTGGGCTTGCGGCGCCGGCTGAGCATCTCCAGCCGCCGCCACTCGCCCCGGTGCTCGGCGACGTACGCGTCCAGGTCCACCGCTCGTTCCTCCCCGGGTTGTCCGGCAGCAGCCTAGCGGGACCCGTCACGCGGTGCGGGCCTGTGATTCACTGTGCCGATGCGGCAGGGGCGTGAGGCGGCGGAGGGCACCGCCACGGGGCTGGTCAGCGGCGAGGCCGTGCACCTGGAGGTGCGCCTGGCCCGCGCCGGGTCGCGCACGCTGGCCCTGATGCTCGACGTCCTCGCCCAGGTCATGGTGGCGATGCTGCTGCTCCCGTTACTGACCGTCGGCTTGATGCTGGTGCTGGGCCCGGACACGGCCAACGTGACGTCCGCGTACATCCTGACGATCGTGCTGGTCGCGGTGGGTTACCCGACGCTGCTGCTGGCGCTGACGCGCGGGCGCACGCTGGGCAAGCTGGCGATGGGCCTGCGGGTGGTGCGCGACGACGGCGGCCCGATCACGCTGCGCCAGTCGTTCACCCGGGCGCTGGTCGGCGCGACGCTGGAGTGGCCGGGCCTGCTGCTGGCGGTGGGCTGGGTGGCGAGCCTGGCCGTGCTGACGGGCTCGCCGCGCGGCAAGCGGCTGGCCGACATGGCGGCGGGCACCCTCGTGGTGCACGACCGTACGCCGGAGAGCTGGGGCTGGGTGCCGAGCATCCCTCCGCCGCTGGCGCAGTGGGCGACGACGCTGGACCTGACCGGGCTCGACGACGAGCTGGCGCTGGCCGCCCGCCACTTCCTGGCCCGCAGCCGCGGCCTGCGCGACCCGCACCGCACCCGGCTGGGCCACGCCCTGGCCACCGAGATCGCCGCCTGCACCACGCCCGCCCCGCCGCAGGACACGCCGGGCTGGGCATACCTGGCCGCGGTCGTCGGTGAGCGGCACCGCCGCGCGGCGGCCCGCCTGACCCGGGACCGAGCGAGCCACGCGCTGCTGTGGCCGGAGCTGTTCACCCCCGCGCAGACGGTCCCGCAGGCCGGGCAGCCTGCCGCCCTGCCCGGCATCCCCGCGCAGCTCGGCTCACCGCCGGTGGCCGCGCCCGGCGCGCCATCGGCAGCTGCCGACGCGGCGCCGCTGCGTTCGGCCGCTCCTCGCTGAGCACGGTTCCGCGCCTGGCCGTACCTGGCCGAGCGGCGTCCACCGAGCCCGCCCGCTTTGCTCTGCTTACCAATACGCAGCGGTTGCGTATTGGTAAGCAGAGCAAAGGCAAAGCCGAAGCTCCCGCCCAGCTGTCAGAACAGCGTGACGGGAGCTTCGGTACGGCAGCTTTCAGGATCAGTACCGGTAGTGGTCCGCCTTGTACGGGCCCTCGACCGGCACGCCGAGGTACTCGGCCTGCGACTTGGTCAGCTCGGTGAGGCGCACGCCGAGCGCGGCCAGGTGCAGCCGGGCCACCTTCTCGTCCAGGTGCTTGGCCAGCGTGTAGACGCCGATCGGGTACTGGTCGAGCTTGGTGAACAGCTCGATCTGCGCGATCACCTGGTTGGTGAAGCTGTTGCTCATCACGAACGACGGGTGGCCGGTCGCGTTGCCGAGGTTCAGCAGGCGGCCCTCGGACAGCACGATGATCGAGTGGCCGTCGGCGAAGCGCCACTCGTCCACCTGCGGCTTGATGTTGATCCGCTCGACGCCGGGGGTCTTCTGCAGCCCGGCCATGTCGATCTCGTTGTCGAAGTGGCCGATGTTGCCGACGATCGCCTGGTGCTTCATCCGGCTCATGTGGTCGGCCGTGATGACGTCCTTGCAGCCGGTCGAGGTGACGAAGATGTCGGCGGTCTCGACCACGTCCTCCATGGTGGCGACCTGGTAGCCGTCCATCGCCGCCTGCAGCGCGCAGATCGGGTCGATCTCGGTGACGATCACCCGGGCGCCCTGGCCGCGCAGCGACTCGGCGCAGCCCTTGCCCACGTCGCCGTAGCCCGCGACGACCGCGACCTTGCCGCCGATCAGCACGTCGGTGGCGCGGTTGATGCCGTCGATGAGCGAGTGGCGGCAGCCGTACTTGTTGTCGAACTTGCTCTTGGTGACCGAGTCGTTGACGTTGATCGCCGGGAAGAGCAGCGTGCCGGCCTGCTGCATCTCGTACAGGCGGTGCACGCCGGTGGTGGTCTCCTCGGTCACGCCCTTGATGCCGGCCGAGATGGTCGTCCAGCGCTTGGCGTCCTCGGACAGGGAGCGCTGCAGCACGCCGAGGATGATGGCGTACTCCTCGGAGTCGGCGCTCTCCGGCGACGGGACCGCGCCGGCCGCCTCGAACTCGACGCCCTTGTGCACCAGCAGCGTGGCGTCACCGCCGTCGTCGAGGATCATGTTCGGGCCCTCGCTGCCCGGCCAGCGCAGGATCTGCTCGGTGCACCACCAGTACTCC
This sequence comes from Catellatospora bangladeshensis, assembly GCF_016862575.1. Classification (GTDB taxonomy): domain Bacteria; phylum Actinomycetota; class Actinomycetes; order Mycobacteriales; family Micromonosporaceae; genus Catellatospora; species Catellatospora bangladeshensis. Next base: position 26,204 of record NZ_BONF01000040.1, on the reverse strand, counting down.
TCCAGCGTCTCGCCCTTCCAGGCGAAGACCGGCACGCCGGCGGGCGCGTCCACGGTGCCCTCGGGGCCGACCGCGATCGCGGCGGCGGCGTGGTCCTGCGTGGAGAAGATGTTGCAGCTGGCCCAGCGCACGTCGGCGCCCAGCGCGACCAGCGTCTCGATAAGCACCGCGGTCTGCACGGTCATGTGCAGCGATCCGGCGATGCGTGCCCCCGCCAGCGGCTGCGCGGACGCGTACTCGCGGCGTACCGCCATCAGGCCGGGCATCTCGTGCTCGGCGAGCTGGATCTCCTTGCGGCCGAACGCCGCGAGGGACAGGTCGGCGACCTTGAAGTCGCCGGGGGCAAGGGTGCGGGCCATAGATGAACTCCCAATCGGTCGGCTGACCAGTGCGAGCTACAGCCTACGCCGGGGGGTCCGCGGGGATGGCCACCGCCTGTCCCGGTGGGTCGGCCGTCTCATACGTGTGGCCCGGTTCCCGGGCGGACCCTCCGCAGCGGGAACCGGGCCACACTCCCCCCGGTTTGGTTCCTCCGCGCGCGCTCGGCTGTGTTGATCCCGATAACGCTGCGTGGTTAAAAGGCTACACTCCGCGTTTCCGGTGTCAAGCAGAACCGTCGAGTCGTACGGCGCGCCGCGGCGCGACACGTCCGGGGGCACGGGAAAACGGCCCGCCGGTTGAGAAACGGGATTCGTTTTCAACCAGGCGGACCGTCGTCCGTTGTGGAACAGGGCCGCTCAGAGCGAGGCCAGATACGCCTCGCCCGCGCCCGAGAAGATCATCTTGCCGCCGTCCGCGGCGCCGAACGCCGCCTCGCCGCCGCCCAGCCGGGCCGCGCCCGCACCGTCGGCCACGGTCATCTCGCCCGCGACGCAGAACGCGGTCCGCGGACCCGCCGGGTCCAGCCGCGCCTCGCCCACCGCGCCGTCCAGCCGCACCCGGTGCAGCCGGAAGTCGTCGACCGGCACCGACCAGGTCACCACGCCCGGGGCCACCGGCTCCGGGTCGCGGACCGGGGCGTGCAGCGGCTCGAAGCGCAGCACCCGCAGCAGCTCCGGCACGTTCACATGCTTGGGGGTCAGGCCGCCGCGCAGCACGTTGTCGCTGGCCGCCATGATCTCGACGCCGGCCCCGCGCAGGTAGCCGTGCAGGTTGCCCGCGGGCATCCAGATGCCCTGGCCGGGCGCCAGCACCACGTGGTTGAGCAGCAGTGACACGAGCACGCCCACGTCACCCGGGTAGTCCGAGGCGAGCAGCCGCACCAGGCCGCGCGGCCCGCCGCCGGCCGGCCCGTCCGGCAGCTCCCCGGACGCCGCGACGGCCTCCTCGACCAGGTCGGCGCGGGTGTGCGCGGGCCAGGACAGCAGCGCGCGCACCGCCTCGCGCAGATCGCCCACGGCCAGCGCGCCGACCACCGGCTTGAGCGCCATGACGCCCAGCGCGTCCAGCAGCTCGGCCGACTCCTCCGCCGGCCGGAACCCGCACAGCGCCTCGAACTCGGTGTACGCCACCAGCAGCTCGGGCTTGTGGTTGCCGTCGACGTAGCTGCGGTGGGCGGCGTCACGCGGCACGCCCGCGGCGTCCTCGGCCGCGTAGCCGTCGGCCGCCTGGCGCGCGTCGGGGTGCGCCTGCAACGACAGCGAGCGCTCCGCCGCCAGCAGCTTGAGCAGGTACGGCAGGCGCGCGCCGAAGCGGCCGAGCGCTTCGGCGCCGAGCAGGTCACCCGGCGCCGAAGCGATCACGTCGGCCAGCGGCTCGCCGTCGACCAGTGACGAGCAGTCGGGATGTGCGCCGACCCACAGCTCGGCCTCGGGTCCCTCGCTGGGCACGGGGCGGCCCTGGACCCGCGCGATGACCTCGCGCGAGCCCCATGCGTAGGGCCGGATCCGGTTGTGGAGTCGGCGCACACTCAGCCCTTCTGGTAGTAGATGTCCGGCTCTAGGTAGATCACCCGGGCGATCGGCACGGCCGCCCGGATCCGGGCCTCCGCCGCGTCGATGCCCTTGGCCACCTCGTCCGCGGTCTCGTCGTGCCGGACCGCGATCTTGGCAGCGACCAGCAGCTCCTCCGGGCCGAGGTGCAGGGTGCGCATGTGGATCACGCGCTCCACCTCCGGGCCGTCCACGATCGCCGCGGCGATCGCCTTGACGTCCTCGTCGGTCGCCGACTCGCCGAGCAGCAGGCTCTTCGTCTCGATCGCCAGGATGATCGCGATGACCACCAGGAGCAGGCCGATCATCATAGTGCCCGCGGCGTCCCAGAGACCGTTGCCGGTGATGAGGGTCATCGACACGCCGATCAGGGCGAAGATCAGGCCCACCAGCGCGCCGAGGTCCTCCAGGAGGATCACCGGCAGCTCCGGTGCCTTGGCCCGGCGGACGAACTCCTTCCACGACGCCTTGCCGCGGATGGCGTTCGACTCGACGATCGCGGTCCGGAAGGAGAACGACTCCAGGATGATCGCGACGACGAGCACGGTCACCGGCAGCCACTGCCAGCTGGTGATCGCGCCCTTGGTCGGCGAGTGGATCGCCTCCTCGTACTTGTGCACCGCCTCGTAGATCGCGAACAGACCGCCCACGCTGAACAGGACGATCGAAACGATGAAGGCGTAGATGTAACGCTCCCGGCCGTAGCCGAACGGGTGCAGCGGCGTCGCCGCCCGCTGGGCCCGGCGGCCGCCGAACAGCAGCAGCACCTGGTTGCCCGAGTCGGCGACCGAGTGGATCGCCTCCGCCAGCATCGACGACGAGCCGGACAGGGCCCACGCGATGAACTTCGTGATCGCGATGCCCAGGTTGGCCAGCAGCGCCGCGACGATCGCCTTGGTCCCGCCGCCCGCGCTCACGCCCGCGCTCCGTACATGTAGTTGTTGAGCTCGCCTCGCCTGCTCACTTGCGCAACTGCTCCTTCAGCTCCGTGACGGCCGGCACCGCCATCGGATCCAGGCCATGCCCGAGGCCGAGGTAGACCGAGGCGAAGTCAGTCGCCGCGACCAGTGAGGCGAACCGCTCCAGCGCCGATCCGCCCTCGGCGGTGAGCACGTCCACCTCGATCCCGCGCCTCGCCGCGATGTCCTGCACCACCTCGGCTCGCCGGTCCGTCGTCTGCGCCGCACTGTTCTCGTCGGCGAGACCACCGTCGCACAGCAGCACCACGCGCAGACGCGAGGGGTCCTCGGTCACGCCGTCAAGGTCAGGATCAGCGAAGATGTCCCGCTCGGCCGCCGCCAGCGCGCCGAACACGCCGTCGAGCAGGCCCACCCGGCCGCGCCCGGCCTCGCCGAGCGCGTCGGTCACGATGGGATAACGGGCGTTGGCGGACAGCATGTCGCCGAAGCGCACCGCCGCCACCGCCGCCAGCGGCGAGTCGCCCCAGATCACCGGCACCGAGCCGGCCAGGTTCAGGGCCAGCGTCTTGGCCCGGTTGACGAACGTCTCGGCGGTCGGGCGGCAGCGGTCGGCCTCCTGGTCCAGCCGGGTCGCGCTCTCCGCCAGGTCCGCCTCGTTGACCTTGACCAGGCCCAGGGCACGCGCGGTGAGCAGCACCGGGACCGTCAGTCCCCACAGGTTCGCCCGCGCCGCGCCGCGCCGCGGCACGGGGATGAACGGCGCGCGGTAGCGCTCGGCCACCGACTGCAGCGGCGAGCCGGGCGCGCCGATGCCGATCAGCCGGGCCCCACGGCGGCCCGCCGCCTCGGCCACGGCCAGCGCCTCCGGCGAGCGGCCCGACGCCGACACGGCCAGCACCACGTCGGCCGCGCCGATCCAGCCCGGCACGTCCACGCTGCGGTGGGTCAGCACCGGGACCAGGCAGCGCGGTCCCGCGATGGTGGTCAGGATGTCGCCGGTACGCGCAGCGGTGCCCGCGCCGACCACGACCACGGCCCGCGGCCTGCCCTCGTCGGCCAGGTGCGTCAGGTCCACCTCGGCGGTCAGCGAGGTCGCCTCGCGCACCTGCGCCCCGGCAGACGCGATCGCCCGGAGCATCCCCCCGGGGTCGCGCGCGGCCAGGGCCGGTGCGTTGTCCAGCAGCGCCTCGTCGAAGAAGCGGTTGCCGCGTACGCCCGCGGCGCCGTCGATCGGAGCGCCCATCACTCACCCGCCGCCGGGGCGTCGAGCACCTCGTCGAGCAGCAGCACCGGCAGGCCGTCCCGGACCGGGTACACCCGGCCGCAGGAGGTGCAGGTCAGCGTCTGCGCGTCGGGGTCGTGCCGCAGCGGGGCGTGGTCCTCCGCCGGGCAGGCGAGCACTTCGAGCAGTTGCGGGGCGAGCGACACGTCAGGCTCCTTCAGATCGCCGGCTGAGCGAGGAACAGCCTACCCACGGACCAGCTTCAGCACCTCGTCGCGCAGCTGCGACATCCGCTCCTGCGTCGGGGCCTCGACGTTCAGCCGCAGCAGGGGCTCGGTGTTCGACGCGCGCAGGTTCACCCAGGCGCCGTCGGCGAAGGAGACCGTCAGCCCGTCCAGCTCGTCCTGCTGCTCCCCGGCGAAGTGCGAGCGCACCTGGGCCAGCTTCGCGCCCTGGTCGGCCACCACCGAGTTGATCTCGCCGGAGGAGAGGTAGCGCTCGTAGCGCCGCCCCAGCTCCGACAGCGGGCCGTCCTGCTCGCCCAGCGCCGCCAGCACGTGCATCGCGGCCAGCATGCCGGTGTCGGCGCCCCAGAAGTCGCGGAAGTAGTAGTGCGCCGAGTGCTCGCCGCCGAACACCGCGCCGGTGCTCGCCATCTCCGCCTTGATGAAGGAGTGGCCCACCCGCGTACGCACCGGGACGCCGCCCTGCTCGCGCACGATCTCCGGCACCGCCGCCGAGGTGATCAGGTTGTGGATGATCGTGGCACCCGGGTACTTGGCCAGCTCGCGGGTCGCGACCAGCGCGGTCACCGCGGACGGGGACACCGGCGCGCCCTCGGCGTCCACCACGAAGCAGCGGTCGGCGTCGCCGTCGAAGGCCAGTCCCAGGTCGGCGCCGTGCTCACGCACCGCCGCCTGCAGGTCGACCAGGTTCGCCGGCTCCAGCGGGTTGGCCTCGTGGTTGGGGAACGAGCCGTCCAGCTCGAAGTACAGCGGCACGATGTCCAGCGGCAGCGCGGGCAGCACCGCGTCGCCCAGCACCGCGGGGACGGTGTACCCGCCCATGCCGTTGCCGGCGTCGACGACCACCTTCAGCGGCCGGATCCCGCTCAGGTCCACCAGCGTGCGCAGGTGCGCCGCGTAGTCGGCCAGCATCTCGCGCGACTCGATCGTGCCGCTCGGCGCGGGCAGCGCCTCGCCCGAGTCGAGCAGCCGCTGCGCCCGCTCGCGGATCGCGGACAGGCCGCTGGCCTGGCCCACCGGCTTGGCTCCGGCGAAGCACAGCTTGATGCCGTTGTACTGGGCCGGGTTGTGGCTCGCGGTGAACATGGCGCCGGGCAGGTCGAGGATGCCCGAGGCGTAGTACAGCAGGTCAGTCGAGCCGAGACCGGCGTTGACCACGTTGACGCCTTCGGCGCGTACCCCGTCGGTGAAGGCCTTCACCAGCGCGGGGCCGGACTCGCGCATGTCGTGCGCGACGACGACGGTGCCGCGGTCCTCGCCCAGGTCCTTGAGCGTCTGCGCGAACGCCCGGCCCAGCGCGCCGGCCACCGGCTCGTTCAGCTGGTCCGGCACGGTGCCGCGGACGTCGTACGCCTTGACGATCTGGGACAGGTCAGACACGGCTTCTCCTCAATCTCGACCAAACGCCTCACCCTAACCACCGCACGTTACGTACCCAGGATCGGCGCGCGCGCCACCCGACACGCGAAACGCCGCCCCCGCGCCGTCGTCGCAGCACGGGGGCGGCAGCCTGGGAGAACTGTCGCGATGTGGGCGGTCAGAGCTGGAGGCCCGTGAGCACCATCACTCGGGGGTCGGTGTAGTCGTCCATGGCGCTGCGCAGGCCCTCGCGGCCGGTGCCGGAGCCCTTCACCCCGCCGTACGGCATCTGGTCGGCACGGAACGACGGCACGTCACCCACGATCACCCCGCCCACCTGCAACGTCGCGTGCGCCGCGAACGCCGTCTGCAGGTCGGACGTGAACACGCCCGCCTGCAATCCGTAGGCGGAGTCGTTGACGGCCGCGAACGCGGCCTCGTCGGAGTCGACGACGGACACCACCAGCACCGGCCCGAACACCTCGTCGCAGGCGACCTTCGCGTCGGCGGGCACGTCGGCCAGCACCGTCGGGGCGTAGTTCGCGCCGTCGCGGGTGCCGCCCACGAGCACCCGTGCCCCGGCGGCCACCGCCTCGCCGACCCAGCTCTCGACCCGCTCCGCCGCCGCCTCGTTGATCAGCGGCCCGACCTGGGTGTCGGCCGCGGCGGGGTCGCCGGTCTTCAGCCCGCGCACCGCCTCGACCAGCTTCGGCACGAACGCCTCCGCCTGGTCGCGGTGCACGATGACGCGCTGCACCGCGATGCAGCTCTGCCCCGCCTGGTAGTTGCTGAACAGCGCGATGCGCTGCGCTGCCCAGGACAGGTCGCGGTAGTCGCCGCAGACCACGGCCGCGGCGTTGCCGCCCAGCTCCAGCGTGACGTGCTTGTGCGGGACGGCCGCCTGGATCGCCGCGCCGACCGGCCCCGACCCGGTGAAGGAGACCACCGGCAGCCGCGGGTCGGCGGCCAGCGCCGCCGCCCGGTCGTTGGGCAGCGGGATGAAGGAGAACATGCCCGGGGGCAGGTCCGTCTCGGCCAGCAGCTCGCCGAGCAGCAGCGCGGACAGCGGGGTGGCCGGGGCGGGCTTGACCACGATCGGGGCGCCGACCGCGATCGCCGGGGCGACCTTGTGCGCGACCAGGTTCAGCGGGAAGTTGAACGGGCTGATGCCCAGCACCGGGCCCTTCGGGAAGCGGCGCACCACCGCCATCCGCCCGGCGGCCGCCGGGTCGGTGTCCAGCCGCATCAGCTCGCCGGAGAAGCGGCGCGCCTCCTCGGCGGCCCAGCGGAAGGTGGACGCGGCCCGGCCCAGCTCGGCCTTGGCCCACATCAGCGGCTTGCCGTTCTCGCCGGAGATCAGCGCGGCGATCTCGTCGCCCCGCTCGGTCAGGCGGCGGCTCACGTGGTCGAGGGCGGCGGCGCGGGCGGCGGCGGGCAGCCGGGCGCCTTCCGGCGCGGCCTTGGCCGCTGCGGCGACCGCGGTTTCGACCTGCGCAGGCGTAGCGTTGGCGGTCTGACCGACCACCCGCCCGTCGTAGGGGTTACGGATGACGACGGTGTCGTCGCTCGACTCCGGGGAGCCCGCGATCCAGTACGGGGTCTGATCGGCCATATGCCCACCCTACTGCACGAAAACAGTTGCTCAAGACCCTTGCTGGTTGCGGATTTCGTCGCGAGGATAGCGCTATGCCACCGATGACAGAGAAACTGGCCAACTTCATCAACGGAAAGTACGTGGCCCCCGTGGATGGCGGCTACGCCGACCTGGTCGACCCGTGCACCGGCGAGGTGCTCGCGAGCGCGCCCGTCTCCGGCAAGCAGGACGTCGAGGACGCCATGGCCGCCGCGGCCGCCGCCTTTGAGAGCTGGCGGGACACCACGCCGAGCGAGCGCCAGAAGGCCCTGCTGAAGATCGCCGACGCCGTCGAGGCGCGGGCGGACGAGCTGGTCGCGCTGGAGAGCCGCAACACCGGCAAGCCGCTGCACCTGACCGCGAGCGAGGAGCTGCCGCCCGCGATCGACCAGCTGCGCTTCTTCGCCGGGGCCGCCCGGCTGCTGGAGGGCCGCTCCGCCGGGGAGTACATGGCCGGCCTGACCAGCTACGTGCGCCGCGAGCCGATCGGCGTGGTCGCGCAGGTCACGCCGTGGAACTACCCGCTGATGATGGCCGTGTGGAAGTTCGCCCCGGCGATCGCGGCGGGCAACACGGTGGTGCTCAAGCCGTCCGACACGACGCCGATGTCGACACTGCTGCTGGCCGAGATCGCCGCCGAGTTCCTGCCGCCGGGCGTACTCAACGTCGTCTGCGGCGACCGGGACACCGGCCGCGCCCTGGTCGCGCACCCGACCCCGGCGCTGGTCTCCATCACCGGCTCCACCCGCGCCGGCTCCGAGGTCGCCGCCTCGGCCGCGCCCGCGCTCAAGCGCACCCACCTGGAGCTGGGCGGCAAGGCCCCGGTCCTGGTGTTCGACGACGCCGACGTGGCCGCCGCGGCCGAGGGCATCGCCATCGCCGGGTTCTTCAACGCGGGCCAGGACTGCACCGCCGCCACCCGGGTGCTGGTCACCGAGGGGGCGTACGACGCCTTCGTCGACGCGCTCACCGAGCAGGCCCGCAACCTCAAGACCGGCGCGCCCGACGACGAGGACGTGCTCTACGGCCCGCTGAACAACGTCAACCAGCTCGCCCGGGTCACCGGCTTCATCGAGCGGCTGCCCGCGCACGCCCGGGTCACCACCGGCGGCGAGCGGGTCGGCGACCGGGGCTTCTACTTCGCCCCGACCGTCGTGGCAGACCTGCTCCAGGGCGACGAGATCGTCACCGACGAGGTGTTCGGCCCGGTCATCACCGTGCAGAAGGTCGCCGACGAGGCCGAGGCGCTGCGCTACGCCAACGACTGCCGCTACGGCCTGGCCTCCAGCGTGTGGACGGCCGACCACGGCCGCGCGATGCGCCTGAGCAGGCGGCTGGACTTCGGCTGTGTCTGGGTGAACACGCACATCCCGCTGGTGGCAGAGATGCCGCACGGCGGCTTCAAGCAGTCCGGGTACGGCAAGGACCTGTCGGCCTACGGGCTGGAGGACTACACCCGGATCAAGCACGTCATGCACAGCATCGGGGAATGATCGTGAGCACATCCTCCGAGATCCACGCCCGGCGCACCGGAGCCGTCGCCCGCGGCGTCGGCTCCGTGCTGTCCTCCTACGTGGACCGCGCCTCCGGCGGGACGCTGACCGACGTCGACGGGCGCGAGTGGATCGACTTCGCGGCCGGGATCGCCGTCACCAACGTGGGCAACAGCGCCCCGGCGGTCGTCGCGGCGGTACGCGAGCAGGTCGAGCGCTTCACGCACACCTGCTTCATGGTGACGCCGTACGAGTCGTACGTGGCGGTGTGCGAGCAGCTCAACTCGCTCACGCCGGGCGGCTTCGAGAAGCGCTCCGCGCTGTTCAACTCCGGTGCGGAGGCCGTCGAGAACGCCGTGAAGATCGCCCGGTACGCCACCGGGCGGCAGGCGGTGATCGTGTTCGAGCACGGCTACCACGGCCGGACGAACCTGACCATGGCGCTGACCGCGAAGAACATGCCGTACAAGCACGGGTTCGGCCCGTTCGCGCCGGAGGTGTACCGCGCGCCGATGTCGTACCCGCTGCGTGACGGCCTCACCGGCGAGCAGGCCGCCGCCCGCGCCATCGACGTGATCACGACGCAGGTCGGGGCGCAGAACGTGGCCGCGATCGTGATCGAGCCGATCCAGGGCGAGGGCGGTTTCGTCGTCCCCGCGCCCGGCTTCCTGCCCGCGCTCGCATCCTGGGCCTCGGCCAACGGTGCGCTGTTCGTCGCCGACGAGATCCAGACCGGGTTCTGCCGTACGGGCGACTGGTTCGCCAGCGAGCACGAGCAGGTGGTGCCCGATCTGATCACCACGGCGAAGGGCATCGCGGGCGGCCTGCCGCTCGCGGCGGTGACCGGCCGCGCGGAGGTGATGGACGCGGTGCACGTCGGCGGGCTCGGTGGCACGTACGGCGGCAACCCCATCGCCTGCGCCGCCGCCCTGGCCTCCATCGAGACCATGCGCGAGCTGGACCTGGCCGCCGCGGCCCGCCGCATCGGCGGGGTGCTCACCGAGCGCCTGACCACGCTGGCCGACAAGTACCCGCAGATCGCGCAGGTACGCGGCCGCGGCGCGATGATCGCCATCGAGCTGACCAAGCCCGGCACGCTCGACCCCGACCCGATCCTGACCGGCGCGGTCAACAAGGTCTGCCACGCCGCCGGCCTGCTCACCCTGACCTGCGGCACCTGGGGGAACGTCTTCCGCTTCCTCCCGCCGCTCGTCATCTCCGACGACGAACTCGACCGCGGCCTCACCATCCTCGACCAGGCCCTCGCCACCACCGCCTAAAAGGAAGAGCCGCCGGGTCAAGATCGCCGTCTCGTGTCAGAAAGCGCAAGTCAAGCCACGTATTTGGACACGAACCAGCGATCATGCGCTCTGCGGCAGCCCTCCGGAAGCGCCACGGCGGATGCGGAGGTTAAGAAGGGCACCTTCTACTACGCATAGCGTTAAGAAGGTGCCCTTCCTTTCCTCAGAAGGGCCAGGTGGCCGACTCGCCGGACTCGATCAGGCCGATCATGGTGAAGGCGGCGTCGGTGAGGCCGCCGAAGGTGTAGCGGCGGCCCGCGACGGGGGTGTGGCCGAGGCGGTAGCCGGCGAGGTTCCAGGTGTAGACCGGGACCGTCGCGGGCACCGAGGCGGCCACGTCGGCGGCGCCGCCCCAGTGGGCCTGCTCGTCGGTGAGGATCACGACGCGGTCGTGGCGCGCGTAGTGCTTGCGCACCGCGTGCTCGGTCGACGTGCCGCCGCCGAAGAACCAGCCGCCGTCCTTGAACCGCTTCACCGCCGACAGCACCGACTCCCCCGCACGCAGGTCGAAGACCTTCGTGTCGTTGGAGAACGACACCACCGTCGCGTCCTTCGCCCGTGCCGCGAGCGCCAGCCCGAACATGGTGGCCGCGTCCCAGCAGCGCAGCGAGCCGTCACGGCTGAAGGTGCTGTTCATCGACCCCGAGGTGTCGATGAGGATCAGCGTGCGGCCGTCCAGCCGAGGCACGTTGCCCAGCGCGAACTGCAGCGCCTTCTCCAGCGGGTACGCCCAGCGCAGGCTCGGCGCCGCGTTGTACGCCGACAGGAAGCGCATCGGCAGCACCCGCGACCGGTCCACCTCGTCCGGATCGGACAGCTTCGCCGCCACGGCCTCCGCGACCTCGTCACCCACCCCGGCCTGGTCGAAGTTGCGCAGGTTGCGCAGCAGCGCCAGATAGCCCATGGACGGGATCATCGCCGACCACGCCGCCGCGTCCAGCGGCCCCTGCCGCCAGCCGGCCAGCGCCTCCCAGGTCATCCCGGCAGCCGCCAGCACCCGCGGGTCGAGCACGGCCGCGCGCTCCGCCACCGGCAGCGCCATCAGCTCGGCCCGGGCCCGCAGCACGCCCAGCGCCTCCGGGATCGGGTTGTCCCGCTGGTGGCGCCGGTCCAGCGCGTGCCGGAACAGCTCACCCTGCGCCGCGTCGCGCGCCGTGGGGTGGGTCAGCTCCAGCACGTCACCGAAGCGCAGCGCGTGGCTGTCGGAGTCGTACTTGAGCAGGCTGCGCTCGTGGTACAGGCGCACGGCCGCGTCGGCTACACCGCGCTTCACCGGCTTGGGCAGCGCCCGGCCGTACGTGGACAGCCAGTACGCCAGCGCCTCGCCGGGCTCGTCGGCCCGCTGCAGTGCGGCGTCGACCATCGCCCGCGAACCGGGGATGCCGGCCGCGACCTGTGCCTTCGCACCCTCCAGCGCGGCCACCACGGAGGCGCTGCGCAGGTTGGCGCCCAGCCGCAGCCAAGGCACGAAGCGCGCGAACCAGGCCGGGTCGGCCACAGCCACCTTCGCGATCAGCTCGCGGAAGCGGGTGTCGCGGTCACCGGCGTGCTCGTAGAACGTCTGCTCGCCGACCATGTTCGAGACCGCCAGCAGGAACAGCTCCAGCCTCGGCTCGCGGTCGTAGCCGGGCGCGCCTTCGGCGGTCTTGCCGGCCGGGCGCTTCACCAGCGTCGCGAGGTTGAACTTTGCCATGTCCCCTCCCCCAAGGGGTTCGGCGGGCGCGCGAAACCCACCCATGGGGTACGGGAAGGGAGACGCGCCTCCCGAGATCAGGTCGGCGGCGGTCTTGCCGGGATCGAACCGGCTTCACCCAAAGAAGTAACCGCTGCCAGCGCACCGGGAGGTGCGGAGATGAATCTAGGTCCGGCCCCGTTGCGCGGCAACGCATTTAGCCCGGCGGCGCTGCGGAGACGTGACACGGCCGACGCGAGATCGAGGTGGCGACGGTGCCCGTCACCGGGTCACTTCACAGGCCGCACAGGCGGCCTCCATGGTGTAACCGTCACCGGCGCACCGCGTCGGCCGTGTGAGCGTCTTCCGAGATCGAAGTCGGCTGCGGCACAGTCGGCTGCTCTGCCAGCTGAGCTACCGGACCCGAAGGGCCCGAGCGGGATTCGAACCCGCGACCCGCTGATCAGGAAGAAGTATCCGCTGCCTGCGCACCGGAAGACGCGACAATCAGGCTAGGTCGCCGCCCGCTGTCCGGCAACGGAATTGTCAACCGGCCCGACCCGCTTTGCTCTGCACACAAATACGCACTGATGCGTATTTGTGTGCAGAGCAAAGTCACTCGGCCGGTCAGGCCGCGATCTGCTCCCGGGCGGGCTGGGGCAGCGCCCGGAACGGCTGCTGGTCGCGCATGCCCCAGGGCGAGCCGTACGCCGTCAGCAGGTCCAGGAACGGCACGGGGTCCAGCGCCTCGGGGCCGAGCACGCCGGTGCCCTGCCACGCGCCGCCGGCCAGCAGCTCCAGCGCCACCACGGGGTTGACCGCGGTCTGCCACACCACGGCCTGGTGGCCGTACTCGCGCATGGACCACTCGTTGTCGACGACGTGGTAGAGGTACAGCTCCCGGGCCTTGCCGTCCAGGCCCTTGCCCTTGACCCAGGTCCCGGCGCAGGTCTTGCCCTTCATGCGGGAGCCCAGCGTGGCCGGGTCGGGCAGCTGCGCGGCCAGCACGTCCCGCGGCGACACCATGACCTGCGTCTTGCCGCCGCCGATGGCGATCGGCCGGGTGGAGTCGAGGCCGAGCTTGTGCACCGTCTTCAGGATCTCGATGAACTCGGTGCCGAGGCCGTACTTGAAGGTGACCCGCCGCGCGTCGACCCAGCGCGGGATGAGCAGCACCTCCTCGTGCTCCACGTTGACGCACTCGACCGGCCCGATGCCCTCCGGGAAGTCGAACACCTCGGGCTCGCTGAACGGGGCGGTGGTGAACCAGCCGCGCTCGCGCTCCCAGACGATCGGGGGGTTGAGGCACTCCTCGATGGTGGTCCAGATGGAGAACGACGGCGCGAAGTCGAACCCGTCCACGGTGATGTTGGAACCGTCCCGCACCCCGATCTCGTCGATCTCGGAGAACAGGTGGTCGGCGGCGTAGCGGGCGAAGACGTCGGACAGGCCGGGTTCCACACCGATGCCGACCAGGGCGAGCCGCTCGGCCGCCTCCCACGCGACGGCCTTGCCGAACTGCTCGTCGCCGAGCATCACGCCGGTCTTGGCGTACGGCTCGACGGGGTGCGGGCGGGACAGCGACATGGCCATGTCGAGGTAGTCCGCGCCGGCCTCGAAGGCGCCGTCGAAGATCGGCATCACGAACCGAGGGTCGACCGCGTTCAGCACGTGCGTGATGCCGTGGGTGCGGCACAGCTCGGCCACGTCGCCGGCCTGCGACGCGTCGATCCGGGCCGCCACGAAGCGGTCGTCGAGCCCGGAGACGGCGCGCTGGGCCCGCTCCAGGGAGTAGTCCGCCACGACCATGAGCTGGAAGAAGTCACGGCGAGCGGCGATGGCGGCTGCTGCACTGCCGACGCCACCAGCGCCGACCAGCAGGATACGCATAAAAGTCCCTTCAACGTCGTGGCGGACATTTGCCACGAAAGGTGCGTCATTCAGTTGTGTTTCTCCCGCGTCCCCACGGAGGGACGCGGGACGGGGGGTCAGGAGTCGAAGCCGAGCCCGGCGTGGTCCAGCGTGCGCAGCCAGAGGTTGCGCCGTCCCTGGTGCTCGTCGGCGCGCGCCAGCGACCAGCGGGTGAGCTGGATGCCGAGCGAGCGCAGCGGCTCCGGGGGCAGCGGCCAGGGTTTGGACCGGACGAAGTCCAGCTCCGTCCGCGCCGTGGCCGCACCGCTGAGGTGGTCGAGCATCACCTGCGCGCCGAAGCGGGTCGCCCCGACGCCCAGCCCGGTGTAGCCGGCCGCGTAGGCCAGCCGCCCGCCGAAGGCCGTGCCGAAGAAGGCGCAGAACCGGGTGCAGGTGTCGATCACCCCGCCCCAGCTGTGGGTGAAGCGAAGCCCCTCCAGCTGTGGGAACGTGGTGAAGAAGTGCTCGGCCAGCCGGTCGAAGGTGGCTTCTCGCTGTTCGAGGGTGGGCGCGATGCGGTTGCCGAAGTGGTAGATCGCGTCGTAGCCGCCGAACAGGATCCGGTTGTCCGCGGTGAGCCGGTAGTAGTGGAACTGGTTGGCGGAGTCGCCCAGCCCCTGCCGGTTGGCCCAGCCCAGGTCACCGAGTTGCGCCGGGGACAGCGGCTCGGTCATCAGGGCGTAGTCGTACACCGGGATCAGGTAGCGCTTGAGCTTGCGCAGCAGCGGCCCGAAGGCGCTGGTCGCCAGCGCGACCTTCGCCGCGCGCACCTCGCCGTGCGGCGTGCGCAGGGTGAGCCCGTCGCGCCCGCTGCTCAGCCCGAGGACGGGGGTGCCCTCGTAGATGCGCACGCCCAGCGACAGGCACGCCTGGCGCAGGCCCCAGGCCAGCTTCGCCGGGTCGACCATGGCCACCCGGTCGCGATCCCACCAGCCGCCCAGGTAGGTGGGCGAGTCGACCTGCGCCCGCACCTGGTCGCGGTCGAACACCTCGGCCCGGTAACCCATCGACCGGGTCAGCTCCGCCGACTCGTGCAGCCAGTCCAGCTGGTACGCGGAGGTGGCCACCTCCAGCTCACCGGTGCGCTCGAAGTCGCAGTCGATGGCGTACCGGCCCAGCGTGTCCTCGATCTGGTCGAGGTTCTCCCGGCCGAGCCGTTCCAGCTCGGTGATCTCGTCCGGGAAGCGGTCCACCCCGTTGGCGAGCCCGTGGGTCAGGCTCGCGGAGCAGAAGCCGCCGTTGCGGCCGGAGGCGGCGTGGCCGCACACCCCCGATTCGAGCAGGACCACGTCGGCCGACGGGTCGCGCTCCTTGGCCAGCAGGGCCGTCCACAGGCCGCTGTAGCCGCCCCCGATCACCGCCAGCTGCGCGGTGGTCGCGCTGGTCAGCGGGGGCACGGGTGCCGGCCGCTCGGGCCGGTCCGTCCAGTACGGCGTCGGCGACGCATCCGCAAGCGCCGACGCCCACAGTTTTGATCCTTTGGCCCGCATGAGCCGATCTCCTCCTTCTATTACCCGGGAGCGGGTGACGCTCCTTTTTCCTGATTAATCCCCTGATAAACGGAATGTCCGGGGATGCCAAACGGCCGCCGAGCCGGCACCTCCACGAATCAGGCGTGGAGGCCGGGTCGGCGGCCGTTCAGAGACTTAGGAAGTCGCCGCGCGGCGGGCGGAGCGGCGGCGGTTGCGCAGCTGGCCCGCGATGACGAACGCGAACGAGATCAGGAACATGGCACTGGCGATGGCGTTGACCTGCGGCGGGATGCCGCGCAGGTTGGACCCCCAGATGAACATCGGGAAGGTCTCGTAGCCGCTGGTGCCGGTCACGAAGTTCGTGATGATGAAGTCGTCGAAGCTGAGCGAGAACGCCAGCAGCGAGGCGGCCACGATGCCGGGCAGCACGAGCGGCAGGATGACCAGACGGAACGCCTGCCACGGCGTCGCGTACAGGTCCATCGCCGCCTCCTGCAGCCTCGGATCGAGCCCGGCCAGCCGTGCCTTCACGGTGACCACCACAAACGATATGCAGAACATGACATGCGCGATGAGGATCGTCAAGAAGCCCAGCGGCACCTGCCACCCTATGAACAGGGTCAACAACGAGGTGCCCATCACGATTTCCGGCGTGGCCATCGGCAGGAAGATCAGGGTGTTCGTGCCCGAACGCCCGAAGAAGCGATACCTGACCAGCGCGAATGAGATGAGCGTGCCCAGGATCGTGGAGATCAGCGTCGCCCCGAACCCGATGTAGATGCTGCGCAGCAGCGCGTCGCAGATCCCGGCCGCGCCGCACATGTCGGTCCAGTTGTTCCAGGTGAAGTCGAACGTCTGGAGGTCGAGCACGTAGGTCGTGTTGCGGCTGCCGGGCTGGTTGAACGACAGCAGGAAGATCACCGCGATGGGGACGAACAGGTACAGCAGGATCAGCAGGCCGACCAGGAGCACCCACTTGTCGGCGAGCCAGCGCCACAGCGCGTGCATCAGACCACCTCGTCCGTGCCGGCGGTGCTGACGTAGACCGTCACCAGCACCAGGATCGTCACCATCAGCATCACCGACAGCGCCGACGCGATCGGGTAGTCGTTGACCACCAGGAACCGCGACTGGATCACGCTGCCGATCATCTGCGTGTTCGGCCCGCCCAGCAGGTTGGCGTTGACGTAGTCGCCGGCCGACGGGATGAACGTCAGCAGCGTGCCCGCCACCACGCCCGGCAGCGACAGCGGCAGCGTCACGCGCAGGAAGCTGCGCACCGGCCCGTGGTAGAGGTCGCGCGCCGCCTCCAGCAGCCGTACGTCCAGCTTGTCCAGGCTGGCGTAGAGCGGCAGCACCATGAACGGCAGGAAGTTGTAGACCAGGCCCGCGATCACCGCGAACTCGGTCGCCAGCAGCCGTCCGTCCGGCCCGAGCAGGTGGGCCCACTTGAGGAAGTCGACCACCGGCCCGCTGTCGGACAGGATCGCCTTCCACGAGTAGGTGCGCACCAGGTAGCTGGTGAAGAACGGCGCGATCACGCCGACCAGCATGAGGTTCTTCCAGCGCCCGCCCTTGATCGCGATGGCGTACGCGAGCGGGTAGCCCAGGGCCAGGCAGATCACCGTGGTGATCAGCGCATACCAGAGCGAGCGCAGGAACTGGACGTGGAACATCTCCCACGCGTCGGCGTAGTTGCTCCACGACCAGTCGAACACGTAGCCGGTCTCGATCGACCCGGCAGGGTTCCACAGGCTCGCCATGAACAGCTGGACCACGGGGTAGACGAAGAACACCGCGAGCCACAGCATGCCCGGGGCGAGCAGCGCGTACGGGATCCAGCGCCGCCGCCGCATCCCGGCCGGCGGCTCGACCGGGACCTCGGCGGACACGGCGCCGCCGGCCGACGCGGTGGGGAGGAGGGCCGCCACGTCAGCTCCCCACGAGGAAGGAGTGCGCGGGCAGCCAGTGCACCGCCACCTCGGCGCCCGGCGCGGCCGGGGAGGCCAGGCCCGAGTTCGGCACGAACACGGTCAGCTCGCTGCCCCACGGCGCCCGCACCAGGTACTGCGTCGAGACGCCGGTGAACGACGTGTCGGTGATGACGCCCCGCACCGCGGCATGGCCCGAGGGCACCGCGTCCAGCCCGTCGCACAGGTGCAGCTTCTCCGGGCGTACGCCGAGCAGCGCGCTGCCGGAGGTGACCCGGCAGCGGGCCGCGGGCAGCGCCAGGCGGTTGCCGTGCGCGTCGACCGTGACGTCGCCGTCGGCGTGCCCGGTCACCTCGGCCGGGATCAGGTTGGACTGGCCGAGGAAGTTGGCCACGAACGCCGAGGCGGGGAACTCGTACATCTCGGCGGGCGCGCCCAGCTGCTCGATGCGCCCGGCCTGCATCACCGCGACCGTGTCGGCCATGGTCATGGCCTCCTCCTGGTCGTGCGTGACGTGCACGAAGGTGATGCCGACCTCGGTCTGGATGCGCTTGAGCTCGATCTGCATCTGCCGGCGCAGCTTCAGGTCGAGCGCGCCCAGCGGCTCGTCCAGCAGCAGCACCTCGGGGCTGTTGACCAGGGCGCGGGCCAGCGCCACCCGCTGCTGCTGCCCACCGGACAGCTGCGCCGGGCGGCGCGGCCCGTAGCCGCCGAGCTGGACCAGGTCGAGCATCTCCGCGACCTTGCGGTCGGCGTCCTTCCTGCCCACCCCCTTGCGCCGCAGCCCGAACGCCACGTTGTCCGCGACGCTCAGGTGCGGGAACAGCGCGTAGCTCTGGAACACGGTGTTGACCGGCCGCTTGTAGGGGCGCGTCCGGGTGATGTCCGTCCCGCCGAGCGTGATCCGCCCGGCGGTCGGCTCCTCCAGACCCGCCACCATGCGCAGCGTGGTGGTCTTGCCGCACCCGGAGGCGCCCAGCAGCGCGAAGAACGAGCCGTCCGGAATGGTCAGGGTGAGGTCGTCGACGGCCGTGAAGCCGCCGAACGTCTTGGTGACGTTCTCAATGCGGAGATCCTGGTCCGACACCTGTCACGCCCCGATCGCTGCCTGGAACTTGCCCTGGTACTCCTTCTCCTGCGCCTCGGTCAGCGGCATGAAGATCTTGGTCTTCGCCTGCATCGCGGCGTCGGGGAAGATGAGCGGGTTCTCGGCGAGCTCGGGGTCGATGTCCTTCATCGCCTCCTGCGCGCCGGCCACCGGGCACACGTAGTTGACGTACGCGGCCAGCTCGGCGGCGACCTTCGGGTCGTAGTAGTAGTCGATCAGCGCCTGGGCGTTGCTCGCGTGCGTCGCGGTGACCGGGATCAGCATGTTGTCGGACCAGAGCATCATGCCCTCGTCCGGCGTGATCAGCTTGATCTTCGGGTTGTCGAAGCCGAGCTGGATCACGTCGCCGGACCACGCGATGCACGCCGCGATGTCGCCCTTGGCCAGGTCCTGCACGTAGTCGTTGCCGGTGAAGCGGCGGATCTGGCCGGAGCTGACGCCGCCCTTCAGCTTCTCCAGCGCCGCGTCGAAGTCGGCGGCGGTGAAGTTGCCCGGGTCCTTGCCGATCGACAGCAGCATGAAGCCCATGGTGTCGTGCATCTCGGTCAGGAAGGTGACCTTGCCCTTGAGGTCCGGGCGGGTCAGCAGCTCGTCGACCGTACGCACCTCCTTGGTCACGCCGGTGTTCACGCCGATGCCCGTCAGGCCGGACTGCCACGGCGCGGCGTACTCGGTGTTGGGGTCGAACTGGCGGCCGCGCAGCGACGGGGCCAGGTTCTTGGCGAACGTGGCCACCTTGTCGGGGCTGAACTTCTGGGCGAAGCCGTTGCGGATGAACGTCGCCGCCATCCAGTCGGTGAACACCACGATGTCGCGGTTGATCGTCTGACAGGCCGCGAGCTGCTGGCGGATCTTGCCGTAGAAGTCGTTGTTGTCGTTGATGTCGGCCGTGTACTCGACGTCGATGCCGGTCTTCGCCTTGAACGCGACCAGCGTGGGCCGGATCTCCGCGTTCTTCTCGTCCTCGTCGATGTATTCCGGCCAGTTGGAGAAGAGCACCTTGCGCTCGGTCGCCGACAGGTCCTGGGTGGTGCATCGCGGGCCCTCGGACTGCGCACCGGTGGCGTTGCCGTTGGTGCCCTTGGTGCCGCAGGCGGCCAGCGCCCCGCCCGCCACCGCGAAGGCGCCGGCGGCGAGGGATCCGCGCAGCACGTTGCGGCGGGACGGCATCGCCGACAGCACGGCCTGGGCCTGCGGGGAGAGTGGTATGCGACGAGGCATCGGAAGTTCCTTCACTGCTGGAGGGGTTACAGGCGCGGTATCACTTGCTCACTGGCTGAAGACGGTGCGGTGCCACGGTTTGGCGGCCACCGCCGTACGGTCGTACATGACGTGTTTGAGCTGGGTGTACTCCTCGAAGGAGTACGTGGACATGTCCTTGCCGAAGCCGGAGCGACGGTAACCCCCGTGCGGCATCTCGCTGATGATCGGGATGTGGTCGTTGACCCACACGCACCCGGCGCGCAGCTCGCGCGTGCCCCGCAGGGAGCGGTGCACGTCGCGCGTCCACACGCTCGCCGCCAGGCCGTACGGCGTGTCGTTGGCCAGGGCCACACCCTCGTCGTCGGCGTCGAACGGCAGCACGACCAGCACCGGGCCGAATACCTCCTGCCGCACGATCTCGCTGTCCTGGGCGGCGTCCACGACCAGGGTCGGCGCGTAGAACGCACCGTGCCCGAGGCCCTCGGGCACCCGCCCGCCGGTCACGATCTTGGCACCCGCGGCGCGGGCCCGGTCCACGAACCCCGCCACCCGGTCGCGCTGGGCGACGCTGATCAGCGGGCCGATGTCGGTCGCCGGGTCGAGCGGGTCGCCGGGGCGTACCCCCTCGAACAGCTCGGCGACCCGCGCGACGAAGCGGTCGTAGAGCGGGCGCTGCACGTAGGCGCGGGTGGCCGCGGTGCAGTCCTGCCCGCTGTTGATCAGCGATCCGGCGACCGCGCCCTGCGCGGCGGCCTCCACGTCGGCGTCGTCGAAGACCAGGAACGGGGCCTTGCCGCCCAGCTCCAGGTGGATCCGCTTCACGGCGCCCGCGGCGGTCGCGCCGACCTGGCGGCCCACCGCGGTCGAGCCGGTGAAGCTGACCATGTCCACCTCGGGATGGCCGACCAGGGCCGCGCCCGCCACGGCGCCGCGGCCGGTGACCACGTTGACCACGCCCGGCGGGATGCCCGCGTCCAGGCACGCCTGCGCGAACATCACGCTGGTCAGCGGGGTCAGCTCGGCGGGCTTGAGCACGATGGTGTTGCCCGCGGCGATCGCGGGCAGGATCTTCCAGGCGGCCATCTGCAGCGGGTAGTTCCACGGCGAGATCGAGCCCACCACGCCGATCGCCTCGCGGCGCACGTAGCTGGTGTGGTCGGCCGAGTACTCCCCCGCGGCCTTGCCCGCCAGATCACGTGCCGCACCGGCGAAGAAGGCGGTGTTGTCGACGGTGCCGGGCACGTCGAACTCCGCCGCGAGCCGCACCGGCTTGCCGGTCTGCGACACCTCGGCCGCCACGAAATCCGCGGCGCGGTCGGCGAGGATCCCGGCGAGGCGGTGCAGCGCGCCGGAGCGCTCCCCCGGAGTCGCGCCCGACCAGCCGCCGAACGCGGCGCGGGCCGCGGCCACCGCGGCATCGACGTCTTCCTGACCAGCGAGTACATACTCGGCGACGGTGCTACCGTCGGCGGGGTTGACCACGGCGAACGGCTCACCCGAGCTTCCGTCGGCCAGACGGTCACCGATGACGTTCGGCGAGAAGCCTGCCATATCGCCCCCTTTGTCGGCTGGTTGACAACCTGCGGCGCGACGATCCTGACATGACCTGCGCCACATGACAAGGGATTCCGTGGCGAATACGGGGGGCGGCTACGAATTCCGACATCCCATGTCGCGTGCACATGACGTTTCCGTTACGCGAACGTCCGCCAAGTGTCGGAATCGTCTGCCACGTAGCGATACGATGCCCGGGTCGGATCCCCACCCCTGGTCGATCCCCCTATCTGACACGCCTCAGGAGGCCTCATTGCCGACGCCCGCCGAACCGGCCGTGCCGCGCGCCGTCATCCGCCGTCACCCTCAACTGAACCATGCCAACCACGCGCTGCTCGACGACATCGCCAAGCAGATCATCGAGCAACTGCAGGAAGACGGCAGACGGCCGTACGCGACCATCGGCCGGGCGGTCGGCCTCAGCGAGGCGGCGGTACGCCAGCGCGTACAGCGGCTCATCGACGCGGGCGTCATGCAGATCGTGGCGGTCACCGACCCGCTCCAGCTCGGCCTCGGCCGGCAGGCCATGATCGGCGTCCGGACCACGGGTGACCTGGAGGGCATCGCCGACCGGATCACCGCGATCGGCGAGGTCGACTACGTCGTGATCACCGCGGGCTCGTACGACCTGCTATGCGAGGTGGTCTGCCGCAACGACGACCACCTGCTGGAGATCCTGCACGAGGTGCGCGCCGTGGACGGCGTCGTGGCCGCCGAGGTCTTCGTCTACCTCAAGCTCCGCAAGCAGACGTACTCCTGGGGCACCGCCTAGCCCCCGCACGGCGAAGCTCCCGCCATGCTGTCCGGCAGCACGACGGGAGCTTTGCCCATCAGGTGGTTCAGACGCCCATGACGGCGGAGAACTTCGCCTGGTACTCGCGCTCCTCGGACTCGCTGAGCGGGGCGAATGCCTTCACGTTCGCCAGCATCGCCGCGTCCGGGAAGATCAGCTTGCTCTCGGCCAGCTCCGGGTCGATCTTGACCATCTCCTCCTGGGCGCCGGCCACCGGGCACACGTAGTTGACCCAGGCGGCCAGCTCCGCGGCGACCTTCGGGTCGTAGTAGTGGTCCAGCAGCGTCATGGCGTTGCCGGCGTGCTTCGCGGTCACCGGGATCACCGCCGCGTCCGACCAGATCAGCAGGCCCTCCTCCGGCGTGACGAACTTGATCTTCTCGTCGTTGAAGCCGAGCTGGATCGCGTCGCCGGACCAGGCCACCGCCGCCGCGACGTCGCCCTTGGCCAGGTCCTGCACGTACTCGTTGCCGGTGAAGCGGCGGATCTGGCCGGACTCGACGGCCTTGCGCAGCTTCTCCAGCGCCGCGTCGAAGTCCTCGGGCGTGAAGTCCGCCGGGTTCTTGCCGAGCGAGGCGATGAGCAGGCCCATGGTGTCGGGCATCTCCATCGGCACGGTCACCCGGCCCTTGAGGTCCGGGCGGGTGAGCAGCTCGTCCATGCTGCGCACCTCCTTGGCCACCCGGGTGTTGACCGCGATCCCGGTCAGGCCGGACTGCCACGGGACCGCGTAGCGCAGCTCGGTGTCGTACGGCCGCGCCTTCAGCGAGGGCAGCAGGTTGCGGTGGTAGTTGCCCATCTTCGCCGCGTCGAGCGGCTGCGCGAACCCGTGCCGCAGGAACTTGTTGACCATCCAGTCGGAGAACACCACGATGTCGCGGTCGATGGTCTGGCAGCCGGCGAGCTGCGTGCGGATCTTGCCGAAGAACTCGTTGTTGTCGTTGATGTCCTCGGTATACGACACCTTCAGCCCGGTCTTCGCCTGGAACGCGGCCAGCGTGGGGTGGCGCGAGGAGTCGTTCTCGTCGACGTCGAGGTACTGCGTCCAGTTGGAGAACGCCACCGTGCGCTCGGTGGCGGACACGTCCGGGGTGACGCAGGCGGCGGCGCTGGTGGCGACGGTGCCGGGCACGCCGCGGGTGCCGCAGGCGGCCATCGCCGCGCCGGTCGCGGCGATCGCGCCGCCGGCCAGGGCGCCCTTGAGCAGGCGGCGCCGCGACGGCGTGGCCTGGGCGGCGGCGAGCAGGGCACGGGCCGGGGTCGACAGGGAACGAGCACGCAATCGAGGCACCTCTCGGCGGGCGGGGCGGCGATGCCCCGCAGGTGGGCGACCCGCAATTGTGCCCAAACCACCCCGCGCCGTGCCCGGTCCGGTGGGACGGCTCACAAACCGCCCGCCGGGCGCGGACGGGCGCGAACCTCACCGACATGACCACGAAATCCGTAGGTCATGTGCGAAAATACTACGGAGAGGGTTGCCGTATCTCGAAGACGTATGCGATAACCGTAGGCACTGCCGCAACGTACGGATGAGTGAGGCCTCACGATGGGCAAGGAAACCGACCACCTCTGGATGCACTTCACCCGCATGGCCGCCTACCGCGACGGCGACGTGCCGACGATCGTGCGAGGTGAGGGCGCGTACGTCTGGGACAGCAAGGGTCGGCGCTACCTCGACGGCCTCGCCGGCCTGTTCACCGTCAACGCCGGGCACGGCCGCTCTGAGCTCGCCGAGGCCGCCGCCAAGCAGGCGCACGAGCTGGCGTACTTCCCGCTGTGGTCGTACGCCCACCCGAAGGCGGTCGAGCTGGCGGACCGGATCGCGGGCCTGACCCCCGGCGACCTCAACCGGGTCTTCTTCACCACCGGCGGCTCCGAGGCGGTCGAGAGCGCCTGGAAGCTGGCCCGCTCCTACTTCAAGAAGATCGGCCAGCCGCTGCGGCACAAGGTGGTCAGCCGCTACCTGGCCTACCACGGCACCTCGCTGGGCGCCCTGTCGATCACGGGCGTGCCCGCGTTCCGGGCCGAGTTCGAGCCGCTGGTGCCCGGCGGCATCAAAGCGCCGAACACGAACTTCTACCGCGCCCCCGAGCACGGCGACGACTACGAGGCGTTCGGCGTGTGGGCGGCCGACGAGATCGCCCGCGCCATCGAGCGCGAGGGGCCGGAGACGGTCGCCGCGGTCTTCCTGGAGCCGGTGCAGAACGCGGGCGGCTGCTTCCCCGCGCCGCCCGGCTACTTCCAGCGGGTACGCGAGATCTGCGACCGCTACGGCGTGCTGCTGGTGTCCGACGAGGTCATCTGCTCCTGGGGCCGGCTCGGCGAGTACTTCGGCGCCCAGTACTACGGCTACCAGCCCGACATCATCACCACCGCCAAGGGCATGACCTCGGGATACTCGCCGCTCGGCGCGATGATCGCGAGCGAGCGGCTGATCGAGCCGTTCCTGGCCGACGGGCAGATGTTCGCCCACGGCATCACCTTCGGCGGCCACCCGGTCAGCTGCGCGGTCGGCCTGGCCAACCTGGACATCTTCGAACGCGAGGACCTGACCGGCCACGTACGCGCCAACGCGCCCGCGTTCCGGGCCACCCTGGAGAAGCTGTACGACCTGCCGATCGTCGGCGACGTGCGGGGCGAGGGCTTCTTCTACGGCATCGAGCTGGTCAAGGACAAGGCGACCCGGGAGACGTTCAACGCCGAGGAGTCGGAGAAGCTGATCCGCGGCTTCCTGTCCGGTGCGCTGTTCGAGGCGGGCCTCTACTGCCGCGCCGACGACCGGGGCGACCCGGTCATCCAGCTCTCCCCCGCGCTGACCTGCACCCAGCAGCAGTTCGACGAGATGGAGCAGATCCTGCGCGACGTGCTCACCCGGGCCGCGACGCTGCTGTGACCAGCCTCTGGTCCGACACCGCGGGCGGGGCCGGCGCGCCCCGCCCGCCCCTGCCCGGCGACGTGGACGCCGACGTGGCGATCGTGGGCGCGGGCTACACGGGCCTGTGGACGGCGTACTACCTGCGCCGGGCCGACCCGGGCCTGCGGATCGCGATCGTCGAGGCCGCGCACGCCGGGTTCGGCGCGTCCGGGCGCAACGGCGGCTGGTGCTCCGGGCTGCTGCCCACCCCGCTGCCGAAGCTGGAGCGGATGCACGGCCGGGCGGCCGCGATCGCGTTCCAGCAGGCGATGATCGACACGGTGGACGAGGTGGGCGCGGTCGCGGCCGCCGAGGGCATCGACTGCGACTGGGCCAAGGGCGGCACGCTGGACCTGGCCCGCAGCGCGGCGCAGTGGCGCGCGGCGCGGGCGGAGGCGGCGCTGGCCGCGTCCTACGGCTTCGACCTGCACCTGCTCGGCCGCGCCGAGGCGCTGGACCGCTGCGGCGCGACGTCGGTGTACGGCGCGACCTGGTCCGAGCACTGCGCGGCGGTGCACCCGCTGCGCCTGGCCCGCGGGCTGGCCGCGACCGTCGAGCGGCAGGGCACGGTGATCTACGAGGGGACCCGGGCGCTGGAGCTGGCGCCGGGGCGCGTGCGCACCACGTACGGCACCGTGCGGGCCCCGTACGTGGTCCGGGCCACCGAGGGGTACACGCCCGACCTGCCCGGTCACCGGCGCGACGTGGTGCCGGTGTACTCCCTCATGATCGCGACCGAGCCGCTGCCGAAGGCATTCTGGGACGAGGCCGGGCTCGACCGCCGCGAAACTTTCACCGACCACCGGCGGCTGGTGATCTACGGCCAGCGCACCGCCGACGACCGGCTCGCCTTCGGCGGGCGCGGCGCCCCGTACCACTTCGGCTCGGCGGTCCGCCCGTCCTACGACAGCGTCCCGGCCGTGCACCTGGCCCTGCGGAACACCCTGACCAGCCTGTTTCCGGCCCTGGACGGCGCGCGGCTCACCCACGCCTGGGGCGGCCCGCTCGGCATCGCCCGCGACTGGCACCCGTCCGCCGGCCTCGACCGCGCCACCGGCCTGGCCTGGGCCGGCGGCTACGTCGGCGACGGCGTCGCCGCCAGCAACCTGGCCGGCCGCACCCTCGCCGACCTCATCACCGGCCACGAGACCCCGCTGACCGTCCTCCCCTGGGTCAACCACCGCTCCCCCCGCTGGGAGCCCGAACCCCTCCGCTGGCTGGGCATCAACACCGCCCTCCACGCCGTAGCCACCCTCGACCGCCTGACAAAAGGAAGGGCACCTTCTTAACGCTATGCGTAGAGGAAGGGCACCTTCTTAACGTCGCCGGTGCGGCAGGCCGGGCGTCCGGCCCCGGTCCAGCCGGTGCGGCAGGCCGGGCGTCCGACCCTGGTGGGGCCGGTGCGGCAGGCGGGTTGTCCGGGCCGGAGCAGCCGGACTGGTCGATGATCGCTGTCTCGTGTCACAACCTGGGCTCTGACCGCAGGTTCTGACACGAACCACCGATCTTGGCCAACACCAAGCCCGCCCCGTCGGCGGCGCA
>NZ_BONF01000039.1 GCF_016862575.1 Catellatospora bangladeshensis | reverse complement strand
CCTCGGGCTTCATCTCGTTCTCAGCCGTGATCATGTTGAACTCACGGGCGGCGATCGTGCTGTACGTCGAGTCGCCGAGTCTGTTGGCGGCGATGGCGGTGCCGAAGTAACGCCCCGACTGTGCGGCGGCGGCGCCGAGGGTGCTGGCGGCCGCGTTCGCGTTCGGGATCACGAGCATCACCGTCAGCAGTGCCAGTGCGCCGGCGGCGCCGGCGAGGGCGGCGGTGCGGGCGGCCGGTCGTTTGTGTGGTTCCTTGCCCCGGCGGGCAGGGAGGAGCGCTGTCACCATGGTCTCCTTTTCAGGCCGGCGCCGAGCCGAATCGGGCGATCGGCTGCGGCGCCCTGGGGAACGGGCATCGATACCGGGGCATGTTGCCATGCCTGAGAGAGGGTTCGCAACGGCGAGTTTCCGATAACTTCCGGAAAACGATCGCCAATGTCTGCGATGGAGGCAGGGTCGCGGTCGCAACGCATGAGGCACTCTTGAGCCAGTTTTCCGAGCTAGACGTGCCATACTCTCGATCTTCACTGAGTGCTTCGGACGATCCATTGCGGACTGTCAAAGTCAACCACTCGAAAGATCAAGAACGTAGGACCGAAACTTCCGGGAGCCGCTCGGAAGGCTCAGCGGGCCGCCATCACCGCGACGGTGTGGGCCGCGATGCCGGCGGCGGGCTCCCGCGTGGACCGGCCGACGACGTCGAGCACGTGCCGCTGTGCCTGTTCGGCAAGCCCGTCGTAGATCTCCACGAAGACCTCCCGGGCGCGCGCCCGCGGCCACTGCTCAGGCAGCAGTTCCGCGGGCAGTTGCGGATCGAGCAGCGGGATGTGCCGGTAGGCGTCCATGATCTCGGTGCGGGCCCGGACCGCGGCGGCCCCGGCGATCCGTCCCCCGCGCACGTGATCCAGCAGCGGCCGCCACTGCCGGTCGAACGCCTCGTAGTGCGCGGCGATGGCGGGGACGTCCCACGCCTCGATGGGGTTGCGCTGCGCGGTCACCGCAAGGTCGAGGTGGCTCGCCTGGAACACGGTCATCGCGCCGGGCGTGACCGCGGCCAGCCGCTGCGCGACGGTGGGGTGCCACGGGTCCGGCGAGATCCACAGCCCGTCGTACAGCGGCGCGAAGCCCAGCCATCGCAGCTGGCCGCGCAGCGCCCGCCGTTGCGTACTGTGCTCCTGCGGCAGGGAGAAGGCCACGAGCGTCCACGTTCCGTCCCAGCTGCGCGCCCGCTCGGCGAAGCGCGCGATCCACGCTCCCCCGGCCGACAGCTCTTCGGCGGCGTCACGGGTCAGCCGGTAGGAACTGTGCCGCCCGTCCCGGCTGCTCTCCAGCACGCCGCGGCGGCCCAGCCGGCTGACGGCGGTCCGGGCCGCCCCGGTGCCGATCCCGAACTCGCCGAGCAGCGTCATGACGGCGGCAGCGGGCAGCCAGGCCCGCGTCGGCAGCGTGTAGTCGGCGATCAGCGTGGTGGCCAGCCCCTGCGGCGAGTTGCCCGACTGGCGCCGCGGCAGCCGCGACCCCGCGGCGACATCGGGGAAGATCTCCTCGATCTCGAACAGGTTCTCCACGGCTACTCCGGCGCTGGGACGGTCACGCCCCGCGGCCCGGGGTCCGGCCCATGGTAAGCGCGGCGCACGGACCCCGACTGCTCGCCACCGGAACCGGTTGCCATCCGGGACAGTCAATTGACACTTTCGAGCCCGGCAGTCATGCTACGTGACACACGTCGTCGATGGAGCCCGGCGACGGGAGCGCACGGAATCCGGCACGCAGGCAGGGCAGGCCCGCAGCCGACCCGCAGCTGTCGCTACCAAGGAAGTGCCATGACCCGAACAACCAGCTCCAGCCGGCGCCGATGGGCGCTGAGCAGCCTGCTGACAGTGGCGCTGACCGGCGCCGTCCTGCTGGTCCCGCGCCTGGCCGAAGCCGGGCCGACGGCCGGCTGCGGCAGGACCCCGACCCTGACGAACGGGACTCACTCGATCCAGAGCGGCGGCCAGAGCCGCAGCTACATCCTGAGCATCCCGAACTCCTACACCAGCACCCGGCCGTACCGGCTCATCTTCGGCCTGCACTGGCTCAACGGCACGGCCAACGACGTGGCCACCGGCGGCGCCGACGGCGCGGCCTGGGCCTTCTACGGCCAGAAGCAGCTGTCCAACGACAGCACCATCTTCGTCGCACCGCAGGGCATCAGCAACGGCTGGGCCAACACCGGCGGGCGCGACGTCACCCTGATCGACGACCTGGTCAGACTCGTCGAGGGCGACCTGTGCGTGGACACCAGCCAGGTCTTCGCCATGGGCTGGAGCTACGGCGGCGCCATGAGCTACGCGCTGGCCTGCGCCCGGCCGGCGGTCTTCCGCGCGGTCGTGGTGTACTCCGGCGCCAACCTCAGCGGCTGCAGCGGGGGCACGCAACCGGTCGCCTACTTCGGCATCCACGGCACCCATGACAGCGTGCTCAACATCTCCAGCGGGCGCTCGCTTCGCGACACCTTCGTCCGCAACAACGGATGCACCGCACAGAGCCCACGCGAACCGGCCCAGGGCAGCCTGACCCACATCACCACCGGCTACGCGGGATGCCGGGCCGGATACCCGGTCCAATGGGCCGCGTTCGACGGTGACCACGCACCCCACCCGGTGGACGGATCGACGGCCACCAGCGGCACACGAACGTGGACCTCGGCCGCGGTGAACAGCTTCCTGGCCCAGTTCACCGGCAGCCCGTCGCCGAGCAGCCCGCCGTCGGGCAGCCCGTCGCCGAGCAGCTCCCCCTCGTCCGGCCCCTCCCCCTCGCCCAGCAGCCCGGCCCCGTCGACGCCCGGGCCGGGCACCGGGTGCGGCGCCGCCTACCGGACTACCAACTCCTGGCCGGGTGGTTTCCAGGGCGAGGTGATCGTGACGGCGGGCAGCTCGGCCATCACGGGGTGGACCGTGCAGTGGACGCTCAGCAGCGGCCAGACCATCACCCAGGTGTGGAGCGGCACGCTGTCCACCAGCGGCTCGGCGGTCGCGATCCGCAACGTCTCCTACAACGGCTCGCTGGCGGCGAACGCCTCGACCACGTTCGGCTTCCTTGCGGGCGGAACGCCGTCGGCTCCCACGCTGACCTGCACCAGCACCTAGGGCGGCGGGCAGCGGGCCGGCCCCGTCGACGAGGCCGGCCCGCTGCCCTTCGGCTAGCTACGCAGGCTCCACAGCTGGTTGGCGCCGCCGTGGCAGCTCCACAGCTGGAGCTTGGTGCCGTTGGCGGTGGCGGCGGCCGCGGCGTCGACACAGAGCCCCGACTGGACACCGGTGATGGTGCCGTTGGCGTTGAGGTTCCACTGCTGGTTGGCCTGGCCGTTGCAGTCCCAGATGATGACGGCGGTGCCGTTGGCGGTGCCGTTGCCGTTGGCGTCCAGGCACTTGTTGCCGTACACCGTCAGCTGCCGGCTCGAGGTGTAGGTCCAGCGCTGGTTGGTGCCGCCGTGGCAGTCCCAGATCTGCAGCTGGGTGCCGTTGTTCGTGGAGGAGCTGGGCACGTCGATGCAGCGCCCGGACGGCTGGCCTACCACCAGTACGTTCGACTGGCCGGGGGCCGGGCTGCTCGGCGGCGGAGAGCTCGGCGGCGGGCCGGAGCCGAACTGGGACAGGAAGCGCCAGGCCTCTGCCTTGCTCCAGGTCCGGACGCCGTCCTCACAGCCGGAGCATCCCTCCACCGGCGCCGGCCCGTGGCCGCCGTCGAAGGCGGCCCACTGCACGGGGTATCCCGCACGGCAGGAGTAGGTCGTCGTGATGTGCCTGCCGCTGCCGGCAGCCGGCTCCGGGGCGTTCTGCGCCGCGCAGCCGTTGTTGCGCAGGAACGTGTCGCGCAGGCCCCGTCCCTGCGAGATGTTCAGCACGTTGTCGGAGATGCCGTGGATGCCGAAGTAGGCGATCGGCTGGGTGCCGCCGCTGCAGCCGGACAGCTGCGCGCCGGCGTACACCACCACGGCCCGGAAGACGCTCGCCCTGGCGCAGGCCAGCGCGTAGCTCATGCCGCCGCCGTAGCTGAACCCCATGGCGAACCGCTGCGTGGTGTCAACGCACAGGTCGTTCTCGATCACGCGGATCATGTCGTCGGTGAAGACGACGTCCGTGCCGTTGCTGTTGGCCCAGCCGTTGCCGATGCCCTGCGGGGCGACCAGGATCGCGCTGTTGTCGGACTGCTGCTGCATGCCGTAGTACGACCACGCGGTCCCGCTGGTCCCGCCGGACGAGACGTCGTTCATGGTGCCGCCCCGCCAGTGGTACGCGAAGATCAGGCGATAGGGCCGGGTGTTGTTGTAGCCGTCGGGGATCCGCAGGATGAAACTGCGGCTCTGACCGCTGCTCTGGATGGTGTTCGTGCCGCTGCGCAGCGTGGGGGCCTTTCCGCATCCCGCGGTCGTGGCGGCGAACGCCGGCGGGCCGGTGAGCGCGGTCATCGCCAGCGCGCCTGCGATGACCATGGCGACTGTGCCGAGTGCGGCCAGCCACCGGTGAGGTGGTCTCGTCGTGAGTGTGGTCACGGTGCTGTCTCCTTGCTTGGGAGCGTCGCTGCCCTACCGGGTCCTGCGGGGATGAGGGGCGCTCGGCAGCGCGGCCAGACCGCCGGACCCGGGTGGGCACGCAGTTGGTCGGCATCGTCCTGGGCGGTGGACGAGTCCTGGATCATGAGGCGGGCGGGACCGCGGGTGGCCCGGCGTTCTTTCACCGCGCAGCCGTGTTGACGGCGGTCAGCTCACTGCCCTGAGCCTTCCGTCCCAGCGGGACAGCGCCACCGTATCGACATCACACATCACATGTCAACGATCGCTGTCGATTCACGCCAGACAGCGAAAGAGCTGCGATTTTCCAGAACGAGAGAAGCCGACTATCCCCTCGGTGATGCAGACGACGGGCAAGAGCAGCAAGGATACGGATCGGCTTTGCGCAAGACATCGTATGACAGGCCGAGTTCTCCCTGCTCCCGCTGCGGGTGCGCGCGCACCTGGCGAAACCGCCGCCCGCCGCCCTTGACGCGACCGATGTGTTCGGTCACATTGGATCTGTCGCAGTTCGGCCGTTGTCAATGACCGCAGTCTCATCTAGCTCCACAGATGACACGGCAGCCACAGGCCATGCCGAATGTTAGCGGTAACTGCCATCGGTGGCGCGCGTGCGCTGACCGCCGATGGGAACCGCCACGAAGGCGGTCCAGCGACGGCCGCTCGCTCCCGAGGGCCGACACACACGACACGACGAAGGGACCGACCATGTCCGAACATGCCCGCCGGCTCGCCGCCGCGGCGGCCACCCTGGCGCTGACGGCCGCGATGGCCTTGACGCAGAGCGGCGTCGCCGCCGCCGAATCCAATGGCGGGGTCCGGGTCATGCCGCTGGGCGACTCGATCACTGAAGGCACCCAGGTGCCGGGCGGCTACCGAACGGGCCTGTGGCAGCGGCTGGCCGGAGGCGGATACCGTGTCGACTTCGTCGGCACCCAGTTCAACGGGCCGTCCAGCCTCGGCGACCACGACCACGAGGGCCACCCTGGCTGGCGCATCGACCAGATCGACGCGAACATCAGCGGCTGGCTCCAGGCGACGGCGCCGCGCACGGTGCTGCTGCACATCGGCACCAACGACGTCCTGCAGAACTACCAGCTGTCCACGGCGCCCGGCAGGCTGTCCAGCCTGCTCGACCGCATCACCGCCGCGGCGCCCGCGGCGGACGTGTTCGTCGCGACGATCATCCCGCTGAGCAACGCCGGGCAGGAGAACGCGGCCCGCACCTTCAACGCCGCCCTGCCGGGCATC
This sequence comes from Catellatospora bangladeshensis, assembly GCF_016862575.1. Classification (GTDB taxonomy): domain Bacteria; phylum Actinomycetota; class Actinomycetes; order Mycobacteriales; family Micromonosporaceae; genus Catellatospora; species Catellatospora bangladeshensis. The sequence continues at coordinate 123,841 of NZ_BONF01000039.1, read as the reverse complement.
GTGCAGAGCAAGGTGAACGCGGGCAAGCACGTCCACCTCGTCGACATGCACAGCGCGCTGACCACGGCCGACCTCATCGACGGCATCCACCCGACCGCGACCGGCTACGACAAGATGGCGGCCGCCTGGTACACCGCGCTGCGCTCGGTGCCGGGCAGCATCGGCTCGGGAGGCACCGGCCCGACGGCCTCGGCGCTGGTCAGCGCCGCCTCCGGGCGCTGCCTCGACGTGCCCGGCAGCAGCACGGCCAACGGCGTACAGCCGATCATCTGGGACTGCAACGGCCGGGCCAACCAGCAGTGGACCGTCAGCGGCCAGAGCATCCAGTCGCTGGGCAGGTGCCTGGACGCGCCGACGGGCGCCGCACCGGGCTCGAAGGTCCAGATGTGGGCCTGCCACGGCGGCACCAACCAGCAGTGGAACCTCAACGCCAACGGCACCGTCAGCAGCGTCAGCTCAGGACTCTGCCTGGACGTCTCCGGCAACGCCACGGCCAACGGCACGCTCGTGATCCTGTGGTCCTGCACCGCCGCGGCGAACCAGCGGTGGACCCGCGCCTGAGCCCGCAGGGGTGAGGCGCGCGGCACCGCCCGGCTTCCGCGGCAGGGCAGCGGAAGCCGGGCGGTGACCGGTGCTTCAGATCAGCTGCGCAGGCTCCATTGCTGGTTGGCGCCGCCGTTGCACGACCACAGGACGATCTTGGTGCCGTTGGCCGTGGCCGCCCCGGTGGCGTCCGCGCACAGCCCTGACTGGACGTTCGAGACGGTGCCGTTGGCGTTGAGGTTCCACTGCTGGTTGGTGCCGCCGTGGCAGTCCCAGATCACGACGGCGGTGCCGTTGGCGGTCCCGGCCCCGGACGCGTCCAGGCACTTGTTGCCGTACACGGTGAGCTGCTTGCCGGTGGTGTAGGTCCACCGCTGGTTCGTGCCGCCGTGGCAGTCCCACAGCTGCACCTGGCTGCCGTTGGTGGTCGAGCTGGACGGAACGTCGATGCAGCGGCCCGACTGCCCGCCCACGATCTGCACGTTCTGCTGACCGCCTCCGCTGCCCTGCCGCCTGACGAGCGACTTCGACTCGGCGGAGCGGCTGCCCTGGGCGTCCACGACGTACAGCCGGTAGTCGCCCGGCGTGGTGGGGACGGCGATGGAGGTGGCCGTGCCGTCCGCGCGGGTCATCGTCGGGCCGGTGGCGAAGTTCGTCGTGCCGGAGGGTGCCAGCCAGATCGCCCTGCTCGCGTCACCGCTGCTGCGGACGGGAACCGCCGACCCGGTGCCGCTGACGAACGTGCTGGCCGGAAGCACGTAGTCGGGCAGGGAGAGATTGCTCTGCGGGATGATGCCGCGGTAGGCGTCCTCGAGCCCCGAGCTGACCGCGATGCCGTAGGCGGCGGCCGGCCAGACGTAGTCGGTGGAGACGAGGATGTCCTGGATCGTGCTGTTCGGCAGGTTCTTGTTGGAGACCTTGTTGATGGGGCCGTAGGTCTGCGTGATGCTCAGGTCGTGCTTGCGGCCGAAGTCGTCGGAGTTGATGAGCCACGTGACGTTCTTGTCGACGCTGAGGACGTTGTCGCGGAACGTCAGGTAGGCCGAGCCTTCGTCAGGGTGGAGCCCGTACTTGTGGCCGGACGGCACGCCCTGGAGGTAGTTGTTCGTGATGGTGGTCCCCGGCTGGCTGCCGAGGGTGTAGATCGGCGCCGTGTCGCTGAGGCGCTGCACCGTGTCGATGATGTGGTTGTAGCTGATGGTGTTGTTCCGCGCGGTGGTCGTCGGGCGGTTCGGCGCGATCGAGCCGGCGGAGCCGTCGAAGTTCCACCAGCCCCAGCCCAGCGTGATGCCCGACCAGGGGGCCTTCTCGATCCGGTTGCGCTGGATCACGAGGGTGTCGGCGAAGTACGCCGAGATGGGGCTGTGCCCGTTGAACAGCACCGCGCTGTCGTAGAGGTAGTTGTTCCTGATGTCGATGTTCTTGGGCAGCCCCTCGACCTGGGCGGAGTACTTCTCCCGGTTGGCCGACGTGCCGTCGCCGATGTAGACGTGCTGGGGATGGCCGATGCTGATGGCGGACCCGGCGATGTCGTTGGTGTGGTTGCCGGTCAGCTGGGAGTTCTGGACGTCGTTCACCATGCGGATGCCGTCGGCGCCGGTGTGCCGGATCCGGTTGCCCTGCAGGGCGATGCCGTCGGCGTTCTGAATGTCGATCATCGCCGGGGTGACGTCCACGTTGCGGTAGTAGTAGACGTGGAAGTTGCCCTTGGCGTATGCGGTGGCGCCCAGGTTGCCCTGCTGCGCCTGCTTGAACGAAGCGCCCGCCACGTTGAACAGGTTCCAGTCGGAGTGCTGCACGGTGAGCCCGGACAGCGTGATGTTGCGGGCGTGGCTGCCGGTCGAGGTGCCGGCGATCCGCACCGCCGTGGTCACGTTGTTGGGCGCGAAGACCGTCGCCGTCGCCATGTTCTCGGTGGCGGCCTTGTAGTAGTACAGGGTCCGGCTGGTCTTGTCGAAGAAGAACTCGCCCGGCGTGTCCAGGAACTCGAAGGCGTTCATGACCTTGTGGGTACCGCCGACCTGGGCGTTGCCGTTGAACGCGCCCTGGGCGATGGCCGCACCCGGCTGCTGGAACAGCGCCACCCGGCTGCCGCCGTCGGTCGTCACCTGGCGCACGCCGACGATGGCCGTGGTCCAGGTGGTGCCCGTCTCGATCTCGATGTCGTCGTGGTTGCCGGCGATCGCGGGAAAGTCCGCCGAGCTGTATCGGGCCCCGTCGCACTGCGATCCGGACTCCCAGGCCCACGCGGCCTGCCCGGCCGTGACGTTGTAGGTGCCGTAACATCCCGCCGAGCTGATGGTCTTGGCAGCCATGTACGCCCGCTTGTCGTTGACGTACAGCGCGCGCAGCTTGTTGGCACGGTTGAGCGGAGCTTTCCAGATGTTGCCGCTGTGCTGGGTCCATCCGGTGACCTGGACGCCGCTGTCGAGGACGGGCGTCTCGCCGGCGTAGGCGGCGTAGACGACCCGGTTGCCGTTGGTGCCCGAGTCGGCCGCGCCGAACTCGATGGTGCTGCTCACCGGGTACGTGCCGCCGCGCAGGTATACGTAGATGTCGCCGGTCATGTTCTGGTTGACCGTGCGGACGACGTCCCGGGCGCGTTGCAGGGTCCGCAGCGGCGACGTGATGGTGCCCGGGTTGGCGTCGTTGCCGTCGGGCGAGACGTAGTAGGTGGCCTGGATCGCGGCCGAAGCCGGCAGCTGATACGCGACCAGGGCCGTCGACGTGGCAGCGAAGAGCACCGCGATCGCTGCCAGCGATCTCCCCAGGGCTGAAAGGGCTGACGTCACGTTTCGTTCCTTCCGGTTGCCACCGAACAGAAGTGTCCGCAGCTGCTGTCACAGTGCGGTGAGGTGCCCGCGTTCTCGATGCCGCATGCGCCGATCCTGTTGATCACCGTCGTGCCGGCCGTCCCGGACGCGGTCGCCGCCGCCGCGAGTCCGGAAGGCCGCTGCCGGTGCGGCCAGATGTCCCATTCGGACACGTCACCCTAACGAGGTATGACGTCACATGTCAATGACATGTGTCAATCGCGTGACGGGCACCCACCCCCGGCCAACTTACCGACAAGGTGTCAGTAAGATGCCGACATGATGTCAGCAAAATGCACCGGACGGTGCCCGTGTTCCTAGCCGTCCGCGAGCTCCGTTTCGCACGTGCCCGTTTCGCGCTGATGGGCGCGGTCATCGCCCTCATCGCGGTGCTCATGGTCCTGCTGTCCGGGCTGTCCCAGGGCCTTGTCCGCGACGGCGTGTCCGGCCTGCAACAACTGCCGGTCACCTCGCTCGCCTTCAGCCACGGCGTGGCGCACGACGCCGCGTTCACCCGCAGCGTCATCACCCTCGACACGGTCGACAGCTGGTCCAGGCAGGCGGGCGTCGCCCAGGCCGCCCCGTTCGGCAGTGCCCTCATCAACGCCCGCAGCAGTTCGGGCGTCGAGATCGACCTCGCGCTGTTCGGGGTCGATCCCGGCTCGTTCCTCGCGCCGAAGGTCGCCACCGGGTCACCGCTGGCCGCCCCGGACGGCATCGTGGTCAGCAGCACCGCGGCCGACGCAGGCCTGCGGCTCGGCGACACCGTGACCGTGGACCGGCTCGGCACCCGGCTCACCGTCGTCGGCGTGCTGGCAGAACAGCACACCTTCGGCCATGTCGACGTCGCGTACCTGCCGCTGGAGGCATGGCAGGCGATCCACGCCGGCGCCGGGCCGGGAGAGCCCCTCTCCGACCGGGCGCGTCAGGAGATCACCGCCGTCGCGGTCCGCGGCGACGACGTCGACCTCGCCGCGGGTGACGCCGCCGCGGGCACGGAAAGCATGACGCTGTCCGAGTCGTACGGCGCCTCCCCCGGCTACACCGCCGAGACCTCGACGCTGACCCTCATCCAGGTGTTCCTGTATCTGATCTGCGCACTCGTCGCAGGCGCGTTCTTCACCGTCTGGACGATCCAGCGCAAGCACGAGCTCGCCGTGCTGCGCGCACTCGGCGCCCCCACCGGCTACCTGCTGCGCGACGGACTGGCGCAGGCACTGATCCTCCTCCTCGCCGCGGCCGCCGTCGGCATCGGCGCGGGAGTCGGGCTCGGTTCCCTGGTGGGCGGCGGCGTGCCGTTCGCGCTCGACGTTCAGGCCGTGGCGGTGGCCGCGGCGTTGCTGGTCGGCCTGGGCGTGACCGGCGCCGCGGTGGCCATCGCCCGCATCGCCGCCGTCGACCCGGCGACCGCACTGGGAGGAAACCGATGAACACCCCCACCGAGACCGCCCGGCAGGCGGTGCCCACCACAGGAGCACACGACCCGGCGCTGCTGGACGGCCTGTTCATGCAGGACGTGACCATGCTGCTCGGCGACGGCGACGACACCGTCCGCGCGCTCGACAGCGTGCACCTCACGGTGGCCCCGGGCGAGTTCGCGGCCGTCGTCGGACCCTCCGGATCGGGAAAGTCCAGCCTGCTGGCGGTAGCCGGCGGACTGGCCGTGCCGAATTCGGGTACGGTCACCGTCGCCGGTCGCCCGATGACGGCGGCTTCGCGCCGGGCCCGCACCGCCCTCCGGCGGGACCTGGTGGGCTTCGTCTTCCAGTCCGGCAACCTGCTGCCCGCGCTCACCGCACTCGACCAGCTGCGGCTGCCGACCCGCTTCGCGTCGGCGGGCGCCGTGAAACGTGATCCGATGGAACTGCTGGCCGAGGTCGGCATGGCGGGCAAAGCCGACCGGCGGCCCCACCAGCTCTCCGGCGGCGAGCGCCAGCGGGTCGGCATAGCCCGCGCACTGGTCACCGGGCCGCGGCTGCTGCTGGTCGACGAGCCGACCGCGGCGCTCGACCAGGCACGCAGCCGCGACGTCGTGCAGATGCTCGCCCGCGAGACCCGCCGGCACTCGGTCGCCACGGTGATGGTCACCCACGACACCGAGGTACTGCAATACTGCGACTCCGTGTACGAGATGATGGACGGTGCACTGAGCAGGGTCTGACCACGGGGAGGGTGCGTGCCGAGGATCCAGGCGGCCACGGTCGCCGAGCACCGCTCGCTGCAGCGCCGGGCCCTGCTGGACGCTGCCCGCGACATCCTCGCCTCCGGAGCGCCCGAGGCGCCGAGCCTGTCCGCTGTCGCGCAGCGGGCGGGTTTGGCGCGTCCCAGCGTCTACCAGTACTTCAGGTCACGCGAAGACCTGCTCGAAGCAGTCATCGCCGACATGTTCCCCCGCTGGTCGGCCTTCGTCGGCGAGCGCATGGACGGTGCCCCGGGGGCCGCCGAGCAGGTCCTGGCATACGCGGACGCCAACCTGGAGCTGGTCGCCCAGGGCGAGCACGCCGTCATGCGCGGCCTGGCCATGGCGGCGCCGGGGGCCGCCCTCGCCGAGTCGAGCAGGCAGCTGCACGAACAGCTGCGCGTGCCGCTCGTCGAGGCGCTCACCCGGGCCGGAGCGGCCGAGCCACAGCACGTGGCCGAGCTGATCCAGGCCGTGGTGCGGGCCGGATCCCAGATGATCGAGAACGGGGTGCCGCCGGACGGTGTCCGAGACCTCGTCAAGCAGATGCTGGAGCCGTACCTCCACGCCGCCGGCCGGCTCAAGCGCGGTTCCGGTTCGAAGGCCCGCTGACGGCGGTACGGGTGCGCGGAACCTCGGGGCGAACCCACGTGCGACGGCTCAGGACGACAGCGCCTTGGCCTTGAGGGTCTCGAACTCCGCCGGTGTGATCGCCCCGGTGTCCAGCAGCGCCTTGGCCTGCGCGATCTGGTCGGTGGGAGACATGCCGGTGCCGACTGCGGCGCGGATCTGTGCGTCCATCTGCTGCTTCATGGCCTGCTGCTGCTTGAGGTTGCGCTGGGCCATGCCCCGGCCGCGCACGATGAGGTAGAGCAGGACGCCCAGGTACGGCAGCACGATGACCAGGATGACCCACAGCGCCTTCACCCAGCCTGACGCCTCGTGATCGCGGAACAGGTCCGCAAAGACCATGATCAGGAGCCAGAACCAGATCACGAACAGGAAGAACTCGAACATCCACAGAAGGACGTCGCCGTTGCCGAACGACGCGGCCGTGTTCGCCATGTTCACCCCGCACGTGCCGGAACCGCAGAGTTTCTGCGTTGATATGTCACGCTATGGCACAGCGGGCCGGTGCGGCGCCGGAACCGGCGAAGAGGATCCGGTCGAATGGCCGGTTGGCATCGTCCTCTTCAGCCGGCGTCCGGCGGCTGCCCCCGTGGTCGTGTCGGTCAGGCGATGACGCAGGTCGCGCCGTTGAGGGTGTACGAGGTGGGCTTTCCGGCGTTACCGGTGTGGTTCGCCTGGAAGCCGATGCTGACGGATCCGCCGGCGGGGATGCCCGCGTTGTAGGCGAGGTTCCTGGCGGTCACCTGCCCGGAGGCGGGCGAGTAGGCCGCGTTCCAGCCGGAGGTGATGACCTGGCCGCCGGGCAGGGTGAACACCAGGGACCAGCCGTTGATCGCGGCGCCGGTGGTGTTCGTGATGGTGAGGTTCTCGACCAGGCCGTTGTTCCATGCGTCGACGGCGCTGGTGACACGGCAGGCGCCGGTGCCGGGCGTTGAAGACGGGCTCGGTGACGTCGACGGGCTCGGCGGCGTGGACGGGCTCGGCGGCGTGGACGGGCTCGGCGGCGTGGACGGGCTCGGCGGTGCGCTCGGGCTGGGCGGCGTGCTCGGACCCGTGGTCGTCAGGCCGAAGAACGCGACCGCGGAGGCGGCCATGCCGCTCGACGGCAGGCTGTGACCGGCTCCCTGGATACTGAGCGCCTCGACCCGCACCGTGCCCGAGGAGTCGGCGTAGCGACGGCGGTTCCAGCCGGCCTGCGGGGTGTCCGAGGACGTGGGGGTCTGGCTGAGGCCGTGGACGTTGGTCCACTGCTCGACCGATTCCTGCAGCAGCGAGTACGGAACGAGAGTGTCGCTGGTGCCGTGCCACAACTGCACCCGGGGCCGCGGGCCGGTGAAGCCCGGATTGACCTGTCGTACCGCGTCACCCCACTGCTGCGGGGTCCGGTTCATGCTGCCGCCGGTGCACTGGCTGCTGCCGGGTGGATAGTCGGCCGCGTTGGCGAAGCAGTTGAACGGCACGCCCATGAACGCCGCCCCGGCTTTGAACCTGTCCGGGTAGAGGGCGAGCATGTGCTGGGTCATCATGCCGCCGGAGGAACTGCCCGTGGCGAAGACGCGGGTCTGGTCAGCACCGTACTGGAGCACGGTGTAGGCGATCATCGACATGATCGAGACCGGATCGCTGCCGCCGTCGCGGCGCTTGGCGGCATCCGACCAGGTGTCGAAGCACCTGCCGAACCCGGCCTCCTGCATGGCGCTCGGGTAGATGACGATGAAGCCGTACTGGTTGGCCAGCGACGCGAACTCGCTGCCGGAGTAGAAGCCGGGCCCGGAGCCTCCGCAGCCGTGCATGGCCACCACGATCGCGGGGTTGGCCGGGCGGGAGTCCGGGACGTAGATGTGCATGCGCATCCCGCCCGGGTTGCTGCCGAAGTTGGTCACCTCGGCCAGTGAGGCCGCGAAGGCGGGCTGGACCGCCGGGATCGCCGCTCCCGCCGCCGCCACTGATGCGGCGAGGGCGAGCAGCAGCTTTCGTTTGATCTTCATGGGTCTGTCTCCTTCATACCCCGCACGAGTCGGGGACGTGCCGAGGCGCCACGTTCGCGCGGCATACCCACGGCGTACCGGCTGAGAATCGCGGGTGTAGTGGCACTTGTCCCGCCGGTGCCCCCGGCGGGCCGTGCGGCCTGAGCGTCCGCACGCGACAGCAGCCCGCGTTCCTGTCTGTGGTGCGACCGGTCCCGGTGCCCGGCTTCCGCGACCGTCGTATGACATACAGCGTTCCTTGTGGACACGAAAGTGTCAATCGATGGACAATGATAGTTCAGCGGCGGACGTCGGGGGCCGCGGCTGGACCGCGCGCTCAACGGCGGCTCGTTTCGGGCCGCTGACCAACTGCCGGGACGAGCGGACCAAATCGATGGTCATTTATATATGCTTCGCTTAACCGCTTCATCGATGGAGGGAAGATGCGCAGAGTCAAGATGGCGATCGCGGCGACGGTCCTGGTGGGCGCCACCGTGTTCGCCGGAGCCACGCCCGCACACGCCGCGACCAGCCTTCGCGGGGTCGTCTACGACTACTCGGAGTGCGTCCGGATCGGCAACTACGGCATCCAGAACTACGGCTGGACCGGCCCGCTCCAGTGCGTCTGGTACCCGAGTGGCAGCAGCTACCCCGCGGGCTACTGGTTCATCTACGCCTGACGCGCAGCGATCGGCGAACCCCACCCGACGGCAGAAGGCGACCATGGCGGTCTGCCGACCGTTCGCCGAGCCGCTGGACCACGGCGGCTCGGCGGACATCCGAAGACACGGTGCTACGCCGCCGTCCGATCAGGCCGGTGGCGGTTCGGCTGCCTGCGTGGCGCAGTCGACGAAGGCGCGGACCAGGGCGCTGTCGTTGACCGGCAGCCACACCGGTGCCCATCGCACCGGCGGGGCGTCCGGCATGGGCACGTAGGCGATGTCCGGCCGGGGATAGAACCGTGCCGCGTGCGCACCGACCGGGAAGACGCCCCGGCCTGCGGCGACAAGGGCCAGGATCTCGGGGAACGTGTCAGCCTTCGGCCCCGGCAATACCGGCCGTCCACCGGGTGTCGAGACCGGTATGCGGTAGCGCCTGCTCTCCTCGGGCATCGTGTCAGGCATCTGGATCACCGGGTGGTCGGCCATCACCTCCCTGCTGACCTCGGTTCGTGCGGCCAGCGGATGCCCTGCCGGAACGGCGAGCAGCTGCGGCTCGGACAGCAGGACCGGGCCCACGCTCACACCGGAGACCGGCAGTGCCGTGATGAGGACGTCGAGACTGCCGTTGAAGACCCGCTGGCAGGCGTCGTGGACCTGCGCTTCCTGGATGTGGATGTCGCAGTCGGGGTGGCGCGCGCCGAGCAGCGCGACGGTGCGCAGCAGCAGCTGTCCGGCGGCGGCGCCGACGAATCCGACCCGCACCCTTCCCGTGACACTGCGGCCGGCGGCAGCGGCCCGCAGGAGAGCGGTGCGGATGCCGGCCACGTGTGGGGTGAGGTCCTCGACCAGGGCGGCGCCGATCGGGGTGAGGGTGACGGTGCGGCTGGTACGCACGAACAGATCGGCGCCGATGCGGCGTTCGAGGCGTTTGACGATCCGGCTGACCTGGCCGGTGGACAGCCGCAGCTGCTCGGCGGTGCGGGTGAAGTGCAGCTGCTCGGCGAGGGTGAGCAGCACCTCGAGTTCGACTCGTTCCAGCATCGCCTCGCCCCGATCGTTGTCTGTGGAGCAACGAACGTAGCCCGAACCTTTCTTGATCGTTTCGGGGCGCTCGGCGAGGGTGGTTGGTGTCACCCCTTCCCGAGTAAAGGACCAACGACATGACCAACCGCAGGATCGTGGCCGGGCTGTTCATCTCCGCCGACGGCGTGGTGGGCGCCCCGGAGCAGTGGACGTTCCAGCACATGAACGACCAGGCTTCCGCCGCCATCGGCGGCCTGATCACCGACGCCGACACCATGCTGCTGGGACGGCGGACCTACGACGAGTTCGCCGGCTACTGGGCCACCCAGTCCGGGCCGATGGCCGAGGCCATGAACGGCATCCGCAAGATCGTGGCGTCCACGACGCTGGCCACCGCAGGATGGGCGAATAGCGAAGTCCTCGACGGCGACCTCGTAGAGCGGCTGGCCGAGCTCAAGCAGGCCCCCGGCCGCAACATCAACACCTCGGGCAGCATCTCGATCGTGCAGACGCTGCTGGAGGCCGGCCTGATCGACGACCTGCACCTGATGGTGTTCCCGGTCGTGCTGGGCGAGGGCACCCGGCTGTTCCCCGCCGACGGCAAGCGGATCGACATGACCCTGCACCGTTCGGCCACGTTCGACACCGGCGTCGTGCACCTGCACTACCGGATCGGCGGCTGAGCCCGTGTCCTTCCAGGCAGGCCTCGGCCGCGGCCACGCCATGGCCCTGGTTCATGTGATCAAGAACGGACCTATGATCAACAGCAAGCACGTCGGATCAGCCGGATCCCACCGCGACGCCACGGACACCCTGTGGCTCGACGGCAGGGCGACCCGGCCCGCGTGACCCAGCCGATCGTGAACGTCTTCGACATCGTCGGCTGACACCACGTTCCGCCTGCGCACTGGGCGGCCCCGCAGCCGGCCGCCCAGTGTGTACCTCCGGCTTCAGGGCCCTGCGATCAATCTTCGCCGGGTAGGTGCGGGTCCGCGGCGTCATCGGGGCCGGTTCGCCCGAGCAACGGCCGACCGTGCTCACACGACCCTGGCCCGTGAGCGATCCACGTCGAGGTCCAGCCGCACCGGCAGGTCGTCACGGCCCAGCGCCCTGCGGGCGTCGGCCAGGACGCCGCGCTCGATGCGCTCGCACAGCGCTGCGAGCTCGCCGCGTTCGCAGGTGTTGACTTCCACGGCCATCTTCGGCTCGTTCGCTTTACCTACCAGGCGGACTTTTGCCGAGGTGACGCCCCGGTAGCCTTCGAGCTGGTGTCGTACGGCGCCTTCCATGGCGGATCCGGCCAGCTGCGTGTGTTCGCCGCCGCGGCCATCCGGTCCCAGCGCAAGCGTGCGGACTCGGTCGGTGGACAGCAGCACCGCGGCCAGCCAGCGCAGCGCCAGCAGGAGCACCACGAGGGCTGCCACCGCTGCCAGCGGACCGAGCCATCGGCCGCCGGCGCCGGTGTAGCGGTCCGCGGTGTCGGCGACGGCACGGTCGGTCATCGACCAGCCGAACATGTCGGTGTACGCCGCCAGCCCGGCGGCGCCGGCCGCCAGTAGCAGCAGCCCGAGAATCAGCAGGGCGGCCCGGTTGAAGCGGTCGACGTTCATCAGGTCCTCCGTGACATGCGCAGCGCCAGGCGTGGCGGGCGGCGCAGGTGCAGCCGTTCGAGCCGTCCGGTCACCGCCGCCCGGACCTGGTCGGCCAGCGCGGCCTGGTCGCCGCCGGCGGATGTGGCGGCGCGCACGGCGATGCGCGACCGGCCGACCTTCACCTTCTGCGGGATGACCCCGTCGACGTCGCGTACCGCCGCGGTGACGTCGGCCGCCACCGTCCGGCGGGTGACCGCCATGTCGGTGGCCGGGTCGCTGCTGTCCACGCGCAGCCGCCGGGTGGCGGCCGGCCACAGCTGCCCGAGCACCAGCGCCAGCCCGGCCGCCAAAAGGATCAGGCTGGCGGCCAGGACTCGCGGGTTGCCCCAGGTGTTGTCCTGTGCCCACCTTGCCGCCGCCGGCCAGTCGAGCAGTACCGGCCCTTTGCCGAGCAGCGCCGCGACGACCTCGACGATCACCACGCCTGCCAGGGCGATCAGCGCCAGGCTGAGCGCGAGGGCGAGCAGGCGGTTGATGAGCCGTCTCATGGTGCCTCCTGTGACGGTGGCGGGTGGTAGGCCGGCGTCAGTGGACGCGGGCTGCGGCGCGGTCGGCGGTGATCAGGTCGGCGACCTCGATGTTGACGGTGGCGACCGGCAATCCGGTCATGGTCTGGATCCGCGTGCGGACGTGTTCGCGTAGCGCCGCGGTGACCTGCGGCAGCGATACCGGCCATCGCGTGCTCACGGTGAGGTCGATGTGCACCTGGTCGCCGTCCAGATGGGCGGAGGCTTTCGGCCGGTGGGCGAGGCCGGCTTTCGCGCCGAGGACGTCGGCGCCGGTCAGGTGCCCGAGACCGCGTGCCGGGCCGCCGACGTCGGGTAGTTCCCCGGCGGCGGCGGCCGCCAGTTTCGCGATGACGTCCTCGCCGATGTTGATCGCCCCTTCGGCGCCCTCCGCGCCGGTTCCGGGCGGGGTCGCGGGGAGGTTCAGGGTCTCGGTCATCGCGGGCTCCGCCGCTGCGCCAGCCCGGCGCCGAGCCTGGTCGGGTCCAGTTCCCCGGTCAGGACCTTCGTCACAGCCCAGCCGGCCAGGCCGAACAGGGCCACGATCAGCATCTGACCGAAGTTCGTGAAGACCAGCACGATGCCGAGGACGAGACCTACGGCGGTGCCGAACATGGTGGAGGTCATCATCTGCTCCTTGGGCTCACGGGTGGTGCGGCCCGGGATCGTCCTAAGGCGGTTCGGGCGTCGCCGCCAGCAGAGGCCGGGCCGGGTGGGCACCGGGGTTCGCCTGGCTCATCAGCGGGTCGCCGTGGGCCCCGGCAGGTGTTTCGGCGGGGTGCGCCGAAGGCTGTTGTGGCCCGAGAGCGGCGGGCTGCTCCGACGTGGTCCGCCGGGCTGCCGGAGGGTCGGTGACCTCGGCGATGGTGACGTCGACGGATCGCCTGCCCGCCAGTGGTGCAACCGCGTGCTGTACCGCCGCGCCGACCTCGTACAGCGGGACCCCCCAGTCGGCGCGAAGGCACAGCTCGACGGTGTCGTCGGTGATCCTGACCCCTGTCACGCGGCGGCCGGGCAGGTACGTCGCCACCTCGGGAAAGCCGCCGAGCAGGTCGTCGACGCCGGGGCACGCTCTGGCAGCGCCCGCCACCGCGTCGACGTCCACGCCGTCCACCAGCGGCGACGGCGTCGGCGCCGACACGTTCATCACTCGACCCGGGCGGGGCCGCGATCTTCGCCGCTGTCGGGCAGGTGCACGTCGTCGACGTTGACGTTGACCTCGACGACTTCCAGGCCGGTCATCCGCTCGATCGACTGTTTGACGTTGCGCTGCACGCTGCGGCCGAGTTCGGCGATGCTGGCCCCGTAGTCGACGACGATGTCCAGGTCGACCGCGGCCTGCGTCTCACCGACCTCCACCCCCACACCCTGCGCCACGTTCGGCCCGGCACTGCCCGGGATCCGCTCGCGGATGGCGCCGAAGGCCCGCGCGGTGCCGGTGCCCATCGAGTACACGCCGGCGACCTCCCGGCAGGCGATGCCGGCGATCTTCTGCACCACGCCCTGCGCGACGCTGATCTTACCGGTGTCGGTGGTCAGGCGGTCGTTGTGCGGTTTCGGTGACTTCTCCTGCCCGGTGGTGGGCACCGGAGAACGTTCCACCGTCGTCTGCGTCATGGTTCCCCCTCGCTTCGATCGGCGCCATATGGTGTTCCCAGGCGTGACCCGGCTTAATCCATATCCGGCGAGATTCGGGTTCAGCCCGCGACCGACGCAGGTCCGGATCGACGCGAGATCACGTGTGGTCAGCTGCCTCCGACCGTCTCCTGGCACGCAGCGTGCGAAGCATCCGTGCGTCGCTGAATCCCACCTCACGGGCCGCGGCGTCCACAGTCACGCCACGATCGATCAGGTGTTCGGCCCGTTCCAGACGCAGGAGCTGCTGGTACGCCATCGGGGTGGCGCCGATCGCGCCCGAGCCAGCTCGTCCTGGATCGCGTGATGGGTGGTGCAGCGCCGCCCGTCGAGCAGGCCCGCCCGGCCGAGGGCGTCGGCTCCTGCGCAGATCCCGGCCACCGTGCCACCGGCCGCGTGGTGTTCGCGCATCCGCCGGGCGCCGTCGGCGCTGATCATCCGTTCGGGGCCCCGCCATCCCGGCACGACGACCAGGTCGTCTGCGGTCAGTGCCGGCCAGTCGAGGTCGGCGTTCAGCGCCAGGCCCTGCACGCTGCGCACCGGAGTCTGGTCGGACACGTAGTGCAGGCGGTAGTCGTGGCCGAGGTCGGTGGCGATGGAGAACACCTGGGCCGGTGCGGCCACCTCCAGCAGGTGCACCGACGGTACGAGGACGAAGACGACGCGCGGCATGACGGCTCAGCCTACGGACGTGCCGGTCAGCTCATCAACGGTCCTGATCGTCGCCAACCGGCCGGAAAGCGCGTAGCGGGTGCGCTCGATGACGTCCCGGACGCCGAGCGCAGGCCCACCGGCCGGGTCGGCGATGGGGCAGGTGGCCGTGGCGTCGATCGCGAAGGTGACGTCGAAGCCCAGGTCGGAGGCCACGCGGGTGGTCGTCTCGCAGCACTGCTCGGTCTTGATGCCGCAGACCGTCAGCTGGCGCGTACCGCGCTGGGTCAGCAGCTGGTGCAGGTTCGTCGTGGTGAACGCGTTGTGCGCGGACTTGAGCAGCATCGGCTCGTCGCCTGCCGGGTCCAGGCCGTCCATCAACCGGACGAACCCGAGGGCGGGATCGAAGACGGTGCCGGATCCGGGCCGTGTCCCGAGCACCCATACGACCAGGTCGCCGTTCGCCCTGGCCAGGTCCACGAGCCGGTTGACCTTGCCGACGATGCCGGGCTCGGAAGTCAGGTCCCAGTCCGGAAGCCGGCGAAACGACTCCTGCACATCGATCACCAGGAGAGCCTTGTTCATGCGTCCAGCCTGCGGCAGTTCGAGTCGGCAGCGAAGATCGGTTTCGGCCGGCTTGCGGATCGATCCGGACAGCGGCACCGGGCGTCAGACCCGCCCGCGCGGGTAGACCGATGACATGTTCGAAGACTTTGCAGACCGGCGGGTCGACGTCGGCGAGGTCGAGCTGCGTGTCCGGTACGCCGGTCAGGGCCTGCCGGTGCTGCTGATCCACGGCCACCCTCGAACGGGTGCCACCTGGCACCGCGTAGCGCCGCGGCTGGTCGAGCGGGGGTACACGGTGGTGTGCCCGGACATGCGCGGCTATGGGGCGTCCGGCAAGGCGGCGATCCGCCCGGATCACTCCCAGCAGTCCAAGCGTGCGGTCGCACGGGACCTGGCAAACCTGATGCACACGCTGGGCCACGCGTCGTTCGCCGTCGCCGGGCACGACCGGGGCGGCTATGTGGCGCTGCGCCTGGCACTCGACCGTCCGCAGGCGGTCGGCCGGCTCGTGGTGCTGGACGGTGTGCCCATCAGCGAGGCCCTTGCGCGCTGCGACGCCAGGTTCGCCCAGCGGTGGTTTCACTGGTTCTTCTTCGCTCAGCCCGGCAGGCCCGAACGCGCGATCATGGCCGACCCGGACGCGTGGTACGACGCCGACTCCGAGACGATGGGCCGGGGCAATTACGCCGAGTTCCGTGCGGCGATCCACGATCCGGCGACGGTGCGCGCGATGCTGGAGGACTACCGCGCGGGCCTGGGCGTCGACCGCGAGCACGAGCAGGCCGACCGGCTCGCGGGCCGCACGGTGACCTGCCCGACGCTGCTGCTGTGGTCCTCGCGTGACGACCTCGCCGAGCTCTACGGCGACCCGCTGGCGGTGTGGCGTCCGTGGGCTGCCGACCTGCGCGGCGGGCCGATCGACTCGGGGCATCACATGGCGGAGGAGAACCCGGGCGCCCTGGTCGACGCGTTGTGCGGCTTCCTCGCCTGACGGGCGGGGTCCGTGCAAGGCGCCGGCGGCACTGTGCCTGGACCGGCCCGAGGATCAGGCGGCCGGGACGGTTGCCGATCCCGGTTGCTCCGCCCCGGCATGGTTGATCGTCGTCGTCGCCGGGTATGCGCTCAGTGAACGGCCAACGCCGTCGAAGCGAGGCAACGATGAACATCGGCAACGCGGTGCTGTTCGTCGTCGACGTGCAGAACGGCTTCTGCAACGAGTTCAGCGAACCGACCGTCCGCCGCCGGATCGTCCCGCTGGTGCGTCGCTGGTCCGAAGCCCGCCTTCCGATGATCTTCACCAGGTATCACAACTACCCCGGCAGCAAGTTCGAACGCCTCCTCGGCTGGACCGAGGTTCAGCACTCCCCCGACACCGATCTCGTCGACGACCTCGTTCCGTACGGCCCTGCAGCGGTGACGGTGGCGGACAAGACCGGCTACAGCGTGTTCACCGCCGAGGTGACCGGGCTCGTCGACACGTACAGCTGGACCGACCTGGTGTTCTGCGGTATGGACACCGACACCTGTGTGCTCAAGTCCGTGGCCGACGCGTTCGAACGCGAACACACCCCGTGGCTGGTGCGCGACGCGTGCGCCAGCCACGGCAGCCGCGGCCAGCATCGCGCCGGGATCACCATGGCCGGCCGGTTCATCGGCCAGAACCAGCTCATCACACACCGGCAGGTCGCCTCCGCCCTGGCGGTGGCACCCGCCCGACATGACAAGGAGAACACCAGATGACGAGCGCACGAGACATCATGACGCCCGACGTGACCTGCGTCGGCGAGCAGGAGACCGCCCTGGACGCGGCGAAGAAGATGGCCGACCTCGGCGTGGGGTCGCTGCCGATCTGCGGGGACGACCAGCGGTTGAAGGGGATGCTCACCGACCGCGACATCGTGGTCAAGGTCCTGGCCGAAGGCCGCGACCCGTCGAGCGTGACCGCCGGGGACCTCGCCCAGGGTGAGGCCGTCACCATCGGCGCCGACGACGACGACGCCGAGATCCTGCAGACCATGGCCAGCCACCAGGTCCGCCGGCTGCCCGTCATCGACGGGCGCAGCCTTGTCGGCATCGTGGCCGTCGCGGACGTGGCCCGCGCCCTGCCGGACCGGCCGGTCGGCGACCTCATCGACGCCATCTCCGCCTGATCCAGCCCCGCCCTGCGCTCCGGTCAACGGGGCGTCGAGTGTGACGACACGATGGATGTCGCCGGCCCGGTGGAGCGTTCGCCGGGCCGGTGACGTGCTGGAACGCTGGTTCGTCGCCGGCCTGCCTGCGATCGATAACCGGTGGCTAATCCGGCGGTGCGATCTTCCGCGTTGTTCGGCTCCGGGCCGGGCGATGGTGATGCGATGCAGCTTTCGATGCATGACATCACCCGCCGCTACGACGACCGCATCGTGCTGGACGCGGTGTCCTTCAGTGTCAAGCCGGGTGAGAAGGCCGGCGTCGTCGGCGACAACGGGGCCGGCAAGTCGACGCTGTTGCGGCTGATCGCCGCGGCCGACCGGCCCGACAGCGGCGAGGTGACGGTGGTCGCGCCGGGTGGTGTCGGCTACCTGGCCCAGTCGCTGGCGCTGCCGCCGCAGGCCACGGTCCAGGACGCGATCGACCTGGCCCTGGCCGACCTCCGCGAGCTCGAGTCGCTCATCGAAGACGCTGAGGACGGGCTCGGCGGCCTGTCGGGCGCCGAACTCACGGCCGCCCTGGACGCGTACTCCGGGCTGGTGGCGCGTTATGAAGCACGCGGCGGATACGGGGCGGACACCCGCGTCGACAAGGCGTTGCACGGGCTCGGCCTGCCGGGTCTGGACCGTACGAGGGCGCTCGGCACCCTGTCCGGTGGGGAGCGGTCCCGGTTGGCGCTGGCCGCCACCCTGGCGTCCCAGCCAGAGCTGCTGCTGCTCGACGAGCCGACGAACGACCTCGACGACCAGGCCGTGGACTGGCTGGAGGGGCACCTGCGGCGCCACCGCGGCACGGTGCTCGCGGTCACCCACGACCGGGAGTTCCTGAGCCGGGTCACCGACACGATCCTGGAGGTCGGCGAGGGCAGGGTGACCCGCTACGGCGACGGCTACGACGGGTACCTGGTCGCCAAGGCGGCCGAACGCCGGCGACGGCTGCAGGAGTACGAGGACTGGCGCGACGAGCTCCACCGCAACCGCAGGCTCGCCGCAGCGAACGCATTCCGCCTGGACGCGATCCCGCGCAAGGCGCCCATGGCCAAGTTCGGGCACGGCGCCTTCCGGGCGCGCGGCCGCGACCACGGCGCGATGGGACGCATCCGCAACGCCAAGGAGCGCATCGAGCGCCTCATCGGCAACCCGGTGACGCCGCCGCCCGACCCGCTGGTCTTCGCGGCCCGCGTCACCGGCGGCGAGGACCAGCCGCCGCAAGCGGTCGCCGAACTGGACGAGGTCCGCGTCGCCGGCCGGCTGTATGTGCCGTCGCTGCGGATCGAAGGCGCGGACCGGCTGCTGGTCACCGGACCCAACGGGGCAGGCAAGACCACTCTCATCCGGGTCCTGGCCGGGGAGCTGCGCCCGGACGGCGGAACGGTGCGCACCCGCGGCCGGATCGGCCACCTGCGGCAGGAGTCGACGACGTGGCCGCCTGAGCTGACGGTGCTGGAGGCGTTCGCCGGCGGGCAGGCCGGTGACCCCGATGAGCTGCTGTCACTCGGCCTGTTCCGGCCGGCTGACCTGCGGTTGCGGGTGAGCGAGCTGTCGTACGGGCAGCTTCGCCGGCTCGAACTGGCCCGCCTGGTCAGCAAGCCGGTCGACCTGCTGCTGCTCGACGAGCCGACCAACCACCTCTCCCCGGCGCTGGTCGAGGAGCTGGAACAGGCGCTGGTGGAGTACCCGGGCGCGGTGGTCGTCGTCACCCACGACCGCCGCATGCGGGCCGGGTTCACCGGCACTCACCTGGAGCTGCGCGGCGTACGGGCGGTTCAGCCGTCGGCACGCCGCCGTGGCCAGGGCACGGCGTTACTCGTCGGCCGCGAGTCGGGCCAGGAGGATGCCTGCGACGATCAAGGACACCGCCGCCAGGCGCATCGGTGAGACGGGATCGCGATGTACCACGATGCCCAGAGTGATCGCTCCCACCGCTCCGATGCCGGTGAAGACCGCATACGCCGTGCCGACCGGGATGACCTGCATCGCGCGGGACAGCAGGTACACCGCCCCCACGCCCAGCACCAGGCACGCGGCGGTCGGCCAGAGCCGGGTGAAGTTCTGCGTCGGCTTGATGCTCTGCGACCATGCGACCTCCACGAGGCCGGCCGCGAACAGCGTGATCCAGCTCATCTCATCGCCTCCACGGTCTTCAGCGCGGCCGCCACCGAGTCGAGGTGCAGCTGCCGGAACGCGGCGAGAGCAGGATCGACCAGGGAGTTGACCATCTCGACCGTCACGAAGGCGACTTCGTCGACCGCGAAGTGGCCGCGGAAGAAGTCGCGCAGGTACCGCTCCTGGTGGTCCATGGGTTCGCGTGGCGTGCCGGGTCCGTAGGCGCCGCCGCGAGCCGCGGTCACGACCACCCTGGCGGTGAGCCGGGCTCGGGGGAAGGTCACCTGGTCGATCCAGGCTTTGAGGCTCGCGGGGACGGAGTAGTTGTACATCGGCACACCGATGAGCAGCTCATCGGCGCTGAGGAGTTCGGCCAGCAGGGGTTCGACGATCTCCCAGGCTTTTCGTTGTGCGGGTGTCCGGACGGCTTCGTGGATCCGTCCGGGGTCGGTGATCTGTTCGGCCAGCACGGTGTCGCAGATCTGGGTCCAGGCTTCGTCGATGAACGGAACGGGCTGCTTGACGAGGTCCCGGTAGGTGTAGCGGCCGTGGGGGTTCGCCGCTTGCCATGCTTGCGCGTATTTCGCTCCGATGTGCCGGGAGAAGCCGGTCCGGCGGGCGCTGGAATCGAGATGGAGCAGGTGGGGGTGGCTGTTCAAGGTGCAGACCTCCGCTAAGTGGACGCCGTGTCCGTTTAGCGGAACCGTAGCACTCATGTGGACACAGCGTCCACTTGTCCAGCTTGGAGCGGTTAGGCGAGTACGCGGCCTGCGAGCAACGCCAGCGATCGTGCGATCTGCTCGCGTTCCCACCCGCGGGTCTCCCGCTGGTAGAGGTAGAGCTCCGGTGCCAACGGCGCGAGCAGCACGTCGGCGAGCACATCCGGATCCGGGACATCGGCCGCGACCAGCAACGAGTGCACGTGCGCACGCCAGAACCCGTAGGCGCCGGTCTCATAGCGCGATCGGCCCAGTTCGGCGCCGAGGGCCAGGTGCACGTGCTGCTCCAGCAGCCCGAGCATCGCCTCATAGAACGCCGCGAGCCGAGCCGACGGCGAGGCACCCGGTCCCAGCGGCGCCGCGCCGCTGATGAGCTGCTGCTGAATGGCGCGCTCGTGCTCGTCGAGCAGCGCGACGGCGATCGAGGCCCGGTCCGGATAGCGCCGGTACAAGGTGGCCCGCCCGACACCGGCCCGGCGGGCGATGTCGTCCATGGTCACGTTCTGCGCACCGCGTGCGGCGAACAGCTCGCTCGCGGCGGCGAGCACGCGAGCACGGTTCTCCGCCGCGTCCGCGCGTTCGTGGGCGTGCTGACCGGCCATGGCCTCACCGTATCGGCTTCGCCGGGGCCGGGCAGTTCGGGCCAGGACTCACCCCGGCCCGCCCCGCTCTCAGCTCCGGCGGGCCGTCGACCTCGGCCCGCGCGGGCTCATGCCACTGATCTGCGGCTCGCCGAGGCGAACCCGAGCCAGGTGTGGCGGTTGCCCGCCCAGCACCAGCCGACCTTCGGAGCGTGCTTCCTGGCGGCGCCGTCGCGGCCGGTTCCGTTGCTCAGCCACAGCGCCGGGGTACGGGCATCGAGTCTGCCGTCCGCGCGCCGCAGCCGCGAGCCGATGGTCATGAAGCAGTGGTTGCGCTCCAGCGCCTCAGGTTGCTGCAGCAGCCAGTGAATGCCCTCGGCGACGGTCAACGGTGTGCGGCCCGCGGCGGTCAGCGCGGGCAGGGCCTCGTCGGGGCTCCAATTGGCCATCTCGTCGCCGCGAGTGATGTCGTGTACCAGGTACAGGGGTGCCTCGGGCGTCGCCGCGACGTCGATCGGCGCGAACGAGTCGAGGTCGGTCATGTCTTCCACGACGAATCCCTGGCGACCTCCGTGGCGCAGCATGGGCGCCACGGCCGACGGAGCGACGCGGTCCGCGTTGATCACCAGAAGTGCGTTCTGCCCGCCGACCTGGGCGGCGCCCCGGACGTCCGACTCGGCCAGCCCGGCGCGGTCGTGCAGTCCGAGTTCGATCAGTCGCTGCGCCTGTTCGGCAAGCGAAGGCAGCGGAGCCAGTGTGGTGCGCATCGGTCTCTCCTTCATACGGCCGGTGATGACCGGTTTCGCCGGCAGAACGGGCCCGCAAGGGCGGCTGTTCAAGCAGACGATCTTGCATGTCCCAGCATCTGCGGGATCGCTCGTCGGAGCAACGGCGAATCTGCAAGTGATCAATAACCGTCCGGTTATACAAAGGAGTTCCGGCGGGACCGGCCGATGTCCTCGTCGACCGCCGGCTTGGTACTCCGTGCCGCTGTGACGCTGGGGGCCGGGTACGTAACCACGTACCCGGCCCCCAGCGTCACGTGCGATGATCAGACGGTGCTGCGGCCACGGATGCCGCCGAGCAGCGCGACACCCAGCGCGGCAAGGCCGACCTGGAAGACCAGCTCGATCCAGTCGATGCCGTCGGTGACGGCCACGCCCACGGCCTGGGCGAGCGCGGTGCCGATCAGCGCCGCGACGATGCCGACGACGATGGTGAGCCAGATCGGCATACCCTGGCGGCCAGGAACGACCAGCCGGCCGAGCGCGCCGATGACCAGGCCCACGATGAGGGCCGAGATGATGCCGGCGACAGTCATGTCCTTCTCCTTTGCGCGTTGTCGTTGTCACCCCGTGTCTGCCCGCTGCGGCCCACGAGCAAACCGGCCCCTGGTCACAGGTTCCGGGCCAGGTCCTGTGTCGCCGGTCGTGGCTCCGCGTGCGTCTCCGTGCGCCGGCTCCGTGGCGGCTTCCGTGGTCACCACGGATGTGGGCGGGCGGCCCGGCAGGTGAAGCTGTGTTCAGACACAGCGATCTACGACAGCCTCCCGAAGGAGCACGCCATGACCTCCATCGACCACCTCATCCTCGAAGTCACCGACCCGGCCGCCGCCGGCTCGTTCTACACCGCGGCCTTCGGGCTGGGCGAGCGCATCCGCGTGCGGGCCGGCGACGAACCGTCGGCCGGATTCCGCGGCTACGCGATCTCGCTGGTCGTGCCCCAGCCGTGCGACGTGGACAGCTTCTTCGGCACGGCCCTGGCCGCCGGTGCGACGGCGCTCAAGCCGGCGAGCAAGAGCTTCTGGGGCTACGGTGGCACCCTTCAGGACCCGTTCGGCACCATCTGGAAGCTCGCGTCGGCGGAGAAGAAGAACTCCGCCCCCGCCACGCGGCAGGTCAACGATGTCGTCCTGCTGCTCGGCGTCGACAACGTCAAGGCGACCAGGCAGTTCTACGCCGACCGCGGCCTGCCGGTGACCAAGAGCTTCGGCAGCAAGTACGTCGAGTTCGGCACCTCGACCATCAAGCTGGCCCTCTACAGCCGCAAGTTCGCCGCCAAGGACTCCGGCGTGTCACCCGAGGGCTCCGGCTCGCACCGCATCGCCGTCGGCAGCGACGCCGGAGGCTTCGCCGACCTCGACGGCTTCCGGTGGGAGTCCGTGTCCGCCTAGGTGGTGGACTTCGGTGGTCCAGCGGCCGCGCGAGATGGTCTGCGAGACAGAACCTAGCGGCCGGCCGACTGCTCGGCTGCGGCATTGGCTCGCGGCGGGCTGTTGGAAGGCCGCGGCGGTCGACTCGGCTTGGCCGAGGGCTTGCCGGGTTGCTCTGGGGCCGGGCGGGATGTTTCCGGCGCAGGTGCGATGGTGGGCATCGGCGTGCCGGGCGCATCCGGCCCGACAGACGGTGCGGTGCCGGGGCCGGGTGTGCCCGGACCGGCGTCGGTCGTGGGGCCGGATCCGGGCGGACTGACCGGTTGGCCGGAGGGGCCGAGCAGGGTCACCGAGCAGCCGTGGCTGTCGAGGCTGAAGCTCGTCGGCAGAGGGTTGGCGCCGCGGTACGTGCCGGCAATCGGCAGCCTGACAGTGGCTGCGCCGGACAGCGGGCCGATGGCGGCGGTGGCGGTGTGGTCGTGCTGTCGCCAGCCGTGGGTGGGTTCGATCTGCTGGGTGCCGGGCAGCTGCACGCGCAGCTGCCCGGCAGGCAGTGTCGTCGCTGTGGTGTTGGCGATGGTGAGGGTCGCGGTGAACCGGGTGCCGTCGTCGGTGTGCAGCTGGTAGACGACGGCGCAGGCCGTTGTCGTGGAGGCCGTGGGTGACGGCGCTGCCGCCTGGGCTGTCGGCGCCTGCGCCGCCGGGGAGTTCCAGGCCCAGACCGCGGCGGCTGCCACGGCACCGGCACCGAGGAGTCCTGCGGCCAGGGCGGGCCGCCGGGGCCGGCGTCGTGGCGGCTGCCAGGGCTGCAGGGGCGCTTCGGCGCCGGTGTGCACTTCCTGTCCCACGGCGGCAGGCGGCATGACGTGCGGCAGGAGTTCGGGGCGTGAGTACTCGCCGAGCAGGGCCGCCAGTTCCGGTGCGGTGGGGCGGGCGGCCGGGTCCCGGCGCAGGCAGGCGGTGATCGTTTCGGCGACGGGCGCGGGCAGCCCGGGAACGTGCGGCAGCGGCCGCGGCTGCCGGGTCTGTGCCGCGGTCAGCAGCTCGAGGGCCGATTCGGCGTCCCAGGGCAGGTCACCGGACAGCATCCGGTACAGCAGCACCCCGAGGGCGTAGACGTCGGCGGTCGGGCGTACCCGGGGCTGCGGGTCGTCGAGCCGTTCCGGGGCCAGGTACGCGGGGGTCCCGGCCAGATATCCGCCCGGGTCGAGGTCGTCGGCTCCCTGCGGAGCGCAGATGCCGAAGTCGATGACTTTCGCGCCGTCCGCTGCCAGCAGGACGTTGCTCGGTGCGAGGTCGCGGTGGACGATGCCGCGGGCGTGCGCGGCGACCAGCGCCGCGGCGACCTGCGCGGCGACCGTCACCGCGACCGGCCAGTCCAAGTAGATCTGTTCACCGAGGATCTGGTTGAGCGACTGCCCGTCGACGAGTTCCATGGCCAGGTAGGCGGCGTTGGGACGGCGGGTTCCGGTGACGCCGTAGTCGTACACCTCGGCGATGTGCGGATGGCGCAGCCGCGCCAGCGCCTGGGCCTCGTCGCGAAGCCGGCGCAGCGCCAGCTCGTCGGTCAGCAGCCTCGGGTCCAGGAGCTTGACCGCGACGATACGGCCGAGGCGTTCGTCGCGGGCGCGCCAGACGCTGGCGCTGCCACCGGTGCCGACCGGGTCGAGCAGCCGGTAGCGGTCGTCGAGCAGCCGGCCGGGCCGCCAGTGACCGGACGTGGTCGTCTTGGTCACGGGCACGCCTGTACCGGTCGGCCCGCGGCGTCATCGCGCCGCGGGCCGACCTGCCCCACCATGAGGTTCCGTGCCATGCTTCAGGCCGCGCGGTGGCGGCTGGTCGAGTTCATCGGCACCCGGGCCTTCGCCGTGCGGGCGGGTGCGGCGACCCGCCGCAGCAGCTGGGCGTCCCAGGCATCGGTGTTCACGCCAGGGGCCTGCTCGGCAAGGCGCAGCAGCTCCTGGGCCTGGCGCCGTTGCCGGGAGGCCAGGCGGCGCGTTTGGCGGACCTCCCGAAGCCACGAGGACATCAGCCCGCCCAACGCGCACGCGCCGATGACGGCGCCGACCATGCAGGCCAGCAACAACTCCGCGAACGAGAACATCTCGTGGAACACCACACCCCCACTCATCGACAACCGTGCCGGTATAGCCGCGCCGCAATCGGCCTAACCTACACGGGTGGTGATGCCCATCACCTTGCGCGCCCTCGCCGGATCCACACTGGTGCCACGATGTCCGCCCGCTGCGGACACAGTGGACAGGCCGACGGGCGGCGCCTCGTCGGCCGGCGGCGCGGTGACGGGCCGGGCGTGTCAGGCGGACACGAGAGATGGGAAGCCCGCCTGACACACCCGCCCAGTTCGTGGGCGGCTGCAGCGCATGTGCCGCCGCGTCTATCGAGCGCCTGTCTGCCCGGCACGCAGATCGTCGAGCAGTTCGACCTGGTTGGCCAGAACCTCGGTGAGGATGCGCCGGGCGACGGCGAGCAGTTCGGCCACCTCGGGGCTGACCAGGGAGTAGTACACCGTCGAGCCCTCCCTGCGGGTGACGACCAGGTTTATCTTGCGCAGGACTGCCAGTTGCTGGGACAGGTGCGCCGATTCCAGGCCGACCTCGGGCAGCATCTCGCCGACCGAGTGCTCCCTTGAGGACAGCAGTTCCAGGACTCGGATGCGTGCGGGGTGGGCGAGCGCCTTGAAGAACTCTGCTTTGGCTTGGTACAGCGGCTTGGTCACCGGTCCACCCCCCTTCGTTGCAGGAAACCGTACCCGCCCGGGCGTGTTGTCCACGCTTGGGCGGCTCGGCAGGTCGTCATGTGACCTGTTCGCGTCACCACCCGAGACTACACGACCTAGCAGGTTGCTAACGTTAGCAACTACTAAGAGAGTGGCTTCGCGGTACCGCCCTCGCACTGAAAGGCAAGTGATCGATGACTGTGGCAACGACGCCCGGCCTGGCCCCTGCCCCGACCGCCCATGCTCGGCTGCTGGCCTGGGTCGGCGAGGTGGCCGCACTGACCACCCCGGCTGAGGTCGTGTGGTGCGACGGCTCCGACGAGGAATGGCAGCGACTGACGGGCCGGCTCGTCGACGCCGGCACGCTGGTACGGCTGGCCGACGAGCACAAGCCGAACTCGTTCTGGGCTCGCAGTGGGCGGAACTGGACAGCCTGAAGGCCGGGCTGCACTAGCCGCACCTCCCCATGATCGTGGCGTGGCCCGCCGCACCCCTCCTCCTTCCCCGAGCGGCGGGCCACGCCACCCCCGACAACCGACAGGAGCAACACCAGTGACCGTGACTCGCATCGAGCTGGCCAACCACATCGAAGCCGCCTTCACGACCGGGCCGGCCACCCGCGACGAGCTGCTCGCCTTCGCCGCGTGCAGCCACGCCCGGCCGGACGTGATCGCGGTGATCAGGACTCTGCCGGAGCGCCCCTACCCGGCCATGCGCGACCTGTGGACCGACCTGGCCCACATCCCCATCGGCGAGTGACCCGCGGTGTCCGTGTCGACGTGCGCACCCGTGGCGAGGTCGATCCCGGCTTCGTCGACCTCGCCCGTCACGTGGTCATTGCGGTCGTCACGGCGCACAACAGCGCCGCCGGGCCGGTTCGGTTACGCGTCAGCACCGTCGGCGGCGCGAAAGGTCCGACGTTGATCCAGGTCAACCTCCAGGTTCGGGGCATGCCGGCACGTGTCCAGATCTGCGCCCGCACTCCGCAGGCCGCCGCACGCGCAGCCCTGGACCGCCTGGAGCGCCAGATTCACCGGGTGGCCGCGAATGTGGACGCCGTCGCGTGGCCGCTGCCGTTCCGCCGGCGACTCGCCGTGCCAGGTGAAGGCGCCGTCGCCCGGCTCAAGGCGGTGCGGCTGCAGACCGCGGCTCTCACCGAGGCCGGGATGCGGCTGGCGGCCATGGACTACGACGCGCACCTGTTCACCGAAACCGGCACCGGCGACGACGCGATCGTCTACCGCACCGAATCCGAGCAGCTGCGAGTCATACGGCAGGGTGCCGGTCCACCGGTCCTGCCGACGGCGGCGATCCAGGTCGGCTCTCAGCCTGCGTGTGTCCTCGACCCGGCGCAGGCCGCCGCCCGGCTCGCGGCGACCGCGGTGCCGTTCATCTTCTACACCGACCGCGAAAGCGGCCGCGGGAACCTGCTCTACCGCCGCTACGACGGTGACCTCGGCCTAGTGAGCCCGCTGGCGCAGGACGTCTCGGCACAGGCGCCTGCGGGCGCGGGTGCGCAGGCCGACGGTGCTGCTCCGGCAGGTCACTGGGGCTCGCCTCCGTCGCACGAGGCGGTCGGCATGGTGCTGGAGATCGCGAACAGCCGCACCGCGAGCACCCGCAGCAGCACCGCCGCCCCGGCGCGATCGCCCCGGTCATGCATCGCCTCGGCGCGGGCAAGGATCGCCGACATGCGTTCCCTGTCGCCACCCCACCAGCGTCGCCCCGCCGCCAGGTGCACGCTCAGGGCCGCGAACTGCTCGGAGGTGGCGGTGGCGGCGGCGCGCACCGAGGGCAGCAGCTCGGTGGCGATGACCAGGTACGCGTGCCAGGCGGCGAGTCTGCGCGGCTGCACGGGCCCTCACGCCGCCTTCAGGACCGGCTCGGCGGCGAGCACCCCGGCCTGGTGTAGCAGCGTGCGGGCGGCGGTGATCGCGGCCGGGGTGTCGTCGAACATCCGGCCCTGCGAGCGCAGCCGCTGCGGCACGCCGATCGCTGCCAGCGCTCGTTCGTGCTCGGGCCGCATGCCGGAGAGGTAGACGGTGATGCCGCGGTGTTCCAGTCGTTCGATGGCGTCGCGCAGGACCACGGCACCGGTGCCGTCGAGCGCGGAGACTCGCGACATGCGGAGGATCACCACCCGCACGTCGGCGACCTCGGTCAGTTCCAGCAGGAACCGATGGGCGGCGGCGAAGAACAGCGGCCCGTCGAACCGGTATGCCACGATGTGCTCGGCCAGCAGCGCCGCCTCCTCGGCATGGTGATCGGCGACGTCCAGCGGCACCTGCTCCAGCGTCGCCGAGCGGGCGATCTTCCGTACCGCGAGGAATGCCGCCAGGACCAGCCCGATGCCGACCGCCGCGATCAGGTCCAGGACCAGGGTGGCGGCCGCGGTCAGCACCATCAGCACCGCGTCGGAGCGGGTCGAGCGCGCCAGCGCGAGCAGCGAACCGACCTCGACCATGCGGATGGCGGTGGCCAGCAGCACTCCGGCCAGTGCCGCGAGGGGGATGTGCGCGACAAGCGGTGCGGCGGCGAGCATGATCACAGCGAGCACCAGGGCGTGGGTCAGCGCGGCCAGCCGGGAACCCGCCCCGGTGCGGACGTTGACGGCCGTGCGGGCGATCGCGGCGGTGGCGGGCACGCCTCCGAACAGCGGTGTGACCAGGTTGGCCACGCCCTGGCCGAACAGTTCCCGGTCGGGGTCGTGGCGCTGCCCGACGGTCATGCCGTCGGCGACGGTGGCTGACAGCAGGCTCTCCAGCGCGGCCAGTGCGGCGACCGCGACCGCGGAGGTGAGCAGCATCGGCACGGCGGCCGGGTTCAGGAAGTCCAGCGACGGGGCGGGCAGTGTCGCCGGCAGGGCACCGATGCGGGCGACCTCGAGGTGCGTGATCACGGCGACGACGGTGACCGTCGCGACGGCCAGCAGGGAGAACGGCACCGCAGGTCGCCAGCGGGCGCCGATCAGCATGACCGCGGCCACGCCGAGCGCCAGCCCCAGCGCGGTCCATCGGGGATGCGCGGCGAAGTCGGTGATCGCGTGCCACGCCACGACCGTGACCTTCTCCCCCTCCGGGGTCGCCACGCCCAGCGCCGCGGGCACCTGCTGCAGGAAGATCACCGCGGCGATGCCGGCGGTGAAGCCCTCGACCACGGGGGCGGGCACGTAGCGCACGTACCTGCCCGCACGGGCCAGGGCGAGGGCGACCAGCAGGACTCCGGCGATCAGGCCGACGGTGAGCACGCCGCCGGGCCCGAACCGGTGCACGATGGGGACCAGGACGACGGTCATCGCGCCGGTGGGTCCGGAGACCTGCAGGTTGGAGCCGCCCAGCAGCGCGGCGGCGGCTCCGGCGACGATCGCGGTGGCCAGGCCGGCTGCGGCACCCAGGCCGGAGGAGACGCCGAAGCCGAGCGCGAGCGGCAGTGCGACGACGGCGACGGTCAGGCCGGCAAGCAGGTCGCGGCGGGGCTGGCGGCGCATCGCCGTCCAGTCGGCCGGTCCGGGCAGCAGCATGGACACGCGGTCCCAGCCGTTGCGGCAGGCCGCTGCGACGCCGCTCACTCGGCGGCCGCCGTGGCGGCCCGGGCGTCGCGCAACTCGTCCAGCAGCTCGGCCTGCCCGGCGATCATCGCGGTGAGGAACCGGCGTGCGGCGGCCATCACCTCGGCCACGTCCGGCCCGGACAGGGCGTACATGACCGCGGCGCCGTCTCGGTAGGACACGACGACCCCGGCCCGGCGCAGCACCGCCAGCTGCTGCGACAGGCTCGACGCTTCGATCTCGACGTCGGCGAGCAGGTCACGGACGGCCTTGGGCCCGTCGCCGAGCAGTTCGAGCACGCGGATGCGCACCGGATGGCCCAGCGTGCGGAAGAACTCGGCCTTGCTCTGGTACAGCGGCACACCCACGACCTGGCACTCCAAGCTCGCTCATACTTACTCAGCAATTGAACATATTATCAATTGCTAAGGAGCTTCACCAGGATGTCGACGGTTCCAGGTCTGCGGCCCGCCGGACACCCACATGCCCGGACGCCATGCACAGAGGCAGGCGAAGTCGGCTGCTTACCACGACGCCAGGCCCTGCCGCCGCGCCGAAAGGGTTCGACGGGCCTGCCAGACGCCCGTCGGTCAGGCTGGCACCGCCGCATTCCCGAGGCGACGGCACCAGCCAGCTAGACAATTGAATATCTGTTCAACTGCTTCGTGTATGCACTGCGCATATCATGTGATTCATATCACTAATCGTCACGGCGAGGTAGCAGTCAGCCCCGATGCTCGTTGGCCCAGGCGTGGAGCGGCTATGGAGGCAGCTGCAGCGACCACTACTGGCCGAGGTCGTCGCTGCTTACGACCGGGGCATCCCCGTCGTCGACCCGTTCGCCTATGCCGCCGAGCTGGGTCAACGGCCCGACCGGATCCGCGCGGCCCTGACCGCCCTACAGGTCGCCGGCTTCCTCGAAACCCAGCCGCACCGCGGCGACCTACTGATCACCCGGGTCTGCCCGCTCGCACGCCAGGTCCTCGCCGGCGACCCCGCCCGCAACGGTCCGATCCCACCCGACGCGAGCACAGCCGACGGAGCATCTCCCGACGGCTGATCCGGCACCCGACCCGCGGCCTTGCACTCCCGCCTCACATGACCTCCAGGCGCCATCGCAGCGCGAGGAAGAACCCATCATGCGCAGACGCGCCCTGCTGGCAGCCGGGCTGCCGCTGGCATTGCACCACCCGGCGCTACCACCGACCGATTCGGCGCAGCACGATCCGCCGCACCGGACGTCACACGCGCTGGCCCGGCTGGCCGCGGGCAACCGCCGGTTCCGCCTGGGCGCCGCGCGCCACCCCCACCAGCAGCCCCACCGCCGGCACCAGCTCGCCACCGGGCAGCACCCGTTCGTCATCACGCTGGGCTGCGCCGACTCCCGCGTCGCGCCGGAGATCGTTTTCGATCAGGGACTGGGTGACGTGTTCGACAACCGCGTCGCCGGCAACATCGCTGACGACCTGCTCATGGCCAGCGTCGCCTACGCCCTGGAGCACTTCGATCCCCCGCTGCTCGTGGTCCTCGGCCACGAGCGCTGCGGCGCGGTCACCGCCGCGATCGACGCACTCACCGGCCCGGGGCCCGGCCCCGGATACGCCGGCACGCTCGTGCGGCATCTGCGCCCAGCGGTCGAAGCGGTGCTCGGCCGCCCCGGCGACCTGGTCGCCAACGTGGTGCGGGCCAACATCGCCCTGCAGATCCGCCGGCTGCACTCCAGCCCGCCGATCGCCGGCAGGGTGCAGACCGGCCGGCTACATGTCACCGGCGCCGTCTACGACCTGGACACCGGCGAAGTGCCCTTCCTCTAGCGGGTGGAGCCGACCGCAACCCGGCAGCAGGTGTACAGGCCCCCTTCAGGCACCCTCGCGTCGTGCGCGGACCGCATCGCCGGTCTCGGTTGCGGGCCGCACACGAGCTCGCACGGCCCCAGCAACCGCCTGCATCGCCGACCCGGCGCCGCAGCCCTCACACCTGCGCGCCCTGGACGCCGACGCCACGCCCTTACACCGACCGTGCAGGTCCGCCCCCACATCGGATGTCACCCCCGTTTGCGACGCCAGGACCTCAGCTCCGTGACCTGACACCGGCCGGGGCCGGGTGGCCGCGGTCGTGATCCGCTTGATGGCGCGTGTCACTTCTCACTGCTTGGAGGCGGTAGGGGTGGCCTGGGCGAACCTTGTGGGCGCGCCCAGGCCACCGTCGGGGAGGAGCAGGTCAGCAGGGTCCGGCGTCGCTCCACACCGCCCACGACTGGGCCGCGCCCGGCTCGGCGCCGGTGGAGTACCACGTCGAGTTCCACTTGCGGCCGATGTGGGAGACCGTGTCACCTGGCGCGTATGCCTGGCTCGCGCTCCATGCCGGGATGCCGGCGCAGCCGCCGCCGGGCACCGTGACGGTCAGCGTGTACGTAGCCGCGTGGCTCGTGGCCGCCGTTGTGCCGGTCACCGTGATCGCGTAGGTTCCGGCGGGGGTGGCGGCCGATGTGGAGATCGTCAGGCTCGCCGAGTTGCCCGACGTGACTGACGCCGGGCTGAAGTTGACGGTCGTGCCGGGCGGAAGGCTGCCGGCGCTGAGGTTCACCGTCTGCGCCGGGCCGGACACGGTGGCGGTGTCGACCGTCGACGTCGCCGCCGCGCCGGCCCCCACGCTGCCGGTGCCGGGGCTCAGTGAGAGCGAGAAGTCGCTGGGCACGGTGCCGACGGTCAGCTGGTAGGTGACGCTGTGCGTCGTGCTGCCCGTGCCGGTCACGGTGATCGGGTAGGTGCCCGCGACGGTGCCCGGCCCGGTGTTGATGGTCAAGGTCGCGGAGTTGCCTGAGGTCACCGACGACGGGCTGAGGTTCGCCGTGGCCCCGGCCGGCAGACCGGACGCCGACAGGTTCACCGTCTGCGGGCTGCCGGAGGTGGTGGTGGTCGAAACGGTGGCCGAGACCGATCCTCCGGGCTGGGTGCCGCCCGCGCCCGGGCTCACCGCGAGGGAGTAGTCCGACGGGACGGTCGTGCCGACGGCCACCTTCCACACCGCGTACGCGATGCCGTCCGCGGTGCGGTTGAGGGCGGTGGCATTGATGTTGCTGGTCGTGTCACAGGAGCGGTGGTAGCAGGGGTCGTAGGCCGAACCGGCCGTGCCGCCCCACTTGGCCGCCTCCGCCGAGGTCTTACGGGCGCTCGCCCCGGTCGCGTAACCGGACGTGGGGATGCCCGCGAGCTGGAACGAGTAGTCATCGGAGCGGCCCTGCCCCTCGACGTTCTCCTGCGGGGCGAGGTTCAGCGACGTCCAGTACTCCCGCAGCGGCGCCGCGGTGGCGCCGTTGATGTTGTTGATGAAGTAGCCGCCGTTGCGCGAGGCGACCATGTCGAAGTTGTAATAGCCCTTGATCGCGCTGCGCTGGGCCGTGGAGAGCGAGTTGACGTAGAACTCGGAGCCGTTGAGGCCCTGTTCCTCGTCGGTCCACCAGCCGAACCGCACGTGCCTGAGCATCGGCGGGTTGGCTGCGGCCAGCTGCAGCGCGACCTCCAGCAGGCTGGCCGAGCCGGATCCGTTGTCGTTGATGCCCGGTCCGGCTGACACGCTGTCCAGGTGAGCGCCGAACATGTACGTGGCGGCCGTGTCGCCACCCGGCCAGTCGGCGATCAGGTTGTTGGACACGTATGTGCAGGTGGTACAGCGCTGTTCGGCCACGGTGAATCCGGCGGCCTGCAGTCGGCCTTTCACGTATGCCAGCGACTGGGTGTATCCCGCGGATCCGGCGCGCCGGGTGCCACCGTTCTGGTTCGCGATGGTGTTGAACTGGGTCAGGTGCGACTGCACGCTCGCCACGTCGATGTCCGGCGCGGCCGCCGCCACGGTCGCCCATCCGATGGGGACAGGGTCGGCTGCGGCTTGTGGCATGAACGTTTGGACAGCGAGCGTGCCCAGCGCCAGGCTGAGAAGAATGGATGCGGTCCGTTTCACATTGCGCTCCTCGACGGCTGTGGATACTGCCCGCACCAATGAACAACAGTCTTAACAGATAGGGCAACATGGATGACCCCTTGCGCCACCCTTGTCTCGACCCTCGACGAACCGGCACGCACGAGTGCTTGAAGCAGGGGTCTCCCCCGGTCCGCCGTCGGGTCCGGTGGGTCCGCGATGAGGCCCGGCCGGCCGGGAGAGCGGCTGTCCGGCTGACGCCGAGGACGCCGCGCGGCGCAGTGGAGGAACGGCGGTCCCGTTGCGCGGTGACGTTCTTGAGCTGCGCTTTGCTGCGGGCCCACCCCGTTGGCGCGGCTCAACGTGGCGGTGTTTGCGATTGCGCCAATCGGCTGACGAGATCTGCTCGGTTGCGAACACCGCGCATTCGGTAGACGCGGGTCAAATGCGCCTCGACCGTCTTCACCGACAGGTGCAGCGCGGCGGCGATCTGCCGGTTGGTCGCCTTTGCGCGAACCATGTCGATGATGTGCTGCTCCAGGTCGGTAGGCGGACGGCCGTGACCGTCCAGATCGTCCAGCGCGGCTTGGACGTAGCGCAGCCAGGGAGTGCATCCGTGGCGCGCGTACCGGCGGGCGGCTTCGCCGTATGCCATGCGTGCAGCGGCGCGGCGGCGGACGGCCGCCTCGATCGCGCCGAGAGATGCCCAGGCTCGGGCCACTTCGAGCGGATAGGGATGGTCCGCGGCATGCCCCAGCGTGTCGCGCAACAGCGAGGCGGCCGTGTGCGCTTCCCCCCTCGCGGCTTGGAGCACCGCCTCCGCGCGGGTGAGTCCCAGCCGGACGACGGTGCGATCCTCGCGCCCGGCTCGGGCCCGTGCCTCCTGCAGTACATGGGCGGCCTGCTCCGTCGCACCGGCGCGCGTCAACGCCTCCGCAAGGTCGGCGTCCAGCAGGAACAGCGCCGGGTCGACGTAGCCGATGCCGTCGAGCAGCTCACGGGACCGGGCCAGCAGCGCGGCGGCGGTGCCGACATCGCCTTGCAGGTAGCGTGCCCGGCCGAGCAGCCCGAGCGAGTAGGCCCGGCTTTCGGTCATGTTCTGCGGTTCCAGCGCAGCGGCGGCTGCCTCCAACGCCGACGCCGCGGCCGCCGCCGTACCGCCGTTGAGTTCGGCCATGCCCCGCAACAGCAGCGCACGTCCGGCGTTGGGCTCGAGATCCTCACGGAAGCGCGCCCCGGCCAGGCCTGTGCTGTACGCCTGCCGGCACCGGCCGGCCCGCTCGTAGGCGACGGTCAACACGTGCAGCACGTCGCCGAGCTCGCGAAACCGTCCGGCGGCCTCGACATCGCCACGAAGCAATTCCAGGTCCCGCACCGCAACGGACACCCCGCCCTGACGCAGCCGCGCGACCGCCAGGCCAGCACGCAGGTACACGGCGGCTTCGGTGAGCGGCCCGCCTTCGGTGAGCCGTACACCGTGCCGGTAGGTGCGGATCGCCCGTGCGCCGTCGGTGAACAGCTCCACCGGGCCTCGGACGCTGAGGATCCGGGTCATCAGTTCGGTGCTGTCACCGGCTAGCGCCTCGGCCTGCTCCAGGTCGGCCAGGCAGCTCGACAGCTCACCGGATCTCATGGCGACATCTGCCTGATACAGGTGGACACGAGCCATCAGGTGCGGGTGGCCAGCCGCGTCGGCAGCGGCGTCCGCAAGGAGTCTGCTGGTGCGTTCGCTGTCGGCGTCGAGGTCGGCCAGCAGCAGGCGTGCGCTCACCCTGCCTTCGACGTCCGCGTCGCCGAGCGCACGCTCGCAGTCGGCGCGCGCGTCCGCGAAAAGACCGGCCGCATGGCTGCTGTCGGCCGCGTTCAGCAGGCGTCGCGCGGCCAGCGCGGGGTCTGCCGGGGTGCGGTCGGCTGCCAGGCGCGACAGCTCCGCAGCCGTACCGGGCGCACCCCGGCGGCGTGCCGCGTCAGCGGCCCGGTCCAGCGCGGCGGCGAGTTCGGCATCGGGCCGGCTGCAGGCCAGGGCCCGGTGCCGGGCATGTCGCACCGGGTCGTCGGTCAGATCGGCGATACGCAGGTGCGCGGCCAGGCGCTGATGCGGGGTCGCGTCCGCGTACACGATCTCGGACAGCATCGGATGGCTGAACCGGTATCTGCCGTCGGCGCCAAGAACCAGCACCCCTTCGGCCAGGGCGGCGGACGCCTCCGTCTCGGTGGGCGCGGGGCCGCCCGCTGCAAGCATCAGCAGCCCCGGGCGCAGTGCGGGCGCAAGCCCAGCCAGCCGGTCGGAGACGAGATCACGCAGCCGGCGTGTGACCCGCAGCGGTTCGTCTGGGCGTGGTGTGACGTCATCGCGGACCAGCGCCCGGCCCAGTTCGAGCGCGAACAGCGGATTGCCGCCGCTGGCGGCGGTGATCCGCGCCATGGCCGAGCCGTGCAGCCGCAGCGCCAGGCGCGTCCTGAGCAACGCCGCGAGTTCTGTCTCCGCCAGCCCGCCCAGCGGGATCTCGACCGTCGGGGACGTGCACAACTCGCCCAGGGAAGGTTCGTCACCATCGGCGACGCGCTCGGTGACCAACGTCGCGATCCGCGATCCGCCCAGCCGCCGCACCGCGAACGCGAGCACCTCCATGCTGGGCGGATCCAGCCATTGGGCGTCGTCGAGAAGTATCAGGACCGGTTGCCTTTCGGCCAGTGCCCGCAACAGCTCGACCACGGCGATCCGCAGCGCCGGCTGACTGGTGGCCGTGCCGGCCGCGGGTGGCTCGTGCAGCAGCGCGGCGCGCAATGTCGCCGCCAGATGGGCGGGCACCGCGTCGTCGGCGGCATCAAGGTGGGTGGCGAGTAGATCGAACAGCGCCACGTAGGGCAGATGTGCTTCGGTGGCCGAGGCAGCGCTGTGCAGTACCAGGGCCTCGCCTGCGGCCGCGACCGCGCCGATCACCGTGGACTTTCCTATACCGGCGGGCCCGTACAGCAGGACCCCGCTTCCCGTGGCAAGGTGTCGCCGACAGCCGTCGATCACCGCTGCTCGCCCGAGGACTGAAGTCAAGCCGTCCATCGGGGCAGGTTATCGACGGCCGCGAGTCGCCGGAAGTTTCATCCGGATGCTATGACTCGCGCAGGGCGCTGACAGGGTGGATCGGCCGCGATCGGCGACGTGGTCGACTTCAACTCCGTGGTCGCGCCCGGCTCGGACATGATCGCAATCCTGGTTGCAGCATCCGCGACGGTCCTGCCCGGCCAGAGTCGGATCGGCCCAAGAGCGTGAAGCACCGCTCGGCACGAGCGAAAGCCGCCGTCTCCCGGGTCTGCGCTGTATCCAGCGATGCTCGGCCTCCTCTCAGTAGTGGGCCGGCAGCCCGCCCAGCCACGACGGCAACCCGGGCATGCTCACAACCAGGACGGATCCCATGCGACCTCACCCGCACCTTTCCACCACTCCACCCACGGGCAGCCGACAGCGGTCGGGCATCAGACTGCACATGATCTTCGGCACCCGCATGTCGCGCACCGTCGCAAAAGTCAGACATGCCCGCACGATGGCGGTGATGTCCGCCGCGGTCGCGCTGGCGCTGACCGGCTGCGCGGCAGACCGCTGCCCGCCGACGCAGCAGTCGGCGCCCAACTCGCAACAGGAAGCACCGGCCAAGCCCAAGTACGGTTTCGGCGTGCCCAAGGGCGACCCGTCGCTGGACAGGAGCACGGTCAACACGGTCTACAGCCTGCTGGGCAACCGCAAATGCAAGACGGCCGCCGACAACATGGACGACGACGCTTGGCAGGACTTCCTCGACCCGCGTGAGGTGCTCCTGGTCCAAGCCGCCGTCGAACTCTGCGGCAACAACGACAAGAAGGCCGATCCCCGCCGCGCAGCGGCCCTTTACGAGGCGGTCAGCGACCAATTCGGCGGCTGGAACCACATCGGCTGGTCGGAGACCTCCAGCTCACTGAGCTGGCACGTGTGTGAGATGTACAAGTCGGTGGCCAGCACCATCGACAAGAAGGACCGAGACGACGTCATCTGCTCCAACGCCGACGCACCGGACAAGGTCCTCCAGTGGCAGGCTGACACCGACCCCCGAGCACTGGTGCAGAGATGACCCAGCCGGAGACCGCCGAGCCACTACCCCAGCCGCACCTGAGCGCCGCGGCCGAACTGACCCGGCAGCTGCTGCTCCTGCTGGCCAACGTCACCGTCATCACCGCGCTGCTGGTCTACTTCGGCTGGTGGCGCGCAGAGGAGCACAACCGGCTCCTCGGTTTCGACCAGGCGCTGCTCGGCATGTCGACCCAGGAGTACGTGCTGCGCAGCATCGACCAGGTGCTCGTCCTGCTCGCCATCGTCGGCGGCCTTGGACTGCTCGGCACCTGGGCATGGCAGCGGCTGACCCGAACCGCCACCTCCCCGCACCGGGCCGCCGGTCTGCTGCCCGCTGTACTGATCGTGGCAGCCGTCCTGCTGCCGGCCGGATTCGCGGTGACGTTCCCGGTGTGGAACGCCACCGCCTACACGCTGTGGCCGCTGTCGGTGGCCGCGGGCATCCTGCTGCTCGCCGCCGGGCTGCGGCTGCGCGGACTGCGGAAGGGCCAGACACCGCAGGCCGACACCATGACCCAGCTGTTCCTGCTGCTGGTGCTGGGCGTCTGCCTGTTCACCGCGGCTTCACACCGGGCCGCGGTCGTCGGCGCCGAACTCGCCGACGACTTCGTCGCCGGTTTCGCCAAGCAGCCCGATGTGACCGTCACCAGTGCCGAACCCCTGTACCTCGACGGACCCGGCGTCACGACAGAGCAGCTCGACGAGTCCACCTACCGCTACCGCGGCCTGAAGTTCGTCGAACGGACCGGGACCACCGTGTTCCTGCTCCCGGCAGGCTGGCGCGTCGGCCACGGCCAGCTCATCGTCCTGTCGGAGGGTGAAGGGCTCCGATTCGCCTACGGCAGCACCGGGTAGACCCACCGAAGCCCAGCGTCGATGCCGTCGAGCACAAAGGCATGACGTCTCCGGTATGGCCGGGGGCGGCGCCGTCGCCGCGGTGCCGCCCCCGGTTTCGTGCGCTGCGCAAGCTACTGGAGCAGATGGCCGGGGGCAGGCCGACCCGGGCCGGTGGGCCGCGCCGGACGGTCAGGCCTGCGGCGGAGCGGCGTGTATGCGTACGCAGCAGTGGCCTGGCTGCGGGTCCAGCGGGACGGGCGTACGAGTCACCCGCGGGTGTTGACCCACACGTCGACGATGGTGTGGTTGGCGCACGCCGCGTAGGAGACCTGGCCCACGGCGGCCCAGTTCCCGGGGCATGCGATGTAGCCGACACCCGGCATGAAGTGCTTCTGCAGCATGTTGACCTGGTGCTCACCGGTCCCGCCGGTGCAGATGCTCTGCGCCCAGTTGGAGCCGTAGGTGACCGTGCAGCCGGTCGGCGCAGCCGACGCGGCGGAGCCCGTCGCAACCACGCTGCCGACGGCCGTGAGGACGCTGAGCGACGCGTACGTCGCCACCCTTCTGAGGTTCATGCTCCCCCTTTATTTAACACACCTAACAATTAGTTCACCACGATATTCGCCCTGTTCGATTCCCGTCAATACCTACCATCGTCGATCGATAGCCGCCCTCGGGGTATCAGATCGTCGGTCCGGGCCGACAGCGGCAACAGCCGGCGACCTGAGGCCGTACCACGCTGTGGGCCCGGTGCGGGCGGGTTCCCGCACCGGGCTGAACACCAGCGCGCCGTGGCACGGCTGGTCGCGGACTGCTACGGGCGCCTGAACAGCTCCTCCAGCCACTGCACGACCTGCGGCGCGATCGCCGCCGCCACGGTGAAGTGGTCTGCTCCGGACACCGGGGTGTAGATGACGTCGGTGCCGGCCGCGGCGAGCTGCCCGGCGGTGATCTCGGTGAGCACGGCGGGCAGCTGATCGGCCGTGCCGTGGGCCAGGCGCACCGGTCTGGGGTAGCGCCGGACCGGGACCTCGTGCGGGTCGAACAGGGCCGTGAACTCGCCCATCGCGGCGGACGGGTCGGTGAACACGTCAGCCATCGTCAACCCGGTCAGCGCCGCGGCCATCTGCTCGATGCAGACGTGTCCGGCGAGGTCGACCAGGTCGAGGCCGGCCGGGGTGAACCAGTCCGCGGCGCGGAACCCGCCGGGGTGGGTCACCGGCAGGGTGCGGCCCTGGTAGGGCACTGCGGGGTTCACCGGCGCGGCCGGGTTTCCGGCAGCGGCGAACTGCAGGCCCCACTGGGTGGTGGGTGCGATCGCGATGGTGCCGACGTGGCGCAGTGACGGCGCGTATCCATCAGCGAGCGAGCCGGTCCACAGCGCCGCGTGGCCGCCGAGCGAGTATCCGGCGGCGGCCCATCGCCGCGACACCGGGGCGAGACGGCGTGCGGCGCGGACGATGTCCACCATGGCGTACGCCTCCGCGGGGCCGTGCACGACCGAGCTTTCGCCCGGTGTGCCGATGCCCTCGTAATCGGTGACGGCCACGGCGTACCCGGCGCGGAGCAGCGCCTCGCTGAGTGGGCGGATGAACGGCGGCGTGCCGGCCTGCGAGGCGGCGCACCGGTCCGGCGTGCCGTTGAACCCCGGGCCGAAGCTGACCAGCTGCCACCCGCCCGCCGGTGGGGTGCCGGCCGGCAGGGTGATCGTGCCGCTGGCCACGGTCGGGTGGCCGTTCCACGACGTCGAGAGGTAGCGCAGCCGCCACGCGGGACCGGATCCGGCCGGCCGCAGCGGCTCCGGCAGCGGCTCCACCGCCACCGGGGTGCCCGGCGCGCGGCTGCCGGAGCCGTGCGGGACGGCCGTCGCGGGGCCTGCCGCGGCTGGAGTCGCGCTCACCGCGACGAGGCAGGCGACGACGGCAGCGGACCACCGAAGCGTGCGGCGGGCTACGGCGCGATCACCGGCGGCGGCAGGCAGGACCGGCGGCCGGCGGTGGAGGTGGATGTGGGGATGTGCCATGGGGCTCCTCAGACGGGAAGGGACCCGAGGAGAGCAGGGGCGGGCGTCGCGGTTGGCACACGCCGACGGCCGTCGGCGTGCACACGGACGTGTTCGCTGCCCTTCGCCCGTTCCTTGCGCGGCACGACCCCGAATCCGCTCGAGCCGTGGACGCTCCCGCCCGCCAGCTCACCACATTAGACTTAATCGATAGATCGGGCAACGGCGCGCCCTTATTGATCAAGAACTGCATGGCGCAGCCGCCGACCGTTCGGCCTAGGGACGAACGCCGCAATGATCGCGATACTGGGCCGATGCCCGGAATTCTTGCCGACATCGCACCGGACCCGGAGCCGCTGGATGCGAAGACCGCCGCGTTGTGCGCCGCCTTCACCGCGGTAATGGCCGTGATCGTCCTGGTGGTGATACTGGTCCGGCGGTCGCGCGAACAAAGCCGCGGTGACAGCCACGGCGGCTGATGACGACGTCCAGTCGCACGCACGGCGCAAGGCAACCCGCTGCCCCGCTCCGCGGGCATGAACATCGTCCCGACGTTGAGACGGGGGTACGGGCGCGGGCAGGTCACCCGGCACACAACGCCGGGCCGGTGCCGCGCCCGTACCCGGCACCGGCAGGCGTCCGGCCACTACTGGCAGCAGATGTTGAACCCGCGGTTCATCCAGAACGTCGTCGGAATCGGGTTGCTCAACGTGAAGTTGTCGACGCTGGGAGCGGCCAGCTCCCTGCGGCCCGGACGCATCTCCACGTGCGTGTGCGCCGAACTCGCGCCGCGCGATGCCTCGGTGGCGATCCGCTGGCCGCGGCTGACGTGCTCCCCTACGCTGAGCCCGTCGAGCGGATCGGTGTGCAGGTAGATGATGCTCGCATCCAGCTCGGCGTTGTAGATCGACAGCGTGGACAGCCCACCGCCGCCTTCGACCTTGTTGATCACCGTACCGGCGGTGAGGGAGTACACGGGTGACCCTGCGCCACGTGCGAAGTCGATGCCCTCGTGGCGGCCCGAGGTGGACAGGTAGCCGTCGAAGTAGGCGCTGATCGCGCCGCCCGCGTCGTGGTAGACGCCGTACTCCAGGCGGTCGTTGCCCGCCTCGCCGACGACGTGGCCGGCGTTCTCGTTCTTCAGCGCCGCGCTGAGGTTGTCCTTGCGGCCGGCGATGAACGAGTCGATCGCCCCCGCCCAATCGCTCTTGTAGAAGATCGTGACCGGAACGGACTTGCGATTCCAGACCGAGGCCGCGTTGTTCTTCACGCACTGG
This sequence comes from Catellatospora bangladeshensis, assembly GCF_016862575.1. Taxonomy (GTDB): domain Bacteria; phylum Actinomycetota; class Actinomycetes; order Mycobacteriales; family Micromonosporaceae; genus Catellatospora; species Catellatospora bangladeshensis. The sequence goes on along the minus strand of NZ_BONF01000039.1, from coordinate 82,846 downwards.
CCCCGCCCGCTGCCCGCGCTGATGAAAGTCACGCAGCCCGCCCCGGTGCCGTAGTCCCTGACCGAGCCGCTGAAGTCGACCAGCGACCCCTCGTGATTGCTGTTGTAGTAGAGGCAGACCTCCCCGTCCTCGCACACCCCGTTGCGTGCGGTCGCCGCGTGTGCCGGCGTGGCCCCCACGACCCCGCCCAGCATGGCCGCGACGATCACGGCGATGACAGACTTCTTCAACGTCGTCCTCCTCCGAAAGCCGAGCGCACTGACGCGCGCTGCGACGTTACGGCGGGGCGGTACATAGGCTCTATAACGGACGGATTGCCCGAGAAGAGCGATCCGGGATGGTTTGGCGCGCCGCTCTCCTTCGACAGCCGGTTGTCACACGGAGGGGTCCCAGGCTGCGAGCTGGTCGAAGATGCGGCGGTCGCCTTCGGACTTCAGCGAATCCAGCGGTATGCGGCCGTAGAAGAACAGGACCAGGTCACTGGCCGTGCCTCGGGCGGAGGCGTCGGCCGTGTCCGGGTCCTGGCCGACCGCGGACGTGAGGTGGGCGACCTGTGCGCCGTCCTGGGACAGCCGAAGGCGCCAGGAGTGGCCCTCGGTGGCGTGGTAATCGACGACGGCGGGTTCGTGCGGCCAGGCGACCGTCGTCGCACAGAGGGTGAGCTGGCAGTCGTCGAAACCGTCGAGGGCTATCTCCTCCGGTATCGGCTGCGGGGCACCCCCGGCGAGCTGGACGTCGTAGGTGTGCACCGCGATCTCGTGGAGCTGGCGCCGCGCCCAGGCCCCGGAGGTCTGCGGTGACGGCGAGTCGCCCCACCATGTCCAGCAACCGCGATCCGGGCCCGCCTCGCGCAGCACGCTCATGAGGTGCTCGACGGACTCGGCCCACCAGGCCAGGAGAGCCTCGCGCTCCCGAGGTGCACCCGCGCCGCCTGCCCATGCGGACTCCTCCGGCGGAGCGTCCGCGGGCCCGGCGGTGACGATGGCGGCTGCCTTGCGGCGGCCCATACCCACGTGTTGCACGTGATCGAACAGCGTCCGCTCGGGATGGGTCGGCATCTGAACGTCGAGGCCGGGTGCCGCGACGACCGCCGCATGGAAGGCAGCCGACCGTTCGTTGATCAGCCGCAGCTGATCAGGGAACGTGAGTATTCTGAGCACCCGGCTTTCTATCACTGCGCTCCGAGGACCGGACAGCGATTTTCCCAGCCGATGCGGCGGCCGCCCCGGCGCTGACAGGTGCCCTTGGATGACGCGCGGGCGCCCCTTCCCGAATCGGTGATCCGCAGAACGCTCGGGCGCATCTCACCGATCGGCATGAGATTGTTCGACGCATCGACATCAATGATGATTTCCGCATGTCATTCAGAAGCATTGTCATGGGCGGGGTCGCCGTCGTGATGACGGTCGTGGCAGGCACGGCCGGAGCCCTGGTGGCCCCGTCGGCCGCCTTCGCCGACACGCTGTCGCCGCCCGACTACCTGGTCAACACCTCTACCGGTTCGCTATGCGTAACGAACGCGTCGACAGCCGTGCTGCTGGCCGGCTGCGACGGCGGCACGAACCAGATGGTGCGGGTGAAGCGGTACTCCGGTAACCAGGTGCAACTGCAGGCCCGCCGGAGCAGCTACACGACCTGCCTGGCGCCGGAGGGCGGCTCGACCGCCTCTGGCACACCGATCGTCCAGGTGACGTGCGGTTCGTCGACGTGGAAGCTGTGGACGGTGAACGTCGACGCCATCACGCACGAGTACCAGTTCACCAACGTCAAGTCGGGCAGAAGTCTCGGCTGGGACGGAACCGGGGTCTTCCAAGGCGGGTCACGGATCAGGTGGCTGCTGACCCCGGCCGGAACCTGGTACCGCATCGGCCCGACGCACACCGACAAGTGCCTCGACGTGGACACCGCCCAGAACAACGGCACCTACGAAGGCGTGCGGGTGCAGCAGTGGACGTGCCTGCCCTACGCGCAGACGAACCAGCTGTGGGCCATCACCGAACTTGAGGCGCCGTTCGTCTTCAAACCGGGCCCCTACACCGGCTCCGTGCTCGCCCCGGCGGTGGTCCGGTTCCAGCCGGCGCACTATCTGTCCAGCTGCCTGACGTGGGACAACACCGCCAACGGGACCGCGGTGCGGCAGCGGCAATGTTCGGCTACGCCGACGCAGAACCGCAAGTGGCTGCTGATCCCTGTCAACCACGACCTCGACTGGCCCGTCTACAAGATCGTCGCGTACGGCGGGGAGGGCTGGCCCTGCCTCGACGTGGACAACCGGATCGACTACGGCGTCGCCGACGGCACCAAGGTGCAGATCCACCAGTGCCTCGACGGCCAGGCCAACCAGGAGTGGTACATCTACAAGGCAGCCGCCTGACAGCGAGCCGGGCAGGGCAGGCCCGGCTCGCTGCCGCCACCAAGCCGAGCACGTCACCGTCCACGTTCCCTGGCCGCTCCACCGGCTTGCATCCTGTACCCGGGTACAGGCTTACGGTGGGGTCATGGCTGATCAAACCCCGCCCCCGGCTTGGGTTCCGCAGGCATGCACCCTGCCCACCGCCGAGCGGCCGTTCCGGCTTGCCGAGTTCGACGCGTTGTTCGCCCGTGCCATCGGGCCGGGTGAGCGGGTGAACGACCGGCACCTGCGCCTGCTGCTGTCCGGCGGCCCCGACGCGGCCTCCGACGTGAGCGACCTGGCCGCCCGCGAGAGCGAGTGCTGCTCGTTCTTCACGTTCACCGTCGCCGCCGACGGGCCCGGACGCGTGCGGCTCGACATCGAGGTGCCCGTCGCGCACATCGACGTGCTCGACGCCGTCGCCGAGCGAGCGACCGCCGTCGGCGGCGCCAGGTGAACGGCCCGCTGCGCAGCGGCGAACTCGCCCAGGCGGCCGGGGTGAACCAGCAGACGCTGCGCTACTACGAACGCCGCGGCCTGCTCGCCGAACCGGTGCGCAGTCCTGGCGGCCACCGCCTCTACCCCGCCGAAGCCCTCACCGTCCTGCGGGTGATCAAGACCGCGCAGCGGCTCGGGTTCACCCTCGACGAGGTCGCCGAACTCGTCGACCTCGGCACCCACCGCCACGGCCGCCGACGCGACGCGAGCCTGCAGAAACGCGCCACCGCCAAGCTGAGCGAGATCGAAGCGAGGATCGCCGACCTGCAGGCCATCGCCGCCAGCCTGCGCGCCGCCCTGGCCGCCGGCTGCGACGACCTGGCCACCTGCGCCACCACCGACTGCTGTCCCCTGCCCTTCGCCGACCTCGACCGTAAAGGACCCGCCTCATGAGCGCCCTCCGCCGCCTGCTGCCCGGCAGCCTCACCGGCCTGACCGGCCTGGCCTGTGCCCTGTGCTGCCTCATCCCGCTGCTGCTGGCCGCGGGGCTGCTCGGCGGCGCCGGCTGGGCGGTGCTCGGCCAGATCATGCCCGGCGTCGCCCTGGCCCTGGCCGCGGTCACCGGCCTGGCGTGGTGGTGGGCCCGCCGCCGTACCCATGCCACCGGCTGCGCGGGCGGCGACTGCTCCTGTGGCGCCGCCCGGTGAGGGAGCGAGGCTGCCCGGCATGACGGTCGCCCGCTCCGTCATCCTGTCCGCCCTGGCCGCACTCCTGTCGTCGCGGACAGCATTCGGGTGAGCTCGGCTCCCAGCGCCGAGCCGACGTGCGCGCGAGACGACTGGCTTGGTCAAGCCCGGTGTCAACGGCACGGACCCCTGCTCGTGCGCCTATGACAGCCGAGCCTGTGCTCGACGGGATCGGGCGTGCAGGGCCGGAAGATCACGGCTGGTAGAGCATGCGTCGCCGGGGAGACTTCACGGTCCGTCAGCTTCACGAGGCCAGATCGTTCAGACACGGTCCGGCCTCAACCGGACCGCAGTAGTGGGGGAAGCATGGAAGCAGTCGAAGCGAAGACCCGTCCGCGGCGGCTCACCGCGGTGCTGAACACGGCGATGCTGCTGGCGGTCAGCGGCCTGATCGTCACGGCGGCCACCTCACCGGCAGCCGCCGCGACGACCTCCGGGCAGTTCGTCACCGTCGGCTCGGGAATCGGGTGCGACGGAAGCACCGGCGACGGCGGAGCATCGACGCCTGCGACGGTGTCGCTGACGCGCGTGGGCAACGAGCTGCGGATCGACCTGTCGCTGTCCGGGATCCCGGCGCAGACCTACTCGGTCGAGGTGTTCGAGTCGACGGGCGGGTGCGGCAGCGACGACCAGGCCGCGATCGGCAGCGTCGCCGGTGCCACGCCCCCGACTCTGGTGATGTCCCTGCCCCACGTGACTCTGGGCGGGGAGCTGCTCGGTGACACGACCGGCTCCGAGCGGGCTGTCATCGTCCTGGACAGGGCCGGCAGCAGCTGCGGATGCGGCGACGCGTTCGTGGCGGTCGTACCGATGCCGGCCGCAGAACCCGAGGATGTCGACACCGACCATGACGGTCTGGACGACGAGTTCGACGACTGTCCGCAGGTCCCCGGTGATCCGCGGTACGGCGGCTGCCCCGCGACCAGGTACGAGGTCGTGTTCGCGACCTTCATCCCCTCCAACTACATCGACAGCACCATCGTGTCCCGACTCAACGCGACCGAGCTGCCCATCTTCAACCGCAACTGGGGCAACGGCTGCTTCGCCCGGCCCGAGCCGGGAGCACCGGAGCAGCTGTACACCGTCATCGGGGCAGGCGACGACCGCGGCTACAGCTACGCCGCGGCCAGCGGCGCCACCGGGCGGCGCTACCGCTCGCTGCAGAAGGCGACCGTCGTGGCGATCGACAAGGGTGCCCGGACGGAGTTCCTCGTCGACCCGGACTCCGTCGTCACCGACGCGGGGGTCTCGGAGAGCTTCGTCAAGAACCGCCCGGGCGCGCGGGGTGCGCTCAACCACGGGGTTGTCGGCAGGATCGACCCGTCGGACCATGACGGTCCGGTCAACGACTGCGTGCTGCGCCAGGGGGTCAATCCGGGAAGCAGCGACGAGATCGACGTACCGACGGTCAGCCAGGTCGCCGCACACCGCGGCAGGCTGACGCTGAACGGCGTGGCGAAGAACGGTCTCATCCCGTTGTCGCCCTCGATCAACTGGAATCTCGCCGTGGAACTCGACACGACCGGTGACTCGACGCGCGTGACGGTCAGTGGCCAGCGCGACGGCTTTCCGGCGTACGAGATCTACGTCAATCAGCAGCCGGTCTACCAGTTCGCCCCGACCGGGCTGACCGCAGGCCAGCTGCCGACACTGCGGTTCGGGCTGCTGGACCTCGGAGGGCTCTTCGTCTCCCAGACGATCACTCCTGTCAGCCGGGTACTGACCTGATCCAGCGTGACGTTCTAACCCCCGCCGCGTCGTGGCGGTCGGCGTCTGCTGATCGGATGCCGAGGGCTGCCCGGGGGTGTCGTGCCGGGTAGGGCGGCTGCGGCTCCCGGCGCCGCAGCCGCCGCCCGGTTCAGGCAGTGGGCGTGGTCAGCACCAGGTGAGGGTCGAGTTGACCCGGGTCACGTTGGTGATGGTGTTGTTGGCCCCGCCGCACGGGCTCTGCCGGATGTTGGTGTTGGACACCGTGAGGTTGCGCAGGGCGATCCCGGACGACAGCGGGAACTCGGTCCGTGCGGAGATGCGGACCTCCCCACCGCCGTTGACGGTGCCGGACACGGCGGCGATGGTGACGTTGTAGCAGTTCTCGATCAGGATCGAGTTGTTGCCGGTGTTGGCGATGTCGATGCGGTCGATGACCGCGCCGCCGCTTTCGGAGACGCAGAAGATGCCACGGCCGCCGCCGCGGGCCTTGACCGTGCCGACGCGGATGTTGGTGTTGTAGGCGCTGCCGATGCGGCCGTTGCGGTTGGCCATCCGGAACGCCGCGTATCCGGTGCCCGCCCCGGCGTTGTCCGCGTCGACGGTGCCGATGGTGGCGTTGATGGTCTGGTTGAGCAGCAGGCCGGACTCGCCCACGTTGCGGGCGGTCACGGTGCCGATGGTGATCCCGTCGACGCCGTAGGTCTCCACGGCGTGCGAGCTGGCGCCGGACACGTAGACGTTGTCGATGCGGACGTTGCGGCTCCACTGGGTGGTGTCGCCGCGGTTGTCGATGCGCACGCCGAGGCCGCTGGACAGCCGCATGTCGATCTGGCCGAGGGTGAGGTTGTTGACGTTGCGGGTGAAGATGCCGTACACGGGGGTGCCGGTGAGCTTGAGGTTCTGCACCTCGATGTCGGTGGTGCCGCGGGAGTAGACCGGTGCCATGTCACCGGACCCGGCGCCGGTCACGTTGATCGTGCCGCACACGTCCAGGACGGTGTAGCTGGGCAGCGACAGGCGGGCGCTGGCGGGCACGTTGCCCGAGCCGCGTACGACCACGCGCTGCTTGCTGGTGCGCCCGGCGGTCAGGCCGTTGACGGCGGCCTGCATCGCGGCGAGCATGTCGCCGCCGGTGTAGCGGGTGGTGCCGCCGTTGCGGGCGGTCCAGGTGCTGCCGGACAGGGTGACCTCGCCGTGGAAGGTGCCGCTGCCGCAGCCGGACGTCGGGGGCGGCGAGGTGGTGCCGCCGGTGCCGACCTGGACCAGCTGCCACTGCTGGTTGGCGCCGTTGAGGTCGTCCCACTGGGAGATCCGGGCGCCGTCGGCGGTCGACCATTCGAAGACCTCGAGCGCCTTGTTGCTGTTGCGGTTGATCAGCCGGACGTGGCCGCTGTCGGAGTCGGCGAGGCGGAACTGCTGGTTGGTGCCGTTGGTGTCGGGCCACTGGACGATGTTCGCCCCGCCCGCGGTCGACCGTTCGTAGACGTCGAGGACCTTGCCGCTGTGCCGGGACTTGAGCCGGTAGTAGCCGCCACCGGAGTCGACGAACTGCCACTGCTGCTGGCTGCCGTCGTTGCGGGCCCACTGGACGATCGGGGCGCCGTCGGCGGTGTCGAGGTTGTACAGGTCGAGGGCTTTGCCGCTGTGCCGGTTGACGAGCACGTACCAGGCCGAGGTGTTCACGGTCGCGGCCTGCGCGGGCTGCATCCAGGCCACTGCTCCGAGGGCCGCGAGGATGAAGGCGGTGGCGAGCACGAGTCCGGTGCGCCAGGGTGTGTGCGGAGGACGGGAGTTCTTTGCCGGGTTGGTTGACATCGTTGTTCCTTCGATGGGGGCGATGGGCTCAGGTCTGCGGATGGTTGTTCTGGGTGGATCAGTAGACGTAGGGCCAGCCGGCCGCGTCGTAGCCGATGCGGTTGATGCCGAGCAGCGAGGCGCCGTTGTCCGCGTAGTAGTGGTAGACGAGCTGTTCGCCGTCGGTGTCCGGCAGGACCGCCTGGTGTCCGGGGCCGTGGATGGAGCCGTGCCCGGCCAGGACCTGGGTGCCGCCGCCGCTGGTCAGCGCGGTGCCGTTGCGGTCGACGTACGGGCCGGTGACGTCGGCCGACCGGCCGACCGTGATCCGGTAGGTGCTGGACGCGCCCTTGCAGCACAGGTCGAACGACATCCACAGGTAGTAGTAGCCGCCGTGTTTGACGATGTAGGGGGCTTCGACGGCACCGCCGGCGTTCGGGCGTGACGCCAGGCTGCGGACCTGGGTGTCGGCGGCTGAGCGCAGGCCGGTGGCGTTATCGAGGCGGATGAGCTTGAGCCCGGACCAGAACGAGCCGAACGACAGCCACCAGTTCCCGGAGTCGTCGAGGATCAGGTTCGGGTCGATGGCGTTGTAGTTGACCGACGTCGACGACTCGATCACCAGGCCGCGGTGGGTCCAGGATCCGGCGGCGCCGGTGGGCGAGGTGGCCAGGAAGATCGCCGAGCGCTGCGACCCGAACGAGGAGGCCGAGTAGTACAGCCAGTACTGGCCGTTGCGGTAGGAGATGTCCGGGGCCCACAGGTTGCGGTCGCCGTTGGTGTACGGCGTCGTCCACGACGCCCCGTTGGGCCACACCGCTCCGGCGTTGCGCCACGCGACGCGGTCGGCGGACGTCTTCAGCGACAGGTTGATCCCGGTCGCGGCCAGCAGGTACGTCCCGTCGGGCTTCTTCACGACCGTCGGGTCGTGGGTGCCGACGTCCCCGGTCACCAGGCCGGGCAGCGGGTATTGCGCCGGGGGTGTGCCGGGCGTGCTCGTCGGCGACGCGCTCGGGGTGGTCGCGCCGCCGACGCGGACCAGCCGGAACTGCTGGTTGGCAGCGTTGGTGTCGTCGTACTGGGAGTACCGGGCGCCGTCGGCCGTCGACCAGCCCCACAGGTCAAGGGCCTTGCCGCTGTTGCGGTTGATCAGCTGGAGGTGGGTGGCGTCGATGTCCTGGACCGAGAACTGCTGGTTGGTGCCGTTCAGGTCGGTCCACTGCACGATGTCGGCGCCGTTGGCGGTCGAGCGCTCGTACACGTCGAGGACCTTGCCGCTGTGCCGGGCGCGCAGCCGGTAGAACCCGCCGCCCGCGTCGACGAACTGGAACTGCTGGCTGGCCGCGGTGGCGTTCGGGGTGCGCTGCACGAGCGCGGCCCCGTCGGCGGTGGACGAGCCGGCGATCTCCAGGGCCTTGCCGCTGTGTCTGTTGACCAGCTGGTAGTACGCCGACGTGTCGATCGTCGCCGCGTCGGCGGTGGTCATCACCGCGACCGCTCCCCCGCCGCCGAGGGCGAGCACGGCGGCGACGGTCATGGCGATGCGGGCACGCCGTCTCGGTGGCGTGCCAGAGGGGAGTGCATCGGGCATGGGGGTACCGTCCTCTGCTTGCCGGCGGCGCAGCCGCCGAGGTGATGGGAGAAGACGACGGTGCACGGCCCGCCCGTCTCAGCAGGTCGTGGTCGACCGGGCCTGGTGACGAACGGCGGTGGCGCACGGGGTGTGCACCCGTCGTGGGTCGTCGACCGCGTCGGTGCAGCGACGCGGGACAGCACGTTCGAAGCCCGGTGGTGCCGGTTGATGCCCTCTCGCCGGCACGTTTCGAAAGTGTTTCAGCCAAGGAGATTGTTAGCGGTCACATCGTTGACTGTCAAGGTCTGCCGAGCGGCGTCCGGCTGCCCCGAACAAACGCCGCCCTGCTCAGCGGCCACGTCGGCACGCCAGCCGGACCCGCATCTTGGCATCACGGAAAGTTGAGGACCGTCGCCGCTTCTGTTGTGGTCACCGCGTCTTCGGCAGAGAACTGCCGAGCAGTTTCCCGGGGGCTGCGATGATGCCGTCCTGGCCGTTGATGTTGAGGATGCCTGAAGCGATCGCGAGGATCCCCGCGTCGAGGTCTTGGATGTCCGCGAACGACTTGGTGATGCCGTACTTCCTCAAGATGCCTTCCGCGATCGCGACGAGCTCGCTGAGTCCTGGGCCTACCGGCCCCCCGTTGGCGATTTTGATGTCATCGTCGCTGCCGGGCTTGAGCAGATCGCTGATGATGTTCAGACCTCCGATCTCCTCGCGGGGCCCCGGATCAGCGGCTTGGGCGGGAGTCGCCAGGAACAGGGGCATGGCCGAGACGGCAATGGCCCCGAGAACGGCGCGTGGCTTCATATCGTGATCAACGAACCGGCCGATCACGAGATACATCTGTCGCAAAACGCCACTCCCCTGTTGCGGACCGAGTCTGCTGACGGCGTGTGGAGTCGCGGTCGCCGACGGGCACGCACATGGCGCCGTGGGAGAGCGCTACCGCCAGACTCACGGACGCACGATGTGGGTCTGGGGGGGTACATCACGGCGAAAAGATCATGCCGTGTGCGCCCAGGGTGGGCGAAGTGTGAGCCGGTTGAGGTATCAGAGCAGGAACGACAGCCGCCAGATGGAGCATCCCGGTCGGCTGTACAGGTGGAGGCCGTCGGACACCTCGGCGGCGATGTCAAGACCCCAGCCCCCGGCCGAGGGCCGGGCTGCGGGCTGGCGCGGCGGATAGGTGCCCCCGTCGGTGATCTCGCAGGTCACCAAACCGCCGCCGGCCCAGACCCGAAGCTGCCCGCCACTGCGCGTGTGCCGCAGCGTGTTCGTGGCGATCTCGCTGACGGCCACCTCCAAGGCCGCTACCCGGTGTGCCGGCAGACCATGCTCGGCAGCGGTCCGCCCGGCGATGCGGCGCACGTTCGCCAGGTCACCCGCGCTATCGAACAGGATGACCGCCGTATGCGCCGGGGGCGGGTCGAATGGCTCTGTTACCTGTTGCATGGCTCCTCCGGCCGTGGTGGCCGCCCTGCTGTCCCTCCGTGCGCCGCTGTCGGCGTCAACTGTGAGGCGGCCGCCGCCCAGGCGTGGCGGCCGGTGCGGCGTTCAGCCTTCGCTACCGCAGTACCCGCCGGATGCCGGATCACACCCGGCACGGGCGGCCAGGCGCAAACGGTGTCACGTCTGCTGGTCGTCGCACAGGTAGCTGTACACACCCGTGATGTGCAGCACCCGAGCGGTCATCCCACTGACGTTGATCAGCCGTAGTTCCCCGCCGCCGGCCAGGATGCGCGCGCGAGCGTACGAGGGCGTGTACGCCGGAGGAGTCGGTGAAGGTGACCGCTTTCATGTCGACTTGCAGCGCCAAGCCGGGCCGCTGGCCGGCCGCCGACACCAGCAGCTCGTACAGCTGGTCGGCGACGGCGAGATCGATCTCGCCGGTCAGGTGTACGCGCGCCACATTCTGGTCGTACTCGACCTGGTGGCTCAGCTGCGAAGTCACGCGCCAAGTTGTAGCACGTCCGTTCGGGCCACGACGGCGTCGATCTATGCCGGTTCTACCCGCACCGGCGATGGCCGGTCCACGCAGCGGGTCCCCGCCGGCCACCGGCGTGAGCCGCCGTTGTTGCGTCCGGTCGTGGCTGTCCCCTGTCAGTCTGGCAGCGCCTGGCGGACGTCGACGGTCTTGTCCATGCCGGTGAGTGCTAGAAGGCTGCCGACGACACTGGACTCCGGGGCGATGACGACCATCGCCTTGCCTTTCTCCCGGTTGTCGTCGGCGAGCCGTTGGATCATGCGAAGCCCTTGGCTGTCGAGGAACCCGAGCTCGGTGAGGTCGAGCAGGACGCTGGGTGTGTCTGCGGCGGCACTGCGCAGCTGCTCGTCCACCTCGTCGACGTTGGACATGTCCACCTCGCCGTTGATGCGCAGGACCGGCCGGCCGCGGTCTTCAGCGACGATGACCTGGGCTAGGGAGTCGCTCATGGCGCGGTTCCATTCGGTGAGAAGCGGAGTTTCACTGTCGTGCCGGCATGTGTGGTGTCGAGTTCGAAGGCGTCGCTCACCTTACGCATGATGCCGGTGCCGCGGCCGCGGTTGCCGGGCTCGGCCGACGGTGTGCGCCAGGTGCCCGTGTCGGTCACGGTGACCACGAGGTCACCGCCGGGTTCGTGCTGTCCCACGATGGTGATCGTGGCCGGGGCCTGGTCGTGGTAGGCGTGCTCGATGGCGTTGGACGTCGCTTCGCTGACGGCCAGCTGCAGGCGGGTCATCGTGGCGGCGGCGATGTGCCGGCGGGTGCCCCAGTCGGCCAGCAGGCGGCGCAAGTGGCGCAGTTGCTGGGCGTCGGGCTCCATCCGGTGGTGGAAGTCAGGCGATTCGGGTCGCAGGCACAGGGCCACCGCGTCGTCGGTGCGCTGCTCGTCGGTTCCGAGCGTGTCGATCAGGCGGCTGCAGAACTGCTCGACCGGAAGGCCGGGCAGTGCGGTGGCCGCGTTCTCCAGGCGGCTGAGGCCCACGGTGATGGGTTCGCGACGACGTTCGACCAGCCCGTCGGAGTAGAGCACGAGCGTCGAGCCTCGGTGTCGACGACGAGCATGGGCGGGTGCCCGGCGGAGGCGTAGTGCAGCTGCCGGGTGGCCGGGTCGTACACGGCGTAGCAGGCGGTGACGAAGTCGGCTCCGTCGACGTCGCAGGCGAAGCGGTCGAACTGCGACAGCAGCGCGCCCGGCCTGGTGGAGTGCGGGGCCAGTGCACGCATGCCCACGCGCAGGCTTCCCATGGCGATCGCCGCGTCGAGGCCGTGCCCGACCACGTCTCCCACGGTGATCGCGATGCGGCCGTCTGGAAGGGTGAAGGCGTCGTACCAGTCGCCGCCGACCTCCAGGGCGACGCTGCCTGCTTCGTACTGGGCCCAGATGGCCACGTCCGGGCTGTTGACGATGGCGCGCGGCAGCAGAGCGCGCTGCAGCTGCAGCGCGATGCGGTGCTCTTCCTGCCGGATCGCGATGCCGGTGAGCACGACACCGACCCGGCCGGCCAGGTCGCGCAGGAACGCCAGATCCTCGTCCAGGTGCTCACGCGCGGCAGGTTCGTCGAACTCCACGACCAGCTTGACCGTCGTGTCCCGGCCGGTGGCGATCGGTATGCCCGGCACGTTCGGCGAGTCGGCGACGGCGGCCCGGTCGGCGAACCCCGGTGCGAGGTGCTCGACGAGGCAGCGCAGTCCGTCGTCGACCGTGGCCACCCTGTCGAGGTCGCTGATGATGTCGGTGAGCAGCTCCATGCGGGCCCGGATGCGCCGGCCGAGACGTTCCTGCTCACGCAGGACCTCATCGGCTCGGCGGCGGTCGTCGATGTCGGTCGCCACCCCGAACCACTTGATGACCGATCCGGCCCCGTCGTAGAGCGGCACGATACGGACCAGGAACCAGCGGTATCCGCCCGAGCGCTGCCGCAGGCGCAGCTCGCCTTCGTATGCGCCGCCGCGGGCCTCGGCCGCGTGCCAGTCGGCGCGCAGCTGGTCGGCCTCGTCGAGGTGGGTGGCTGCGAACAGCATCGAGCGGTGGTCGTTGCCGTCCGGCACGATACCGGTGGTGGTGATCCAGTTGTCGTTGACGAACTCGACCGAACCGTCGAGCCGGCCCACCCAGACCAGTTGCGGGCTCACCTCCACCACTTCGCGAAACCGCAGCTCGCTGTCGCGAAGTTCGTTCTCGGCCCTGGCCCGCTCGACCGCGGCCCAGGTGCGTTCGGCGACCTCCTCGATGAGCGTGATCTCGGCCGGGTCCCAATCGCGTGGCACGTTCTGGTGCAGCACCAGCGACGCCACGTGCAGCCCGTTCTTCAGCAGCGGCACCGCGGCGAACGCCCGCACGTCCGTCGCCGGGTAGGCGAGCCGTTCGGCGTCGCTGAGCCGCGGATCGGCTGCCACGTCGGTGACGGCGATGGTGCGCCCGGCGCGCCATTCCTCGAACAGGGTGGCGCCGAAGTCGTCGGCTCGGTAGCGGCCGACGATGCTGGCCACCGCGGGATCGTGGTAGTCGCTCTTGGCCACGTAGTAGTCGCTGTCGGGCTCGTGCACGACGTCGAGATACAGGGCCCGGCTGGCCGACAGGTGCCGGCCGAGCCGCTCGGCGGCGTAGGACTCGATCTGCAGGGGGTCGGACAGCGAGCGCAGCGCCTCGGTGAGGTCGAACAGGAACGCGCGCCGCGCTTCGGCGGTGTACCGGTCGGTCACATCAGCGGCGACCCCGACCAGGCGCGTCGCGGCCGGCGGATCGCCCACGAACGTCGCCCGCGCCGTGACCGCGACCCAGTGGTAGCCGCCGTGGGCCTGCCGGACCCGGATGTCCTCGCGCAGCTCGCGGGTCCCCGCGGGGTCGAGAGCGGCTTGGGCTGCGGCCGCGTACCGGCCTCGGTCGTCCGGGTGCATCATGGAGGCCATCGCCGTCGCCAGCGGCACATCGAGGTCCAGCGGAAGGTTGAACAGCTCCCGCATCCGCGGGTCGGGCTCCCCGCGGCCGTCGACGTACCAGACGAAGGTGCCCATCTGGGCCGCGTCCAGGGAGAGCTGCAGCCGCTCCTCCTTCGAGGTCTCCATGGTGACAAATTATCGTGCCCTCGTCATTAGTGGCCATCCGGACAGACTGGGCATGACGATCAAGCTCAACGGCGACGGGACGTGGCCTACGGTCAGCTGCGTACCGGCCGGTCACCGGATTCCGGCCGCATGCAGGCGCCGGGTGGCGGCACGGTCGATGCTGGCCCTTGCCGGCGACCCTGCCGGCCCCTGCCCACCGGTGCCCTCGAACGCACCGGCGATGACGACGAGCAGCAGCAGTGGCATGAACAGTGTCCTGATCAGCATCGCCCAGCAGGCCTTGAGACCGATCCTGCCGCCGTCCTTGACCCGCACCAGCTGCGTTCCGGTCAACACTCCCCCGAGCGCACGGCCGCCGCTGAAGAACAAGCCGTACAGCACCGGCACGACCACCAGCAACGCCAGCGCGCACACGGTGACGGCTTCGTCGGACAGGCCCGAGGTGACCCGCACGAGCGACACTGCGACGATGCCGACCGCGACGCCGAGCAGGTATACGACGAAATCGATGAGCCATGCCAGGAACCGTCGCCACTCACCGGCTCGGATGTAAAGCCCGCCGTCGTCGAACGCCGCCAGCCGCTGGGCGGCTCGACGCCCGAGGACGCGCTCGGTCTCAGCCTTGGCCATCTCCAGACGGGTCGGCGGGCGGCCTGCCAGTGGAGCCGTCGCAGCATCAGCTTGTCGCATCATCAGCACATTGTGATCACCCATGACCGCCCTCTGCGATGCAGGGCTCGCCGGTGCCGGCGGGCCCGGCTGCCGGCACCGCGTCGGAGCGCCGGACATCTGTTCATCGACTACGGACGCGGGACGCTACAACGGCGTGGTCACTCGTCGTCCCAGCGCCCACTACTGGGTGGGATGCAGTCGCAAGACCGCACCCCACCAGATCTCGAGGACTCAGATGCTGACGTTGAGGCGGCGATTCGCAGCGACACCGCCCGGTGGATTGCCTTAGGCGACCGGGGTCAGGCCGAAGCCGGTGAACTTGATCAGGTCGGCCATGGTGAAGTCGCCCGCGGTGGCTGAGGGAAGGAACGGCGTCCAGCCGGGGTCGGCACGCAGGTACGACGACGGATCCGCGGCGAGCAGGCCGAGGAAGACCTCCGCGACGATGCGGCCGCCGACCGGGCCGAGATGCTTGCCGCCGGCGAGTTGGTTGGCCTCGCGCAGCAGGTAGTACCACAGTGGAGCGGGGCCGGGCTTGGGCAGGCCGAGCTGGTCGTCGGTAAGCGGTGTCTGTCCCAGCGCGCGGGCCACGGCCTGGCCTGAGGGCAAGCCGAGCCGGACACCGCGGGTCAGGTTGCGCTGGGCCAGTGAGGGCATCCGGGGGGCCACCTCCGGCGGCAGCGCGAGCAGCGGGCCGGCGATCTCGGTATCGATCTTGCGGGAAGGCTGCGGCGGATTCGCGGCGTCGACCTCGAAGAAGCGCCGCCATTCCACCTGCCATCCCGCGGGCAGGGGGCGCAGCCCGCCCAGGTGGCTGAGCGGGTCGCTCTCGGCGATGGGGGTGGATGTGAAGATCGGCCGGCTCGGCACGTTGCTGTTGACGGTGTAGCGTCCGCGGATCATCGAGTGCGCGAACCGGTAGGCGGCCACGGAGAACTCGACGGGCATGAACGGCTGGTTACGCCAGGTGAAGAACGTGAGCCGGGTCTTTTCCACGGGCGGTCCGCCGGCTGTCAGCGGCTCGCGTACCAGGACGTCGCCGAGGGTCTGCTCGCCGACGACGCGGCGCAGGAAGTCGTGCACGACCAGCCACTGGTAGTGCCAGCGCACCACCCGCTGCACAGCGGCGAACTCGGTCTCGCCGGCTTGCGGCGCCGCCTGTGCGAAGTCGGCGCGTCGATCGAAGACTCTGTTGTGGAACAGCAGCAGGGTCAGGTGCAGCTGGCTGATGAAGATGTTCTCGTCGTTGCGGGGGTCGCCGATCAGGGCGACGCCCTGGCTGCTGCGTGGCAGGTCGAGTTCGTTGTCGTGCTCGCCGATCAGGAACTTGTCCCGGTTGGTCTTGTCGTACAGGTAGGGCTGGTCGGCGGGGCCGCGTCCGTACACGCTGTCCAGATCGAAGCGCGGGGTGCGGAAGTTCGTCAGCGCGTCCGGGTCGTTCTGCCGGTCGAGGCTGGACACCGGGTCGAAGGTGAGGTCGTGGTCGATGAACTGGCCGAGGAAGGTGAAACCTGCGGGAATCTGGTCGTTGTCCCCGCTGGGGTCACCGCCGTTGGGCTCGGCCATCGCCTCGGCGATGGCAGCGATCGTGGCGTCGTCGGGCTCGAACGCCGGCAGGCGGCGGAACATCCGGCCGAAACGTCCCTCGAAGAGCTGGGACTTGGCCACGTTCTCGACTCCGCGCAACGGGTCGGAATGGCGGAAGGGCGTCTTCGACTCTGCAAGATCCACAGCTTTCCTCACTGTCTGGCTCCCGGCCGCGGACAGAGTCCGGCCAAGCCGAGAAGTCCTCGAGAAGCGCCAAGGCTGCCCGCGCAACCCCGGCGTAGTCGCAAAACACGCTAAACGCAGTGATATGCGCTTACCGGGCAAACAGTACAGCCACGGGTCCGTTTCCGAATGCTGAGCTGCGATTTCAGGTCCGTGTCGACCGCCCGGACTGCGCATGCGGGCCCCTCGGGCGAGCAAGATCCGAGCGGAAAGTGAAGCTCACGTTGATCTTGTCCCTGGACGGAGGCGGGCCGGCACCCGGCAGATGGTCGGTTGCCTGTTGTTTGGCTGCGCCACTGGGTTTCCAGCCTGGGTCAGATCGGCCGCAGAACCGCAGTCCCGGCTTCGGGGCGACGCACATCGACGCCTCGGCGCGACTGCGATTCAGACCGTCCGGGTGGCTGTTTGACCGTATTGTGATGATGTGTCTACGCCGGATGGACGGGCGGCGGGCAGCACTCATCACGCCAATCGGGGGACCGGAAGTGGCCGAGACGACGACGCTGAAATGGCGTCAGCATCAGCTTTCGCCGCACGCGCAGGACGCACTGCGCAGCGTGACCGGCCTACCTCGACGCGTCCCCGCACCACCCGCGCCCGCCGAACCGGCTCCGGCAGAGGCCGACCGGCACATACAGCTGCCAGACCTCCCCGCCACCGCACCGGAGAAGGCCGCGACCCTGTTGCGGGTGGCGGCGCAGATCGAGCACGCGCTGATGGTGCAGTACCTCTACGCCGGCTACTCGTTCACGCTGCCGCAGCGCGAGATCCTCGACGTGGCGATCGAGGAGATGAGCCACCTGCTGACGGTGCAGAACCTCCTGCGGCTGGTCGGTGAGGCACCGCACCTGCACCGGCAGGACTACGGGCCGCCGTTCGCCGAGGACGAGCGCCTGTTCCCGTTCGACCTCAGGCTGGAACCGCTGTCACATCTGTCGCTGGCGAAGTACACGATGGCGGAGTCCCCGGCAGTGCTTCCGGCGGAGATCGACCCGGATGTGTTCGCGCACATCGAGGACCTCGCCACCGGATCCAGGCACGAACAGGTCAACCGGGTCGGCACCCTCTACGCGCTGCTCGGCGCTGTCTTCGGCAGCGAGGCACTGCTGCACGAACTGGCGGCGACCGGCGACCCCTGGTACGTCGCCGTCGACCAGCTGGCGGCCGAAGCCGCGACGTTCTACGGCAGCCGCGACGCCCTGCACCTTCCCGACAGCGCCTTCCATCCGGCGTCCGCGCCGGACCAGGCGTCCGACCCCGAGTGGGACCGCTCGGTCGAGAAGAGCATCGACGAGTTCCGGGTTCACGTGGCGGCGAACCGGCGTGAGGCGCTCACGGCGCTACGGGACATCGGCCTGCAGGGCGAAGGACCTTCGGTGGTCGCCACGGAGAACGCCCACTTCCGGCGGTTCTACAACCTGTTCCTGCGCTTCTTCGGAGCGGACGGGACAGGCACGAACCCGCCCCCCGGGGTGATGGACGTCCCGGCCGGCAGCCGGATCGTCCTCGACGAGCACGGCTCGGGCGACGGCGTCATCTCCCACCCCACGACGATCCGGTGGGCGAGGCTGGCCGACCTTCGCTACGCCATCCTGCTCGCGTCGCTGGAACGTTACCTGCGGGCGCCGCGCGACGACCGGGCCTTCCTGCGCGGGTGGTGCTTCGCGGAGATGTTCGCGCTGCGTAAGCTCGCCGACTTCCTGCGCCGTATGCCCAGAGGCCCCCGGCAGCAGGCCCGGGTGGCCTCGCTGCCCTTCAACCTGCCAGGGTGGCTCACCACCGGCGCGCAGTGGTCGGATCTGGTGGCCGCGTTCGGCGAAGCCACGGCGATCGCCCAGGCCCTAAGTGCCGACGCCGCCATCGCCGACGACCATCGGCGCCTGCTGGCGCACCTGCTGGCATCGGACGGGCGCAAGCTGCAGGAGGCGACGGCGCGTACGCAGGGCACGACCCAGCGCAGCCGCACCGACGCTGTCCGCGATGTCCTGGACTGGGCGGCCGGCGCCGGTGATCCCAGGCATGACAAGCAGGGCCGGTTCTGGAACTTGCAGCACGACGACTTCGTCCAGGTCGAGATATTCGGTGACAACGTCACGACCCCGCCGTCGCCGGGCGAGGACGCGCTGCTCGTGGCGATGCTCCGTGGCCAGTCGATGCCCCTGGCAAGGCCGAAGCTGCCCGAAGACAGCGGGGAGTTCCTGCTGGTCGAGCAATGGGTCAACGACGGCTGCCCGGACAGCGACGTTTAGGCGCCGGCCACCCACATCCCCGCGCCCGGCTCCGGCCGGCTACCTGAACAGGAGAGCACCATGGCGGTCATCGCGTCTCTGCACGGCAGCACCTCCGGCGACGGATTCCTCATCGCCCCCGTGGGCGCGCACGTCTTCGACGCGGCGCTGTCGCTACGCACCGATGCGGGCACCGCCTCGGTGACACTCCGCGCTGCACCCGACCCCGGCGCCCTGTCCTTCTCCCAGACGTCGGTCACGGTCACGACCGCACCCACCTCGGTCACGGTGCACGCCAACGGGAAGAGCATGTCCAGGGGCGACACGACGATCGAGGTGGTGCAGGCGGACACCGTCGTCGCGAGCCTGGTCGTGACCTGCATCGCGAACCCCGTCATCCACATACGTGGCCGGTTCCAGGCCCGGTTCGCGACCGCGATCGCGATCTACAACAGCAGCCCGATGTACACAGCCGACTCGGAGGACATCGGTCCCGGCTGGACCTGGGCGCTGGAAGGCGAGCCCGGCTTCGTCCCACCGACGGGAAACGTCCCGGAGCGGATCGATCTGCCGGTGGGTCGGGTCATCCGCTTCAACGACCCGGTCGCACTGCGTACGCACGCGGCACCGGTGGTGACGACCGTCGACAAGATCAGCGGCGAGACCAAGACGGGAATCCAGGTCTTCACCAGTGGCGACCCGGTGATCGGGGAACGAGCCAACCTCGGGCCGAACACCTACTTCGCGGGCAACCGGGAGATCGACCCTGCTGATCCGACGCCGGAGGACTTCTACGACGATGCGAACGAGCCGATGGGCCTATTCGAACTCCACATCGGCGACCGGTTCTCAGGCGCATCGAAGATCGGGCCGTTCACCCATAAGGCGAGCTTCGCCAACGAGCACACCCGCACGCCCGACTCGCGGCCGATCGCCACGGGCCTCGAGGACGCGACCGCCGAGCGCCTGGAGTTCGGCCTGCCCGACCTCGCCACCTTCAGCGAGACCCGCATCGACCTCCTCGTCGCCGACTACGAAGCGCTCCCGCCGGGAGACTCACCGCAGCGGCGAAACATCGCGCGGCGGATCGGTCACCTGCTGTTTGCCGTCCGTCCGGCAAAGCGCGCCGCGGTCACCGCCGCGCATCCGAACGCGTTCGTCCCCAGGGTCCCGACGCTGCCTCTAGGCTGGACCAAGAAGGAGGTCTTCAACGGGAAGGTCGACGCGGACCTGAGATTCGAAGCGGACGGCTCGAGCGTGATCGAATACTTCAGCCTGTTCACCTCGTTCGCGTTCCAGTCTCACATGTTCTCGTTCCACTCCGACGAACTCTGCGCCCACCACATCAGCAGCGTCCGCGCGGATCCGACGGCCGGCCCCAGCTCCCTCGCCTTCCCCGAGCTGGCCACCGTCCACCCCCGCTGACCGTTACGTCGCCGCCGCGCCGGCTCGTCACGCCCCAAGTCGACTGCCCCAGACGACGAGGGCATCTACGGCCCGTTTCATAACTCGTCGGAGTCATGAGCCAGCGCCCTTCTCGGGCGTCCGCGCCTCACTCCGGCTGGGGTGGGTGCGGTTCCCGCGTCGTCGGGACCGGTTTCGCCTGCGCAGGTGCGCGGGCCAGAGCCTTTCCCTCGGCGGGCGTTGGTGACAGGGCCCCCCGCGTGGAGGTCCCGGACCTGGGCGTGGTGCTGCTCGGCCCAGATGGCGAGGTTGACCGCACCCGGCGCAGCAGGTCGCCTTCGGAGACCACCCCGGCGAGCCAGTGCAGGTCGTCCAGTACGGGTACGGCGTTCAGACGGTGTCGGGTCTGCAGGTCGGCGATGTCGGCGTACGGGGTGTCCAACGCGCCGCTGACGACGTCGCGGCTCATCACGTCGCGTACCGAAGGCGTGCCGCTATTCATGACCGCCACCTTGGGCTGTTCGAGGACCAGTTTGCCGGTGGTGCACGACGGTCTTGCCGCCGACGTGAGGCTCCGCTAGCATCGTCTCGCGCTGCGGCCTGTCACGCCCGGTGTTCGTCACGGCTGGCCAGCCTGTGACCAAGGTCCTATGGAACGGGTCTGGTCGGCCCTGCCGCGTCGTACGCGAACAGGCGCACGGTCAGGGCATGGACACGCAACAGCGCCTGGTCAAGGCAGACGAGCAGGGCGTTTGGGCCAAGGTGATCACCGGCGGGCCGTCGTTGCAGCTGCTGTCACGGATCGTCGAGGCTGCCGGCACGGCGCTGCGTAACGCAAGTTCTTACGACCTGCGGCTGGCCGACGGCGGCGGCGCCTGCCCGCGGGCTCATCCGTGGGAGGGCGAGGCCGGCACCTGCCGGGCAGGGCCGTGCGGGCCGGACCGGGGCTGGGCCGTCGTGCTCGGCACCGATGGCGATCTGCCCGACGACCGGGCCCGGGCAGGGCAGGTCGCGCGTGAGTTGCTTGCCGATTCGGCCAGGGCGGGGTTGATCGCGTCGATACACGCCCAGCCGGCCGTCGTTCCGCTGGCGCGGGACCATCTACGCCTGATGCTGGGCACATCGGGATTTCCTCAGCTGGTGGTGTTCGTGCGCCCGCTGCGCACACCGGTCGCCGCATCCGAGGCCGGCTCGTGCCCGATGTGGCAGGAACTCGCCGCTGCGGCCGCCGTGTGACGCCAGGTCGTCGGCCACGCCCGCCCGAGCGCGGGCGTGGCTCAGGTGGTGTGGACTACCGCGACGGGGCTGTGGGCGTGCTCGACGAGGGCATGGCTGACCGAGCCCAGCAGCATGCCGGTGAAGCCGCCGCGGCCACGCGACCCGACGACCGTCAACGCGGCGTCTTTGCTGGCGTCGATGAGGGCATGTTCGGCGTTGAGGCTGTGCACGGGCCGTAGTTCGACTGCCAGTTCCGCGTGCTCGGCGCGCCACGGCGCGATCGCGTCGGCCAGCAGCTGCTCGGCCTCTGCGCGAGCGGCTTCGACTGGGTCGATGGCAGGTTTGTCGCCGCGGTACCAGGGGGCCTGCCAGTGGATGTTGACGAGGATC
The DNA here is from genome assembly GCF_016862575.1 of Catellatospora bangladeshensis. Classification (GTDB taxonomy): domain Bacteria; phylum Actinomycetota; class Actinomycetes; order Mycobacteriales; family Micromonosporaceae; genus Catellatospora; species Catellatospora bangladeshensis. The sequence goes on along the minus strand of NZ_BONF01000039.1, from coordinate 61,458 downwards.
AGGGTGGTGTGACGCAATAGCGCCTCGCGCGCGGCGAACGTCAGCGCCGCTTGTGCCGTCGGAGATCCGTCGTAGCCGACCATGACAGGCCCGCTAAGCGTCGCGGCGGATCCGCTGCTGTCGGCGTCGGCGCCGGTGGGCCGGAAGACGACGACCGTGGTGTGGGCGTGGGCGGCGACCTGGGATGACACCGAGCCGAGCAGCAGGCCGGTGAAGCCTCCGGCGCCGCGGCTGCCGACGACGAGCAGCGCCGCCCGGCGCGACTCCTCGATCAGGACGGGCGCGCCGGCGCCGGCCTTCAGATGAGAACGCACTTCCAGGTCGGGAAACTGCTCACGGACCTGTGAGGTGACACCGGCAAGGGCCTCTTCGGCGGCCTGACGAGCGGCGCCCTGGTCGGCTGCCAGGTACTCCCCGCCCAACCAGGGTGGGCTGAACCCATACAGCGCGCTCTGGTAACCGCAGACCAGTTCCAGTGGCGCGTTGCGCTCGCGGGCAAGCCGGGCGGCGTAGTGGGCGGCGAGCATGCTGCATTCGGAGCCGTCCACCCCGGCGATCACCGGATGGTCGCGGCCAGCGGCGCGTGGTTGGGCGGTGTCAGGGTCCATGTGTCCACGATGCCGCCCGGTCGGTGCGTCAGGTGCCCGAATCGAAGATCCGGCTGCGGTGTCCGGGCTGCCGCTGACCCTGCGCGCCGTGAGTGTCGGCTTACCCGGTTCTGGCGCCGCTCATGGACTTCTCGTCGACGTCGCTTTCAGGATCCGGCAGGTCGTGGTCCAGCACTGTCTGCACTGCTGCTCCGTCGACGGTTTCCTGCTGTTCCAGCAGGTCGGCGAGCCGTAGCAGAGGCTGCTGGTGTTCGGCGAGGACGGCGGTCGCGCGGTCCTGTGCCTCGCGCAGCAGCCGGGCGACTTCTCGGTCGATGAGCTGCTGTGTCTGTTCGGAGTAAGGCCGGTGGGGCTGGTCGGCGGGGTCGTCGCCGAGGAAGTGCGACAGGCCGGTGCCGTAGCCGACGGGCCCTAGCGCTGGGGACAGGCCGAACTCGCGGACCATCCGGGTGGCGATCTGGGTGGCGGCGGCCAGGTCGTTGGCGGCACCCGTCGATGCCTGCCCGAGGATCAGCAGTTCGGCGGCCCGGCCGCCGAGTTTCACGGTGAGCAGGTCGGTCAGGTAGTTCTCGTGGTAGAGGTGCCGTTCGGCTTCAGGCAGCTGTTCGGTGGCGCCCAGCGCCATTCCGGCGGGCAGGATGGTGACTTTCGCGATGGGGTCGGCGTGCGGGCACAGCGCGGCCAGCAGCGCGTGCCCGGCTTCGTGGACGGCGACGGCGTGGCGTTCCTCGGGCAGCAGCGCGTTGGAGGTTTCGCGGCGGCCGAGCAGCAGCCGGTCGCGGGCGGCGTCGATGTCGGCGGCGGTGATGACGGTGCGTGCGGCGCGCACGGCCCGGATCGCTGCTTCGTTGACCAGGTTCTCCAGGTCGGCGCCGGAGAAGCCCGGGGTGGCCCGGGCGATCAGCCGCAGGTCGACGTCAGGCGCCAGGTGCTTGCCTCGTACGTGCACCGCCAGGATCGCGGCGCGTTCGTGCTGGGTGGGCAGCGGGATCAGGACCTGCCGGTCGAAGCGCCCGGGGCGCAGCAGCGCCGGGTCGAGGGTTTCGGGCCGGTTCGTGGCGGCCAGCACGACGATGCCGGAGCGCTGGTCAACCCCGTCCATCTCGGCCAAGAGCTGGTTGAGGGTCTGCTCGCGTTCGTCGTCGCCGACCCGGCCCGTGCCGGCGCGGCGGCCGCCGATGGCGTCTATCTCGTCGATGAAGATGATCGAAGGCGCGCGGCGGCGGGCCTCTTCGAACAGGTCCCGTACCCGTGAGGCGCCGACGCCGACGAACATCTCCACGAACGCCGACCCGGTCACCGACAGGAACGGCACCTGGGCCTCACCGGCCACCGCCCGGCCGAGCAGGGTCTTACCGGTGCCCGGAGGCCCCACCATGATCACTCCGCGGGGGCCTTTGGCTCCGGCGACGGCATAGCGCTGCGGGTCACGCAGGAAATCGACGACCTCGCCGATCTCCTGCTTGACTCCCTCGTAGCCGGCGACGTCGGCGAACCGGGTGGTGGGCCGCTGCGCCTCGATGATCTTCGCTCGGGAGCGGCCGAACCCGCCTATGCCTTCGGCGAGAGTGCCCTGGGCGCGGCGGCCGGTCCAGTAGAAGAACCCGAGCAGCAGCAGTAGTGGCAGGAAGCTGAGCGCCAGCGCCCAGCCGGAGCCGCTGTCGCGGGTGGCGGTCACCTCGACGTTCTTGGCGCGCAGCTCTGCGGTCAGCGGCGCGGGGTCCAGGGCCGTGGGGATCTGGCTGGTGAACGCGGTGCCGTCGGACAGTGTGCCGTGTACGGCGCCGTCTTGGGCGACGGTGACTGCCGCGACGGCGCCTGAGTCGAGCTTGGTGAGGAACTGGCTGTACGTCAGGTGCTGCGGCGAGGAGCCGCTCATCAGCGGCACCAGCAGCAGGACGGCGGTGACGAGGATGCCGATGGGCAGCAGCCATCTGCGCCAGCGTGGAGCCGGGGCGGGGGCTGGGCGTGGCGGTTCCCGCGGCGGCCCCGACTTCACCGGCGCGGACGTGTGCCGGCCCGAGAACTTCGGCCTGCTGAACGCCACATCAAACTCCTGTCCCCCGCTGCCTGCGACTGCTCGGTGGGCCCAGATCCGCGGCCGTTCCTGTCCCGCGCCCACCGTGCCGGTTCACGCGTGCCGGGTGTGCACTGCCGAGGTGGTCGGTAGGTGTTCACGGACCAGCAGCCAGCTCGTGGCCAGCAGCCACGCCGCGGCGAGGATCCCGATCACGGCCTGCACCGCGACCAGTGACGGCGCCACGACCCCGGTGGCCACGCCCAGCGCCGCCAGCACCCGGACCGCGGCGAGTACACCGGCCAGCCACGCGAGCCATATCGGCAGCGCATGGGTGCGGGCGATGCCGATCGCGGCCGCGCCCAGCGGCAGCGCGGAGGCGACCCCGGCCAGCAGCCCGGCGACGGTCAGCGCCGTGTAGGGCCCGGCGGCCAGCGCGAGCAGTGGTGGGTGGGTGGCCATCGCGTACGTCATCCCGGCGAACACCACGACGATGAACAGTCCGACGGCGCCGGCGAGGATGAATCCGCCGGCGACGAGCATCGGCACGACGCCGGACTCTCCCGCACGGCGCAGCAGTGCCGCGAGCGTGATCCCGAACCAGACGGCGGCCACCACCGCTGCGGCATACAGCAGCATCGCGGTGACGATCGCGGTGCGGTGCCCGGACAGGTACTCGGCGATCACAGGGCCGCTGCTGCCCAGCGGCGGTGCGGACCCGAGCAGCAGCCGGCCCAATACCGCCAGGGCGACCGCGGCAATACCGGCGATTCCGCCCCAGCGCATCTCATGACTCATCGAGAACACCTCCTGCGAGGACGTCGACAAGTCCACGATCGCGCGGTCGGCATGACGACGGCAACAGACCAAAGTCCCTTTTCGCAGGTCAGATCGGCCGCGCCGAGGAACTCCAGCGTCACCATACGGTCAAATCCTGCGCCACGGCGGCGGCGCCTGGCAGCGGCTTGGCGAATATGCCCGCAGGGCGTTGCTCGGCAGTTGCGCCGCGATCGATGCCGAGCCCCGCATTCAGGCGGGGCGGTCGCCGGTTCGTTGCGGGCCGAGTAGCTGCCGCAATTCGCGGTCGCTGACCCGTCCGGCGAGCAGGTGCCGGGTCAGCGCCAGTAGCCACAGGCCGACGACACACAGCGCTGCCAGCGCCAATGCCGTGCCTTCGCCGGTGGCGGTTGCTGCCGCCCCGGCGACGAGGCCATTCGCGGCGAGGACGAATGCCACCACCAGAGTGCGTTTGGTCGGCCGTTCCAGGCGAAGCCTGCTGTGCTCGACGGCGGAGGTGACCGCGCCGAGGACAAGAACCGCGATGGCCACGGATCTGACGGGCAGGACGCTGGGGCCTATCTCGGCGTAGGTCGCTGCTGCCGCCCCCACCAGCGCGGTCGATACTGCGTCACGCCAGGTCAGAATCATGGCATCCACCTCGCCTTCGAGGCTGCCACCACCGCCTCGACGCGGGCAGAGCACATGGGCCTGACCCGTCGGGTCTCTCGGCCCGCCGTCACCGGCGGCGTTCTGAACGTTGCGGTGGATGGCCGGCAGATCAACCGGTCGGCGATGTCTTACGGCGGCGGCACCAGCGCCACAGCTCATCGACGCCCCAGACGATCGCGGGAAACGGAGCTAGCATGGCCAACTGCCAGGCCTGTGGCGGGCGGGTGCCGAACACGTGCTGCAGCACCGGCACGGTCACCACCGCGGCGGCGAAGGCGATCTCGAACGCGATGCCCCACAGCAGCAGCCGGTTGGACAGCACCCCGACCGAGCGCAGTGACGCGGTCTGGGTCCTGGAGGCCATCGCGGTGCCGATCTGGCAGGCGACGATGCCCAGGAACGTCATGGTGGTGGCCTGCTGCCACACCGGATGCAGGGCGGTGCCCGGCTCCACCGGCGCTCCTGGGTGCCAGCCACCGGCGGTGAGGGTGACGAAGAACCCGGTGAGGACCAGGATCGCCGACACCCCGCCCAGCAGCACCCACGCCCGCACCAGCATCCCGGCGTCGATGACGTTCTGGCCTCGCCGCCGGGGCGGGCGGTTCATCACCCCGGGTTCGGCGGGCTCGCGGCCGAGCGCGAGCGCGGGCAGGGTCTCGGTGCCCAGGTCGATGGCCAGGATCTGCAGGACGGTCAGCGGCAGGGGGACCGCGCCGCCGGACAGGGCGAACACCAGGAACGGGACGACCTCGGGGGTGGCGTGGGCGAAGATGTAGACGATGAACTTGCGTACGTTGTCGTAGACGCGGCGGCCTTCGGCGACCGCGGTGACGATGGTGGCGAAGTTGTCGTCGGTCAGGACCATGGTGGCGGCTTCGCGGGCGACGTCGGTGCCGGAGCGGCCCATCGCCACGCCGATGTCGGCGCGGCGCAGCGCCGGGGCGTCGTTGACGCCGTCGCCGGTCATCGCCACGACGTGGCCTTCGGCGCGCAGCGCGTCGGCGATGCGCAGTTTCGCCTCCGGCGAGCTGCGCGCGAAGATCAGTTCGCGGTGGGTGCGCAGCCGGCCGTCGAGGGTGGCTTCGCTCATCCGGTCGAGGGTGTCGCCGTCGATGACGCCGCTGTCGGGGTCGGCGTTGATGCCGATCTGGCGCGCGATCTCGGCGGCGGTGGGCCCGTAGTCGCCGGTGACGATGATCAGGCGTATGCCGGCGGTGTGGCAGCGGGCGACGGCGTCGGCGACCTCCGGGCGCGGCGGGTCGGCCATCGCCACCACCGCGAGCCAGGTGAGGTCCTGTTCGGCGTCCTCACGCCGGTCCGGTGGCCGTTGCTCGTCGGCGCGGCGGGTGGCCACGCCGAGCAGTCGCAGACCACGGCGGGCGTAGTCGGCGCACGCGGCGCTGATGTCCGCTCGGTCGGAGGCGGTGAGTTCGCGGTCGCCGTTCGGTGTGGCAACGCGGGTCGAGCGGGCCAGCACCGCCTCTGGGGCGCCTTTGACGTTGATCCACAGGCTGGCGGCGTCGCGGTCGACGGTCGACATCAGCCGCAACGCCGAGTCGAAATGGAACAGCCGCACGCGCCGGGCCGCGCGTGCGTCGGTGCCGGTGTCGACACCGAGGGCTGCGGCGGCGTCCAGCAGCGCCACCTCGGTCGGATCGCCGCCCGGCGCCGACGGCGGATCACGGTGGGCGTTGTTGCAGGCGGTGATCACCGAGGCCGCCCGGCGCAGCACCGTGTCGCCGGAACCGACCTGGTCGGGGAAGCGGTGCTCCGCCAGGGGTGTGCGGGCATCGGTTACGTGCATCCGGTTCATGGTCAGCGTGCCAGTCTTGTCGGTGCAGATGACGTCGGTAGAGCCGAGGGTCTCCACCGCCGACAGCCGTTTGACGACCGCGCCACGACGTGCGAGCGCCCGGACCCCGACCGCCAGCGCGAGGGTGATCGTGGGCAGCAGCCCTTCGGGGACGTTCGCGACCAGCAGGCCGATCGCGAAGATGAACGCGTCCGGCAGCGGCAGCCCGGCCAGCGACGTAGCGAGCGGCAGGAACGCCGCCGCGAACCCGACCGAGACCGCTGCGATCAGCCACGCGACCCGTTTGACCTGCTGTTCCAGCGGGCTGGGCGCACGGCCGACACGCTGCGACAGCGCGGCGATCCGGCCCAGTTCGGTGTGCATGCCAGTGGCGAACACCAGCGCCGAGGCCTCACCCGCGGTGCAGACGGTGCCGCTGAACAGCAGGTCCCGGGCCGAGAGCAGTGGTCCGGCGGTGTCGGTGAACTCCGCCGACCGGCCCGCGGGCACCGACTCTCCGGTCAGCGTCGACAGGTCGACCTCCACCGTGCCCGACAGGAGCCTGGCATCGGCGCAGACGCGGTCGCCCTCCTCGACGACCAGTACGTCACCGGGCACCAACTGCTCGGCGGGCAGCACCTGGACGGTGCCGTCGCGGCGGACCTTCGCCGTGGCGGGCAGGTACGCCGCCAGCGCCTCCACGGCCCGCTCGGCCTGCTGCTCCTGCACGAACGCCAGACCGGCGTTGAGCAGGATCACCACGACGATCGCGGCTGACAGCGGCGGGAGGCCGGCGACCGCCGCCAGCACGGCGGCCACCCACAGCAGCAGCGCCAGCGGATGGGTCAGCTGCACCACCAGGTCCCGCCACCAGGTGCTACGCGTGCGCCGCACCAGCAGGTTCGGCCCGAACGCCTCCAACCGCCGGGAGGCCTCCCTGCCCGTCAGACCCTCGGGCCGCGACCGCAGGTCACGCAGCAGCCGCGCCACCGGCTCCCGCGGATCGGCCTCGGCCGCCGGTGGCCCACCGGTGCCTGCCGCGTCGTCGGGCTGCTCCACCACCTCGACATCGTCTCCCGCCCATCACCGGCAGATGACGCGAACCGCCAGCGCCCCTGGAATCGATGTCATAGCGGTTACTGCAGGTCAACTGTCCGCAGGCGGCCGATAATGAAACCGGACGGTACGGAGGAGCGATGACGGGTTCGGCGACGATCGTGGTCGGCGTCCGGCTGCCGCCGCGACGGGCCGCTGCAGCCCGGGTGGGTGAGATTCGTGGCCGGATTCAGGCGGCCCGGTCGTAGCGCGCTGGAGGAGTTGACAGCCCGCCGCGTTGACGTCGGGGCACTGGGACGCTTGCACGCTTCCGCAGGATGCGGCGAAGCCGCAGGCGCGGACCTGCCTGCGGCTGCCACCTATGGGACGCGGACGTACTTCGCGGACCTGCACGCACCTCAGGCTGCCCGTCACGTTCGGGTCTGTGCCGGCACAGCGTGTTTCCTGGCTGGCGGCGGAGCGCATCTCGGCCAGGTTGAGCAGGCGCTCGGCGTGCGGGCCGGTGAACGTGCCGCCGACGGGTCGGTGTCGCTGCAGGCGGTGCACTGCCTCGGGTTCTGCTACGGCGGCCCGGCCGCCTTGGACGGCGACACTCCCTGCGCCGGTGCCGATCTGGCGGCGCAGCTTTGCGGGCGTGCACCGCGGCGTGCTCCACCGATCCCGGCCACGGCTGTGGCGGGCCCCGTGCTGCTGGATCGCCAGGCAGGCTGGCGGCTGTGGCCGCAGCTGGTCGCCCGTGCCGACGCCCCGGACCTGATCCGGGACCAGGTCGCCCGGTCCGGCCTGCGTGGCCGCGGCGGCGCGGGGTTCCCGGCGGCCCGCAAGTGGCAGGCCGTGGCCGCCGAGCCTGGCCCGCGGTATGTGGTCGCCAACGGCGACGAGGGCGACCCCGGCTCCTACGCCGACCGGCTGCTCATGGAAACCTACCCCGACCGGGTTTTGGAAGGCCTGGCTCTGGCCGGGCTGGCGTGCAGCGCAACCGCCGGGGTCGTCTACGTCCGCTCGGAATACCCGCAGGCTCTGGCCAGCATGCGTGAGGCCGTCGCCCGAGCACGCGCTGATGGCCACCTGGGCCGGGGCGTGCACGGCAGCGACGTCGACTTCGACGTCGAAGTGGCCCAAGGCGCCGGGTCCTACGTCGCCGGTGAGGAGACCTCGCTGCTGCGCTCGCTAGCCGGGCTGCGCGGCACAGTCCGGCTGCGCCCGCCGTATCCGGTGCAGTCCGGGCTGTTCGGCCGCCCGACGGCGGTCAACAACGTCGAGACGCTGTCGGCGGTGCCCGCCATCCTCGACCGCGGCGGGGACGCCTATGCGCGCCTGGGCCGTGCCCCGGAGGCCGGGACGCTGCTGGTATGCCTCAACGAACGGTTCGTGCGCCCCGGCGCATACGAGGTGGAACTGGGCACGCCGCTGTCGGAGATCGTGTACGGGCTCGGCGGCGGCCTGCCACCCGGCCGCACGCTACGGGCGGTTCAGGTCGGAGGGCCGCTGGGCGGGTTCCTGCCGCCGGGAAGGCTCGACCTGCCGCTGCTGGCCTCAGCCCTGGACAGCGCCGGGGTGGCGCTGGGCCACGGCGGCATCATCGCCGTGGACGACACCGTGCCCGCCGATGCGCTGCTGGCGCAGTTGTGGCGGTTCTACGCCGCCGAAAGCTGCGGGGCGTGCACTCCCTGCAGGGAAGGCACGCGCCGCGGCGCCACCGACCCGCAGACCGCCTCCGCCGACGGGGGCCTGCTAACGCTGATGGCCACGGCCAGCCTCTGCCCGTTCGGGCGCTCGATCCCCCGCGCGGTGCGCAGCCTGGTATGCGCTCTGGCCGAGGACCCCCCGTGAGAGTCACCGTTGACGGCAACGAGGTCGACGTCCCCGCTGGCGCCACCGTACTGGACGCGGTGCGGGCGGCGGGACGAGACCTGCCGACCCTGTGCGACGACGACCGGCTCGCCCCGGCCGGACTGTGCAGGCTGTGCCTGGTCCGCGTCAGCGGGCGGATCGCGCCGGCCTGCGTGACCGCCGCCGCCGACGGCCAGGACCTGCGCACCGACGACCCGGACGTCACCGCGATGGCACGCCTGGCGCTGGAGCTGACCGTCGAGCGGCTGCCCGCCTCGGCGCTGTCGCTGCCCACGGAGCTGGCCGCGCGTTGCGCCGAACTGGGCGTCGGCGCCGACCGGTTCGCGGCCGTCGGCCGCGGACTGGGCGTCGACAGCACCCACCCCTACGTCCATCTGGACGCCGATCTGTGCATCGCCTGCGGGCGGTGTGTGCGCATGTGCGACGACGTGCAGGGCGCTTTCGCTCTGACACTGGCCGGACGCGGCGCGGGCACCGTCGTCACACCCGGCGGCGGCAGCTGGGCGCAGTCGGCATGCGTGTCCTGCGGCGGCTGCGTCGACACCTGCCCCACCGGTGCCATCACCCGGGCCGGCCACCCACCCGCACCGGCCGCGTCGCAGGTCGGGACGACCTGCGGGTACTGCGGGGTCGGCTGCGCGCTGATCGTCCACACCAGCAGCGGTTGCATCGACCAGATCACGCCGGACCGCGCCGGGCCGGTCAACCGCGGCCACGCCTGCGTCAAAGGCCGCTTCGCGTACGCGTTCGCCACGTCCGGCGACAGGCTCACCACGCCCCTGATCCGGCGCGGCGAACGTCTGGAGCCGGTCGGCTGGGACGAAGCGCTGCGTCTGGTCGCCGAACGGCTGAAGGGCGTCGTCGACCGCCACGGCCCCGACGCGGTGGCCGCGATCTGCTCGGCGCGGGCCACCAACGAGGAGAACTACCTCATGCAGAAACTGATGCGGGCGGTGATCGGCACCAACAACGTCGACAACTGCTCCCGCATCTGCCACGCCCCATCGGCCGCCGGGCTGACCGCCGCGTTCGGGCTCGCCGGTGGCACGAATCCGGCCGAGGACATCGAACGCGCCGACTGCATCCTGGTCGCCGGCGCCAATCCCACCGAGGCACACCCCGTCATCGGCGCCCGGATCCTGCAGCAGGCACTGTCCGGCGCCGGGCTGATCGTGATCGACCCCCGCCGCACCACCCTGGCCAAGATCGCCAATGTGCACCTGGCCGGCGCGCCGGGCAGCAACGTCGCGATCTTCAACGGCCTGGCCCGGGTCATGCTCGAGCACGGCTGGGTCGACGCGGACTTCCTCGCCCGGCGCGCCGCCGGGCTGGACGCGCTGCGCGAACAGCTGGCCTGGTTCACCCCACAGCGGGTGGCCGACGTCAGCGGCGTCGCCCCGGATGCGCTGCTGGCCGCAGCGCGGCTGTATGCCACGGCGATGTTCCCGTCGATCATCTACGGGCTGGGTGTCACCGAGCACACGCACGGCACCGACGGCGTACGGACGCTGGCTAATCTGGCGATCCTGCGCGGGGCTGTGGGCACCGGCCGCGGCGGTGGCGTCAACCCGCTGCGCGGCCAGAACAACGTCCAAGGCGCCTCCGACATGGGCGCACTGCCCGATCAGCTGCCCGGCTACCAGCCTGTCGCTGACCCGAGGGCGCAGGCCCGGTGCGAGCAGGTGTGGGGCTGCGGCCTGCCGGCGCGGCCGGGTCTGCGCATCCCCGACATGTTCGATGCGGCGCTGGATGGTCGGTTGCGGGCGCTGTGGGTGTTCGGGGAGAACATCGCCCAGACCGACCCCGACAGCAGCCATGTGCGGGCGGCGCTGGACGCCTGCGAGTTCGTGGTCTGCCAGGAGATCTTCCTGACCGACACCGCCCTTGCCGCCGACGTGGTGCTGCCGGGAGCGTCGTTCCTGGAGAAGGACGGCACGTTCGTCAACTTCGACCGCCGCTTCCAGCGGGTTCGCTCCGCCCTGGCGCCGCCGGGCTTGGCCCGCACCGACTTCCACATCATCGCCTCGGTCGCCCTCGCGCTCGGTGCCGACCTGGGCTGCCCGACTCCTGCCGACGCTCTCGACGAGTGCGGGCGGGTCGCGCCGCTGTTCGCCGGGATCAGCCACTCACGGCTGGACCGTGACGGGCCGCTGCACTGGCCCTGCCGGTCGCCTGACGACCCTGGTCAGGCGCGGTTGCACCTGGACTCGTTCGCCACGCCGGACGGCCGGGCGCAGCTGGCGGCCCGGCCGTGGCTGCCACCGGGCGAGCTGCCTGACAGCCGGTATCCGTTCGTGCTGATCACGGGTCGGCGGCTGGCGCACTACAACGCGGGCACGATGACCCGCCGCACGCCGAACCTGCTGCTGTCGCCGCATGAGACCCTCGATGTCCACCCCGCCGACGCGCGAACGCTCGGGTTCGGGGAGGGTGACCGCGTCGAGGTGCGCAGCCGCCGTGGCGCCCTGACCGCGACGGCCCGCCTGACCACGGACGTCAGTGTGGGGCAGGTCTTTCTGGCGTTCCATTTCCCCGAGGTGGCCACCAACGTGCTCACCTCCGCCGCGGTGGACGAGGCGACCTCATGTCCGGAGTACAAGATCACCGCGGTGTGCCTGCGACCCTGTTGACGACTTGCCGCCGGGTGCAGTGGAGGTCAGTGCGGCCGGTGGGGCGCGTGAGGCGCCTCGACGTGGGCCTCCGAGCCCGGGAACACCATGCTCTCGCGGCCGGTGTCCAGCCAACGTACCGTGTACGGCGGTGTGCCGTCGGCGTGGCGCAGCTCCGTGATGACACCGATCCGGCGTGGTTCGCCGACGTGGATGGCTTCGAGCACCAGGCGGTCTCCGACGTGTGCCTTCATACCTTCACTGTGCGCCGTCGGCCGGGGGGCTGTCAGGCGCATCACTGGCCTGCCCGTCGGGACTCTCGGCCGTGGGCGCCATCGGGAACTCCCGGTGGCGGCCTGCCGCCAGCGAGTGGACGGCTCCGTCGACGCCCAGGCGGATCGGTGGTGCCTGGCATGGGCGCAGCCCGACGCGCAGCCGCCGGTGATCGACGTCGATGACGACCCAGTGGCCGCGGTAGAGAACCTCGACGTGCAGCGCCCGCAGTTCCCTGGGCAGGCGCGGGTGCAGGTACAGCACGTCGTCGCGGGTCTCCAGGCCGGTGTAGCAGCGCATGGCCAGGTCGACGGTGCCGGCCATGGAGCCCAGGTGGACACCGCCGCGGGTGCTGCCGCCGCGGGTGTCGGCCAGATCGGCGCCCAGCGCCTGCGTGAAAAGCGCCCAGGACTGCTCGCGGTCGGCGCGGGCCTGCACCCAGCTGTGCGCGATCCGGCTGAGGCTCGACCCGTGCGCGACCCGTGCCAGGTAGTAGTCGACGGTGCGGTCGATCGTCGCCCGGTCCAGCCGGTAGCCGAGTCGTTCGAACAGCGCCTGCAGCTCGGCTGGGGACAGCAGGTACAGCAGCATGAGCACGTCGGCCTGCTTGGAGAGCTGGTAGCGGTTGGGGGTGTCGCCCTCGGCGCGCAGAACCGCGTCGATGCCCACCAGGTCGCCGTACCGGGTCCGGTAGGTCGCCCAGTCGAACTCGGCCAGGTCGCCATACCCCGCGAATTGGCTGATCACGCCGTTGTGGAACGGCACCCGCATCCGGCGGCTGATCCGCTCCCACCAGCGCGTCTCGGTCTCGTCGACGCCCAGCCGCGTCCACAGGGTGCCGCAGTGGTGCCCAGCGAGCAGGTCGATCACGTCGAGGGCGCGGGCCAGGGCCCATGCGGTCATCACGTTGGTGTAGGCGTTGTCGCGCAGTCCGGGCTCCGCCGAGCCGGGGTAGGCGTCGTGGTACTCGTCGGGGCCGACGACGCCGCTGATGCCGTAGCGGTCGTCGCCGGGGTCGTAGTCGACCAGCCCGGCCAGGTAACGGGCGATCTCGACGATCATCTCGGCACCGTGGTCGGCGAGGAATTCGACGTCGCCGGTGACCTGGTAGTACTGCCAGGTGTCGTAGACGATCGCGATGCCGACGTGGCGCTGCAGGTGGGAGTAGTCCGGGATCCACCGGCCGAGGTTGGTGTCGTACAACTCCGTGGGGGTCTCCTCGCGGCCGTCGCTGCCGCTCTGCCAGGGAAACATCGCCCCGGTGCGCCCGGCGGCGCGGGCCGCTGCGCGGGCGGCGTCCAGGCGCCGCCATCGGTACAACAGCAGCGCCCGCGACAGTGCGGGCAGGCGCAGGTTCAGGACCGGGAACACGAACATCTCGTCCCAGAACACGTGCCCGTGGTAGCCCTCGCCGTGCAGCCCTCGGGCCGGGACCCCGGCGTCCAGCTGCGCGGTGTGCGGTGACAGGGCCTGCAGCAGGTGGAAGGTCTGCAGCCGCAGCGCGAGCACGACCTCGTCGTCGGCATCGACGGCCAGGTCGAACCGTTCCCACAGCGTGTCCCACGCACGTTCGTGGTCGGCCAGCAGCTCGGTGAAGGTCCCGGCCGCGGTGGCGCCCTGCCGTGCGGCCAGGGCGGGCTCGCTGACGGCCGGGTCGCGCGAAGTGGCGGTTGCGACGATCTTCTCGACCGTGACGGGGTGGCCTTCGGCTAGGTCCAGGCGCAGGGTCTGGCCGGCGAGTCCGTCTTGCAGCCACGGTCTGCGTGGCACTGCCAGCGGTTTGCCGTGGGTGTCGCGCACGACGGTCCGGGCGGCCATCGCGATCCGGATCATGGACTGGACCGTGACTGCGGTGAGCGTGCAGAGGTCGCCGTCGGCGGTGACCGATTCGACCCTGAGGTGCTGTTTGACCAGGGGTGCGTCCTCGGGCAGGTTGGCGTTGCTGACGTGGCCGTCGATGCCGGAGCAGACCTCGATGGTGCCGGCCCAGCCGTCGGCGGTGAACGTCGTGTCGAGCGCGGCCAGGTGCGCCGTCCCCATGTGCACCAGGCGCCGCTGCACGACGGTGGTGTGCCGGCCTGCGGCGTCGCGGAAACCGAGGGTGCGGGTGAGCACCCCGGCGCGCAGGTCGAGTTCCGTGCGGTAGCCGGTCAGGTCGGCGCTGTCGGGGCCGAACCAGTCGCCGCCGGTGGTACGCCAGCGCAGCGGCAGCCAGTTAGGGACGTTGACCAGGTGCTCGTGCTCCACGATCCGGCCGGCGACGGGGGTCTGCAGACGGTTGTAGACACCGGCGATGTAGCTGCCGGGGTAGTGGACGGTGTCGGCGGGGCATTCCGGGGCCGCTGCCCGCGTGCCGAGATAGCCGTTGCCGGTGGCGCACAGTACTTCGCGTAGGCCTTCTCGTACCGGGTCGTAGCCGTTGTATCGCAGGACCCAGTCGCTGTGTGCCTGTCCGCCGGCGTAGAAGTCACTGACGTCGGCCATGCCCGGCACCGGTCGCGGCCGGGTGTCCAGGCCGAGTTCGGCCAGGTCGGCCACGACCAGGTCGGCTCCGGCGTTGCCCAGCAGCTGCGGTCTGCCGCGGCGGTCGACGCCGACGACGAGCCCGAACCCGCCGCGGCGGCCTGCTTCGACGCCGGCGAGTGCGTCCTCGATTATCACGGCCCGGTCTGGTGACACGCTGAGCCTGCGTACGGCCTCCAGGTATGTCGCGGGTTCGGGCTTGCCGGGCAGTCGCAGTGCGGCAGCGTCCTCGCCGTCGACCCGGGTGTCGAACAGGTCGCCCAGGCCGGTGTCGGCCAGCACGCGGGCGGCGTTACGGCTGGCGGTGACCACAGCGGTGGCTATCCCCGCCTCTCTGAGCCGCCGCACCAGGTCGACCGACGTGTGGAACACGTGAACACCTTGCTGGTCCAGCAGCTGGCCGAACAGTTCGTTCTTGCGGTTGGCCACCGCCCACACAGTCTGCTCGCCGGGCGGGTCGGCGGGCGTTCCTTCGGGCAGGTGCAGGTTGCGTGACTGCAGAAAGCCGCGTGCGCCGTCCAACCGGGGCCGGCCGTCGACGTAGGCGCTGTAGTCGGCTTCGATGTCAAACGCCGCGGCCGCAGCACCGGCGTGCGCCTTCAGTGCGGCGTCGAAGGCCTGTTTCCAGGCCGCGGCATGCAACGTCGCGGTGTCGGTGATCACCCCGTCAAGATCGAACACGACGGCGTCGAGCCGGTCAGCGCGCAGCGTCGCCGTGCTGCCCGGTTCCGGCTGACGGGCGGGGCTGGTCACGGCGGATCGAGCATCTGTGCGGCAGGGCGCCGCGGGCTGTGGGCGGGCTTTCCGGGCGGTGGATGGCCGACCCGGACCAGGATCTGCGGGTGTCCCGGTCCGTAGATCAGGCGTGAGATCCGCGCCCGCAGATCAGGAAACTCGATCACGTCGCTGATCGGCGCCGACCCCAGCCCGGCGGCGGTTGCGGTCAGCAGCACCGCCGACAGCGCCTCGCCGGCTCGCAGACGGTCGGTGCCGGTGTCGGCGTCGGCGAACAGCAGAGCGTACGTTGCGCCGACGTCATGTTCCGGGCCTGCGGAGAAGCCCGAGCTGAAGTAGGTGAAGTCGCGTACGGGCACCCGGCGCTCGGATGCGTTCACTGCGGTGACGGCGGGTATGCCGTCGCCCGCGTCAGCCGGCCTGTTCGTCCAGCGCAGCAGTTCCTCCTGGTAGATCGGATCGGTGGCCTGCCGGGAGGCTGCTTCAGTGGCCGCCTCCCGCAGGACGATCATCTGGTCGTCCGTCAGCGGCTGCAGGTGTACGCCTTGCTGCTCGGCGGCCGCGACCAGGGTGCTGATGGACGCGCTGCTGACCGGTTCGGCGGTGAACGCCCGCCGGTCGGTGTGTCGGCGGGCCATCGCCCGATAGAGGTTGACCATCGTGTCGTGGGCGGCGGCGTCGCGGATCGTGATGACCGCCAACGGGGTGCCCGGTGTCTGGACACGGTGACGGCGTATCTCGGGGTTCAGGCCGTTGGCCGACAGCGCCACACAGGCGTGGTGCAGCGCGCAGCCGCAGCTGATCAGCAGCTGCCGGCTGTCGGGGTCGGTGGCGAGCCGGCGGTGCTGGTCGGCGAACAGTTGCAGGCTGTCGTTGCCAGTCCGCCAGATCCACGGCTGGCTGTTGAATACCGACGGCGCGGCCAGCGCGTCCCGCGCCGCCTCGAGCAGGGCGCCGTGCAGGCCCAGCCGCGTGACGTTCATGGTTTCACGGTATGCCGCCCGCAGCCTTGTTCATGGGCAGTCTGCGCAGGTCAGGGCCGAAGTCCCGGCATGCGCGGCCGACCGGCCCTGTCAGCGGCGTACCGGGCGAGCTTCAGATGGAGGTGAGACACCACGGAAGGAGAAGATCATGACCGCGCTCGTTCCCCGGTTGTTCGGGGACCTGTCCGACCTGTTCGACGACCGGCCGATGTTCGCCGGCCACGCCATCCGCATCGAGGATTTGCTCACCGACGAGCAGTACCAGATCCGCGCGGAACTGCCCGGCCTCGACCCAGAAAAGGACATTCAGGTCAGCATTGACAACGGCGTCCTGAGCATCCACGCCGAACGGCGCGAGCAGGAGAAGGGTCGCAGCCGGTCGGAGTTCCGTTACGGCATGTTCACCCGCGCTGTGCGCCTGCCCGGCAACGCCGACGTCTCGGCCATCCATGCCGACTACGACAAAGGCGTTCTTGAGGTGACCGTTCCGCTGAAGGCCTCCGAGGCTGCGGCCAAGCAGATCCCCGTCAAGGCCAAGTAGCCGGCAGCGGTGACGCCGGTGGGGCGAGACGGCCTCCACCGGCGTTACCGTCACGTCCGACCGCAGGACAGCGGACAATGATGGTCGTGACGAAGGTGGCCGTCCGGGCGGCGAAGCTGCCCGTACGAGAGATCATGAGCAAGCCGCCATGCTGCGCGCGCACGTCGAGTGCGCTGGCTGAGGCGCTGGCCGAGATGGGGCGTGAGCGGCTGCGGCATCTGGTTGCCGTCGACGACGGCGGGCGTTGCGCGGGTGTGATCTCCGACCGGGTCATCGCGGCGGCGTGGGCGGCCGACCCGATGTCGCTGACCGCGCGCACCATCGGGTCGGTCATCGACCGGCAGCCGGCGATTGTCGGCCCCGATGCGACCGTCATGGACGCCGCCAGGCTGATGGGTGCTGCGGGAGTCGACGCGGTGGCCGTCGTCGACCGGCGTGGCGTGGCAGTCGGGATCGTCACTGGCGCCGACCTCGTGGCCCTGCTCGCCAAGTGAGGCTCGCCGATGCCGCGGTCGCACCAGGCTGGTCGCCGGAGCGGGATAGCCGATGGGGATGCTGGGCCTGGCTAGGGCTGCGGGATCTGGCCGGGCCAGGTGGTGCGCTCGGCTGGCAGCCGCGGTGTGCCAGGTACCGGCGCCTGGTCGGGGTCGGCCAGTCCGAACCGAAGCACCAGCATTGGATACCCGGCACCGGCCAGCATCCGGCGCAGGATCTCCCGCGTCGCGGGCACCTCGACCACGGAACTCAGCGGCAGCACTGCCACACCCAGGTCGGTGGCCTTCAGCCAGCAAGCCGACAGCGCCTCCCCCGCTCGCAGCCAGTCACCGGGCTGATCTCCGGAGGTGAACAGCAGTCCGTAGACGGCCGATCGGGCGTGGCCGTGCCCCGTGTCGAGGGTGCCGGGCCGGCCGAAGTCACGGCCCGGCACATCGGTCTGCGGAGCCGTCTGCGGGACGGCGTCTGAGGGCACGCCGGTGCGGGCCGGGCGGGTGCCGCCGATCCAGTAGTCCATTTCCGCCCGCTGTTCGGCATCGGCCAGGCCGATCTCGTTGGCGCGGGCGGCGGCTACCGCCAGGTCGTCGAGATCCGGTTCTGCGAGCCAGTGCAGGCTGGCGCCTTCGTCGGCCGCGGCCTGCCGGATGAGCTCCAAGGCGTCGTGGGGCACTTTCCGCTCGACGGTCGGGCGGCGGTCGGTGTGCCGGACGTCTATCTCGTCGAACAGCCGCCGCTGCTGCGCGGTTGCCGTTCCATGCCCGCTCACCGTGATCTCGGCCAGGGCGTCGGCCGAGCGGACGTCAGGCATCCGCTTCACCTGCGGCACCCAGCCACCCGCGTGCAATGCGAGCCGGGCGTGATGCAGTGCAGCGCCGCAGCTGATCGTCAGCAGTCGTCCCTCCGAGTCGGCTGCGCGCAGCTGCCGGCTGCGGTCTGCGCGAAGCTGTAGGCCTGTGCGGGTGGCGAGCCACCGCCACGGCTGAGTGTTGTGCACCGACGGGGCACGGCCGCCGATCTCGGCGGCCCGCTGGTACGCCGTGAGCAATTCGTCGCTCTGCGACGGCTGCCGGTCTGTCATCGATGCCTCGCAGCTTGCGCCATCAACCAGTGATACCGCAGCGAGGGCTTCCGAAGTGCGCTTTTGCCCGAAGAGGGCCTGTGGTCCCGGGTGGTCGGGTCGACATGCCCTTCCCGCTCGGCCCGCCCGCGCGCATTTTGGAGGCTGGAGGAACTAACAGCGGAGGTTGAGATGAAGGCTATCTACGCTACCCCGGTCCTGGTAGGCGCCCGGCGTTGCTCCTGGACCCGCCGCCCGGTAGCCGAGGTGATGAGCAGCCCGGCGCTGGCCGCGCCTTCATCGGTGCCCCTTGATCACGCACTGCAGCAGATGCTCGTCGGCGGCTTCCGGCACCTGGCGATTGTCGATGAGCAGGGACGCTGTATCGGAGTATTGGCGGCCCGCGCCATCGCGGCTGCGTCAGCGGGGCGACATGTTCTGGGTGAACTCACCGCCGCAGAGGTTCTCGACCACGAGGCCGCGGTGCTGGATTCGCGGGCTGTGGTCGTCGACGCCGCACGGTTGATGAGGTCGGCGGCGGTCGACGCCGTTGCTCTGGTCGACGACACCGGGTGCCCGGTTGGGATGCTCACCAGCAGCGATCTGATCAAGCTCATCGCATCCTGAGGGCCGCGGTACGGGTCGTCAACAGGCGGCGGTGCCGGCTTGGGCGTATGCAAATGCACGATCGAAGACGCGGATCAAACGGACAACTGGGGCAACCAGCGGCCGTCACACATCGTGAACAATCCACATAAGCCCTGACAGGTACGATACCTGACTTAAGATGTGAGGCGGCTAACGAATTCCCAGCCGCGCCTTGCCGACAAAGCGGCAGTTGCCGGGTGGGCCCATGACCGCGGGCGTTCCGCCGACCGATGAGGGACAAACTCGCCATGTCTCTGCCCGCACAGCCGGCACCTGAGCCCCTTCCGAATGCCGACTGCCTGGCCGACCGGACATGCAAGTTCCTATACGACCTCACCGGATCCAGATGGCTCTCCGAGGGCGGCTACTACCTGCTGGTAAAGCCGGTCCGTATCCTCCTGATCGTCCTCGGCGCGATGATCATCCGTGCGGTGCTGAACCACGGCATCGACAAGTTTGTCACCCGCACGGTGAAGGGCAGGACCATCCTGCGGCCCATCCGAGAGAAGGTCCCCTCCTCCGTCGCCGCAGCCACCACGGTCTTCGCCGACCGCCGCGTTCAGCGGGCAGAGGCGCTGGGATCGGTGCTCAAGAGCGTGGTCACCGCGACTGTGTTCTCCATCGCGTTCCTGATCGTCCTCAGCGAGTTCGAAATCAATGTCGGTCCCCTGCTCGCGAGTCTGGGCGTCGCTGGCGTGGCTTTGGGCTTCGGCGCCCAGTCGCTGGTCAAGGACCTCATCGCCGGAATGTTCATGCTCATTGAGGATCAGTACGGCGTCGGCGACGTCATCGACACCGGTGAGGCGCTCGGCGTGGTGGAGTCGGTCGGACTGCGCATCGTCAGCGTCCGCGACATCCACGGCGTGCTGTGGCACGTCCGCAACGGAGCGATCATCCGGGTCGGCAACAAAAGCCAGGGCTGGGCCACCATCGTGGTCGACATACCCATCGGGTTCGTCGGAGTTGACAAGGCCACGGCCGTGCTGCGGCGGGCCGTGGAAGGGTTCGCCCATGACCCGCAATACTCCGGCTACCTGCTCGAATCGCCGCAGGTGCTGGGCGTGGAGAGTGTCAGCATGGATGGTGTGATGATCCGCACGGTTTGCAAGACCTCTACCGACCAGCAGTGGGACGTGCAGCGTGAGCTGCGAAGGCGGCTCACTGAGGCCATCGAGGCGTCGGGAATCGCTGCGCAGATGCAGGCGTACCGATCGCTGCGGGCGTTGCTGCCCATGCAGGAACCGCCGCAGGGTCGATGACTGCAGGCCGTGCCGCCGTGTGACGCGCGTGCAGGAGCGCGGGTGGCACAGAGCCTCGGCGCCGAGCGAGCTACTGCCGCGTCATAGCGATCTTGTATCGGTCGTCGGCGCTGATCAGGTCGTCGCTGTGGTGGGCGTCTGGTCCGAGGGTGATCTCGACCCAGTGCACCTGGCCGGTGAACGCGGCCTCGTGCAGGCTGTAGTCCGGGCTGACCGTGGTGGCAGTGTCGTTACCAACATCGGTGGTTTCGTCGGCGGAGAAGACCATCGGCACTGTCGCGTCGACGCGGCCTTCGCCGACATTGGTGCCGTCAAGGTACAGGGTCACGGTGCCGCCCTTACCGAGGCCGCCACCGTCGTAAGCGAATTCCATCCGCACCTGGTGGTCGCCCGGCAGAATGGACTGGGTCCCCACAACGGTGAAGGTCTTGAGGCCGAAGAGGTTATAGCAGTACGCCGGCTTGCCGTCCTTGACGTACAGCGACCAGCCGCCGAACGCGCCGCCCTGCGCGATGATGGCCCCTTGGGCACCGTTCGGTGGGACCGTGACCTGTGCCGTGACCGCGTGTGACTTGTTCTTGACGATGACCACCGAGTTCTCGCTCAGTCGGCCCATGCCGCCGTAGAGCAGCTGCCTGTCGCCGCGGATCAGGGTCGGCCGGCCGGCCAGGTCAGCGTTGAAGCGCTCGGGCCGACGGTCGTCCAGCGGCAGCACGTTGAACCGGGCGGCCTCGGTCAGGAACAGCCGCTGCAGTTGCCGGAGCTTGTCCGGCTGCTGGGCGGACAGGTCACGGGCCTGGGTCCAGTCGTCGGGGCCGTACAGCTCCCACACGTCGTCGTCGTAGCCAGGCAACAGCGCCTGCGTGAACGACCACGGCACCGAATGTCTGGTGACCGCTGTCCATCCCTTGTGGTAGATGCCGCGGTTGACGAACATCTCGAAGTACTGCGTATCATGCCGCTCCGCTGCATTCGGATCGTCGAAGGTGTACACCATGGACACCCCTTCCAGCGCGGCCTGCTGCACGCCGTGTACGAAATCCGGCTGCGGCAGCCCCGCCGCCTCCAGCACCGTCGGCGCCACGTCGATCACGTGATGGAACTGGTGGCGCAGCTCGCCGCGGGCCGTGATCCCAGCCGGCCAGTGCACGATCGTGCCGTTGCGGGTGCCGCCCCAGTGGGAGGCGACCTGCTTGGTCCACTGGTACGGGGTGTCCATCGCATGCGCCCAGCCCACCGCGTAGTGGTTGTACGCCCTGGGCGTGCCGAAGTCGCCGATGCGGGAGGCCATGAACTCGGGGGTCTCCAGGCCCTCGATGCCGTTGAGGATGATGTGCTCGTTGAAGGTGCCGTTCACGGTGCCTTCGGCCGAGGCCCCGTTGTCGCCGATGATGCAGTAGATGAGAGTGTCGTCGAGGACCTCGAGGTCGGCCAGCGCCTCGATGAGCCGCCCGGCGTGGTGGTCGGTGTGCTCCAGGAACCCGGCGTAGACCTCCATCTGCCGCGCCAGCACGGGCTTGAGGTCTTCGGGCATGTCGTCCCAGGCCGGGATCTCGGCGGGCCGCGCGGTCAGCTGCGCGTCGGGCGGGACCACACCGATCTCCTGCTGCCTGGCGAAGGTCCGTTCGCGCAGCCTGTCCCAGCCGTCGTCGAACCGGCCGCGGTACCTGTCCGGCCACTGCACCGGCACGTGGTGCGGCGCATGCGTGGCACCGGGCGCCCAGTAGACGAAGAACGGCTTGGCACCCATCAGTGCCCGCTGCTGGCGTATCCACGCGATGGCCTGGTCGGTCATGTCTTCGGTGAAGTGGTAGCCCTGTTCCGGAGTCCGCGGCGGCTCCACGGGCACTGTGTTCCGGTAGATCGACGGTGCGTACTGGTTCGCCTCACCGCCGATGAACCCGTAGAAGTACTCGAACCCGCCACCGGCGCTGGGCCAGGCGTCGAACGGCCCGAGGGGACCGGTCTGCCAGACGGGCACCTCGTGGCACTTGCCGAACTGCGCCGTGGAATACCCGTTCAGCTTCAAGATCTCCGGCAGCGGCGCCTTCGTGTTTGGCCGTACAGAGCTGTACCCGGGCGCGGAGGTGGCCATCTCGGTGACCCCGCCCATTCCGACCGAGTGGTGGTTTCGGCCGCTGAGCAACGCCGCCCGGGTTGGCGAGCACAGAGCGGTGGTGTGAAACCGGGAGTAGCGCAGTCCGCCGGCTGCCAGGCGATCGAACGTCGGGGTGGCGATCGGACCGCCGAAGGCGCTGGATGCCCCGAACCCGCAGTCGTCGATGAGTATCACCAGTACGTTGGGCGCAGACGGAGGCGGCAGCAGCGGTTCGATGGGCGGGTACGAGGTGTCGGGGTCCTTGGCGTCGTATGTCGCGGACGCCGGCTGCTCGACATGTGGGATCGGCAGCACGTTTCGGCTTCTCGGCTCTGCCATCGCCATCACCTCTGGATGTCGGTCCACTGTTCACGGTAGGGAACGCGGCCGTCGGTGTCCGGTGGTTCGCCGGAGGAGGATCGGCCGTGAGCCGGTCGGCGGGCGGCGGGTGCGCGCGGGCGGGAAGCAGCCGTTAGCTGGGCCGCTGCGGAGAAGAGCTTTCGCAGGCGGCTGGCGTGCTCGCCGGCGTATACAGAGGTGGTGACCCTGCGAGAGATTGACGGCTGACGGGCATCAACTGCCGGCCGCATTGCCGGAAAGATCTTCGCGGTACCTCGCTTCTGGTTGTGACGATCGGTCCTTCAGGGTTGAACGCGTTCGATGGTTTCCGTGGTAGGCAATCGGGGTGTGCGTGGCGCATCGCCCTGTGTGGGGTCGGGTATGGCGAGCCGTATGGCGAGCTGGGCGTACCCGATACCGATGAGCAGGCGGTTGACCAGTTCTCGGGTGCGGGGTGGCTCGACGGCGGCCGAGAACGGCAGGAGTGCGATGTTCATGGCCGTGGTGGCGAGCCAGATGTCGGACAGCGCTTGCCCGGCGCGCAACCACGCGCGAGGGTCGTCGGCGTACCCGTAGAGGATGGCGTAGGTGGCGGCGTCGTCGTGTTGATCGTTGACGGGCAGTGTGCCGATGTGGCCGAAGTCGCGGTTCGGCACTGTTGTCGAGGTCGGCCCGGTGAGAATGTTCGCGTCGGGTATCCCTGCGCCGCTGTGCCGGTCGGTGCCGGTCCATGTGTCAAGTTCGCGGCGGGTTGCCGGGTCTGCGGTTTCGTCGGCTTGAGCTTGGGTGATCGCTGCGGCCAGCTCGAGGACCTTGTCCCGGTCGAGTGGCTGCAGACCGCTCAGATGGGTCGCGGCGGTTGCCTGCAGCAGCGGCATGACGTCGGTGGGTATCGGCTGCTGCTTGGGCGGGCGCCTATCGGTGTGCCGCACCTCGATCGCCTGGCGTAGGCGCTGAGCGTCGGGCACCGGTCGTGCGCGAGCGATGGCAGTGATCGTCGCCAGGTGGAGCGGATTATCCGGTTGGGGCAGCAGCCGCACTTCGGTTGCGCTCCCGGCAGCGGCAAGGGCGACCTGGGCGTGGTGCAGGGCGGCACCGCAGCTGACCGTAGCCAAGCGGCAGTCGGGGTCCGTGACGTGCAGTTGACGGCTAGCGTCGAGGTACAGGTCGGCGGTGCTGGCATGGATGCGCCATCGCCATGGTTGAGTGTTGTGGATCGATGGCGCTCGTGCCGCGACTGCTGCGGCTGCGCCCAGTTGGTCGGCGACAGCGTGGTCGCCGGGAGGCAGCTGATCACTGATCATGATCTCGCTCCGTCCTGCGGTCGTCACGACACGGTTCTTCCACCAGTATGGCCGTGCCACGCGGCCCCGTCAGGCAAGCCGCAACGGCACGTCCTCACCGCCCACCGGTGACCGACCGGTTTCGCTTGGATGCGTCGGTCGGCCTGGCGGGCGCTGCCGCCGTGGCCGAGCTTGATCTGGATGGCCACCGGCCTGGTGGCGACGAAGGTGGATTCCTCGCCCTCGCGCTGCTCGCCGGGCTTGCCATGCCCACCGCCGTCGGCACGTCACGGCTGGTCATCGCCATGAAAATCGACGGCCGGCCTGGCTGGATACCTGCACAGCATCACAATCGACTGGCGCCTCACCGCCGCCGTGACCGCAGTCGCGGTCGTCGGCAACCTCACCGTCCGCCAATCCTGCGACCACCGCGGCACCGGACCTCAAGACACCGTTCAAGCGGACGGCACTGCATTACGCAAAGCGCCGCATAGGTGTTCGTTTCCGCCTTAAGGTTGTCGCGGTGAGGTGTTCAGGGAGGCCGACATGAGTCAAGCCGTACGAAGCGCAGCCATCGCTGCGGCGTTCATCGCCGCGACCGCGTTATCCGGCTGCGCGGGCGTCCAGAGCACCCAGAGCCCGCCGATTCCGGCGGCAGTGCAGCCGAGCCCCACGCAGCAGTTCAACGACACCGACGTGCAGTTCCTCCAGCAGATGATCGTTCACCACCAGCAGGCACTGATGATGGCCCGGATGGCCGCAGCCAAAGCCGCCGACGCGGATGTCAAGCAGCTCGCCGCTCAGATCACACAGGAGCAGGCGCCCGAGATCGAGCAGATGAGCGCCTGGCTGCAACAGTGGGGCAAGCCCGTGCCGTCGATGGGCCCAGGCATGGCACTGCCGTCGATGTCGCCGCCGATGGGCCCCGGCATGATGCCGTCGATGCGCCCTATGCCCGACATGGGACGCCTGCAGAACATGACCGGCCAAGGATTCGACCAGATGTTCCTGCAGATGATGATCGCCCACCACGAGGGCGCGGTGACGATGGCGAAGGCCGAGATCGCCGGTGGCGCGAATCCGGCCGTCAAGCAACTGGCCGAGAAGATCCAGGCCGACCAGAGTGCTCAAATCGAGCAGATGCGCCAGATGCTGAACCCGTCGCCCAGCCCCACCCGCTGAGCCGGCGCCGACGGAGTCAAGCAGCTTTTGGGTTGCGCTGGGGCTGCTCCTCATTCCGTGTGACGACCAGCTCGCCTATGTCTGACCCGCAACGGTGAGAAGCACGACGGCGTCCTCGGTCGCGGTCAGGGCATGGCGGCTGTCCGGCACGACCAGCAGGTCCCCGCCAGCGCCTTCGCATGAGGTGTCCTGCGTCGTCAGAAGCACCCGTCCTTGCAGCACATGCAGGGTGGCTTCGCCTGGATTCTCGTGCTCTGCCAGGGACTCACCGGCACGCAAAGCCAGGACGGTCTGGCGCAGCATGCGAGTACGTCCTCCATACACGGTTTGGGCGCTCCGGCCGCTCGATGAATCTCGCGCGGCGTCCATCAACCGCACCGCCAATGCCGTTAACGACGTCTTCTCCATGGCCGCCTCCCTTCAGCAGTAAACCGACGCGCCTCTGGCCGCCGAATCCAGTGGCGGCAATAGCCTCAGGATGCAGGATCGCGACGTCGGCAGCAGTTGAAAACGATGCGCCTTACCAAATTCAAAGGATCACGGTACCAACAACGGCATCTTCGGCAGTGCTGATCCGATGAAGCTCGCGGCCGTGGCGCCAGCCGGATTCGGCGCTCTGACGGCGAAGCGGATGAACTTGTGATCAACGTATGGGTCGGGGCGGCACCCGCAACCGGTCTGGAACGACGCGGGGACCGCGCGGCCAGCTCGGGGCGTCGAGGACGGCGGTTTACCGAGGCGAGGGCTCACGTCGAAGATCGCCTTAGACGGCTCGGCGTCCCGGCGCCCCGTTCCGGTGGCGCATCAGGTAGGTACTCTGTCACGGATGAGCCCCGACATGATCAACTATGCTCCCCTGCACGCGGCACCCTCCCCCGCTCATACAGCTACGGTGCTGGAGGCCGCACGGCGCGGCGACTTCGGCGAGGAGACCGCCCGGCAGATCACCGGAGCCGGAGCGCGCAGCACAGGGGTCGGCTGCCTCGTGGGCGGCTTCCTGGCCGCCATCATGCTCGTCGCCCTCATCGGAATGCTGGCGCAAGGCGACTCCGAAGGGCTGCTCGTGGGCGGGCTCTTCCTGGCCGGGGCCGTGCTCCTCGGGGTCGCAGTCAAGTTGCTCGGCGACCTGGGCGAGCGCCGCAGCGCTGGGCGGCTGGTGCGCTTGGTCGCGTTCGCCCACGCCAACGGCCTGCCGATCGAACCGGAGGCACCGGCACGGCAACTGCCCGGTTCGGTCTTCGTGCCCAATCCCCACGCCCGCACGATGCACCAGGTGCGGTGGACGGCCGACGGCCTGTCCTTCGAGGTGGCCACGCACACCCGGCAAGGGTCTGGCCAGGGGACACGGCTGGTGCGCTGCCTCGCGGTCCACCTGGACGTGGCTCCTCCCCGGCTCGCCTTCAATCCCAGCGGACCGGGTGCGGTGCGGCCCGCCCCCATCCTCGGCACGGACGTCTTCGAGAATGAGAAGTTCGCGCTGTTCGCGCGCACCCGCGAGCACGCGGCAGCCCGTGCCTTCATGACCGACGAGCTGGTGGCACTGCTGGACGATCGGAACCGGCCGATGAGCGCAGAGGTGGTCGACGGCTGGTTCCTGGCCTATTTTCCCAGCCAGGACGAACTCGACGAGCGGAGCTGGCGGCAAGCCTTCGCGGTGGCGGAGGCGGTCGTGCGTGCCCGTGAGGCGTTCAGGGCACGGGGACAGTCCCAGCAATCCGGCAAATGAGCCGCCCTGGGACCGGCACGATGTCGTATGCACCTGCTGTTGATCCACGTCATCCGGGCGTGGCTCGACACCGGCTGGGACGCTGTCGGTGTCTCGTGGCTGCGCGGCCTGCACGACCCGGTGACCGCTCGCGCCCTGGCCTCGCTGCACGCGTACCCAGGAAACGGCGCTGTCGGACTCGAGAGTCCGCAGGCGCGCAGCGATCTCGGCGAGGTCGGGGCGGCCGAAGCCCTCCTGGTTCGGGGCGATCGATCCTTCGACGGTGTTCCCCGAGAAGAACTCGTCGAGCGTCAGCAGCGGGTAGCGGTCACCGCCTGCGGCGGAACGGGAGAGGACCTCGTCACGGGTGATCACGATCCGATGCTATCGGAGCGCGCCGACACTCCACGTGGGCGCGAAGCGCCGGACATCTATAGCGGGTCCGTCGATGAACCAGGCGCCAAGACACTCGAGCTGCTGCCCTTCCCGCGCCACTGCCGTCGGCAAAGGACGGCTGCGGTACGAGTTCGGCCTGCCTCGCGGCTGCGATCCGGCAAGCACCAGGTACGCACCCGACGGATGCCTGATACAGCCTTTGATATGGCCGCCTGGTCGACGATCGGCAACATTAAGCCTTCACCTGCCCGTTCGCTGTGACCTACCTCGATAGGGCTGACTGCCTGGAGAAAAGGCCGCCCTCTGATTCCAGCGGGCCCCGCCCAGGCGGCCGGCGTCCCACAAGGGTCCGGTGCCGCCGACCCCCGCTAGTGTCGCTACATGAAGCGATTGACATATGTCGTGCTCGCGGCTGTCGTGGCGGTCGCCGTCGGCGCCGGCGCGCCCGCCTCGGCGGCACGGCCTGGGCTGCGGTGGGCGGCATGTCCCGGTGCGGCCGATCCCGGACTGCAATGCACGACCGTGAAGGTCCCGCTCGACTACCACCAGCCGGGCGGCCGCAGCATCGACATCGCCGTGTCCCGCCTGCCCGCCACCGATCCCGCGCAGCGCCGCGGCGTCCTGCTGACCACCGGCGGCGGTCCGGGCGGCCCCGGCGTGCAACTGCCCGAGGAACTGGCGGCTGTGCTGCCACCGCAGGTCCGCGCCCGATACGACCTGATCGGGTTCGACATCCGCTTCGCCGAGCAGAGCACTCCGATCAGCTGCGGCCAGCCGGGCGAGGAGCCGGGCGGGTTCTGGGTGCGCGACCCCGCCGGCCTGCGCAGCTTCATCGCGCAGGTGTCGGAGGCCCGGCGGTACGCGCAGGCGTGCGCCGCAGCCAGCGGTTGGGCGCTGCCGCACGCCACCACGGCGAACGCGGCCCGCGACATGGACGAGATCCGCAAGGCGCTCGGCGAAGCGAAGATCTCATATCTCGGCGGCTCCTACGCGGGCATGCTCGGTGCGACATACTCGACACTGTTTCCCGACCGCGTGGACCGGTTCGTGCTCGACAGCCCGGTCAACGGCGACGCCGCCTGGCGGCAGTTCGAACTGTCCCGCACACCCGCCTTCGAGACAGGGCTCGCCGCGTTCGCGGCGTGGATCGCCGACAACGGCGGGTACGGTTTCGGCAACAACGCGACCGAGGTCGCGGCGAACATCGAGGCGCTGCTGGACCTGGCAGCCGCCGCGCCGATCGAGGCCGGCGGTCACGCATGGACGGCGGGCGAGCTGGGCAGCCTCGTCATCGTCGGCATCTTCTTCGAGCAGTACTTCCCGTACGTCGCCGCCGATCTCGCGGCGGTCCGGGACGGCTCACCACCACCGGTGCCGATGCCGCTCTACCCGTCCGCCCGGCCGGGCGTACCGGGCGTGCCGGCCGACAACCACACCGCGGTGAACACCGCCTACCGCTGCGGCGACAACGCCTGGCCACGCAGCACGCACACCTACCTGGTCGACGTGTACCGGTATGCGGCACAGTACCCGGCCTTCGGCCCGGCCAACGCGAACATCAACGCTTGCGCGTTCTGGCCCTCCGCCGCAGACAACCGGGTGCCGCTGGCCGGCAACCGCGCACCAGGCGTGCTGGTCACGGCCGCGCTGCGAGACGTGTCCGTGCCCATCGCCAACTCACGCGCCGTTGCCGCGGCGATCCACGGGTCCCGGCTGATCACGATCGACGCGCAGACCCACGCGCCGTTCCCCCACTTCGGCAACGCCTGCCTCAACGCCGCCGTCGTCGACTACCTCGTCACCGGGCAGCTGCCGGCCGACGACGTGGCCTGCTGACCCCCGCTCCGCGAGGGCCCCGCAGCCGCGGCCGCGGGGCCCTCGCGGAGCGTCCACCTGCCGAGTGCGGCGCGATGGTGGGGCGCGGCGGCACGGTGCCGCGGCCGGGGTCGGGCGCCTCACCGTCCTGAGGGCGGCGGCGGGCCGACCCGCCAGCCGTCACCTGGAAATGATCTCCTTGGCGTAGGTTTCGATCATGTCGGTGTAGTAGGGGCCGATCGGGGCGACATACAAAGTATCGAATCCGGCCTGTGCATATTTGGCGACCATGTCCCGGTGCACCTGGGGATCGGGGCCGCACGGGATCTTCTCCGCGACCATGTCCGGGGTCACCGGCTCGGCGGCCTGCTCGAAATGTGCCGGTGTGGGCAGCATCTGCGACAGTTCCCCGCTGACACCAGCGGTCGGCCACAGCCGGTGCGCCAGCCGCACCGCCTCCGCCCGGTCGGGCGCGAAGCACGACTTGGCACCGGCCGCGGTGGGCTTGCCTGCTCCTCCGCTCTCACGGAACAGGTTCAGCAGGTCGGCGTCGGGCTGCGTGCTGATGTAACCGTCGCCGATGCGCCCGGCGAGCTTCGTCGAATTCGGCGCCAGCCCCGATACGTAGATGTCCGGCGGTGTGTCCGGCAGCGTGTAGACGCGGGCGTTCTCCACGGTGTAATGGTCGCCGTAGTGCTCGACATCCTCGCCCGTCCACAGCCTCCGGATCACCTCGACGGCCTCTTCCAGCATGTCCAGGCGAACCTTCGCCGGCGGCCAGTGCTCGCCGGTGATGTGCTCGTTCAGCGCCTCCCCGGAGCCGACACCCAGGGTGAACCGGCCCTCGGTGAGCACCGCGCTGGTCGCGGCGGCCTGCGCGATGACCGCCGGGTGGGTGCGAACGGTCGGGCAGGTAACCGCTGTGGTGATCGGCAGATTCGTCACCCGGCTCAACGCGCCGATCATGGACCACACGAACGGACTGTGTCCCTGCGCGTCGACCCACGGATGGAAGTGGTCAGAGATCCACAGCGCGTGGAAGCCGGCGTCCTCCGCCCGCTGCGCCTGCTCCAGCAACTCCTGCGGGGAGTACTCCTCGCAGGAGAGGAAGAATCCGATTTTCATGATTATTCCGGTACCCCATGGTTTGCGGCCCGAAACCGCCGCACCCTGCAGCGGTAACGCCGGGGCGCGGGGGGCGACCTTCGGCAGGCCCCGTGGTTGCCTCGGGGTGCGCGCGGATGGACGGGGCAGCGACGGCACAGAACCACTTCGGTTGAAGCTGCGCTTCAGGAGGGGGACGTGCAGGTGGGCGAGGGCGGGAAGGGCGGTTACCAGATCGTCAGCAGCAGGTGGTTCACCGCAAGGGCGATCGTCGCGCCGGCCAGCAGCCAGCCGCGGCGGCTGCTCGCCGGCAGCAGTGCGGCGCCGGCCGGCAGCCATACGGCGAAGGGCAGCCAGATGCGTTCGACCTCGGCCTTGCTGAGCCCGGACAGGTCCGCGGCGGCGACCGCCAGCAGCGCGGCCAGCGGCAGCAGCACGTGTGCTGCCCGGTCGTGGCGTACGGCGGCCGTGGCGCGGCGGGCGATGACGGCGGCGGCCGGCCCGGCCGACAGCAGGAACGCGGCCAGGTTGGCCCAGGCCCAGTAGCCGTAGGCGCGTTCGGCGGCGATTCCCTGGTAGTAGCGCTGGACGACGAGGTGGTAGCCGTCGAGCCACCAGAACCCGGCGGCGCTGAAGGCCACGACGACGGCCCCGGCGGCCGTGGCGGCCATCGCCAGCACCGGTCCGGCCGCGTGCCGGTGGCCGCGGCTGACCGCTGCCAGCACGACGACCGCGGCCAGCGGCGCGAGCAGGACCAGCCCGTAGGACAGGTGGCAGGCGAAGGCGAGCAGCGCACCGGCGGCCAGGGCCGTGCAGGCGGCCAGGGCGCGCCGTCCGCTGGTCAGGGCCACTGCCAGCAGCGCCAGCGAGGTGCTGGTCAGGCCGGCGAACATGCCGTCGGCGGAGGCGCCGATCCAGACGGCGCCGGGCAGCAGCACCAGGTACGGCACCGCGGCGCGGGCCGCGGTTTCGCTGCCCAGGGCGCGCAGGGTCACCGGCACCGCGACACTGGCCAGGGCACCGGTCGCGACGCAGGTGAGCGCGGCTGGGCCGCCACCGCCGAGGCCGATGCGGTCGAGCCAGACGAAGATCAGCAGCGCTCCGGGCGGGTGCCCGGAGACGTGGGTGGTCCACGAGTCGGGCTGGAAGTCGAGGATGCGTCCGGTGAACCCGGCGAGCATGGCGGGAATGTCGGTGACGCCCGGCACCTCGGTGAGGTATTCGGCCTGGGCGGTCAGGCGGCCGGCGAGCCCGACCCGCCAGCCGTCGATCATGGCGAGGCTCATGGTCCAGGCGGCCGCGGCGGTGTAGCCGGCGGCCATCAGCCGCCGCCAGGGCAGGGTTGCGGCCAGGCGCGGCCCGTGCAGGATCACGGCGGCGGCGACGGCCAGCGCGGCGGGTGTGCCGGGACCCAGGTGCGGCCGCCATAGCGCGTACAGGGGCGCGGCCTGCGCCTGCACGGGGGTGCCGAGCAGGTTCAGTGCGGCGCCTGCGGTGATGGAGGCGGCGACGAGTGCCGCGGCCAGGGCGGTGGCGATGCGGTCGGCGGGCGGGAACGCGGCGCCGGCGGGGGCCGCCGGGTTGTCGGTGTCGAGCATGTCAGGCCCGTAGCGGCGCGTGGGCGAACTCGGCCAGGCCGGCGGCGAACGGCACGGTGGCGGTGAAGCCGATCTCCTGGCGGGCGCGGCGTGGTGAGGCGACGATGTGCCGCACGTCGCCGGCCCGGAAGGCTCCGGTGACCTGTGGTGCGGGGCCGTGCATGGCGTCGGCGAGGGTGGCGGCCATGTCCGCGACGGTGCGGGGCTGGCCGGACGCGATGTTGTATGCGCGCAGGCCGGGCCGGGGCTGGTCGTCGAGGGCGGCCAGGGCGGCGAGGTTGGCGGCGGCGACGTCGGTGACGTGGACGAAGTCGCGGCGCTGGGCGCCGTCCTCGAAGACCTGCGGCGCTCGTCCCTGCTCCAGGGCGGATCGGAAGATCGCCGCGACGCCGGAGTAGGGCGTGTCGCGCGGCATGCCAGGGCCGTAGACGTTGTGGTAGCGCAGGGCGATGGCGTGTGCGCCGGATTCGCGGGCCCAGGCGCCGGCCAGGTGTTCCTGGGCGAGTTTGGTCGCGGCGTAGACGCTGCGTGGTTCGAGGCGGTCGTCCTCGTCGACGGTGCCTGGTTGCAGGGGGTGGCCGCAGCGGGGGCAGCGCGGTTCGAACAGCCCGGCGGCCAGGTCGTCGGTGTGGCGTGGGTCGGGGCGGGTCTGGCCGTGCTGCGCGCATTCGTATCGGCCCTCGCCGTACACGACCATGGAGCTGGCCAGCACGAGCCGCCGCACCCGGTGGCGGGCCATGGCGGCCAGCAGCACGGCGGTGCCGAGGTCGTTGCAGCCGACATAGTCGGGCAGGTCGGCGAGGTCGACGCCCATGCCGACCATGGCGGCCTGGTGCACGACGGCGTCCGCTGCGGTCAGCGCCTTGTCGACGGCGTCGGGGTCGCGGACGTCGGCGCGGTGCACGGTGATCCCGCCGACGTCGCCCGGCTCGGCCCCGGGCCGGTGGGCGGCCGGGTGGAGGCTGTCCAGCACGGACACGTCGTGTCCGGCCGCGGTCAGGGCGCGGGTGACATGGGTGCCGATGAAGCCCGCGCCGCCGGTGACGAGTACTCGCATGACCCACCAACGTAGGCGTCCGCCGGGCCGTCACGGTGCGACGTTCCTATTTCGTAAGGACTTGTCAGCGTTTGTTAAGAACTTGTGGCGGCGTCGGGCCTTAGGTTCGAGATCATGATTGATGTCGTGCTGCCGTGCCTGAACGAGGCCGCCGCGCTGCCCGGGGTGCTGTCGGGGCTGCCCGCAGGATATCGCGCGATCGTCGCCGACAACGGCTCGACCGACGGCTCGGCGGAGGTGGCCCGCACGTTCGGGGCGCATGTCGTGGCGGTGCCGCAGCGGGGCTTCGGCGCGGCCGCGCACGCGGGCCTGCTGGCGGCGACCTCCGATGTGGTGTGCTTCGCCGACGCGGACGGCTCGTTCGACCTCAGGCATCTGCCGCTGGTCGCCGATCCGGTCGCCGCGGGAGCCGCCGACCTGGCACTGGGGCGGCGGCGGCCCAGCCGGGCGGGAGCGTGGCCGGCACACGCCCGGCTCGCCAACGCGCTGCTGGCCTGGCGGCTGAGGACCAGCCTCGGCCTGCCCATCCATGACCTGGGCCCGATGCGTGCGGCCCGCCGTCAGGCGCTGCTCGCGCTCGATCTGCAGGACCGCCGTTTCGGATACCCGCTGGAGATGATCGTCGCCGCGGCCCGCGCCGGCTGGACCGTGTCCGAGGTCGACGTGCGCTACGCGCCTCGCGCCGAGGGCACCCGGTCGAAGGTCACCGGCACCCTGCGCGGCACGGCCCGCGCCGTGCGCGACATGTCCAAGGTGCTCGCCCGGTGACCGCCCCGCAGCTGCTGCTGATCGCCAAGGCTCCGGTGCCCGGCCGGGTCAAGACCCGCCTGTGCCCGCCGTGCACCCCGCGGCAGGCGGCGGCCATCGCCGCGGCGGCGCTGGCCGACACCGTCGACGCCCTGACCGGCAGCCGTGCCCGGCGTCGGGTCCTGGTCCTCGACGGCCCGCACCCGATCCCGCCCGGCTGGTCCACGGTGCCCCAGCGCGGCGACGGTCTGGGTGAACGCCTGGCCAACGCGTACGCCGACACCGCCCTGCCCGCCGCGCCGTCGATCCTGGTCGGCATGGACACCCCACAGCTGACCTCGCAGCACCTGGCCGCGGCCGCCGAGGCGCTGGGCGAGGCCGACGCCGCGCTTGGCCCGGCGCCCGACGGCGGCTGGTGGCTGCTCGGCCTGCGCGAGCCCGCACACGCCGCGGTCCTGGCCGAGGTGCCGATGTCCACGCCCGAGACCGCCGCGCACACCCTTGCCGCGCTGCACCGGCTCGGCCTGACGGTGGCGCTGCTCGACACCCTGCGCGACGTCGACACCGCCGCCGACGCCCTGGCCGTCGCCGCGCAACAGCCCCACGGCCGGTTCGCCGCGGCCGTCGCCGCCGAACTGCCCCACCCGGACGGAGCACGGCGATGACCAGCCCGCTGGTGCTCTACGCCGGAGCGCTGCGCCGGGCGGCGCGAACCGCCGACGGCGCACTGCACCTGACCGGCCCGGACGGGCGGCTGCTGCGCCGCATGGACGTCGCCGCCTGGCACGCCGCCCCGACCAGCGCGGACGACTCCCTGCTCGCCCGGTGCACCGGGCCGACCCTCGACATCGGCTGCGGCCCCGGCCGGCTGACGGCTGAGCTGGGCCGCCGCGGTGTGCCCGCCCTGGGCATCGACCTCAGCCCGGCCGCGGTCCGGCTCGCCCGCAGCCGCGGCGCGAACGTGCTGCTGCACGACGTCTTCGCTCCCCTGCCCGGCCGGGTGCCGTTCGCGCACGTGCTGCTGGCCGACGGCAACATCGGCATCGGCGGCGACCCTGCGCGGCTGCTGGCCCGCTGCCGCGACCTGCTCACCCCCGGCGGGACCGTCCTGGCCGAGGTCGACCCGCCCGGCACCCGCGGCTGGCGGGCGACGGTCGCGCTCACCGACACCAGGCGCACCAGCGACCCGTTCGCCTGGGCCGCCGTCAGCGCCGGCGAGGTCGCCCCGCTGGCCGCCCGCGCCGGGCTGCGCCACACCGACACCTGGACCGGGGAGGGACGATGGTTCGCCTGCCTGGCCCGCTGAACCGCATCCACCCGGCGCGAGCCGCCCGGCTGTTCACCTCCCGGTTGCGCTCCCCGCAGCTGACCAGCCGCCTCGGGGTGCTGCTCGGCGCGGCCGTCGCGGTGTGCTTCCTGACCGGATACCTCAGCCACGCCATCCAGCACCCGCCCGCCTGGTTCTACTGGCCGTCGCGCCCGGTCGGCCTGTACCGCGTCACCCAGGGGCTGCACGTGGCGACCGGCCTGGCGGCGGTGCCGCTGCTGGCGGCCAAGCTGTGGTCGGTCTATCCGAAACTGTTCCGCTGGCCGCCGTTCCGCGACGCCGCGCACGCGGTCGAGCGGCTCAGCCTGTTCCTGCTCGTCGCCTCCGCCCTGTTCCAGATCACCACCGGCCTGCTCAACATCGCGCTGTGGTACTCGCCGATGAGCTTCTTCTTCACCACCGCCCACTACTGGACCGCGTGGATCCTGGCCGGATCACTGCTGATCCATCTCGGAGTCAAGCTGCCGGTGGTCCGGCGGGCGCTGTCCGCCCCGCAGCGGCCGGCGGCGACCGCGGGCATGAGCCGGCGCGGCCTGCTGACGGCGGTCGGCGCGGCCGCCGCGGCGATCACCGCCGCCACGGTCGGGCAGACGCTGCGGCCGCTGGCCGGGCTGTCCGTCCTCGGCCCCCGCGACCCGCAGATCGGACCCCAGGGCCTGCCCGTCAACAAGTCCGCAGCCGCAGCCGGCGTCACGGCCGCCGCCGCCGATCCCGGCTACCGCCTGGAGGTCACCGGGCCGGCCGGCACACTACGGCTCAGCCTCGCCGACCTCGCCGCCATGCCGCAGCACACCGCCGTGCTGCCGATCGCCTGCGTCGAAGGCTGGAGCGCCACCGCCACCTGGACCGGCGTGCCCATCCGGGAGCTGGCCGCCGCGGTCGGCGCCGCCCCCGGCGCCAGCGTGCGCGTCACCTCGCTGGAACAGGACAGCCCCTACCGCATCTCCACCCTGCCCCCGCCGCACGCCGCCGACCCGCTGACCCTGCTCGCGCTCCGGGTCAACGGGCAGCAACTGCACCCGGACCACGGCTACCCGTGCCGGATCATCGCCCCCAACCGGCCCGGCGTGCTGCAGACCAAGTGGGTCGCCCGGATCGAGGTGCTGCCGTGACCCGGACGCCGACCGCCCTGCCGGCCTCGATCGTGTGGAGCCGGCGTCTGCTGATCGCCGCCGGTGTGACCGGCGCCGGATACGGCGCCGCCGGGCTGCTGACCGATACCAGCGTGTCCCTGCCGCACTACTTTCGCTACACCGCGGCCGTGCTGCTCGGGCACGACCTGATCGTGCTGCCCGCGGCGATCGCCGCCGGGGCGGTGCTGACCCGGCGGCTGCCCGGCTGGGCCAAGCCCCCCGTCCAGGGGGCGCTGCTGGTCACCGCGACGCTGACCGTGGTCGCGCTGCCGCTGCTGCTCGGCTACGGCCGGCGTCCCGACGACCCGTCCGCCCTGCCCCGCGACTACCACCGCGGCTACCTCGTCTGCCTGGCCGCCGTCTGGCTCGTCACCGCCGCGGTGCTCGCCGTGCGGGCGCGGCGCCGCACCGCTTCCGACCCTGAGGAGAATCAGTGAACGCGAATCCCACCGTCGCCGTGATCGGCGGCTCCGGCCTTTACAGCCTGCTCGACGGCGCCCGGGAAACCGACGTCCAGACGCCGTACGGCCCGCCGTCGGACGCGATCACCATCGGCGAGGTCGCCGGACGGCAGGTGGCGTTCCTGCCCCGCCACGGCCGCGACCACCGCCACCCGCCCCACCTCATCCCCTACCGGGCCAACCTGTGGGCGCTGCGCTCGCTGGGCGTACGGCAGATCCTCGCGCCCTGCGCCGTCGGCGGCCTGCGCCCAGACCTCGGACCCGGCACGTTCGTGCTGCCCGACCAGCTCATCGACCGCACCAGCGGACGCGAGCGCACCTTCGTCGAGTCCGGCGCCGTGCACGTCACCTTCGCCGACCCCTACTGCCCCGCTGGGCGCGCCACCGTCCAGGCGACCGCGCAGCAGACCGGCGTCGCGGTCGAACCGGGCGGCACCATGGTCGTCATCGACGGCCCCCGCTTCTCCACCCGCGCCGAGTCCCGCTGGTACGCGGCCTGCGGCGGCACCGTCATCAACATGACCGGCGCGCCCGAAGCCGCCCTCGCTCGCGAGCTGGCCCTCTGCTACACCTCGATCGCGCTGGTCACCGACCACGACGCCGGCGTAGACGGCGACCACGGCGTCACCCAGGACGAGGTCTTCCGCGTCTTCAAGGACAACACCGAACGCATGCGTGCGCTGCTGCTCGCCGCCATCGCCGACCTGCCCGCCGACCGCAACTGCCCCTGCCCGGCGGCCCTCGACGGCATGCGGACCGGCTACGACCTATCCTGACCCGACCCGAGGCTGCCGTCGCGGCCAGGCCATGTCCGCACCTGCGACACCCGGCGGCGATCGAGCGCTGGACGAACGTGCACGCGTCCGCCTTGGCGACGCCGGCCAGCCCCGGGGACGGCGTCGCCGAGCTCCCCGGCAGCTGCACACCGGCGGTGGCGTCGGCCAGGAGCAGTGTCGGCACCGGGCTGGGGAACAGGAACCGGTCGGCGTCCTGCCCGTCCCGCTCACCCATCACCTCGCGGGCGAAGCGCGCGCCTGCCAGCGGGTCAACCGGGCGAGGCCGGCTTTCACAGCTCGACGGGAGACAGCAGCAGCGCGGTCACCGCGCCGAGCAGCGCGATCCCGGCCAGGGTCGCCAGTGCCGTCTGCGTGAGACGGCCGGCGGTCTTCCCGGCGAGGCCGGCGAACAGCAGCACCAGCGCGAGCACGACCGCGATCAGCACGTAGTTGTCGGAGCGCTGGTTGGCGGCGCGAGCCGTGGCCGACAGCTCGTCGGCTCGGTCCAGCAGTCGCTGCGCGTCGGCGTCGGCGGCCAGCCGGTACTGCGGCATGTCGAACGGCGTCGCCGGCGCGGCCGCGTTCACCAGCGGCCGGGTGGCCAGCCACGCGTCGACGGCGGGGCGGAACTCCGGACGCATCCGCTGGAACAGGAACCCGGACGCGGTGTCGGGGTCCGGCCGATAGTCTCCCGCCGGGCGAGGCACGACCCGGTTGATGATCTCGTTGTTGAGCGCGTTGAGCCAGGTCGTGAATGACACAACGTCGATCGTGCGCTGCTCGGCGGCCAGAGTGGAGGCACGGCCCGCGTCGGAGCGCACCGCCCCCGCCGCGGCGTAGGCGTTGGCCTGCACCCCGCCCCACTTCGCGCTCTGGAATCCGGCCCAGGCGGTGCCCACCGCCGCCAACGCCATGATCAGCGCCAGGACCAGTTCCCTGCGAGGGAACGCCGACATGCTGTCCACCCGTACAGTATTCGTAGCTCGGGCCGCCTCGGAGGATGTTTCGCAGTTCGCGGCTGCCGGCGGCTGCCCACCTCCAGGCTCGCTGACCTGCCAGGCGCGTGCGGCTCCCCGGCTCGTTTCGGGTGGACGGTCGTCCGCATGTCACCGGGTCAGGCGACCTGCTGACCGTTGCCCAGCTGCCCGCCGCGACGCGCCCCGACGGCAGGAGCCTTTAGTCCTCTGCGGACGGGACCGGCGGCACTGCCGCCGCCACGGCCGGCGGCGGGATGCTCAAGGCGCCACCCCCGAAGAGGAAGGAACCCGGCGATGACCGCCCTGCTCACCCCCCGCACGACCCCCAACGGCCACCAGCCCTTCGCGCGGCCGGCCCCGCCGCCGCAGACCGCCCGCGCCCGCGCCACCCGGTTCGTCCTGGCCGGCCTGCGCATCGCGCTGGGCTGGGTCTTCCTGTGGGCGTTCCTGGACAAGCTGTTCGGCCTGGGCCACGAGACCAAGGCCGAAGCCGCCTGGATCAACGGCGGCCGGCCGACCCTGGGCTTCCTGAAGTTCGGCACCGAAGGCCCGTTCGCCGGCCTCTACCAGGCGATCGCCGGTGCCACCTGGGCGGACTGGCTGTTCATGACCGGGCTTGCCGGCGTCGGCGTCGCGCTGGTCGCCGGCATCGGCCTACGCGCCGCCGCCACCGCCGGAGGCCTGCTGCTCGTGCTGATGTGGACCGCCGTGCTGCCCCCGGCCAACAACCCCATCATCGACGACCACCTCATCTACGCCGGACTGCTCGCCGTCCTCGCGCTGACCGACGCCGGCGACACCTTCGGGTTCGGCAAGGCCTGGGCCCGGACCGCGATCGTGCGGCGGATGCCCTTCCTGCGCTGACATCCGCCGCCGCCCGGGTGCGGCCGCCGACCCTCGCGGCGGCCGCACCCGGTGACGCAGCACCGCGCTGCAACCGACACCACCACGGGCACAGCGGCCGTCTACGCCGCAGGCGTGCTCGGGCAGGCAATACACCCCACCCCATCCCCCGGAGGTGACGACCATGGCGACCGTCTCCATCGACCGCCTGACCAAGACCTTCCCCCACGCCACCCGGCCCGTCCTTGACCACGTCAGCCTCGAGGTCGCCGACGGCGAGTTCCTCGTCCTCGTCGGCCCGTCCGGCTGCGGCAAGTCCACCCTGCTGCGACTGATCGCCGGCCTCGAAGACCCCACCGACGGCACGATCAGCATCGACGGCGCCGTCGTCAACGACACCCCGCCCAAACTGCGCGACATCGCCATGGTCTTCCAGAACTACGCCCTCTACCCGCACATGACCGTCACCGAGAACCTCGGCTTCAGCCTGCGCATGTCCCACACCCCCCACGACCGCGCCCGCGAACAGGTCGACGAGGTCGCCCACGTGCTGGCCCTGGAGACACTGCTCGACCGCAAACCCGCCGCGCTGTCCGGCGGCCAGCGCCAGCGTGTGGCGATGGGCCGGGCCATGGTGCGCCACCCGAAGGTGCTGCTCATGGACGAACCGCTGTCGAACCTCGACGCCAAGCTGCGAGTGGCGATGCGCGGCGAGCTGATGCGCCTGCACCAGCGCGACGCCACCACCACCCTCTACGTCACCCACGACCAGGTCGAGGCCATGACCCTCGGCGACCGGATCGCGGTCCTGCACGACGGCCGCATCCAGCAGGTCGGCACCCCGCAGGAGCTCTACCACCACCCCGTCAACGTGTTCGTCGCCGGGTTCATCGGCTCCCCCGCCATGAACCTCGCCCTCGGCCGGGTCATGTCCGGCGAACTGGGCCTGTCGGGCCTGCGACTGGCCCTCGGCGAGCACTGCTGGCCCGTACCGGAGACGCTCGCCGGCCGGCTGGACGGCGTGGACGCCACCGGCCACGACGTGGTCGTCGGGCTGCGCCCCGGTGCGCTCACCCTGGGCTCGGCCGCGCCCGGCCTTCCCCAGATAGAGGTCACGGCCGTCACCGTCGAGTCGCTGGGCGACGAGACCAACGTACTGTTCCTGCCGCCGTTCACCGTGCCCGACGTGATCCGCGGCAGCGGCGACAGCGACATGACCACCATGTGGACCGCGCGCCTGGGGCCTGACACCGCGATCACCGCGGGACAGACCGTCACTCTCGCCGTGGACCTGGCTCAGGCCTACGTCTTCGACGCCGCCACCGGCGCCGCGCTGCATGCCGGCCCCGTGCCGCAGCCGGCCGCCTGAACACCCGGCCTGGTGCCGGCCGCCCTAACCCGGCGGCCGGCACCGCCTCATCGAAGCGAGACGGGACCAACGTCCCGCCGGCGGGGACGTCGGCCTCATGACGGCAACGGCCGTGCGGAGAAGGCTCGAAGGTGAAGGCAACACCACGAAGGAAAGGAGAGCCGTCATGCGCGCCTGCGTGGTGACCGGCTTCGACGCCCCGCTGTCCGTCGGCGACGTGCCGATCCCGCGGCCGGCCGATGGCCAGATCCTGGTCCGGGTCGAGGCCAGCGGGCTGTGCCACACCGACATCCACGCCGCCCGCGGCGACTGGCCGGTCAAACCCGCGCTGCCGTTCATCCCCGGCCACGAGGGCGTCGGCATCGTCGAGCGCCTCGGCCGCGGCGTCACCGACGTCGTGGTAGGTGACCGGGTGGCCATGCCGTGGCTCGGTTACACCTGCGGCACCTGCGAGTACTGCGTCAGCGGCCGGGAAACGCTGTGCCTGTCGCAGCGCAACACCGGCTACTCGATCGACGGCGGCCACGCCGAGTACGCCGTCGCATACGCCAGCCATGTCGTGAAAGTCCCCGACGGCGTCAGCCCGTTCGACGCCGCTCCGCTGACCTGCGCCGGAGTCACCACCTACAAGGCGATCAAGGTGGCACAGGTGCGGCCGACCCAACGGGTGGCCGTCTTCGGCATCGGTGGGCTCGGCCACCTGGCCCTGCAGTACGCGCAGATCTTCGGCGGCGACACCATCGCCGTCGACGTCACGGAGGACAAGCTCGCGCTGGCGCTCAAGCTCGGCGCTGCGCACACCGTCAACGCCGCCCGCACCGACCCCGTCGCCGCGATCCAGGACCTCGGCGGCGCCGACGTCGCCGTCGTGCTGGCCGCCGACCCGAAAGTGCTCGAGCAGGCGCACGCCAGCCTGCGCCGCGGCGGACAGCTGGTCCTGGTGTCGCTGCCCAAGGACAACACCATGCGCCTGCCCGTGTTCGAGACGGTGCTCGGCGGGCTGACCGTCATCGGGTCGATCGTCGGCACCCGCGCCGACCTTGCCGAGGTGTTCGCCCTGCACGCCGCCGGACGTACGACCGTGCAGTACGAGATCCGCGACCTCGACGAGATCAACGACGCCGTCGACGACGTCCTGGCCGGGCGGGTCACCGCCCGCATCGTGTTCCAGGTCTGAATCGCGCACCGTGGGCGGGCCGCAGCTGTGCGGCCCACCCACGGTGCCGTATCCGGGCTGCAGCACCACCGCGACAGCCCCGAAATGCCCAGTAACCCCGTAATCGGCGTGTTTCATACCGCTAGCGGGGATGATCGGGACAGACACCCGGCCTGCCGCAGGAGAGCACGATGACCGCTGCCGTGACGCTGACCCCTACCACCTTTCAGCAGGTCGTGACGGCAGCGGTACGCGCCCCGTCGCTGCACAACAGCCAACCGTGGCGCTTTCGCATCCACGGCGGATCGGTCGACGTGTGCGCCGATCCGGCCCGCCGGCTGCCGGTGGCCGATCCGACGGGCCGGGCCGTGCGGATCGCCTGCGGTGCCGCCGCGTTCAACGCCCGCCTGGCGCTGGCCGTCAACGGCCTGGCCGCCAACACCCACCTGCTGCCCGACCCCGCCGACCCCGAGCTGATGG
Source organism: Catellatospora bangladeshensis (assembly GCF_016862575.1). Classification (GTDB taxonomy): domain Bacteria; phylum Actinomycetota; class Actinomycetes; order Mycobacteriales; family Micromonosporaceae; genus Catellatospora; species Catellatospora bangladeshensis. The sequence continues at coordinate 19,713 of NZ_BONF01000039.1, read as the reverse complement.
CACGGCTCAGCCCGCACGCCGCCCGTCCGGCGACTGACACCGAGACGGCCCTGTACGCCGCCATCGCCGAGCGCCACAGCGTGCGGGAACCGTTCGGACCCGCTCCCGTACCGGTCCAAGCCCGGGTGCAGATCGTCCACGCCGCCCAGACTGAAGGTGCGTGGGTGGAGCTCGTCACCGGACCGGCATCCATCGAGGTGATCTCCGAGATCGTGCGGGCGGCCCACGATGCCCTCACCGCCGATGAGGACTACCGGGCGGAGCTGCGCGCCTGGACCCGGCCCGACGACCGGTCCGACGACGGTGTGCCCGCCGCGGCAGGTGGTCCGAGCCCGCAACCCGGCGACCTGCTGCCCCGACGCGCCTTCGGTGACCGGCCGCCGGTGCCCGGTATGGACTTCGATCCCGACCCGTTCGTCGTCGTGCTTGGCACCGCCGGTGACACCGCCGCCGAGCAGATCCAGGCCGGCCTGGCGCTGCAGCACGTACTGCTGACGATCACCGACGCGGGCCTGGCCGCCTCGATGCTGTCCCAGCCCATCGAGGTCGACGCCGAACGGCAGCGGCTGGCCGACGCGTTCGGCCGCGACGGCGTACCGCAGATGGTGCTGCGGGTCGGGCAGGCCCGACCGGGACGCCCCACCCCGCGCCGAGGCGTCTCCCGGGTCGTCGACATGCGATAGGCAGGGTCGCGGTCAGGGCTCTGGTCGTGCCGGTGTCGCGACACTCATCGCTTGTCGGCGTGACGCCCGCGCCAGAGGCGCACAGCTGACTGCGGCTCACCCGGGCCGCCAGGCACTCAACACGATTCTGGCCTGCGGCGCGGGCGACCCGCTGCAAGCAGGCGGCGCCACCGCCCTGCCGCCGGCGGCCGGCACGTGGCGCCGCTGCCGCCGCCCGAGCCTGCACAGCCCGCGTCCGCGTGGCCGGGCTCGCCGCATCCCGCGAAACGAACCCACCCAACCTTGATCACTGCTGAACGTTGACTCGTGCCGTGTGGCAGCAGGACTCAGCGACCGTCGGCGGCGTGTCTGGGCAGCCGCTGTCCGGCCCCCACCACATGCAATGCCCCGTATTCGTCGGCTGCCCGCAAGGTCATCACGACCTGCGGCAACGCGGATCGGACGCTGAGCGACCCACCGGAATAGCGCATCCGCTGATGCGTCTGCACGATCAGCAACGCTCCCGCGGTGTCCAGGGAACGGCACCTGGCCATATCGAGGACCAGCACTTCCGGCCGAAACCGCATCGCCTCGTCCAGCACCTGGCTGGCGTGGCCCGCCGACCAGGCGTCCAGGTCGCCGACGATGGAAACCTCGACCTCCGGAATGCGCCAGGCGGCTACCAGGCCATGGCTGTGGCCGTCGATCACCTTGCCCTCCTTCCTCACCCGGCCGAGCATCGGAACCGTTCATGGCGGCATCCGTGCGATCACATGACAGTCGTGTGACAACACCGCGACGGCCGCAGCGTGTCAGCACCCAGCCGCCGAGCATCCACCGGACACTTGTGCCCACGTCACTGGATGCCCGCCACCTGCGGCGATGTGGTGACGCGCGGTGCCTTGTCACACAACTGTCACGGGTTTGCGTGGTGATCGCCGTACCACCTGGGAAGGGTGAAATCCGCCAGCAGGGAGGTAAAGGTGGACGAATTCAGCCGCGCAGCGCAGACGACACAGACGGTGCCGGTGGTCGAAGTGCAGGTTTGCGGCGACCTCGACGCCAGCTCAGCACCTGGAGTCAATGAGGTGCTCTCCGAGGCGCTCGCCCTGCACCCGCGGCAGCTGGTGATCGACCTGGCCGGGTGTGACGTCATCGACGCCGCCGGGATCCTGCTTCTGCTGGACGCGCACCGCCGCGCCATTCGCGAGGGCGGCATGGTCGCACTGCGCTCCCCGTCGGCCAGGGCCCGCCGAAACCTGAAGCTGGCGAAGGTCGACCGGGTGCTGCAGGTCATCACCCCCGACGGCGACCTGTCCCTGGGCATCTCCCACGACAGCGAGGCCGGCTTCGGCGGGGTGACGCGATGAACACCACCGGCAGATACCAGCTGATCATGGCTGCCGATCGGGTTCCGCCAGCCGACTCGGACGACTGCATCGACCATGTCGATGCCGGACTGTCCGCCCTGCGTGCCTATACCGACCTGCAGGCCGGCACCTGGCTGGCCGCCGACACAGGCAAGACGGCCGACAGCGCTGACGCGGCGCACGCGGCGGCACTGCTGCGTTCCCTGTGCCACCATCAGCCGGCCGCGTTTCCCGAGGGCTGGTTCGACGACTACCTGGCCGTCAACCGTCGGCTGGCGGCCACAGCCACGTGCCTTGCCGCCGAGCAGGCGGTCATCTGGGTCCACGGGCACCGGCTGCAGCTGCTGCCAGGCGTGATGCGGCGGCTGCGGCCCGACCTGGGCATCGTGATGCAGCTGCACAGCGCGTTCCCTCCGGCCGAGCTGTTCGTGCGGCTGCCCGAGCACCGGGAGCTGCTGTCGGGGCTGCTGGGAGCCGATGTCGTCGTCCTGCCGTACCGGCGTGCGGCGGCCAATCTGCTCGACCTCGCCGGGCGGGTGCACGGGCTGCCGGTGCGTGACGGGCAGATCGCCGTCGGCAACCGGCGGGTGCGGGTGCTGGCCTACCCGATGCCCGCCGACGCGGCGGGGATCCGAAGGCTGGCCCGGTCTGGGCCGGTGCGTGCCCGCGCCCAGCAGATCCGCGCCGCGCTGCGGGTGGCCGGGCCGGTGCTGCTGTCGGTGGCCGGCTGGGACCCCGCCGAGGCCGTCGAGCAGCGGCTGGTCGCCTTCGACCGGTTCCTTGCCGAGCACCGCCCCGCCCCTGCCACCATCGCGCTGCTGCACGTCGGATACGGCGAGCCGCGGACCCCGGCAGAGCACGACCACCGCGAACGCGTCGACCGCCTCATCGCGAAGGTCAACGGAACATACGCCGAGGTCGGCCAGCCCGTCGTGCACTACCTGCGGGCAGCCCCGGACCGGCGGGAGCTTACGTCGCTGTACCTGGCCTGCGACGCGCTCCTGGCCACCCCCGACCATCACGGCACGGCGGCGCAGGCGCACGAGTTCGTCGCCGCGCACGGCAGCGCCCCGGTCGTGGTCAGCGAGCTCACCTGCGACGGGGCGGACCTGCCCGGTGCGGTGGTGGTCAACCCGCACGACACCGCGGCATTCTCCGCTGCCATCGCGCGGGTGGCCGGTGTCAGCGCATCGGTGCCCCTGGCTGGCTCGGCTGGGACGGCACCCGCCCCTGAGGCGTGGGCCCGGCGGCTGATGGCCGTCGTACGCGCTCGCGCTGCCGCCCCGGCCCAGGCCAACCGCCGACGCCAGCCCGCGACCGCAGGCAGCACGCGTCCAGCCGGGCATCCGGCTCCGCACGACAATCCGAGGAAGATCGACGCAAGGTGACATACCCGCTCGACCAGCAGCAGCAGCTGCGACGCGCACACGGCTGCCTGCTGGTGGCCGCGTGCGCCGATCTGATCGCCGCCCCGTTCAACGGCCGTATCGTGCCCGACCCGGCGCAGGTGGAGGTCATCCTGCGCACTTCACCGCGCCCGCAGCGACCGAGCCCGGCCGCGCTGCAGATGACCGTGCTCGCCGAGCATCTGGCCGCCCACGGCGGCCGGATCAGCGACGACGGCCTGGCCTCGGAGCTGGCGAAGGAGTGGCCGTCCGACCGGCCGGATCTGGCGGGTTCGGGCACTGCCCGGGTGCTGGTCGCGGTCGCTTCAGGTGCCCGCTGGTGGCAGGCCGCTCCTAAGGTCCACCACGGCGATGGCAGCTTCGGCAGCGTCGCCGCGGTGCGCGCCTGCGCCGCGGGCCTGGTGCCCGGCGTCGGCGCGGCCGCAGCCGCAGCACTGGGCCGCCGGTCGGCGGGGATCACGCACACCCATCTGCTCGCCCGGGACGGTGCCGCCGCGGCCGCGGCCGCGGTGGCGCTGGCCGTGCGCAGCCAGCCCGGCGCGCCTGCCGACAAGTACCGGTTCCTGTCGGCGGTGGCGGCCCAGATGCGCACGGCCGAGTTCCGCTCGGCGCTGCGCACGGTCCAGACTCTGGTGCGCCACCGCAGTGCGCCGGCGGAGACCGCCGCGACGCTCGGAGCCGACCGCACTGCCCTGCGCAGTGTGCCCGCAGCGCTGACGGCGTTTCTGCGTCATCCCGACGAGCCCACCGCCGCGATCCGCTATGCGCTGATGATGGGCGGTCAGACCCAGACCGTCGCCGCCATCGTCGGTGCGATCATCGGTGCGCGCCACCCCGAGCACACGGTCGCCATGCCGTGGCGGCCTGACGTCGTGCGGCTGCTGCGCCTGCGCGCGGCGGCGGCAGGGCTTTCATCGACAACCGCACGCGGCAGCCGGCGCAGCGCCGGAGACCATACCGGCGAGGGGTCATGAGCGACGACCTCGCGCTACGCATGTCCGGCCGGCAGCGGCAGCTGCGCGTCACCGCCGTTGGCGCGCTGCGTGCCGACAACGCCCACCGACTACCGAAAGTCGTGCTCGGACTGCTTCGCCGGTACGCGCCTGCTGCGGTGCTGCTGGACCTGGCGGCTGTCACCCGCATCGACGCCGTCGGTGTCGCCGCGGTCGTGCTGTGCCAGCAGACCGCAGCCCGCCACGGCGTCACCTTCATGGTGGACGCCTGCTCCACGTGCGTGCAGTCGGCCCTGCACGCCCATCACGTCGGCTACCTGCTGCCCGGGCCGCCCCGCCGTCACGCGATGCCGCTGCGGCGCCACCGCACCGGCACCAGGTGCGCAGGGCGGTCCCGCCCGCGCCGCTCCGGCGGCCAGGAAATGGACGGCCGCCGGTGAACAGTTCTCGTCTGCACCTGCGGCTGCAAGCGACGTCATCCGGCCTGCAGCTGGTCGCGCACGGCCGGCTGAACGCCGCCACCGCCCGGCAGCTCGGCCAGGCCATCAGCCTCGCGCTGCACCGGCTGCGCGCCCGGCGGTTGAGCCTGGACCTGACCGCCGTCGACATCATCGACGCCGCAGGCGTCGCGGCGCTGATCCGCGGCAGGGTCGAAGCCGACCGCTGCGCCGTCACGCTGACGATCGCCGACCCGTCCCCCGGTCTCCTCAACGCGATGCGGGCACATGCGCGAACCACCCATGCCACCGCAGGCCCACGTGGCGCCAGCGGGGCGCCGACAGCGCGGCTCCGGTCGCGTGCACGTCTGCGCCTGCCCTGCCTGCGACACCGCCATCTCGATCCGATGCGGTAATCCGCGACCCCGTCTGGAGGCAGCCCACGCGATGGCACCCGAACCCAGCACGCCGACCGCCGGCCGCGCCGGCTACGACCTGCTCGTACTGGCCAACCGCCTGCCGGTTGACCGCATCACCAGCTCCACCGGCGACAGCCGATGGCAGCGCAGCCCCGGCGGCTTGGTCACCGCCCTGCACCCGATCATGCAGCAGCACGCCGGGGCTTGGATCGGCTGGCACGGGCAGCCCGGCCCAGCCCCGGACCCGTTCACCCACGACGGCATCCACCTGCACCCCGTCGGGCTCTCCGAACAGGATGTCGACCGCTACTACGAGGGCCAGTCCAACGCCACCATCTGGCCGCTCTATCACGACGCCGTCGAGCAGCCGGTATTCGACCGCGACTGGCGACACAGCTACCGCGCCGTCAACGAACGCTTCGCCGTCGCCGCGGCGCGCCTGGCCGCGCCGGGCGCCCTGGTCTGGGTACACGACTACCACCTGCAGCTGGTCCCCGGCATGCTTCGCGGACTGCGCCCGGACCTGCGGATCGGCTTCTTCCTGCACATCCCGTTCCCGCCGGCCGAGCTGTTCTGCCAGCTGCCGCTGCGCGACGAGATCATACGTGGGCTGCTCGGCGCCGATCTCGTCGGCTTCCAGCACCCTCATGGGACCCGCAACTTCCAGCGTCTGGCAAGGGAGCTGGTGGGCGCGAAGCTCACCGGCGATGAGATCGAGCACGGCGCGGGGATCACCACCGCGGCGACGTTCCCGATCTCCATCGACGTCGCCACGCAGCAGCGGCTGGCCGACGACCCTCAAGTGCAGGCCCGGGCCGTTGAGATACGCCGCGAGCTGGGCGACCCCTCGACGTTGATCCTGGGCGTGGACCGGCTCGACTACACCAAAGGCATCGAGCACAGGTTGACCGCGTTCGGGGAGCTGCTGACCGAGGGCCGCCTGGAACCCGCCAATACCGTGATGGTGCAGGTCGCCGTGCCCAGCCGCCAGCGCATCGACCACTACCAGGCGCTACGGGAGCGGGTCGAGCGTATGGTCAGCCGCATCAACGGCGTGCACGCCGGCATCGGGCGGCTGTGCGTGCACTATCTACACCAGTCTTACGACCGCGCGGAGCTGGCTGCGCTGTATGCGGCAGCCGACGTGATGGCGGTGACACCGCTGCGCGACGGCATGAACCTGGTCGCCAAGGAATACGTCGCCGCACGCACCGACGGCACCGGCGCGCTGGTGCTCAGCGAATTCGCCGGCGCCGCCGCCGAGCTGCGCCAGGCCTGGACGGTCAACCCCCACGACCTCGACGGGCTCAAGAACGCGATCGTGGCGGCCGCCTACGCCGACCGCGACGAGCAGGCCGGCCGTATGCTGCCGATGCGGGCTCACCTGCGCCGCCACGACGTCAACCGGTGGGCAGCCGACTTTCTCAGCAGACTCGAACAGCCCGCGGGCTGGACCTGTGCCGCCGCAGCCTGAAGAGGATCAGGCACGGCGAGACCGGATTCGGGCCGAACCGGGTACTCACCGAACCGTTCGCCGGCCTCGATCTGGCATCCCGAAACACCTGCAGGCCTGACGGCGGCCTCTGGCCGAAGCCGATGTACTGCCACGAATGCCGCGCACTGGAATCATCTCTCGTGTGGAATCGATCTCGCCTTTCGGTCACCAGGTCCGGGTTGCTCGACCGAAGTGCCCACGCGGCCGCATCTCGTAGCGTCGATGCGGCAGCCCACACCGCTGCCGGCCACACCCGGGCAAGGAGACGCGGCATGGGCAGAAGACGGCTGCTGGCAGCGGTCACGGCAGTCGTGATCCTGGTCGGCGGCGCAGCAGGCGCCTGGTGGTTGACCCGACGCGACACGACCACAGCGACCCGCGACCCTGCCCCGCAGGTCACCGGCGACGGCACCCAAGTCGGTCCCGACGGCGGCACCGTCCAGGTCGGCGACGTCGAGATGCAGATCCCGCCCGGTGCGGTGGCCTACGGCAGCCTCATCACCGTCCTGCCGGTCGCGGCCATCGGCGAGCACGACGGCGAGTTGTTCGGTCAGCCGGTCGGCGTCGAACACGACCAGCCGCTGCGCGAGCCGGTCACCGTGCGGTGGAAGGTGCCGCAGCTGTCCCCGCGGCAGCGCGCCGCAGCCGTACTGACCCGCTGGGACCCGGATCTGCGAATGTGGAGAGTGTCCGACGTGCGCCTGAGCGTCGACGGGGACACGCTGGTGGCTTCGCTGCGGGACTTCTCGTTCTGGGACTGGGCGGCATCGGCCAGCCAGTGGACCGGCGAGCTGCTCGGAAAACGCGTCGACGCCCCCGCATGCAGCGGCAAGCCGCTGCCGTCGTGGGTACGCGGTGTCGTCGACCCGGACGAGGACCTGTCAGCGGCCGCGCTGCGGGTCTGCTTCGAACCCGACCGCGATGAGATCGTCACCGCCCGGGTGGCCAACAACCGCACCTTCACCCAGCGCCTGCAGCTCAAGCCCGACCACGCCGCATGGGCGTGGACGTGGGCAGGGCGGGAGGAGTTCGGCCCGAAGGCAGTCATCTACCGCACCGCCCACGACGTTTTCGACTCCGACAAGTCGTTCCTGCTGCCACCGCTGGCCGAGGTCGCAGTCGGGATCGGCCGCCCGGACTCCCCCGGATCGGTGATGCAGACCGGTACCGGAAGCGTCGACGCCGTCACCGTCCTGGTCGACGTCACCACCTACATCTTCGACCAGCTCCCGGTCGGTGGCAGCGACAACCCTCTGATCAACGCCATGCTGCAGGCGTTGTACGAGTGCGGGGGCAAGGAGCTGCTCAACCGGCCGAAGGCCGACCCGGAGACGATCGTGCGTGCCGTCGTCGACGCCGTCGGCTCGTGCGCCACCGACATCGTCGACCCAGGCAGCGAGTTCGGCGCCCGCTTCGAAGCCCTCGAACAGCAGGCGATCCGCGCCCACCCCGGCACCACCGCACAGCTCGTCGCGCGCGGCGACCGCCTGGTCCACCAGCTCGCCCAGGCATACGCCGTCCTCAAGTACGCCGACCTGCTTTTCTACCTGTCCGACCAGCTCGCCGACACCCTCGTCGGGCCGCTGGCCTTCAGCGTGCGCGGCGACGGACGACCGCAGCAGCTCGGCGTGTGGACACCCTCCTGCCGCGATGTCAACGCCGACAGCGGCCGCCTCTACCGCAACCTCGCACTGCAGGACACGTTCGCCGACGAGAACCGGGAGCTGTGGCAGTTCGACCAGTGGCGACCAGCCGCCCGCACGGCAGTCAAGCCGCTGGACGCCTGCCCAGACGACTACCTGGCCGAACTCGCCGGCTTCCTGCCCGGCGACTGGGGCGACCCGAAAGCGGCCGGGGTCGTGGCCGACGAGGTCTGGTCGCTGTCGGGGTATCCGGCCGTGCCGGTCATCAGCCGGCTGCGCCAGCTGCAACTGTGCGAGGCTGCGTGCACGGTCACGGGCAGCGTGTACTTCGAGCATCCGTCCTACGGCCACAGCGTCCTGATCACCACGATGCCGACCGAGGTGGGCGCTTCGGAAGCGTTCATCGCCGTCATCGGCGCCAACGGGAACGTGCGCTGGCGGCACCGGGCCGGCGCCTGGTACCGGCTCGCACCTGCGGCCCCTGCCATCGATGGCACCGGGCATCTGTTCATCAACTACGACCCGGGACGCTACAACGGCGTGATCATTCTTGGTCCCAGCGCCCAGGGCTTCGACACCTTCGACACGCTGCCCCCGCCTGGGGAGTACGCCCAGCGGTTCTACAGCGCCTCGCTGGTCGACACCGACGGCGACGGGCGTTACGAGGTCGACTCGGCGCTCAACGACTGCGACCCCGACTGTGCCGGCGGCACCAGCCACCACACCATCTACCGCTGGACCGGTAAAGGCTACGTGGCGAGCTGAGGCAGTCCTGCGCCAGCCGATGACGGCCTCGTCCGTTGTCGGCAGGCGTCCGCGGCCGTGGAACGAGCAGCGGGCTGACTCACGTCGCCTCCATCGTCCTAGGAGCCTGAGTTACGGGGTCGGGACGGGGACGGCAACATGGGATCGAGGCGACTTGCAAGCGATCGTCGTCGACACCGCTGACCGCTGCCGATGCGGCGGGACATGCCCTGCTAAAGGTCGGCAAACCTTATCTCCAGATGGTGTAGGCCCGCGCTCCGCGCCTGAGGTCGCATGGCATCAGGGCTGAACCCGGTGAACCAAGAACCGCTTCACGCAGATCTGCCTCCCGGCGGAGCACCGAGCCGGCTCGTTCGAGGGCAGGCCTGCGGTCAGCTTGTTCGTGCTGGGCGTGCTTGGGAAGGCAAAGCGCAGTCGCTACGAAACTGCCGTGGGGTCGGAGCGATGACGACCGGCCTACCGGAATTCTTCAAAGAAGTCTGGGAGGGGGTGTCGGATCGGGGCGGTGGCGTACGTAGCAGGGGTGAGGCCGCCCACAAGGGGCGACGCCCAGACAAGGAAACATGATCATGAAGCTGACGACCATGCCCCAAATCTCCATTGATGGAGTAATGCAGAACAACGGCGCCCCGACGGACGACCACCCGAACGGGTTCGAGCGTGGCGGATGGGCCTTGGGGAAGGGCGACGACGGGACCAGGACGTTCATCACACAGACCTACCAGCGAGCCGAGGCGTTCCTGTTCGGCCGACGCACCTACGAGTTGTTCGCCGGCTCGTGGGGATCTATCGACCAGATGCGCGCACATCCCATCGGCGTGGCTTCGAACGAGGCCCCCAAGTACGTTGCCTCGACCCTGCTCACCGCGCCGCGCTGGGAGGACACGACCGTTCTCCGCGGTGACCTCGCGGCGGCCGTCAGCGAGCTGAAGGCCAAGCCCGGGGGCGAGCTTCAGGTGCACGGCAGTGGCGCCCTGGTCCGGTGGCTGCTGGCCAACGATCTGGTCGACGAGATGACTCTGATCGTGATCCCGGTGATCGTTGGCCTGGGCGCGAGACTGTTCCCGGAGACCGGTCCGGACCTTGCGCTCGATCTGGTCGAGTCGCGGGTCGACTCGAAGGGCGTGACGACCCAGGTCTTCCGGCCGGCCGGGCGCCCGCAGTATGCGACGGCTTGAAGTCCCTGACCGGGGTACCACGGTGTTCTGACACCACAGGAGATGACAACCGGGGCGAGCAGGCGGTGTTCAGCGACGGGCCGTTCGTGGAGTCGAAGGAGTACCTCGCCGGCGTCTGGGTGCGGGAGGCCCCCGATCTCGATGTGGCGCTCAAACTCGCCGCCGAGCAGTCGCCGGTCTGCGATCGGAAGATCGGGGTGTGGCCATACCAGTGAGCGACGTCGAGGAGGCGATCGCCCAGGCCCACCACGAGGAGTGGGCGCGGGTGGTCGCCGCCCTGACCGTGCCCGAGATCGCCTGCGCCTTCCTGGTACGGGAGACCACCTTGTAGGTAACCGTCTGGCTACGCGGGTGAGTGTTGGCCCCACTTGCGGGGGATTTGTGGCTCCATTTGGCGATCTTCGGTCCTTTCGCCATGGGTGAGTTTTGGCCCCAGGCGAGTTGGGCCAACTGGTTCCAGCCAGCCTCGGATCCGGGAGCGGGGGTTGCGCGGACCGAGTCGTGGCCTGCTTTGATGTGCCTATGTCGTGGACGCATGTCGGCCGGCTCTGGACCAATGGCGAACCCTACCTGGCCATCGACGGCGATCTTCGCCAACATTGGCATGGCGCCGACGACGAAACCTACGAACAGCTGGTCACTACGTTAGCGGCGGAGCCAGTCAGCATCCCGGTCGGCTCTGCCACGGCGGCACTCCTGGGTGACGGAGTGGTTCGCGACGACAGCTGGATGGAAGTCTTCACCGCAGCCAACGGCCATATTGCGATCATCCAGGCCGGCGGCCCGGACTACCGCACTTCCGTCGCGGCTGCCCTGTCCTACCCGCTCGGCGCCGACGATCTCGCTGCCGATATTGAAGTCCCCAGCGGCCACATCGCGCTGTTCAGTTCTGCCTGCGACGGTGTGGGCGAGGGCTCGATGGAGCTGTACGGCCCCCGGCCGGGTCAAGTACCGACCGAGCATGGCTGGGCGCCCCGGGAACTGGCCACAGGCCTCCTTCTGCCAGCATCCAGCCCTCTCTACCGGGTGCGCTCCCGCTCGTACACCGAACTCGACGAGGGCGGCTGCTTTGCCCGGTGGCTGCTCATCCCAGCCACGACCGATTAGCCAACGCCCTGGCGCCGATCCGTAATTACTGACAGCAGGCGGGCAACGCCTCAGCGCTGCAGGCATCCGACGAGCGCCGCGCCAGAACCGGTATGACCTGTTCACCTTGCTGGTGACTCACACCCGCAAGGTGGGGCCGAATTTCGCCCACACCGATTCGGCGATCAAGGTGATGGGGCCGATATTCACCCATCGCCGGGGCCAGAACTAACCCGTAGAGCCAACCGTCGGCGGGTACAGGTTCACACATATCCGGCGCCATTACCGGCGGCGTGAGCGAATGGTGTTCACCACGTGACGAGTTCGGTCAGTGCGGCGCTGGTCGTTTCGTCGGCCGGCAGGAAGGCTTCCAGTCGCAGTTCGGCGATGGTGACGTCGGTGGCGGTCCCGAAGTGGGTGAGTGTAGTGATGAGCCGCAGTTCCCGGTTGTCCGGGTCGCTCGTGCGCAGGTGTAGCGGCACCGCGAAGCCGAGATGATGTGGCGCGAGTTGCCGCGGGCGCGGCGGCGCCAGGTCGACGAGTTCGTCGGCGAGGAGCCGGAGCCGATCGCTCGGGTTGCGCAGGCTCTCGGCTTGGACACGGTCGATGATGTGCCATGCCCACTCGTCGAGGTTGACGATGCGCGGCGCGAGGCCGTGGGGATGCAGCAGGACTCGGGGGACGCTGACCGGCGGGGCGAGCAGGTGCGGGTCCACGCCGCGGGTGATCACTTGGAACCCGGCATTGGCGGAGACGAGGTCGCCGTACCGGTCGACGATCACGGCCGGGTAGGGCAGGTGCCCGTACAGGATGCGGTCGAGAGCGGCGCGGATAGGTGCCAACTGCGGGTCGTCTAGATCGCTGTGGGGGTATGCGGGCGCGAAACCCGCGTCGAGCAGCAGTTCGTTGCGTTCGCGGATCGGCACCTCCAGCGACTCGGCCAGCCGTATGATCATCGACCGGCCGGGCGTCGACCGGCCGCTCTCGATGAAGCTGACGTGCCGTTGTGTGGTGCCGGCGCGCACCGCGAGTTCGAGCTGGCTGACGCGTCGTCGGGTACGCCATTGCCGAAGCGCGTCGGCGAATCCGCCCCTGGGCGACTCGGTGATCACTTCTCCTGTTTAGCCGATGTGAGTGCTGGTCGGCGATTCCCTGCGGGGAATTGTCGCGGCGCGCCCGGCGCTGCACAGTCGTGGTCGTAAACGATCATCCACGACTGAAGGATCATCATGGCCGACATCGACCTTAAAAGCTTCACCGACCGCTACGTCGCCGTTTGGAGCGAACCCGACGCGGAACGTCGCCGCGCCGCCGTTCGTGAGCTGTGGTCTGCCGACGCGGTCCATGTCCTGCAGCCGCCGCAGGAAATGCGACAGGCTGCTGAAGGGCTGGGATTCGATCGCCTTGTCCTGGAGGCGCGCGGGCATGACGCGCTGGAGGTACGGGTGACGCGCGCCTACGAGGAGTTCGTCGCCCCGGGCACGTTCGTCTTCCGCTCCCGCGGCGACGTCGACCGGCTGCACGACGTGGTCAAGTTCCGCTGGGAGATGGCGCCTCGCGCCGGCGGCGACGTGGCCGGTGTCGGGCTGGAGATCCTCGTGCTCGGTGCGGACGGACGCATCGTCAGCGACTACCAGTTCATCGAAGGATGACCGCGATGAGGGCGATGCGGCCCCTGCCGTGCGTCTCCCTACCCGGAGACTTCGGACCCGGCACGACACGGCCACGCCCCACCCGGAATGCCTGACTCACTCAGGCGAACTCGGGAAGTCAGAGACGCTACAGGAACGCAAAGTACGGCATGTCAGTGAAACGTGCCGATGGGACTGCACCCCTCAGGCAGTCCCATCGGCTGAGCTCGAACCACCGCAACCCCTCGCGGCGACGACCCTGACAGGCTCAACGCCGTGAACGGCGCGAGGATACGGCCACCAGGCTGAGCCCGTATCGCCCCGCTGGCCTCCGACACAGGACAGCGCACGGACAAGCTCGCGTCTCCCATGTCGGAGCGTCCGCGAGGCTGGCTCTTCCCATGCATCGATCGCCGTTGTTTACTGTTCCGTACGAAGAACTATGGAAGGAGTCAGCACATGGCAGTGTGGAGACGCGCGCTTGCGCGGTTGCTCTGCGGCTTGGCTGTCGTCGCGACGCCGCTGGTCGTGGCGCCCACACCGGCTCACGCGATAGGCGTGCGTGCGGCCGTGGTCGACGCCGCCGAGGCATACCTGGGCACGCCGTACAAGCTGGCGTACGGGTGGACGTGCGGCACGCAGGCGGTGGACTGCGAATGCCTGAACCGCCACGCGATCTGGGACGGCACCAAGCGCGCGACCGGACGCGGGCTGCAATTGAACTACTGGCTGCAGGGCCAGATCAACCAGGGCCGCCGGGTCAGCACCCCGCGGCCGGGTGACCTGGTGTTCTGGGACACCGACCCCAACGACGGCATCCGTTACGGCGGCGACCTGGACCACACCGGCGTCTACATCGGCAACGACCGGGTCATCGACGCCAACGCCTACTACGGCTACGTCAAACGCGACAGCGTCACCCTCGGCGGCACCGAACCTGACCCGCTGTTCATCGACGTGCTCACCCCCAACGGGTACTGAGACGCCCGGACCTCCCCACCGGGACAGGCGCACCGGCCGGCTACCGGCCGGTGCGCACCATCTCCAGCACCCGCCCCACCGGCAGTGCGGGCACCCGGTGGCCGTCGCGGCCGACCATCTCGGCGTTGACGAACAGCGCGTTGAGCACGGCCTCCTCCACCGCCTGCACACACGCCTCGAAGAAGCGGTCCAGGTGCCGCCACGGCACCAGCGACATCTGCTCCAGCCGCTCGTCGCCGGGCTGCGGATACTGCGAGCCGCTGACGTGCTGCTCGGCGGTGGACAGGGCCAGGAACAGGTCCCCGGAGAAGTGCGAGCCGCTGGTGCCGGTGCGGGCCAGGCCCAACGGGACGCGGCGGGCCAGCGCCTTGCACTGGCCGGGCAGCAGCGGCGCGTCGGTGGCCACGACCACGATCACCGAGCCGGCGCCGGCTGGCTGAACTGCCGCGGATGCGGCGAACGGGTCGTCGTCGGTCAGCCGGCGGCCGACCGGATGGCCGGCGACGACGAGTTCGCGGCGCGCGCCGAAGTTCGCCTGCACCAGTACGCCGAGGGTGTAGCGGTCTGCGCCGAACGGCACCTGCCGCGAGGAGGTGCCGGTGCCGCCCGTGTAGCCGTAGCAGTTCATGCCCGTGCCGCCGCCGACCGATCCCTCGGCGACCGGGCCGCCGCGGGCGGCGTCCATCGCGGCGGCGGCGACGGCGGGGGTGACGTGGTCGCCGTTGATGTCGTTGAGGAAGCCGTCGTAGGTCTCGGCCACCACCGGCAGCATCCATCGCTGGGCCCGCTGCGGCACGTGGGCGCTCACCCAGTCGACGACGCCCCGGTGACAGGCGCCGACCGCGTGGGAGTTGGTCAGCATGATCGGCAGGTCGAGCAGGCCGACCTCCTCGACGAATGCCGCACCGGTCATCTCGCCGTTGCCGTTGAGCACCGCCATCCCGGCAGCGCACGGGTGCCCGACCCCGGCCCGGCCGCGCGGCAGGACAGCCGTCACGCCGGTGCGCACCGGGCCGTGACCTGTCCGCAGCGGACCGCTTCCCTCGATGAGGGTCACCGCGCCGACCTCGACGCCGGGCACGTCGGTGATCGCGTTGTGCGGCCCGGGCTCGCCGGGCAGGTGCAGGCCCGCCTGCCGGACACGGCGGCCGGCCACAGACGATTCTTCGTACACGACAGCAAAGAATACGTGCCCGGTCGGACACCCGCCCGGCGGCGGTACGGTGATGCGCACGGATGCGACAGGAGCGAGCATGGCCAGACCCAAGCGGCAGGACGAGCGACGCGCCTACCTGCTGGCCGCCACCCGGGCGGCGATCATGGCGCGTGGTCTGGCCGGCGTGCGCGTACGCGACATCGCCGACGCCGCCGGCATGTCCCCCGGCACCGTCACCTACTACTTCCGCGACGTGCAGGACCTGTTCGCCGACGTCTACGACGAGGCCGTCGAGCGGTTCTACGCGCGCCGCAGCCAGGCGGCCGAGCAGCACGAGGACCCGGCGAGACGCCTCGCGGGGATGATCGACTCGGGCCTGCCGTCCGGCCCCGACGACGAGCTGTGCTGCCTGTTGTACGAGTTCTCGCCGCAGGCCAGAATGCGCCGCGGCGAGGCGGTGATGCGCCGCAGCCTGTTCGACCGCCAAGCCGATCTCTATGAGCGGATCCTGCGCGATGGCGCCGACAGCCAGGCCTTCAGCCTCACCACGCCGCCGACGGACGCGGCCCGCAACCTGGTAGCCCTCGAGGACGCCTACGGGTACCACATCATCACCGGCACGTCGGTGGACCGGAAGGAGGCGCTACGCCTCATGACCGGATACGCCGCGCATGTCGTCGGCGTCGAGGTGTAGAAAAGCCCGCTTGAGGTTGACCCGAGGTCAAGGTGGAGGCTCGTCCGGACGGCATGAATCCGGCCGGACGAATCAGCTCAGAAGGAGTACACCACCATGTCCATCACCAGCACCGGACACGACGAAGTCACCCGCGCACAGCTGCAGACGGCGATCGAGGAGATCGTCGACGCTGGATTCCTGGGCGTGGTGCTGCGGGTGCGCGACGAGCATGGGCAGTGGGTGGGCAGCGCGGGCTCGAGCAGGCTGGGCGAGCCCGGCGAGCCGCCCGTCGACGGCCACTTCCGGATCGGCAGCAACACCAAGACCTTCACCGCCGCGCTGGTGCTGCTGCTGGTCGCCGAGGGCCGAATCGAGCTGGACGCGCCGGTGGCCGCCTACCTGCCCGAGTACGCGCTCGACGAGCGGATCACGGTACGGATGCTGCTGCAGCACACCAGCGGCGTCTTCAACTTCACCGGCGAGTTCTTCCCCGACGGGACCTATCAGCCCGGGATCGCCGCGCCCGGCACCCCGCTCGGCGACGCATGGGTCGACGACCGGTTCCGGACCTACCGGCCGCAGGAACTGGCGGAACTGGCGCTGTCCAAACCGGTGCGGTTCGAGCCCGGAACGGGCTGGAGCTACTCCAACACCAACTACGTGCTGGCCCGGCTCGTGATCGAAAAGGTCACCGGCCGTACCCTGCCCGAGGAGATGCAGCGGCTGATCACCGGCCCGCTGGGCCTGGTCGGCACGGTGCTGCCCGAGGCCTCACCGGAGATCCCCGAACCGCACGCCCACGCCTACTACCGTCACGAAGGCCCCGACGGCACGCACGTCGTGGACGTCGCCCACCACAACCCGTCATGGGTCTCCACCGGCGGTGACATGATCTCCACCACCGCCGACCTGGCCACGTTCATCTCCGCGCTGCTCGACGGCAGACTCCTGCCCGCCCCGCTGCTGGCGGAGATGTGCCGGCCGCACCCGACCGGCATCCCGGGCATGGACTACGGGCTCGGCGTGTTCGTGGAGAAGGTCGGCTCCGGGGGCACCGTCATCACCCACAACGGCGGCCTGGCCGGGTACGCGGCGCTGATGTACAGCACACCCGACGGCAGCAAGACCATGACCGCGTCGCTGACCTGCGTCGACGACTCGAAGCTGACCATCGCGCCGGTGTTCGTCGACGCCCGGCAGCGGCTCGTCGAGCTGGTGTTCGGCAGCGGTCAGGCCCAGCCGGCCGGCTGAGCCGTTCGCCCCGTGCCGGCCAGTCCGGTCGGGACCGATGAAGCGGGTCCACGCCCAGCTCGGTGAGCTGCGGCGTGGCCCGTCCACCGGCCCGGCGGTCACCTCGATGATCGCCGGGCGCGGGCATGGGGCAGGCTGATCGGGTGCGAAGCGGTGTGACGATCGGGCAGGCGGCGGCGTACGTCGGCGTCACGGTGAAGACGGTGCGGCACTACCACAAACTCGGCCTCGTCGCCGAACCCGGCCGGGACGGCTCCGGCTACCGGCGCTACGGCTCAGCCGACCTGCTGCGGCTGGTACAGGTCCGCACCCTGGCCGCCGCCGGGGTGCCGCTGGCCGAGATCGGCGACATGCTCGGCGGCGGCGCGCAGCGCTTCGCCGAGGCGCTGACCGAGGCCGAACGGCGCCTCACCGAGCAGATCAAGGAGCTGACCGCCCGCCGCGAGCGGCTGCGCCGGCTGGCCGACAGCGATCGGGCACTGCTGGGCGATCGCGCCGCGGCGCTGCTGGAGCGGATGCCCGCCCTCGGCTTCGACGCCGACGAGACGGCAGCCCTGCGCGACGGCTGGGTGCTGGCCAAGGCCCTGGTGCCCGAGGGATTCGACGACTACCTCGCCGGTGTCGAGCAGGCCGTCGAGGACCGGCACTTCGTGGCCTTGATCAAGCGTGGTGCCGAGGCCGCGACCTGGTCGCGAGACGATCCGCGCATCGACGAGCTGGCCACCGCCATGGTCGAGCGCTACCTCGCCAATCCGGTGCTGCTGCGGACCGTGACCGGACTGCAGGCCGGCAGCGAGGCCGCGACGCGGTACCAGCTGATCGCCCACCACGGGGCGGAGCAGGGATCAGCCGCGGCTCGCCTGACCACGCTCGTCGAGACCAGGTTACGGGCGGCCGGCGTCCGCATCCCGCGGCCGTGACGCTGGCGCCGCCGTACCGAACGGCGACGGATGCTCCGGCTGTCGGCGGGCGGCGTGGCACGGCTGGCACGCTCGGCGATGTGCCGGGTGGAAGCGCCGACCGACACCACCGGGCTCGATGGCGTCAGCAGTCTGCCGCCGCAGGCGCGTGTCCTGTGTATCTCCCGCACAGTTCCGCTGGCGGCAAGAAGGTTGCACGGTGCGATCGGCATGGTTTATGTTCGCCGCCTTTGGTTGATCACGGGGAGGCAGAAAGCATGCGATGGAAAGCACTGGCCGGCATCGTCACCGTCCTGGCGTGGCTGGCCCCGGCAGCACCGGCGGCCGCCGCCGATCCGGCAGAGATCGGCCTCGAGGCGGCATGCCGGCTCGCCCAGCCGGTGACCTACCCTGACCTGCGGCCGCTGCTCGACGCCGACGTCGCCGCCATGACCGACGTCGAGGTCCGGGTCACGGTGAACCAGGTCCTCGCCGCGAGCAAGGACCGCTATGTCGGCGTCACGCAGCGGGCGCAGGAGGCATTGGACGGCACGCACGACATCCGCGAGTTCCTGGGGTCCCGGGCACAGGTGGTGTGGAACACCGATCTGCGGGTCCTGACCAGCCAGGTCATGTCGGCCGGCGGTGCCCACGTCAAGGCGGCCGCGAACAAGGTGCTTGACGATGGTGGTATCGACGCCCTGCTCGGCTTCGTCAACGACGGCCAGCACGACGCCCGTGCACTGGACTACCGCGACCTCGTCACCGAGGCCAAGCGCACCGGCGGCCCCGAGGTGGTCAAGGCTGCGGTGGCCGCGCTGACCGGCACGTTCGAGGACCTGCGTGTCTTCCTGTGCAGCGGTTGGCGCGAGGCGTACGACAAGGACCAGGCGGCCGCTTCACCGTCGGCTTCGGCTTCGGCTTCCGCGACACCGTCGGCGTCGGCGTCGGCGTCGGCGTCGGCGTCGGCGGCACCGTCCTCGTCGCCCGCGCAGTCGACCTCACCCGGACCTCAGCTGCCCATCACCGGCACGAACACGACGACGCTGGTGCTCGTGGCCGGGGTCCTGATCGCGCTCGGCGCGGCCGGCATCGTGATCGCCCGCCGCGTCCGGGCGTAACCGACGCCTGTCAGGGGTCCGGGCGACCGGACCGTTGCTGATTCCATAGTCGGATGTCAGCAATCCCGGCCTTTCGGTCGGGAAGGTTCCTGCCATCACCGGAGCGTGACCGCTTCGGCTTGGCGAGGATCTCTCGTTTCTGTCCGCTGGTGCGGGGTTGCGCCACCTGCCCGCCCACCCGGCCGCTTGCGCGGTCGGGTGGTGGCGCGGGTCTGACGGTCGGCTCCACGGGGGTTCGACGCTTTCGCGTCCTGGTCTCCGGCCACTCCGGTACCAGTCTTGACTGCCGCCGCCAGGGCGGCGAGGTTACGTGCCGCGTTGGCGTCACGGTCCATCACCAAAGGGCATTGTTCGCAGGTGAACACCCGGAGGTGCAGCGGCAGCTTGGCTCTCACCGCACCGCACTCCGAGCAGGTCTTCGACGACGGGTACCAGCGGCCGGCCTTCACGGTGACCCCGCCTGCCCACTCGCCCTTGTATTCGAGCTGACGTCTGATCCGCCCGAACCCGGCGTCGGCGACCTTCCGGGCCAGGCGCCGGTTTCGCAGCATTCCGGCGACGTTCAAATCCTCGACCACCACCGT
>NZ_BONF01000038.1 GCF_016862575.1 Catellatospora bangladeshensis | reverse complement strand
TCCGGCTACGAAGATCTCCGCGCTTCGGCGGGCTACGAAGATCTCCGCGCTTCGGCGGGCGGATGTGCGCGCCTACTGGGCGGGCCGCGGCGACTCGTCAGTTCCGACCGCTGGGTGCTGCGCGATGTTTCACGTGAAACACGGAGATCGTTGGTCGTCCGCGATGCGCGCGGACCGGGTTGGGCAGAAGGCTTGATGGCAGCCGGTGAGGCACTGACGCGTGGGTAAGGGAACGTAGGGAACCTCAGCGAGTTGGACGCGACCCGCGAGAGGACCCCGCAAGAGGACCGGCGCTCAGCCCTCCGCCGACTTTGAGGCCCGAGTCGAGTGGGCGGGTCGAGGCGTGGGCGGGACCCGCGTCGGTCTCCACGCTCGCTCGGGACATCCAGCCCTCGCGACAGTCTCGATTGCCGAGACTGGGCAGTCCACATACCGCGGTCGGACCTCGCCTGCCGCCCTCGGGTGAACCTCCAGGGAGTTCCGGACTGGGTGGTGTGAACCTTCTGAAGCGCCTGCCATCGTTGGGTCGACCTTGAGCGGAAACGGCGGGGCTTGGGCGACCAGACTCACGCCTAGCCGTATGGGGTGAGTACAGACGTCGTGGCGACAGGCGGCGAGCCCCGGCTGCGCCCTGCGATAGGCGGCTGAAGTGCCGAATACGTCGCCTCGCGGAAACTGGTGGGACACGACGTTCCGGGCGACCCCGTGGGTGGGCCTACTTGCCGTTCTCGATCTGGCTACGAGTGCGCTGAGTTCGGAGACCGTCCAGCCTTCCCGGTTGGGGGGCTGCCGAGACCTGCCAAACCTATGGCACGCCCCCGCCATCCGCCCTACTGACGATCCCCAACAACACCACCGTCAACAGCCCGATCACCGACGGGGACCGGCCCGTGCTCGCCAGCCTGGCCGACGGCGCCCGCGCCGGCCGCGCGCCCGTGCTCGCCGCGCTGGACCAACGAGGCCCGGCGCCGGTGGCACCCTTGCACGGTTCGCGGCGAACCAGAGTCGCATGGCGCGCCGGCCCCGACCGGCGATTGGGTCGGTCGCGCGGCCCTGGGATGGCATGAGAGCCATGGCCGGTGTCATCGCGAACCTTCAGTTGTGACCATGCCCCGTAGCAATGCTCTCTGCGCCGGTGCCGCATCGCGGGCGGATCGAGTTCGCCACGGGTCTGGATGGCACGTGAGGGCAGCACTTGGGCGATGTGAGGGAAGGGCCCTCATCGTTCGCTCGCGTGGCCGGGGCGATCGCCCGGTGACTTGAACTTGGGCATTCCTGACGCCGAAACACGAACGGCATCCGTCCGGGACTAGTTGGCGGCAACCTGGTTCAGGCGATGACACACCATCCGGATGGCGGGAATCCGTCGGCACCGTGGTTTCAAGTACGAGATGGCCGACCGCGAGGGGTTGAAGCGTGCTGCTTTCAGGGTTCAAGCCGGGTCTGTCCGAACGGGCGGCGGTGCCTCCGGTGAGCGCCTTGCGCGGCGAGTTGGACGAGAGCGTTGACCATCCAGATCTGCTCCCCCACGCGCTTACACCGAGTTGGTCAGATCGCCGAGAGCGGTACGCACGCCACCGACTCTGCGTTGGCGGTGTTGTGAATCCGAGCCGCCCAACGATCCGTCGAGTGATGGCGGGTGAATCTGCCGAGCAATGGATGGCGGACCGGGGAGGACTCCCCCGCCGACCTCTGCTCTGACGGGCCGGTAGGTCGCGCCGGTTTCACGTGAAACATCGGCGAGGCGCACCGGTGAGCGATTCCCACGGCTGGCGGGCAAGGAGGTCCACCCGTACCGCGCTTTCTCGCACTGCCGCGCCGACGGCACACCCTGAGTGGTGTGGCGACACCGACACGGATTGATCCTTCGCTCATCCGGTGCAGTGGGGGCGACGGCACCGGCACCCGGGCCGCGAACCGGCGTTTGGCGGGAACGCTCATGCACGGATCGCTTCGTGCCGGAGACGAGTGGCATCGCGTCTGGCGACACTCGACGGGCGGCGGTGCCGCACCCAACGGGCTGGACCTGCCGCGGGTGGCGCCCCAGCGGTGTATGGGCGACGGCAGCGCGCCGCGAGTCACTGCAGGACGGGGCTGGGACAAGCGTGTGGTTGCTTGCGTCGCCATCCGTGCACCCCTGAAGGACCCGCTTGGTACTGGGAGGAGGCTGCGGGTGCGTACCGGCCAGAACCCGGACCCGGTCGTCGATCGGCACGGATTCCCTTGGCGCCGCCACTGATGCAAACCGAACGGGCGAGCGTTGGACAACCCAGCCGGCGCTCCGTGGAACCGGCACAGGACTGGAACGCCAACGACGTAACGACGGGAGGTTCAGCGAACTAGCCGGAGTCGCGGCGTTGTCCGGGCGCACGACTGGCGACTTATGACGACAGGTCGAGCCGCGACGCGCGCCAACTCGAACTGCGGAAGTCGGCGGTGTTCCGATGCCGGGGAGGATCGTGTCTCACTCCGGCCGTCGCCTACGACGACACGATTGGGGCCAGCCGGTAGAGGGCTACTCCCCTTCCCCTGCCCGTGCCGACCAGAGCCCTGCTGCGTGAACGGGGCTGACGGAGTCGTTCAGGGGTCCATGGGCACCCGGGCAGTCCTTGGAGTTGCACAGCGCGGACCTGGCACGTGTAGATGCGGCGTCGTCTGACCTGAAGACCGCGAATCGTGGGCCGCGGCCCGCTGGGTGGGGTTGGCCGAGACGCAAGGACCGATCGCGTCGGCAGGTCCGTTGTGTCCCTCGGATGGTTTCGGTTCACGTGGTTCGGGTATTTCGATCCGGGGCCGCGGTTCGGACGCACGGTAGGAGGGGCAACTCGAAATTGTGTAACCGCCTGCCGAGTGCGGCGCGCGGTTGTCGGTGCCAGTCGGAATGAACCGCCGGGCGCCTGCATCTGTGTATCCGTTGCCGGATGCGCCCGGAGGCGCCTTCTCTGTTTCACGTGAAACATGGAGATCGAACTTCGCCGCCGTACGGGCGCCTTCCGCGAAGCCGCGTTCACCACCTCGGTTGCTGGCTCTCGCGAGTGTTCGGCGATACGGCTGGGCTTCTGCCCGGGGGAGACCCCGACGGTTCCTTCTCTGGGCGGGGCGAACGGACGTCGGCACAATCGCTTCTCCTGGCAGGAGCTGCCCCTGAACCACGCGAGCTCGCCCTACTACGTGCGGCGCGCTGAACTTCCGCCGACGGTGCCCGACAACTGACACCCGCGTGTGGAGGTCCAGCGGTGGGTGCGAGCCGTCAGTGCATAGCAAGTGCGTCGGATGGCACCGTCGGGCCACGGTGTCCGTCGCGACCGAAGCCTGCTGTGCCGGACTCAACCGGACTAAGGCGTGACTCCGCCACGAGCACTCCTTGATCGTCATCGGGATGGACAACGTCCCGTCGGTACGACAGAGTGGCCGGCCGCGCGTATCCGGATACAGACCTCGCCCGACTCTGATGCCTCGTTCCGCAGTAGGTGCGGCCCAGAACCGGGGCGCTGACTGGACCGGCCCACCGCCATGCGGTGCACCGTGGAGGATTCGTCACAGCGACGACGTCGGAGGGGCAATGGGGAGGTGCGCCAACCGCTTTCTCGAACGGGCCTGCCAGGCGTACGGACCCGAGTTCCGCGTAAGGGAAGTCCCTCGCCCGAAGCAGGACTCGGTTCGTGAGCCCCGCCCGGCAGGCGGTGTTTGAGGTCGACCGCGTTCGGAACAGAGCCCGGTTGGCGCGCATGTCCGCACGACGGTTGGGTGTCAGCGACTCCACTTCCGGGAGCCGCCTGTGTTGTCGGCCGTGCCGGACATCGCGTGTATCTCCTGCCGCACGCGTGCCTTCATCCCGCGTGGGAATGCTCTGGAGTGGGCAGTGCCAGAGGCGTCGGGCCGCAGTGCCAGAGGCGGCGGGCCGTGGTCTTCCGGTTGTCGCGGGGTCGGTGTATTCCGAGGATGTGCTGTTGCGCGTCGGCCGGCGCCCCGGCTTTGTCGGCCCACCACTGTCAGCCGCGAGGCGCCGGCGTCGGTGCCAGTGCGAAACTGCCCTCGTACCCTTGCGCTGAGACCGCCTGCGGATCGGCGGACTTGCGACAACGGCGGGTGTGGTTTCACGTGAAACACGGAGATCAGCTTCCGCGCGGTCGAACTGCCGTCTGCGCGATCGGGGCCGAACGCGGACTCCCCAATCGACTGCACGACCCGGCCGGCATCTGGACGAAGAAGTCAGATGCGCCTGCCTACTGAACTTCGCGTCCGCCTGTGCGGCGGGAGCCCGGCGGGCGGCGCCTCCATGAGGATCGGGATGTGTGCTGTGGTTCGGCTCGACAGGGCTGGCGTACAGCGACGCGCCTTGCCCTCGACACACCTGCGTCCCAACTGCGCGGCGTCTGCTGTAGGAGCCGGGCCGATCAGGCGACAGCGCCGAGTAGGAGACAGGCCCGGACAAGCGGCACCTCGGACAGACAACAGGGCTGCAGCACGGGATCCGACGGCTATGGCCTCTAGACCTGCCGACGGCAGGTGCTGGAAGCCTTCGGTGGATGTTGCCCGACTCGGCGGCAGGACTTGGCAATCTTGCCCCGCTGCTTCGCCGTGCCTCATCCGGACACGAGTCCGGGCGGCTCAGGGATACGCCGACCGACACGGTTGTCGAGTACCGGGATGGTGCCCCGGCAACCGGTCGATCCGTCACCGCGACCAGCCCGGCATGTCCGACGGGTTGACCACCTGGGCGGTATGGAGGCAGACCCAGGTTGTTGTCGACGGCACACGGAGTCCGTTGGGACGTGGCATCGGGTTCGAGGAGCGCCGGTTGCCGCTGGTGACCCCGCCGCGAGGTCAGTTCTGTGAGCCAGTCGGATTCTGTGAGAGCGGCGAGGACCCGGCCCACGAGCCCTCCCCTGTCGGCGGCGTGAACGGAACGAGGAAACGAGTTGTCGTGGACTCGAGGGTGCCCCGGGCCACAGTTGGTGCGCTGGGTGAGCGACGACGTTCGACCATATCCACTGCAGTTGGTCCGACCAGCCGCTGGCGTTCTGTCCCACCGGCCGCTCTATCTGGGAACGCGGCGTGTTGGCCGTCGCTGGTATCAGGGGGACACCACAGGGAGAGGGTTCCGGTGGCAGCACCCGGCGGGTGGCAGATCGCGGTTGGACCCGGACTAGTGGGATCCACCAAGTCGAAGGTGCCTCCCCGGAGAGCCGGAACCCAGAACCTGTGCGCGACGTTGAAGGCCCGCTCCCGCGCCGGTCGCCAACACCCCGAACCGGACCTGCACGTGACCAGAAGCGGTGGATCCGGCGAAGACGAAGATGAAGACAAAGCCGCCACTACGAGCCTGCCTGGTCCAGGAGGGCCCGGAAAGTATCGGTCTGCCACCGGAGGGCCAAGGCCGGGCGCAACCGCAGTGGTCCCGCAATCCGCGCCGCTGCTAGAAGTTGCCGCGGGCCGTGCGTCGGCCGGCTCGGCTGACTCGAAGCGACTGGCACCTGACCAGGCCGCCCCTGGGCGCCGCATTGGTGTGCGCGACAGGCGTATGGACTGGCGTTCAAGGCGGCGCAGTAGGCCGTCTAGAACAGCCCTCGCAGGTCGGTAGTTGGCCGGACGCCACCCGCATTTTCCGGTCGCTTACGAGTAGCACCCCGTCTGGAAGGTGCGACTGACGACTGGACGCCGCTCGGCGGCTGCTGCGTTGGCCGCGTGCCGGTGCGCTCGGCCTGGCCATTCCTCCGGTGGACAGCTGGCCGCCGGAGCGCCCGCGCGTCCCATCCGCACACCGGTCCGCGGTCCCGGTTGGCGGAGGTGTGGCCGGTGCTCCGTTCGATCCGGGCGCCCTGAACGCCGGCGCCGACCGCGCGGTGGCCGGACCCGGCGGGGCCGCGCGGACCCCGCGGGAGGCGAGCGCGAGCACCGCGGCGACACCGGCCGCGAGCACCGCGGTGACACCGGCCAGGTGAGTGTCCATGGCGGGCGGCCAGGTTCGCGCACCCAGGGAGTTCCCGGGTGAGCGGTCGGCTTACCTCGCGCGGACCGGCGCGCGGCCGAGGTCGGTGCCCGGGGGTATGCCGGGCGGGCGCAGCACTGCCGCGTATCGCGCCTCTCCAACCGGCAAAGCAACAACGGCACGGTCGGGTTGGTGGCGGATGAGCACCTCAGCAGACAAGACACCCACGGTACGGCGACCGGCCAGGCGCACGTCGGTGACTACGGCGGCGAAGGCACCGGCAACAGGTCACAGGTCACAGGTCACAGGTCAGGCTTGCTAGGTGGTGCGCGGTCAGCGCAGGCGGCCATGAAGGCCGGACCGGCCGGTTGCGGTAGGGCTGGGCGCGGACGCCGGTCAGTTACCAGACGCCCCCGCCCTTGTTGCTGCCCGTCACCTTGGGCGAGGGTCGGCTTGGACCTGGTGGGCAAGTTGGCCCAGTGAGTTCAGCAGGCCGGGTAGGCCGGCAAGATGGTCCGATAGGCCAGTGAGTCCGGTGGGGCTAGTGAATCCGGTGGGCCTAGTGAATCCGGTGTGCCCGGAGGGTCCAGAGGGCCCACCTGGTCGAGGCGGCCCATTTGATGTGGTGCCCGCCGCACGAGGGCGCCCCTAGTCGAAGCAGCACACGGCCCGCGCAGCGATGGGGAATCGGGCATCCGCTGCCAGCGACGGGCCACTCGGAGAGCTTTCGTGCTCCACTACCTGGCGCTGAACGCCGGAATCCCACCCCGTCCGGCGATGAGCAGTAGCCGTACATCGATGAACTTCGACTAAGGATCGACCGACCCAGTTAGTTGTCGGCACCTGCCGAGGTCGTCATGGCGTAACCGACTCGACCGGGGTCGCGGGACCGGGCGGTTTGCCTGCCCACACCCCTGCCCACATCGCATCCCGTAGGTATCAACAGGTACGCATGCCCAAGGTTAACGATCTTCATGCACCCGCCGGAGTGCGATGAAGGTCACGTATCGCCTGTCCACAGCCTTGCACTGTCCTCTTTCCACAGCCGAAGCCGGGTTATCCACAGGCCGTGTTTCACGTGAAACACAGCTCCCCCATCGCGTGAAACCCCGTTCCCCCAACGGGATGTGCACGTAGAAACGTATGGCGTCAACGTGTAGACCCGATTCGTGGCGGCGCTCACGATGTCACGTTCCACAGGGTGTGCCACCGCTATCCACACAGTTATCCACAGGGAGATCCTGGCCTGTGGTTTCACGTGAAACCCGGGCCGGAAATCCACAGGCGGGGGAAGACAGGAGTGGCAGGCTGGGCTAGATTCTGCAGGTGGCCGATACCCCGATGCCCCTTCCCGGCTTCACCACCTGGCCCTCGTTCCCCTTCGAGGGCGATTTCAAGATCAAGCATCTTGACCCGCCGGTCGAGTCGGAGCCTGCTCGCAAGGGTGAGGACTCCGCCGACTGCACTGCCTGCACGGCACCTGACGACGCCTACATCTGGGTGAACGAGCGCTGGCGCGTACGCACCATGGACCGCCCGACGGGCCTGCCCATGGTGCTGATGCTGGAGCCGCGGTCGCACCTCGACCTGGGCGATCTGCCGAACCTGCTGGCGGCCGAGCTCGGTGTCATGACGGTGCGGCTGGAGCGGGCCATCCGCTCGCTCGACAGTGTTGCGCGAGTCCACGTGTACCGGTGGGGTGACGGCGCCGCGCACCTGCACGTGTGGTTCATGGCCCGCCCGCACGGTCAGCTCCAGCTGCGCGGCACGTTCCTCCCGCTGTGGGACGACATCCTGCCGCCCATCCCGGAGGAGCAGTGGCGGGAGAGTCTGGCGCATGTCGCCGCGTGGCTCGCCGAGTTCGGCGGGACGCCCCTGGCACAGCCGCCGCGCATCGACTGGCAGGCCCCGGCCAAGCTCACGGACGACTGAGGCACACCACATATCAACCCGCGAGGGCCGCAGCTTCTATACAGAAGCTGCGGCCCTCGCTCTGCTCTCAGGTGCTCGCTGCTTCCGCCACGTGCTGCCCTCATCACCCCGGACGCGCCGGTTGGCCGTCGAAGGTCGCGGTCTCGTGTCAGAAAGTGCAGTCTGACCGCAGATCTCGACACGAACTAGCGATCTTCACCGCAGCCGAGGCCCGACCCACCTTGCGGGGCGCGCCGCTCCGGGAGCGGATTCCCCAGCTCCGGGAGCGGGCTCCCAGGTCCGGGAGCGGAGTTCCGGGTCCGGGAGCGGGCGTCGGCTGTGCTCCGATCAGCCTCGACGCCGGCGCCCTGCGCGAGCGCCTGGCCGGTGTGCCCGGACACGTCGATCGGTCTGGGACCCCGAGTTTCACACGCCTGGCGTGGGTAGCCGCCCGGGTCCGGAAGCCGACCCGGAGGTGGGCCGCCGGACGCCGGGGCTGGGTGAGGGGCCGAGGGCGGTGGCTAAGCGCTCGGCCGGGCGGCGGCGCGGGTGACGAGGCGGGCGATGACGTCACCGAGGTCGAGACCGCCGGCGTGGACCGCCAGCGGCAGCAGTGACGTCTCGGTCATGCCCGGGGAGACGTTCACCTCCAGGACCGTGCACTCCCCCGCCGGGGTGACGATCAGGTCGACGCGGGACAGGTCGCGCAGGCCCAGCGCCTGGTGTGCGGCGAGGGCCGTCTTGACCACTGCGGCGCCCGTCTCGGCGGACAGCCGGGCGGGCGCGTGCCAGGTGGTGAGGCCGGCGGTGTACCGGGCGGCGTAGTCGTACACGCCGTTGCTGGGCACGATCTCCACGGGCGGGAGCGCGAACGGCCCCTCCCCCAGGTCGAGGATGGAGACGGCTACGTCGACTCCCTCGACATAGCGCTCGACCAGAGCGGTCTGGTCGTATGCGAAGCACCCGACCATGGCGGCCGGCAGCGCGGCGGCGTCGCGCACCACGGCGGCGCCCAGCCCCGAGCCGCCCTGGGCGGGCTTCACCATGAGCGGCAGGCCGAGCCGGTCGACGATGCGGTCGAGCACCGCGACGGCGCCGAGTTCGGAGAACCGGTCGTGCGGCAGCGCCACCCATTCCGGGGTGGGGATGCCGCACTCGACGAGCACGGCCTTGGCGGAGGGCTTGTCCCAGGCGAGCCGGGCGGACCGTGCGTCGGGGCCGACGTACGGCACGCCGCACAGGTCGAGCACGCCGCGCAGGGAGCCGTCCTCGCCGGTGGAGCCGTGCAGTGCGATGAAGACGGCGTCCGGCGGATCGGCCTTCAGGGAGGGCAGGAGCGACACGTCGGCATCGAGCATGTCCGCTTCGACGCCGACGGCGCGCAGCGCGTCGAGCACGCGGCGACCGGATCGCAGCGAGACGTCGCGTTCGTAGGACAGGCCGCCCGCCAGCACCAGGCAGCGAAGGTCGGCCGGGACGGCGGGCGTGGTGGACGGTGCGGTCACCCTCGAATCATGCCAAGTCGGGACCGGGCGCGTGCGCACCGGGCCGCGGCAGCTCCATCGCCGCGTCGAGCGGGCCGGTGTCGCCGAAGACGGCCCGTACCGCCAGCTCCTGCTCGACCACGCCGGCCAGGCGGCGGACGCCCTCCCGGATGCGCTCGGGCGCGGGGAACGAGAAGTTGAGCCGCAGGTGCTGCTGGCCGGTGCCGTCGGCGTAGAAGCCGGTACCGGGCACGTACGCGACGCGTGCGGCGATGGCGCGGGGCACCATGGCCTTGGAGTTGAGCCCGGCGGGCAGGGTCGCCCAGACGAACAGGCCGCCCGCGGGACGGGTCCAGGTGGTGCCCTCGGGCATCAGGTCGGACAGCGCGGTCAGCATCGCGTCGCGCCGCTCGGCGTAGATCTGCTGGTACGTCTTGAGCTGCTGGCGCCAGGGCATGGTGGACAGGTAGGTGCTCACCACGGACTGGGCGAAGTTGCTCGGGCAGAGGATGTTCGCCTCGGTGGCGATCACCAGCTTGTCGCGTACCGCGTGGGGGGCCAGGATCCAGCCCACCCGCAGACCGGGCGCGAAGGTCTTGGAGAAGGTGCTCAGGTAGAAGACGCCGTCGCGGCGGCGGGCGCGCAGCGGCCGCGGCGCCTCGCCCTCGAAGCCGAGGCGGCCGTAGGGGTCGTCCTCGATGACGAGCAGCCCGGCCCGCTCGCAGATGTCGAGCACCTGCTCGCGCCGCTCCTCGGAGAGGGTGACGCCGGCGGGGTTCTGGTAGGTCGGGATGGTGTAGAGGAACTTGACCCGGCGGCCGAGCCGCCGCTGCTCCTCGATCGCGGTCTCCAGCGCGGCCGGGATGAGGCCGTCGTGGTCCATGGCCAGGTGCACGACCTGGGCCTGCGCGGCTTGGAAGACGCCGAGCGCGCCGACGTAGGTGGGGCCCTCGGCGAGCACGACGTCGCCCGGG
The DNA here is from genome assembly GCF_016862575.1 of Catellatospora bangladeshensis. Taxonomy (GTDB): domain Bacteria; phylum Actinomycetota; class Actinomycetes; order Mycobacteriales; family Micromonosporaceae; genus Catellatospora; species Catellatospora bangladeshensis. Next base: position 122,782 of record NZ_BONF01000038.1, on the reverse strand, counting down.
TCGAGGAAGAGGCGGGAGATGAGGTCCAGCGCCTGCTGGCCGCCGATGGTGACCACGACGTCGTCGGGCGACGCGCCGACCGAGGCGTCGATGCCGACGTCGGCCATCAGGGTGCAGATCTGCTCGCGCAGCTCGGCCATGCCCTGGCCGAGGCCGTACTGCAACGCGCTGGCGCCCTGCTTGGCGACCAGCTCGCCGATGACCTCGCCGACGGCGTCCAGCGGCAGCGCGGAGATGTATGGCATACCGCCGGCCAGGGAGACCACCTCGGGGCGGTTGGCGACGGCGAAGAGAGCTCGGATCTCGGAAGCGGTCATCCCGCCGATACGCTGCGCATATCGATCGGTGTAATCGTCGAGCGTGGTGCCCGTCTCCGACACGGTCCCTCCCCGGCCTGGACAAACAGCTGGCCGTCAAATCGTACGCTGGGTCAGGTGCCCCCTGAACCGACATTCGGTCGAATCCATCCTCCGGGATAGGTGCAGCAGGGCTGTAATCGGGCGTAAAGTCGGTTAGTTGGCTCGGCGACGGGCCATAAGTCGGCTTGCGCGGTGCCTGCCGCGGTAAAAGCACGGAGCTGCTCATGTCACGCAGAGTGGTGAATCTGACGCTGGACACCCTGGAGGACCTGCCCAAGGGGTGCCGGAACTGCGTGTTCTGGGAGCTTGATCCGGTTTCCGCCGAACGCGCGTGCGCCGCCGGGGATCCCGGGCTGGAGAAGGAGGCGTGGGTCTCGCAGACCCTGCTGGAGTGGGGCTCCTGCGGCAAGATCGCCTACGTCGACGGCATGCCGGCCGGGTTCGTGCTCTACGCCCCGCCGATGTACGTGCCGCGCGGCAACGCCTTCCCCACCTCGCCGGTCTCCCCCGACGCGGTGCAGCTGATGACGGCGCACGTGGTCGCCGCGTTCGCCGGGGGCGGGCTGGGCCGGGTGCTGATCCAGTCGGTGGCCCGCGACCTCACCAAGCGCGGCGTCAAGGCGATCGAGGCGTTCGGCGACGCGAAGTTCGGCGAGCACGCCGAGGAGGACTCGCGCCAGTTCAGCTGCCTCGCCCCGGCCGACTTCTTCCTCGCCGTGGGCTTCAAGACGGTCCGCCCGCACCCCCGCTTCCCGCGGCTGCGGATGGAGCTGCGGACCGCGCTGTCGTGGAAATCAGACGTGGAGTACGCGCTGGAGAAGCTGCTCGGTTCGATGAGCCCGGAGCTGCTGCGCCCCGGCGTGCGCCCGGCGGTGCGCAGCACGACCAACTAGCGCGCCACCGGCCGGCCCCGCTCCCGGCTAGCCGGCCCGTCCGGTCCGCGGCAGCGGGGCACGAGCGGCCAGGTCGGCCCGGTCGGCGGCGGCCCGGCCAGAAGCCCAGCCGGCCAGGTTGCCGATCCGCGCCGTGCCGGTCGTCCGGTTCGGGAACAGCTCGTCGAATGCCGTGGTGACCGCCTCGGTGCGGGCGGCCAGCACGGGCACCAGGTCCGTGCCGGCGGCCGCCTCGGCGTGGCCCTCCTCGGCCGCCTCGGCCAGCCGCTCGCCGATGCGGTCGGCGTACGCGCTCAGGAACGCCTGCCGGAACGAGCGCACGTCGTTGCGGCCGTAGCGGTCCGGCCGCGCGTTCGCGGCGGTCATCGCCCGCACCGCCTGCACCAGCAGCGAGGTGTAGAGCAGCTCCACGGCGTCCAGGTCGGTCTCGAAGCCGACCATGGTGCTCAGGCCGTACTCCTTGAAGTTCACCGCGCGGCAGTTGTTGGCCTTCGCGACGACCTGGAGCAGCAGCGCTTTCGGGCCCTCGTACGGGTTGGCGATGACGATGCGCCGGGTGTCCGGGCCGTCGCCGCCGCCCGCGGTGGCGTCCAGCAGCGCGTGGTCGATGCTGTGCCGGGCCATCAGCTGCTGCGCCTTGGCGGTGAACGCCTCGGCCTCCTCCGGGAACCCGGTCGACTCGGCCTTGGCCAGCAGCGCCCGGATGCGGTCCAGCATGCGCTGGTCCGCGGCCTGCGTCGCGCGGCTCGCGGTCCGCCGGGGCGGGACGGGCGAGCCGGGCGCGTGCCCGGCCTTCTCCAGGCGCGGCAGCTCGTGGTGGATCCAGCGCATCAGCTCGAACGCGCCGCCGAGCACCTTCAGCCGGTCCAGCCCGTGCCGCTGCCCGAAGCCGGCCAGGTGCTCCTCGTCGGCGCCCCACCAGACCGCCGCCTCCAGCACCTCCAGCTGCGAGTGCCAGCGGGCCGTGACGGTCTCGGGGGCGTGTGCCCGCATCCGCCCCGCGCTGGCGTCGCTCAGCAGGCGGGTCATCCACGCGGTCACGGCGGCCGGAGCCTTGACCTTGGCGGCGAAGCGGCGCAGGGCGTGGTCCAGCTCCGCAGGCTGCCAGTTGAGGTCCCACGCGTGCTGCACCGCCAGTTCGGCCGCGTGCAGGGCGGCGGCGCCGACCGCGCCGGAGTCCAGGGTGCTCGCGTACACGTCGTCGCACGCCCTGCGGAAGCCCCGCTGGTCCCGGTGCCGCAGCGCGACGAGGACCTCGGCGAACATCCGGTCGGCGTAGCGGCGGTGCGCGGCGGCGCCGTCGGTGGAAGGAGTGGTGGCGGCGGTCATGAGCTGGGCAGGGCCATCCGCAGCGCGCTCACGTCGATGGTGCCGGTCTTCACGTCGATCTCCACGGGGTAGTACATGCGCTGCACGGCGGCGACGATCGCCTCGACCACCCGCTCGCGGAACATCGGGTCGATGAGCTGCGCCCGGTCCTTGGGCGAGGTGAGGTAGCCGACGTCGACGCGCACCGCGGGCATGCGGGTGTAGCGCAGCAGCTCCCAGGTCTTGGCGTGGGTGTGGCAGTTGCGCAGGCCGGTGCGGGCCACGATCTCCCGCTGCACCAGCCCGGCCAGCCGCTCCCCCATCGTCGAGGTGACGCCGTTCTCGGTGCCGTAGTGGTACGTGGCGACGCCGTCCGCCTGGGGGTTGTGGTGTCCGTCGATGTGCAGGGAGATCAGCAGGTCGGCGCCCATCTCGTTGGCGAGCTGCGCCCGGTCCAGGTCGCTGGGCGCCTCGATGGGCAGCGGGCCGCGGGTCAGGTGCACGCGCATGCCCGCTGCGGCGAGCCGGCCCTCCAGCCGGGTGGCCAGGTCGTACGCCAGATCCGACTCGGTCCAGCGGAGCGGGCCGTCCGGCACCACCACGCCCGGGTCCGAGCCGCCGTGGCCGGGGTCGATGATGATCTGCCGTCCGACCAGGCTGGGCCCGGTGTGCCGGAAGGTGACCTCCTCGCGCAGCTTCAGCGGCGAGCCGCCGACCACCTTGCGGCCGAGCCGGCGCAGCATGTGCAGGGTCTCCGGGCCGCACGAGCCGTCCGGGGCCAGGCCCATCTCCCGCTGGAACGCCGACAGCGCGCGCGCCGTGCGCGGACCGTACGTCCCGTCGGTGCGGCCGACGTCGTACCCCATCTCCAGCAGGCGTTCCTGGAGCTGGCGCACGTCGTCGCCGCGCAGCGGGTTGGTGACGCTGTAGTAGAGGATGCGGGCGCCCAGCGTCCACCGGGCGGCGTCCAGGGCGCGCCAGGTCTCCGCGCCCACCTCCCCGTCGACGGACAGCCCACGGTCCTGCTGGAAGGCGCGCACGGCCCGCTCGGTGGCCGGGTCGAAGAACTCGGCCTCGGCGGGATCGGGGGCCGGCGGCAGCAGGCGGAGCGCGACGAGAATCGACCGGATCTCGGTGACGGCCGGGCCGCGCTCACCGCGCTTGATGGCTCGCACGACGGACCTCCTGGGAAACCTCACAAATGCCACCGGAGCCTACCGCGCCGTGCCGGTGGGTGGTGAGTCTCCAACCTGGCTCGAAACGGCGCGCCGCCCGGTTCGCGGCATTACCTGTCATGATCGCGTACCCGGAACCGGCCCGGAACATGTCGCGGGGCCCTGAGCACCAGCTCAGAGCCCCGTGCGACGCGCGTTCAGCGCAGAGTCAGAGTGCCGACTCGATGAGCCGGACGATGTCGCCCTTGGGCTTGGCGCCCGCGACCGACTGCACCGGCTGGCCGCCCTTGAACAGGGTCAGCGTCGGCACCGACATCACCCGGTAGGCCCGCGCGGTCTCGGGGTTCGCGTCGATGTCGAGCTTCACGATCGTGACCTGGTCGGCCATCTCGCGCGCGATCTCCTCGAGCACCGGCGCGACCTTGCGGCACGGGCCGCACCACTCGGCCCAGAAGTCCACCAGCACCGGCTTGTCGGACTGCAGTACGTCACTGACGAACGTGGCGTCGGTGACCGCCTTCGCGGATCCCATTCGGGTCTCTCCCATCTCAGAAAACTCTGTTACGTCGTTGGTGTCGCGCGCTAGTGCGCGAGGAAGCGCTCGGCGTCCAGGGCCGCGGTGCAGCCGGTGCCGGCCGCCGTGATGGCCTGGCGGTAGGTGTGGTCGACCAGGTCGCCCGCGGCGAACACGCCGGGAAGGTCGGTGCGCGAGCTCGGGGAGTCGACCTTCACGTAGCCCTCGTCGTCCATGGCCACCTGGCCGCGGAACATCTCGCTGCGCGGGTCGTGGCCGATGGCGACGAACACGCCGCTGGTGGGCAGCTCGCGCTGCTCGCCGGTGACCACGTTGTGCACGCGGACCGCGGAGACCTTGCCGTCGGTGCCGATGACCTCGTCGATCACGGTGTTCCACTCGACCGAGATCTTCTCGTTGGACAGGGCGCGCTCCGCCATGATCTTGCTGGCGCGGAACTCGTCGCGCCGGTGGATGATCGTCACGTGCTCGGCGAAGCGGGTGAGGAAGGTCGCCTCCTCCATCGCCGAGTCGCCGCCGCCCACCACCACGATGCGCTGGCCCCGGAAGAAGAAGCCGTCACAGGTGGCGCAGGACGACACGCCGTGGCCGAGCAGCTCCTGCTCGCCCGGCACACCGAGCGGGCGCCAGGCCGAGCCGGTGGAGAGGATGACGGCGCGGGCCTTGTACTCCCGGTCGCCGACCCAGACGCTCTTCACGTCGCCGGCCAGCTCGACCCGGGTCGCGTTGTCGGTGATGAACTCGGTGCCGAACCGCTCCGCCTGCTTGCGCATCTGGTCCATCAGCTCCGGGCCCATGACGCCGTCCGGGAAGCCGGGGAAGTTCTCCACCTCGGTGGTGGTCATGAGCGCACCGCCCGACTCCACGCCCTCGATGAGCAGCGGCTTCAGGTTGGCACGCGCTGCGTACACGGCCGCGGTGTAGCCGGCCGGACCCGAGCCGACGATGATCAGGTTTCGGACGTTCTCCACGAGACGCGCTCCCTAGGATCGACACGAACGTTCGCGCCGTGCTTGTCGCAGGCTGAAACGCCATCGTACGGAGCGAGCATTCCGTTGCGGCCCCAGCGGTGGGTCAGCTCACTGTGTCTAGTCGCGTGGCGCGCGGAACAGCTCGTCAGGACCGTTCACGCCGCAGCCCGGCCCGGCCACGAACCACAGGCGTCCGGAGGCGGTGTCGACCATCATGACCACGGCGGGCCGGCCTTCGAAACGAGCGAAGTCGACCGAGGTCACCGTACCCGGAACCGCGGTGCGCACCGCGTCCAGGCAGCGAGCCAGCGCGTCGGGCGAGGCGGTGAGCCGGGCCAGCCCGGCGGGCGCCCGATGGAGGTCGTAGCTCAGGGCGGCGACGTCCCCAGGGCTGGCGGAGTCCGTGGGCGTGCTGAACAGCTCCGCGTCAGGGCTGGACTTGGCCGACGCGGCGGCGCGCATCCCCTCCCGCATCGATTCGCGCAGGTAGTCGGAGCCGCTGGCATATGCGGGCACCGGACCGGCTGCCGCAGGCGCGGCCGCGGGGGCGTCCGCCATCGTGCCCGCCTCCTGCGCCGACATGCCGAGCGGTCCCAGCGGCAGCACGATCCCGGCCAGCGCCAGCACGCCTGCCGCGACCGCGGTCGGCATCACCCAGCGTCGCCGCGGACGCCGAGCCGCGCCGGGGCGGCTGGGCCGGTCGGACCGGTCGAGGGTGCGCTCGCCCACGCCGGCGCGCGGCGCCGCGGCGGGCACCGGCGCGAACTCGGACGAGGCCAGCAGGGCGTCGAAGCGGGCGGCCACATCCGCGGGCATGGGCTCCGGTGTGGCGGAGAGCACAGCCAGGTCTGCCGAGACCAGGGCGAGCGCACCGCGCAGCTCGTCGGCGGCGGCCTGCCACGCCGGGTCCGCCGCGATCAGCTCGGCGACGCGGGCCTCGTCCGGGGTGCCCTCCAGCGCGCCGCCGACGTAGTCGGCCAGCAGATCATGATCGACTGTGGTCATGGGAGCCCCCTCTCGGTGCCAGGTCCTGCGTCCGTGTCCCTCCGACGTCAGGTGGGGCGCTCAGGTTGCGTAGGTGGCCCAACATCACAGCGAGCCGGGCCCGGCCCCGTGAGCAGCGGCTCTTGATGGTGCCCTCGGCCACGCCCATCATCTCGGCCACCTCGGCGACCGAGTAGCCCTGGAGGTCGACCAGGACCAGCGCGGCCCGCTGGTCGTACGGCAGCTCGGCCAGCGCGGCCCGCACCACCATCGCGGTGTCGTGGTCGGTGCTGGGCGCCGCCGGCTCGTTGCGGGCCGGGCCGTGGCGGTCCTCCTCCTCCGCCCCGGCCTGGCCGGGCAGCGGCAGGGTGAAGTGGGCCTGGCGCCGCCGCAGCCGGTCGACGCAGGCGTTCACCACGATGCGGTGCAGCCAGGTGGTGACGGCGGCCTCGCCGCGGAACCGGGCCGCGGCGCGATGCGCGGAGAGCATCGCCTCCTGCAGCGCGTCCGCGGCGTCCTCGCGGTCGTTGGTGGTGCGCAGCGCCACGGCCCAGAGCCGGTCGCGGTGGCGGCGGAACAGCACCCCGAAGGCGTCGGGCTCGCCGGCGGCATGGGCCGCCAGCAGCTCCTCGTCCGTACGGGGGTCCGGCCCGGTCACTGCACCTCTACCACGATCTCCTGCACGCCGACGCGGAACCGGCCGGCGTCCTCCGAATCCGGGGGCAGCTGCGAGATCCAGATCATCAGGAACTGGTACGGCGTGGTCGTGTCGGTGGAGAACACCATGGTGCTGCCGGAGTCCGGCCCGAACACGGTCGCGCCCTCGACCGGCTTGAACGTGGCGACGATGGTCTGGTCGCCGGCCTTGGTCATCGGCGCGTCGGCCGGGCCGGCCTGCAGCGTCGCCGAGGTGCCGGTGTCGGTGAGCTGCACCTTCACGCTGGAGATGATCTGCGGCTGGTCCAGCTTGATGAGGATGCCGAGGCCCTTCTTCTGCTGGCCCACGGCACCGAAGTTCTGCTTGTACCAGCTGGTGCGCCACTGCGAGTTCGCGTCGCCGTCGACCATCTTGGCGGCGTCCTTGGCGGAGTCGCGGTCGCCCACCGGGTCGACGATGCGCACCTGGTCGGCGCGCAGGTTGAGCACGCGAGGCTGCGGCGCGGCGGACTCGGCCGGGGCGGCCGACACGGTCGGCGAGGGGCTCGCGACCGGCTCCTCGGCACCGGCGTTGAGCGCGCGGACGGCGAACACCAGGCCCGCGACGACCAGTGCCAGGGCGACGCCGCCGACGGCCATCAGCTTGGGGGTCGCGGCGCGCGGGGCCGGCTCGGCGGGGTCCTCGGCGAAGCGCAGCGTGCCGTTGCCGCCGAGCAGCAGCCGCTCGCCGGTGTCCAGCCGGGCCAGCTCGGAGGTCAGCACCTGCGCGGTGGGCAGCGCGAGCTTGCCGTCGAGCAGGTCCATCACGAGATCGTCGAGGTAGGTGGGGACGCCGGCGCGGACCTGGCGCGGGGCGACCAGGGCGCCGGTGCTGTCGCGGCGGCCGTCGGGCAGCGCGGAGCGCCCCGCCTCGGCCTTCGGCCAGTGGCCGGTGAGCATGAAGTACGCCACGCCGCCGAGGCCGCGCACGTCGGCCTCGTTGCTGGTGTGGTCGTCGACCCGGGCGTCGGCGAGCACGACCCGGCCGTCGTTGGCCACCAGGACCGTGCCGGGGTGCACGTTGCCGTGCGCCATGCCGCTGGCGTGCAGCGCGGACACCGCGTCGGCGACCGCGTGCAGCACCGACGTGGCCCGTTCGGCGTCGAACGGGCCCTCCTCGGTGACCAGGTCACGCAGAGCGGTGCCCTCGATCCACTCGCGGATGACGTACGCCCGCTCGCCCTCGTCGATGGCGTCGTAGACGCCGATCAGGTTCGGGTGCACCACCCGGCTCGCGGTGACCGCGGCGGAGAGCATCTCCTCGGCGGAGGCGCCGCCGGGCGTGCGCAGCACGAGTGCGACCGGCCGGCGCAGCACCACGTCGACCCCGCGCCAGACCTGCCGGCCGGCGCTGTCGTTGTTGATGTGCTCCTCCAGGCGGTAGCGCTCGGCCAGCACATCGCCGACCGCGAGCCCGCCCAGGGGTTCGGCAGCCGACCCGGCCGCGGATGGCCCCTCGCCGACCTGGGTCACCCCGTCCTCCCTCAGTGATGCAGTCGCAATGTGCCGTCGGTGCCGCCATGGATCGGACTCAGCCCGCACGTGGAGGCCGTCGCATTGTCGTCCGCTATCTAGAGAGCCTAGGCGTTCCGCTCGGTTGCCGAGTGCGACCTTACAGCTATCTGACGAATCGGCGCAGCCGCAGAGGGCCCCTCCGAGAACTCGAACCGGTATCGGTCGGCGGGCCGGATGGGCGGTGCGGGTGGCGCAAAATAGCTACGCTTCCTCTATATCGGGCAAATCTGACAGGGAGCGGCGTGATGGTGGATGCGGCGGCGGTACGGGCCGGATACGCCTTCGACGGCCCGGCGGTCGAGCTCGGCGCGCTGGTCGGCGACGACGGCAAGGCCCAGTCCGACTGCCCGGTCCGGGTCCCGCTGGCCATGCTCAACCGGCACGGGCTGGTCGCCGGGGCCACCGGCACCGGCAAGACGAAGACCCTCCAGGTGCTCGCCGAGCAGCTGTCCGCCGCCGGGGTGCCGGTCTTCCTGGCCGACATCAAGGGCGACGTCAGCGGTATGGCCGCCCCCGGCGTGCCGAACGACTGGATCACCGAACGGATGGCCGAGCTGGGGCAGCCGTGGGTGCCCACCGCGTACCCGTGCGAGTTCCTCACCCTGGGCGGCAAGGGCGTCGGCGTGCCCGTCCGGGCAACCGTGACCGACTTCGGGCCGCTGCTGCTGGCCAAGGTGATGGATTTGACCGAGGTGCAGACCTCCTCGCTCAACCTCGTCTTCCACTTCGCCGACGCCAAGGGCCTGCCGCTGGTCGACGTGAAGGACCTGCGCTCGGTGATCCAGTACCTGATCTCCGAGGAGGGCGCCGCCGAGCTGAAGAGCCTCGGCGGCCTGTCCAAGCAGACCGCCGGGGTGCTGCTGCGGGAGCTGATCGGGTTCAGCGACGCGGGCGCGGACGCGTTCTTCGGCGAGCCCGAGTTCGCCACCACCGACCTGCTGCGCACCGCGCCCGACGGGCGGGGCATGGTCACCGTTCTGGAGCTGCCCGGCGTGGTCGCCCAGCCCGCGCTGTTCTCCTCGTTCCTGATGTGGCTGCTCGCCGACCTCTACCAGGAGCTGCCCGAGGTCGGCGATCCGGACAAGCCGAAGCTGGTCTTCTTCTTCGACGAGGCGCACCTGCTGTTCAAGGACGCCTCCAAGGCGTTCCTGGAGTCGATCACCCAGACGGTGCGGCTGATCCGGTCCAAGGGCGTCGGGGTCTTCTTCGTCACGCAGACCCCCAAGGACGTGCACGCCGACGTGCTCGCCCAGCTCGGCAGCCGGGTGCAGCACGCGCTGCGGGCGTACACGCCCGACGACGCGAAGGCGCTCAAGGCGACCGCGTCCACGTTCCCGAGGTCGGGCTACGACCTGGAGGAGGTGCTGACGCAGCTCGGCACCGGCGAGGCGATCGTGACCGTGCTGAACGAGAAGGGGGCGCCGACCCCGGTCGCGTGGACCCGGCTGCGCGCGCCCCAGTCGCTGATGGCCGCCGCCGACCCGGCCGTGCTGGCCGCGATCACGGCGGGCTCGCCGCTGGGCGCGAAGTACAACCAGCCGGTGGACCGCGAGTCGGCATACGAGATGCTCGCCGCCCGCCTGGCCCCGCCGCCGGCCCCCACACCGCCCGCGTCCACCCCGGCCCCCGCTCCCCCGCCGCAGGCCAAGCCCGAGCCGAACCTCGCCACCCAGATCCTCGGCTCCAAGACCACCAAACGCCTGCTCACGACCGCCGCCGCAGCCGCCGGCACCGCCATCATCCGCTCCATCTTCGGCACCCGCCGCCGCTGACCCGGGTGGCACCCGCCGCCGCTGACCGACGCAAGGAAGGGCACCTTCTTAACGCTATCCGTAGAGGAAGGGCACCTTCTTAACTCCCGGCCTGCACGGGTCCCGCCGTCAGCGGCCGGCTACGTCGCGATGATCGGCGTTTCGTGTCGGAACGTGAGGCCAGACCACGTCTTCCGGCACGAAACACTGATCATGGCAAGCAGCGAGGCCGCGGTTTCGGGGAAACCGCGGCCTCGGTGGGAATGAGCCGATCAGCGGCCGAGCTTGCGGCGGACCATGCCGAGGACGTCCTGGACCTCGCCGATCTTGAGGGCGAGGGCGGCGGCGCCGTACACGCCGCAGATCACGATGCCGCCGGTGGCCAGGGTGACCCAGCTGGTGAAGCCGCTCACCTCGGACTGCGTCGCGCCCATGAACAGCAGCTGGACCGTGCCGTAGCCGGCTGCCGCCGCGATGAGCCCGGCGACCACGACCTTCGCCACGGTGACCGAGATCCGGCGCAGGCCGATCAGGCCGATCCGCCGCTTGAGCAGGGCGGCCGAGAGCAGCGCGGCGAACACGTACGAGACGGCGTTGCCCAGCATCATGCCGACCGCGGTGGTGGCCGCCGCGAACGCCGCCCACCAGCCGAGCTGGATCGCCAGCCGCATGGTGATCACCGGCAGGTTGATCAGCGCCGGGGTCTTCGTGTCCTGCAGCGAGTAGTAGCTGAAGTTGAACAGCTGGCTGATCGCGAACGGCAGCAGCGCGAGTCCGGCCATGGCCAGCACCGGCGCGGTCTGGATCGAGTCCGCCCGGTGGAAGGCCCCGCGCTCGAACAGCGCGATCGAGATCGGCAGCGCCAGCACCACGTACGTGACCGCGACCGGCGCGAGCATGACCACCACGGTGCGGATGCCCTTGCTGAGGTCGGCCGCGATGTCCCCGGCCCGGCCCTCGGACGCGGCCGCGCTCATCCGCGGCAGCAGCGCCGTGATGATCGAGACCGCCACGATGCCGTGCGCCATCATCATCAGCAGGAACACGTTGTTGTAGATCATCGGACCGGCGCCGCCGACGTGACCGGCCCGGTTGAGCAGGTTCGTCAGCACCAGCAGCGCGAGCTGGTTGACGATCACATAGCAGAACATCCAGCCGCCGACCGTGGCCAGCCGGCGCAGGCCCAGCTCGCGGAAGTCGAAGCGGGCGCGCCAGCGGAAGCCGACCTTGCGCAGCGCGGGCAACAGGCCCAGCGCCTGCACCACGATGCCCAGCAGCACGCCGCCGCCCAGCACCAGGATGCGGGCCGGGGTCATCTGCTCCGGGTCGATCTGCGCGTCGCCGAAGATCACCAGGTAGGTGACGCCGGTCGCGATGACCACGGCGTTGTTCAGGATCGGGGTCCACATGGGGGCGGCGAACTGGCCCCGGGTGTTGAGCACCGCGCTGCACAGGCCGGTCAGGCCGTAGAAGAAGATCGTCGGCAGCATCAGGTACGACAGCGTGGTGATCAGGTGCTTCTGCGCGTCGGTGGCCTCGTCGCTGGCGTACGCGATGGTCAGCAGCGGGGCGCAGATCACCGCGAGCACCGTGGTGATGCCCAGCACGATCACCGCGAGGGTGAGCAGCCGCTGCGTGTAGGCCTGGCCGCGGTCCGGGTCGCTCTTGCGCGCGCGGACCAGCATCGGCACCAGCACGCTGGACAGGATGCCGCCGAGCAGCAGCTCGTAGATCATCCCCGGGAAGATCTGCGCGGTGGTGTACGCGTTGCCGACCAGCCCACCGCCGAGCGCCGCCGCCATGACCGCCGTACGCAGGAAGCCGGTGCCCCGGCTGACCAGCGACCCGACCGCCATCATGGCCGAGTTGCCGGCCGCCCCCTTGTGCTCCTCCTCGAAGCTGGGCTCGGCCGAGGCCTCCAGCTCTTCGGCGGGCAGCCCGGCAGACACCACCCTCGGCATGACGGTGGTGTTCTCGGAGTCGATCGGGGGGGTGCGATCGGGGGCTGTCATGGGATGCACCATACCTGCGAACAGCCATGACCAGCCTCCCCAGTAGGCTGGATGATCGATGTCGCCCTCACCTGAACTCTCCGCCGCCCAGCGCAACGCCGTCACCGAGCTGTTGCGCGTCTCACCCGTCGCCGACGAACTGGGCCGCCGCTTCGCCAAGGCCGGCTACGAGCTGCACCTCGTCGGCGGGTCCGTCCGGGACGCGCTGCTCGGCCGGCTCGGCGACGACCTCGACTTCTGCACCGACGCCCGTCCCGAGGACACCCTGAAGATCATCAAGGGCTGGGCCGAGGCGACCTGGGAGACGGGACGCGAGTTCGGCACCATCGGGCTGCAGCGCGGCGGGCTCCGGCTGGAGATCACCACCTACCGGGCGGAGTCGTACGACGGCGTCAGCCGCAACCCGCTCGTGCAGTACGGCGACAACCTGCACGACGACCTCGTCCGGCGCGACTTCACGATCAACGCGATGGCGGTCAGCCTGCCCGGCCACGAGTTCGCCGACCCGTTCGGCGGGCTGCAGGACCTGGCCGCGCGGGTGATCCGGACGCCGGGCACCCCGGCGCAGTCGTTCGGCGACGACCCGCTGCGCATGCTGCGCGCCGCCCGGTTCGCCGCGCAGCTGCGCTTCGACCTCGACCCCGCGGTGCGTACGGCGATGGAGCACATGGCCGCCGACCTGGACCGGATCACTGCCGAGCGGATCCGCGACGAGGTCTCCAAACTGCTGCTCGGCGCCGACCCGGTGACCGGGCTGCGGCTGCTGGTCGACACCGGCCTGGCCGACCGCTTCCTGCCCGAGCTGGCCGGGCTGAAGCTGGAGATCGACGAGCACGCCCAGCACAAGGACGTGTACGAGCACACCCTCAAGGTGGTCAGCAACGCCGCCGGGTACGACACCGCCGACGGCGGCCCCGACCTGGTCCTGCGCCTGGCCGCGCTGCTGCACGACATCGGCAAGCCGGCCACCAAGGCGGTCGGCGCCGACGGCGGGGTCAGCTTCCACCATCACGAGATGGTCGGCGCCCGCATGGCCAAGACCCGGCTCAAGGCGCTGAAGTACCCCAAGGACGTGATCGGGCCCGTCGTCGCGCTGGTGGGGCTGCACCTGCGCTTCTACGGGTACGGCCGGGGCGAGTGGACCGACTCGGCCGTGCGGCGGTACGTCACCGACGCAGGCGACCAGCTCGCCCGCCTCCACAAGCTCACCCGTTCCGACTGCACCACCCGCAACAAGCGCAAGGCGGCGCTGCTCGCCGCCGACTACGACGCGCTGGAGCAGCGCATCACCCGCATCCAGGCCGAGGAGGACCTGGCCCGGGTGCGCCCCGACCTCGACGGCAACGCGATCATGGAGCTGCTCGGCGTCCCCGCCGGCCCCGTCGTCGGCCGCGCCTGGAAGCACCTCAAGGAGCTGCGCCTGGAACGCGGCCCCCTCGACCGCGACGAGGCCGAGGCCGAACTCCAGCGCTGGGCCCGCGCCGAGGGCCTCCTCCCCTGACCCTCCCCGCCTTCGGGCCGTGCGGCGCGCGCGGCCGGGCGGGCGCGCCCGTCAAGATCGTCCAACTTGCCTGGCACTCGGGCGTATCTTGCGGCCGCATACGCCCAAGTGCCTGGCAAGTCGAGTGATCTTGGCGGGCGCGCGGCGGGTCAGGACTTGTAGACGGTGGGGGTGGCGTCCGGGTCGGGCGGGGTGGTGGCCAGGCGGGCGGTGGTGGTCCAGTACCAGGCGGCCAGCAGGACGAAGGCCGTCGAGGTGATCACCAGGGCGATCGCGGACTTGCCGTTGCCGGGCAGGGTGAGCGCGGCCGTGAACAGGCCGCCCACGAAGCACAGGTTGAACGCGGTGTCGTTGACGCTGAACACCCGCCCCCGGTAGACGTCCGCGCACTCGTGCTGGATGGTCGCGTCGACCAGGATCTTCATGCTCTGCGAGGCGACGTTCACCAGGAACACCGCGACCAGCAGCAGCGGCGCGACGAACGGCAGCCCGCAGACCAGCACCACGACGCCGACGGCGGCGACCGAGCCGGTCAGCCAGCGGCGGGCGTCCCACCAGCGCACCGCGAGCGGGGTGAGCACCGCGGCCACCGCGGCGCCCGCCGCCCCGAACAGGACCACGAGCCCCAGCTGCCCCATCGACTGGGCCGCGCCGGACAGCTCCGTCGCGGTCCGCTCGGCGGCCTTGCCGAAGTAACGGCTGTAGAGCAGGAGCACGGCGAGCGTGAGCACGCCGTAGAGGAAGCGGTACGCCGACTGCAGGATCATGATCCGGGCGGCCTTGCCGCGTGAGGCGAGGTGGCGTGCGCCGCTGACCATGCCCCGGAACACCACGACCACGGCCGCCCGGATGCTGTCGGTGGCCCGCTCGTGCGCGTCGGGGCCCAGCTCGTCGCGCCGGAAGAAGCGCCGGGCCAGCAGGCCGGAGGCGAGGTAGCCCAGGGCGGCGGTGGCGGCGATGAGGCCGTACCCGTGCCGGTCGGTGCCGACCAGCTGCAGCGCGACCACCGACGCGGCGGTGAACAGGCCGATCGAGTAGCAGATGGTGCCGAGCGTGGACGCGAGCGCGTTCGCGGGGACCAGCTTGCGCTCCTCGACCACGTGCGGCAGCGACGCGGACAGGCCCGCCAGGAAGAACCGGTTGATCGCGATGACGATCAGGGCGCACACCGCGAACCCGAGCCCTTGCAGGCCGGACCACAGCAGCGCGGCCGCGGGCAGCACCATCGCGGCGCGCGCCAGGTTGGCGGTGGACAGCGACGCCCGCCGGTCCCAGCGGTCCAGCAGCACGCCGACGTACGGCCCCATCAGCGAGTACGGCAGCAGCAGGATGGCGAACCCGGCGGCGATGGCGACCGGGCTGGACTGGCGGTCGGGGTTGAACAGCAGCGACCCGGCCAGGCCGGCCTGGAACCAGCCGTCGGCGATCTGGCTGGTGAGCCGCACCCCGAGCAGGCGCCGGAAGGGCGCGCCGGCCAGGATCGCGCGGGAGGTGGCGGCGACCCGCCGGCTCTCGGTCGCGTTCGGGATCACGGGGTGGGGCACGTCACCACCCTACGTGGCGCGCGTGGCCCGCAGGGGAACGCTGCGGACGTTCCCACCGGCGAAGGCGGGAACGTCCGCAGCGCGGGATCACTCCTTGGGAGTGGCGGCGCCGGTCACCCGCGCCAGCAGCGCGGGCAGGTCGATGCCGGTCAGGTCGTTGCCGAGCTGCAGGCCCTGCGCCACGTTGGTGGCCACGGACTTGGTCAGCGAGCTGGCGCCGTCCGTCGAGATCACGGTCATCTTGTCGATCGCGCCCATCGGGGCGGACGCGGCGGCGACCACCTGCGGCAGCACCTTCACCAGCAGGTCGAGCACGGCGGCCTCGCCGTACTGTGCGAACGCCTCGGCCTTCAGGCGCATCGCCTCGGCCTCGGACTGGCCCTTGGCCAGGATCGCGGCCGCGTCGGCGGTGCCCTCGCGCTCGACCGCGTCCGCGATGGCGGTACGCCGGCGCTGCTCGGCCTCTCCCTCCTTGGCGCCCTCGATCGCGTTGGCCTCGGCCAGCGCGGCCCGGCGGGCCCGCTCGCCCTCACCGGTCAGGCGGGCCTGCTCGGCGGACGCCTGCGCGGCGGCGATGGTGGCCTGGCGGGCCGCGTCGGCGGCGAGCACCCGGGCGTTGCGGTCGGCCTCGGCCTCCTGCTCGACCTTGTATCGCGCCGCGTCGGCGGGCTTGCGCACCTCGGTGTCGAGCTGGCGCTGCTTCAGCTCGGCGTTCTGCTCGGCGACCTTGCGCTGCTCGGCGATGATGATCTGCTGGCGCTCGGCCTCGGCGAGCGGGCCCGCCGCGGCCGAGACGGCCTTGGCCGCGTCGATCTCGGCCTGGATGGCGGCCTGCTTGAGGGCCAGGTTGCGCTGCGCCTCGGCGATCGACTCCTCGGACTTCAGCCTGGCCTGCTCGGCGAGCTGCCGGGCCTCGGCCTCGGCGATGGCGGCGTCCTTGAGCACCCGGGCGGCCTCGGGCCGGCCGAGGTCCTGCAGGTAGGAGCCCTCGGCGAGGATGTCCTGCAGCTGGAACGTGTCGAGCACCAGGCCCTGGTTGGTCATCGAGTGCTCCGCCTCCTCCGCGACGGCGGAGGCGAACGCGGCCCGGTCCCTGATGATCTCCTCGATGGTGAGCCGTCCCACGATCGAGCGCAGCGCACCGGCGAGCACCTCGCGGGTGAACTCCTCGATCTCGGACTGCTGGTGCAGGAAGCGCTGGGCGGCGGCCCGGATGGCGTCCTCGGTGCCGCCGACCTTCACGATCGCGACGCCCTGCAGGTTGGCCCGGATGCCCTGCTTGCTCACCGCACCGGTGATCTCCACGTGGATGCGGCGGCTGGACAGGTCGAGGACCTGCAGCTTCTGCACGACGGGCAGCACGAACACGGACGCGCCCATGACGACCTTCTGGCCGGACAGGTCGGTGGAGCGGGCCCCGTCGGCGGTCTCGAAGGAGCGGCCCTTGCGGCCGGTCACGATGAAGGCCTCGTTGGGGCCGGCCACCTTGATCCGGGAGAGCACGAACAGCACGAGCAGGAGTGCGAGCAGTACGCCGCCCGCGATGGCGATGGCGAGGGGTGTCATCAACCTTCCTTCTTGTAGGGAGCTACTGCTCCGGGACTTCCTGAACGATCACGCTGGTGTCGCTGACCGCGGTGATGACGGCGACCTTGGTGCCCAGCGGCACCGGGCGCTCGGCACGGGCGGAGAGTTTCACAGGCTGGCCGCCGATGCGCACCCGGACCTCGCCGAATCCCCCGGCGGGGATCGGGGTCACCACCACTCCCCGGGTGCCGACCAGATCGGCGCGGGTGGGGGTGGCGTCGGTGCGCATGTTCGACATCCGGTCGACGAGCAGACCGGACAGCAGGCCGAGGGGTATGGCGGTGATCACACCGAGGGCGAGCACCACGGCCAGCCCGATGTCTTCGCCGAACAGTTCGTTGAGCACGGCGGCGCTGAAGCCGAAGCCGCCGACGAGTCCCGCCACGAGCTCCGTGGAGACGAAGCCGTCGCCCATGTCGAGCAGATCACCGCCGAGCACGGCGACGGCCGCGATGAGAACGCCCAGTGCCCCGATGATCAGGAAGATCAGTGTCGCCGTACCCACGCCGCGAAAGGTAGCGACCTCGGGCAACAGCGGGCCGTCACGGCCTCACTCGGTGATCCAGCCGAGGACCTTGATGGCCCCCACCGATGCGAAGAACAGCGCGACGCCGAGCACGAGCAGGGTGAACAGGCAGGGCAGCACCACGCCGCGCTTGCGGCTGGGCGCGCGATAGGAGCCGGACCAGGCGGTCGGCGGGCCGGAGCGCTCGGCCTCGTCGGCGAGCTGCACCAGCCGCTGCGCGGCGCCCTCGGAGAGGTGGACGGTGTCGCCCTGGAAGTGCAGCAGCCGCAGCCGCTGCCACGGATCCGGATTGGCCTTGGCGAACGCGGCGAGCTCCGCGTCGCGTACCACGTCGGTGAGGAAACCCCAGCGGCCGGCCTCCACCGGGTTACCGGTCTGCCGGTAGATGGAGGTCAGCAGCTCGCGGATCTCTATGTCGTCAGGGAGGGCGGCCAGCAGCGTTCGCAGGCGCTGCACCGCCATGTGGGTATGCCCGGCCGCGAGATCGGCGCGCACCCGGGCGAGTACGTCCGCCTTTGCCACGCACTGATCCTTATGGAGAGGTGGTCACCACGCCAGTGGCATTTATAACGGCCGGGTCACAGATAATCAGTCGTCTCGGCGTCAGAAGATCCATTCGGCGACGGTGCGTACCCCGATGACCGCGAGCCCGGCGAGCGCGCCGAGCGTCGTGACGGCCGCGGCGGTCTGCAGTCGCCCGGATCCCCTGGGCGCCATGGGCACCGGGGCCTTCGCCGCCGTGGCGAGGGCCAGCAGCGGCGCGAGCCGCTCCCGGGAGACGTCGGTGGGTGCGGGCACCCCGACCGGCCAGCGCAGGGCTTCCAGGCGGCGGTGCGGGGGGAAGCTGGTCTCGAAGGCGGCGAGCTCGTCGGGCTCGGCGGTGTCGTCCAGGTAGGACCAGCGGCCGGCCTCTACGCCGTTGCCGGTGGCCCGGTAGATCGCGGCGAGCCTGCGCCGCAGATCGAGGTCGGTGGGGTGGGTGGCGACCAGGCTGTGCATACGCTGGATCGCCGGGTAGGTATGGCCACGGGAGAGATCCGTGGTCACCCGATCCATCAAATCAGACTTGGCCATAAGCCAACTATGCATAACTGTGCGCCAGGGGTCTATACACCGAGCGTGCCTTAAAGCCGCGCGTCAGCGCCCTATTTGTACAGACGATGGCCTATCTACTGCACGACGTGAGTCGATTTCCGCAGCAGACAGGCCATCGATCAGTGAATGAGTTAACCCGCTCACACTTTTCAGGCGGGCACCCGAAATCAACGATTTACATCGCCCTTGATGAAGTTCTCCACGGCCTCGTGGGCGTCGTGGTCGCTGTACTGCACCGGCGGCGACTTCATGAAGTAGCTCGAAGCGGACAGGATCGGGCCGCCGATCTTCCGGTCGAGCGCGATCTTCGCGGCACGCACCGCGTCGATGATCACACCGGCCGAGTTCGGAGAGTCCCACACCTCGAGCTTCAGCTCCGCGTTCAGCGGGGTGTCGCCGAACGAGCGGCCCTCCAGGCGGATGTAGGCCCACTTGCGGTCGTCGAGCCACGGCACGTGGTCCGACGGGCCGATGTGCACGTCACCCTTGGTCATCTCGTGCGGGATCTGGGACGTCACCGACTGGGTCTTGGAGATCTTCTTCGACACCAGGCGCTTGCGCTCCAGCATGTTCATGAAGTCCATGTTGCCGCCGAAGTTGAGCTGATACGTGCGCAGCAGCTCGACGCCGCGGTCCTCGAACAGCTTGGCCAGGGCGCGGTGCACGATGGTGGCGCCGACCTGGCTCTTGATGTCGTCGCCGACGATGGGCAGGCCCGCGTCCTCGAACTTCTTGGCCCACACCGGGTCGGAGGCGATGAAGACGGGCAGGGCGTTCACGAACGCGCAGCCGGCGTCGATCGCGGCCTGGGCGTAGAACTTGTCCGCCTCCTCCGAGCCGACCGGCAGGTACGCGACGACCACGTCCACCTTGGCGTCCTTGAGGACCTTGACCACGTCGGCCGGGGCGTCGTCGGACTCCTCGACCATCTCGCGGTAGTACTGGCCCAGGCCGTCGAGGGTCGGGCCGCGGTGCACGGTGACGCCGGTGGGCGGCACGTCGCACAGCTTGATGGTGTTGTTCTCGCTGGCCACGATGGCCTCGGCGAGATCCCGGCCGACCTTCTTGGCGTCGACGTCGAACGCGGCGACGAACTCGACGTCGCGGACGTGATACCCGCCGAAGTCGACGTGCATCAGGCCGGGGACACGCTCGGACGGGTCGGCGTCGCGGTAGTACTCCACGCCCTGGATCAGGGACGAGGCGCAGTTACCGACACCGACGATCGCAACGCGGACGGAGCCCATAGCTCCTGCCTCCTTCTTCATCTTCAGGCGTCCGGCCGGTCGGCCGGGATCGCCCAACTCACTCGGCGGAGTCGTCAGGGCCCGGTCGGGCCGTGAGCGGTGGTGCGGAATCTGTGCTGCGCGGCGTGGGAGGGCGCAGCTCGCCCTCGCTGCCGCGCGGTGGTGGAGTGCGGCCGGAGCGCTCGTTGGCGATGAGCTCCTCCAGCCAGCGGACCTCGCGGTCCGCCGCATCCAGGCCGTGTCGCTGCAGCTCCAGGGTGTACGCGTCGAGCCGCTCGGCGGCGCGCTGCAGCACCTCCCGGAAGCCCTCCCGGCGTTCCTCCACCTTGCGGCGGCGGCCCTCCAGGATGCGCAGCCGGATGTCGACTTCGGTGCGGGAGAAGAAGGCGAAGTGCACGCCGAACGCGGCATCCTCGTACGCCTCCGGCCCGACCTGCGCCAGCAGGTCCTGGAACCGCTCCTTGCCCTCGGCCGTGATCTTGTAGACCACCCTGCCCCGGCGGCTGGTGAGCGGCGGCACGTCGGCGTCGTCGGCGGGGGTCTCCCCCGCCTCGGTGATCCAGCCGGCGGTTTGCAGCCGTCGCAGTGTGGGGTAGAGAGAGCCGTAGCTGATCGCCGCGCGGATCGCGCCCAGCTTGGTGCTGAGTTGCTTGCGCAGCTCATACCCATGCATCGGGGATTCATGCAGCAGGCCGAGGATGGCCAGATCGAGCACGTCGGCCACCCCCTTCGTTCGGTCTCGCGGTGCGTCTGGCGGTCGGGTACCGGGTCGGTGGAACGGACGATGTATCGGCCCGATACATCGTTACGTTAGAACGTCCGGACACGTCGAGGCAATACAGCGGTGCGTACGGTCACGCCATCTCAAGATCTCTGCGCGCTCGGCTCATGTGCTGGTCACGCTGTGTGACGGCGGTCGCGGCTGGGAGAAGTAGGAGTTACCCTGCTTTTCATGCGCGCGCAGCAACGGATCACCGTGCCCTCAAACGGGGGGTCTACGGCGGGTGCCCCCCGCCGGAGCGGGTTCGTTGACTACTCGCTGCAGCGGCAGGCGCTGCTGCGAGACGTTTACACGGGGAAGGTCGGCACGTCAGAGGTGTGCGACGCCTCCCCCTACCTGAAGAGCGCGGCCCGGTTCCACGGTGAGGCCACCGAGCAGCGGTGCCCCATCTGCCGTCGCGAGTACATGATCAACGTGCACTACATCTACGGTGATCAGCTCAAGCAGTCCGCCGGGCAGGCGCGTTCGCGCGCGGAGCTGGCGGCTCTCGCCGACACGCTCGGTGAGTTTCAGGTGTACGTAGTCGAGGTGTGCCGCGGCTGCGATTGGAACCACTTGGTGGAGCAGTACCTTCTGGGACGCGCACACAGGACGGCCCCCCAGCCGTCCGCGGCTGCCACCACCGCCACATCCCCGACCGGAACGGTGTGACAGATGACTTCGTACGGCGACCCTCACGCCGGCAACGGGTACGACGACGAGTATTACCGTCAGTCGTACCAGCCCCCGGCGCAGAACTCGGGCCGCGCCTCGGTGCCATCCGATGACTACGGCTACGACTACTCGTCGAGCGCCCCGTCGGACTACGGGCAGCCGTCATCCGGTAACGGAGGCGGGTACGGCGGCCAGGGCGGCTACGGGCAGAGCGCGCCCGGCTACGGCGACCAGGGCTACGGCGGCGGCCAGGCCGGCTACGGCGGCGGCCAGGGCGGATACGGCGACCAGGGGTACGGTCAGGCGCCGGTGAGCCCGCCGGTCAGCCCGGCCGCGGGGCGGGCCAGCGTGGGCTCCTCCGCGGGACGCGCCGCGGTGGGCTCCGCGGCGGTCGGCTCGGCGGCCGTCGGCTCCGCAGCGGTGGGTGGAGCAGCGGGCCGGGCCACCGTCGGCGGCTCCGCGGGCCGCGCGACCGTGGGCGGTCCCGCGGGCCGGGCCGTGGTGCGCCCGCCCGGCCTGGAGGACGAGGACGACGCGCGCCCCGGCAAGGGCGGCGGCTCGGGCAAGACGGCGCCCGGCAAGAAGGGCAAGAAGAACAAGGTCCGCAGCATCGTGCTCGCCTCGGTGGCGGTCACCGTGCTGCTCGCCGGCGGCGGCCTGATCGGCGGCACCTACTTCTACGACTCGGTGCCCGCGCCGGAGGACTTCAGCCAGAACGAGAACACCTTCGTGCTGTCCTCCGACGGCAAGGAGATCGCCAAGCTCGGCGGCGAGAACCGCGAGATCGTCGCGATGTCCACCCTCTCCGACGAGGTGAAGGTCGCGCTGATCGCGGGTGAGGACAAGAACTTCTTCGAGCACGACGGCATCGACCTGTGGGGCATCGCCCGCGCCGCGTGGAACAACCTCACCGGCGGCGAGACCCAGGGCGCCTCGACCATCACCCAGCAGTACGCGCGTAACGCCGCCAAGGACCTCGAGGTGACCTACGCCCGTAAGCTGCGCGAGGCCGTCATGGCGCGCCGCCTGGAGCAGGAGCACAGCAAGGACGAGATCCTCGGGTACTACGTCAACACGGTCTGGTTCGGCCGCGGCTCCAACGGGGTCGGCGCCGCCGCGAAGGCCTACTTCGGCGTGACCGCCGACAAGCTGACGGTCGAGCAGGCCGCGGTGCTCGGCGCGGTGCTCAAGCAGCCGGAGCCGAACGAGACCGACGGCACCAAGGGCTTCGACCCGCACTTCAACCCGGACGCCAACAAGGAACGCTGGAACTACGTCCTGAACAACATGGTCGAGATGGGCCGGCTGGACAAGGCCAAGCGCGACGCCATGGAGTACCCGAAGGTCAAGGATTACTCGGCGAAGTCCGGTGAGACCGGCGTCCAGGGCACCGGCACCGGCTTCGTGATCCAGAAGTACGTGGACCGCGAGCTAGCCGCGTGGGGCATCACCGACTGGCGCAACAAGGGTTACCGGATCACCACCACGATCAACCTCAAGGCCCAGCAGGCACTGGAGGCGCAGCTCTTCCGCACCTTCGAGTGGAAGCAGACCTGTACCGGCGAGGGAGACAAGAAGAAGTGCACCAACGACGTGGTCAAGGCGATCGACCGTAAGGGCACGCTGATCAACGGCTATCCGAAGAACGTGATCGCGGCGGGTGTGGCGATCGATCCGAAGACCGGCCGGGTGATGGCCTACTACGGTGGCGCCGACGGTACCGGCATCGACTACGCCGGCAAGATCAATGAGGGCACCGAGTGGGAGGACGGCGGTCACCCCGCGGCCTCGTCGTTCAAGATCTACACGCTGGCGACGGCGATCGAGAACGGCATCTCCATCAAGTCGACGTGGGACCCGACCCCGCTGACGACGAAGAACTGCAAGAAGTACGACACGTGCGGCCTGGCCCCGGTGCAGAACTCGGGCCGGGACCCGGGCGACCTCAAGTGCGGCACCAACTGCACCCTCGAGGACGTCACCCGGCTCTCGCTGAACGTGCCGTTCTTCAAGATCGCGAAGAAGCTCGGCGCGAACAAGGTCCTGGAGATGGCCCGAGCGGCTGGCATCCGCACCATGTGGTCGACCGACGACGGCAAGGCGCGTGACCTCACCAAGCCCGGCGTCATCAAGGGTCCCCGCGACCCGTTCGACTACCAGGTGGCCTTCGGCCAGTACCCGATCACGGTGCTGGACCACGCTTCCGGCATGGCGACCTTCGCCAACCGCGGCATCTACAACAAGCCGCACTTCGTGATCAAGGTCGAGAAGAAGAACACGAAGACCGGCAAGTACGAGATCGTGCCGAACACCGGCGAGAAGCTCGTGGGCAAGCGGACGATCCGGCAGGAGGTGGCCGACGAGGTCACCGGCGTGCTCAAGCACATGCCGAGCAGCTACGGCCACTCGCTCGACGGCGGGCGCCAGGCCGCGGCCAAGACGGGTACCTGGGAGTCCCTCGTCAAGAAGGGCGCGAACTCCAACGTCTGGACCGTCGGCTACACGCCGCAGATCGCCACGGCGATCTGGGTGGGCAACGTGAAGAACGCCTCCGACCCGATCTACAAGCCGAAGTCCAAGGGCGGCGGCAACATCACCAGCTCCGGCCTGCCCGGCGACATCTGGGAAAAGTTCATGAACGCGGCCCACTCGGGCATGAAGAAGGAGTCGCTCCCGGACGGCACCGGTGGCAACATCGGCGAGATCGAGGGCGTGGGCGACGGCGTCATCCCGAGCCCGACGTTCGACCTCGGCCAGTGCGTCTTCAACCCGAACCAGCCGGGCTGCCCCGGGTACGACCCGAACAACCCCGGCAACCCGGGTAACCCCGGGAATCCGGGTAATCCGGATAACTCGCCATCACCGGCACCGGCACCGAGCAAGTCATGTGGCTTCGGCACAGGAAAGCCGTGTAACGGCTGACGACACGACACGAGGGGCCTCCCGGACGGGAGGCCCCTCGTTCTATATGCGGTAGTGCGGAAACGTGCGCCATGCTGCACAACCGGGATTCGTGAGGCAGGATGTCGGGCTATGAGTGATGTTCGTGAGCACGTGGTGTCGCCGGCCCGCGAGGACGGGTTCGTCCGCGGGCTGAGCGAGGCGATCGGCGGACCCCGCGGCGAGCACGCCGTGCCGGAGACCCCGTCGCGGGGTGGGCGCTTCTGGACCGCCGCGCGGATCGTGCTCGCGCTCACCTGCCTGATGCTGGCGCTGCACTGGGTGCAGAAGTCCCCCTGCCGCGACGGTGCCTGGGCGGACTACAAGCAGTACACCCACTTCTGCTACACCGACGTGCTGGCGCTGTACTACGCCGAGCACCTCAACGAGGGCGCCGTGCCCTACGTCGACTTCCCGGTGGAGTACCCGGTGCTGACCGGCGCCTTCATGGGCGCCCTGGGCCTGCCGGTGCACGCGCTCGGGGAGAAGAACCCGGCGATCAACCAGGCGCAGCTGTTCTACGACGCGAACGCGTTCGTGCTGGGCCTGTTCGCGCTGGCCACGGTGGCGATGATCATCTCGATGCGGCGGCGCAGACCCTGGGACGCGGCGCTGTTCGCCCTGTCCCCCGTGCTGCTGGTGACCGCGACGGTGAACTGGGACCTGCTGGCCATCGTGCTGGCGACGGCCGGGCTGTGGCTGTGGGGCAGGCGCTATCCGGTGGCCGCCGGGGTGCTGCTGGGCCTGGGCATGGCGGCGAAACTCTGGCCGGGCTTCCTGTTCCTGCCGATCCTGATCCTGGGCCTGCGCTCGCGCAAGTACGCCCCGATGCTGACGTCGATCGCGGCCGGCGCCGCCGCCTGGCTGGCCGTCAACGTGCCGGTCATGCTGATCAACTTCGACAACTGGCGCCGCTTCCTCGACCTCAACTCCGAGCGCATCATCGACTGGGGCACGTCCTGGTACGTCGCCCGGCACTTCGACCCGTTCGGCCTGCAGCTGTGGAACGACGTGCCGACGGTCACCAACCTGTCGCTCGGGGTCTTCGCCCTCTGCTGCGTGGGGCTGGTGATCCTGGGCCTGCGGGTGAAGACCCCGCCGCGCCTGGCCCAGCTCGCCTTCCTGGTGGTGGCGCTGTTCCTGATCACCAACAAGGTGTGGTCGCAGCAGTTCACGCTGTGGCTGCTGCCGCTGCTGGTGCTCGCCCGGCCCAAGTGGGGCGCGTTCCTGGCCTGGCAGCTCGCGGAGATCTGCTACTTCGTCGCGTTCTACGGCGAGCTGATGGGGGCGTCCGGCAAGTCGGTGTTCCCGGAGGGCGTGTTCGTCTTCGCCTCGCTGCTGCGCCTCGGCACCGTGATCGCGCTGGTCGTGCTCGTGATCCGGGACATCCTGCGGCCCGAGCAGGACGCGGTGCGCCAGGCCTACCCCGAGGTCGGCGACCCGGACGGCGGCCCGTTCAGCCACCTGCTGCCCAGCGGCCCGCTGCCCGTACACAAGACGGACGGCCCGCTCCTCGATGGGAACGGGCCGTCCACGGAGTTCACCCCGGATCGTCCGGCGGCGGTCAGTTCAGTGTGAACACCACGGCGTCCTGGGCCTCGGTGCGCTGCAGGCCCAGGCCGTCGGCGGGCGCGGTCAGCGCCGCCTCGTACGGCGTGCCCTTGACCTCCTCGCGGAGCACCAACACCGTCTTCACGCCCAGCGCGCGCAGCCGGTCCACGCTCGCCTGATCCGGGAACGTCTTGCACAGCTCCCGGATCTCGCCGAGCGTGGCCGGCGTGAAGCCGCTGTTGCCGTTGACGATCGGGGTCATCCGGTCCGTCGACCAGACCATGACCTTCATGTCCATCAGCGGGTCGCTCGGCAGCACCAGCATGGGCCCCTGGGCGGTCGCCATCGAGGCGGGCTGCAGCGGCACCACCGGGTGCTCGGTGACGTTCAGGCCCTCCATCAGCACCAGCACCACCGGGATGAGGGTGGCCAGGCGCAGCAGCGGGTGGGGCCGGGAGGGCACCCGGTCCTCCGAGACGGTCCGGGCCTGCTCCACGAACGCGGTCACCGCGCCCGCGGCCAGGATCGCCAGCAGCAGCGTGGTCCAGATGACCAGGCGGCCCGGGGTCCGGATGCCGCTCCAGCCGGGCAGGATGTCGTACAGCGTCATGTAGCCGGGGCGGCCGCCGAAGAACTTGGTGCCCATGGCCAGCACGATGGTCAGCACCACGCCGCCGAACAGCAGCAGGCGCTGGCGCACCTTCCACACCGACATCACGAGGCCCGCGAAGGCCAGGCCGTAGAGCACGAAGCCGGGCAGCAGGCTGGTCTCCCCCGCCGCCCAGCCCAGCGTCTCGCGGGCGCCGGTGTGCGCCTCGCCCCACGGCATCGACTGGGCCGGGCTGGTGAAGAAGCCCAGCAGCGGCGGCGAGTACCAGCCCACCTCGACGTCCGAGCGCTCCGCGTACGGGTGCAGCTCGATGACCTTGAAGTAGGCCAGCGCCATCAGGCCGCCGACCGCGGCGAAGATCAGGCCGCCGATCGCGTCGAAGGACAGCAGCCTCCAGCCGAACGGCTTGGGCTCGCTCCAGATCCACTTCCGGTGGACCAGGTACGACACCAGGCACACCAGCACGATCGTGGCCAGCACGTACGCGAACGGCAGGCCGATGCCGAAGCCGAGGCTGATCTGCCAGGCCGCCACCAGCCAGCCGGCCAGCGCCCAGCCGGGCTTGCGCTGGTCCGGCCGGTAGCCGTGGCGCAGCGAGTAGCCGTGGCCGCGGGCGAGCATGGCCAGCGCCAGCGCGATGCCGCCGACGGACATCACGTGCATGTGCCCGGCCTGCGCCAGCCGCCACGGCGCGTACGCGAACGCGGCGCCCGCCACGGCCGCGCCGGTCTTGCCCGAGCCGAGCTGGCGGACGAGCACGTACGCGCCGAAGAAGGCGAGCGCGTGCAGCAGGACGTACATCACGTTGTAGCGGACGAGGGCCGCCTCCAGGCCGGTGCCGAACAGGCCGGCCGGGGCGTACCCGAGCAGGGTGTCGGAGAAGGCGAAGCTGTACTTCTCCGGGTAGAAGCTGTTCGAGTGCCACAGCTGGGACCAGTCGGTCTTCAGCACGTGCCCGGACCACGCCATCTGCCACGCCTGCAGCGTCGGGTCGCCGGTGTCCTGCGGGATCGTGTACTGCGGGTAGCGCATGGTCGGCCAGGTCATCAGGACGGCCAGCGCCACCGAGGCGTACGCGGCCAGCGCCCACTCGTGCAGCAGCGCGAGCCGGGTGCCGCGCAGCACCCGGCGGAACCCGGTCGGGTTCTCCTCGGGCGCCGGGCTGAACCGGGCGAAGGCGTCCTCCGCGGCCGGCTCCGGTTCGGGCGCGGCGTGGCGAGGGGCGCCCGGTTCCTTCACGGTGGTCGGCTCCTTGGCGGGCGCGGCGTCGGTCCCGTTCACAGGTTCCCCTCTACTGGTGTGCGCGCAGGTACGCGATGTCGGCGGACTGCCCCTGCGCGCCACCTGGCGTCTCCACCACGGCGGGCGCACCGGCGGCCCGTACCACTGCGGCCACCAGCTCGGGGTCGATCATTCCGGGCTCTGAGTTCTTGACCGTCAGATTGTCGTGCCGATCGCGGCCGGAGTCGAATCCATCTCGTGATCCGTTCGCATGCACGAGATCGATCCGGCCGGTGATGCCCTTCACCCGGTCGACGATGTCGAGCAGCTCCTCGCCGCCCGCGTGGGCGTGGCAGGTGTCGAGGCAGAAGCCGACCCCGAAGTCGCCGACCGCGTCCCAGAGCCGGGCCAGCTCGTCGAAGCGGCGCGCGCAGGCGTTGTCGCCGCCGGCCGTGTTCTCGATGAGCACCTGGACCGGCAGGCCGCCGTTGTCCCTCGCCTGCTGCAGCGCCTTGCGCCAGTTCTCGATGCCGGTCGCCACGTCCTCGCCCTTGTTGACGTGGCCGCCGTGCACGATCAGACCGCTCGCGCCCACCGTGGCCGCCGCCGCGGCGTGCTGGCCGAGCAGCTTGCGGCTGGGGATGCGGATCCGGTTGTTGGTCGAGGCGAGATTGATCACGTACGGCGCGTGGATGAAGATCTGCACCGCGCTGTCGCGCAACACGGCGGCGTCCGGGCGCGCCTCCGGCGCCTTCCAGCCCTGCGGATCGGCCAGGAAGAACTGGACGACATCGGCGTTGCGCGCCGCCGCCTCGGCTAGTGGATCTTCAAAATCGACGTGGGCCCCGATAAGCATTCGACCAGTATTACCGCTCCGCGCGCCGAGTTGCGCGCCGTGCATCCGCAACCGGAGCGAACTTCTCGCGTTGATTCCAATGCCGCACCGTGCTGCCCCGGCCGGGGACCTGCGGGCGTGCCTCCTCGCCCCCCGCGAGGCGACCGGATTCCGGGGCGCACGCCCCAGGGGGAGACAGTGCTATGTCGTACGCCATCCGACGGCGAGCCGCCGCCTTCGCGGCGGCCGGCCTGCTCGCGGGCCTGCCGCTGCTGGGCGCGCACCCGGCCACGGCCGCGGAGCCCGAGGCGGCGCCAGGGGTGAGCTTCAGCGGCGGCGGGCTGGGTCTGCTGCTCTGCGGCTCGAAGCCGGCCACCGCGAAGATCACCGTGGCCGCCGAGGCCAAGGTCCGGCTCACCAACGGGCTCGGCCAGGGCGCGACGCTCCAGATCGACGGCAAGGACAGCGCCGCGGTCCCCGACGGCGAGACGGTCGAGGTCCAGTTCCACCGCGGCCCGGTCAAGGTCGCGATGGTGCCCGAGTGCCTGCTTAACCTCAACCCGACGTTCGAGCCGCTGACCGTCGAGGTGGTGAACAAGGCCACGGCGGCCCCGAGCCGGCCGACCGGCGGCCAGAGCCCGAGCGCCACGCCGAGCCGCAAGCCGTCGACCAAGCCCAGCCCCAAGGTGCCGAGCCAGGCGGGGCAGAGCCCGCAGGCCGGGCAGGGCAGTGGCCAGGAGACGAGCAGCACGAACGGGCAGCTTCCCGAGGAGCCCGAGGAGACGCTGTTCCCGACACCGTCGGACGAGGGCGAAGAGCCCGCGGTCGAGCCTTCGGCTGCCGTGGTGCTCGGCCCCGACGAGCAGAAGATGGACCCGGCGGCCAGCACCTCCTCGCCCGACAAGGGGCCAATCGGACTTCTGGCAATTATCGCCACAGTGTGTGTCGTTGGTGTGTCAGCCGGGGCAATCCGCGCTATTATCGCTCAGCGGGCAACTCGGCCAGAGTTCGCGTAAACTCAATAGTCTCCGCGGGGCGCTTCTCTCCAACATCGTCGGTGTGGTCGTTCCTCCCCAGGTCCCACCCAGCAGTCGGACAGAGCGTCCCGCGGTCCTCCTCACAGGCGGGGTCACCGGAAACGGTGACCCCGCCGTGCTGTGTCCGCATGCCGACTGTGGGCGGGCACACCACGCCATCGAGGACCGCGACGCCGGGTCCACGCGGAGGAGCAGGTAACATAACCGGGTTCCGTGTGCCGCGGGCCTATCCCGCGGCATTCGCACGGACGACGCAGACCTCCTGCTACGGACAGTCCGTAGCCGTCAGCCCATAGGAGGTGAGTACGTCTTGCGTCACTACGAAGTCATGGTGATCCTCGACCCCAGTCTCGAGGAGCGCACCGTCGCCCCGTCGCTCGACACGTACCTCAACGTGATCCGTACGTCGGGTGGCTCGGTCGAGAAGCTCGACGTGTGGGGCCGCCGCCGGCTCTCCTTCGAGATCAACAAGAAGGCCGAGGGGATCTACGCCGTCATCGACCTGCAGGCCACGCCTGCGGCCGTGGCCGAGCTGGACCGGCAGCTGCGACTCAACGAGTCCGTGCTGCGCACCAAGGTCATCCGTCCGGAAGTTCGCTGAGCTTCCCGCGGTAATCCGCAACTCGGACCGCTTCACGTGTGCTGTCGCATCCCTGTGGGAACCTTTGCGGCAGAACAAATGTGATTCGAGGAGAAGGTCATGGCTGGAGAAACCACCATCACGGTCATCGGCAACCTGACCGGTGACCCGGAGCTGCGCTTCACCCCGTCGGGTGCGGCCGTGGCGAAGTTCAGCGTCGCGTCGACGCCGCGCACCCTGGACCGCGCGACCAACGAGTGGAAGGACGGCGAGACGCTGTTCCTGAACTGCTCGGTGTGGCGCCAGGCCGCGGAGAACGTCGCCGAGTCGCTGACCCGGGGCACCCGCGTCATCGTCTCGGGCCGGCTGCGCCAGCGCTCGTACGAGACGCGCGAGGGTGAGAAGCGCACCGTCTACGAGCTCGAGGTCGACGAGATCGGCCCCTCGCTCCGTAACGCCACGGCGAAGGTGCAGCGGATGACTCGTTCCGGTGGGGGCGGCGGTTTCGGCGCCAGCTCCGGTGGTGGCGGCGGTGGCAACTCGGGTGGCGGTGGCGGTTACGCCGCCGACGACCCGTGGGCCACGGCGGCTCCGGCCGGCGGTTCGGGTGGCAACTTCGACGACGAGCCACCGTTCTGACGGATGCACGGCGGCCGGCAGGCCGTCCCGTCAGTGGACAAAAACTGAGGTAGAGGATCATGGCGAAGGCTGCGGCCCTGCGCAAGCCCAAGAAGAAGGTGAACCCGCTCGACAAGGAGGGGATCACCTACATCGACTACAAGGACACCGCGCTGCTGCGCAAGTTCATCTCCGACCGCGGCAAGATCCGCGCTCGGCGGGTGACCGGCGTGACCACGCAGCAGCAGCGGCAGATCGCGCGCGCGGTGAAGAACGCGCGCGAGATGGCGCTCCTGCCGTACACCACCACCGGTCGCTGAGAGGAGGACACCTGATGAAGATCATTCTGACCCACGAGGTGTCCGGCCTCGGCGGCCCCGGTGACATCGTTGAGGTGAAGGACGGCTTCGGCCGTAACTACCTGCTGCCCCAGGGTTTCGCGATCCTGTGGACCAAGGGTGCCGAGAAGCAGGTCTCCTCGATCAAGCGGGCCCGCGCGGCCCGTGAGGTCCGGGACCTGGGCCACGCCAACGAGATCAAGGCGCAGCTCGAGGGCCTGAAGGTCACCCTGACGGCGCGTGCCGGCCAGGGCGGCCGCCTGTTCGGCTCGGTCACCCCGAACGAGGTCGCCGACGCGGTCAAGACCGCCGGCGGTCCCGTGCTCGACAAGCGCAAGATCGAGCTGCCGGCCCACATCAAGTCGACGGGTGGTTACACGGTGCAGATCAAGCTGCACCCCGACGTGACCGCCAAGTTCAACCTGAACGTGGTCGCCGCCAAGTAACACCAAGCCCGAGGCCCCCGGACCGCTGCAGCGACCCGGGGGCCTCGGCCTTTCCACCCCACCCCACCCCACCCCCCCCGCGCCACCCCCCCGCCGCGCCGATCTTGCGCGAACTGTGGGTGCGACACGGGCGAACCGGTCAAATCCCTAACACTTCGTGCAAGATCGACGTGATCTTGGTGCAGTGGGCGCGGGGCGGGTCAGGTCAGGCGGGTGGCTTTGTGGATCAGGTCGGCTAGGTCGTCGGTTTGGCGGTCGTCGAGGCGGGCTGCGGCGTCGTCGGCGATGCGGGCGAGGTCGGGGAGGTTCACGTCGCGGGCACCGTCGCCGCCGCGCAGTGACACGGCGAAGAAGGCGGCGGCGTAGCAGACGCGCAGCCGGGGGTCGGCCGCGGCGAAGTCGCCGGACAGGTCGGCCGCGGCGATCGACTCGTACGTCTCGGACGCCTGGCGGGTCTTCGGGTCCAGCCAGCGCACCCGCACCTCGGCGACCCGGCCGCTCGCCTCGGGCTTGAGCCGCACCAGGTAGAGCGCGGTCACCGAGTGCCCGGGACCGATCTCGCCGCCGTCGACCCGGTCGTTGCGGAAGTCGCTGTCCTCGACCTGGCGGTTCTCGTACCCGATGAGCTGGTAGGACGCCACGGTCTTCGGGTCGAACTGCACCTGTGCCTTGGCGTCCAGCGCGCGCAGGGACAGGGTGGCGGGAAGACGCCGGACGAAGATGTCGCGCGCCTGTCGCCGCTCGGAGACGTACACGACGAACCCGTCGCCGCGGTCGGCCAGCCGCTCCATCAGCGCGTCGCCGTAGTCGCTGCCGACGCCCACGCCCAGCAGCGCGATCTCCTTGTCCGCCTCCTCGCGGACCTGGCGCAGCATGCGGTCGGCGTCGGTGGTGCCCGTGTTGGCGAGACCGTCGGAGAGCAGGATGACCCGGTTGCTGGCACCCTTGCGGAACCCGTCCCGCGCCACCTCGTACCCGGTGACCAGGCCGTCGCCCAGGTTGGTGCTGCCACCGGCGCGC
Organism: Catellatospora bangladeshensis; assembly: GCF_016862575.1. Taxonomy (GTDB): domain Bacteria; phylum Actinomycetota; class Actinomycetes; order Mycobacteriales; family Micromonosporaceae; genus Catellatospora; species Catellatospora bangladeshensis. The sequence goes on along the minus strand of NZ_BONF01000038.1, from coordinate 90,452 downwards.
AGCGAGTCGATCGCTTCGCGCAGCGCCGCCTTCTCCGACACCCGGGTCATCTCGCGTACCACCTTGGCCCGGTCGTTGAACGTCACGATCGCCACCGCGTCGGTCGGGCGCAGCTGGTCCACGAGGTAGTGCAGCGCGTCCTGGACGAGGCCGAGCCGGTCCGGGTCGTCCATGGAGCCGGACACGTCGATGACGAAGGTCAGCGCGGCGTCGCGGCGCTGCTCGTTCTCCTCGGCCCGGGTCTGCAGGCCGACGCGCAGCAGGCGGGTGTCGCCCGGCGCCTCGTGCGAGGCGGGCAGCCGCGCGCCGTCGACGTGCACCGCGAAGCCGTCACCGCGCGGCTGGGGGTAGTGCTGGTCGAAGGAGTTCACGAACTCCTCGGGGCGGACCGTGTCCGGGTCGGGCCGGCGCCCGTCGTTGATGCGGCCGGCCGCGTAGCCGTACGACGCGGTGTCGATGTCGAGGGCGAAGGTGGACAGGTCGTCACGCTCGGGACGCTGCGGGCGGCCCTCGTTCTGGCTGAACCCGTTGTCACCGGCCGGGGCGGTGGGCTCGCCGCGGTCGCTCGAACCGCAGGCGGTGAGCGCGAGCACGGCGCTGAGTGCCACCGCGGGAATGCTGAGTCTCATCAGGACCTCCCGTGAAGCCGTCCGCGCCGCCGGGGCGGCCCGGGACGGGACTGGTCTTCATGGGACGCAAGATGATGATCGTTTACCGCATCCGTGGCACAGCTGAGACGAAAGCGGAATCAAACGTGACCGATCCGTGCATCAGCCGTGATGTGGCGACCCCGGCCGGGAGACCGGTCAGATGATGCTGAGCAGCACCGTCGTACCCGCACCGGCGACGACCGCGGCGCAGAAGCCGATGGTCGCCGCGCGCCAGGTGTCGCTGGCCCAGCGCAGCACCGCCGCCATGCCGAGCGCGCCGGCCAGCGCCAGCGCCCAGCGCGGGGAGCCGCTGATGAGGTCGGCCAGCGCGGCCGAACGCGCCGAGTCGCAGCCGCCGAGCCCGGCGGCCACGCAGGCGGCGTCCGGCTCGCCCGACAGCACCAGCGCCCGGACGATCAGGACCAGCAGCGGCACGGCGTAGAAGCCCGCCGCCCACAGCAGTGCCGCACCGTAGTCACGGTCGCCGCGGCCCGGCTCGTCGTACGGCACGGGCAGGCCGGCGTAGCTCTCCTGCGGATGGTGGTCGGCGAGGTTGTCGGGCCAGCGGTCGTCGTAGCCGTCGTGGCTGTCGCTGCTGACGTACGTGTGGAACCCGGCGTCGGCGGGGGTGCCGTAGTCGTCGGGCACGCCGTAGCGGTCGGCGGCGGAGCGCTGGCGGGGCACGGCGGGGTCCGCCGGGTGCGGCCAGCCGCCCGCCCGGGTGTTGGGCGTGTGCTGGGGCGTTCCCCGGCCGTCACCAGTCGCCGGCCAATCCGGATATCCCACGGATGGGAGCGTGGCGGAGACCGATATCGCGGGCAATCCCCCGAACCGGCGAGAATAGGCAAGTAGCGATCTTATGACGTACGCCACGCCGTCGGAAAATCTTGGCAAGATTCTTCTGTGCACACCCTGTGCATCGCGAAACAGCAGGTCAGAGGTTTATCCACAGGCTGTGGGGTTGGGTTGTCCACACCCTGTGCACAGGGTCCCCCACAGCCTGTACCGGGTTGTCCACAGGTTGCCCCCAACCCTGTCCACGCGGGTGTTTGTGCAGCGTTCACCCCGCGCCTAGGGTCAATCGAATCGGTTCGTGAGGGGGGTGGCGCCGTGACGTCAGTCGGTGACGGCGTGCGAGGACAGTTCACCGCTGTCCAACCGGCGACCCCGGCCGCCGAGCAGGTGCCGTTCGAGAAGACCCCGCCGCAGGACGTCGCTGCCGAGCAGTGCGTGCTCGGCGGCATGATGCTCTCGAAGGACGCGATCGCGGACGTGGTCGAGATCCTGCGCGCGAACGACTTCTACAAGCCCACGCACTCCACCGTCTTCGAGGCGATCCTCGGCCTCTACGGCCGCGGCGAGCCCGCCGACGCCATCACCGTCGCGGCGACCCTGGAGAGCGCCGGCGACCTGGGCCGCATCGGTGGCGCGCCGTACCTGCACACCCTCATCTCCGCGGTGCCGACCGCGGCCAACGCCTCCTACTACGCCCGTATCGTCGGCGAGCGCGCCGTGCTGCGCCGCCTGGTCGAGGCCGGCACGAAGATCGTGCAGCTCGGCTACGGCTCGGCCGCCGGATCCGGCCGCGACGTGGACGACGTCGTCGACATGGCCCAGCAGGCCATCTACGACGTGACCGAGCGCCGCGCCAGTGAGGACTTCGCCATCCTGGCCGACATGATCCAGCCGACGCTGGACGAGATCGAGGCGGTCGGCGCCGCCGACGGCAGCATGCGCGGCGTGCCCACCGGCTTCAGCGACCTGGACCGCCTGCTCAGCGGCCTACAGCCGGGGCAGCTCATCATCGTCGCTGGCCGACCCGGTCTTGGAAAGTCAACGGCGTCAATGGATTTTGCCCGTCACGCTGCGGTTCGGGCCAACATGGCCAGTGCCATCTTCTCGCTGGAAATGTCGAAGACCGAGATCGTGATGCGGTTGCTGTCCGCCGAGGCCCGCGTGCCGCTGCACGTGCTGCGCTCCGGCCAGCTGTCCGACGACGACTGGACCAAGCTCGCCCGCTGCATGGGCGAGATCTCCGAGGCGCCGGTCTTCGTCGACGACACGCCCAACATGAACCTGATGGAGATCCGCGCCAAGGCCCGGCGGCTCAAGCAGCGCCACGACCTGAAGCTCATCGTGGTCGACTACCTCCAGCTGATGAGCTCGCCGAAGAAGACGGAGAGCCGCCAGCAGGAGGTCTCCGAGCTGTCCCGTGGCCTCAAGCTGCTGGCCAAGGAGGTCGAGTGCCCGGTGATCGCGGTCAGCCAGCTGAACCGTGGTCCCGAGCAGCGCACCGACAAGCGGCCGCAGCTGTCCGACCTGCGTGAGTCCGGCTCGATCGAGCAGGACGCCGACGTCGTGATCCTGCTGCACCGCGACGACTACTACGACAAGGAGTCGCCGCGCGCGGGCGAGGCGGACTTCATCGTGGCCAAGCACCGTAACGGCCCGACGGACACCATCACCGTCGCCGCGCAGCTGCACTTCTCCCGCTTCGTCGACATGGCCCTGTGACCGGGCCGGGATACGGGGACCGATAGGTTCGGCGTCATGCGCCGGCAGTGGGACGTGCTCGCGGTGATCTCCGCGGGCGGGGTGCTGGGCGCGCTGGGCCGCTACGCGGTGAGCCTGGCGGTGCCGGGCTCCCCCACCGGGTTCCCGTGGGGGATCTTCTGGGTCAACGTGACCGGCTGCGCGCTCATCGGCGTGCTGATGGTGCTGGTCAACGAGGTGTGGCCGGGGCACCGGCTGCTGCGGCCGTTTCTGGGCACCGGCGTGCTTGGCGGGTTTACCACCTTCTCCACCTATACCGTCGACATCGTGCGGTTGATCGATTCCGGTGCGCCCGCGGTCGCGGTGGCGTACCTGGTGGGCACGGTGCCGGCGGCGCTGGCGGCGGTGTACTGCGGAACGGTGGTGACCCGGTGGCTGGTGCGGCGGTGAAGGGCCTGCGGCTGACGGTCCTGGTCGGCGAGGACGACCGGTGGCGGCACCGGCCGATGTACACCGAACTCGTGCACCGGGCGCACGCGGCCGGGCTGGCCGGGGCCACGGTGCTGCGCGGGGTCGAGGGCTTCGGCACGCACTCGCGCATCCATACCGACCGGCTGCTGTCGCTGGCCGAGGAGCTGCCGATGATGGTGCTCATCGTGGACGCGGAGGAGCGCATCCGCGCGTTCCTGCCGCAGCTCGCCGAGCTGGGCCTGGAAGGGCTGGTCATGCTGGACCCGGTTGAGGTGATCCGGTGACGGTGCTGCTGGTGGCGCTCGGCGCGGCGGTGGGGGCGCCGCTGCGCTACCTCGCCGACCGGGCGGTGCAGTCCCGGCACGACTCGGTGTTCCCGTGGGGGACCCTGGTCGTGAACGTGGCGGGCTCGTTCGTGCTGGGCCTGCTGGCTGGGGGTACGGTCGCCGGGGCGGTGCCCGGGTCGCTGATGTTCCTGCTGGGCACCGGCTTCTGCGGCGCGCTCACCACGTACTCGACCTTCGGCTACGAGACTCTCCGCCTGGCCGAGACCGGTGCGGCGGGCCTCGCCGTCCTCAACGTCGCGGTCAGCGCCACCCTCGGACTGGGCGCCGCCGCAGCCGGCTACCTGCTCGCTTCCTGATCACCCCGGGCCCGTCGCCTGCCCGCCGCTTCCCTCGCGCCCCGCTCCGCTCGCGAGCCTCGCCCGGCCAGCGGTCCTCGCGCGCCTCGCCCGGCCCGCGCGGTTCGTCCGGCCCGCGCGGTTCGTCCGGCCCGCGCGGCTCGTCCGGCCCGCGCGGCTCGTCCGGCCCGCGCGGTCGGCGCGGCGTGCTGCGGTGATCACGGTGGCAGGGTGGTGACACGCCGTCGAACACGTCCATAAGTTCATGATCAACGCGGAGGGGGTGGGCGGAGGGGGAGGGCCCAGAGGGCGAAGGCCACCGGGTAGAGGAGGTAGCCGAAGCGGGTGGAGGGCATGAGGACGATGGCGGTGAGCAGGCCGGTGGCGCTGATGAGGGCGGCGGCGCCGGCGTCGTGGGGCGGGCGGCGCAGCAGCCAGAGGCCGATGGCCAGGCCCGCGAGCAGCAGCAGGAGCAGCGCAACGGTGCGCCCGCCGGGCACGTGCCGGGCGATCAGCCAGCCGAGCAGCGGTGAGGCGGCGGGGCTGGTGACCAGGCCGTGGCCGGTCGGGAAGCGGATCACGTTCTCCACGAACGCGGCGCTGTCCGCCAGCAGGGCCGGGATCAGGGCCAGCACGGGCAGCCCGGCGGCGCCCGCGGCGTAACGGCCGCCGGAGCGGCGGACCACGGCGTACGCCCCGAGGACCAGCGCGACCGGCCAGGCCAGCAGCTTCATCGCGGCGGCGGCGCCCATGGCGATCCCGGACCAGCCGAAGCGGGCGCGCGCGGCGAGCGCGAAGGCGAGCAGGCACAGCGCGAGCACGGGCAGGTCGTCGCCGCCGGTGGCGAGGGTGAGCGCGCACAGCGGCAGCACGGTGGCGGCCTGCACGGCGCGTACCAGCAGCGCGTCGCGGGACGGGGTGCCGTCGCGCAGGAGCCGCGCGGCGAGCAGCAGGGCCGCGGCGGTCGCCATCGCGAACCACACTCGCGCGTCGGTCCACCAGGCCGTGCCGAACAACGCCCGGGGCAGCCCGAACACCGCCATGCCCGGCTGGTACGGCGTGTACCCGAGCAGCGGCTCCGGCAGCGCGGCGATCCCGTCGCGCCCGAGGTACGGCGTGCCGGAGTCGAGCAGCCGCCGCGCCGACTCCTCGACGACGAGCACCTCCTCCTGCGCCCGCCCGAGCGCCCCGCCGGCCCGCTGCACCGCCTGCACGACCAGCGGCACCACCGCCACCGCGACCCATACCCCCGCGGTCGTCCACGCCCGGCCGGCCACCCCGGCGACGGCCCCGACCCCGCCGGACCCGCCGGACCCGTCCGTGATCGTTCGACTTGCCTGGCAATCGGGCGTATCTTGCGCGCACTTTCGCCCATGTGCCAGGCAAGTCGAACGATCTTGGCGGGCGGCGCGGGGCGCGGCGGCGTGGGGTGGGGCGGGGTGGGGTGGGGCGGGGCGGAGACGGAGGGCGAGGAGGGCCAGGGTGAGGACGGTGGCGGCGAGGTAGCCCCAGACGGCGACGGCGCCCCAGGCGCGGTGCGAGGCGAGGGTGGAGCCGCTCGCGGTGGACCAGGCGAACAGGGCCGACAGCGCGTACAGGCCGAGATCGGCGGCCAGGCCGCCCGCGGCGCCGTCGACGCGGCGCCAGAGCCGGCCGGCCGCACCGGGGCGCGGCACGTCAGACGAGGGTGCGTCCTGGGTGGTGTCGGCGGGTCGGCTCACGCCGTGGAGTCTGACACCCGCCCGCCGCCGGCGGCACCCGTGGGCCCGGACTGGCGGGCGCCGCGGCCGGAGCCGCGCTTGGCGGGCAGGCGCACCACGGCCTTGGGGTCGTGCAGCGGCTCGGCCAGCCGGACCGTGCCGTCGCCCGCGCGGACCAGGTCGAGGATCTCGGCCAGCGGCATCGGCTTGGCGAACAGGTGCCCCTGCCCGGCCGTGCAGCCCAGATCCCACAGCAGGCGGCGCTGGCTGTCGCGCTCCACGCCCTCCGCGACGACGAGCAGGTCGAGGTGGCGGCCCAGCTCGACGGTGGACCGGACGACCGCGGCGGAGCTGGGGGTGTTCTCCATCTGCATGACGAACGAGCGGTCGATCTTCAGCTCGGTGGCGGGCACCCGGGGCAGCACGGACAGGGAGGAGTAGCCGGTGCCGAAGTCGTCGAGGGCGATCGCGCAGCCCAGCTCCATCAGCTCGGCCAGCACCTTGTCCACGATGTCCAGCTGGCTGACGGTGTGCGACTCGGTCAGCTCCAGCACCAGGGCGTCGCCGGGCAGGCCGTGGTCGTCCAGGCGGCGGGTGACCAGGGCGGGCAGGCGGCGGTCGAGCAGGCTGCGCGGGGAGATGTTGACCGCGACCGGCCACCGGCAGCCCAGCTCGCGCCAGCGGGCGGCCCCGGCCAGCGCCTGGTCGAGCACCGCGTCGGTGAACGCGGTGAGCAGCCCGGAGCGCTCGATGGGTTCAAGGAAGCTGCGCGGGTCGACCATGCCCTTGTCGGGGTGCTGCCAGCGGGCCAGCGCCTCGGCGCCGATCACCTCGCCCCCGGCGAGGTCGACGATGGGCTGGAACTGGAGGGTGAACTCCTTCTCGGCGACCGCGCGGGGCAGCATGCCGCCGACGACGAGGCGGCCGCGGTCGGCGGTGTCGTCCTCGCGGGCGTACACCGCGACCGCGCGGCCGGTGCGCTTGGCCTGGTACATGGCGATGTCGGCGCGGCGCAGCAGCTCGACGAAGCCGCCCCGGGACGGGGCGACGGACACGCCCGCGCCCGCGCTGACGACCAGTGGCATGCCGTCGACGTCGACCGGCTCGTGCAGGACGGACAGCAGGTTCTCCGCGCGGTGCAGGGCCAGCGCGGGGGCGGGCAGGCCGCGGTAGAGGACCGCGAACTCGTCGCCGCCGAGCCGGGTCACCAGGGCCTCGGGCCCCGCGGCCGCTTCCAGGCGGCGGGCCACGGTGATGAGGACCTGGTCACCGGCGGTGTGGCCGAGCGCGTCGTTGACGTCCTTGAAGTGGTTGAGGTCCAGCACCAGCAGCGCGGTGACACCCCGGCCGCGCTGCCGCCGGTCGAGCGCGTCCTCGGCCTCCAGCTGGAGCCGGCGCCGGTTGGGCAGGCCGGTGAGCAGGTCGTGGGTGGCGTCGTGCTGATGCTGCCCGGCCAGCTGCTCCAGCTGGGCGTACGACGTCGCGTTGCGGATCGCGGTGCACAGCGCCCCGGCGAACGCCCGCAGCGTGAACTGCTCCCGCTCGGACAGCGCGACCGGCACGTGGAAGCACAGCCGCAGCTCGCCGACGCGCTCGCCGTCCGGCTCACCGATCAGCGGCACGACCGCCGTGGTGCGCGCGTCCACGGCGGCCTCGTCGGGCGCGCCGTGGTAGGTGATCTCCTGATGCGTGCCGCGGACCAGCTGCTGCGCGCCGTCCAGGGATACGTCGATCTCGACCGTCTCGGCGGAGAACAGCCGCGCCCCGTTGCGGACCGCGGTGTGCAGCACCGTCTCCATCTGCACCACGTTCATGGCGTCGGTCGCCTCGGCCAGCTGCTGCCAGGCCAGCCGCTCCGCGCGGGCGCGCAGCTTGCCGCGGTAGGTCAGCTGGAGGCTCAGCACGATCAGCGGGATCGCCACCAGCAGGCCGGGCTCCTCGGCCAGCACCGCCAGGGCGAGCACCGCGACGGCGAAGCGCACGAACGCCGAGCCCCAGGTCAGGTCGAGGTTCGAGAGGAACCGGTCCTTGACGCTGGTGCCGGTGGCCAGCGCGAGCACCGGGATCGCGATCAGGTCGTCGGCCAGGACGAGCCCGGCGTACGCGAGCGCCAGCGGGCCGAGGCTGTCCAGCGGCTTGTCGGTGACTCCCCCGGCGGCGGTGAGGATCAGCCCGGCGATCCCGCAGGTGATCGACTCCTTGGCCACGCCGAAGACGAACTTGATGCCGCGCAGCTTGTGGATCGACTTGGCGATGGTGACGGCCACGGCGGTGGCCAGCACGGCCCACGGCAGGGGCAGCATCACCACGGCGACCAGCATCGCCGAGTCGGTCCAGGAGATGTCGTGGTTGGTGGACCGGATCCGGACGCGGACGTAGGTCACGCCGGCGATCGCGATGATCAGCGCCAGGGCGCCGACCCGCACCGCGAGGCCGGAGCCGAACTCCGTGTAGGCCACGCCGACGAGGGCGGCGACCAGGACCCCGAGGGCCACGAACGCAACTAGACCGACGAGCAGCCGGAGCTGCCGATCGGTCTGCTGCGAGGGTGCGGTCTGGGCGGCCACGTCGGACCTCTTCCGTCAGAGACAGATGGTCGTGAGTCGCCAACAGCCTAAGCGATTCTCAGTGCCAGTCGTGGGTTCGCATCTGCCAGTCCTCCGTCTCGCCCGCTGCTTGTCAAGCTCTGCTGCAGAGCGTAGTTTCTTGACGGTCGAATTCTAGGGATGCATTCACATTTCAAATATTCAAGGCGATTTATCACAGTTGGTGGTGGATCGCCTACGCGCTGTGTTCGCCTCCCATCGTCTCCCGCGAAGCAACTAGGCTCATGTCGTGACAGAAGGAACAGCTCCTACCTCACCTCACCTGACGCATGTGGACGAACGCGGGCAAGCCCGGATGGTCGATGTGGCGGGCAAAGAGATCACGCTGCGTACAGCGGTGGCCGCGGGACGCGTGGTCACCACGCGTGAGGTCCTGGACCTGCTGCTCGGCGAGGGCGTGCCGAAGGGCGACGCGCTCGGAGTGGCCCGCCTCGCCGGCATCATGGCCGCCAAGCGCACCCCGGAACTCGTTCCGCTGTGCCACCCCATCGCCATCCATGGCGTCGCCGTGGACCTGACCGTCACTGCCGACGGCGTGGAGATGACGGCGACCGTGCGCACCGCCGACCGCACCGGCGTCGAGATGGAGGCGCTGACCTGCGTCGCGGCGGCCGGGCTCGCGCTCATCGACATGATCAAGGCGGTGGATCCCGCGGCGTCCATCCAGGACGTGCGGGTGCTGCGCAAGGAGGGCGGCAAGACCGGCCTCTGGGAGCGCGGAGCCATGACCGCGATTTCCCAGGAGAAGCCGCGGCCAAACAGCGGCGCGCCCAAGGTCCGCGTCATCGTCGCGTCGACCCGCGCCGCCACCGGGGTGTACGCCGACACCGGCGGCCCGCTGCTCGCCGCCGGCCTGCGCGAATTCGGCTGCGAGGTGGCCGACGTCGTCGTGGTGCCCGACGGTGAGCCCGTGCGGCGGGCGCTGCGCGACGCGCTGGCCGAGCGGCCGGACGCGATCGTCACCACCGGCGGCACCGGCATCAGCCCGACCGACCGCACCCCCGACGTGACCAGGTCACTGCTCGACTACGAGGTGCCCGGCATCGCCGACGCGGTGCGCTCCGCCGGGGCCACTCCCCTGGCCGCGCTGTCCCGCGGCGTGGTGGGCGTGGCCGGGCGCACCCTCATCGTCAACCTGCCCGGCTCCACCGGCGGCGTACGCGACGGCCTGGCCGTGCTCGCGAAGGTGCTCCCGCACGCCGTCGACCAACTGCGCGGCGGGGACCATCCGGCGTCATCGGGTGGAAACAGCCACGACTAGGGTCGAACCTTGAGGGGGGCGCCGGAGGCGCACCGCGGCCGCGCCGGGCTCGTCACCGCCCCGGCGGGGCAGCGGACCGCCGCCACCGAGCCGCCGCCGATAGCTTCGAGGAGGACGCGTGAGCGCACCTGAGGACTGGGCGTCCGCGCGGCGCACGGTGCACGCGGCCGGCTGGCGGGCGCAGCTCCCGCCGGTCGCCGTGCCGCTCGCCGACGCGGACGGGCTGACCCTGGCCGCCCCGCTGGCGCCGGTCACCGACCTGCCCGCCTTCCCCACCGCGAGCGTGGACGGCTTCGCGCTGCGCGGCCGGGGGCCGTGGCGGGTGCACGGGCAGGTGCTGGCGGGCAGCGTGCCCGCTCCGCTGGCCGCAGACGGCACCGGTGTCGAGATCGCCACCGGTGCGATGGTGCCCGAGGGCACCGAGGCGATCCTGCGCGTCGAGCACGCCACCCGCAGCGGCGACCTGGTCGACGGCACCCCAAAGAGCGAGCGCGAGTGGCGGGTGCCCGGCGAGGAGGCCCACGCGGGCGAGCCGCTGCTGCCGGTCGGCACGCCGGTCACGCCGGGCGTGATCGGGCTGGCCGCCTCGTGCGGGCTGGACGCGCTGCAGGTCCGGCCCGCGCCCCGGGCGGCCATGCTGATCTTCGGTGACGAGCTGCTGACCGCCGGGCCGCCCGCCGACGGGCGCATCCGCGACTCGCTCGGGCCGTCCATCCCGGCCTACCTGCGCCGGCTCGGGGTGACCTGCGAGAACCCGGTCGCCCCGATCCAGGACACGCTCGGCGCGCACGTGGCGGCGCTGCGGGCCGCCCTCGACGGCGGCGCCGACCTGATCTGCACCACCGGCGGCACCATGCACGGACCGGTCGACCACCTGCACCCGGCCCTGGCCGAACTCGGCGCGCAGTACGTGGTCAACACCGTCGCCGTGCGCCCCGGCTTCCCGATGCTGGTCGCTGCCGTACCGCACGGCGGGCGTACCCGGTTCGTGGCGGGGCTGCCCGGCAACCCGCAGTCGGCCGTGGTCGCCCTGGTGTCGCTGGTGATCCCGCTGCTCGCGGGGCTGACCGGGCGACCCGAGCCGGTGCTGCCGCGGGTCACCCTCGGCGAGCCGGTGCCGGGGCGCGGTGACTTCACGCATCTGGCCCTGGTCCGCGTCGATCCGGTGGACGGCCTGGCCCGGCCCGTTTCGCACGTGGGCTCGGCGATGCTGCGCGGCCTGGCGGGCGCGCGGGGGTTCGCCGTCATCCCGCCGGGCGCCACCGGCCGCGCCGGGGACGCCGTCGAGCTGGTGGAGGTGCCGTGAACCGCGTCGTGCTGGCCGAGGTGACCGTCGAGCCGCTGGACGTGGCGGCGCACGAGCGCGCCGTCGCCGACCCCCGCGCGGGCGCGGTGGTGAGCTTCGCCGGGGTGGTCCGCGACCACGACCACGGCCGTTCCGTGGACGCCCTCACCTACGAGGCGCACCCGAACGCGGCCGAGGTGCTGCGGGAGGTCGCGGCCGAGCTGGCGGGCGATCCGGACGTGTACGCCGTCGCGGTCTCCCACCGCTACGGCCCGCTGGCCATCGGCGACGTGGCACTGGCCTGCGCGGTCTCCACCGCGCACCGCGCCGCCGCCTTCACCGTGTGCGCCCGCCTGGTCGACCGCGTCAAGGAACGCCTCCCCATCTGGAAGCACCAGGTCTTCTCCGACGGCACCGACGAGTGGGTCAACTGCCCCTGAGCGCTCCTGCGGATGGCCGCAGAAACAGGGAAACTGCTGTCTCGGCGTACCCGATGACAGCAGTTTCCCTGAAGTTGCGGGGCCGAGCCCGCGGCGGAGGTCAGTGGTCGGCGTTCGCGGCGACCGGGGTTGGGGTGTCGCGGCGCGGGGCCGCGGCGGCGGGGCGGGCCAGCGGGATGCGGGCCGTGGTGAGGTTGCCGAACGCGGGCTCCGCGCCGGGCCGCGACGGCAGCGCCGCGACCAGGGCGATCAGGGCGATCGCGAGCGAGTTCTCGGCCAGCATGCCGAACAGGCCGTCGGCGTAGTGCGAGACGCCCGGCAGCTGGTGCTCGTACGGCCAGATCGGCGAGATCAGGAACAGCAGGTAGAGGGCCACCGCCGCGCCGCCGTGCCGGGTGCCGACCAGGGCCGGGAACCAGATCGGCTCGCGCAGGCCCGGGGTGGACCTGCCCCGGGCGGCCAGGCCGCGGCCGGCCGCGCGGCGGCGCAGCGCCTGGTCGCCCAGCGCGATGACGGCCGGCACGACCCAGACCAGGTGGTGCGTCCACGAGATCGGGCTGACCACGTTCGCGGTGAGGCCGACCAGGGTGAACGCGATCAGCTCGTCGCCCTCGGCGTGTGCCGCGGCGGCGCGGGTCAGCCCGACCGCGAGCAGCACCAGCGTGAACGCGATCCACAGCAGGCTGGGCGCGGTCGTGGTGTCGTACAGCCGGGACAGCAGGCCCGCCAGCGACTGGTTCGGGGTCATGTCGGCGGCGCCGACGCGCTCGGTCTGCCAGAGCACGCTGCCGAAGTAGGCGGTGGACTCGTGCGGCACGATCACGTAGGCCGCGGCCCAGGCGGCCAGCGTCGCGCCGACCGCGGTGAGCGCGGCCCGCCACTGCCGGCTGACCAGGAAGTACACGATGAACAGGGCGGGCGTCAGCTTGATCGCGGTGGCGATGCCGATGCCCACGCCGGCCCAGCGCCAGCCCCGGCGCAGCGCCACCATGTCCGCCATGATCAGTGCGAAGAGGAGCAGGTTGACCTGCCCGAAGCCGAGCGTCTCGCGCACCGGCTCGATCGCGGCGAACAGCGGCAGCGCGACGGCGACCGTCATCCAGCGCGGCCAGCCGCACCGGTCGGCCACCGGCACCAGCAGCGCGGTCAGCACGAAGCCGAGCGCGGTCAGCCCGAACAGGAGGTTGAACAGCCCTGCGGCGGACGGGGTGAGCGCGGCCATGGGCAGCATCAGCAACGCGGCGAAGGGCGGGTAGGTGAACCCGAGCGTCGTGTCAGGTGCGATGTACTCGTACAGCTCTCCGCCGCCGCTCCACCACACCACCGCGCCGTGATAGATCTTCATGTCGAAGAAGTCGTACCACCGTCCGAAGTTCTGCTCGGTCACCCAGGCGACGTAGCAGACGGCGGCGACGATGCCGAACCGGACGAAGGTGCGACGATCCCAGTTCAGGGATCTCAGCTCACGGACAATGCGGTGGCTCTGCGACAGGCGGGGCAGACGGCGCACGCCGAGTGCCGGCATGGCGTCGCCACCTCCTTCAAGGTTCGGGGTTTCGGTATCCCGTTCGTGTCTGCCGAGCAGCCTAGAACGGCGCACCACTCCAGTACCTCCCGTGTTACCCGACCGTGTCCGATCCCACACGCCTTTGCGACATTTCTAGCTGGTTAACGCAGCCTGCGAAGATAGCGTGATTGGCGTCACACCAGCCCGCCACGCTGGGCGAACACCACTCTCCGTATGTCGCAACGGCACCGACCGGAACGAAGAAACGGGCTCGCGGAAGGCTCTGCCTGGAGGTACCCGGTGACGGTGTACTTATGCGCGACCGCTCAGCCCAGATGGAGCTGAGTCGATGCCTTCTGCTGCGCCTTGCGGATGGACTTGTGGGCGGACTTCTGCGCGTCATGGATGGCCCGGTTGGCCCGCCAGCCCAGGCTCGGCGAGCCGGCGGTGTCGGCCGCGGCCAGCAGCAGACCGGCCAGCAGGCCCAGGTTCTTGGCGAAGTGCACCATCTCGTTGTTGCGCACGGCCGGATTCTGGATCTGCCAGAACGGATGGCCCACGATCGTGGCGGGGATGAGCGTGCCGGCCAGCACGGCCGCGGCGGGGCGCGGCGCGGTGCCCGTGGCCAGCATCGCCCCGGCGATCACCTGCACTCCCGCGTTCACCCGGACGAGGGTGCGCGGCTCGGTGGGCAGCCGCGGGTCGACGGACTCCAGCAGCGGCGCGACCTGCTCCGCGAGGGGCTCGGCCTGCACGGCGTACCGGTCGGGTTTCATAAGCGCCTTCGCACCGGCGGCGACGAACAGTCCTCCGAGCAGGGCGCGAGCGACCCCCCGTACTGGTCTCATACCGCCATTATCAAGGACGTTCCCCCATGCAAAGGACGAAATCCAAACCCGTCAGCTCGCTGTCGTAGAAGTAGTGGTAGCGGTAGCCCTGCACGCCGGTGCACTCGCCGGTGTCGTTGGTCGCGTCGAACCGGGCCAGCACCTCCAGCGCACCCGGCGCGCACTCGGTGAGCACCAGGTCCGGGTCCTGCTCGGTGCCGTGGTTGGCGACGCAGTCGCCGGGCTGCGCGAACCGTGCCGTACGCGGCGGCCCGGACGGCGACGCCGTGGTCACCGGGATCGGCGGCGCCTCCTCGGCGAACGGGTTGGGCACCAGCTTCAGCGCGATCAGCACACCGGCGAAGATCACGAGTGAGGCGGCGAGCAGGCCGATGCCGATGACGGCGGGTCCGCGTCCGCCCATCCGGGGCCGGGGTGGGGCCTGGACGATGGGCAGCAGCTCGGTCTTCTGCTCCAGGGGGTCGGCAGGGGGGCGGTCGTCGGGGGTGTGCAAAACCGTGCTCCGCGGGGACGAGATCGGGGTGCCAGCCAAGGTACCGTGCGCGCCATGTCCCTCGACTCCTCCGTCACGATGTTGTCACCCGCCGTGGGTGCCATCTTCGGCGCGCTGACCCCGCTGGTGGCGTACCGCCTGTCGGTGCCGTGGGGCGAGCCCGCCCGGGCCGGCTGCGCCTCGTGCGAAGCTCCGCTGCCCGCCGGGCCGGCCGGCTGGCTGCGGTTCTCCGCCCGGTGCGTCTCCTGTGGGGTACGCCTGGGGCCGAGTCCATGGTGGACGGTGCCCGTGGGGGCGGTGTCGGCGGGGCTCACCGCGGCGGCGCTGTCCGGGCAGGGCTGGGTGCTGGCCGCCGCGCTGCTGCTGAGCGTGGCCGGGGTGCTGCTGACCGCGATCGACCTCGCCGTGCGGCGGCTGCCCGACCCGATCGTGTGGCGGCTGGCGGTGGCCGTCGCGGCGCTGCTGGCCCTGGCGGCCGCGACCGGGGGCGGCTGGGCGGCGTACGGCCGCGCGCTGGGCGCCGGGGCGGCGCTGCTCGGCGTGTTCGGGCTGATGTCGCTGCTGACCGGCGGGCAGCTCGGGCTCGGCGACGCCAAGCTGGCCGGGGTGCTGGGCATGCCGCTGGGCTGGTTCGGCTGGCCGCTCGTGGTGTTCGGGGCGCTGCTCGCGGTGCTGCTGAACGGCCTCGTCGCGGTGGTGCTGCTGGCGCTGCGCCGGGTCGGCTGGCGTGGTTCGCTGCCGATGGGCCCGTCGCTGCTGGCCGGGGCGCTGCTCGCGCTGGTCGTGGTGGGGTTGCTGCTGCCCGCGGCCGGGTGAGCCGGGTCACCCGCAGGGGTGATGATCCCGAACTCTGTCGGCTAGACGACAGGCGGGTGTCCGCGACAACGGCGGTGCCCGGGCCGTCGTCCCGGCCGCGGACAGCCTGCCCGATTTGACCCTTGCCGAAGCCCTATGGCATCGGCCGAACGTCCCAGGCGCGTCACAGGGCGTACGTCACCGTCGGGTGGACCCGATACGCGCCGATCACGTTGAGTGTTCAACTGAAAGCATCCTGGGCCCGCCTCGATCGCGGCGTGACCGTGCCGTGACAACGGAGTGACGGGTTGTGGCTGACTGGGCAGGCTGCCTCCTGGCGGCCGCTCGGTCGTCATCTGTCGTGGACCGGCCGCCTGATGCGGTTCGGCCGTTGCTGGGGGTGCTTTGCACATGCTCAAGCTCATCACCAAGGCTCAGGCCGCCTGGGCGAACCGTGACCGCGGCGCCACCGCCGTCGAGTACGGCCTGATGGTCGCCCTGATCGCCATGGTCATCGTGGTGGTCGTCGTGACCCTCGGCGACAACCTGGCCGCCATGTTCCAGGACGCCTCGGACTGTGTCGCCGACGCGGGCACCTGCTGATCGAGTCCTGAATCGCTGAGGTCTCGTGATGAATGAGAGAGCCGACCGCGGGGCGGCCGCAGTGGAGATGGCGTTCGTTCTCCCGCTGCTCCTGCTGCTCGTGCTCGGCATCATCGACTTCGGCCGGATGCTGAACGCTCAGATCAGCGTCACGGAGGCGGCCCGGGAAGGTGCCCGGGCCGCCACCATCAGTTCGGTGGCCGGCGCGGCGCAGACGCGCGTCAACAAGGTCAACACCGAGTACACCGTCGACACCGGCGCGAGCACGTTCTGCCCGGCGAGCCCGACCGCGGGCTCGGACGCCACGGTGGTCGTCACGTACACCTTCGAATGGATCACGCCGGTCGGCGGCATCGCCAGCATGTTCGGCGGGGCCTCCTTCGGCGACGACATCACCATCACGGGCAAGGGAGTCATGCCGTGTCGCGCCTGAGGATCCGGGGCCGCCGCAGAGATGCCGGCGCGGTCGCCACCATCGTCGCCATCCTGCTCGCCGGCGGCGTGCTGCTGGGGATGACCGCCCTGGTCGTCGACATCGGCCAGCTCTACGCCGAGCGCGAGGAACTGCAGTCCGGCGCGGACGCGGCGGCGATGGCCGTCGCCCTCGACTGCGCCCAGCGCGGCGACGTGACCCGCGGCAACGAGTGCCTCGCCGCGGCGAGCACGGTGCCCGGCTACGCCGACCGCAACGCGCGGGACGGCGACTCGGCGATCGTGCGGGTCTGCGGCTCGGACAGCCGGCTGGCGCCCTGCTCGTCCGTCCCGGGCGGCAGCCTCGCCGACTGCATCGGCACGATTCCGGCCGGCGCCACGTACGTCGAGGTGCGCACCAAGACCGAGACGAACGGCGGCGACTACATCTACCCGGCGTCCTTCGCGCAGACGCTGGTCGACGGCTACAGCGGCACCACCGTGGGTGCCTGCTCCCGGGTGGGCTGGGGCTCGCCCGGTGTCGGCGTCGCGCTCACCTTCTGCCTCACGGAGTGGAACGACGCCACCGGCAGCGGCGGCAACCTCGCACCCGCGCCCCCGGCCGTCCCGGCCGGCTCCTACGAGGTCGTCCTCAGGACCAAGTCGCCCGGTGGCGGCAAGGGCGGCGGACCGGCGGATCCGTGCGAGAAGAAGAAGTCCGGCGCCGACCTGCCCGGCGACTTCGGCTGGACCGACACCCCGGACGCGGCGACGTGCCAGACGCTCATCTCGTCGGCCGGGATGTACGACGTCGATCCCGGCAACGACGTGGTCAAGTCCTGCGAGGCCGTGTTCGTGGCGGCGCGGACGAACCGCACCCCGATCATCGTGCCGATCTACAACGAGGCCACGGGCACCGGAAGCAAGGGCGTCTACCGGCTCGAGGGCTTCGCCGCCTTCGTGATCACCGGCTGGGGCAACCTGTTCCCCGGCGTCAAGGACGCCGACTCGACCCTGACCTCGAAGTCGGCCAAGTCGCTGTGCCCGTCGGGCGACGTGTGTGTCTTCGGCTACTTCACCAATGCCCTCCTGCCGTGGAGCGGCGGGTTCAGCAGCACGACGAACTACGGCGCGACCGTCATCAAGACCATCGGCTGACCGCGTACCAAAGAAGGAATCAGACATGACCCGGCGCATTCTCGGCGTGGTGCTCGCCCTCGTCCTGGCGGTGGTCGGCACGGCCGCCGTCCTGCTCTACGTGAGCAAGACCCGCAACTCGGTCGCCGCGGGGCAGACCGCGGTGACGGTGCTCGTCGCGAAGCAGCGCATCCCGGCCGGCACCACCGGCGCCTCGGTGCGGGCGCGCGAACTGCTGGAGCCGATGGTCATGCCGGCCGGCGCGCTGCCGGCCGACAGCCTGGTCGAGATCCCGGCAGAGCTGGACGAGCTGGTGCTCACGCACGATGTGCAGCCGCGCCAGCTGATGCTCAAGGGCATGTTCGGGGCCGCGACCAAGCTGTCCGGCGGCGTCGCCGTGCCGGAGAAGATGATGGCGGTCAGCCTGAAGCTCGCCGCCGAGGAGGAGGTGGGCGGGTTCGTCCGGCCCGGCTCCCAGATCGCCGTCTTCGGCACCTTCAAGCTGGCCGACAAGGCCTACAAGGAGGCCACCGGCGAGTCCAACTACAGCACCCGGCTGCTGCTGCCGCGGGTCGAGGTGCTGGCCGTCGGCGCATACGGCGCGGACGGCGTCACCTCGGCGCAGCAGGCCAGCGGCGAGGCGGCGGAGACCGGCAAGGTGACGCTACTGGTCACCATCTCGGTCACGCAGGCCGACGCGGAGAAGGTCATCCACTCGCTGCGCATCGGAGAGCTCTACCTGTCCCTGCTCACCGACACCTCCGAGGCGCGCCTCGGGGCCGGTGTGGACAACCGCACCCTGCTGCGCTGAGGCAACGACATGACGATCATCTACGAGGCCGACCGCCGCTACGCCCATCACCTGGCCACGTTGCTGGGTGAGGCGGTGGTCGTGGAGTCGGCGCAGGCGCTGGTCGAGCAGGTGAACACCGACCGGGACGAGCAGCTGGTGCTGTTCGGCCCGGGCGCGCCGCTCGCCGACGCGGTGGAGTTCGCCGGTCAGTGCCGCCTGCGCCGCCCGGAACTCGGGGTGATCCTGCTCCGTCCGGAGCTCGACGTGCAGGTGCTGGCCGACGCGCTCAAGGCGGGCGTGCGCGAGGTGGTGGATCCGTCCGACCACGCCGCGCTGCTCGCCGCTAGCGCCCGGTCCCGGGACCTGTCCCGGCAGCTCGTGCAGAAGCAGGCCCGGCCGACCGGCCGGGCCTCGGTGCCGGGCGGCCCGGCACCGGCCGCCGCCGACTTCGAGGAGATGGCGGAGGCCCAGGTCATCACGGTCTTCTCGGCCAAGGGCGGCTGCGGGAAGAGCACCATCGCCACCAACCTGGCGATCACCCTGGCGCAGGGCACCAAGGCGACGGGGCGCCGCCGGGTCTGCCTGATCGACCTCGACCTGGCCTTCGGCGATGTCGCCATCATGCTGCAGCTCTCGCCGCAGCGGACCATCGCCGACGCCGTCCCGGTCGCGGACCGGATCGACGAGACCGGGCTGCGCACCCTGCTGACGCGCTACGAGCCGAGCGCCGGGGTGTCGGTGGACGTCCTGCTGGCCCCGGTGCAGCCGGCCCAGGCGGAGGAGGTGACCCGTGATCTGATCACGGAAGTCATCCACCTGGCTCGCGGCATGTACGACTTCGTGGTGATCGACACCGCGAGCGCGTTCACCGAGCAGATGCTGGCCGCCCTGGACGCCACCCACCACTACGTGCTGGTGGCCACGCCGGAGCTGCCCTCCCTCAAGAACCTGCGGGTCACCCTCGACATGTTCGACCTGCTCGACTACCGGCGCGAGGCCCGCACCGTCGTGCTCAACCGGGCCGACTCCAAGGTCGGGCTGACCATGACGGAGATCGAGAAGGTCATCCGGGTGCCGATCGCCGGCTTCGTGCCGAGCAGCCGTGACGTGCCGCTGTCGGCCAACCGCGGCGTGCCGCTCGCCACCGGGCAGCCGCAGCACCCGGTCAGCGGCGCGATCCGCGAGCTGGCCGAGAAGCGGTTCCTGGGCACCGCCCCCGTCAAGCGCGGGATCTTCGCACGGAAGAAGGGCTGACACCGATGTCACTGCAGGATCGACTCGGCCGGCGCACCCCCGCCCCGGCGAGCCCGGGCGTGCTCAGCGAGCGCCTCGGCAGCGTGAACGAGGCCTCCGGCGCGGCCGGCGGCATGCCGGTCGCGGGTTCACACACCATGCCCGTCTCCGCCGTGCCGGTCAGCGCGATCCAGTTCGGCCGGCGCAACACCCGGCGGGCGTACGACCCGCTCGCGGCCGTACGCAAGCGAGCGCACCAGGCGCTGCTGGAGCTGCTCGGACCGCAGCTCTACGACACCGTCTCGGACGACGCCGAGCTGGAGCGCCGGGTGCGCGAGAGCCTGCCCGAGGTGCTCGCGAACGAGGAGGCCAACCTCACCGCCGGCGACCGGTCCACGGCGTACCGCCAGATCCTCGACGAGATCCTGGGGCACGGCCCGATCGAGCCGCTGCTGCGCGACCCCGAGGTCACCGAGATCATGGTGAACGCCTGGGACCGCATCTACGTCGAGCGGTTTGGCCACATCCACGCCGTGGACGCGGCGTTCATGGACGAGACGCACCTGCGCCGGGTCATCGACAAGATCGTTTCCCGGATCGGGCGCCGCATCGACGAGTCGTCCCCCATGGTCGACGCCCGCCTGCCCGACGGCAGCCGGGTCAACGCGGTGGTGCCCCCGATCGCGCTCGACGGCGCCGCGCTGACCGTGCGCAAGTTCGCCGCCGACCCGTTCACCGTCGACGATCTGATCAGCTTCGGCACCATGTCGCCACGCGTCGCCGACCTGCTGCGCGCTTGCGTCCAGGGTCGCCTGGACATCCTGATCTCGGGCGGCACCGGCACCGGCAAGACCACGCTGCTCAACGTGGTCTCCTCGTTCCTGCCCGCGGATGAGCGCATCATCACCATCGAGGACTCCGCCGAGCTGCGGCTGGCCCAGGAGCACGTGCTGCGCCTGGAGTACCGCCCGCCGAACGTCGAGGGCCGGGGCGAGGTGACCATCCGCGACCTGGTGCGCAACGCGCTTCGCATGCGCCCGGACCGGATCGTCGTCGGCGAGGTCCGCGACGGCGCCGCGCTCGACATGCTGCAGGCGATGAACACCGGCCACGACGGCTCGCTGACCACCGTGCACGCGAACTCCCCGCGCGACTCGGTCGCCCGACTGGAGACGATGGTGTTGATGGCGGGCATGGACCTGCCGATACGCGCGGTCCGCGAGCAGATCGCCAGCGCGGTCGACATCATCGTCCAGCTGTCCCGGCTCCGCGACGGCTCGCGCCGGATCACGCACATCACCGAGGTCACCGGCATGGAGGGCGATGTGCTCACCATGCAGGACCTGTACACCTTCGACTTCCGCGCGGGCCAGGACCAGTTTGGCCGCCACCAGGGCGCGCTGGTCAGCACCGGGCTGCGGCCGCGCTTCGTGGACCAGCTCGCCGACCACGGCATCACCATCGCCCCCGAGCTCTACGGCAGGGGTATGTGATGCGCCGGATGCTGACCGTGCTGCCCGCCGCGGCAGCCGCCCTGCTGCTGGGCGTGGGCGCACCGGCCGTCGCTGCCGCGCCCGCGCTGACCGTGTCCGGGCTGCGCCAGGAGGCCGGCCTGGTGGAGTTCTACCTGTCCGCGGTCGACCTGCCGGCCGGCCGGTCCCTGGGCCAGGTGAGCGTGTCCGCCGACGGCCAGGACCTGCGAGTCGCCGCGCAGGAGGTGGTCGCGACGGCCACCGCCGCGACGCCGCGCCGCGGTGTGGTGCTGGTCCTCGACACTTCGGGATCCATGGCCGGCGAGCCGATCAAGGCGGCCCAGGAGGCCGCCCGCGGTTTCCTGCGCACCGTGCCCGCCGATGTGGAGATCGGCGTGATCACCGCCGGTGCTCCGGCGGCCGTGCTGCAGAAGGCGACCAAGGACCGCACCGCCGCGCTGCGCGCGGTGGACGGGCTGGCCGCCAAGGGGGAGACCGCCCTCTACGACGGCGTCCGGCTGGCTTCGGTGATGCTTGGCGGCGGAAAGTGGGGGCAGCGCCGGATCGTCGCGCTGTCCGACGGCGCCGACACCGCGTCCACCTCGAACCTGGCCGCGGTGCAGAAGGCCGTCGGCACGATCCCCGTCGACACCATCGCCTTCAAGACCCCCGACACGACCGCCAACGTGCTGGCCGGACTGGCCACGGGCACCGGCGGCACGGCGCGTACGGCCGCCGACGCGGCCGCGCTCAGCGCTGCGTTCGCCGAGGCCTCCGGCTCGTTCAGCGCCAACCTGCTGGTGCGGGTCGACGTCCCGGCGGCGCTGTCCGGCCGCCAGACGCGGCTTGCGGTGACCGCCGGGGGCGTGACCACGGAGGTGCCGGTGACCTTCGCCGTCGACACCAAAGCGGCCGGTCCGCTGGTGGGCAAGCCCGCCGCACCCCCCGCCCCGTGGTGGCTGTGGGCCGTGGCCGGGCTCGTGTTCCTTGCGCTGCTCGGGGTGGCCCTGTTGGTGGTGACCCCGGTCATGTCCGCCTCGGAGCGACGCCGCCGGCTGGCGCAGGTGGAGCAGTTCACCATGCCGGTCCGCCGCAGCGGACCGGCCGGTGACGCCAACAGCCAGGTCGCGGCCGCCGCACTGGCGCTGTCCGAGCAGGTCGTCAAGTCGGCCAACGCCGAGGGGCGGCTGGCGCTGCAGCTGGACCGGGCGGGGATGCGGCTGCGCCCGCACGAGTGGCTGCTGCTGCGAGCCGCGGTCAGCCTCGTCGTCGCGCTGCTGCTCGGCCTGCTGCTGGGACCCGTGCCGGCGTTGCTGCTCGGCCCGGTGTTCGGCTGGGCGCTGACCGCCCTCTACCACCGCAACCGGGCGGCGAAGCGGGTCTCGGCGTTCCGTGAGCTGCTGCCCGACGCGCTGCAACTGGTGGTCGGCTCCCTGCGGTCGGGCTTCTCGCTGACGCAGGCCGTGGAGGCGATGTCCCGGGAGCTGCCGAACCCCATCGCCGCGGAGTTCGGCCGGGCGCTCGGCGAGACCCGGCTGGGTGTCGACATCGAGGATGCACTGGACCGCGTCGCCACCCGGATGCGCAGCCAAGAGCTGTCGTGGGCGGTGGTGGCGGTCCGCGTGCAGCGCGAGGTCGGCGGCAATCTCGCCGAGGTGCTGACCACCACGGTCGAGTCCATGCGTGAGCGCGAGGAGCTGTACCGCGAGGTCCGCTCGCTGTCGGCCGAGGGCCGGCTCAGCGCGTGGGTGCTGCTGGGGCTGCCGATCGGGCTGGCGCTGTTCATGATCTTCCTGCGTGGGGACTACATCCGCCCGCTGTACACCCACCCGCTCGGCATCATGATGAGCATCGTCGGGGTTGTCCTGATCTCGGTCGGCGGCTTCTGGCTGTCGCGGATGATCCGAATCGAGGTGTGACCGTGAACCAGCAGATCCTCCTCAACGTCGGGATCGGCGCGATCTTCCTGGCCATCCTGGTCGCCGTGGTCACGCTGGCCTCGGCGAGCGTGGGCCGCGCCGGCGTGGCCAAGGCACTGGAGACCATCGACACCGTGTATGCCCCCGGCAGCGCGGCGGTCGCCGAGGAGAGCCTCGGCGACCGGCTCAAGCCCGCCGCGCGGCAGGTCTCCGCGCTCGGCCGGGTGCTGACCCCGCGGGGCGCGACGGCGCGGCTGCAGGTCTGGCTGGACCTGGCGGGCAACCCGGTGGCCTGGCCGCCAGAGCGGATCATGGAGATGCAGGGCATCTCGCTGCTGCTCTTCGCCTTCGTCGGCGGCGCGTTCGGGTTCGTGCTGGACTTCGCCGGCACGACGCTCGTGCTCACTGTGGTGCTCGCCGCCGCGTTCGGGTTCTGGGTGCCGTTCATCGCGGTCTACGACCGGGCTCTGCGCCGCCAGCAGGAGATCCGCCGTCAGCTGCCGGACGCGCTCGACCTGCTCACGCTCTCCGTGGAGGCGGGTCTGGGCTTCGACTCGGCGCTCGTACAGGTGGCCCAGACGATGCCGGGTGCACTGTCGCGGGAGTTCGCGCGGGTGCTGCAGGAGATGCAGATGGGCCGGCGCCGCGCCGAGGCGCTGCGCGACCTGGCCGCCCGCACCAGCGTGCCCGAGCTGAAAACCATCGCGACGTCGCTGGTGCAGGCGGGTGAGCTGGGTATCCCGATCGCAGGCGTGCTGCGCGAGCAGGCCCGGCAGATGCGGATCAAGCGCCGCCAGCGCGCCGAGGAGCAGGCCCGCAAGCTTCCCGTGAAGATCATCTTCCCGCTGATCCTCTGCCTGTTCCCGGCGGTGTTCATCGTGGTGATCGGACCGGGCGCGGTCAAGATCGTCGAGAACTTCGCGGCCCGCTGACACGGCTGGTCGAAGCTCCGTTCGCGCCGCTCCGGCAGGCGTGAACGGAGCTTCAGCCGTATCCGGGCCGAGGGTCAGATCAGGTACAGCCGGGCCGCGGCCTGCAGGGCCTGGGTCCGGTTGTGCACACCGAGCTTGTCGTAGAGCCGGGCGACGTAGGTGCGCACCGTCGACTCGGTCAGCCGCATGCGCGACGCGATCGCGGCCAGGCTGCCGCCGTCGTGCAGCTGCCGCAGGATCTGCTCCTCGCGCGGGCTGAGGGTGGTGGAACGGGTGCGCCGGCGGGCCATCGCCTCGGCCAGGTTCGGCGCGGTGAACGAGGCCGGAGCCACCGCCGCGTGGCGCACCGCGGACAGCAGCAGCTCGACCGGCGCGGTGCGCGGCAGGTACGCCGAGAGCCCGGCCTGCAGGGCCTGCAGCAGCAGGCCGTCCTCGGCGGGGCCGGTCAGCACCAGGCCCAGCTGCGGGCGCTGCGTGCGCAGCTCGGCCGCGAGCTGCAGGCCACCCTGGCCCGGGATGGACGCGTCGATGGTGACCACGTCCGGATCCAGGTCGCTGATGAGGTTGATCGTCTCCTCGCCGGTCGCGGCCTGGCCCACCAGGTCGATATCGGGATGGGACGCGCAGGCGGCGCTGTACCCGAGGCGCACCAGCGTGACGGGGTCGACCGCGACAAGCTTGACCGACAAGGGACGCTCCTTGTGACGCTGGGGACACTCTTGTCCTACTCAGCGCCGCCGCCCCCGTCGGTGTCACTGTCATGTCACCGAACTCAGCCGTTCGGGTCCCACGATTCGTCAGATCAGGCGTAGTTGCTGGTCACGGGGTCGACGTGGAGCCTGGTCGCCGAGCTGCTCCAGCAGCCCGGCGTCGACCGGCGCCAGGAACGGGGTCGGGCGGCAGTCGCGCTCGCTGCCGTAGCGCACCCGCCGGGCGGCGTGGCTCAGGTAGAGCCGCCGCTGCGCCCGGGTCAGCCCGACGAAGAACAGCCGCCGCTCCTCGGCCACCTCGGCCTCGGTGGGCGCCGAGCCGGGCAGCCGCAGCGGCAGCAGCCCGTCCTCGCACCCGGCCAGGAAGACGACCGGGAACTCCAGGCCCTTCGCGGCGTGCAGGGTGAGCAGGGTGACGGCCTCGGCCCGCGGGTCGAGCGCGTCGACCTCCGCGCCGGTGGCCACCTCGCCCAGGAAACGCTGCAGGTCCTGGCCGCAGCGCAGGGCCAGCGGGGTGAGCAGGTCGACCGCGGCCCAGACCTCGTCCGGCTCGGGCGAGCCGCCGCCCAGGGCCGGGCGCTCGATGAGCACCTTCGCGGTCAGCTTCAGCCGGGCCGCGACCGAGCCGGTCAGCCCGTTCGCGAGGCGCAGCTCCGCGAGCAGCGTGTTGACCCCGGCCCGGCTGCGCAGCCGGTCGTGCGAGCGCTTCTGCACCGGCACCCCGGCCCGGGACAGCGCGTCCACGATCGCCGCGGCCTGCGCGTCGGTGCGGTAGAGCACCGCGATGTCGGAGAAGGACACCGTCGTGCCGGTCACCCCGCGTACGTCCGCGCGGGTGCGGTGGGACACGCCGCCGACCAGCTCGTCGACCTTGCGGGCGATGAACGCCGCCTCGTCGGCCGGGCTGCTCGCCGGGTAGACGCCGATGAGCGGCGCCTCCAGGTCGACCTTGGCCGGGTCCAGCCGCCGCCCCGGCACCAGCGAGCTGGGCGCGATGGCCTGCGTCGCGGCGGCCAGGATCGGCGCCGACGAGCGGTAGTTGCGGGTCAGGCGCACCACCCGGGCGTCGACGAAGTCGCGGGAGAACTGGAGGAAGAACGAGACGTCCGCGCCCCGGAACGAGTAGATCGCCTGGTCCGGGTCGCCGATCGCGCACAGGTTGCCGTCGCTGGGCACCAGCAGCCGCAGCAGCGCGTACTGGTCGGCGTCAACGTCCTGGTACTCGTCGACGAACACCCACGGCCAGCGCGAGCGCAGCTTGTCCGCCAGCGACGGCTGCGCCTTGAGCAGCGCGACCAGGCGCGGGATCAGCTCGTCCAGCGCGACCCCCTCGCCGCCCGGCTCGTCGGTGACCACCAGGTCGGGCTCCTGCTCGCGCAGTACCGACAGCGCCAGCGAGTGGAACGTGGCTACGGTGACGTCCTCGGCGACCGGCCCGAGCAGGCCGCCCAGCCGGTGCCGCAGCTCCTCGGCGGCCCGCCGGGTGAACGTGATGGCCAGGCAGTCCTCGGGGTAGACGTTCATCTCGGCGCACAGGTACGCCAGGCGGTGGGTCAGCGTGCGGGTCTTGCCGGTGCCCGGACCGGCCACGATCAGCAGCGGGCCGCCCGGCGCGGACGCGGCCACCCGCTGCATCGCGTCGAGGCGGTCCAGCAGGCCGGTGCCGACCTCCTCCATCCCGGCCAGCATCGGCTCGAACGGCTCGTGCGGCGAGGGCGGCGGCGGCAGCGGCGGCGCGGAGACCGGCTTGGTACGGCGTACCGCGGGCTTGCTCGGGGCTGCCTTCGGCGCACGCGGCTTGCGCGGTGCGGTGGGCGCGACCGGCGCGGGCAGGTCGAACAGGGTGTCCGCGGCGGCGGCCGGGCGCAGCTCGGCCGGCTCGAACAGGCGGATCACGCCGTACTCGCCGTCGTAGCCGGGCACCCGGGTCACCCGGCCGGCGCGCAGGCGGCGCAGGGCCTCGCCCAGCAGCTCGCCGCCGGCGGCGGTCACCTCGTCCAGCGGGGCGTCCAGGAGGATGTCCAGCTCCGAGCCCAGCGCCGCGACCAGGGCGTTCACCCTGCCCTCGACGGTGCGGGTCTTCGGGCCGACGCCCTCCAGCTCGCCGACGATCTCCGGCAGCTGCACCAGGTGGGTGACCGGGCGGGCGTTCGGCGCGGGCGCGCCCTCGGGCCGGTCGGCCAGCGCCTCGACCCGGGCCAGCACGCCGATGGTCAGCGGCCGGTGGCACACCGGGCAGATCCCGCCGGTGGCCTTCGACTGGGCGGGGGTCCAGTTCACGCCGCAGTCGCGGTGCCCGTCGCCGTGGTACTTGCCTTCCTCGGGGAAGAACTCGATCGTCCCGGCCAGGCCCGGCGCGCCCGCCAGCGCGGCCTTGAGCGCGTGGTAGTCCAGCGCGCAGTCGAAGCGGGTGGCCTCCCGGGCCAGCGCCTGCGGCGAGTGGGCGTCGGAGTTCGAGACCAGGGCGTATCCATCCAGGCTGGACACCCGGTGGTTCATTGCGGGGTCGCTGGACAGGCCGGTCTCCACGGCCGTGATGTGCCCGGCCAGGTCGGCGTAGCAGTCGGCGATCGCGTCGAAGCCCGACTTGGAGCCCAGCGCCGAGAACCAGGGCGTCCAGATGTGCGCCGGGACCAGGTACGCGTCCGGGCTCGCCTCCAGGGTGATCTCCAGCAGGTCCCGCGAGTCCAGGCCCAGGATCGGGCGGCCGTCGCTGGCCAGGTTGCCGACCCGGCCCAGCCGGTCGCGGAAGCGCTGCGCGGCCTCCAGGTCGGGCAGGTAGATCAGGTGGTGCACCTTGCGGGTGCGCTCGCCGCGCTTGTAGATCGTGGAGATCTCCGCGCTGAGCATGAACCGGGCGGGCTCGCCCGCGGCCAGCCGGGCGGGCAGCCGCTGCGCCACGTCCCGCTCCGCTTCGGGGGACAGCCGGTACAGGCCGGGCTCGGCCTCGCGCAGCTGCTCGCGCAGGTGCTCGTACCAGGCCGGGTGGGTGACGTCGCCGGTGCCGAGCAGTGCCACGCCCTTGCGCCGCGCCCACCACGCCAGCGTGGGCAGCTCGA
Source organism: Catellatospora bangladeshensis (assembly GCF_016862575.1). Lineage (GTDB taxonomy): Bacteria > Actinomycetota > Actinomycetes > Mycobacteriales > Micromonosporaceae > Catellatospora > Catellatospora bangladeshensis. The sequence continues at coordinate 63,012 of NZ_BONF01000038.1, read as the reverse complement.
GGTCCTTGCTGCACGCACGCGAATACCGCGAGTGGATATGCAGATCAGCGGTCCAGACGGGGGGCACGTCGCATCCTGACATGTGTGGCGGGTCCATTGGCAACCGCCACGCGCTTCAGTGAGAGTTGTTACCTCACGCGGCACCGCGACCGCGCGCGGCGCCGCAGGTCAGGCCTGCGAACGCAGCTCGATCAGGGTGATGTCCGGCGGCGCGCCGACCCGCACCGGCGGGCCCCAGAAGCCGGCGCCGTTGGTGACGTACACCTGCGTGCCGTCCACCTCGCCGAGGCCGGAGATCACCGGCTGCTGTAGCCCCGCGATCAGGTTGAACGGCACCATCTGCCCGCCGTGGGTGTGCCCCGACAGCTGCAGGTCGACGCCGTGCTTCGCCGCCTCGAACGCCTGGATCGGCTGGTGCGCGAGCAGCACGACGGGCTTGGCCGGGTCGCGGCCGTCCAGCGCCTTGCCGAAGTCCGGCCCGCCCTCGCCCAGGTCGCCGCCGCTCAGGTCGTTGACGCCGGCCAGGGTCAGGCCGCGGATCTCCAGCCGCTCGTTCTGCAGCGGCCGCATGCCGAGCCGGTCCACCTCGACCAGCCACTCCTCGGCGCCGGAGAAGTACTCGTGGTTGCCGGTGACGAAGTAGGCCCCGTCGCGGGAGCTCAGCTCACGCAGCGGCGCCGCCTCGTCGGCCAGCTCGGCGACGCTGCCGTCGACCAGGTCGCCGACCACCGCGATCAGGTCGGCGTTCATGCCGTTGATCGAGCGCACGATGCGGCGGCTGTGCTCGACGCCGGTCAGCGGGCCCAGGTGGATGTCGCTGACCAGGGCGATCTTGTAGCCGTCCAGGCCGCGCGGCAGCTTCGCGAGCGGGATCTGCACCCGCTTCAGCACCGGGTCACCGAGTGCCGTCCGGACGCCGTACCCGGTGATGCCGACCGCGGTCAGCCCCGCGAAGATCGCCGCCCCGCGGGCGATGAGCAGCCGCCGCGACGGATCGACCGGCCCGGCAGCCGGGGGAAGGGGGCCGTTCGCGGGCGGACCGTCCGCCGGTCGCGCGGCTGCCTCAGGCAGGCCCGGCTCGGCCAGGGCGGCCTCCGCGGAGGTGGCCGCTACGCGCACCGGCTCGGCCTGTGCGGTGCCGACCGCGTCCGGAGCAACCGCCCGCATCGGGCCGCGGGCCCAGATGCGGTTGGCGACCAGCCGGGGGATCTCCAGCACGAGCAGGACGACCAGCAGGTAGAACAGCACGGCCAGCCACATGTAGCCGACCAGCGGGATGATCCAGGACGCCTTCGCGCCGATCACCCGGGGCACGATGAACGCCGCCAGCAGCGCCACCGCCAGCGCGACGATCGCCGCGGTGCCGATCCGGCGCCCGCGCCGCGTGGTGGTGGTGTCCTTGACCAGCCGCTTCCACAGATACCAGTGGATCGGGCCGACGACGACCAGCACCATGCTGAGGAACAGCACTGCTTGCAGCACGGGGTGTCCTTTCACCCGCCGGCGAAGGGCGGAAGCACGTCCACGGTCGCGCCGGACGGAATGGGCGCGCGGCGGTCGTGCCAGGCTAGCCCGTCAACCAGAAAGCTGGCTGAAAGGAGCACCCGCCCCAGCCGGTCCCCGTGCGCGGTGCTCAGCTCCTTGACCAGCTGGGTCAGGTCCAGCCCCGCGGGCAGGCGCTCCTCGCCGACCCCGGCTGCGGCGCGCGCGCCCGCGTAGTAGCGGATCGTGATCACGTTCATCCCCCGATGGCGGACATGGGCCGGGTGGGCTGCAGGAAGCGCGGGTTGTCGATGCCGTGACCGGGCATCTTGCCCCACATCGCGTCCCGCCAGCGCTGCGCGATCTCCTCGTCCTCGGCCCCGCCGCGCAGCAGCCCGCGCAGGTCGGTCTCGCCCCGGGCGAACAGGCAGTTGCGCACCTGCCCGTCGGCGGTCAGCCGGGTCCGGTCGCAGTCGCCGCAGAACGGCCGGGTCACCGAGGCGATCACGCCGACCTTCGCCGGACCACCGTCGACCAGCCACGTCTCGGCCGGTGCGCCGCCCCGCTCGGCGGGGTCGGGGGTGAGGTCGAACTCCGTGGTCAGCGACGCCAGGATCTCGTCCGCGGTGACCATCTTGTCGCGGCTCCACCCGTGCTGGGCGTCCAGCGGCATCTGCTCGATGAAACGCAGCTCGTACCCGTGCTTAAGGGCGAATCGCAGCAGCGCGGGGGCCTCGTCGTCGTTCACGCCGCGCAGCAGCACCGCGTTGAGCTTCACCGGGGTCAGCCCGGCCGCGGCGGCGCCGGACAGCCCGTCGATCACGTCCTGGAAGCGGCGGCGCAGCGCGATCGCGGCGAAGCGCTCCGGGTCGATGGTGTCCAGCGAGACGTTGACCCGGTCCAGCCCGGCGTCGCGCAGCGGCACGGCGAGGCGGGCCAGGCCGATGCCGTTCGTGGTGACCGAGAGCCGGGGCCGGGGCGACAGCGCCGCCGAACCGGCCACGATGTCCACGATGCCGGGGCGCAGCAGCGGCTCCCCGCCGGTGAAGCGCACCTCCTCGACGCCGAGCCGGGTCACCGCGATCGTGATCAGCCGGAGCACCTCGCCGTCGGTGAGGATCTCGGCCTTCGGCAGCCAGGGGAGGCCTTCCGGGGGCATACAGTACGAACAGCGCAGGTTGCACCGATCCGTCAGCGAGACCCGCAGATCGACGGCGCGACGGCCGTACCGGTCGATCAGTCCAGGGTGCGCGGAGGTCACCTTACGAACCTACCGCGCCGTTAACGGCATGCGCGGTCCCTGGCCACCTGGCAGGATCCCGGCCGTGTTGCTGACCCTCTCGACCACGCACCGTCCCGCCACCGACCTCGGCTTCCTGCTGGTGAAGCACCCGGACCGGGTGCACACCTTCGACCTCAGCAGCGGTACGGCCACCGTGCTGTACCCGGAGGCGAGCGAGCAGCGCTGCACCGCCGCGCTGCTCGTCGAGATCGACCCGCAACGGCTGGCCGACACCCGCGCCGACGGGCAGCAGCTCAACCAGTACGTCAACGACCGGCCGTACGCGGCGTCCAGCCTGCTCGCCGCCGCGCTGAACCGCGTCTTCCGCACCGCCGCGCGCGGTGTCTCCAAGGACCGGCCCGAGCTGGCCGCGACCGCGATCCCGCTGGAGATCGGCGTGCCGTCGCTGCGCGCCAAGGGCGGGCTGAAGCTGGCCGAGCGCCTGTTCACGCCGCTCGGCTGGACGGTGCGGGGCACCGTGCTGCCACTCGACCCGGCGTTTCCGGAGTGGGGCGACAGCCGTTACGTCGACCTGACGCTCACCGGCGAGCTGCGCCTGGCCGACGCGCTGAACCACCTCTACGTGCTGCTGCCCGTGCTGGACGACGCCAAGCACTACTGGGTCGCGCCCGACGAGATCGAGAAGCTGCTGCGCGCCGGCGACGGCTGGCTGGCCGGGCACCCGGAACGGGCGCTGATCATCCGGCGCTACCTGGCGCACAGCCGGGCGCTGGCCGCGAAGGCGGACGCGGCGCTGGCTCCGCTGGAGGAGGCGCCCGCCGACGACTCCGTCGCCGAGGGCCCCGCGGTGGAGAAGACCAAGCCGCTGAACGTACGCCGGCGCGCCGCCGTGCTCGCCGCGCTGGCCGACACCGGCGCGACCCGGGTCCTCGACCTGGGCTGCGGCGGGGGCGCGCTGCTGGGTGACCTGATCCGGGACCGGCGCTACACCGAGATCGTCGGCGCGGACGTGTCGCCGAAGGTGCTGGAGATCGCCGAGCGGCGGCTGCGGCTCAAGCGGCTGCCCGACCGGCAGCGCGCCCGGATCAAGCTGATCCAGTCCGCGCTGACCTACGTCGACGAGCGGCTGCGCGGGTACGACGCCGCCGTGCTGATGGAGGTCATCGAGCACCTGGACGCACCCCGGCTGCCCGCGCTGTGCGCCGCGGTGTTCGGCGACGCCAAGCCGGGCGCGGTCGTGGTGACCACGCCCAACGTCGAGTACAACGTGCGCTACGAGGGCCTGGCCGAGGGCGGCCACCGGCACGACGACCACCGCTTCGAGTGGACCCGCGCCGAGTTCACCGCCTGGTGCGACCGGGTCGCCGCCGACTACGGCTACGCGTATGCGCTGCGCGACGTCGGCGACGCCGATCCCGAGGTCGGCCCGCCGACCCAGCTGGCCCTGTTCACGAAGACCGAGACCGCCGTCGCCGAGGAGGTGCCCGCATGACCGAGCACGACGAACCCACCACGACCGAGCCGGCCGCCGCCGGCACCTTCGCCGAGCGGACGGGCCGGGCTGGTGATCCCACCGTCGTCACGCTGCCCGAGCTGTCGCTGGTCGTGCTGGTCGGCATCTCCGGATCGGGCAAGTCCACCTTCGCGCGCCGGCACTTCCTGCCCACCCAGGTGCTGTCCAGTGACGCGTTCCGGGGGCTGCTCGCCGACGACGAGAACGACCAGTCGGTCACGAAGGACGCCTTCGAGGTGCTGCACCTGGTCGCGGGCAAGCGGCTGCGGGCCGGGCGGCTCACCGTGGTCGACGCGACGAACGTGCAGCAGCACGCCCGCACCGCCCTGGTCGAGGTCGCCAAAGCGCACGACGTCCTGCCGGTGGCGATCGTCGTGGACACGCCCGAGCCGCTGTGCTGGGAGCGCACGCAGGCCCGGCCCGACCGGGCGTTCGGCCGCGAGGTGCTGCGCCGCCAGCACCGCGACCTGCGGCACTCACTGAACCGGCTGGCCCGCGAGGGCTTCCGCAAGGTGTACGTGGTGAAGGATCCCGACGCCGTCGAGCTGCGCTACGAGAAGCTGTTCAACGACCGCACCGAGCTGACCGGCCCGTTCGACCTGGTCGGCGACGTGCACGGCTGCCGGGCCGAGCTGGAGCGGCTGCTCACCGCGCTCGGCTGGGAGCTGACCCGGGACGCGTCCGGGCGGGCGGTGGACGCGAGCCACCCCGCGGGGCGTACCGCCGTGTTCGTCGGCGACCTGGTGGACCGCGGGCCGGACTCGCCCGGCGTGCTGCGCCTGGTCATGAACATGATCGCGGGAGGCCGGGCGCTGTGCGTGGCCGGCAACCACGAGAACAAGCTGCTGCGCCACCTGCGCGGGCGGCAGGTGCAGCTCACCCACGGTCTCGCCGAGACCGTCGCGCAGCTGGCGGCCGACCCGGTCGACGGCCTGGCTCCGTTCCTGGACGGCCTGATCAGCCACTACGTGCTGGACGGCGGCCGGCTGGTGGTCGCGCACGCCGGGCTGAAGGAGGCCTACCACGGCCGGGCGTCGGGCCGGGTGCGCTCCTTCGCCATGTACGGCGACACCACCGGCGAGACCGACGAGTTCGGCCTGCCCGTGCGCTACCCGTGGGCGCAGGAGTACCGCGGCCGTGCCATGGTCGTCTACGGTCACACGCCCACGGTCGTCCCGGAGTGGGTCAACAACACCATCTGCCTGGACACCGGAGCCGTGTTCGGCGGCAAGCTGACCGCGCTGCGCTACCCCGAGCGGGAGCTGGTCGAGGTCACCGCCACCGAGCGGTACTACGAGCCGGCCCGCCCGCTGCGGGCCGCCCCGGTGCCCGATCGTGCGGCGGGGGCGCTGTGGCTGTCCGAGGTCACCGGGCGCCGGCACGTGCAGACGCCGTACGGCACCGTTACCGTGCCCGCCGAGCACTCCGCGGCGGCGCTGGAGGTGATGAGCCGGTTCGCGGTCGACCCGCGCTGGCTGCTCTGGCTGCCGCCGACCATGGCCCCGTCCTCGACCTCGGCCGTGGACGGCTACCTGGAGCACCCGGCCGAGGCGCTGGCCGACCTGCGCGCCGCCGGGGTGGACCGGGTGGTCTGCGAGGAGAAGCACATGGGTTCCCGCGCGGTCGTGCTGGTCTGCAAGGACGCGGCCGTCGCCGCCAAGCGCTTCGTCGACGACGGCGCCACCGGCGTGATCTACACGCGCACCGGGCGGCCCTTCTTCGACCCGGACCGCACCGAGCAGCTGCTGGCCAAGGTGCGCGCCGCGGTCACCGCGGCCGGGCTGTGGGACGAGCTGGACACCGACTGGCTGCTGCTCGACTGCGAGCTGCTGCCCTGGTCGGCCAAGGCGCAGCCGCTGATCCACCAGTACGCCGCGGTCGGCGCCGCCGGCCGGGCCGCACTGCCCGCCGCCCTGGAGGTGCTCGACGTGGCCGCCGCCCGCGGGCTGGACGTGGCCGCCCAGCGTGAGCGGCTCGGCGGCGTCCTGCGTGACGTGCACGCCTTCACCGACGCCTACCGCCGGTACGTCGCCCCCGTCGAAGGGGTCGACGGGATCACGCTCGCCCCGTTCGCGGTGCTCGCGGCGGAGGGCCGGTCGTTCACCGACGCCGACCACGGCTGGCACCTGTCCGTGGCCGACCGGCTGGTCGCGGCCGATCCGGCGGCGTTCACCCCGACCCGCCGCCTGGTGCTCGACCTGACCGGGGACGCCTCCGACGGCGCGATCGCCGAGGCGACGGACTGGTGGCTCGCGCTGACCGGCGCGGGCGGCGAGGGCATGGTGGTGAAGCCGTACGCCGGGCTCTCCGTGCGCGGCGCGAAAGGCCTGGTGCAGCCCGGCGTGAAGTGCCGCGGCCGGGAGTACCTGCGCATCATCTACGGGCCCTCCTACACCGAGCCGGACCAGCTCGCCCGCCTCCGCCAGCGCAAGCTCGGCCGCAAGCGCGCGCTCGCCCTGCGCGAGCACGGCCTGGGCCTCGCCGCCCTGGACACGGTCGGCCGCGACGGGCCGCTCTGGCGCGTACACGAACTCGTCTTCGCGATCCTCGCGAGCGAATCCGAACCCACCGACCCCCGCCTCTAGAGGCGGCTCGGCAGTTTCGGGGAAACTGCACCTACCGGCCTCCCGGAAGCCGCACTTTCCCCGAAACTGCTGCCTGCACGGGTCAGGTGATGAGGGGGAGGCAGGCGGCGGTGGTGTCGCGGACGCCGGGGGCGAAGGCGGCGCCGAAGAGGGCCGTGTGCAGGAGGTACATGGAGAGCTGGTGCAGCGGGGTGCGCTCGCGCCAGCCGTCGGCGGGGGGCCAGGCCTCGGCGTACGCCGACAGGATCCGCTCCAGGTGCGGCGCCCCGCCCCACAGGCCCAGGTAGGCCAGGTCGGTCTCGCGGTGGCCGCCGTGCGCCGCCGGGTCCACCAGCCAGCAGCGCCCGTCGGCACCCCACAGCAGGTTGCCCGTCCACAGGTCGCCGTGGATGCGCGCGGGCGCCTCGTCACCGCCGACCCGGTCCACGCCTGCGATCACCCGCTCGACGCGGGCGATATCGGCCTGCTCCAGCGCGCCGCGGTCCACGGAGAGCCGCAGGTACGCGGCCAGCCGCCGCTCGGCGTACCACGCGTGCCACGGCCCCGGACCGGGCGTGTTGTCCATCGGGGCGGAGCCGTGGAAGCCGGCCCAGGCCGCCCCGAACGCGGGTGCCCCGGCCCGGTGCAGCCCGGCGAGGGCGCGCCCGAACTCCTCGGCGGCCCGCGCCGACGGCTGCCCGTGCTCGATCCAGGCCATGCCGAGCAGGTCCGGCGTGTCGACCAGCACCTCGGGCACGGCCACCGTGCCCGTCTCGGCCAGCCAGCGCAGCCCGTTCGCCTCGGCGGCGAAGAACCCGCCCGGGGCCCGCCCACCGGCCTCGGGCCACGACTTCGTGAAGATCGACTCGCCGTCGTCGAAGGTCAGCCTGCTGGTGTGGCAGATCGACCCGCCGTCGACCGGGGTCTCCCGGATGCGCTGGTGATGCAGGAACGTCGGCAGCAGGTGCGGGTGCGCACGCAGGTAGGCCAGATCCACGGCTCCCATTCTGAGCCGCGCGGACCGCAGAGGTTGAGAAGGGCACCTTCTATCACGCAACGCGTGCTGGGCTGCCGCTCATCTCGCTGACGCGAGCTGAGGAAGGTGCCCTTCCGTTCAGGGCCAGGGGTGGATGGAGTGGGGTGGGACGGCGCGGTCCAGGGCGTCGGTGAGCAGGTGGGCCAGGGAGTACGCCGGGTCGGCGTGCAGGGCGCGGTCGAGGGCGGCGCGGGCCAGCACGCCGTTGCCGGCGCGCCAGGCGGACCAGGCCAGCAGCGCGGCGGGCGGGGCGGCGAGGGCCGGCTCGGCGCGGCGGGTGAGGTCCAGCCACAGCTCGTGCTGCCAGGCGGCGGCGTCGGTGCGCTGCCAGGCGTGGTCACGGCAGCGCAGGTCGTGCAGCAGCACGATGAGCCAGGCGGCGGCGTCGTCATCGAGGCGGCCGCCGGTCCCGGCCACGTCCAGCGCCGCCTCGACGGCTGCCTCCCCCGCCGTGACCAGGGCCGCGTCGCCGCCGTCGGCGAGCAGGGCGGCCAGGCGCTCCTCGGCCCGGTCGACGGCCTGGGTCATGGCGGCCGCGGCGAGGCCGCCGACCGGCTCGACCTGGCGCTCGACGGCGTCCCGGTCCGGCAGGGCGACCAGGCCCTCGTACGTGGCCATCGCCGCCGCGGCCGTGGCGCTCGGGTCGAACCGGGCGCCCTCCGCCGGGGTGCACCGGTCGCACTGCAAGCAGTGGTAGCGGTCGCCGTCCTGCAGCAGCACCTCGCGTACGTGGTAGCCCCGCGCGTCGAGCGCGTCGGCGGCGTGCCTGGTCGCGTCGGCCGCCCCGGCGCCGGGCCCGTAGCCGAGGAGCACGACCGAGCCGACCGCGTCCCGGCCCCGGCCCGCCGCGCGCAGCACCTGCGCGAAGCGGCGTACCGTCTCGGTGCGGGGCCCGGCGACGTCGGCGCGGGCAGCGACGACGATGCGGTCGCCGCGCAGTCCCATCACGACGACGCTGTCGGCCGGATGGAAGCCGAGCAGGTAGGGCGCGTATCCGAGCAGGTCGGCCCGCTCGGTGAGGCGGTAGGCCGGGGTGTCCGTGGTCATGCGGGCAGCCTCGCCGCCGCTGCCGCACGGGAACAGCGATGATCGTTTTCCTGTGGACGACACGCCGGTCCGTCCACAGGGCCGGGGGAGGTGCGATGAGCGCGTACGCCGCGCTGGTGCTGGCCGGAGGCGCGGGCCGCCGGATGGGCGATCCCGCCAAACCGCTGCTGCCCGTGGGTGGGGTGCCGATGCTGCGGCGCGTGCTCGCCGCGGTCGCCGCCGCCCGCCCGCTGATCGTGGTGGGCCCGCCGGAGCTGGCCCCCGAGCTGCCCGAGCACGCGGTGCTGACGCGCGAGGAGCCGCCGGGCGGCGGTCCGGTCGCCGCGCTCGCCGCGGGCGCCGCACACCTGCCCGCGGCGGGCCTGGTCCTGATCACCGCGGCGGACCTGCCGTTCCTGACCGCCGATGCGATCGGCGCGCTGGCCGACAGCCTCACCGGCGAGACGGACCGGAGTGCCGCGCCCGGCGTGGCGCTCTTCGTGGACAACGGCGGGCGGCGGCAGCACCTGTGCGCGATGTGGCGCATCGCCGCGCTGCGGGCCGCGCTGCCGGCCGACCCGCACGGGGCGTCGATGCGGAGGCTGCTGGACGGCGTGGACGTGGCGCAGGTGGCCTGGGCCGGGGACGGCCCGCCGCCGTGGTACGACTGCGACACCCCGGACGAGCTGGCGCGGGCCGAGCGCGCCGGCCGGGAGGATCGAACCGTCGCCGCCGGCGGCGACGAGGAGGACGAGGAGGCACGCCATGAGCGTCGACCTGCATGACTTCACCGAGGCGGCCTGCGCGGAGCTGGGGGTGCCCCGCGCCGACGTTGACGTCACGCTGATCCTGGACCTGGCCCGTGACGTCGCGCACAACACCGTACGGCCGGGCGCCCCGGTCGGGGCGTTCCTGCTCGGCCTGGCGGTCGGCCGGGGCGGCGATCCCGCGGAGCTGGCCGCCCGCTTGAGCGCGCTCGCCCAGCGTATGGGCGCCGCCGAACCGTCCTGACCCCTCGGATGCCATCGACGCCGATCGGCGCGTAATCGGTTTCTCGCGTCAAAAGGCCGACTACGCGAACAGTATTCCGGTCGGTAATGTCTCGGTGACGGAGGAACGTGGTTTGTCCACAGGCATCCCGGGGGATGAGCCAGGTTCGACGAGGAGGCGTGCCGATGTCGGAACTGTCGAACCCGGGCCTGGCCGAGGCCGGGCTGCTGGACGAGCCCACCACCGCGGACCTGCATGCGAAGGTCGCCGAGGCGTGGCGTGACTTCGCCCGCGCGCTGGCCGGGGTCCTGCCCGCGCTGCCCGTCGGGGCCGAGCTGGAGCTGGCGCTCGACCCGACCGCCTCCGGCACCGGCTCAGCGGTGTACGGCGTGAGCGTGGAGCACCTCGTCGACGGCACCCTGCAGGCGCGGGCGGTCAGCAACGCGAATCTGCCCGAGGGCTTCCGGCTGGAGCGGCCCGCGATCGCCGCGATGGTCGCGCTGGGCTGGTCGCCGCCCGGCGTGGTGGCCGGCTCCCGGGAGAACTTCGGCATGACCGGCGCGCCGGACGCGCTGGCCGCGGTCATCACCCGCACGCTGCGCGACGTCTACGGTGCGCCGCACCCGGCGTTCCTCGTCTACGAGGCGCACGACCAGGAGGAGGAGCCGGTCGCCGTCGAGCCGCTGGCCACCGCCCGGCACGAGTCCACCGTGGACGCGTTCCTGCCGTCCATCGACTCGCTGGACGCCAGCGGCCTGGACCTGGCCGACCGGGTGCGCATCGTGGTGTCCGCGATGCTGAAGACCGACCCGGACGCGCTGCAGGTGGACGGTGACGGCGACATCGGCATCCGGGCGGGCTCGGCGATGGTGTTCGTCCGGGTGCGCGACGAGCCGCCGCTGATCGACGTGTTCTCGCCGGTGCTGACCGACATCGAGCCGGGCGAGAAGCTGTTCGTGAAGCTGTCCGAGCTGACCAACCGGATGCCGATCGGCCGGCTCTACTGCACCTCGGGCACCGTGTGGGCCTCGATCCCGGTGTTCGGCCGCGACTTCCAGGCCAGCCACCTGGCGCTGGCGATCCAGGTGATGACCGGCCTGGCCGACGAGCTGGACGACCGGCTGCACGGCGAGTTCGGCGGCAAGCGCTTCTTCGGCGAGGGCGACAAGCCCGCCATCACCCCGCCGTCCGAGACCCGCATCGGCCAGTACCTCTGACCTCTGCCTTTTCGTGAACGAAGCTCCCGCCGCGTTGTCCCAACAGCGTGGCGGGAGCCTCGTTCACAGGGTGATTACAGCAGTACCCGCGCCAGGGCCGGGCCGGGGGCGGCCAGCGGGGTCGCCACGGCGACCGTGTCGCCGACGACCCAGAGGGTGTCGCCGACCACCAGGGAGCGCCGCGGATAGCTGAGTTCGGCCCGGCTCACCTCGCCGATCTTCTCCAGCCGGTCGCTGCCCACCCGGTAGACCAGCGCGCCCGCCCGCTGCCCGCCGTCGTACGCCATGTACGGCACGACCAGCATCCGGGTGTCCGGCCAGTACAGGAACGCGTGCGGATCGTGCTCGGCCTCGCTCCAGCCGTGCGCGATCTTCTGCTGGTCCAGGCGCTTCGGGTCGCTGCCGCCGACGTCGAACAGCGACACCTGCAGGCCGGTGGTCCTGCCCTGCTCGGTGGCGTCCTGCCCGACGCCGAGCAGCCGCCCGCCGTCCAGCGGGTGCAGGTAGCTGCTGAAACCGGGGATCTTCAGCTCGCCGGTGAGCCGCGGGCGGGCCGGGTCGCGCAGGTCCACGGCGTAGAGCGGGTCGGTCTGCCGGAAGGTCACCACGTAGCCGGCGGGCCCGAGGAAGCGCACCGCGTAGATGCGCTCGCCCTTGCCCAGCCCGCCCAGCTTGCCGAGCTGCCGCAGCTGCCCGCCGTCGCGGCGCAGTGTGTACACGGTGGACTCGCTGCTCGGCTGGCTGCCCCACGGCTGACCCGTCGTGGTGGCGGCCCGCAGCACCCCGTCGTGCTCGCTGAGCGAGTACTGGTTGAGCAGCCAGCCCGGCACGCTGCCGGAGGCGGCGAAGACCGGCCGCGGCCCGGTCACGTCGAACATGTACAGCTCGGTGCGCCCGAGTGCCTGGTCGCCGCGCCAGCGCTCGTCGTGGGCCAGGTACAGGTGCGGGCCGCTGCCGTAGACGGTGTTCGCGTCGGCCAGCACGCCCACCGGCGCGCCGTCGCCGAGCGCCCGCCCGGCCGCGAGGTCGAAGCTGAGCACGGTCACCGTGGCGGTGCCGCTGAACCGGTCCGGGCGGCTGACGTCGCCGCAGTCCAGCCGCCCGGCGACCCCGTCACTGGTGTACGCGGGCAGCCACTTCTCCAGTGGCGCCTGGTCGATCAGCTTCCGGTTGGCGGCGATGCGCTCGGAGTCGGTGAGCTTGTCCCGCCACGGGAACTCGATCAGCGGGTGCGACGTCACCACGACCCGCACGACCCCGCCGACCATCCGCGAGTCGGTCAGCTCGGCGCCGATCTCGTAGGAGCCGGTGACCTTCGGCGCGCCGGTCAGGTCCACCTGGCGTACCCGGGTGGCGGACATGCCGGGCCGCATGCGGGCGCTGTCGGCCAGCCCGCGGGCCGCCGGAAGGTCCCAACCCGCCGGGAGGCCCCAGCCTGCCGTGAGCACCAGCGCCCGGTCACCCTGTAGAAGCAGCTGGTGCGAGCCGGGGCCGAGGTGCAGCGAGCCGGTCGCCTGCCGGGAGGCCGCGTCGATGACCCGCAGCGTCTCGCCGAGCACGGTCACGATGCGGCGGCCGTCGGTCTTGACGATGTCCGGCTCGTCGACCCCGGCCTCGTGCGTGTTCGTGCCGGAGTACGCGGGGGCCGCCTTGTCGGACAGCGCCTGCGGGCCCCCTGCCGCCCGCATCCCGCTGTCCGCCGCTGTCGCCCACATCATGCCGCCGTGGTCGAAGCCCCAGGGCCGCACCGCCTCCTTGGCGGCGGTGCGGACCGACTTGAGCAGTTCATCGCAGGAGTCGTACGCCACCAGCCGTAACTCCGGGGCGGGTCCTGGAGTCGGCTCCTCGGCCGATCGCGGCGGCTCGTCGGTGACCGTGCAGCCCGCCAGGAGCAGCAGCGCCGCCAGACACAGCACAGTTCGTCTCATGCCCGTCTTCGACGCGCCGCCGGGCGGTCCGGCTCCCGTCGCGCCGGGCAGCGCCGGGGACGGCCTCAGTCGACCAGGCGGGACAGCACGATCATGCTGCGGGTGCTGGTGATGAAGGGCTCCGCGCGCAGCCGCTCCAGCGCCTGCTCCAGGTGGGCGATGTCGGCCGCGCGCAGGTGCACCAGCGCGTCGGCCTCGCCGGAGACGGTGTACGCCCCGACCACCTCCGGATGGCGGCGGGTGGCCTGCGTGATCTGCGCCGGGGTGGTGCGCCCGGTGCAGAACAGCTCGACGAAGGCCTCGGTGCCGCCGCCCACCGCCGCCGGGTCCACGACGGCGGTGAAGCCCTTGATGACGCCGCCGGAACGCAGCCGGTCGACCCGCCGCTTGACCGCCGGAGCGGACAGCGACACCACCGAGCCGATCTCGGCGTACGTGGTGCGCGCGTCGCTCAGGAGCGCGGCGATGATCCGCTGGTCAACGTCGTCCAACTGCACTACCCGAGGGTAGCGAGGTCGCTGATCAGCACGTTCGACAGGATGGGGCCGTCCTTCTCGACCTTGCGCAGGTACCACTTCTGCTGCGGCGAGCGGTTCTGGTTGAACTGCCAGTTGCCGCGCGGGCTGATCACCTGGCCGACGCTGGACAGCAGCGAGTTGATCCGCTGCGAGGTGATGGTGCCGTCCCCGGCCAGCGTGAGCGCCTGGTCCAGCACCGCCGCCGCGTCGTAGGCGGCGACCGCGAACGCGGTGGGCGTGCGCTGGTACTTCGCCTGGAACAGCGACGAGAAGGAGTGGTTGGCCACGTTGTTCAGGTCCGCGGAGTACTGCATCGCGGTGTAGAGGCCGCGGCCGCCGTCGCCGAGCGCGTCCAGGGCGACGCCCTCGGCCACCACGCCGGGCGCGTACAGCGGCAGGCCGGCCAGGGCGCTGCCGCCGGCGTTCCGCAGCGCGTCCTTGAAGGCGTCGAGGTGCGTGCTGGGCAGGTTGCAGAAGATCGCCCGCGGGTTCTGGTTCTTGATCTGGCCGGCGGCCGCGGCGAACTCGGCCGCGGTCGGCTTGATGCCGGCGCGCACCGTGATCGGCTCCTGGAAGCCGGTGCCGTAGACCTGCTGGAAGCCGTTGAACAGCTCGGCGGTCGAGCTGCTGCTGACGCCGATCAGGCTGACCCGGCTGCCACCCATCCGGCGGCGCAGGTAGAGCGCGATGGCGCGGGCGGGCTCGTCGCTGAGGAAGGCGGTGCGCCAGATGAAGTTCGAGCTGGGCATGCCGGCCGGGGTCGCGTGCGTGGCCAGCAGCGGGACCTTCGACTCCTCGACCTTGTCGCGGACGGCGGGCAGCAGGTCGGGGTTGGCCACCCCGGCGACGGCGAGCACGTGCTGGTCGAGCAGCCGGCCCAGGGCGTCGCCGCCGGACTTGGGAGTCTCGCCCTCGTCCTCGACGATCACCTGCACCGGGCGGGAGCCGAGCATGCCGCCGTGCAGGTCGAGGTAGAGCCGGAAGCCGAGTTCGAGGTCGGCGCCGATGGCCTTGTTGGCTCCGGTGGCGGGGACGAGCAGACCGATGCTGACGCCGCTCCGGCTGGTCGGCGTCGAAGAGCTGCCGCAGGCAGCGAGCCCGCCGGTCGCGCCGGCGACACCGACACCGGTCAGCAGACGAAGCAGCCTGCGACGGTCAAGGCCGTCCAATGTGTCCTCCAGAGTGGCATCGGCCGGACGCGAATTTCGCGATCCGTCCGTCAGGGGTGACGCCGAACGATGTGGGCACGTGCTCCTTTGACCCACTGTGGCGTTCTACCGTGTCCCGGGACTCTCGTCAATGATCAACATTGTCGCTTGTCTCGGGATCTAGGATGGGTGGGTTCGCCGCCTGAGGAGGTCCGCCGTGAGCCAGCAGCAGCCCGACGAGAAGAGCGTAGTGGTCGTCGGCCCGGACGGCCGTCCCATCGGCACCGTTGAGGTGACCGCGGACGGTGCCACCGGCCGCGAGGACGACCCGAGCCGCCTCATCGAGCAGCCCGCCAAGGTGATGCGCATCGGCAGCATGATCAAGCAGCTGCTGGAGGAGGTCCGGGCCGCGCCCCTGGACGAGGCGGGCCGCAAGCGCCTCGTCGAGATCCACCGCCGCTCCGTGGACGAGCTGGAGGACGGCCTGTCCCCCGAGCTGCGCGACGAGCTGGAGCGCATCTCCGTCCGGTTCACCGAGGGCACCACGCCGTCGGAGGCCGAGCTGCGGATCGCCCAGGCCCAGCTGGTCGGCTGGCTGGAGGGCCTGTTCCACGGCATCCAGGCCGCGCTGGTCGCGCAGCAGATGGCCGCACGCATGCAGCTGGAGCAGATGCGCAACATGCCCGCCCTGCCGCCGGGCGCGCACCCGGAGCCGGGCAAGACCACCAGCACCGGCCAGTACCTCTGATCGTGCGCGAGGCGCCCTTCCCGCCCATCGGGGCAGGAAGGGCGCAGCCGTCTCAGCCCTCGCGCTTGAGCAGGCTGTCCAGGTAGACGGCGACGCCGTCGCGGTCGTTGGAGAGGGTCACCTCGTCGGCCAGGGCGAGCACCTCCGGGTGGGCGTTGGCCACCGCGACCCGGTGTCCCGCCCACAGGAACATCGGGATGTCGTTCGGCATGTCCCCGAAGACCAGCACGTCGGCGGGGTCGATGCCCAGCTCCGCGGCGACCACGGACAGGCCGGTGGCCTTGTCCACGCCGGGCGGGGTCACCTCGACCCAGCCCAGACCCGAATGGGTGAACGCGGCCGTCTCCGGCGGCACCAGCTCCCGCGCCGTACGCAGCAGCGTGTCCGCGTCGGTGTCGTCGGTCTTCACGAACGCCTTGATCACGTCGTAGCAGAGCGACTCCTCGCGCGGCCGGGTCACCAGATCGTCCGGGTACGGCCAGTCGGTGACGTCGTCGCCCCACAGCGGCGCCCGCTGCGCGTCGAGCACCTCGACCAGCAGTTTCACCCGTCCCAGCCGGGCCTCCAGCGCCGCGACCAGGCCGGCGACCACCGTGCCGGGCAGCCGCGCGTCGCGCAGCACCCGCGGCGCGGACGGGTCGCGCAGGTCCAGCACCCGCCCGCCGCCGCCGAGCACCAGCAGGTCGGCGTGCGGCAGGTCGACCCGGCTCAGCTCCTCCAGCCGGGGGCCGCGGCCGGTCGCCCCCACGATGGGGATGCCGGCCGCGCGCACCCGGTCGAAGACCGCGTGGGTGAACCCGCTGACGGTCTCGTCGGACCGGACCACCGTGCCGTCCAGGTCCGTCGCGACCAGCTTGGGCAGGCGGACCGGGTGCAGCGCGTGGCTGCGCGGCTCCGCCTGCCGTACGACGTCCCGCTCCGGCACCTCGGTGTGCCCCGAACCCCCGTGGTCGGGCACGCCGGTCAGGCCCCGGCCTTGACGGGCTCCAGCACGTCGCGGCCGCCCACGAAGGGCTGCAGCGCCTTGGGCACCCGCACCGAGCCGTCCGCCTGCTGGTGCTGCTCCAGGAGCGCGACCATCATGCGGGTGGTGGCCAGGGTGCCGTTCAGCGTCGCGGCGATGTGGGTCTTGCCGTCCGCGTCGCGGTGCCGCGTGTTCAGCCGCCGGGCCTGGAACGTGGTGCAGTTCGAGGTCGAGGTGACCTCCATGAACCGGTTCTGGGTGGGCAGCCAGGCCTCGCAGTCGAACTTGCGCGCCGCCGACGAGCCGAGGTCGCCCGCGGCCACGTCGATCACCCGGTACGCCAGCTCCAGCTTGCCGAGCATCTCCTCCTCCCACGCCAGCAGGCGCAGGTGCTCCTCGGCGGCCTGCTCGGCGGGGCAGTACGAGAACATCTCGACCTTGTCGAACTGGTGCACCCGGATGATGCCGCGGGTGTCCTTGCCGTACGAGCCCGCCTCCCGGCGGAAGCAGCTCGACCACCCGGCGTAGCGCAGCGGCCCGGCGTTCAGGTTCAGGATCTCGTCCTTGTGGTACGCCGCGAGCGGCACCTCGCTCGTGCCGACCAGGTAGAGGTCGTCGGCGGGCAGGTGGTAGACCTCGGCCGCGTGCGAGCCCAGGAAACCGGTGCCCTCCATCGACTCCGGCTTGACCAGCACCGGCGGGATGACCGGAGTGAATCCGGCTTCGACCGCCTGCCACAGGCCCATCTGGAGCAGACCGAGCTGCAGCAGCGCGCCGACGCCGGTGAGGTAGTAGAAGCGGGCGCCCGACACCTTCGCGCCGCGCTCGGTGTCGATCGCCCCGAGCCGCTCGCCCAGCTCCAGGTGGTCGCGCGGCGAGTCCAGCGCGGGGCGCTCGCCGACCTCGCGCAGCACGACGTAGTCGTCCTCGCCGCCGCCGGGCGCGCCCTCCTGCACCACGTTCGCGATGGCGAACTGGGCGTTGCGCAGGGCCGTCTCCGCCTCGTTGACCGCGGCCTCGGCCGCCTTCACCGCGGCCGAGAGGTCCTTGGTCCGCGCCAGCAGCGCGGCCTTCTCGTCGCCGGCGGCCTTGGGCATCAGCTTGCCGAGCTGCTTCTGCTCCGCGCGCAGCGCCTCGAAGGACGCCACCGCCGACCGCCGAGACTCGTCGGCGCGCAGCAGGTCGTCGACGGCGTCGACGGAATCGCCGCGCAGCCGCTGGCTCGCTCGTACGGTGTCGGGGTCCTCACGGAGCAGACGCAGATCAATCACGTCGAAAAGCGTACCGGCCCGCGTTCGGAGCTTCGCGTCAGTATTGCCGTCGGGTTCTGCGCGTGGTGTCGTCGTGCGGCTCCGGTGCACCCGGCAGTCTGTCGATCAACGGTTGCGCCACTTGAGCGGCGAGATGGTGAGAGCCGCCTCGGCGATCGACTTCGCCGTCTCCGTGCGTAGCGCATTCCGCGACGAGATGATCCACCCCTCGACCGCGGCGTTTCCGGCCATCCGATACTCCACGGCCTGCAGGAGGCATTCGAGCTTGTCGGCATCATGCGCGCAGACGGCTTCGGCTGTCTCCTGAGACTCGTACTCGGCCACCGCCTCGCGAACGGTCATGGCGGCACGGTCCGGCAAAGCTGCGGTCTGATCAGCGGTGATCTTCTGGGGATCCGGCTTACTGAGGTATGCCCGCGCCGTATGCGGCAGATCCCCGGTCCGGGTCTCTTGCGAGTCGTGCCAGATCGCCATCATCGCCGCTCGCGCGGGATCGGCACCCTCCTCAGCGGCGATCAGTGAGGCAAGCTGCGCGACCCGGAGGCTGTGCTCGGCGACCGACTCCGGGTCGCGGATGCCCGCGTGCCACCATCCTGCGCGACGCATGGATTTGAGCACCCCCAGCTCGAAGGCAAGCTGCGCCAAACCCGCCGCCTTCGCTTCGTCAGCCGCACGTGCCGGGGCAGCGTCGTCCACGTTTCCGCTCCTTGCTGTCACGAGAGTCGCAGACCGTAGGCTACGTCAGACAGCTTCTGCCTGGCGGCGCCTGTGAGCGGTGCGGCGCTCAGCTCTTCGATCTTGCGTTGGGCGGCGGCCCGCATCGCCGGAGCGCCGGCGACGACTCTCGGATTGACCAGCAAAAGCTGCCACAGGGTGTGCACGTAAAGCTCTACTTGCTCAGAGTCGTCGGCTAGGCGCTCGACCAGGTGGCCGAAGAGCACGCTCCCGATCCCTCGCCGAGGGTCATTCGAGATCATGAAGGTGTCGTCGGTATAGGTATGTGCACCTTCGCCGACCCAGTACGTCCAGTAGTTGAGGTTGGCGGTTGCATGAAGCTCATCCCTCAGGCCGGTCGCCACGAAGTCGATGAGCGGCTCCTGCTGCCCGTACCGCGCCAGAGCGACCGACGCGGACCGAACCGAGACCCATGACGGCACGTCATTGGTCGCCCGCGCCTGCTTGAGCGAACGGCGGTGCTCACCGAGCAGCCAGTCTGCTGTTGCCGGATTCGTGTCGAACGCCAGAAGATATATCGCCTGCCTCCGCATGAGGGAGTCGGCCTCACCACGGCATTCGTCGGCGATCCGTAACAGGTGAGCGAAGAAAAGTGAACGCTCTTCTGCCCCGAACTCCGGCCATGAGCTGGTTGGTCCTCGCCGACGTGGACTGGGCTTCACCAGGTCGGCAAAGCTGTGAGGGGAGGGAGCCGGTCAACGTCCACGTGATCAGATTCGTCAGGTTGCGTCGATGGACGGTGGCGGCCAGCGGATGCCCGGCAGACACGATCGGCTCACCGGCACCGTGCTGGATCGCAGAGTCCATCACGAGATCCGCTTCTATCGCATCACGCAGCACGTCAAAGAGTTGAGGGTTTGCGCCTCGGTGGATGAGGCGTGCACGAAGGGCCGCCAGATCGGAAACCCGGAGCGATGTGACGGGTCGGCGTCCCGATTCCCAGCCTTGGACGGTCGCAAGATCAATATTCAGCACTTCGGCAAGCTGGGCCTGCGTCAGGTCGAGCGACTCTCTGATCAGCTTCATGGTGTAGCCGCTTGTCAGCCCGCGCCTACCGGGCAAACCTCGACTGCCGTGCAGTCTTCCCGCTGATGATCGCATAGAAGAAAGCCTGATTCTGTGCGACGAAGCTATGACTACCCGTACCACTCGTCAGTCTACATGCGCCGATGTCATCGATACCGTCCTGGTAGTCGCCATTTGCGCACCGTAAGTGGCGGTCGAGGGAGGTCCCTGCCGTCGGTGGTCATGAGACGGCGACGGTAGGAGACCCGGACTGACGGGCGCGCCCACTCGCACCGTGGGCGCGTCCGTCTCGGACATCGGGAGACTCATGAACGAGAGCCGTGACTCGCTGGTCGAGCTGGTTGAGGAAGTGCTCATGAGCCACACGCCCAGCGCCATGGGCATGTGCCGCGCCTGCAAGCAGCACTGGAGCCGCCTCGTGTGGCACCCATGCACCCAGGCCGAATGGGCGCGAAGGTTCGCGGCCATTCGGCTGAACGGAGCAGAGGCATGATCGAACAGCCACCCGCGGAGCAGTTGCCGGTCCGCGTGCCCAGCTGGGCGAGCGAACCGACGAGCCTGCTTCAGACCGTCCAGGCCGAGCAGGCGGAGTGGCGGAGGAGTGCATGGAACGGTCCGACTCGGCTCCTAGTGTCGATCATCACTCACTTGAGGTCCGGTGACCGTGACAGCGGGTAGTACGGCCCGCTGGATCATCGCCAGCGGCGAGGAGGTATTCCTCGGTGATCATGTCGCGCTAGCCCGGCATCCTGACTCGGTCGGTCGAATCGTTGGCGTCGACAAGAGTCACCTGGGGTGGCCCGCTGTCGAGCTGACCGAGGGCCCTCAGGCCGGGAAGGTGGTGCCGGTCCTGCCGAGCGACATTCTCGTGAGAGTGCGAACCGGGCGGTGAGGACATCAGGGACGGCGGATGAAAGGGGCGGCGGTGGATACCGTCAGCTCCATGTCGCGGTCCTCTTGGTCGTCGGGCTCCTCGCCGACGCCGCCGGCTGGTCTGGCCACCGGGCTGGCCGGATCTCGCCGGTGCGCTGTCAGCAGCGCGAGCCCTAGCAGCGAGATACCCACGAGCGCCGCCCACAACCCGCGTCCGAGCTGCACCGTGAAGCGTTCGAGCAGCTCAGGCTCGATTGCCCACAGCTGAGGGGTCTGCCGAAGGTCGCCCATCGAACCGGCCGCCGCCGCAAGGACGGTGAACAGCGCGGCGGCGCCGCTCATCCCGGCCACCCGGGCGGCGGCCCGGGACACCGGTGGTCCGAGCAGGGCCAGTGCGATCGTCGGAGCGAGCAGCAGCAGCCCGCCCAGATAGACCGGGCCGACCGGCACGTTCCATACCGAGCTGACGAGATCGGGGATGCCCAGGAAGTACGAGTCACTGGGGGTGCTGCCGGGGGTGTCGATCCGCTGCCACTCGCTGAGCAGCGAAGCGAGCGCGGCGGCACCCCCGAGCACGATGAGGGCGGTGGTCAGGCGAGGACTCGTCGCGACCGTGTGCCATCGCGGCGAGGCACGTCGCGGGGCGGGTGCGCTCGCCGGGCCGAACTCCACCACGTCCGGTTCGGAGGACATGGGCGCATCATGCCACGTACAACTGAGAAAGCAGGCCCCTCGCGAGGAGGAGCCTGCTTTCGGGACGGTCGTGCTGGTCAGCCGTTGAGCAGGCCGCCCAGCAGGCCGCCGCCCTGCTGCTGGCCGCCGCCGGTGCCGCCGGCGATGCCCGCCGGGGGCTCCTCGGACGGCTGCACCACGACGAAGCCCTGGCCCTGGAAGCTCATGGTGAACGCCTCACCGGTGGAGCGGCCCAGCAGCGTGCCGATGCCCAGCTGCTCCGCGCGGTGGTAGCCGGTCTGCAGGTTGGCCGACCAGCAGATCGCGGCCTGCGGGTCGGCGTAGGTGGGCTGGTCCACCGTCAGCACCACCGGGGTGCCCTTGGTGGTGATGGCGATCCGGCCCTGGCCGCTGAAGACGCAGTTGAACAGGCCGGCCGCGGAGAACATGCCCATGCCCTGGACCATCTTGATGTCGTAGTTCAGGGTCGACTCGAAGGCCAGCACGTTGGTGCCGTTGACGCTGAGGTGGTCGCCGGGGCCCAGGTCGATCAGGTGCACGTCGGCGGCCCGGTCGGCGAGGAACACGTCGCCGCGGCCGGTCAGCTTCATCAGCGGGATGCCCTCGCCGGTGAGCTTGCTCTTGAGCCACTTGGCGGCGCCGCCGGAGCCGAGCGCCTGGAACTGCACCTGCCCCTGGTAGGCAACCATCGCGCCGGTCCGCGCCATGACCTCGCCGTTGAGCTCGATCTTCAGCATCTTCGAGTTCTGCAGCGTCAGACCGGGAGTGGAGGACTCCTTCTCCAGGTTCTCGGCAGCGAAGAGTGCGCTCTGCATGTCGTCATCCTCCATAGAACGGGGGTGGAGAAACGCACCGAGCGTAGATGACCTGCACAAGAAACAACGTCGCCTTACCGACTCAGCCGCCGAAGGTCAGGGTGAAGATCAGGGTAAGCCGGGGTGTCTCAGCCCCAGCCCAGCTCGTGCAGGCGGTCGTCGTCGATGCCGAAGTGGTGGGCGATCTCGTGCACCACGGTGACCGCGACCTCCTCGACGACGTCGTCGTCGGTGTCGCAGACGCGCAGGATCGGGTTGCGGTAGATGGTGATCCGGTCGGGCAGCACGCCCGCGTAGTCCCAGCCCCGGGTGGTGAGCGCGTGCCCCTCGTAGAGCCCGAGCAGCTCCGGCTCACCGGGCGGCGACTCGTCCTCGACCAGGATCACGACGTTGCGCATGAGGTCGAGCAGCTCCTGCGGCACCTCGTCGAGGGCGTCGGCGACCAGCTCCTCGAAGCGCTCGCGGCTCATCTCCACCGGCATGGTCAGGACAGCTCACCGCGGCGCAGCCGGCCCAGCCAGGCGGCCGCGTCGGCGTAGTCGGGGTCGGACAGGCCGGGCGGCGGCGGCACCGGCTGCTCCGGCGTGCCGCCCAGACCCGCCCGGGGGTACGAGCCGAGGAAGCGCACCGCCGCGCAGATGCGGCGCAGGCCCTGCAGCGCCTCGCCGACCCGGCCCTCGGCGACGTGCCCGGTGCAGTCGAGGAAGAAGACGTAGCGGCCGAGCCGCTCGCCGGTGGGCCGCGACTCGATGCGGGTCAGGTTCACGCCGCGCACGGCCAGCTCGGTCAGCACGGCGAGCAGCGCGCCGACCCGGTCGTGCGAGATCCACACGGCCAGCGAGGTGACGTCGTTGCCGGTCGGCTCGGGCGGCGGCCCGGGGCGCGACAGCAGCACGAAGCGCGTCGCGGCGTCCGGGTGGTCGGAGATCTTGTCGGCGAGCTGGTGCAGGCCGAAGCGCTGGATCGCGATCGGGGCGCAGATCGCGGCGTCGTACTCCCCGGCGGACGCCCCGGCCGCGGCGGCGCCGTTGGAGAGCACGTCGACCACGATCGCGTCCGGCAGGTACGCCCGCAGCCAGGCGCGGCACTGGGTGGACGCCTGCGGGTGCGCCGCGATCGAGCGGATCCCGGCCAGCGTGGTGGACGGGCGGGCGGCGAGCACGAACTCCACCGGGATGACCACCTCGCGGGTGATCACGAGCGGCTCGCCGTCGACCAGCTCGTCGAAGGTGACGCCGACCGCGCCGCCGATCGAGTTCTCCCACGGCACCAGCGCCGCGTCGGCGTCGCCGTGGCGCACCGACTCCAGCGCCTCGGGCACGCTGCGGGCCGGCGTGCGGATGCCCCGCTCGGCGGCCGGGATGGTGAGCAGCGCCTGCTCGGCGAAGGTGCTCTCGGGGCCGAGGTAGACGAAGCGCGTCGGCGGGACTCCAGGCATGGAGCCAGCCTAGTACCGCGTCCGGCGCCCGGCCCGCTCCACGTCAGCAGCTGGCCGCGATGCGGATGCCGGGCGGGGCGAAGTTGCGGACCTCGATGGTGCAGATGTCGGTGCCCGCGGTGACCACCTCCAGCACGGCCGGGGCGCCCTTGGTGACCACCTGCAGCGGCTCCCGGTCCGGGATGGAGACGACGGTGTACTGCCAGGTCCCGGCGCACACCGGCTGCTGCACGACGGTGACCGAGCCGCTGCCGGGCAGGATCGAGGTCTTCCGGCGTACCGCGGCGACGACCTGGTCGGCGCTCGGTTTGCCGAGGCAGGGGCCGGCCACCGCCTCCGGGAACGGCGCGGCGGTGGTGCTCGGCGGAGCCGACAGCGAGGGCAGGGTGAAGCTGGGCGGGAGGCTGGCGGGCACGGGCGAGACGGTCGGCTGCGGGACGACGCCACCGGGCGTGGGCTGCAACTCCGGGGGCACTCCGCAGCCGCTGAGCAGGGCCGACCCCACCAGGCACGCGGCGGCCGCGGCCGCCGGACGGGACGGTCGATTCGGACGGAGGGGCATGGGGAACGAGATTAGCGCGCTCGCGCTCCCACCGTCGGTCACACCGCCGCGAAGAAGCTCAGCGAGCCCACGACCTGACCGCTCTGCCACAGCGGGGTGGCCACGGCGTCCAGCGTGCGGCTGCCGGCGCCCTCGGGGCCGCGCACGCGGAGCAGGCCGCGGGCGGGCCGCTTGGAGGTGAGCGCGAGCAGCGGGGGGATCTGCTCGCGCTCTGCTTCACCCAGCTCGTTGCCGGCGGCGGTGAAGTCGATCAGGCACAGGACGTCGAGGACGTGGCTGCCGGTCAGCTCGCTGGGCGGCTCCAGGACCAGCAGCCTCGTCCAGGCCGTGGAGGCGGCGATGATGATCCCGCCGGCGTCGATGACCAAACACGACTCCTCAGCCGTGGTAACCGGGGCGGACCAGCTGTGCAGCGGGTCGGCGGCGATCGGCTCCAGCGGGGAGAGGGAGAGCTCGATGTGGGTCATCGCTGCTCACGTTACCCGCGCGCAGTGCCCTTGTCACCGGGGGCGGCGCCCTCTGGATGCCAGGTGTAACCCGACGCCCCGGGGTAGGGCCGGTTGACCCAGATCGCGGGATTGCGGGCCACCTGTGACAGCTTCTCCGCGGTCGAGCCGGACAGCCGCCGGCCGGTGGAGTCGAGCACCTTGTCCAGCTCCCGGTACGACGTGACGATGCACTCCTTGGGCAGGCCGTTGACGCTGATCGGTCCATTGCCGACGAAGGCCAGCACGGCGAAGACCTTGATGTCCTGGCCGATCGCCGCGGAGATCGCCTTGGCCACGCGCTTGGCGTCCCGGCGCGCCTGGGAGATGTACGGCGGGCGGCGCCCGCCGATCTGCACCACGTCACCGGCGATCAGCACCCGGCTGCGCCCGTGCTGGGCGAGCGAGACGCTGAACAGGCCGCCGGGGCCGATGGCGAGGAACCCGGCGCCGTCCGGCTGCTTCGGCCTGCCCGGGAGCGGAGCCTGGGCGGCGAGCGGGACGCTGGGCCACTCGATGACGTGCCAGTCCCGGCCGAGGCGGTGCACCGCGCGGTCCTCGGCGGCCGACATGCGGCGCAGGCCGCGTTCGGCTCGGCGGCGGCGGGCCCAGTCCATCGGGGAGGCGGGTGGTGGAGCGGTGTCTGGTCCTGACGGCACCGGCAGGCTCGGGGAGCGTCCGACAGTCGGGCGCAGGAAGGGCGCGCGCTCGGGGTAGACGGTCATGGGGTGCCTCCGGGGTGGAACGACACGCATTGAGTTAGGTGTCCCTTACCGTACGTGACGGGTCGGGCGGGTGTCAGGGGGCCAAATCGGACATTCGCGCGAGTGAATCGATGAATGTCCGATTCAACTTCATTCTCCAAGTGTTCACGCGGCAGATCCACCGTGATGAGGGGACGTGATTCTCACGCCCCCTCATCACCGCGTGAAAGCGCCGGTCAGCGCAGCGTCAGCTGGCGTCCCAGCAGGCCCTGGCGGGCCCGGCGCTGCTCCGGCGTGAGCGGCTCCGTCACCGCCTTCGCCGCGGCATAGCGCGCGGCGACCGCGGCCAGCGACTCCTCCCAGGCCCCGGCCTCGGGCGCCGACGGCAGGTCCCACACCGGGACCAGCAGGCCGTGCGCCCGGAACATGCCGGCGAACTTGGTCTCGTCGGTCAGCTTCAGCTCGCCCGCCGCCGACAGCCGGGACAGCGCGTTCAGCGCCACGTCCTCGCCGTCCGGCAGCACCCAGCGCACGTGCGACTTCTCCGGCACCCGGCACCAGTACGCCGAGTCCGCCGAGGTCATCCGGACCGTCGGGTACACCGACGCGTTGGCCGCCTCCAGCGAGGCGGTCACCTCGGCGTCGCGCTCCTGGTCGGCGTCCAGCCAGAAGTCGAACCCGTCGTGCACGGTGACCTCCAGCGGCGCGTCGACCAGGATGTCGCCCAGGCGCGGGCCCTCACCCGGCAGCGGCGGCACGTCCACCGGCGCGCCCGGCTCGCCCTCCAGCGCGGCCAGCAGCGCCACCGCGAGGTCGCGGTTGACGTCGCCGGAGCGCTCGTGGCGCTGCAGGCCGAGCAGCACCCGGCCGTCCGGCTTGGTCAGCGCGGGCCAGGCCATCGGCAGGATGGTGGCCAGCGTGACCGTGCGGTCGCCGTACTTCTCCGCGTACTCCGGGGACAGCTTCAGCGGCGCGGTGGCCGCGGGCACCAGCTCGCGCAGGGCCACGTACTCCGTCTCGGCGGCAAGGCCCTCGAACGGCCGGGCCACGAAGACGTCGCGCACCTTCGGCTGCTTCGGCTGCTTCTTGTCGAGCCGGTTCTTCTTGCTCACGAAAACTCCTCGCTACGCCCGCAGCGGCCCCGAGGCGCGGGGCCCCGCCGGGCACTCGCCGCGCTCGGTGACGCGGGTCAGCTTAGTTCCGCCCAGACGCTCTGCCCGAGACCGTCCCGCTCGACACCCCAGCGGACGGCGAGCGCGTCGACGATGGTGAGGCCGCGGCCGTCCGGGTCCTCGGCGCCGGCGGTGCGCGGCCGGGGCAGCCCGTTGGCCCCGCCGTCGGTCACCCGCACCTCGATGACGTGCCGGGAGTCGACCGTACGCAGCCGCCAGGCCAGCCGGACCACCCCGCCGGGCAGCGGCTCGGCGTGCCGCACCGCGTTGCCGACCAGCTCGGCGGCGACGGAGACCACGTCGGAGAGGAGGGTGGCGTCGACCGCGTCCGCGAGGGCGGCGGCGAGCCGGTGCCGAGCCTGCTGGGCGCCACGGGCGTGATGGGGCACCACCACGCACCAGGCCCGCTCAGCGACAGCCATCGACACGATCATGCCTCCCCGGATGCCGGTGCATCCCTTTTCACGTCACCTCGCGGCAGGCGTACCTCTGCGACCGTACCTCCCCCATCCCGGGGACGTAAGGACACCCAACCGTTTTGTCGCTCAATAGTCTTTCGGACGAGATAAAGACCCAGACCGGCACCACCGTACCGCCGTCCGTCGCCGCTGTCCGCTTGCCAGAACCGCTCGAACACCCGATGCACCTGCTCAGGGGCTATCCCGATCCCTCGATCGAGTACCTGGAACAGCACCGTGCGGCGATCGTGCGCCGCGCTGAGCACCACCGGCTCGTCGCGGCCCGAGTACTTGTCCGCGTTGGTGGCCAGCTCGGTCAGCACGTTCGGGATGGTGGTGCGGTCGCCGTACGCCAGCGGCATCCGCTCCGGCAGCTCCAGCCGGATCCGGCGGCGCAGGTCGGCGGGCAGGTTCGCGGCGGCCTGGCGCAGCGCCTCCACCAGGTCGAACGGGCCGAGCGAGAGGGTGCCGGCGGCGCTGTCGGTGCTCGCCGCGAGCAGCCGGTCGACCAGGCGCGCCAGCTCGTCGCTGCGCTGGCCGATCACCCGGGCCGCGTCCCGGCGGGCCTTCTCGTCGAGCTGGCTCCAGTGGTCGCGCAGCGTGTCGGCGTACCCCTTGATGACCGTCACCGGCGTGCGCAGCTCGTGGCTGGTCACCGCGATGAACAGCTCGCGGTCGGCCAGCTCGCCCAGGTTGCCGTGGCTCTGCACGGGCAGGCCGGCCTGCTCGGCGTAGAGCCGCCCGACGGTCGCCCCCAGCAGCGCCATGACGGCCAGCTCGTCGGGGTCGGCGGCGCGGTCCTCGGCGACGAACGCGCCGAGCAGCGCCACCGGGGCGCCGTCGACGTCGACCCGGTGCAGCATGATCCAGCGGCTGCCCAGGGAGGCCATCTGGTCGGAGGACTCGTCGTCGATGGCGCCCAGCTCGATGCGGTAGGTGGGCGGGCCGGGACGGCAGGCGGCGGCCACCACGTACGGCTGCACCGGGCGGCCGAGCGCCCAGGCGGCGGTGCCCGAGGCCGCGATCACCCGGCCGGAGCCGGCCTCGTTCAGCTCGGCGATCGCCATGCCGGGCGCGCCCAGCGCGTACTGCCCCAGGTGCAGCAGGCGGTCCAGCGCGGGCAGGCCGCCGTGAGCCGTCTCGGGGTCGCTGAAAAGTGCCGCGATCCCCAGCGTCAGCTCCCGGTAGGCCACCTCCACAAGCAGGATCCTGCCCGCCGGAAGCATTCCGCGCCAGGCTTTGTGACCACTCGGTGATGATTCAACGACCGAGGTGTGCGAGCACCTCAGCCGGACGGTCCGTGATGATGCCGTCGATGCCGAGCTTCAGCATCAGATCGACGTCGTCCGTGGAGTTGACCGTCCAGACATAGACCTGCTGGCCCCCCGCCTTGAGCCGCCGCACCAGGTCGGGTCGGCGGCGCACCAGCTCCAGCCCGGGCCCGGCGATCCGGGTGCCGAACGGCAGCCGCCGCACCCGCAGCCCCGGCGGCAGCAGGTCCATCAACTGCACCGTGGGCAGCGCGGGCAGCAGCTCACGCGAGCGGCGCACCGCGAGCGGAGAGAAGGACATCACCGTCACCCGGACCGGCGCGGTGGGCGACCCGCCGCTGAGGCCGTGCCGGTTCAGCAGCGCACGCAGCCGGTACTCCACCGCCTTGCCGTACCGGTTGGGATGCTTGGTCTCGATCAGCATGCGCACCGGGCGCCCCGCCTGCCGCGCGGTGTCGATCAGCTCGTCCAGCGTCAGCACGCCGCACGGCGCGCCGCCCGGGTGCCACGAGCCGAAGTCGAAGCCGCGCAGCTGCGCCAGCGTGTAGGAGGCGACCGGCCCGCGCGCGTCGCTGACCCGGTTCACCCGCCGGTCGTGCACGCAGACCAGGTGGCCGTCGCGGGTCAGCCGCACGTCGCACTCGATCCCGTCCGCGCCCTCGCGCAGCGCACGGGCGTACGCCGCCAGCGTGTGCTCGGGGAGCGCGGCGGAGGAGCCGCGATGGGCGAACACCAGCGGCGACGGGTCGGGGGTGCGGGTCATCACTAGATGATCTGGGGCTGGCGGCCCTCGTCGGCGACCACGGGCCGGCCGGCCGCGGCCCACCCGGTCATGCCGCCGTCGACGTTGGTGACGTTGTCCCAGCCCTGCTGGCGCAGGTAGGCCACGACCTGGCCGGAGCGGCCGCCCACGCGGCAGACCACGTACACGTCGCGGTCCTGCGGCACCTCGGCCATGCGCACCGGGATCTGCATCATGGGCAGGTGCACGGCCTGCGGGGCGTGACCGGCGGTCCACTCGTCGTCCTCCCGGACGTCGAGCAGGTAGGCGTCGGCCGGCACCTCGGCGACCGTGGCGGTGGGGATCTGCGCAGCGAACACGCCTGCAAGTGTAGAGGTCAGATGGAATTGACCCACTCCGGATGCGCCCGCACCCAGGCGGCCAGATCCGCGTCGCGCATCGCCTGGAACAGGCTGTCGGCCGCGGGATCAAGCAGCACGTACGACACCCCGCCGATGTTCTGCGGGTGGGACGGCACGCGGATGCCGGTGAGCGAGTCCGGCCTGATGTTGCGCAGCGCCACGACCAGGTCGGTGAGCGTCGCCTCGCCGGTGTCCACGGTCAGCGACTGCCCGATGCCGCGGATGAACTGGTCCAGCCGCAGCGGGTTGCGGGTGACTCCGCTCTCCATCGCCTTGGTCAGGATCGCCTTGAGCAGCTGCTGCTGGTGGCGCTGCCGGTCGTAGTCGCCGTCGGGCAGGCCGTAGCGCTGCCGGGAGTAGTCCAGCGCCTCGGCCCCGTTCATCTGCCGGCAGCCGACCGGGAACAGCCGCTTGGTGTGGATCGACCGCACCTCGGTGTCCACGCACATGGTGACCCCACCGAGCGAGTCGATGACCTGCTTGAAACCGCCGAAGTCGATCACCGCCGCGCCGTCGAAGCGCATGCCGGTCAGCGTGCTCAGCGTGGCCGAGAGCAGCTGCACGCCGCCGCTGCCGCCCCCGCCGAACTCGAACGCCGCGTTGATGCGCTGCCGCGCCCCGCCGAACGACGTGCCGCCGAACTCGGGGATGTCCACCCGCAGGTCGCGCGGGATGGAGATGACGTACGCGTGGTTGAGGTCGCGGTCCACCTGGACCACCAGGATGCTGTCCGAGCGCTGCCCCGCGCCCGGGTTGGCGGCGCGCAGGTCGGAGCCGATGAGCAGGTAGTTGAGCGGCCCGGTGAGGCGGCGCCAGCCCACGTAGGAGTCGGTCAGGTCCCGGGCGCTCGGGTCGAGCAGCACCTCCCGGCCGACGCTCGACTCGTACCGGTCGACCAGCGCCCGGCCGGCCACCAGGCCGCCCCCGACGAGCAGCACCAGGCAGGCCGTGAGCGCGGCGACGAGCTGGGGCCAGCGCCGCGCGCGCCGGGCCGGGGCTCCGGCAGGCGCCCGGACCACCCGGATCAGGCGCTGCGCCTCCGGCCAGCCGAGACCGGAGCGGGGCATCGCCCTGCCGCGGGAAGCCGCGTTCGGGGGCCACCCGACCCCGGAGGCCCGCGTCCGGCCCCTGGGCGCCCTGCCGCCGCCGGGGCGCCATGCGGTGCTGCCCACGCCGCCTCCCGGGAGGTGAGAGATCCTCACCCTTCAGGGTATGGACCGCCCACCCCGGCAACCGGCGATTGGGAAACTACTTCTCGTTGTTGACGACCTGTGGGTTGATAAGAACGAAGTTGCCCAGTTTGTCGCTCTTGGCGGCGCGGAACATCTCCTCGGTGGTCTTGTCGAGCCGCTCGCCCTTGTAGTCCCCGTTGACGATCACGCTTTTGTAGTAGCCCGCGTTGGTCTTCAGTAGCACCAGGTCGGCCGAGGCCAGGTCCTTCATGGTGAACAGGAAGTCGGTCACGTCCATCCCGGCCGGGAGGCTGAGCAGCATCGACTTGCCGGCGGCCTGGATCAGCTCGCGGACCTTGCCGAAGTCGGCCAGCACGCCCGCCGAGCCGGCCTTCTTGGCCATCGCCTTGATCAGCTGCTGCTGGTGGCGCTGGCGGCCGTAGTCGCCCGCGCCGTCCGCGACGGTGTAGCGCTGGCGGGCGAAGTCCAGGGCCTCCCAGCCCGCCATCTCCCGGCAGCCCTTCTTGTGCACGTACTGCTTGTTGCCCGTGCGGGAGGCGTAGTTCGCCGCCTCGGCGCCGTCGCTCATCTTGGGCACGTACGTCGGCGTGCCGTTGACGACGAAGGTGTGGATCGACTTGGTGTCCGCCTCCACGCACATGTACACCGAGCCGAGCGCGTCGATCACGGTCCGGAAGCCGCCGAAGTCGATCACGGCGGCTGACTGGAACTTCAGCCCGGTCAGCTTGCCGACGGTCTTCGCGGCCAGCTCCAGCCCGCCCGACCAGCCGCCGCCGTGCTGCGCGCCGTGGAAGAAGGCCGCGTTGATCAGGTCCTCGCTGTCGCCCGGGTACTTCGCCTTCTTGAACTCGGGGATCTCGACCAGCAGGTCGCGCGGCAGCGACATCAGGTACGCCTGGTCGTGCGCCGCGTTCACGTGCAGCACCATGATGGTGTCCGACCGGGCGTCGTTGAGGTCCTGGCCCTTGCGCGTGTCGATGCCGAGCAGCAGCACGTTGAAGGCGCCGTCGAGGGCCCTGCCCGCGGGCTCGGCCGGGGCGCCGGGCTCGGCCTCCAGAATGCCGGGCTCCGCGACCTGGATGCTGCCCTCCAGATCGCCGATCACGGTGCGCAGGCCGATCAGCGCGCCGCCCGCCACCATCATCAGCACGGCGCCGAAGGTCACGGTGAGCTTCGCCCACAGCGGCGCACCGCGCTTGCGCTTCTTCTTGCGCGCGCTGGAACCGCCGGCGTCGCGCTGGCGCGGCACTGCGCCGTGGTGCTCGTCTCTGTCCAGCGTCGATGACTGCGCCACGTGACTCCCCAGGTCCGCGCGTTGAGTGAGAGGCGGTGCGTGGTGCCGGTGCTACTTCTCCCGGTTGACGAACTGCGGGTTGAGGAGCGTGAACTGGCCGAGGGTGTCGTTCTTGGCGGCCCGGAACATGTCCATGGTGCCCTCGCTGAGCTGCTCGCCGCCCGAGCCGGTGCTGTTGAACCAGCCCGCGTTCGTCTTGAGCAGGACCAGGTCGGCACCGGCCAGGTCCTTGAGGGTGAACAGGAAGTCGATCAGCTGGGTGCCGTGGGTGTCCAGGATCATGGACTCGCCGACGGCCTTGAGCACACCATTGATCTTGCCCATGTCCGTGAGCACGCCGCTGGAGCCGGCCTTCTTGGCCATCGCCTTGATCAGCTGCTGCTGGTGGCGCTGGCGGCCGTAGTCGCCGTCGTCGAGCGACTTGCGGATGCGCGAGTAGTCCAGGGCCTCCCAGCCCGGCATCTCGCGGCAGCCCTTCTTGTGCATGTACGCCTTGAGCCCGCGGCGGTGCGCCTCGTTCTCGTTGACGTACTTCACCTTGCCGTCGACGTGGTAGTAGTGCAGCGACTCGGTGTTGCTCTCCACGCAGATGTTGACCGTGCCCAGCGCGTCGATGACCTTCTTGAAGCCGCCGAAGTCGATCACCGCGGCGCCGTTGAACTCGATCCCGGTCAGGTTGCTCACCGTCTTCGCGGTGAGGGACAGGCCGCCGGCCCAGCCGCCGCCGTTCTGCGCGCCGAAGTAGAAGGCCGCGTTGATGCGGTCGGTCCCGCCGTTGTAGCGGGTCTTGGTGTTCTTCGGGATCTCGACCATCGTGTCGCGCGGGATCGACATCAGGTACGCCTGGTCGTGCGTGGCCGGGATGTGCAGCAGGATCACCGTGTCGGCGCGGGCGTTGTTCTTCTCCTGCGTCGCGCGCACGTCGATGCCGAGCAGCAGCATGTTGATCGGGCCGTTGAGGTTGTTGCCCTTCGGGCCGCCCTCCTTGCCGTCGTCCAGCACGTTGACCACCTGCACGGTGTCCTCGACGTTGCCGACCAGCGACCTGATGCCGACGATCGCGCCGCCGGCCACCATCATCAGCAGCGCGCCCAGCGTCACGGTCAGCTTGGCCCAGAGCGGGGCCGAGGCCTTCCTGCCCGACGACTTCTTCCTGCCCTTGCCGCCGCCCTTCTTCAGGGAGTGGCCGGCCTTGCGGGGGGCGGGCTCGTCGTAGGCGTCGTACTCGTCGCCGTAGGGGTCGGCAGCAGGCCGACGGCTCCGCTGGCTCGGGACGGTGTTCTTGGCACCGCCTCGCCGCGACTTGTTGGCCACGCTTGCCCCCGGGGGTATGAGTCAGCAGTAGACCGAGCCACTGTAATGGCTCGGTCTACGTACCGGCGAGGAGGCATAGACCAGATCGGATGTATTTGCCCCGATTTGGGAGATATCTTCGCTGTTAATTATTCGCTTTGGGTGATGGCGGCGGGCTGACGTTGACCTCGTACCACTGCTTCACGGTGTCCTTGTTGACCGCCTCGTACAGGGCGACCGCCTTCTCCCGGTCCGACACCACGACGCTCTCCCCGTTCACCATCTGACTGCCCAGATGGGGGTTGGTCATAAACGTCAGATCCTCGCTGCGGATGCCCTTGAACTGAAGCGCCATGTCCACCAGGCTGAAGTCCTGGTCGACGGTGACCGCGCCGGTGATCGCCTCCAGGAAGCCGTGCAGCTTGCTCGGGTTGGTCAGCGTGCCGCCGCTGGCGGCCTTGTCCAGCATCGCCTTGAGCAGCTGCTGCTGGTGGCGCATCCGGGCGAAGTCGCCGTCCGGGAACTGCTTGCGCTGGCGCGCGTAGTCCAGCGCCTCCTCCCCGCTGAGGTGCATGGTGCCCTTGGTGAAGGTGCGCTTCGGCTTGTGGATCGAGGTGATCGTTCTCTCGATCTTCATGTCGACGCCGCCGAGGGCGTCGACCACCTCCTTGAAGCCGCCGAAGTCGATCAGCATCACGTGGTCCATGCGCACCGACGAGTAGCACTCGATCGTCTTCACCAGCAGCGGCAGGCCGCCGAACGCGTACGCCGCGTTCAGCTTCGCCTTGCGGGTGCCGCAGTCGGCCGCCGAGGCCTCCTTGGGGATGTACACGTGCAGGTCGCGCGGCATCGAGATCAGGTACGCCCGGTCCTGGGAGGACGGGATGTGCATGATGATCATGGTGTCGGTGCGCCACTCGCCGCCCTTGTCGGTGGGCGCGTCCGGGTCCCGCGAGTCGCTGCCGACCAGCAGGATGTTCAGGGCGCCGGACTCCGTCTTGGGCGGGCGCCCGCCGGTGAGCGCGGAGAACGGGTCGTTGCGGTTGAGGTTGCCCTCGACGATCTTGGCGTAGATCCAGGTGCCGCCCAGGCCGAGGCCCGCGCACAGGGCCAGCGCGATGACGGCGACCAGCCCGATCCGGCCCCACTTCGGCTGGATCTTGCGCTTCGCCGTGCCGTACGTGTTGCCCGCGCCGCTGACCGGCACCCGCGCCGAGCCGCCCCGCCCGCCCCGGCCGGACGATCCGGCCGGACCCGCACCCGACGGGCGCGACGAGGCCGAACCCGACGGGCGCGACGGCACCGAGGCCCGGCCCGGGGTGGACGTCCGGCCGGGCACCGAGGCCCGGCCCGAGGTCGGGGTGCGCAGCGCCGCGGCGGCGGCGTCGGAGACCTTGCCCGCCGACTTGTCGGGCACCGAGGCGCGACCGGAGGTCGGCGTGCGCAGGGCTGCGGCGGCCGCGTCGGAGACCTTGCCCGCGTCCTTGTCGGCGTCCGGCGGCGGGGTCACCGAGGCGCGGCCGACCGACGCGCGGCCGGTGGGGCGCTGCGCCGGCTTGGCGGGGGCCTCATCGGCGTCTCCAGCCTGGGGGTTGCCGGCCTCGGGTTGGTCAGGCGACTGGTTGGACATGAAACCAAGCCTACGAGGCGATGGCGACAACGCGGGTGCACCGCCCAGCCGTGGCGCGGCAGCTCACAGGCTGTTCTCACGCGTGGCTCGCCTAGATCACGACAGTGTCGTGTACCTGCCACGATGGTGAATCAGCGGAACGGCGGCGTCACCCAGAGTGATCTGCTCCAGGGTGCCCTCGACGAGCAGCCCCCAGCCGAAGGGACGCGCCGCGTCCAGCCGGCAGCCCGCCCACGTCCCCGAGCCCGCCGGGACCGGCCCGTACGGCGTCTGCTCCCAGGCCTCCTGCCGGAACAGCCCGCCGGGCGCGGGCATCAGCCCGGCGAAGCGGTCCGCGAGCTGCCGGTGCGGCTCGCCGAGCGGCACCACGGTGAACACCCCGGCCGCCTCGATGGCGGGCCACAGCTCCGACTCCTCGTCGATCAGCCCCAGCACCCGCCCCGGGTCGCCGTCGCCGACCAGCGTCGACGACACGGTCAGCCCGGCCGGGCCAGGCGCCGTCCACAGGCAGACGGTCATGCCGAAGCGACCCCGGAGCCGGCGCACGGAACTGCGCGCCGACTCCGGGGTCGCGAACGGATCGGTGTCGTGGATCATCAGGTCCAGGCGAGCAGCGTGGCCTCGGGGTCGGTGAGGAACGCGCCGATGTCCCGGAGGAACTTCGAGCCCAGCTCACCGTCGATGATCCGGTGGTCGAACGACAGGCCGAGCGTGGTCACCTGACGCAGCTTGACCTTGCCCTTGTGCGCCCACGGGGTCTCCCGCACCGCGCCGAAGGCCAGGATCGCGGCCTCGCCCGGGGGCAGGATCGGGGTGCCGGTGTCCACGCCGAACACGCCCACGTTGGTGATCGTGAACGTGCCGCCGGACATCGCCGACGGCGGCGTCTTGCCCGACTTCGCCGTCTGCACCAGGTCGGTCATCGCGTCCGCCAGCTCCCGCAGGGACAGGCTCCCCGCGTCGGCGATGTTCGGCACGATGAGGCCGCGCTCGGTGGCCGCGGCGATGCCCAGGTTCACGTAGTCCTTGACCACGATCTCCTGCGCCGCCTCGTCCCACGACGAGTTGACCATCGGGTGGCGCTTGGCCGCCAGCAGCACCGCCTTGGCGACCAGCAGCAGCGGGGAGACGCGCACGTCCCGCCACTCCCGGTCGGCCTTGAGCCGGTCCAGGGCCTTCATCGACCGGGTCACGTCCACCGTGAGGAACTCGGTGACGTGGGGCGCGGTGAAGGCCGAGGCCACCATGTTGGCGGCGGTCAGCTTGCGTACCCCCTTGATGGGGATGCGGGTCTCGCGCTGGCCCGGGGCCATGGCGACGCGCTGAGCCGGCGCGGCGGCCGGGGCCGACACGGCGGACTGCACGTCGTCGCGGGTGATCGAGCCCTGCGGCCCGGTGCCCGCCACGGTGGACAGGTCCACGCCCAGGTTGCGGGCCAGCATCCGGACCGGCGGCTTGGCCAGCACGGCGTGCCCGTTCTGCCCCGCCGGAGCGGGAGCCGCCGGGGCGGCCGGGGCGGAGGCGGGCTTCGCGGGGGCCGGAGGCGCGACCGGAGCCGCCGCGACCGGAGCCGGGGCGGCCGGAGCCGGGGCGGCCGGAGCCTCGTCGCCCTTGCGGGCGCGCCGCTTGGCCGCGGTCACCCGCGGGCCGTAGCCGACCAGCACCGCGGTGCGGCCGCTGGCCGTGGTCTCGCCGATGAGCCCGCCGGTCGCCTCGCCCGCGGCCTTCTCGGCCTGGGCGGCGGCGCCCTGCGACATGTCATCGCCGACCGGCCCGGCGTCCCTGCCGGTGTCGATCGAGATGATCGGCGAGCCGACCTCGACCACGGTGCCCTCGGGCACGTAGATCTTGACGACCTTGCCAGCCCACTTCGCCGGGATCTCGACCGCGGCCTTGGCGGTCTCCACCTCGACGATGGGCTGGTTGAGCTCGATGACGTCGCCCTCGGCGACGAGCCACTTGAGGATCTCGCCCTCGGTCAGACCCTCACCGAGGTCGGGCAGGGGGAACTGGTTGATCGCCATGCTGCGCTCCCCTTCCTCAGAACCCGAAGGAGCGGTCGACGGCGTCGAGCACCCGGTCCAGGTCCGGCAGGAACTCCTCCTCCATACGGGAGGCCGGGTAGGGGATGTCGTAGCCGGTCACCCGCAGCACCGGAGCCTCCAGGGAGTAGAAGCACTCCTCGGTGATCCGGGCCGAGATCTCGGCGCCCAGGCCCACGTTGCCCGCGGCCTCGTGCACCACCACGGCGCGGCCGGTCTTGCGGACCGAGTCGAACACCGGGGCCATGTCCAGCGGGGACAGCGAGCGCATGTCGATGACCTCGAGGTTGCGCCCGTCCTCGGCCGCCGCGGTGGCGGCGTCCAGACAGGTGCGGACCATCGGGCCGTACGCCAGCAGCGTCGCGTCGGTGCCGGAACGGGCCACCCGCGAGCTGTGCAGCGGGTACGCCCCGGACAGGGTCGCGGCCGTGTCGACCTCGCCCTTCTCCCAGTAGCGCCGCTTGGGCTCGAAGAAGATGATCGGGTCGTCGCTGGCGATGGCCTGCTGGATCATCCAGTACGCGTCGGACGGGTTGCTGCACGCCACGACCTTCAGGCCGGCGGTGTGCGAGAAGTACGCCTCGGGCGACTCGGAGTGGTGCTCCACCGCGCCGATGCCGCCGCCGAACGGGATCCGGATGACCATGGGCAGCTTGACCTTGCCCTTGGACCGGTAGTGGAACTTCGCCACCTGGCAGACGATCTGGTCGTACGCCGGGTACACGAAGCCGTCGAACTGGATCTCGACGACCGGGCGGTACCCGCGCAGGGCCAGGCCGATCGCGGTGCCGACGATGCCGGCCTCGGCCAGCGGGGTGTCGATGACGCGCTCGTCGCCGAAGTCCTTCTGCAGGCCGTCGGTGATGCGGAAGACGCCGCCGAGCTTGCCGACGTCCTCACCCATGATGAGGACCTTGGGGTCGTCCTCCATGGCGCGGCGCAGGCCGAGGTTCAGGGCCTTGCCGAGGGTAAGCGTCTCCATGATCAGTGGCTCCCCTCGAACGAGGCGTGGTAGGTCTCGAACTCGGCGCGCTGCTTGTCGACCAGCGGCGAGCCGTTGGGGTAGACGTGGTCGAACATGGTCACCGGGTCGGGGTCCGGCATCGAGAGCACCCGCTCGCGCAGCTTGACCGCCTCGACCCGGGCCTGCTCGTCCACGGCCTTGAAGAACGCCTCGTCGGCCAGGCCCTGCTTCTCCAGCAGCAGCCGCATGCGCACGATCGGGTCCTTGGCCTGCCACGCCTCCACCTCGCTGGCCACCCGGTAGCGGGTCGGGTCGTCGGAGGTGGTGTGCGCGCCCATGCGGTAGGTGTACGCCTCGATCAGGGTCGGGCCCTGGCCGTGGCGCGCGTTGTCCAGCGCCGCGCGGGTCACCGCGTACGTCGCGAGCACGTCGTTGCCGTCCACCCGGATGCCGGGGAAGCCGAAGCCGGCCGCGCGCTGGTACAGCGGGATGCGGGTCTGGCGCTCCAGCGGCTCGGAGATGGCGTACTGGTTGTTCTGGCAGAAGAACACGATCGGCGCGTTGTAGACGCTGCTGAAGATGAACGACTCGTTCACGTCGCCCTGGCTGGTCGCGCCGTCGCCGAAGTAGGCGATGACCGCCTCGCTGGTCTCGTCGTCGTCGCCGACCTTGCCGTCCTTGGCCACGCCCATCGCATACCCGGTCGCGTGCAGGGTCTGCGCGCCGATCACGATCGTGTACGTGTTGAACCGGTTCGCCACCGGGTCCCAGCCGCCCTGGTCGACACCCCGGAACAGGCCCAGCGGCATGATCGGGTCGATGTTGCGGCAGTAGAGCACGCCGTGCTCGCGGTACGTCGGGAAGGCCATGTCCTGCGTGCGCAGCGCCCGGCCGGAACCGACCTGCGCCGCCTCCTGGCCCAGCAGGCTGGCCCAGATGCCCAGCTCACCCTGGCGCTGCAGGGCGGTCGCCTCGGCGTCGAGCTTGCGCACCGTGACCAGGTCGCGGTAGAGACCGCGCAGCTCGTCGTCGGTGAAGTCGACGGAGTAGTCGGGGTGTGAGACTCGCTCGCCCTCGGGGGTGAGGAGCTGTACGAACTCCGGCTCGGGGGGTCCCGAGCGCTTGCCGCCGCGGCGCGGAGCCGCGCGCTCGACTCTGGTCATCCGTGTTCTCCCTGTCAGTGGTGCGTCGGCGACGGGGTGTGTCTGCCGCGCATCGGTTGGCGCCACGTCGAGTCCCTCGTGGGGCGAAGACGCCTGGCTGCGGCAGTGTGAGTCCGGAGTACGCGGTGACCACGGCCACGCTGCCGCCTGGCCCCCATACTGCCGTATCGGTGGCGGCAGTCACAGGCCAGGCACGTGATATTGGCAACCGTCAGCCAGAAAATCTGGGCCGGGGAATACGTCAAATACCCGGATCATGGCGTTGTTTGGGGCATTCTGGGCCAATTCCCCCCGTGCCCCCAAGGAGCACTCCGATGCCCGACGAAAGTTTCCTGGAAGACGTCTTCGGCGCCCCGCCGAGACCCCAGCCCGTCCCGGCGGCGGCACCGGCGCCCGTGGCGCCCGCGGCGTTCGCCCGGACCCGTCCCGCCCGTCCCCCGTCCCGCCGGTACGGCCTGCTCGTCTCGCTGCTGGTCGGCCTGACCGCAGTGCCCAGCTGGATCGTGCTGCGGGCCGGGCTGGACGGCGTAGATCCCGACTTCGGCGCCCGCCTGGCCGGGCCGCTGCAGCCGTTCGTGGTGCCCGGTGATCATCTCGCCCCGCCCTCGCTCCGGCTGCCTGAACGTCCGGTCCGGCCGGCGCCCCAGGCCGACCCCGGCCTCGCCCAGGCCGCCGTGCACGACGACGCGGAGCCCGCCGAGCCGCCGGGCGGCACCGCCGATGATCCGCTGCTGGAGCATCAGGCTCCGATCGTGGCGCCGCCGCTGCGGCCGGTCTGGCGGCCGGTGGCCCATCCGCCCAAGCCCGGTGCGGTGCGGCCGGTCCCGCCCGCCCCGGCCGATCCCGGCCCCGCCTTTCCCGGCGAGCCGTCTTTCCCTGGCCCGTCGTTCCCTGGCCCGTCGTTCCCTGGCCCATGGCTCCCCGGCCCGTCGTTTCCCGGCGAGCCGTCGTTTCCCGGTGAGCCGTCGATCCCTGGCCCGTCGTTACCGGGTGGGCCGGGCCTGCCCGGCGGGGGTCCCTTGCCGGGCGGCCCTATCCCCGGCGGGCCCGCCTTCCCGGGGGGTCCCTGGGTGTCCGGCGGCCACGCTCGTCCGGACCGGCCGCACCTCCCCTGGCGCTGGCACCGCCACGACCAGGGCGGCTGGTCCGGTCAGGGTGAGCCGTGCGAGCCGGGTGGCGACGGCGACGGGAGCGGACGTGGTCGCGTGGTGGTGGCGGACGGCGTGCGCCAGCCGGTGCTCGCGCGTGGGGCAATGCCTCGCGACCTGCGGGGCTCTGCCAGCCGCGATCACGCACGGCCTGCGGTGTCCCGCGTTCGCCAGGGGCAGCGCGGTTCGCTGAAGGCTCTGCCGGGAGGGCTGTCCGCCGCGAAGCGGAAGTGGTCTGCCTCCGGGGATGGCAACTTCTGGGTTGCGAAGGCAACACACGGGTTGCCGTCCGGCACTCGGGTGGTCCCTGCCCGGTTCGGGTCGGCGCGGGTCGCCCCGGTCGAGGTGACGGCACCCGAGGTGCGCACCGCAAACCGCCGTGAGGCGAGCAGCCCACGTGGCAAGGTGCGCGAGGCCACGGAACGCTCAGGTCTCGTGGCGCGGCTGAAGCCGGCCGAGCGCAGGGCAGGCGGCGACGAAGAAAGGCGCCAGCACGTCCGCAAGGCGAAGCACCGGAAGGCCGCCGAGTTCCAGGGTGGCAGGTCCAACTCCGGCAAGTCCGAGTCCGGCAAGTCCGGGGCAGGCAGGTCCCGGGTCGGTGGGTCCAAGGCGCGCCACGGCGACGCGGGTACCTTCCGCCACCGCTGACGCCGCCATGGACGGTCCGACTCTGTGAAGATCGCCGTTTCGTGTCAGAAGGTGTGGTTAGACCGCAGAAACTGACACGAGACGGCGATCTTGCGTGTTAGGAGGCGGCAGTTTCCCGGAAATGGTGGCCGGTTGGCGGCCGCCGGATGGAAAAGATCGCCGTCTCGTGTCGGGAGGTGCGGTCAGGCTGCACAAAGTGACACGAGACGGCGATCTTGACGGTGGAAGCCCGCGGGTTGCGGGAAAAGGTGGTCAGGTCAGGGTGGTGCGGGTGCGTTCGTAGGCGGTGAGGGCCCGGCGGACGGGCTCCACCACGTAACGCAGGGCGACCTTGTCGATCTCGGCGCGCAGGATCGTCTCGGTGCGGGCGTCGGCGCGCTTCTTCGCACCGGGCAGCCACGCGCGGCGCGGGCGCTGCGCGTCGGCGTACGCGACGGCCTGGCTCAGTGCCGCGGGCAGCTCGCCGAGGCGGGACCGGGCGGCCGTCTCGACGGCTCGTGCCCAGGGGCCGGGCAGGCCGGCCGCGGCGCTCGCGGCGAACGCCTGGACGGACTGCTCGACGCGGGCGGCGTCCGTGCCGGCCGAGGCCAGCCCGCGGACCAGGGAGTTGATCGACGGCGGGGTGACCGGGTTGCCCACCAGCTTGGCGAAGTCGGCCAGGGTCGCGGTGAGGTCGCGGTCGACGGCCTCCTCGGCGACGGTGCCGCGCAGGATGACCGGCTCCAGCAGGGCGCGCAGCACGGCCACGCCGGGGTAGCCGCGGGTGGAGCGCTCGGTGACGAACGGGCCGGGCTTGGGCTTGATCGGGCCGCGCTTGCTCGTCGGCAGCGCGGGCACGTCGCCGGTCGCCGAGGTCGGGACCAGGGGCACCTTGCCCAGGCCGCCGTCGTCGAGCAGCTGGCGCAGGTCGGCGCCGACCTTGGGCAGCTGGGCGGGCTGCAGCTTGTCGGTCTGGTTGAGGGCGACGATGAGGCCGTCGCGCTGGCTGGCGAGCTGGCGCAGGTAACCCTCGTGTACGAGCTGGTCACCGTACTTCTGCGGGTCGCAGATCCAGACCACGACGTCGACCAGGTGCAGCAGCCGGTCCACCTCGGCGCGGTGGCGCGGCTCGACGGAGTCGACGTCGGGCAGGTCGAGCAGGATCATGCCGCGCAGGCCGGCCTCGTCGTTGGCGTCGAGCGCGGACTCGCGCGTGAACCGGCGCCGCGAGGAGACGCCGAGCCAGTCCAGCAGCTCGTCGGCGTACGTCAGGCTGCCCCACACGCATGCGTACGGCTCGGAGGTGGTCGGGCGCAGGATGCCCGCGGGCGACCGGTCGATCGTGGTGAACGCGTTGAACATGCTGGACTTGCCGCTGCCGGTGGTGCCGGCCAGCGCGATGGTGGTGAAGCCCCGGGACAGCCGCAGCCGGTCCGCCGAGCGCTCGGCGATCACCCGCGCGTTCTCCAGCGCCGGCTCACCGGCGAGGTGCTCGCCCGCGAGGTCCACGACCTGCTGGACGATGTCGAGCTTGGTGGCGACGGACTCACTACCGGGGGTGGCGTGGGTCACCGGGCCCTCCTTCCGCTCTCCTCGACGTCATGTTGCCTCGGCAAGTTTCGCACTCGCGCACTTGTGGAGGAACTCCCAGATCGGAGTGACCACCCTCTCGGCGAGCATGCCCTGCCGGTCGAGCTCGGACTCCGCGACCACGAACAGCGGCACCGGCTCGCCGAGCAGTTGCGTGAGGTGCGGCAGGATCTCGTCCGCGGCCGCACTGGGAACGCGGTCGAGGATCACGGCGAGATCGACCCTTCGCTGCTGCGCGGCGCGCAGGTCCCGCCACGCCTGGGCGTCAGCGTAGCGGGCCGCCGTGGTCAGGAAGATCCAGAGGTCGGCCCGCTCGAACACGGCCTCGGTCGCGGACCGGTTGGTCTGGTCGACGGCGTTCACGTCCGGCGCGTCCACGATCGCGAGGTGCGCCGGGAGGGCGGGTGCCGCGATCGGCGGGATCCCGAGCCAGGACATCGCGGCCACGCTGCGGGGGTGGCAGGCCAGGGCCGGTTTGCGGGTGGTGGGGCGGAGGATGCCGGTGGCGCTGATCGGGGCTCGCGCCAGGCTGTTGACCAGCGTCGACTTGCCCGCGCCGGTCGGCCCTCCGACCACCGCGAGCAGAGGTGCGGTCCGGGCCGCCCCGCCCTCGGTTACTCGTTGGTCATACACAGGGGAAGCCTAAGCGGAAATGGGACAACTCACTAGGACACCGTCAAACTTGAGTGTGACGGGCTCAACCTTCCGCTTGACAGTTTCGGCTCCCGTGTCAGTATTGAGTCGTCCGGACTCAACTTGACGGTCCGGCAACTCTGATCTTGGAGGAACACGAACATGGCACGTGCGGTCGGCATCGACCTGGGTACGACCAACTCCTGTATGGCCGTGCTCGAGGGTGGCGAACCCACCGTCATCGCGAACGCCGAGGGCTCCCGCACGACGCCCTCGATCGTGGCGTTCGCCAAGAACGGTGAGGTGCTCGTCGGTGAGGTGGCCAAGCGCCAGGCGGTGACGAACCCGGACCGCACCATCCGGTCCGTGAAGCGTGAGGTCGGCACCAACTGGACCGTCGACATCGACAGCAAGAAGTACACGCCGCAGGAGATCTCCGCGCGTGTGCTGCAGAAGCTCAAGCGCGACGCCGAGGCCTACCTGGGCGAGACGGTCACCGACGTGGTGATCACCGTCCCGGCGTACTTCAACGACGCGCAGCGCACCGCGACGAAGGAGGCCGGTGAGATCGCCGGCTTCAACGTGCTGCGCATCGTCAACGAGCCCACCGCCGCCGCGCTGGCGTACGGCCTGGACAAGGGCTCGAAGGAGCAGACCGTCCTGGTCTTCGACCTCGGTGGCGGCACGTTCGACGTCTCGCTGCTGGAGCTGGCCGAGGGCGTCGTCGAGGTCAAGTCGACCTCCGGTGACAACCACCTGGGCGGCGACGACTGGGACGAGCGCATCATCGAGCACCTGGTGAAGACCTTCCGCGGCCAGTACGGCGTGGACCTGGGCGCCGACAAGATGGCCATGCAGCGCCTCAAGGAGGCCGCGGAGAAGGCCAAGATCGAGCTGTCGGCCGCCAACACCACCGGCATCAACCTGCCCTACATCACCGCCGGCGCCGAGGGCCCGCTGCACCTGGACGTGACCCTGACCCGGGCGGAGTTCCAGCGCATGACCCAGGACCTGCTCGACCGGTGCAAGGCGCCGTTCGAGTCGGCGATCCGGGACGCGGGCGTCAAGCTGGCCGACATCGACCACGTCATCCTGGTCGGCGGCTCCACCCGGATGCCCGCCGTGACCGACCTGGTCAAGCAGCTCACCGGCAAGGAGCCCAACAAGGGCGTCAACCCGGACGAGGTCGTCGCGGTCGGCGCGGCCCTGCAGGCCGGTGTGCTCAAGGGTGAGGTCAAGGACGTCCTCCTGCTGGACGTGACCCCGCTGTCGCTGGGCATCGAGACCAAGGGCGGCATCATGCACCGCCTGGTGGAGCGCAACACCACCATCCCGACCAAGCGGTCCGAGGTCTACACCACCGCCGACGACAACCAGCCCTCCGTGCTCATCCAGGTCTTCCAGGGCGAGCGCGAGATGGCGGCGTACAACAAGAAGCTCGGCACGTTCGAGCTGACCGGCATCGCGCCGGCGCCGCGCGGCGTGCCGAAGATCGAGGTCACCTTCGACATCGACGCCAACGGCATCGTGCACGTGTCCGCCAAGGACCTGGGCACCGGCAAGGAGCAGTCGATGACGATCACCGGCGGCTCGTCGCTGCCGAAGGACGACATCGAGCGCATGCGCCGCGACGCCGAGGAGCACGCGGAGGAGGACCGCCGCCGCCGCGAGGAGGCGGAGACCCGCAACGTGGCCGAGGCGCTGCAGTGGCAGACCGAGAAGTTCCTCGCGGAGAGCGGCGACAAGCTGCCGTCCGACGCGCGGGAGAACATCAACGAGGCGCTGAGCGAGCTGCGCAGCGCGCTGGCGGGCACCGACATCGAGAAGATCAAGTCGGCGCACGAGAAGCTGGCGCAGGTGTCGCAGGCGGCCGGTTCGGCGCTGTACGGCCAGGCCGGCGGTCCGAGCGCGACCGACGCGGGCCCGCAGGGCGCGACCGGCGGCCCGAAGAGCGATGACGACGTGGTCGATGCGGAGATCATCGACGACGAGGGCAAGAAGTGACCGGAGCAAAGGGTGCCTCGCCGGCGGAGCAACCGCCCGCCGGCGAGCGCATCGTGATCAAGAACAAGCGCAAGATCAGCCCGAGCGGAGCGACCATGTCCGAGCAGCCGGAGACCCCGGCCGCCCAGGCGGCCGACACCGAGCCGAGCACCCCGACGCAGCAGAGCACGCCGGTG
Source organism: Catellatospora bangladeshensis (assembly GCF_016862575.1). Taxonomy (GTDB): domain Bacteria; phylum Actinomycetota; class Actinomycetes; order Mycobacteriales; family Micromonosporaceae; genus Catellatospora; species Catellatospora bangladeshensis. The sequence continues at coordinate 18,232 of NZ_BONF01000038.1, read as the reverse complement.
CAGGAGGAGACTCCGGCAGCCGGGAACCCCCCGCAGGACGCACCCGAGCAGGTCGTCGCCGAGGCGGTCACCGTCGAGACGGAGACCGTCGACCTGGGCGTGCCGGAGGCCGCCGAGGCCGAGGCCGCGCCTGCCACCGAGACCGCCGAGGCCGTGGAGGGCGAGGTCGTCGAGGCCGAGCCTGCCGCGGAGCCGGCGGCCGAGCCCGAGGCCGGTGCGGTGCCCGCCGCGCTGGGCGCGGAGCTGGCGCAGCTGCGCACCGCGCTGGAGGAGCGCACGGCGGACCTGCAGCGGGTGTCCGCCGAGTACGCCAACTACCGCCGGCGGGTGGAGCGCGACCGCACGGTCGCCGCTGACCTGGCCACCGGTTCGGTGCTGTCGGCACTGCTCCCGATCCTGGACGACCTGGACCGGGCGCGCGACCACGGCGACCTGACCGGGCCGTTCGGCGCGGTCGCCGAGCAGCTCGGCGCGGTCGTGGCGAAGTTCGGCCTGACCGCGTTCGGGGAGAAGGGCGACCCCTTCGACCCGAACCGGCACGAGGCGGTGGCGCACCTGCCGTCCGCCGAGGTCACCGAGCCGACCTGCATCGACGTGATGCGCCGGGGCTACCTGCTGGGCGAGCGCCTGCTGCGCCCGGCCATGGTGGCCGTCGCGGCACCGGAATGACAACATGACCCAGGCTCCCTTCCCGCCGCGTACGCGAGCGGGAGGGGAGCCTCGGTCGCGACAGGGGGAGGGGGTACTGGATGAGCTCGAAAGACTGGCTGGAGAAGGACTTCTACGCGGTGCTCGGGGTGGCCAAGGACGCCACGTCCGCAGAGATCAAGAGGGCGTACCGCAGGCTCGCACGTGAGCTGCATCCGGACCACAACCCCGGCAACGCCGCCGCGGAGGAGCGCTTCAAGTCCGTGTCGGAGGCGTACGACGTGCTCTCCGACGAGAACCGGCGGCGCGAGTACGACGAGATGCGCTCGCTGTTCGAGTCGGGCGCGTTCCGGCGCGGTGCGCGCGGCTCCGGCGGCCAGCCCTTCGACATGTCCGACCTGTTCGGCCACGGCGGCGGTCGCGGGGGCGGCGACCAGCGCTTCGGCGGCGCCGGGTTCGCCGACCTGTTCGGCTCGATCTTCTCCGGCGGGCCCGGCACCGGCGCGCCGCCACGCGGCCCGGCCCGTGGGCGCGACGTCGAGGCGGAGATCTTCCTGGACTTCGCGGACGCGGTGCAGGGCACGACCCAGCCGCTGACGCTGCGGACGCTCGGCGTCTGCGACACCTGCCACGGCGACGGCGCCAAGCCGGGCACCCGGCCGCGCACCTGCAAGTTCTGTCACGGCGCGGGTGTGATCAACCGCAACCAGGGCGCGTTCGGCTTCGCCGAGGCGTGCCGCGACTGCCAGGGCGTGGGCACCGTGGTCGACCACAAGTGCCCGGAGTGCGCGGGCACCGGCGGGGTGACCAAGACCCGTACGCTGACCGTACGCATCCCGGCGGGCGTCGCCGACGGCCAGCGCATCCGGCTGGCCGGGCGCGGCGAGCCGGGCGAGCGCGGCGGCCCGCCCGGCGACCTCTACATCCGGGCGATCGTGCGCCCGGACACGATGTTCGGCCGCAACGGCGACGACCTGACCGTCACCATCCCGGTCACCTACGCCGAGTCGGTGCTCGGCGCCGAGGTCCGGGTGCCCACTTTGGACGGCATGATGAAGGTCAAGGTGCCGCCGGGCACGCCGAGCGGGCGCCTGCTGCGGGTGCGCGGCAAGGGTGTGCCCAAACGTGATGGCCACAGCGGAGACCTGCTGGTTACCGTGGAGATAGTGGTGCCGCAGCAGCTGTCCGAGGAGGCTCGGGAGGCGCTGGTGCGCTTCACCGAGCTGGCCCCGCCCGTCCGGCGGGACCACCTGGAACGGAGGTGATCCACAGTGGATGAACACGCCAAGGTGCTGCTCATCTCGGTGGCCGCGCAGCTGGCCGGCATGCACCCGCAGACGCTGCGGCAGTACGACCGGATGGGTCTGGTCGAGCCGGGGCGCTCCGCGGGCGGCGGCCGCCGTTACAGCCTGCGCGACGTCGAGCTGCTGCGTGAGATCCAGCGGCTGAGCCAGGAGGAGGGCGTCAACCTCGCCGGCGTCAGGCGGATCATCGACCAGGAGCGCCTGGTGCTGGAGTTGCGCGAGCGGCTGCAGCACATGCAGGAGCGGCTGGCGTACGCCGAGGCGCGGCTGGCGCAGCTGGAGGCGATCTCCGCGTTCCCGCGCAGCGAGCTGCTGCCGAGCACGCGCACCTCGACGGCGCTGGTGGTCTGGCGTCCGCGTTCGAGCGAAGGCTGAGCCCGCGCCGGGCTCGGCCGGTATCCTCGTACCAGGGATAAGTCCGAATTGTCGGGCTGCCCGGAGGGGGATGAAGATGGGCATTTTGGACAAGGCCAAGGACGCCCTCGGCATGGACGGCAAGGGCGACGAGGCCTCGGACAAGGCCAAGCAGATGCAGGACAAGGCCAAAGACATGGTCGACCAGGCGGGCGACGCCGTCGACGACAAGACCGGCGGCAAGTACGCGGGCCACGTCGACAAGGCGCAGGACGCGGCTAAGAGCGCGATCGACAAGATGGATCCGAAGTAGCCGTCCCGCTGCCCGACCGCTGAACGAGCGAAGCTCCCGGCATGCTGTTGCGACAGCACGGCGGGAGCTTCGCTCACGTGGCAGAACGGCTACTGCAGGCGGCGGCCGTGGCGGACCAGGCCGCCCTCGCACCAGTCGTTGTAGTCGAACAGGCCGGGCCGGGCCAGCAGCACGCGGGTGTTGTGGGCCCATACCGCCATCTGCTCGTCGCCCTCCTCCTCGGCCTCCTCGACGAGCTTGCGCAGCTTGCGCCGGGGGTGGGCCTTGAAGCCGGTGCGGATCGCGTCGGCGGCGTAGATGTAGAGGCAGTGCAGGGCGAAGCGGCGGGCCGGGCAGCTGGTGTCCATGGCCAGGTCGAACAGCGTGTTGATGAGCCGGTCGCCGGAGACCAGCAGGTCCCAGTCCGGGGGCATCGCGGTGAGGGGCACGGATTCCGGTGCGTACGCCCAGGTCCGCAACTCGTTGGGCGTGGGGTCGACCGGGTTCGCGAAGCCACGGAACACCGCCGGGGGAGCGCTCATCGTTATCCTCCGCTGGAATGAAAGCGGGCTGTGGGAGACGCGGCCAGAGTCAGCGGCGCTGCTGCCGCGACACGCTAGCGTGCCCTGCCTGGTCAAGGGAAGGTCACAGCCAGTACTTTCATCAACCTGTTACGCACCGCGACCAACCGGGCACGCCAGCCGGGCGTCAGGGGCACGCTCGGGCGCGTCCGGCGGGAACCCGCCGGGCGGCTCAGGGCTCGTCCCGATATGACTTTCACCAGCGTGAATCGCCGCACGGGCCGGGCGCGCCCGCTGCTGCTGCTCTGCCTCGTGGCGGGCCTGGCCGCGGCGTGCTCGCCGGGCGACCCGGCGGCGCCGGCCCCGGCCACGTCCGCCCCCGTGACGGACCGTTCCGCTCCCCCGGCGCGGGCGGTGGTCACCGAGCGCACCGTCCGGGTGGCCGGGGTGCCGCAGGGATACCAGGCCTTCATCGAGTTCGCCGACGCCCGGCACGGGTATGCCCTGTTCAGCGACTGCCCGACCAACGGGCCGTGCCGGGGCGGGCTGCTGTTCGCCAGCGCCGACGGCGGCGCCACCTGGCAGCCCCGCCCGGTCCCGGACCGCGACGGCCACAACCTCCAGCTCTACGTCGACGGCCCGCAGCAGCTCTCGTTGTGGAGCGAGACCAACGGCTACCACCTGTCCCGGGACGGCGGGCGGACGTACACCTTCGCGCGCGAGGTCCCGCGGGACCACCGCGCGGCCACGGGCGTGCCCTTCGGCGTCGAGTACACCTCGACCGAGGCCGTGCTCACCGACTACCGGACCGGGAAGCCCGTGCCGCTGCCGGACGGCTACCAGGGCGGGGGCGCCACGGTCACCCGGGACGGCACGATCTGGCTCACCCGCTTCGACAAGGGCAGGGAGACCGCGCGCAGCACCGACGGCGGCGTGACGTGGCAGCGGCTGGCCGTGCCGGAGCAGCCCGGACGGCAGCTGTTCGCGCTGTTCGTGCGGGTCTCCCCCACCGGTGACGCGTGGCTGATCGGCGAGCAGGATCCGATGTCGAGCCTGGGCGGCGGCACGTCGCTGCTGGGCGGTTCGGTGCTCAAGGGCACCGGCCTGCCGCTGGTCTGGCAGCTGACGGGTGGCGCGTGGCGGCCCCGCCCGATCGAGGGCATCCGGGAGCAGCCGAACCATCCGTACTCGGTGGCACCGGCGGGCAGCGGCCTGCTGGCGATCGCCGGCCCGGAGGGCGTCGGTTACCTGGCGGACCGCTACGTCGCGGTGCCCGGAACGCCGCGGCTGGACTGGATCGGCGTGCTGCCCGACGGCACCCTGTTCGGCCGCCAGAACGTGCCCGGCCGGATCCATCTCGGCCGCGGCGACGGCTGGCAGCGCGAATGGGTGGAGCTCACCCTGATGTGAGCGACGACAACGTCCCTCCAGACTGGCCGGGCCAAGTTGAGTGCAGTAGGCTCAACTTTGTTCGGAGCACTCAGCCGAGGGAGCGTATGGACACTCAGCGCCTGACCACGAAGAGCCGCGAGGTCATCACCACCGCGGCCGCCACCGCGCAGCAGCGGGGCCACGCCACCGTCGAGACGTGGCACCTGCTGCTCGCGCTGCTGGACACCGGCGGGTCCACCGCCGCGGGGCTGCTGCGCGCGGTCGGGGCCAACCCCGCCGACGTGCGCCGCGCCGCCGCGCGCGCGGTGGAGCAGCTGCCGACGGCGCACGGCAGCAGCGTCGCCGAGCCGAGCCTGTCCCGCGAGCTGGTCAACGCGATCAACGCGGCCGAGCAGGTGGCCCGGCCACTGGGCGACGAGTACGTCTCCACCGAGCACCTGCTGGCCGGGCTGGCCCGGGTCGGCGGCGCGGTGGGCAAGGCCCTCAAGCAGGCCGGTGCGACCGAGGAGGCGCTGGTCGCCGCGTTCCCCGAGATCCGCGGCGGCGACCGCCGGGTCACCACCCCGGACCCCGAGCAGCAGTATCAGGCGCTGGAGAAGTACGGCGTGGACCTGACCGCCCGCGCCCGCGACGGCAAGGTGGACCCGGTCATCGGCCGCGATCCCGAGATCCGCCGCGTGATCCAGGTGCTCTCCCGGCGTACCAAGAACAACCCGGTGCTCATCGGCGAGCCGGGCGTCGGCAAGACGGCGATCGTGGAGGGCCTGGCCCAGCGCATCGTGGCCGGCGACGTGCCCGAGTCGCTGCGCGACAAGAAGCTGGTCAGCCTCGACCTCGGCGCCATGGTCGCCGGCGCGCAGTATCGCGGCCAGTTCGAGGAGCGGCTCAAGAGCGTGCTGGAGGAGATCAAGGCCAGCGACGGCCAGGTGATCACCTTCCTGGACGAGCTGCACACCGTGGTCGGCGCGGGCAAGGGCGAGGGCTCGATGGACGCGGGCAACATGCTCAAGCCCATGCTGGCCCGCGGCGAGCTGCGCATGGTCGGCGCGACCACCCTCGACGAGTACCGCGAGCACATCGAGAAGGACCCGGCCCTGGAGCGGCGCTTCCAGCCGGTGGTGGTCGGCGAGCCCACCGTCGAGGACACCATCGGCATCCTGCGCGGCCTCAAGGAGCGCTACGAGGTGCACCACGGCGTACGCATCACGGACGGCGCGCTGGTCGCCGCGGCGTCGCTGTCCGACCGCTACATCGCCGACCGCTTCCTGCCGGACAAGGCGATCGACCTGGTGGACGAGGCGGCCTCCCGGCTGCGCATGGAGATCGACTCCCGGCCCACCGAGGTCGACGAGATCGAGCGCCAGGTGCGCCGCCTGGAGATCGAGGAGATGGCGCTGGCCAAGGAGCCCGACCCGGCCTCCGCCGAGCGCCTGACCAAGCTGCGCGCCGAGCTGGCCGACAAGCGGGAGCACCTGGCCGCGCTGTCCGACCGCTGGCGCAACGAGAAGCAGCACATCCAGGCCATCTCCGTGGCCAAGGAGCAGCTGGAGGAGCTGCGTACGCAGGCCGACCGCGCCGAGCGCGACCTCGACCTGGGCCGCGCCTCCGAGCTGCGCTACGGCCGCATCCCGGCGCTGGAGCGCGACCTCGCCCACGCCGAGCAGGAGCTGGCCGCGCTCCAGACGCACGGCGCGATGCTCAAGGAGGAGGTCGGCGCGAACGACGTCGCCGAGGTCGTCGCCGCGTGGACCGGCATCCCGGCCGGCCGCATGATGGAGGGCGAGACCGAGAAGCTGCTGCGCATGGAGGAGTCGCTCGGGTCCCGGGTGATCGGGCAGGCCGAGGCGGTCGCCGCGGTCTCCGACGCGGTGCGCCGGGCGCGCACCGGCATCGCCGACCCCGACCGGCCCACCGGATCGTTCCTCTTCCTCGGCCCCACCGGCGTGGGCAAGACCGAGCTGGGCAAGGCGCTGGCCGAGTTCCTCTTCGACGACGAGCGGGCCATGGTCCGCATCGACATGAGCGAGTACGCCGAGAAGCACTCGGTGGCCCGCCTGGTCGGCGCCCCGCCCGGCTACGTCGGCTACGAGGAGGGCGGGCAGCTCACCGAGGCGGTGCGGCGGCGGCCGTACTCCGTGGTGCTGCTCGACGAGGTGGAGAAGGCACACCCGGACGTGTTCGACGTGCTGCTCCAGGTGCTCGACGACGGGCGGCTCACCGACGGGCAGGGCCGCACGGTCGACTTCCGCAACGCGATCCTGATCCTCACCTCGAACCTGGGCTCGCACGCGATCGCCGACCCGACCCTGTCGGAGGAGCAGCGTAAGGACTCGGTCATGGCGGTGGTGCGCACCCACTTCAAGCCCGAGTTCCTCAACCGGCTCGACGACATCGTGGTCTTCCACGCGCTCAGCCAGGACGAGCTGACCTCGATCGTGGACATCCAGCTGGCCCGGCTGCGGCGGCGGCTCGCCGACCGGCGGCTCACCCTGGAGGTCACCGACGTGGCCCGCAAGTGGCTGGCGGGGCACGGCTACGACCCGGTGTACGGGGCGCGCCCGCTGCGCCGCCTGATCCAGTCGGCCATCGGCGACAAGCTCGCCAAGGCGCTGCTGGCCGGCGAGGTCCGGGACGGCGACACGGTCCTCATCGACCGGGACGGCGACGCGCTGCGTATCGCCTGACCTGGGCAGACGATGACGAGGGTAGGTGGCGGCCGGCGCCGCCTACCCTCGAAGTCATGTTGACGCTGGCCTGACGGACGTCCGAGACTGGATCGAGTGAAGGGGGGCAAGTCATGACCCAGGTGTTGCCGCCGCTGATCGGGGTCCGGATCACCGGCGCTCAATACGAGGCGCTGCCTCCGAACCCCCGCATCGAGCTCGTGGACGGAGTGCTGACCTTCATGACCCCGCCGACCGGTCGGCATCAGGACCTGGTCGACGCGTTAGTCGCCGTGTTGCGCCAGGTCTGCCCGCCGGAGCTGCGCGTGCTGCGCGAGCAGGAGCTGTTCCTGTCGGATGATCACCGGCGCAACCCCGACGTGCTGGTGGTCCGGGCGGACGCGTACGACCCCGACGGCTACTCCTATCGCCCCGAGCAGGTGATGCTGGCGGTCGAGGTCGTCTCGCCCGGCACTGAGACCGCGGATCGCAAGCACAAGCCCGCCGAGTACGCGGACGCGGGGGTCGCGCACTACTGGCGGGTGGAGTCCAAGCCCGCGCTCGCGGTGTACACCCACCAGCTCGTCGACGACGGCCCGTACGTGCCGACCGGCCGCTGGGTGCCTGGTGACCTGATCGCGGCGCCCGGCCTGCCCTGGGCGCATGTCGCCGTGGAGGAGCTGGCCTCCTCCTGAGGAGGGAGCGGCGATCGATCTGAGGTCGCAGGCGCGCGTGGCGAGCAGCGATTACGGTGTCCGCATGTCGTACACGCCACCTCCGAGCGGCTACCTGGTCCCGCCCGCGCCCGGCGCCGGTCCGCGGCCCGGCACGGTCACCGCCTCCAGCATGCTGCTCTATCTGACCTCGGCCCTGCTCGTGCTGAGCGCGGCGCTGTCCGTTTACACGTACTCCGCGCTGTCCGCGAGCGAGATCGAGGACATCTACCGGCAGGGCGGCGCCGACCCGTCGATGGCCGAGAGCAGCGCCGCGATCGTGATGGGCGCGGCGTACGGCGGCGCGGTGCTGACCGTGGTCATCGCCGTGCTGTTCGTGATCCTCGGCCTGTTCGTGAACCGGGGCAAGCAGTGGGCCCGGGTCACCACCTGGGTCATCGGCGGCATCGGCCTGTGCTGCTGCGGGTTCGGCCTGGCCGGTCAGGCGATGACCGCCTCGCTGACCGGGGGCAGCGCGGGTGGGATCGACCAGGAGGAGATCACCAAGCGGCTGTCGGAGCAGATGCCGGACTGGACCACGGGCGTGAGCATCGTGATCACCGTGGTGCAGCTGCTCGCCCTGCTCGCCGTGATCATCCTGCTGGCGCTGCCGCCGTCGAACAACTTCTTCCGCAAGCCCGCGCCGGAGTGGACGCCGCCGGCGTACCCGGTCTGACCTGGGCTGACGACAGCGCGGGACCGGTGCTCATGGGCACCGGTCCCGCGCTGTCTGTGTTATCCCGAATCAGGCACATAAGTACAGGTGATAGGGGTAACTTCCGATCTGGAGCATGACTCGCGCCGCTCGTTTCGGGGGTACGCCAATGTCGCATTCCGCTTCGCAGCCGGTGGAGCCGGTGAATCCGGCCCATCCGAGCGCCGAGCACGGGCGTCCCGCCGTGGTCACCGCCGCAACCGCGATCCTCGGCCTGCTGGCCCTGCTCAACGTGGTGAACGCGATCCTGCACCTGGCCGCGATCAACACCGTGCTCAACCACTTCCGGGTCCGGGCGGTGCTCGCGGGCGTCGACCCGGCGGACCTCGGCCCGATCGAGACCAGCCTGAAGACGGGGCTGGTCATCAGCGCCCTGGCCGCCGTGCTCGCGGCGATCGTGCTGGCGATCCTGGCCTGGGGCGTGTGGCAGGGCAGCCAGGTCGCCCGCGTGGTCACCTGGGTGGTCTGCGGCCTCGGCATCATGCTCGCCTGCTGCGGCATCTCCGGCGCGACCACCCTGGGCACCGGTAACGTGACCGTGCAGGGCGGCGGCGACCCGTCCGTCACGCGTGGCGTGCAGGCGCTCGTGGACTCGTTCCCCGGCTGGTGGGCCGGGCTCACCGGACTCTCCTCCGCCGGCCAGGTTCTCGGCTACATTGCCACTGCGGTGCTGCTCGCCCTCCCGGCCGCGAACCTCTTCTTCAGCCGGAAGCGCGCCCTGCCGCCGGGCGCCGACACCCCCGCCGCGCCTCCCCCGACCGTCTGAGGTGAGCTGATGTCCTCCTCCGCTGCCCACACCGCCGTCCCCGAGACCCAGGCCGAGCCTGCCGCGGAGCCGTCCGGCGCACGCCGCACCGCGCTGGTCACCGGCGCGACCGCCGGCATCGGCCGCGCGTTCACGGTGCGCCTGGCCGCCGACGGCTGGGACCTCGTCCTGGTCGCCAGGGACGCGGCCCGGCTCGCGGAGTTCGCCGAGGCGCTGAGCAGGACGTACGGGGTGAAGGCCGCGGTCCTCGCGGCGGACCTGTCCACCACCGACGGCTGTGAACTGGTGGAGGAACGGCTGCGTGATTCGGCCCGGCCGGTTGACCTGCTTGTCAACAACGCCGGCCTGTCGCTGAACACCCCTTTCCTCAGGTCCACTGTGGAGCAGGAGCTGCACCTGCTCGCGGTGAACGTGCAGGCGGTGATGCGGTTGACGCACGCGGCGCTGCCGGTGATGGCGGCCCGGGGGCGGGGAGATGTCATCAATGTCTCATCTGTCGCCGGGTTCGGCGCGGCGATGCCCGGCAGCACCTATCCGGCGAGTAAAGCGTGGGTCACCAACTTCAGCGAGTCGGTGGCGCTGTCCGTAGCGCACCAAGGTGTACGGGTCATGGCATTGTGCCCCGGTTTCACCCGTACGGAGTTCCACGACCGGGCCGGGATCACCATGACGAAGACGCCTGACTGGCTGTGGCTGCAGGCACCCCAGGTGGTCGCCGACGGGCTGCGTGACCTGCGGCGGGGCCGCACGGTGAGCGTGCCGAGCTGGAAGTACAAGGTGCTCGTGGGATTCATGCGGCACACGCCGACCCGGTTGCTCCGGCGGCTCGCGCGAAGCGCTCGGGTGCGCACCGGGCGCGACAATGAGGGCGGCAACTGACCGTCGCGCAAGAGTCTGCCCGGATCGCGGGACACCCCCTTGATCGAGCTCTCAGGATCGGCGAGTAGTCTCCGTCCCATGTCCGACCGCGACGACCTGCGTAAATTCATCACTGATCTCGCGGTGGTGCGGGGGAAGGTTGTCCTGTCCTCCGGGAAGGAGGCCGACTACTACGTCGACCTCCGCCGGATCACCCTGCATCACGCGGCCGCGCCCCTGGTCGGGCGCGTGCTCAACGAGCTGACCGAGGACTGGGACTTCGACGCCGTGGGTGGCCTCACGCTGGGCGCCGACCCGGTCGCCACGGCGATGCTGCACACCTCGCCCCGGCCCCTGGACGCCTTCGTCGTCCGCAAGGCCGGTAAGGCGCACGGGTTGCAGCGCCGTATCGAAGGACCGGACGTGGCCGGTCGCCGCGTGCTCGCTGTCGAGGACACCTCGACTACGGGCGGTAGTGTTCTCGCCGCTATTGATGCACTGCGGGAGGCGGGTGCCGAGGTCATCGGTGTTGCGGTTATTGTCGATCGAGGCGCGGGCGATACGGTGCGTGCTGCCGGACTGTCGTACCGAGCCGCCTATACGTTGGCGGACCTTGGCCTGTCGGCCTAACGGAACTCCGATCCGTACCTGGTAATATGTAGGTGGATCGATGCTGTTGTTGGAAGGAAGAAATCACGTGGGAACAGCTCTGGTGGAAACCCCGCTGCCTCAAATCTCGCCCCTCGCCGGTGAGCCGATCGAGCGTGCCGACGCGGAGCGTCTCGCCGGCGTGCTGAAGGCGCTGGCCGATCCGGCTCGCCTCCGGCTGCTGAGCCTGATCCAGTCCGCCCCCGAGGGCGAGGCGTGCGTCTGTGACCTGACCGCTCCGCTGGGCCTGTCCCAGCCGACCGTCAGCCACCACCTGCGCATCCTCACCGAGGCCGGCCTGCTCAACCGCGACAAGCGCGGCGTGTGGGCTTACTACAGCCTCGTGCCGTCCGCCATCGCCACCGTCGCCGAGCTGCTGACCCCGCCGCGCAAGCGCGCGACGAAGAAGGCTCGCTGACCCGGCAAGGCCCTGATGCGTCGTGGGGCGCACACTCCGATCACGGAGTGTGCGCCCCACGACGCTTTCAGTGACCTTGGACGGGCGTGGATGTCACGCAGCGCACGCTGCGGCAACCGTGAGTGAAAAGCATGAACACGTGGTTGCAGAAGGCTGCCGGGCCTCTAAGCTGACGCGATATTCGGCGTGCTGCCGCCTCGGTAACCCCCGCCGCAGGGCCCGGCGCCGCCGCTTCCCACCTGGGAGTCACCCATGTCCGGACGGCACATCCGACACAGCTGGGACGCCCCCGAGCTGCCCGCCGCCCCCCGCCGAACAGGGCTGTTCGGCCGCCGCGCCGTGCGCATCCCCGTCATCATCGTCGGCGTGCTGTCCCTGTGCGGCCTCGCCACCGTCGTGGTGCGCGGCGTCAGCGCGGACGCCGACGGCTGCGGCAGCGCGGGGATCAAGCTGACCGTCGCCGCCGACCCCGCGATCGCCCCCGCCCTCACCGAGATCGGCAACCGCTGGAGCGCCACCAACCCGCTGGTCGGTGAGGACTGCGTACGCGTCGAGGTCGTCGCCAAGCCCTCCTACCAGCTCGCCAACTCCCTCGGCACCTGGGCCGGCGGCAACATCGACGTCGCCGACAAGCCCGCGCCCACGCCGCAGGACTCCGAGCTGCCCGTCGTCTGGGTGCCGGACTCGACGTACTGGCTGGGCCGGGTACGCGGCGTCGACCGCGACCTGTTCGAGGCCGACGCCCCGTCCGTCGCGGCCAGCCCGGTGGTGCTCGCGGTGCCCGAGACCGTGGCCCGCCAGCTCGGCGACAAGGTCAAGGGCGGCATCGACGCCCCGCTGCTCAAGCAGATGCTGTTCGCCAAGCCGTCGGCGCTCAAGCTCGGCGTGGTCGAGCCGCGCCGGGACACCGCCGGCATGGTCGGCGCGATGATGCTGTCCGACGCGGTCGTCGCGCAGGAGAAGGACCTGCCCAACCTGGTCGGCGTCTACCGCGCCATCGGCGGGCCGGTGCCCGACGTCGAGGCGCTGTGGAAGGCGTACGCGGCCGGGCTGACCGCCGCGCCGGTGAGCGAGCAGTCGGTGATCGCCTACAACGCCAAGGCGAAGGCCCCCATGGCCGCGGTCACCCTGGCCGAGGCGCCCACCCTCGACTTCCCCTTCGCCGTCCGGTCCCGCCAGCCGCGCCCGCTGGCCACCGCCGCGGCGATGTTCTCGCAGGCGGTACGCGGCGGCGAGTACAAGTCCGTGTTCGCCGAGAACGGGCTGCGCTCGCCGGACGGGCAGGTCTCCACCGGCTTCCCCACCGGCCACGGGATCACCTCGGCCGGGGTGTTCGTGCAGCCGCTGGCGGACATGAACAAGGTCCGCGGCGCGATGACGGTGTGGGTCGCGGCCAAGACCCCGTCCCGGGTGATCGCGCTGGTCGACGCGACCTCGTCGATGGGCCGGACGATGACCGGCGGCGGCAACACCGCGGTCCGGATGCAGGTGCTGCGCAGCGCCGCCGAGAACGGCCTGCGCCTGTTCACCGACGACAGCGAGCTGGGCCTGTGGGCGTTCGCGGGCAAGGGCCACGTGCCGCTGGTGCCGCTCGGCGAGCTGACCAGGTCGCAGCGCTCGAAGCTGCTCACCGCGGTCCGGCAGGCCGCGCCGCAACCCACCGACGTCTCCCCGCTCTACCAGTCGGTCATCGCGGGCTACCGGGAGCTGCTGAAGGGCTACGACCCGGCGCGCAGCAACACCCTGGTGGTCTTCACCGACGGCCGGGACGGCTCCGGCATGGCGCTGCGCACCGTACAGAAGGAGCTGGAGAAGCTCGCCGACGTGACCAAGCCGATCCGGGTGGTCCTGCTGGGCCTCGGCCCCGACGTGAAGCTGGCCGACCTGCAGGCCGTCGCCGACACCACCGGCGGCGTCGCCTTCCAGGTCACCGACCCCGCCCAGATGGAGACGATCTTCCTGCGCGCTCTGCTCGCCTGATCCCGCCTGCTGAACAGCGAAGCTCCCGCCGATCGTCCGGCGGGAGCTTCGCTCGTGAACGGGGCAGCCTCAGAAGGCGTCGATCTTGCTCATGACGACGGTGTCGTCGCCGCCGCCCAGCCGCGCGTTGCGCCGCTTCTCCCTGCGGTCGCGGATCATCTCGATGAAGACGGGGATCAGCGACAGGAAGACGATCAGGAACACCATCGGCAGGATGTACTTGTCGATGTGCTCCGGACCGCCGATGGCGGTGATGATCTGCTCGGCCAGCAGGTAGCCGGCCAGCAGGATGCCGTCGACCCAGAGGATCGCGCCGACCACGTTCCACACGAAGAACTGCTTGGCGGGCATGCCCAGCACGCCGGCCACCGGGTTCAGGAAGGTGCGCACGATCGGGATGAACCGGGCCAGCACCACCGCGCGGCGCGGGCCGAACTTCACGAAGTAGTGCTCGGCCTTACGCACGTAATCCTGCTTGAACAGGCGTGAATCGGGTTTGTTGAACATCCGTGGCCCGTACTTGGCGCCGAGCCAGTGGCCCAGTTGCGCGCCGATGATGGCGCAGATCGGGCCGAGCACCAGCAGCCAGCCGATGGGCAGCTGCACACCGTGCGACTCCAGGAAGCCGGAGGCGAACACACCCGCGATGAACAGCAGGGAGTCGCCCGGCAGGAAGAAACCGATCATGAGGCCGGTCTCGGCGAAGAGGATGAAGCAGACACCGAACAGGGCGGCCGGGCCGAACAGCTCCAGCCAGGCCTTGGGGTCCAGCGGGTTGAAGTCGGCGGAGGCCAGCGGGGGCATGGCCAGGGCCTGGAGAGAGTCGACTACGGTCACGCCGCCCAAGAGTACCGGGCAATGTTGCGAACTCCCTGACACGTCCATGGAGTCGAGGAGGCGGCACTACCTGGGGGAGGACGGCTGCTTCAGGAGTAGTCCTCGTCGGGGGGCACGACGACCACCCTCTGCTCGACCTCGTCCCACTCGGAGGCCGGTGGCACCGGCCCGTCCGGTTCTCCGAGCGGCTCGTCGGGGAGGGCGTTGATGATGTCGTCGTCCGCCAGGGAGGTGGCCTGGGCCGACTGTTCGAGCGCGTCGGCTTCGGGCACGTCGTCTGCGTACGCGTTCCCCGCCACGTTCTCGGTCATTGCTTCACGGTATGACGTGCCCTCGGCAGTTCGCCAGCAGATGTGAGTTCCGGCGTAGAAGATGACCATATGGGCTTTCTGATCCGTTGGGTGATCAACGCGGTGGCGTTGTGGATCACCACATTGATCGTCTCCGGCATCGAGGTCACCGCCGCCACCACCGTGCGCAGCATCATCACCCTCATCGTGGTGGCGCTGATCTTCGGGCTGGTGAACGCGATCCTGAAACCCGTCATCCACCTCTTCGGCTGCGTCTTCTACGTGATCACGCTCGGCCTGTTCGCGCTGCTGGTCAACGCGCTGCTGTTCCTGCTCGTGGACTGGCTGGCCGGGGTGTTCAAGCTGCCCTTCCAGATCGACGGCTTCTGGCCCGCGTTCTGGGGTGCCATCGTCATGGGCATCGTGAGCTGGGCGCTCAGCCTGCTGGTCCCGGACAGGGACGAAGCGTGACGCCAGGGGCCGATTCGCCAGGTCAAGTGACGTAGGCAATACTTCCGTAACGAGGACAGTGCGGTCTTCCCGCCAGCCACCATGCGCGGGCGCGACGCCACCGCCGCGGCCAGCCGCGTTACTGCACGACGCTAGGAGCGTTCACAGATGCCTATCGCATCCCCTGAGGTCTACGCCGAGATGCTCGACCGCGCCAAGGCCGGCGCGTTCGCCTACCCCGCGATCAACGTCTCCTCCTCGCAGACGCTGCACGCCGCGCTGCAGGGCTTCGCGGAGGCGGAGAGCGACGGGATCATCCAGGTCTCCACCGGCGGCGCCGAGTACCTGTCCGGCCCGACCATCAAGGACATGGTCACCGGTTCGGTCGCCTTCGCCGCGTTCGCGCACGAGGTCGCCAAGAAGTACTCGGTGAACGTCGCGCTGCACACCGACCACTGCCCGAAGAACAAGCTTGACGGCTTCGTCCGCCCGCTGCTGGCGATCTCCGCCGAGCGGGTGGCCCGGGGCGAGAACCCGCTGTTCCAGTCCCACATGTGGGACGGCTCGGCCGTGCCGCTGGACGAGAACCTGCAGATCGCCGAGGAGCTGCTGGCGCTGACCCACGCCGCGAAGATCGTCCTCGAGATCGAGGTCGGCGTCGTGGGCGGCGAGGAGGACGGCGTCGTCGGCGCGATCGACGAGAAGCTGTACTCGACCGTCGAGGACGCGCTGGCCACCGCCGCCGCGCTGGGCCTGGGTGAGAAGGGCCGCTACATGACCGCCCTCACCTTCGGCAACGTGCACGGCGTGTACAAGCCGGGCAACGTCAAGCTCCGCCCGGAGATCCTCAAGGAGATCCAGGAGCAGGTCGGCGCCAAGTACGGCAAGGAGAAGCCGTTCGACCTGGTGTTCCACGGCGGCTCCGGCTCGCTGCTGTCGGAGATCCGCGACGCCGTCGACTACGGCGTGGTCAAGATGAACGTGGACACCGACACCCAGTACGCGTTCACCCGCCCGGTCGTGGAGCACATGTTCCGCAACTACGACGGCGTGCTGAAGATCGACGGCGAGGTCGGCAACAAGAAGCAGTACGACCCGCGCGCCTGGGGCAAGGCCGCCGAGTCCGGCATGGCCGCCCGCGTCGCGCAGGCCTGCCAGGACCTCCGCTCCACCGGCACCCGGATCAAGTAATCCGGTCCGCCCGGCGCGCCGGGCGCGGTAATTGTCAGCGGTCATGATCTGCGGAACATCGCAGATCATGACCGCTTTTCGTGATCTCCGCAGAAGATGGGCACGCGCTCGCCGCCCCGCCTCCCCGGCTTCGCTGACGGTAATCGGTACGATCGTCCGAATCCGCGTCTGGAGGACAGGAGGTCCGCAGTGCTGGGCATCGACGGGTACGACCCGGTCTGGCACCACGACGCCGGCGCGCTGGCGGCGGCGCACCGCTCCCGCTTCGCCCGGGTCATCGGGCAGCCCCTGGTCGGCTCCTGGCTCGTCTGGGATCTCGACGCCGAGGCCTGGTTCACCGGCGGCCCGGTGGTCTTCGGCTTCCCCGACGCCAACATCGAGATCACGCACCGCAAGTTCGACGAGTGCGCGATCAGCTGGGACACCATCGATCTGCAGGCCCAGCTCGACTGGCCCGGCCTGCGCCTGGACTGGTGGGCCGACACCCACCCCGCCATCCTCAGCGCCCGCGGCCGCGCGCTGACCCGCGTGAACATCATCGAGCGGATCAGCCCCACCGCCTGGCGCCCGCACGTCCTGCACGCCCTGGAGTTCTTCTTCGGCGACCTCCGTGTGGCCCTCTTCAACGCCATGGACGAGAACGGCCTCACCGGCGAACCCGAGGTCAACCTCCCCGTCGGCTTCTGGCGCCGCATCCCCGTCGCCTAACCCTCCCAAGGAAGGGCACCTTCTTATCGTTTTCCGTAGTAGAAGGTGCCCTTCTTAACCCTCGGCCCGCAGTGCCCGGGCGTCGGAGCCGGCGTCGTGCACCTCTCGATGCGGCGGGTCCTGCTCGGAGGCCGTGGGCTCGATGCGGCGGGTTCTGTTCGGGGGCCGTGGGCTCAGCGCGGCAGCACGACTTCGCTCCGTTCCGGGATCAGGCACGCGAGCGTGGTGCGCCCCGACGCGGGATCGACCGTGTACAGCTCCACCGTCTCGGCCAGGTCCGGCGAACCCCGCTCGAACGATTGCATGATCACGGGCACGCCGCCCAGGTTCCCGGCGATGCCGTAGGACAGGCCGAGCCGGTGCGGCGGATGCGTCACCGTCCACCGTGGCGCCCCGCCCACCAGCGCGAACGCGGCCGTCACGGCCGGTTCGGCATCCTGCTCACCACGTCCGCCGCCGACGCCGACGAGGGTGTCCCCGGTCAGCAGGATGAGGCTGTGCCGCGCCGGGAGCGTGCCCCGCGTCACCTCGTGGCCGTCGCGGTCGAGCACGAGCCACGACTCGTCGACGCCGTGCGGGTTCTGCTCGCCCCCACCCCCGGCCAGCTCGTGGCTGCCGCGCAGCACGGTCGAGCCGTCGGGGCGCACCCCGAGCAGGTGCCAGGTCATGTTCGGCACCGGCTGCGCCCACTCCTGGACGCCGCCACGGGTCAGGTCGTACCGCGACAGCAGCAGCCGGTCGCCGCCGTGCTCCCGCTGCAGCACCAGCCACCGGCCATCGGGCGACCAGTGGAAGTTGAAGCTGTCCGGCAGCTGCTCGACCCGGGTGCCGGTCAGGTCCCGCAGCTCCACGGTGCCGTGCACGGCGCGGGCGAGCCACCGGCCGTCCGGCGAGAGCCGGAGGTCGCGTACCGAGTCGTGCCGCGGCGGTTCCGGCGGCAGCGGCTCCGGCAGCTCGGACGCCTGCGGATCCGGCGACTGCGCGGGCCGGGGCGGCAGCGGCGGCATCGTGTACCGCTCGCCGGTGCTGGTCACCAGCCAGATCGGCGCCTCGTACCCGACCTGGTAGGCCAGCGCAGCCCGGCCCGCCGGCCGCTCGGCGGGAAGGAGTTCAGGCGTGCCCTCGGCGGGGAGCCCGCTCGCGCAGGCGGCGGGCAGCGCCGTGGCCGGTGCCGGGGCGACTCCAGCGCACCCGGCGGACAGCAGCACGCCGACGAGCATCGGCGGTAGAACGGCAGCCGTAATATAACGTCGCATGATATATCGACGCCCGAGCTATCGACATCGGTTGCATCCCGCGCAGTCAGTCGCCGCTCCCGCCGCCGCGCGGCGCGAGCCTGTGTGCAGATGATCGCGGAGGCGCCGAGCGGATCTTCGCCAAGCGGAGGCGGACCGCGGCCCGAGCACTCCGAACATGCCCAGCGTGCGGGGCACGGCGGCAGGTGAGCGTTAAGAAGGGCACCTTCTACTACGGAAAACGATAAG
>NZ_BONF01000037.1 GCF_016862575.1 Catellatospora bangladeshensis | reverse complement strand
CGAAAGCTGTGGTCAGAGCCCAGGTTGCGACACGAGAACGCGATCAACCGACCCGCAGCGGCGCCGCCGGGAGTCGATCACGGTGCCGTGGACGCGACACGCCGTCGAACACGCCCCTAAGTTCATGATCGACGGGAGGGAAGTGGTCGGGGGAGCTTCGGGGTGGCGTTGCGGTGCGGCTGGGGCTTGGCCGGGTGGGGTGGGAGTGGGTGCGCTAATAAGTCGGATCGGGTCTTTTTGCGGGGCGGGGGCGGTACACAGAGGTGGGGTGGGTGCGGTGGGTGAGCAGGGTTACCGCGTGAGGAGCGTGTGGCTCGTTGACTCGGACACGAAAGGTCCGAGTAGAATCTCGGATAGAACTAGTCCGAGTTAAGGGGAACGTAAGCATGAAGATCGTCATCATCGGGGGTACCGGCCTGATCGGCACCAAGCTCGGCCGCCTGCTGCAGGCCGCGGGCCACGAGGTGGTGGCCGCGGCGCCGAGCACGGGCGTCGACACCATCACCGGCGCCGGCCTGGCGGACGCGCTGGACGGCGCGGACGTGGTCGTCGACGTGTCCAACTCGCCGTCCTTCGAGACCGAGGCCGTCCTGAGGTTCTTCGAGACCTCGACCCGCAACCTGCTGGCCGCCGAGTCCGCCGCCGGGGTGGGGCACCACGTGGCGCTCAGCATCGTCGGCGCGGACCGCATCACCGACAGCGGGTACATGCGCGCCAAGGTCGCCCAGGAGAACCTGATCGAGGCCGGCCCGGTGCCGTACACCATCGTGCGCGCGACGCAGTTCATCGAGTTCGTGGGGGCCATCGCGGACGGCGCGACCCAGGGCGACGGCGTGCACCTGCCGCCCGCGCTGATGCAGCCGATCGCGTCCGACGACGTCGCGGCCGCACTCGCCGAGGCCGCCGTCGCCCAGCCGGCCGGCGGCAGCTACGACATCGCCGGCCCGGAACGGTTCGGCCAGGACGAGTTCGTGCGGCGTTATCTGGCGGTGGAGCGGGACGGTCGCGAGGTGATCACCGACCCGCAGGCGCGGTACTTCGGTGCGCTGCTGGAGGAGACGTCGCTGGTCCCGCTGGGGGAGGCGCGTCTCGGCAAGATCAGCATGGCCGACTGGCTCGCCACCCGCTGACCGGCTCTCGCGTCACCGGACTCACCGTCGAGGCTCCCGTCGCACCGGCAGAAGCGCGTGGCGGGAGCCTTACGCATGTGAGGGGTCAGCCGTGGGTGCTCGTCAGCCAGCCGCGCAGGGTGTCGCGTAGCTGCGGCCCCTGCGCGCGTTCGGCGTCGGCGAGCAGGTCGGCGACGGTCACCCGGCGCAGCGCCTGCCGCCACGCGTGGTCGGCCTCGTACATGACCCGGGCGATGCCGCAGGGGGCGGTGCACGACTCGGGCGAGGCTGCCAGCGGGCCGCGCTGGCGTACCTCGGTGCAGACGAACGCGGCCGACGGGCCGTCGATCGCCTCCACCACCTCCAGCACCGTGATCTGGTCGGCGGGGCGGGTCAGCAGGTAGCCGCCGGACTTGCCCTGCACCGAGCGCACCAGCCCGGCCCGGGACAGCTCCTGCAGCTGCTTGGCGAGATAGCTGGGGGAGACGTCGTGCAGCTCGGCCAGGCGCACGGCGGGCACCGGCTCGGTGGCCGCGGTCAGCGCGACACAGCAGTGCAGCGCCCACTCGACCCCGCCGGACATCTTCATGACGCCATGGTAACCATCCCGGATGGCGGGTATCCGAGTAGCGGGGGCGGGCGGGTTTGCCCAACGTGCCCGGAGCGGGTGTGGGCGCGGCATACGCTCGGCAGGTGAGCAGCGCTCCGGCGTACACCCACGGTGCCCGCGTGGCCGCGCGTGACCACTGCCTCAGCCTCGTGCGGGCGGTGGACCGGCCGACCGGGGCCGCGCGCTACGGGCGGATGTTCCCGGGCCTGCACCCGCTGGGGACCGATCCGCAGCTGCTGACCCGGGCCGGGGAGAGCGGCGGAGTATGCGACGCGGCCGCGTTCCTCGACCGGATCGGCCCGGACGGCGACGATGCCGCCGAGGCGGCGGGCTGGCCGTTCTTCGGGCAGCTGATCGCGCACGACATCACCGCCGACCGGTCGCCGATCGGCGCCGGGGTCGATCCGGAGGCGCTGCGCAACGCCCGTGCCCCGAAGCTGAACCTGGAGATGCTCTACTCCGACGGCCCGATCGGCTCGCCGTTCCTGTTCGACCTGCACGACCCGGCCAAGTTCCTGCTCGGCCCGGACGGCGGCGACGTGCCCCGCAACCAGCAGGGCGTCGCCCTGATCGGCGACCCGCGCAACGACTCGCACCTGTTCGCGCTGGCCCTGCACGTGGCGCTGCTGCGCGCGCACAACGGCATCGTCGGCTGGCTGCGCGGCGCCGGGGTGCCCGAGACGGACGTGTTCGACAAGGCGCGCATCACCCTCACCTGGCACTACCAGTGGATCGTGGTGCACGACTTCCTGCCGCGCCTGGTCGGGGCGGAGCTGGTCGAGCAGGTGCTCGCCGAGGGCGGGCGCTGGTTCGCGCCGCAGGCCGGGCAGTCGTACATCCCGCTGGAGTTCGCCGACGCGGCGTTCCGCTACGGCCACGGGCAGATCCGGCACACCTACCGGCTGGTGGCCGGCGGGCCGGGGCGTCCGCTGTTCCCGGACCTGGTCGGGTTCGGGCCGGTGCCCGGCGACCGGCGGCTCGACCTGACCCAGGTGTTCGACGTGCCCGGCCGCCCGCCCGCGCAGCGCGCCAAGCGTATCGACGGAAGGCTGGCCGCCAGCCTGATCGGGCTGCCGGAGCAGGTCACCGGCGTGGTCGACACCGCCGCCTACCGCTCGCTGGCCGTACGCGACCTGCTGCGCGGCGGCACCACGGGGCTGCCCGGCGGGGAGGCCGTGGCGGAGTTGCTGGGCGTGGCGCCGCTGACCGCCGACGAGGTCGAGCAGCCGTGGCCGGACGGTACGCCGCTGTGGTTCTACATCCTGAAGGAGGCCGAGCACCGCGGCGGCGGTGACCGGCTCGGCCCGGTCGGCGGCCGGATCGTGGCGGAGGTGCTGCTCGGGCTGGTGCGCGCCGATCCCGCGAGCTACCTGAGCCTGGAGCCGGACTGGCAGCCGGTGCTGCCCGCGGCGGGATCCGGGTTCGGATTCGCCGACCTGCTCATCCTCGGCACCTGACGGAGGGGTCGCTCATGTCCGACGACAAGCCGCGCTCGAACGCATGGCAGACCGCGCTCACCACGCTGCAGGAGGCGCAGCCGCCGTTCATCCCGGCGGGCGCGCACGTGATGACCGTCGTGATCGAGTACCCCCCGGGCGATCCGGGTACGCCGCCGCACCGGCACTCCGGCCCGGCGTTCGGGTACGTGATCGAGGGCGAGATGCTGCTGGAGGTGGAGGGCGAGCCTGAGCGGGTGGTCCGCGCCGGGGAGGCGTTCTGGGAGCCGGGCGGCGACGTCATCCACTACCAGGACGGCAACCACCGTGACGACGTACGCCTGCGCTTCACGGTCACCATGCTGTGCGAGCCGGGCAAGCCGATGCTCACCCTGGTCGACGAGGAGGAGCTGGTCCAGCGCAGGGACAGGCGTGCGCCTCGACCGTCCTGACCGGACCGCGCTGCGGCCCGCGCCCGCCGCGGAGTGGGCCGCGGCGCAGGTCGCGGGGGTGCGGGACAGCCCGGCGCAGCGGATCGCGCTGCTCGACCGCACCTACCGGGGCCCGTGGGGCCGCGCGCCGCGGCACCTGCCGTACCGGCGCGCGGCGCTGTCGTTCATGCGCTGGCAGCTCGGCCGGGGCGTACTGAACCCGCCTGCCGCGCGGCCGCCCGGCAGCCCCTGGTGGCGGGCCGTCAACGACCGGCTGCTGCGCGACGGCTGCGAGGCCGTGGCGCGGGCAGGCGGCATGACGGGGAAGCCCTCGTCGCCCGCGGTCCGGCTGTGGGACGGCTTCGTCGCCGCCCCGACGGCGCGGAACTGGTATCGCGCCCACAACGCGAGCATCGTCTCGGCGTACCTGGCGCATCGGGACCTGGCCGCGCGCGAGCCGCTGCCCGAGCGGTTCTTCCTCAACGTGGTGCTGCTGCGGGTGCTGTACGCGCACGCGCTGGTGGCCGCGCCCAGGCTCGCGCTGGGCAGGCTCGCGCCGCTGGGCCGGCTGCTCGGGGATCCGCGACTGGGCATGACCGGCTTCTACCTGTCGCTGGGGCGGGTGCTGCCGGACCGCTACCCGCCCCGGGCCGAGGTCCGCGCCTACCTGGCTCACGAGCACCGGCTGGGCCGCCTGCTCGACTACGGCGTTATCCAGCCCCGGCTGCAGTCGCTGTACGAGTGGTCAGCCCGCGAGCTGACGCAGCCGGAGCTGTGCGAACTCGTGCGCGACGGCAACCCCGTCTACGCGTGGGCCTACGCCGACCGGCACGTCTGGGCGCCGCCGGCCGGTCCGCTGCCCCGCGCCCTGGCCTGGCTCACCGCGTCCCGGCCGGTCAGTGCCCGGTGCCCTCCGGCAGGCTGTCGCCCGCCATCAGCCCGCTGATCCCGGCGATTTCCAGGTAGACGTGCTGGTGTCCGTGCCCGGCGTCCACGTTGATCTGGTCGAGCTGGGTGGCGGCCACCGACCAGGCCATCACGGCCAG
Organism: Catellatospora bangladeshensis; assembly: GCF_016862575.1. Classification (GTDB taxonomy): domain Bacteria; phylum Actinomycetota; class Actinomycetes; order Mycobacteriales; family Micromonosporaceae; genus Catellatospora; species Catellatospora bangladeshensis. The sequence continues at coordinate 58,165 of NZ_BONF01000037.1, read as the reverse complement.
CTCACGCTGCCGGGACGCGGCGGCCAGGACCAGCTGCCGTGACGGCGCGGGCAGGGCGCGGGCGGCGGCGGAGGTCTCCACGGCGGCGGCCAGCTGCTCCACCGCGTTGCGCAGCGCACCGCGGGCGACGTTGGTCGCGGTCGTTCCGGACACGGTCTTGGCGTAGTAGGCGACCTCGGCGCCGACGGCCTGCCGCCACTGCGCCAGCTGGGCGTCGCCGACCTCCCCGGTCCCGGCGAGGCCCTCGATGACGGGGGTGATCGCTGTGGCGGTGGCCCGCGCCCGCGTGGTCAGCTCGGTGATCTGGGCGGTGTCGCGGGCCGCCTCCTGGCGGCGCAGCTCGGCCACGGCGGCGTCGGTGCCGCTCGGCTGCGCGGTCAGCGTGCCGATGAGCACACCCACCAGCAGCGCCGCGACGAGCCCGCCTATTGTTCCGAGCAGCCGGCCGGTCCCGGACGGGCCCGTGGGTTTGGTGTACGTCGGCTTGCCGGTCTTCCGCGACATCGTGCGCTCCATGGTGTGGGCAGGGCAGGGCACCGATCGTCGCCGCACGATCTTCCGCCACGAAGGTACGGCGTTGATCGCCGTCCGTCCATACCCGAGCTCCGCCGGCGGCGCGGGGCTCAGGCGCCTAGGTCGCGGCCCTCGGCCGGCAGCGGCGTCTCGAAGCAGGCCAGCCAGGTGGTGAGCAGGGCTTCGAGGCGGGCGGCGTCGTCGGGGGTGAGCAGGTCGAGCAGGCGGCGCTCGTTGCGCATGTGCTCGGTGAACGCCTGGTCGATCAGTTCCCGGCCCGCGTCGGTGAGCGCGACGACCCGGCCCCGGCCGTCGGTGCCGCTGGGCCGGCGGGTGACCAGGCCGCCGAGCTCCAGCCGGTCGATGCGCTTGGTCATGGCGCCGGTGGTGACCATGGTGAACGCGGCCAGCTCGCCGGGAGCGCGCTCGAACGGCGGCCCCGCGCGGCGCAGGGTGGCCAGGACGTCGAACTCGCCCTCGCCGAGCCCGTAGCGGCGGTAGACGACGCGCAGCTCCTCGGTGAGGTGCCCGGCGAGGCGGTGCAGCCGCCCGATCACGGCCTGTGGGCTGACGTCGAGGTCGGGGCGCTCGCGGCTCCATGCCTGCTGGATGCGCGCGACGTGGTCGAGTGGTGCGGTCACCTTGTCAATATACCTTCCATGGAAGGTAAACTAGCTTCCATGGAAGGTAAACTCCGCTGGATCGCGGTCAGCGCTGTCGCACCGGTCGCCTGGGGCTCCACCTATTTCGTCACCCACCGGTTCCTGCCGCCGGACTACCCGTTCTACGGTGCGGCCATCCGGGCGCTGCCGGCCGGACTGCTGCTCCTGCTCGTGCGGCGCCGGCTGCCCCGTGGCGCGTGGTGGTGGCGGTCGCTGGTGCTCGGCACGCTGAACATGGGCGCGTTCTTCGCCCTGGTCTACCTGGCCGCGCAGACGCTGCCGACCAGTGTCGCCTCGACGATCATGGCGACGTCGCCGGTCGCGATGATGCTCATCGCCTGGGCCGCGCTCTCCGCGCGCCCGGCCGCCGCGCAGCTGGCCGGGGCCGTGCTCGGCATCGGCGGCGTATGCCTCATGCTGCTCGACGGCGGCGGCACGGTCGCGCCGCGGGGCGTGCTCGCCTCCGGCGCCGCCATGGCGATGTCCTCCCTCGGCTACGTGCTCGCCAAGAAGTGGAGCGCCGACGTCGACGTGTTCTCGCTGACCGCCTGGCAGCTGCTCGCCGGGGGCGCGTTGCTGCTGCCCGCCGCCGTCGCGGTGGAGGGCGCGCCGCCCGTGCTGGACGCAGCCGCGCTCGCCGGGTTCGGTTACGTCAGCATCGTGGCGACCGCGCTGGCCTTCGCGGCCTGGTTCGCCGGCCTGCGGCACCTGAGCGCCGGCACGGTCGGGCTCATCGGCCTGCTCAATCCGATGACAGGGGTGCTGCTGGGCGCTGCCGTAGCCGGTGAGGCCCTGGCGGCACACCAGCTTGCGGGCCTGGCCCTGGTGTTCACCGGCATCGTGGTCGGGCAGCCCGTCGCGGCCCGCCTGCTCGCTCGCCTGCGGCCCGCCCGGGACGACGCCGGGGCCGCGCTGTGCACGAGCTGACGTGCACCGCGCGGCCCCGGCGCCTGCCGCCGATCAGGACACCAGCGCCTCCTGGCGTAGCAGCGGCAGGAGCTGCTCGCCCTGGCGCCTGATCTCCGGCAGGTAAGGGGTGTCCGACAGCACGAAGTGGGTGACGCCGAGGTCCTGGTACCTGCGCAGCGAGCGCGCCACGTCCTCGGCCGACCCGACCAGCCAGGTGGTGCCCGCGCCGCCCCCGCCGAACCGGCCCGGCGCGGTGTACAGGTTGTCGTCGAGCACGTCGCCCCGCGCTGCCAGGTCGAGCAGCCGCCGCTGGCCGACCGCCGCCCGCCACTTCACGTCCCGGACACCAGCGCCGCCCGCCTCGGCCATCTTCGCGACCTTGGCCTCGGCGTCGGCCCACGCCTGCTCGGTGGTGTCGCGCACCAGCGTGGTGACGCGCAGGCCGAACTCCAGCGGCGCGTGCTCGCGGCCCAGCTCGTCGCTGAGCTGCCGGAGCCGCTCGATCCGTTCCCGTACGCCGTCCAGCGGCTCGCCCCAGAACAGCTGCACGTCGGCCTCGGTGGCGGCGACCCGCTCGGCCGCCGCCGAGGCGCCCCCGAAGTAGAGGCGGGGATGCCTGCGCTCGCCACGGACGACGGGGCGCGGCACGACCGTCGCCCCGGTGACGCTGAAGTGCGCGCCCTCGAAGGTGACGTCCTCCTGCGTCCACAGCCGCCGCACGAGCTGGAGGAACTCCTTGGTGCGGGCGTACCGGTCGGCCTGGTCGCCCTCCGCGTCGCCGTACGCCGCGAGGTTGTCCTTGCCGGACACGACGTTGATGAGCACCCGGCCGCCGGACAGGTGGTCCAGCGTCGCCGCGGCGGAGGCGAAGTTGGCCGGCCGCCAGTAGCCGGGCCGGATCGCGATCAGCGGCTGGAACGTCGTGGTCCGCGCGGCCAGCGCGGTGGCGACCGTGAACGTGTCCGGCCGCCCCCACCCGGTGCCGAGCAGCGCCCCGCCCCAGCCGTGCTCCTCCAGCGCCCGCGCGTGGCCGGTGAGCGTGTCGAGGCTGTTGTGCCCGGCGACCACGTCGTCGCCCCGGTGCCCGGGTTGGGCCTGGTTGGGGATGTACCAGAGGAACTCGGAGCCCATGGTCACACCGCCGCGGCGGGGTAGGCGACCGCACCGGCGTGCTGACCGGCCCATGCGGCGGCGAACTCGTCCCGCTCGGCCAGCCGCGACTCCGGCACGGCCAGCGGCGGCGCCGGGACCCGCGCACCCAGCTCGAGGAGCACGTCGCGCAGCGCCGACGCCGCCGCCTCGGCGTGCTCCGGGGTGGCGGCCACGGCGAGCGGCACGGCGGTGACGCCGTCCAGCTGCCGGTGGCCGAACTGGTCCAGGAACACCTTGAGCAGGCCGGTGAACGTGCCCTTGTACGCCGGCGTCGCGACGACGAGCAGCCGCGCCGCGCGCACCGTGGCGAACGGGTCCGGGCCCGACCTGGCCCCGACGGCGGGCTCCGGGCCGAAGGAGACGCCCACGAGCTCGCCCAGTTCCAGGACCTCGACGCCGCCCGGGGGCGTGCCCAGCCGGTCGAGCAGCGCCTGGGCGACGGCTTCGGCGACCTCCCGGGTCCGGGACCCGGGGCGGGGGTTGCCGACCAGCACCACGACGTCCGCGCTCATCGGGCACCGCCCGGCTGTGCCACCGCGCCGCGGCGGCGCTGCGCCGGGTCGGTCAGCGACGGCGGCTGGTAGCCCGCGTCGGCCGCGTTCAGGGTGGTGCCGGGCGGGACGATGGCGTCGATGCGGTCGAGGACGTCGGCCGACAGCGTCACCTTCGCCGCGCCGAGCTGCGACTCCAGGTGGGCCAGGGTGCGCGGCCCGATGATCGCCGAGGTGACCGCCGGGTGCTGGAGCACGAACGCGATGGCCAGGTGGATCAGCGACAGCCCGGCCTCCTCGGCCAGCGCGGTCAGCTCGTCGATTACGGCGAGCTTGGCCGCGTTGGCGGGCACCCGGGGGTCGTAGCGGGCCGGCATACGCTCGGCGCGCAGCGAGATCGGGGTGTCGAGGCCGCCGTGGTAGCGGCCGGACAGCCAGCCGCCGGCCAGCGGGCTCCACGGGATCACGGCCAGGCCGTAGCGCTGCGCGACCGGGAGCACCTCCCGCTCGACACCGCGGGCCAGGATCGAGTACGGCGGCTGCTCGGCGACCACCCGCTCGCGCCCGCGCCGCTGCGCGATCCACTGGCCCTCCACGATCGCCGACGGCTCGAACGTGGACGTGCCGATGTAGCGGATCTTGCCCTGGCGGACCAGGTCGGTGAGCGCGCCGAGGGTCTCGTCGAAGTCGGTGTCCGGCTCGGGCCGGTGCACCTGGTAGAGGTCGATCCAGTCGGTGTTCAGCCGGCGCAGGCTGTGCTCCACCGCCTGGAAGATCCACCGCCGGGAGTTGCCGCGGTGCCGCGGGTTGTCGCCCACCTGGCCGTGGAACTTGCTGGCCAGGAAGACGTCGTCGCGCCGCCCGCCGGCCAGCGCCTTGCCGACGATCGTCTCGGACTCGCCGTGGGAGTACACGTCGGCGGTGTCGATGGCGGTGATGCCCTCGTCGAGGGCGCGGTGGATGATGCGGATGCCGTCCTCGTGGTCGGGGTTGGCACGGGCGCCGAAGTTCATCGCGCCCAGGGTCAGCGAGCTGATCTGCTCGCCGGTGCGGCCGAAGGGCCTCTGCTCGACCATGTGTGTCGTCCTCTCCGAAGTGGTCAGACAGCCGCGGGCTGCCGGGTGAACTGGTTGGCCGGGCGGGGCAGGCCGTAGTGCTCGCGCAGCGTGGTGCCGGTGTACTCGGTGCGGAACAGCCCGCGGCGCTGCAGGATCGGCACCACGTGGTCGACGAACGTCTCCAGCCCCGAGGGCAGCACCGGCGGCATGATGTTGAACCCGTCCGCCGCGCCGCTGCGGTACCACTCCTCGATCGCGTCGGCGACCTGCTCCGGGGTGCCCGCGAAGGTGCGGTGCCCGCGCCCGCCGCCGAGCCGGCCGATGAGCTGCCGTACGGTGAGCCGCTCCCGCCGGGCCAGCGTGACGATGAGCGTGTAGCGGCTCTTGGCGCCCTCGATCTCGTCCTCGCTGGGCAGGTCCGCGGGCAGCTCGCGGTCCAGGTCGAGGACCTCGGGGTCGACCCGCAGGGTGGTGGCGAGCTGCTTGCGCGCGTACTCCGGCCGGATGAGCCGGTCCAGCTCGGCCTCCAGCGCCAGCGCTTCGGCCTCGGTGGACCCGATCGCGGGCACGATGCCCGGCAGGATCTTGACGGTGTCCGGGTCGCGGCCCGCCTGCGCGGCGCGCTGCTTGAGGTCGCGGTAGAACGCCTGCGCCTCGGCCAGCGTCTGCTGGGCCGTGAACACCGCCTCGGCATATCGGGCGGCCAGCTCCTTGCCGTCCTCCGACGACCCGGCCTGAACCAGCAGAGGGTATCCCTGCGGCGAGCGCGGCACGTTGAGCGGCCCGGCGACCCGGAAGTGCCGCCCGGTGTGCTCGGTGGGGTAGAGCAGGTCGTCGTCGCCCCAGCGGCCGGCCTCTTTGTCGCCCAGCGGCGCGTCGTCGTCCCAGCTGTCCCACAGCTTCAGCGACAGCTCGACGAACTCGGCGGCCCGCTCGTAGCGGTCGCGGTGGGCGGGCAGCTCGTCGAGGTTGAAGTTGCGGGCCGCGTCGACCCCGGCCGTGGTGACGATGTTCCACCCGGCCCGGCCGCCGCTGATGTGGTCCAGCGAGGCGAACCGCCGGGCCAGGTTGAACGGCTCGTTGTACGTCGTCGACGCGGTCGCGATCAGCCCGATGTGCTCGGTCACCGCGGCCAGCGCGGTGAGCAGCACGGTCGGCTCCAGCGTGCCGGACGGCCGCCGGCCGATGCTGTTCCACAGCACCGGGCTGTCGGCCAGGAACAGCGAGTCCAGCTTGCCGCGCTCGGCGATGCGGGCCAGCCGCTGGAAGTGCGCCACGTCGGTCTGCGCGAACGGGTCGCTCTCGGGCAGGCGCCAGGCGGCCTCGTGGTGGCCGACGCCCATCAGGAACGCGTTGAGGTGCAGCATCGTTCAGTCCTCCTTCTGGTCCACGCCCAGCGCGCGCAGCAGCTGCTCCCGGTAGGCCAGGAACCGCGGCTGCCGGTGCGAGCGCGGCGCGGGCAGGTCGATGGCGATGTCGACGGTGAGCCGCCCGTCGTCGATCAGCAGCACCCGGTCGGCGAGGGTGACGGCCTCGTCGACGTCGTGCGTGACGAGCAGCACGGCGGGCCGGTGCCGCGTGCACAGCTCCCGCAGCAGCTCGTGCATCCGCAGCCGGGTCAGCGCGTCCAGCGCGCCGAACGGCTCGTCGGCCAGCAGCAGGTCCGGCTCGGACACCAGGGCGCGGGCCAGCGCGACCCGCTGCTGCTCGCCGCCGGACAGCTCGTTGGGCCAGGCCCGCTCCCGCCCGGCCAGGCCGACCTCGGCCAGCGCCGCGCGGCCGCGCTCCTGCGCGTCCGGCCCGGTCAGGCCGAGCACGACGTTGTCCAGCACGCGCTGCCAGGGCAGCAGCCGGGCGTCCTGGAACACGACCGACGACCGTTCCGGCACGTCGACCAGGCCGGAGCCGGCCACGTCCCGATCGAGACCGGCCAGCGCGCGCAGCAGGGTGCTCTTGCCCGAGCCGCTGCGGCCCAGCAGGGCCGTGAACTCGCCCGCGCCGATCTCCAGGTCCAGGCCGTCCAGCACCGTCCGGGCCCCGAAGCCGCGCCGCAGCCCCCGGACCAGGACCGTACGGGTGGCGGTCAGTCCGCCAGCGTGCGTCGCCATGACAGCGCCTTCCTCTGCACGAGCCGGACGGCGCCGTCGGACACCAGCCCGAGCAGCCCGTACAGCACGAGTCCGACGATGATGATGTCCGTCTGGCCGTACTCCCGGGCCAGGTCCATCATGTAACCGATGCCGCTGGTCGAGTTGATCTGCTCGACGACCACCAGCGACAGCCAGGCGCCCACCACGGCGAACCGCATGCCGAGCAGGAACCCGGGCAGCGCGCCCGGCAGCACGATGCGGCGCAGGAACACCGCCGGGCGCAGCCGCAGCGACTCGCCCAGCTCGACGTACCGGCTGTCGATGCTGCGCAGGCCGTTGTGGGTGTGGATGTAGACCGGCACGAACACGCCGAGCACGATCGTGGTCACCTTCATCTGCTCGCCGATGCCCAGCCACAGCACCAGCAGCGGGATCAGCGCGACGCCGGGGATGGCCCGCTTGATCTGGACCGGGCCGTCGAGCAGCGCCTCGCCCCACCGGCTGAGCCCGGAGACGAGCGCCAGCACCGTGCCGAGGACCGTGCCGATGCCCAGGCCGAGCGCGGCCCGCTGCGCCGACACGGCGAGGTTGTCCTGCAGGCGGCCGCTGGCGATGAGGTCACCGGCGGTGGTGACCACGGTCCAGGGCGCCGACAGGGTGCGCGAGTCGAGCCAGCCCGCGGCCGACCCGATCGACCACAGGGCGAGCAGCAGCAGCGGCCCGAGGACGGCCCCGAACGGGATGGCCGGGCCGGGCCCGAGGCGGCGCCGGGCCCGGCGGGTGGGCAGGGGCGCCGCCGCCGTCTGCGGCCGGGTGAGCACGGACGCGGTCACTTCGCACCTCCGGCGAGCGCGTCGGCGGCGACGGTCTCGAACCGCCGGTCGTACAGGTCCTCGGCCTTCAGTGGCTTGTTGCCGGTCTCCTTGGCCAGCAGGTCGATCGTCTCCTGGTGGCGGGCGATGGCGTCGGTCCAGCTCGCCGGGATGTCGGCGATGCCGGCGTTGGCGACGATCCACTTGCCGTCCTCGACGGACAGACCCTGCTTCTTGACGTAGTACCGCTCGATCCACTCGTCGGGGTTGGCCTCGCGCCAGCGCCAGGCCCGCGCCCACACCTTCACGTACTCGCGGATGGCGGCGGCCTTGGCCGGGTCGGCGAGCACGGTGATCGGCGCGTACAGGTGCCCCGGGTCGTCGCGCAGCCCGTGCGCGATGGTGGTGGCGCCGTCCTTGCCGTACTTGCTCTCGTAGCGCTTGATCTGCACGCCGCCGATCGGGGCGACCTCGACCTGGCGGCTGGCCAGCGCGTTGGCGTACACGTCGCCGGTGCTGGGCAGCTCGATCAGCTCGACGTCCTCCTTGCGCAGCCCGGCCTTGTGCAGCACGCGCAGCACGAGTGCGCCCTGCGCCTGCCCGGGGCTGTACGCGACCTTCTTGCCGCGGATGTCGGCCAGCGTGCTGACGCCCGCGCCGGGCGCGATGCCGAGCCGGTAGATGGCGTGGTTGAGCGGGTCCTGCCGGTACTTGGACGCGACGATCTTCGTGGGGATGTTGGTCCAGTGCGAGTGGATCGGCGGGATGTCGGCGACCGAGCCCAGGTCGAGAGCGCGGGCGCGGAACGCCTCCAGCGTCTCCGGGCCGCCGCTGAGATTGGCGAACTCCACCTCGAAGGTGAGGTTCTTCGCCTCGCCGGAGAACTCGATCGCCCACTGGTGTTCCTTGTCGCCCACGACGAGCTTGGTGCCCTGGGGGACGGACTCGGTCAGCGGCGTGTCGAGGGCTGCCGCGGCGGGGGTCTCATCGGCGGCGCACGCGGTCAGGCCCAGGGCGAGAGCGCCGAGGCCGGCGGACAGGAAACTGCGGCGGGCCAGGACGGATGGTTGGTTCATCGGTCACTCCTTCGGGGATGGACGCAGGGCGGCGTAGCGGCCGTCGTGGTAGAGCAGGGGAGCGCCGTCGCCGTGCTGCCCGGTCAGGGGCTCGGCCAGCACGATGGTGTGGTCGCCGGCGGTGATCCGCTGGGCGACCCGGCACACCAGCCAGGCCACCGGCTCGTCCAGCAGCGGCACGCCGTAGGGGCCGGGCTGCCAGCCGGAGTGGGCGGCGAAGCGGTCGATGCCGCTGGTGGCGAACGTGCGGGCCACCTCGTGCTGCTGCTCGCCGAGCAGGTGCACGGCGACGTGCTCGGCAAGGGCCACGGTCGGCCAGCTCGACGACGAGCGGGCCAGGCAGAACGACACCAGCGGCGGGTGCAGCGACACAGAGGTGAACGAGGTCGCGGTGAAACCCACCGGCGGGTCGCCCGCGGCGGTGACCACGGCGACCGACGCGGCCTGGCGGCGCAGCAGGGCGCGGAACGTGAGGGGGTCGAGCGGCGCCGGGGGTCTGGCGATGACGGTCATGGGGATCCTCCAGGCGGAGACGACGGGTACGCGCCACGCCTGGGGTCGCGTGGTCGCGCTGCGGTGTCGGGCGGCCGGTGCCGCGGGCAGGAGGCGGCTGCCGGGCGTCATGGCCGGCAGCGTCGCGCTGGAATGAGGAGGGGAGCGGCGTTCAGCAGCAGCCGCGAGCGGAGGTCCAGCCACGGCAGCATCCGCGCGACACCGCGACCGCGGTGCCGTCCAGGAGGATCTGCCGGCTGTTCATAACCGATACGCTATCCCACATCTCCTACATGCGAAATAGGAATTCCACTTATTGGGAAACATCTATTGATGGGAGTGTCTGAACTGGCCGGTTACGCCGCGCGATCCCAGGCCGCGAACAGGTCCCGCAGATCTGCGGTGGTCGCACCCGACTCCCCGCGCACGGCCCGGCCCAGTTCGGCCAGCCGCCCGCCGAGGTCGGTGCCGTCCGCGCCGTCCACCAGGAAACGGCCGGCCAGGCCGTACCAGACCCGGTGGCGCTGTGCCCGCGGGCGCGGCCCGAGCAGCGGCGGCTCGGTCTCGATCCGCCATCCCTCGCCCAGCTCCTCGGCCACGGCCGCCACCTCGCGCAACAGCATGCCCCCGAGGCCGCCCAGCACGTCCGGCTCGGCGCGCGTCGCGGTGGCGAGCAGCAACAGCGCGAAGGTCAGGAACGGCAGGTCGGCCGGGTCGTCGCGCCAGTCACCCGGCTCGTGCCGGCGGCACCACGCCAGATACGGCACCGCGTCGTCCAGGAAGGGCGAGCCCAGCTCCACGGCGCTGGCCACGAAGGGGGCGAGCGTGTCCACGGGCAACCCGTTGGGTGTCCGCATGCGGATCAGCGCCATGCACGCGAACAGTCGCATGAGGTGACCGCGCCGCCCCGTCGGCGGCAACGGGCCGTCCGGCAGCTCCGGCCGGCTCCACCGGGTCAGTTGGAGCACCTCCAGGGGAACCCAGTCGAGTTCGCCGGGCCACGTCCGGGCGGCCAGCAGGTCGCTGACGGCGCGGCGGTGCCGCTCGGCGTCGTGGCCGTAGTCGGCCCGGGAGATGTGGTCGATCATCGCCGCGTCGAACTGCTCCTTGACGCGCTCGCGCAGCGGGAACTCGTCGGGGTGCAGCGCGTCCAGCAGACGTGCCCAGCGCGGATCGATCGTCGTGCCTGCGGCTGCGGAGTTCACCCGCCGATGACACCACATCGGCGCAACGCCGCACGGCTGCTCACCAGAGCTGCGCGAAGCAGCCGACGGACACCGCGAGCGTCATCACGGCCGCGGACACCGCGAGCAAGGGGCGCGGAAGTCGCATGATCTCCTCCTGGTGGGTGGTCGGGCCCGGTCAGCCGAGGTAGAAGTCCCGGCGTGCGGCCACGAACGACTCGATGCTCTGCGGGGGTACGCCGGTGACGCGCGCGACGTCGCCGGAGGTGCGGTCGTAGCGGTTCTCCCGGTGCAGGCGCGCCATGGTGGCGATGTGCTGCTCGGTGTGCGGCGGGAGACCGGCGTGCGCCAGCACCTCGGCCTGCCACCGGTCGGCGGGCACGTCCACGTACGACACCGTCCGGCCCAGCGCCCGCGAGAACTCCTCGGCCAGCTCGGGCATGCCGACGCTGCGCGGGCCGGTCAGCTCGTATACGTGCCCGGCATGAACGGCCGGATCGCGCAGCACCGTGGCGGCGACGCGGGCGACGTCGTCCACGGCCACCGGCGAGGTCCGGCCGGTGCCGAACGGCAGCGCGATGGTGCCGTCGCGCCGGATCGACTGCGCCGCGAGCGTCGTGAACAGCGGGTTGTCCAGGAACGAGGTCGGCCGAAGATGGATCACCGGCAGGCCGGACCAGTCGAACACCTGCTCGGCCAGCCAGTGCAGCCGCTGCTGGTGGGACTCGCCGGTGCTGGTCGCGGTCATCTGCGACACCGTCATCTGCGACATGTCCAGCAGGCCGGTCAGGCCGCCGTACTCCCGCGCCACGCTCGCCACGACGGTCGCCGCCAGCAGGTGATCCGGCGACACCGGCATCGCGAAGTACATGGCACCGGCCCCGTCCAGTGCGGCCGCGACGGTCTCGGGCCGGGTCAGATCGCCGAGCACGACCTCGACGCCGCTCTCGCGCAGCTCGCCGGCGCGCTCGTCGTCGCGGCGGACCATCGCGCGCACCGGCACGCCGTCCGCGCGCAGCTTGTCGACGATGGTGCGCCCGACGCCACCCACGCCGGTGATGAGGACGAGATCCTGGCTGGCCATGGGCGTTCTCCTTCGGTGAGACCCGCCGGTCAGGCGGGCACGGTCGTGGTCCGGTGCCGGGTCAGGCGCGGCCGCAGCCAGATCAGGAGCGCGGCGCCCGCCGCCCACAGGGCCAGGGTGAGCACCGGTCCCATGGCATGCGCGCCGTGGAAGTAGCTCAGGTCGCTGATGGCGCGTACGGCCGCGCCGGGCGGCAGCAGCGGCGACAGCGCCCTCGCCGCCGTGGGCAGCAGGTCGGCGCCGACGACGGCCCCGCTGACGGCGTTGCCCAGGGTGAGTAGCACCAGCGTGGCGACCGGCAGGCCGATCGGGCCCAGGTACGTGCCGAGCAGCTTGGTGGTGAACCCGGCCGCGGCCGCCAGCAGGGCGAGCGTGAGCGCCAGCGGCACGAGCGCGCCCGGCACCGCGCCCAGCACCGGACCCGCGATGATCGCGGCGACGGTGCCGATGGCCAGGGACGTGCCGGCCAGCAGCCAGAGACGGTGGCGCAGGAGCAGTGCCCCGGCCAGGCCGAGCGCGTTCGAGGCGAGCACGAACCCGGCCAGCGACACGCCGAACGCCAGGTAGAACCCGGCCAGGCCGCGCGCGTCGGCGGGCGCCAGCGGGACCACGTCCTCGGTGGTCAGGTGCAGGCCCGCCCCGCCGGCGTACGCGCCGACGAGCGCCTTGACGGCCGACGTGTTGGAGGCGCCCTCCGCCCCGGCGATCCGCAGTTCGAGGCCGCCCTGGCCATCGGCGCTGAGCGCGGCGACGGCGTCGTGGCGCAGCACCGCCTCGCGCGCGGCCGCGGCGTCGGCCACCGGCCGGATGTCGACCCGGTCGCCGAGGGCCTGGCCGACCTGGCCGGGCAGGTCCGCTCCGGCCACGGCGACCGGGATCCCGCGCGGCTGCGGATCGCGCTGCAGTCCCAGGTAGCAGCTGAGGAACGCGGCCACCACGACCAGCGCGATCACCACGGGCTGCAGCCACGTGCGCACCGGCGGGGTGGCCGCAGGCTGATCCGGGGCGGCTGCACTCGCCGCTACCGGGGTGGCGGAGACGGGAGAAGAGGTCATGGCACGGCTTTCTGGTCGGGAGACGGGCGGCTCGCGTTATGCGAAGCCACGGTCGTCAACATTACGAGCATGTGCTCCTATTCCGGCCGGACCACGGGCCTGGCGCCCGTGGTCCGGCACGAGGCGGGGGTCAGCGCCCGGGTGCCCGTTTCCTGACCTCCTGCAGCACCCAGCCGTTGCCGTCCGGGTCCCGGAACGTGGCGAAGGAGCCGTAGTCGGCGCGTTCGGGGTGCGGGCCGGTGAGCCGGGCTTGGGGCGCGCGGTGGGTGACGTCCCCGCCTTCGTGGCCGTGGAAGACCAGTCCGCCGCCGTCATGGAACACCTCGCTCACCTGGATGCCCCTGCCGACCAGTTCCCCGCGGGCCTGCTCGATGTCGGCGACGACGAGGTACAGGCCCTGGATCGAGCCCGGCTCGGCCGAGGTGAGCCCCTTGCCGAACATGATCGAGCACTCGGAACCGGGCGGCGTGAGGTGCACCGCGCGCCAGTCCTCGGTGGGCGCCTTGTCCAGGTCCAGCCGGAAGCCGGCCGCCTCGTAGAAGGCCCTGGCCCGGTCCACGTCGGTGACGGGCAGCACGATGACTTCAAGTTTCAGGTCCACGGAGATTGTCCTTCCTCGCCGGGCCGCCCGTATCGCGGACCGGCCTATTGACGCCTTCAGGGCGGGTGCCTGCGGGTGATACGAGCATATGCGCGTATTGGCGACGTTGCCGCCGCTCGCGGTCAAGGGCGCCGGGCCGCCGAAGCCCGCCCGGAGGTGCACCGTCGCAATTGCGAGCACCTGCGCGTATCCTTGGCGGTGTCCTCGGAGGGAGGAGACGGTGACCACACGGACGCCCGTCGGGCCGTGCAACAACCTCGCGCTGCGCAAGGCGGCCCGATACCTCGGCGCGACCTATGACCGGGCGCTGGCCCCGATCGGGCTGCGATCCACGCAGTTCAGCATTCTGCAGCTGCTCAGCGTGCAGGGGGAGCTGACGATCAGCGGCCTCGCCGAGCTGATCGCGATGGACCGCACCACGATGGCCACCAACCTCAAGCCGCTCGCGCGTGAGGGCCTGGTCACCATCGAGCCGTCGGCCACCGACCGCCGGGCCCGCCTGGTCGCCCTCACCCCGGCCGGCCTCGCCAAGGTGAAGGCGGGTCTGCCGCTGTGGCAGCAGGCGCAGGAACGGTTCGAGGCGAAGTTCGGGGCCGCCGAGGCCGCCGAGCTGCGCGCCTCGCTCGACGCCGTGCTGGACACCGGCTTGCAGCCCTGGGCCGAGCAGCCGTGGACAGCCTCCCTGCATGAGCCGTCGGAGGCGGTCCAGGCCTGACGGCTCGCCTCAGCCGGCGCCGTGGCGTCCCGCCAGCAGCGCGAGCCGTGCGCGGTACTCCGCCTCGGTGATCTCGCCCCGCGCCAGGCGGATGGCGAGCACCTGCTGCGGGGTCGGCGGCACCGCCGCGGCGCGCCCGCCGCCGTCCAGCCGCTGGGCGAGCAGCACGGCGCCGACCACCAGCAGCGCGAGCACCGCCAGCACGGACGCCATCATCAGGCCCATGCCCCACGCGGGCATTCCTCCATACCAGGGCATCATCACGACCTCCTCGGTCCGGCTGCCTCCACTACTCACCGTCGCACGGCGGAGCCGTGTGCGGCAGAGCCGATGAGACCGGCGTGCCGGGTCGTTGCGCCTCGGCGTGACGGGCAGTAGGTCCCGGCCTGCCCGTTCAGGCGCGGACGACCGGCAGCGTGTACAGCCCGCGCATGACCCTGGTCGGGCGCCACCGCAGCTCGTCCTCGGGAACGGCCAGGCGCACCGGGCCGAGGCGGCGCAGCAGCGACGGGAAGGCGATCGAGGCCTGCAGCCGCGCGAGCGCTGCCCCGATGCAGAAGTGCGTGCCGTGCCCCAGCGCCAGATGGTTGTTCGGCGTACGGGCCAGGTCGAGGCGGTCGGGCTGCTCGAACACGTCCGGATCGCGGTTGGCCGAGCCGATGAGCAGGCTGACGATGTGCCCCGGCTCGATGCGCTCGCCCGCCACCGTCAGCGGCTCGGCGGCCACACGGAAGGTGGCGTCGCGCACCGGGGAGTCGTAGCGCAGCAGCTCCTCCACTGCGGTGCGGATCGGCACCCGCTCCCGCTCCAGCAGCGCCAGCTGCTCCGGATGGCGCAGCAGCGCCAGCATCCCGTTGCCGATGAGGTTCATGGTGGTGTCGTGCCCGACCAGCAGCAGCAGGTACGCGGTCGAGGCCAGCTCCTCCTCGGTCAGGCCGCCCGCGGCGCCGCACGCCGACACCAGTGCGCCGAGCAGGTCGGACTCGCTGTGCCCACCGCGGCGCTTGTCGGCGATCAGCTCGCCGATCAGGCCGGCCGGCGTGCCGTCGGCGTCCGGGCCGGGCCACGCCGCCTCGGGCGTCACGGTGGCCAGCAGCAGCCGCCGCGTGCGGTCGGTGTTCAGCCGCTCGGGAAGGCCCAGGATGGCGCAGATCAGCGTGAACGTGAGCGGGGCGGCGAAGTCGCCGACGACGTCGATCTCGGCCCGGCCGTCGAGCCCGTCGATCAGGTCGCGGACGGTGGTGTCGATGAGCGGTTCCAGCGCGGCGATGTGCCGGGGGATGAAGGCGGCGCTGACCAGGTGCCGCAGGCGGGTGTGCTCGGGCGGGTCGGCGTGGACCAGGTGCCGGTTGAGACCGGGCGGCCCGGCGACGTAACCGGGCACCCGCTGCGGGCACTTGCTCAGGCGGCGGTCACTGAGCAGGGCACGCACGTCGGCATACCGCGAGACGTGCCAGACGACGGCGCCGCCGGGCTTGTCCTCGCGCAGCGCGGGCGCGTGCCGGCGCAGCCACGCGAAGTACGGGTACGGGTCGGCGAGCCGTCGCTCGACGAGGGCGGAGGGGACGGCGGTGGCGGTCGGCATGGTGTTCCCGTCGCTCGTGGACACGCGGGAGGTTCACGGCCGCGACCGCGAACCTCCTTGATCACGTATGGAACGACGTTGTGTTTGCGCAGGTCACGGCCTGTTTAGCGACGCCTGCCTCATTTTCGTGCCTTGTTCGGCGTACGCAGATGCCAGGCGTGGTCGACCAGATCGGCCAGGCGGTCGGACGGGATCGCGGCCAGGTCGGCGTCGATGCCGACGAGCGTCTCGCCGCGACGCAGCTCGCGGTACACCCCGGGGTCCTCGGCCAGTGCGTTCGCCACCCGGCCGGCCGTCGCGTGCAGCAGCAGGCGGGCACCGTCCCCGCTGACCGAGACGAACCCGCGCCCGCCGACGTAGAATGCGGGCGTGTCGGAGTCGGTCTGCTCGGTGACGTCCGGCAGCGCCATCGCGATCCGTCGCACCTCGTCGAGATCAGCCATTAGGTCACCATCGCACATTCCGGGCGTTCGCCGGGCCGATCCACGCAGCCCGGTCCGGGTTCGGGTACGCGCGGCGCACCACGGGTTCCATTGACTGAGCCGATGTAACCGCAGGGCGAGCTCTGAAGATCACTCAGCAGACGGCCGAGACCGGTAAATGCGCCCAAGGTGGGCTGAGTGTCGCGGAAGTCTCGGACGGTCGCCTGCCGCTATCTCACGGTCAATTCGAGGTCATTGACCAGCGCGGCGGTCAGCGCGGGCAGTTGGGCGTCGGCGACGACCGCGCCCCGCAGGGACATGATCTCGCCGACCGTGGAGAGGTCGTTGCCGCGTAGGTCTGCTCCGCGCAGGTCGCACGCCTCGAAGCGAGTCGACGTCAGTCGGCATCCGTCAAGTGCCAGAGCGTTCAGCCTGCACCGGTCGAACACGGTTTCGACGAGAGAGCAACCGATCAGCGCGACGCCCACCGCGGCTCGCAGCTCGGTGAAGGTCGCGTAGTCCAGGCGGCAGTTCTCCAGGACGACGTTCTTGAATACGGCGCCGGTCCACTGCGTGCCGACCAAGGTGCAGCACTTGAGGGCGCAGCGGTCCAGTATGACGCTGTCGAACCTCGATGACGACAGGTCGGCGTCGATGAACCACGATCTGGTGAGCGTGACGCGGGCAAGCTGTGCGCGTGACCAGACGTCGCCGGTGATCAGCTGTTCGGTGACGGTGGAGCCGTCGCGGGGCAGCTCTTCGGCGAGGTCGAGTTCGTCGGGTTCCTCGCCGGGGAGTAGCACATCCAGTTGGCGCAGCGTTCGAGTATCCATCAGGCATCACCTTATGTTCGCCGGGATGGTGGCCCACACTGCCGCGCGCGTGGGCCACCATCGTGGTTCACTTCTTCGACTTCGACCAGTTGTCCCAGGTGGGCCGGTTGTCGAAGCCCTTGCTGCCGTTGTCCCAGGTGGGGCGGTTGTCAAACTTCGCGGCGCTCGGCAGGCCGGTGAGGCCGGTCTCGGCGGTGATGCCCAGCTTTGCCAGGTCGTCGTGGTCGGCGGCGGCGAGCAGTTGCAGCGTGGTCACGCGGGCGTTCCCTTCGTTGTGGTGAGGTGGGTGAGGGCGGAGCGGACGAGGGCTTGCTTGCTGTTGCGGCAGTAGGCGGTCTCTGTCGCGTCGAAGGTGCCGAGTTCGAAGAACCGGTTTCCGGCCTGCGCGCCGCCGCAGAACTGCCAGAACTCGCAGGTCGCGGCGCAGGAGCGCAGCGCGGACTCGAACTCGGCGACCTGTCGCAGGGTGCGCGCCTTGCCGATCATGGTCGGTAGCGACTCGCGCAGCAAGTTGCCGATGAGGAAGTCGCCGTAGGCGGCGGAGCGGATGCCGAGCAGTTCGGGGGACAGGATCACGGTGTCGCCGTCGTGCGCGACGGTCGGAATCGGGTCGTACGGCAGCGAGGTCGGAGCCACGCCGCCGCGCATGGCGGACACGTGGTCGCGGAGGCGGTCGAGTTCGCGGATGCGCAGCGCGTGACCGGCTTCGCGTAGTTGCCACAGCCGCAGCCAGAACGCTTCCGCTCGCGCTGCGGTGACCTGCGGCCGGTGCGCGTTGAGGCCCTCCTGTTCCTCGATGTTGAACCCGACCGAGGCGCAGCCCACTTCGGTGAAGAACTCGACCAGTTCGTCGGCGCGGTCGATCGTGTCCGCCGTGACCACGCAGATCACCTCGAACGGCACGCTGTGTTCCTGCAGGAGTCGAATGCCGCGCATGATCCGATCGAACGCGGGACGCCCGGCCCGGTCTACCCTCGCGGCGTTGCACGCGGCCGGACCGTCGACCGACACCCCGATGTGAAACCCGTACTCAACCAGCAGGTCACACCACGCGGAGCTGAGCAGAGTGGCGTTGGTCTGAACGCCGTGCCTGATCCGACCGGACCGCCGGAGGGGCTCGAACTCGGCCAGCAAGGAGCGCAGGTGCCCGATTGGGGTGGCGATCGGCTCGCCGCCATGCCAGACGACCTCCACCGGGTAGGTGCTGTCCTGCTCGGCGACGGATGCGGCCAGCGCCGCGGCCACGTCGGCGCTCATCAGGCGCTGCCGTCTGCGGTCGGGCAGGTAGCAGTAGCCGCAGTCGAGGTTGCACAGGGTTGTGGGCTGGACGACCAGAGTGTGGAAAACATCTGCGATCATTCGCGGTGCAGCGGCTGTGCTCACGCCGACCTCCGGATCAGGCATTCAGGCGGGTCGTGCTGCTGAGGTGAGGAGTGGTGCATCCCATTGAGTGGTCCGAAGCGTGTCACTGCTGGCGAGTTGGACGATCTTGGCGCGTTGGCGGCCGGCCTTGACCATGGGGAGACCGCACAGGGCGTTGAAGACCTGCGTTGCGGCCGCCAGGTCGGCGGCGGCGAACGATTCCAGAATCAGTTCGGGGTCGGCTCGCTCGTCGCGGTGTTGGTGGTGGGAACGCAGAGTGCGCACGCAGGTGAGCGACACGAGGTAGCGGGGCGGCGGTTCTGGGTGATGCAACATCGATCCTCCAGGGTCTGGATGCGCGCGGCGACCAGGTTCGGTGCGGTGAACTGAGGTCGCCGCGCGCCTTGGCCTCGCACCACCCCCGTCCCGTTGACTGGAAACGGCGCAAGGCGCTTCGAGTCGAGCGCGGTGCCCGCTGGCTTGCCAGTGGGACGTTCGGGCCCGACGATGCATACAGGGTGAGGCCACCCGAGGGATCGATCCCGGAAAATTCTTCCGGGGTATCCGGCCGCGTTCGGCGAAGGATGAGCCATGCGTGGGATGACGAGCGCCATGACGATCGGGGAGCGTGTCGCCTGGTATCGGCGCAGGCGCGGCCTGTCGCAGGAGGTCCTGGCCGGTCTCGTCGGGCGTACGGTCGACTGGCTCAGCAAGGTCGAGAACAACAGGATCGAGCTCGACCGGCTGTCGGTGATCAAGGCTATGGCCGATGCGCTGGATATCGCTCTTGGTGACCTGCTGGCCGAACCGTCACTCCTTGAATGGACGTCCGAGACCGGGCACCGCACCGTGTCGGCGTTGCGTGACGCGCTGCTGGACTACCGCCAGATCACGATGTTCGGTCGCTCCGTGGGCGCGGTCGAACCCCCGACTATCGACCAGCTCACGCGACAAGTATGTGAACTCTGGGATGCATACCAGGCATCGCGATTCGGCTACGTCACCGCCCGCTTGCCTGAGCTGCTGACACAGGCGCAGGCGGCCGTGGAGGTCGGTCCCAGCACCATGGAACCGCATCGGCTCCTGGGGCTGACCTACCAGCTCGCCGCGACCCAGCTGACCAAGATCGGTGAGGCAGACCTCGCCTGGATCGCAGCCGAGCGAGGACTCGCCACCGCACGGCAGACCGAAGACATCGCGGTCATCGGCTCGCTCACGCGCAGCGTGGTGCACGCGCTTCAATCAGCGGGAAAGTACCGAGAGGCTGTCCGGCTGACCGAGGACGCAGCAGGCATGTTCGCCTCAAGCCTCCGTACCGCCGATGGCGAGATCTTGTCCATCTACGGCACGCTCCTCCTCGCCGGGTCGATGGCGGCGGCACGAGCTGACGACCGCACCGCAACGCGGTCCTTCATCGCTGAGGCGTACAGCGCCGGCCGTCGTCTCGGCAGGGACGGCAACCACCTCTGGACGGCCTTCGGCCCGACCAACGTGGCCGTCCACCGGGTGGCCACAGCGGCGGAACTCGGCGACATCCAGTTCGCCGTCGGCCTGGGGCCGCGCATCGACACGTCTGCCATGCCCATGGAACGCCGCGTACGCCATGCGCTCGAAGTCGCTCGCGCGTATAGCCGCTGGAACCGGAACGAAGAAGCCCAGGCGACCCTGCTTGACGCCGAGCAGATGGCACCTGAGCAGGTGCGCTACCACTTCCTCGGCCGCCAGCTTGTCACCGGCTGGCTGCGCCGTGGCCGAGCTAAGCCCACCCCGACCCTCCTCGCGCTCGCCAAGCGCATGAACATGCTGCAATGAGCAGTTACTAGACTGGCTCCGTGGCCGCGCCTGAGTCCAATTCGTTCGCTACCCCGCGGCTGGCCGCAGGGGCGCTCTTTGTTGATGCGACAGGCCGCCCGCTCCTGGTCAAACCGAGCTACAAGCCGGGCTGGGAGATCCCCGGCGGCTATGTCCACGAAGGCGAAGCGCCGCTCGCGGCCTGCCGCCGCGAGATCATCGAGGAACTGGGTAAGGATCTGACGGTCGCGCGGCAGCCGCTCGTTATCGACTGGGCACCTGCACCGGACGAGGGCGACAAGATGCTCATCATCTTCGATGGTGGTGAACTGGGAGAGTCTGACTTATCTGCGATGATCTTCGCTGATGGCGAAATTGTCGACGCGCGATTTGTCGATGAAAGCAATCTTGCCGACTACCTGCCAACTCGCCTTGTCAATCGGCTGCGCCTCGCCCTCCGCGCCAAATCTCAGCAGCGTTGCATCTACGCCGAGCGCGGCCTGGAGTCGTAGACATCTGTCACGATCCTCGGAATGACGGATGCCCAGAAACCGGCCTCACCCCAAATCGTGCGGCACCGCTGCCGCCACTGCGGACCGGGGTCACCGGCAGAGGGCCACCCGTGACCAGCAGAAGCTGGTTCGCGTATCGCTGACCACGGCACCGCAGATTGTGGCAGCGTCGGAGACCGCCGACGGGAGGAGCGGGCCGATGGACCGGCACGAGGTGCTCGCCGAGCTGGCCGCACGGGTCATCGCGGTGACCCGGCCGCACCCGGTGCGGGTGGCGGTCGACGGCTGCTCGGCCGCGGGCAAGACCACGCTGACCGACGAGCTGGCCGAAGCGGTCCGCGCCGCCACGGCCCGGCCGGTGATCCGGGTCGGGATCGACTGGTTCAAACGCGCCGTCGCGCTGCGTACGGCGTACCCGCAGGACTCGCCCGACAGCTACTACCTGGACTCGTGGGACGACGAGGCCATCCGCGACCGGCTGCTGCGGCCGCTGGGACCGGGCGGCGACCGCCGCTACCGGACCGCGGTCATGAACCTGCCGGCCACCGAGCCGATCGAGCGCCCGGACGAGACCGCGCCCGACGACGCGATCCTGCTCGCCGACGGCGCCTTCCTCCAGCGGCCGGAGCTCAGGGACCACTGGGACCTGCGGATCTACCTGCACGTCGGCTTCGACGAGGTGCTGCGCCGCGGCATCGTCCGCGACCAGGCCTGGATGGGCTCGGCGGCGCAGGCCGAACACCGCTACCGCACCAAGTACATCCCCGGCGAGCAGCGTTACGTGACCGAGGTGCGGCCCGCCGAGCGGGCCGACCTGGTCGTCGACAACACCGACTTCGCGGCGCCGGTGCTGCTGCGGCGCTGACCGGTCAGAGCGGCTGGATCTTCTCCGCGGGGAACCCGGTCGCCTGCTGGAAGTGCCGGCGTAGCGTCTCCGGGTCGCCCGGATCGCGCTGCAGCAGCGTCACCCGCTGCCCGGCGGCGTACGAACCCAGCAGCGCGACCGTCTCGCCGGTGCCCAGGCGCAGGATGAGCGCGTACAGGTCCTCGCCCTCGGCGCCGATCCGGTCGAAGCGCTCCCGCAGCACGTTGCGCACGTCGATGACCGGCGCGTCCAGCCGCGCGACCGGCACGGCCCGCGCGAAGGACGCCCACTGCGCCGCGTCCTGCTTCACGAACCCCGTCTCCGGCCACGGCCGCAGCTCGTCCAGCCGGGCGGTGAACCGGCGGAGGAAGTCCGCCCGCGCCTGCTGGTCGTGCTCCATCGGCAGCTCGGTCAGGTCCGCGCCCGCGGCCAGTGCCCGGGTCGCCGCGTCGTGGTACGCCTGCGGCCCGAGCCGCAGCGCGCCGCGCTCCACGGCCAGGCGCGCGACCCGGTCCACGACCTCGTCGGTCAGCTGCCGGTCGAGGGTCAGGCAGTACAGCAGCTGGTTCACCGGCCCGTGCCAGTCGTTGTCGGTCATGGTCAGCTGCCCTCCGGCGCCCAGTAGTCCACCTGCGTGTTCGGGTCCAGGGTGACACCCTGCTCGCCGAGCTGGTCCAGCACCTGCTGGGTCTGTGACCGGCCCGGCCGGTAGTGGCCGCTGTGGTCGGTCACCATCTGCACCTGGCCGTTGACGACCTCCAGCTCGCCCGCGCCCGCGGTCGGCTGCCCGCTGAGGAAGCTGGAGTGGTGGAACCGGCCCACCTCCTGCGTCGTCGAGGCGTAGAGGTTGCCGTTCTGGTCCATCACGAAGATCGCCCGGCCGCCGCCGCCCGCGTGCACCGACGACGCGCTGGTGGTGTCGAACAGGCGGCCCTGCGAGTCGTACACGAGGCCGTCGCGGATCGTCAGCCGGTACGCCTCACGCTCGGCCGCGTCGAGGTAGTCCACGCCCGGCGGGCCCCAGATGCCGTCCGGCCGCTCCTCGCCCCGGTAGTGCGGGTCCATGTCCCCGCCGTTCCAGGGGTTGTCCCGCACCATGGGCGGCGGGATGTCCGGCACCCCGTCGCCGTCCAGGTCGTCGAGCACCCCATCGCCGTCGGCGTCCGTGTCGAGCGCGTCGGTGCGCCCGTCGCCGTCGACGTCGGGGCCGCGCGGGCCGTTCGGGTCCAGCGGGTCACGCCGCCCCGCCTTGCGCAGCAGGTCGCCGAGCAGCGCGATCACCTCGTCGAGGCGGCGCAGCAGGGGAGTGAGCTTGCGGAAGCTGTTCAGCAGCGCGGTGATCAGCTTGCCGATGCGGGCCACCCACTTCGACACCAGCGCCGCGACCTGGCCGATCACCACCGGCGTACCCAGGCCCAGGGTGAAGCCGACCTCGGCCAGCCACTGCGGCAGCCGCGCGGCCAGGGTCGCCACGAACTCGGCGATCAGCTCCCGGACCAGCTCGCGGACCAGGCCGACGAGCATGCCGCAGATCTCGGTGGCGTTGCCCAGCGTGCCCGCGCCGTCGGCGATGCCGCCCAGCGCCTGCATCTGCTCGGCTACATGCGAGCGGAACGACTCGCTGGCCGGGCCGGTCCAGTCGGCGATGTCGCGCCACACCGCCTCGCGCAGCGCGTCGGCCGCCTGCGAGGCGTTGACCGACACGTTCTTCCAGGTCTGGGCGTACGCGGCGATCTGGTCCGGGTCGCCGGCCAGCCAGTCCAGCGCGTCCGACAGCGGCTGGACGTGCTCCATCAGCCAGGACACGCCCCAGGCCACCAGCGAGCCGAGCGGGTCGACGACCAGGCCCAGCGTGTCCAGCGAGGTGGTCAAGCCCGCGATGGCGTCGTCGACCCAGCCCTCGGACTCGATGGCGTTCTTGCAGTCGATGACGTCCTCGACCAGGCCCAGGCCGGTGTACCACTGGGTGCTGTCCTGGCGCGGCGCGATGAGGGGGTTCGCGGTGGTCGACGTCATAGCGGGAGGTTCACCGTCCTCTGCGTCGCGGTGACCGTGGCCGACGTGCGCACGTCGGTGGATTCGCTGGTGGCCGCGGCGGCGCGCAGCTTGTCGGCGGTGTCGCGCAGCGCGTTGACCGTGTCGCGCAGCGCCGACACGGCCGCCCCGGACACCGGCTCCAGCAGCGACGGGATGAACTGGCAGAGCTGCCCGTACGCGCTCGCGCCCAGGTGCACGTGGTTCGCGGCGTCGGCGCCCTGCTCGACGGCGTCGGCGATGGTGTCGATGCTGCTCGCGTGCCGCCGCACGGAGTCGATCGGCATGCGTACCGTGTCGTCACCGGCCACGGTCGTGCTCCGGCTCCTCCGGCGGGGTGGGGAAGCGCTGCTCGTAGCTGCCGAGCACGGCGCGGCCGGTCTCGGTGTCGGTGCCGACGGTCTCCGAGACGACCTCGGCCACCTGCGCGGTGATGCGGCTCTGGGCCAGGCGGGTCACCCGCATGATCTCCTTGGCCAGGTCGGCGCCGCGCATCCGCTGCACCCGGTCGTCCAGCTCCAGCGCGGTGAGCTGGCCGGAGCTGGTCACGGTCACCCGGATCGCGCCGTCGGCGCCGCCCGCGGTCGCGGTCAGCGCGGCGACCCGCTCCGACATACGCTGTGCCGCCTCGGCCTGTGCGGACACCTGTGAGGTCCAGGTGCGCAGCCACTCCTCGGCGTCGTCGAGATTGCGTCCGATCAAGGCATTCCCCGTACGCAGGCCGGGCCGGAGCGCCCGGGACAGTGAGACGGGCAGCAGCCTATCGGGACGGTGCCGGGCGGGCCAGCCGAGACGGTTTCACGAACGCCCGGCGCTCGCGAGAACTATTCGTTAGTGTGCCGGATATGCTCCGGTTTGTACCAACGGGGGCCCGGATCGCCCTCGCCGCGCTCAGCGCCGTCCTCGCCACGCCCCTGCCCGCGGCCGCGCACGCGCCCACGCTGCCCTGCCCCCGCGAGGCCGGCCCGCGCATGTCCGAAGCGGTCCGCGCATCCGCGCCGCCGGCCGACCCCGTGCACCGCGCCGTCGGCGGCGACGAGCTGGCCACCTCCGGCCTGGCCGTCGTACCCGGCGCAGCCAAGCCGCCCAAGGTCAGCGCCACCTCGTGGGTCGTGGCCGATCTCGACACCGGCGCGGTGCTCGGCGCGTGCGGCGCACACGAGTACGGCACCCCCGCCAGCGTTCAGAAACTCCTGCTCGCCGCCGCGCTGATCGGCCGCCTCGACCCGAAGCAGGTCGTCACCGTCACACCCGAGGACCTCGACTACGAGCCCGGCAGCTCCGCCGCGGGCCTGGTCGAGGGCGGCCGCTACACGGTCGAGGACCTGTGGCTGGGGCTGATCCTGGTGTCCGGCAACGACGCCGCGAACGTGCTCGCCCGGCTCGGCGGCGGTGACGCGGCGGGCGGCGTACGGGCCATGAACGCCGAGGCGGCTCGGCTCGGCGCGTACCAGACGCATGCCGTCACCCCGTCGGGACTCGACGCCCCCGGCCAGTTCACCAGCGCCTACGACCTGGCCCTGATCGCCCGCGCCTGCTTCGCCGACGAGGCGTTCCGCCGCTACGCGCTCACCCGCGAGGCGCGCGTGCCCGACCAGCCGCGCAAGAAGGTCAAGGGCTTCCAGATCGGCAACCAGAACCTGCTCATCTTCAACTACGCCGGTGCGCTCGGCGGCAAGACGGGCTACACCGACCTGGCCCGGCACACCTACGTCGGCGCCGCCGAACGCGACGGCCGCCGCCTGGTCGTCAGCCTGCTCGGCGCCGAGTCGTCGCCGCTCAGCGGCTGGCAGCAGGGCGCGGCGCTGCTCGACTGGGGCTTCGCCCAGCCCCGCGACGCCGCCGTCGGCCGCCTGATCACACCCGGCGAGACGGCAGCGGGCGCCAGTCCGTCGGCCGCGGCCGCCGCCGCAGCCGGTGCGGCCGCCGGCGCCGACTCGGACGGGGCCGGTGCCGTGCCGCTGCTCGCCCTCGGCGGGGCCGTCGCGGCGGTGCTCGGCGTGCTCTCGGCGATCCGCCGCCGCCGCGGCACCCGCTCCGGCGGCGCCTGAGGCCTCTCGGCAGTCCGGTCTGGCGGCGTATGGCAACTCCTGGGATGCACTCGCAACCCAGGAGTTGCCATGCACAGCTGCGAACAGGCCAGCGGCGACCCGGCCGGCGGGCTAGCGTGTGCGACCATGATCACTGACAGCTGGCTCGCGGACACTCGAACCTCGTACGACACCGTCGCGGCGAGTTACACGGAACTGCTCCGCGACGGGCTGGCAGCCCAGCCCTACCTGCGCGCGGCGCTGGCGCTGTTCGCCGAGCAGGTCCGCACCGCGGGCGGCGGCCCGGTGGCAGACATCGGCTGCGGGCCGGGACATGTCACCGCTCACCTGCAGGGACTCGGTGCTGACGCCTTCGGTGTGGACCTGTCGCCGGCGATGATCGAGGCGGCCCGGCGGGCACATCCCGCGCTGCGGTTCGAGGTGGGCTCGATGACAGACCTCGACCTGCCCGACGCCTCGGTCGCCGGGCTGCTCGCCTTCTGGTCGCTGATCCACATACCGGACGAGGTGGTGCCGACGGTGTTCGCGCACTTCCGGCGGGTCATGCGACCAGGCGCGCCGCTGCTCATCGGCTTTCATCTCGGCGATGGGACGCGGCTGAAGACGGAGGGGTACGGCGGTCACCCGATGCGGGTCCACGTGCATCACCGCCGGCCCGACCGGGTGTCCGGGTGGCTGCGCGAGGCCGAATTCACCATCGAGGCCGAGATGTCGATCAACCTCGACCGGACGCTGCCTGGCGCGGTCGTGTTCGGGCGGGCATGAGCTTCGGCGACTTCGCACGGAAGGCGCGGGGTGGCTCCCGCTGAAGTCTGCAGAAAGCTGGGGCTGCCGCACGTTGCCGCAGCTGGCTACCGTCCATTCATGACCGTCTTCGAGCGTGCCCCGTACGTGGCGACCATCAACGGCGAGGTGTTCCGCTGCCTCGTCTGCGCGGGCGGCCTGTTCACCAGCCGCACGATCAAGCTGAACACCGCGGGCATGGAGTTCCTGGACCTCGCCTGGGCCAACAAGTCGTCGCTGGGCGTGATCTGCACGAACTGCGGCTACGTGCACGAGTTCCTCGGCGACGCCGTCCAGCTGTGGGACTCCGCGTCCGGGATGCGCGTCTAACGGGTCAGCAGGATCCGCCGCGTCGCCTCCGCGTGCCGGGCCACCGTGTACTCGCCGACCTCGCCCACCGTGGGCGGTTCGGCGTCAGCGGTCCATGACAGGCCCACCCAAATTTCACCGAGCCGCACCACGTACTCGCGGTTGCTCCGGAACACGTGCGTCACCTCGGCGGTGACCGTGGCCCCGACCGGGTGTGCACGCTTGGAGGCGGACCATTGCTCGCCGGTCATCGGGTGACGGTGACGTGCCGAGCGGAACCCGGCGTCCAGCGGCCACAGCCGCACCTGGCCGCGCCGATGCTGGATGACCTCGAAGCCGGTCACGACACCGGCCCGCGGCCACCGGTCTGCATCCTCGGGCAGGTGCAGAACATCGACGAAGCCGAGGTAGGGCGACGTGAGGTCGACGAAGACGCCGATCCGGCCGGCATGACGGTTCGGCCGGATCCTGCCGACCGTCTGCGTGCCCTCGGGCAGCGCCAGCCGTGCGGCGTCAAGATCGTCACGTTCCCGCACCGGTCACCTCCACCTGGCGATCGTTCCGGTCGGCTGTGACCGCCGAGATGAGGCGGACCAGCTCGGCGTCAGTGCCGATGGCGGCACGGTGTTCAGGATGCGCGATGTAGTGCCGGATCGCCTCGGTCAGGAACGGGTAGTCGAGATCGAACCCGCGGGGGATCATCTCGATCCGCTGCCGGCCGTTCGGGCCGATCAAGGTCAGCTGCACGCCCCGGCCGGCCCGCGGCCAGTCCACGACGAGTGAGGCGCCGACGATGCCGTCCCAGCTCACTGCGGGATACCCGCCCCCCCCGGCATTCCAGCCCGGTAGGGGAGAGCACGAGCCGGGGCGTGACGACGGCGCCGATGACAAAAAGCATGCTGAACGTCGCGGCCAGAAAGAGCGACAGGACGACGTCGAGCGCGCCGGACGCGGAGGCCGAGGCAACGAGCTTCGGCCCGGCCAGGTGCCCGGCGGTGAGGAACATCGCGGCGATCGGCCGCCACGGCCGGCACGTGAACGAACCTGCGGTGACCGTGAACCCAGCGGGGCGCCGCGCCCGTCGGCGCTCGGCTGCCAGCGAATAGGCGGCCAGGGCCGCCAACGGGGTCAGCAGGAACACGAAGAATCCGGCGGCCTGCCACAGCGGCTCGGTGGCCGCGAACAGCGCGGCGCCCAGCAGCCAGCTGGCGGCTGCCGTGAGGACCTGCTTGCGGACCAGGCGGCGGGGCATGGGGCACACGATAGCCATCCGCCGTCGCCCCCACGGGGCAGCAGTTGATCTGTACCCTCGCGCCCATGCTTGATCAAGGGTCGGTCCCGCAGCCGGAAGCCGTACGCCCGGCCGGGCGGGCACGGATGCTCGCCGCGGTGGTGACAGTGCTGGCGTTCGCCGCCGGAGCCGGCACGGCCTGGCTGCTGTCAGGCGGCCTCGGGTCGGCGGGCGGGTCCGGCGAGCAGGCGCGCGAGCGGTGCCGGGACGCGGTGGGGCAGCGGGTCGCCGAGGAGAGCACGGGACCGACGGCCTCGCAGTTCGACGACGGCTACGTCGTCGGGGCGGGTGACACGAGCACGCCCGCCGCGATGGTCAGTGGCACGGTGACGGTCTTGGGCGCGGACGGCGGTGTAGCCGCCGAGTACAGCTACTCCTGCCGGCTGACCGGCTACCACGACGGTTCGTGGGGCGCGATGTTGTGGCACGCGGAGAGACTGCCGGACCGCGCGGGTTGACGGCCGGTTCGGGGAGCGGGCTCAGCTGAGGCGCGTGTCGGGCACCTGGCGCAGGTACTCGGCGACGTGTTTGTTGTGAGAACGGGCCTGCGCGGCCTTCTGCCCGGCGGTCCGGCCCTCCTCGACCGACGGGTCGAGGCGCACCGAGCTGCGGACCTCGGACATGTTGCGGTACAGCTCGGGCGGCAGGGTCCGGGCGAGCCTCAGCACGCCGCCGTCGCTGGTGTATTCCTCCACATGTGCGAGGATCGTGTCCTTATCTGCCGGAAAGTCGATGTCGCGCAGCGCTTCCTGCATCTGCGCCCAATCCTGGTTCTGCATAACTTCGACTGTGACGCGCGCCGGGCGCTCCCCACGCGCGAATCGGCGAAAAACCCGGCTCGGTCGCGCCGTCCGGGCGGTTGATCGCTGTCTCGTGTCAGAACCTGAGGTCTGACCCCACTTTCTGACACGAGATCGCGATCATGCCCGGCGGTGCGCGGCGGTGCGCGGCGGTGCGCGGCGGTGCGGGCGGTGCGCGGCGGTGCCCGGCGCGGTGGCGGGGCCGGGCCGGGTTTGGCCGGATGGCACTGGGGGAGTGCCGGTCGGCTGCCTAGCGTCGCGGCCATGTCGATGCAGTGGTTGTCGCGCTTCGGTGCGGTGTGTGGGGTGGTCCTGGGGCTCTCGCTGGGGGTGCCGGGGGCGGTGGAGACGTTCACGGGGGAGACCGCCGTGACCAGTTTCGTGGTCGGGCTCGGGGCGGCGTTCGGGGCGCCCGCGCTGCTCGCGTTCCAGTTGCGGCAGGCCGAGGCGGCGGGCCGGTTCGGGGCGGTCGCGTTCGCGGTGAACCTGATCGGCCTGGGGCTGTTCACCGGGGTGGCGTTCGCGCTGAACCTGGTGGTGTTCTTCCTCGACCCGGCGGTCGCCGAGAGCGTGCTGGCCGGGCCGACGCGCCTGGCGGTGCTGGGCAGCGCGGTGGTGTTCGTGGTCGGCACGGTCCTGTTCGGCGTCTCCATGGCCCGGTCCAGGGTGCTGCCGAGGATCCCGGCCTGGGGGTACGCGAGCACGCTGACCGCGCTGGCGCTGCTCGCCGCGCAGCCGGACTCGGTGCTGACCAGCCTCGTGCACGTGCTCGCGTGCGTGTCGGTGGTGTGGCTGTCGCTTTCGGTCTGGCCCGTACCCTCGAGGCCGTGAACGCAGACCGACCCGTGCCGTGGGTGTCGCCGGTGCTGTACGCGGCCGTGCTGGCCGCCGGGCTCTACGCGGGCCTGGCCGGGCTCGGCGACACCCACCTGCCCGTCTTCATCGCCGGGCTGGCGGCGCTGTTCGCGCTGGAGTTCGTGCGCCGCGAGCTGCTCGCCCTGCTCGCCCGGACGGCGCTGTTCGTGGTGGTGGCGCTGGCCGACGGCTCGGGGCTGTCTCGGGCGCTGTTCGTGCTGGTGCCGTTCACGGCGTACTTCGCGTTCGGGCGTACCGTGGCGATCGTCCTGGCGGTGGCCTGCGTCGCGGGCGTGGCGGTGGCGTTCCAGGTGGCCGCGCCGGGCTGGCCGGCCGATGTGGCGCGGGTGTCGGACCTGCTGATGTTCGCGCTGGGGCTGGCGCTGGCCATCGCGATGGCGTCGGCGGCGGTGGAGGAGCGGCGGGGCCGCGCGCGGATCGCCGAGCTGTCGGCGGCCGCCGAGCGGCAGCGGCTGGCCCGTGACATCCACGACGACCTGGGGCACCACCTGACCGCGGTGATCGTGCTGCTGGAGCAGGCCGAGGCGTTCCGGGAGCGGGACCCCGCCGCGGCGCAGCGCGCGCTGGCCGAGGCCACCGGCTCGGCCCGGCGGGCGCTGGAGGACGTACGCCGGTCGGTGCGCACCTGGCACTTCCACCTCGGCAGCGCCCTGCGCGAGCTGTGCACCGGCGCGGTGGTGCTGCGGCTGTCCGGGGACGAGAGCCGCTACGGCGAGCCGGCGCTGCGGGCGCTGTTCCACGCCGCGCAGGAGGGCATCACCAACGCCCGCCGGCATGCCGGGGCCGGTGCCGTCGAGGTGGACGCCGAGCTGGGCGAGGACCGTGCGCTGCTCACCGTCACCGACGACGGGCCCGGGTTCGACGGCGGGCGGGAGGGCTTCGGGCTGCGCGGCATGCGGGAACGGGTGCGGGCGGCCGGGGGACAGGTCGTGGTGCGCAGCGCGGGTGGGCGGGGCACCCGGCTCGAGGTGGTGGTGCCGCGGTGACGACGCGGGTGGTGGTCGTCGACGACCAGCGGCTGATCCGGGAGGGCATCGCGTCGCTGCTGGGCCTCCAGGACGGTGTCGAGGTCGTCGGCACCGCCGGGGACGGCCGGGAGGCGGTCGAGGTGGCGCTGCGCACCGGCCCGGACGTCGTGCTGATGGACGTGCGGATGCCGGTCATGGACGGGGTCGAGGCGGTGGCGGTGCTGCGGGCGGAGCTGCCGGCGTGCCGGGTGGTGATGCTGACGACGTTCGACGACCAGGACTACGTGGTGCGCGCGATGCAGGCGGGCGCGGCCGGATACCTGCTGAAGGATCTGCCGTCGCGGGAGCTGGCGGCGGCGGTGCGGCTCGCGCACGCGGGGGTGCTGCCGCTGGACCCGGCCGTGGCGGCCCGGCTGACCGCGGCGGTGCCGCAGCGGCGGCCGGGGGTGCCGCTGAGCGCCCGGGAGACCGACATCCTGCGGCTGGTCGCGCAGGGTATGACCAACCGGGAGATCGGGCGGCGGCTGCACCTGAGCGAGGGCACGGTGAAGAACCACCTGTCACGGCTGCTCGAACGGCTCGGCCTGCGCGATCGCACACAGGCCGCCGTCTATGCCCGCGATCACGGCCTGACCAGCTGATGGATACGGGTTTGCGGATTTGTTCAGCGGCCTAACAGAATTCGTCCCATGACCCGCTTCCCCTGGCCCACCCTCCTGCTGCTCGGCGCCGCCGTGTTCGTCTCGGTGACCACCGAGCTCGTGCCGACCGGCCTGCTGCTCGGCATGAGCCGCGACCTGCACGTGTCACCGTCGCGGCTGGGCCTGCTGGTCACCGGGTACGCCGTGATGGTGGCGCTGTTCGCCGCGCCGCTGGGCACGCTCACCGCCCGGCTGCCGCGCAAGGCGCTGCTGGTGGCGTCGCTGGGCGCGTACACCGCCAGCAACGCCGTCATGATCGTGGCGCCGGGGTACGGCGTCGCGTTCGCCGCGCGGCTGGTCGGCGGGATCACGCACGGGCTGTTCTGGGCGGTCGTCGGCGGGTACGCGGCCCGCCTGGTCACCACCGACCGGATCGGGCGGGCGGTCACCGTGCTCTCGGCCGGGGGCAGCGCGGCGGTGCTGGCCGGGGTGCCCGCGGGCACCGGCATCGGCACCGCGTTCGGCTGGCGGGCCACGTTCGCCATGCTCACCGGTATCGCCTTGGCGCTGACGCTGCTCGCCTGGTGGCTGCTGCCCGAGGTGCCCGGCAGCAGCGCGGCCGGGCGCACCCCGATGCGCGAGGTGCTGCGCCTGCCCCAGTTCCCGCCGATCGTGGCGATGACCGCGGTGACCATGCTGGGCGCGTACATGATGTTCACCTATACCGCGCCGCTGCTGAAGCACGCGGGCCTCGGCGAGACCCAGATCGCGCCCGTGCTGCTCGTGAACGGCCTCGCGGGCACGCTGATGCTGCCGGTCGCGGGCTGGATCGCCGACCGGCGGCTGCGGGCCGGCATCGTGCTGGGCGGCGGCCTGCTGATGACGGGCCTGCTGTTGCTCACCGTGCAGGGCGACGCCGTCTGGGCGGCGGTCGCCGCGATGGTTCTGTTCGGGCTGGGCATGGGCCTGCTGCCGATCTTCATGCAGGCCGCGACGCTGCGGGTGGCGCCCGACCACACCCAGGAGGCCTCGGGCATCAACGCCAGCGCGTACAACGCCGGGGTCGCCTGCGGCGCGCTGGCCGGGGCGTTCACCCTGGACGCCTGGGGCATCGGCGGCATCCCGCCGGTGGGCCTGGCCCTGGTCGCCACGGGCATGATCGGGTACGTCGCCAGCACCGGCGCGACCGGGATCCGGTTCTGGCGTCCGGCCGTCGCACAGCGACAGGGCGACTAGCCGCCCCGGACGAGCCCGGCGGACCGAACGGCGTCGCCGCCCGCCGAGTGTCCACTCCGCCTGTCGGAATGCCGCCGCCGCGTTGTCGCGGCGCGGTGGCGGTGGCACATTGCCTACGCCCCGCCGCCTCACCGGCCGCGGGGCGTCGTGTGCAGACGGTGGAGGAACAGTGAGTTTTACCAAGGACGACGGAGCGCCGGCCGACTTCACGGCCGCGCTGCGCGCCGGCGGCTACGGCCTGCCGGATCCGGCGACGGCCGGGCACGGCCACGCCCACGGCACGGACGGGGTGTCGACGTCGGTGCGCAGCACGGTGCACAAGGGTCACGAGATCCGCATCGAGACCACGTACAAGATCACGATTGACGGCAAGCCGCTGGAGGGCGGCCTGGAGGTCCTCGACAACGGGGCGGTGCACTACCACGGCCTGCCGCAGTACGCGCTGCCGTCGGCGATCGACATGTGCAAGCGCGTGCTGGACTACTTCGGCACCGAGCCGCCCGCAGTCGACCAGCTCGGCTGCGCCGTCGGCGAGCACGGCGACCACTGCGGCAACGGCACCACCTGCTGCATCCCCGCCCCCGGCGAGGAGCACGGCGAGCACCAGCACGACGCCGGCCACCAGCACGGCGAGCACCAGCACCCGGCGCCCCAGCCGGACGCGCCGCAGCCGCAGAGCCCCACCCCGGCGCCCACCCCGGCCCCCGCGTCGCACGACCACGGGCACGCGCACGACCACCAGCACGGGGAAGGCCACTGATGACCGCCGTACGCGCCAACATCCAGACCTCCGAGGCCGCCCGCACTCGCTTCGTCGAGGGCGTGGTCGCGCTCAACGCGGAGCAGTCCGGCTACACCACCTCGCAGCTCAACCAGCTGCTGGCCCCGTCGGTGCCCGGGTTCCGCCTCTACGGCGTGGACCAGCCGCTGACCACCTGGGACCTGTTCGTGCTGTGGCACTTCCTGGCCATGCAGATGCCCAGCTCCCCGTCCCGGCCCATGCGCAACCTGGCGCACGGCGGCCCGATCTTCCTGCCCTGGCACCGGATGTACCTGCTGCGCCTGGAGCAGCAGATCCAGCGGGTCACCGGCGACCCGGAGGCGGGCCTGCCGTACTGGGACTGGACCGTCGACGGCGGCCTGCCCACCGACCAGCAGCACAGCAGCTCCCTGTGGGGCGAGGCGGCGCTCGGCGACGCCCGCGGCGACGTGGTCAGCGGGCCGCTGGCCGCGATGCGGGTGCGGCTGGTCGGCCACGGCACCCAGCTGTGGTCGATCGAGCCGCGGCCGCTGCAGCGCCAGGCCGGCACCGACGCCGACGTGCCCGGCCTGCCGACGGCCGAGGACGCCAAGTGGGTGCTCGAGGACGGTCTCGGCTACGACAGCGCGCCGTGGGACGTCAGCTCCGACGGCTTCCGCAACCGGGTCGAGGGCTGGCTGGACCCGCGCCGTCCCGGGCAGGCGGGCGGCCCGCAGATGCACAACCGGGTGCACGTGTGGGTGGGCGGCGACATGGGTCCGGGCAGCTCGCCCAACGACCCGCTGTTCTACCTCAACCACTGCAACGTGGACCGGCTGTGGGAGGCGTGGCTGACCAAGCGGGGCCGCAGCTACTCGCCCGGCGCCGCCGACGACCAGGTGCCCAGCGGGCAAGGCCTGAACGACACCATGGTGACGCTGCTCGGCGAGCCGCTGACCCCGGCGCAGACCCTCGACCCGGCCGCCTGGTACAGCTACGACTCGCTCGGGTGAGCGCCGGTGCCGCGGGCGGGCCGTCCGGTCCGCCCGCGGCACCGGTCACTTGCTGATCATCGCGGGGTGGAAGGCCATGAAGTTCTCCACCGAGCCGGCCGCCACCGAGGCGAGGAACTGCCTGGACAGCACATCCAGCTGTTCGCCCAGATACTCGTACTTCAGCTTGGGCTTATCGTCCTTCTTCTTGTCGTCCTTCTTGTCGTCGCCCTTGGTGTCGTCCGGGTCGGTCTTGCCGTCGTCGCCGCCGTCGTCCTTGGGCTCGTCCTTCTTGTCGTCGTCGGACTTGTCCTCGACCCAGCGCCCCACCCCGCCGCCCGACAGGCGGACCATGGTCATCCCGGAGGGGCGCAGGTCCTGCAGCGCGAACGCCCAGTCGACGATGCTGTGCCCGCGCCCGCTGAAGGTCAGCGAGCCGCCGACGGTGCGCAGCACCTTGTCCAGGCGCAGCGGGTCGGTGAGCAGGTCGCCGCTGAACGCCTTCGCGACGATCGCGCGGACCAGCTGCTGCTGGTGGCGCTGGCGGGCGTAGTCGCCGCCGGGGATGTAGCGCTGGCGCGCGTAGTCCAGCGCCTGCCAGCCCTTGAAGTGGCGCTTGCCGGGCTCGTACACCATCTGCGGGCCGACGTAGCCCGTGCTGCTCTTGCCGTGGTCGCGGGGGTCGCCGTCCGGTTCGCGGTGGATGGAGGCGACCCGCTGGTCGACGACCATGTCGATGCCGCCGAGCGCGTCGACGACGTCCTCGAACCCGCTGAAGTCGATGATCGCGCCGGCGTCGAACCGCTTGATCCCGGTGTACCGGCTGACCGCGGCGCTGAGCAGCTCGAAGCCCTGGGCGTAGTTCGCGCGGCGGACCCCGGGCGTCTGCGCGCCGAAGAACATGGCGTGGGCGAGCTTGTCGGAGGCGTTGCCGCCGTAGCCGGACTTGGGGAACGGCGGGATCGCCACCAGCAGGTCACGGGGCAGGGAGAACAGGTAGCCGCGGTCCAGCCCGGCGGGGATGTGCATGACCAGCACGGAGTCCGCGCGCGGGATCCAGTTCGGATCGTCGTGGCGCGGGTCGATGCCGGCGAGCAGGATGTTCAGCGGCCCGCGGATGTCGGCCGGCCGGGCCGGGGCCGAGGGCCCCGCCGCGGCGGCGCCCTCGTCGCCGAACAGGTCCTCCTGATGCACCGCGTTCTCGTAGCGGGCGACCGCCCGATCCACCATGACCAGCATCGCCCCGCTGAACACCATCAGAGCCGTGCCCGCCGTCACGCACCACCGGGCCCACCGGGCCGCCTCATGCCGCTGTCGTGCCACGACATGCACAACGACACGCGGCTCAAGTCGGCCCGCCTATGAACAGAACGTTCACAACATTTCGTTGACAACGGATCGTTCAAGTGGTTGACTGTGCAGCATGACCGAGCGTGCTTCGAACGACGACCAGTTCACCCAGCCCGACCCCGGACGCGCGCGGGCGCACCGGGACTTCGCCGCGCTCAGCCGGATCACCGAGCGCCACGGCGCCACCGAGGGCAGGCGGACCCGCTGGCGGCACGCGGTGATCCTCGACCCCTACGAGGCCGTGTCGCTGGTGATGTCGCTGGCCGCGGGCTCCGCCGAGCCGGAGCACGGCGAGGAGCCCGTCGACGACGTGGACCTCACCGCGGCGCTCACCCTGATCCCGCGGGTGCGGGCCGAACTCGACGCGCTGGAGGCCGGGCTGCTGGACCTGTCCCGCAGCCGGGGGCTCACCTGGCAGGCGATCGCGTTCGGGCTGGGGCTGGGCACGCCGCAGGCCGCCCGGCAGCGCTTCGAGCGCCTCACCGAGCGGACGCGGCCGGGCGGCTGACCCGAGGAGCCGTCAGGGGGTGCGGCCGATGAAGGCGAGCAGCCGCGTCTGCACGTCGGCGTCGTCGGGGACCTCGACCCGCGGCCCGTACTGGCCGCTGGCGCGCAGCACCTCGTCCATGGGCAGCATGCCCTCGAGCAGCGCGGCGCACCTCACCGGATCCAGCTTCTCGTCCTGGCCGGTGGCGCGGGCCAGATCCCAGGTGTGCATGAACACGTCGCTGGTGTAGAACCGGTCGATCGCGATGTCGAGCGGCAGCTCGCCCAGGTGCGGGTTGGTCAGCGTACGGCCCGCCGTGGCCGGGTCGTCCAGCAGCGCCTGCACGCCGTCGCTGTGCACGGTCCACGCCGCGACCGGGTCCTCGTCGGCCGACGGGCCGTGCGGCAGGTCGATGCCCGACCCGGCCTTCAGGAACCCGGGGA
Organism: Catellatospora bangladeshensis; assembly: GCF_016862575.1. Taxonomy (GTDB): domain Bacteria; phylum Actinomycetota; class Actinomycetes; order Mycobacteriales; family Micromonosporaceae; genus Catellatospora; species Catellatospora bangladeshensis. Next base: position 21,901 of record NZ_BONF01000037.1, on the reverse strand, counting down.
ACCACTCGACCAGGTGCCGCACCACGTCCCGGGCCGCCCAGCCCGCGACCGGCGCCGGGGCGTCCCAGCCGTCGGGGGCGACGCCGCGGACCCGGTCGGTGAAGCCGCCCGCGACGGTACGGTGCTCGGCAGCGGCAGTGGTCATGTTCTGCTCCCTCCGGAGGTGGACTCAGGCGCCGACGGTGAGCCGGACCGCCACCAGGTCGCCGACGCCGAGGCCCTCGGCCTTGCGTACCCATGCCTTGACCGGCACTAGGTAGCGGCCGTCCTTGGGCCACAGCGACGTCGTCCACTCGGCGGCGCCGATCCGCGCCGACACCGGAATCATGCCCCAGCCGTACGTCACCGAGGGGGCCGTGGCCGCCAGCGCGCGGCACTCGTCCTCCGGGACGGTGACGAAGTGCCACGGTGCCGGGCCGCGCCAGAACCACAGCTCGCCACTGAACGTCAGCTCCATCCGGCCAGGATAGGAGCCGCGCTATCCGCGCAGACTGCGCACCATCGAGATCAGCCGGTCGGCCGCCGGGCCCGAGGAGGCGGGATTCTGGCCCGTGACGAGCAGCCCGTCGGTCACCACGTACGGCTCCCAGTCGCCGGCCTTGGAGAACTCGGCTCCCTTGGCGACGAGTTCGTCCTCCACCAGGAACGGCACGACCTTGGTCAGGCCGACGGCCTCCTCCTCGCTGTCGGTGAAGCCGGTGACCCGCCGGCCCGCGACCAGTGGAGCGCCGTCGGGCGTCCGGGTGTGGCGCAGCGCGCCCGGAGCGTGGCACACCAGCGCGATGGCCTTGCCCGAGCGGACGGTCTGCTCGATCAGGCGGATCGAGGTGGTGTCCTCGGCCAGATCCCACATCGGGCCGTGCCCGCCCGGGTAGAAGACGGTGTCGAAGTCGTCGGCGGACACCGAGTCGAGCCGCAGCGTCGCGTCGAGCTGGGCCTCCGCGGCGGGGTCGGCCTCGAACCGCCGGGTGAGGTCGGTCTGGGACTCCGGTTCGTTGCTCTTGGGGTCCAGCGGCGGGCGCCCGCCGCGCGGGGAGGCCAGCGTGATCTCCCATCCGGCGTCGCGGAAGCGGTAGTAGGGCGCGGCGAGCTCCTCGAGCCAGAAGCCCGTCTTGCGGCCGGTGTCCCCGAGCTGGTCGTGGGAGGTCAGCACCATCAGGACCTTCATCAACCCCACCTCCTGTGCCGTGCGGGGGTGAGATCAGCTGACCTGGTCAGGATACCGGCCGGGCTCCGGGGCAGCCGGGGGATGCGCGGATGCGGCACCATGGGCGCCGTGACCGTCACCCCCGTCGATCCGCCACGACCGGCTCTGGCGCGCGTGCTGCGGGCGTACCCGCTCACGCTGGGCGTCGCGCTGCTCGGCACGCTGGTGTTCGCGGCGCAGGTCGCGCAGCCCGCCGTGGTCGGCGCGCTGCAGCGCTCCCCGGACATCGTGCACGGCGGGCAGTGGTGGCGGCTGATCGGCGCGCTGCTGGTGCAGCCGTCCGGGTGGGGGCAGTTCGCGTACAACACGCTCGGGCTGCTGCTGGTCGGGGCGGCGGTGGAGCGGGCGTACGGACGCCTCCGGTGGCTGCTGGTCTTCCTGGCGTCCGGCCTGGCCGGTGGCGTATTCATGCTCGTGCTGCGGCCCGCGGACAGCGGCGGCGGCTCCTCCGACGCCGTCGCGGGCCTGATCGGCGCCCTGGTCGTACTGGCCTGGCGCACCCGGCGCCTTCCGCCGCTGCCGACCCTGCTCTACGCCGCACACTTCGCCGTCTACCTGAGCGTGCTCGCCGCGTGGGGCGTGCTTGCCGCGACGGTCGCGGGCACCCTGGCGCTCGCCGCGGCGGCGGCCGCGCACCGTGCCGGCCTGCGCCGCCCGCTCACCGCCGGCCTCGCCGCGCTTGTGCTCACCGCCGCCGTGGCGATGGCGGTGATCGGCGACGCCCACGGGGCGGGCCTGCTCACCGGGCTGGCGCTCACGGCGCTGCCCCTGGTGCGCCCGCCCGCCTGACCGCTTCCCGCAGCGCGGAGGAGTTGACTACCTCCCTTTACGCCTGATCGGGTGGCATCGAGTTCCGCCGTACGGCTAGGGTGCCGGACGGCGCCGCACCCCAGGCGCCCCGCCTCGAAAGGTACGAGTGATGACCACCCCCACCGGCATGCCGTCCCGCCGGCAGCTGCTCACCGGTGCCGCCGCGGCCGTGGTCGCGGCTCCGCTGGCCGCCGCACCGGCGCACGCGAGCGCGAAGGACCAGCCCACGACCTGGGACCTGACCGTCCTGGGCACGTCCGACACCCACGGCAACGTCTTCAACTGGGACTACTACCGCGACAAGGAGTACGACGACAGCGCGCACAACGACGTCGGCGTCGCGAAGGTGGCCACCCTGGTCAACCAGATCCGGGCCGAGCGCCGCGGCAAGGCGACCATCGTGCTCGACGCGGGCGACACCATCCAGGGCACCCCGCTGGCGACGTTCTACGCCAAGCAGGAGCCGATCACGCAGACCGGCGAGCGGCACCCGATGGCGCGCGCCATGAACGTCATCGACTACGACGCCATCACGCTGGGCAACCACGAGTTCAACTACGGCCTGCCGCTGCTGGACCTGTGGATCCGGCAGCTCGGCTTCCCGGCGCTGGCCGCCAACGCGGTCAAGGTGCGCAACGGCAAGCCCGCGTTCGAGCCGTACGTGATCAAGAAGGTGTCGCTGGGCCACGGCGCGCCGTCGCTGCGGGTCGGCATCCTGGGCCTGACCAACCCGGGCGTCGCGATCTGGGACAAGGCCAACGTCGAGGGCGTGCTGCGGTTCGAGGACATGATCGCCACAGCCGCGAAGTACGTCCCGATCATGCGGGAGCGGGGCGCGGACATCGTGCTGATCTCGGCGCACGGCGGCGACAGCGGCACCTCCAGCTACGGCACCGAGCTGCCGAACGAGAACCCGACCGCGCTGATCGCGCAGCAGGTGCCCGGGATCGACGCGATCCTGTTCGGGCACGCGCACGCCGAGATCGTGGAGAAGTTCGTCACCAACGAGGCGACCGGCGAGCAGGTGCTGACCTCGGAGCCGTCGAAGTGGGGCCAGCGGGTCACCCGCATGGACTTCACGCTGACCCGCGAGCGCGGCCGCTGGAAGGTGCTGAGCAAGCACGCGACCATGCTCAACACCAACACCGTGGTGGAGGACCCTAAAGTCGTCGCGGCCGTGAAGGCCCAGCACGACAAGACCGTGGCCTACACCAACCAGGTGGTCGCGACCTCGGTGGTGGAGCTGTCCGCGGCGCAGTCGCGCTACGTCGACACGCCGATCCTCGACTTCATCAACAAGGTGCAGACCGACACGGTCGCCGCCGCCATGGCCGGCACCGAGTACGCGTCCCTGCCGGTGCTGTCGATCTCGGCGCCGTTCAGCCGGACGGCGCTGTTCCCGGCCGGCGACGTGAAGATCAAGGACGTCGCGGGCCTGTACATCTACGACAACACCCTCGAGGCGGTCGTGCTCACCGGCGCCGAGGTGCGGGCGTACCTGGAGTACTCGGCGAAGTACTTCCGCACGCACGCGGTGGGCGCCGTGGTCGACCCGGCGACGATCAGCGAGCCGGCCGTGCCGGACTACAACTACGACACGTTCTCCGGCATCGACTACGACATCGACATCAGCAAGCCGGTGGGGCAGCGCATCACCGCGCTGAACCACGCTGGCACGACCACCCCGGTGGCCGACGGCGACCGCTTCGTCGTCGCGGTGAACAACTACCGGCGCAGCGGCGGCGGCGGCTTCCCCGGCATCGTCAAGACGCAGGTGTACAACGCGCAGCAGGAGATCCGCCAGCTGCTCATCGACTGGGCGCAGGGCAAGGGCGTCATCGACCCGGCCGACTTCTTCCAGCCGAACTGGCGTCTCGTCCGCGAGGGCGTCCCGGTCTTCTGACGGCCGTCGTACGAGGCTCCCGTCATGCTGTTCCAGCAGCGCGGCGGGAGCCTCGTGCACTACGCGGCGGCGCGCACCGGCCCGTCCGTCAGAGATGGCCATGCGATGGTTCACGCGAAAGCCCGCGTCGCGCTTTCCGAGTGACATGATCCGGCGGCTGGAGCTGCTGGGCCGGTTCAGCCTCGACTCGCAGAGCGCCGGTGTCGACAGCGGTGAGGTGTGGTCGAGCTGCATCGCGCCGTTCATGCAGGAGCTGAGCGCCGAGCCCACCGCCTTCCTGGCCGACCTGCGCGCCCTCATCCAGGGCGAGCAGGGCGGTTGGGCGACGCTGGGCGCGGCTCACCTCATCTGGGAGGTACGCGGCGGGGACGCCGTGCACCTGCCCGCCGCGCTGCCGTTCATCGACGGCGGCATCGACTTCAAGCTCTCCCGGGGCCTGCCCACGGCGAGCCTCACCGGGTACGAGATGCAGCGGCTGGTGCAGCGGCGCGAGGCGGGCGGCTGACCATGGGCTTCCTGGACCACGCGAAGACCTGGACGTTCACCCTCGGCGTCGCCCCGGACGAGTGCATCCGCTTGTTCACGCAGAGCCTCGCGGGCCGCAACGGAGCCTTCCTGAGCAGCGAGTGGAGTGTCACCGTGTCCGGCGGGGGCGTGGCGGAGCAGGCGATCGCCACCTACGAGGGCAGGGCCGCCGGCCCGGCCCCGCTGCCGGAGCGGGCGCGCCGGGAGCAGAGGGCCGCGATCGGCTCCCGGATGCGGTTCACGGCCGTCGCCACGGCCCGTGGCACCAGGTGCACCATGCAGATGATCGAGGTGGCGAAGGTGTACCTCGTCGTCACCGCCGACGCGCGCTTCTTCCGCGTCGCGATGGACCGGGTGGCGCGCCGGCTGCGCGACCGCGACGCCGGCCTGGAGCTGGTCAAAGCCTGACCGGATGTGATCCGCGCGGCATCCGGGAAGGCTTCGGGCAGCGGCGTGGTTGGCAAGATCGTGACTGCCGTGCCGCTCTCCGTGCTCGATCTCGCCCCCGTCGTCTCCGGCGGCACCAACGGCGAGGCCCTGTCCCATACGACGCAGCTCGCGCAGCGGACCGAGGACCTCGGCTACCGGCGGTTCTGGGTCGCCGAGCACCACAACATGCCCGGCATCGCCAGCTCCGCCCCGGCGGTGCTGCTGGCGCACCTGGCCGCGCACACCTCCACGATCCGGCTCGGCTCCGGCGGCGTGATGCTGCCCAACCACGCGCCGCTGGTCGTCGCGGAGCAGTTCGGCACCCTGGTCGCGCTGCACCCGGACCGCATCGACCTCGGCCTGGGCCGCGCCCCGGGCACCGACCAGGTCACCGCGCTGGCGCTGCGCCGCAGCATGGACGCGCTGTCGGCCGACGACTTCCCGCAGGAGCTGGGCCGCCTCATCGACTACTTCGGGTCCGGCACGGGCACGCCCCGGGTGACCGCCGTGCCCGGCCGCGGCGACGCCCCGGCGATCTGGCTGCTCGGCTCCAGCGACTTCAGCGCCCGGCTCGCGGGACGGCTCGGGCTGCCGTTCTCGTTCGCGCACCACTTCAGCTCCGCCAACACCGACCTGGCGCTGGCGATCTACCGGGACGCGTTCCAGCCGTCGCGCTGGCTGGAGCAGCCGTACGCGATGGTCGCGGCGAGCGCGATCTGCGCGCCGACCGACGCCGAGGCCGAGTGGCTGGCCGGGCCGTCCGGGCTGTCGTTCCTGCGCCTGCGGCAGGGGCGGCCGGGCCGGATGCCCACCCCGGAGGAGGCGGCCGAGCACCCGTACACGCCGCTGGAGCGCGAGTTCGTGCTGGCCCGTCGCGACGGGCAGGCGCTCGGCTCGCCGGAGACGGTGCGGCGCCAGCTGACCGCGCTGCTGGACCGCACCCACGCCGACGAGCTGATGCTGACCACGATGGTGTACGACATCGACGCCCGCGTCCGCTCCTTCGAGCTGATCGCCGAGCAGGTCGCCCCGCACCTGTCCCGCTGACCGGCCGGCGCCGCCTCAGCCGACGACCAGCACGTCCAGGTGCGGGTAGTCGGCCGCGTAGCGGCGCACGTCCGCGGCGGTCGGCCGGCTGCCCGCCGCCGGTGACGGCCAGAAGCGTACCGTCGTTCCCGTCGTGCCGTCGTCGTCGACCGGGACGAGGTCGGTGACCGGGACACCGTGCTCGTAGCGCTGGGACCACGCGCCCCCGCGCCGGCGGTTGGTGTGGACGAGCCATTCGCTGAGCGCGGCGACCACGGACATGCCCCGCCGGGGCGCGCCGTCGGGCAGCGCGAGGGCCGGCGGGTCGTCGAAGAAGCGCAGGTCCCGGGTGGCCATCACCGGCTTGCGGATCGGCTGGCCGTGCTCGTCGAGGCGGGTGTCGGTGCCGCGGCCGTCGTCGGCGACCGAGATCGAGCCGTCGCTGTGCAGGGTGACCGTGCAGACGCCGTGCCGTCCGGCGTAGGCCGCCTCGTCGTCGGCGTACGCCATGATCTCCAGCAGCAGGTGGAGGGCGCCGCCGGGGGAGTAGCGGGCGGGGTCGCGGCGGATGTCGGCGAGGTGGTCGTGATCCACCGTCGACGTCCAGTCGTGCGTGGTGTTCGTCCACTCCAGGCGGGGACTGTCCATCCGGTGATGGTCCCACGCCGCCGGGATCATCCTGAACGGCGGTGGCGACTCACCTTTTCCTGTGACCGCTAACGCAAGTTGTTCGGGCATCCTCATCGGATGTCCCTCTACCATGCGGGTCACCGATTGTGAACGTTCACATGGTCTGGCAGACTGCGGGACACATCGACGAACGTATGCCTCCTGCCGCGAGCCGCTGCCCGGACGGCGCGGCCGGGACGGCACCGGATCGGAAGAGGAAGCAATGACGCGTCTCCGCGCCGCGGCCCTGCTCGCCGCCGCGTTCACCCTGCTCCAGCTGGCCGTCGCGCCACTGGCGAGCCCCGCCCTGGCCTCGCCGCCCACCCCGTTCACCAACCCGGTCGCGGCGCAGCGCGCCGACCCGCACATCTTCAAGCACACCGACGGCTACTACTACTTCACCGCGACCGTCCCGGCGTACGACCGGATCGTGCTGCGCCGCGCGACCACCCTGCAGGGGCTGGCGAGCGCGGCCGAGCAGACGATCTGGACCAAGCACGCCAGCGGTGAGATGGGCGCCCACATCTGGGCCCCGGAGATCCACTACGTGAACGGCAAGTGGTACGTCTACTTCGCCGCCGGCTGGTCCAGCGACATCTGGCGTATCCGCATGTACGTGCTGGAGAACTCCTCGGCCAACCCGCTGACCGGCACCTGGGTCGAGAAGGGCCGCATCGTCACGCCCAACGACACCTTCGCCCTGGACGCCACCACCTTCGAGCACCGCGGCGTGCGCTACCTGGCCTGGGCGCAGTCCGAGCCCGGCATCGCCACCAACTCCAACCTCTACCTCGCCGCCATGTCGAACCCGTGGACGATCAGCGGCACCCCGGTCCGGCTCAGCGTCCCGACGCTGGCCTGGGAGACCCGCGGCTACAAGGTCAACGAGGGCCCGGCGGTCATCAAGCGCAACGGCCGGATCTTCATGTCGTACTCGGCCAGCGCCACCGACGCGAACTACTGCCTCGGCCTGCTGACCGCCTCCGACACGGCCAACCTGCTGTCGGCGTCGTCGTGGACCAAGACGGCCAACCCCGTCTTCGTCAGCAACGCCAACACCAGCCAGTACGGCCCCGGGCACAACTCGTTCACCACGTCGGAGGACGGGCAGAGCGACATCCTGGTCTACCACGACCGCAACTATCAGAACATCAGCGGCGACCCGCTCAACGACCCCAACCGGCGCACCCGCCTGCAGAAGCTGTACTGGAACGCCGACGGCACGCCCAACTTCGGCATCCCGGTCGCCGACGGCGCCACCCCGGTGCGGCTGCGCTCGCACAACCAGACCACCAGCTACATCCGGCACTGGGAGTACCGGGCGAAGCTGGAGCCGAACGTGACCAACCTCGCCGACTCGCAGTTCCGCATCGTGCCCGGCCTGACCGGCAGCGGCACGGTGTCCCTGGAGTCGGCCAACTTCCCCGGCTACTACCTGCGCCACAAGAACTTCGAGCTGTGGGTCGAGCGCAGCGACGGCAGCACCCTGTTCCGCAACGACGCGACGTTCTACCAGCGCGCCGGGCTGGCCGGGTCCGGCATCTCGCTGGAGTCGGTGAACTTCGCCGGCCGGTACGTGCGCCACAGTGGCGGCCTGCTCTACGTACAGGCGGTGACCAGCTCGGCGTACGGCGACGCGACCTTCCAGCTGGAGTGAGGACGGTCCGGGTCCGGTGGCGGTCGCGCCGCCGGACCCGGCCTTCGCCGCCCCGCCCTACGGCGGTGACGGCCTGGACATCAGCGCTTCGGCGATGGTCTGCCAGATCTCGGCGGTGAGGTCGGCGATCGCGGCATGCTGCGCCGCGGTGGCCAGCTCGCGCAGCCCGTCGACGGCCTCGGCGGTCCTGCCATGGCGCAGCAGGATCCGGTTGCGCAGGATCCGCACCCGCAGCAGATCGCGGAAGGTCAGGTGGTGCTCGATGCCTTCGAGGTCGGCGCAGGCCTGCTCGGCGCCGGCGAGGTCGTCACGCTGAAAGGCCGCGATGGCCCGCAGCATGCCGAACTCGGCGCGCTGCAGCACCTGGCCGACGAGCCGGAGGGCCGGCTCCGCCTCCGCCAGCCAGTGTTCGGCCCGCGCGGGGTCGCTCGGGTTCGTCTGGAGGTAGAGCGACGCGGCGGCGAGCCGCAGGCGCAGCCACAGCAGCAGGTGGTCCTGGCTGTCCAGCTGCCGCAGCGCCTGTTCCATCAGCCGCACCGCCTCGGCGGACCCGCCCGCCCGGATGCGCACCGCCGCCGCGGCCCACAGTGCCTCGACCGCCAGCGTGCCCCGCGCGCCGGCGACGAGTTCCTCCAGTTCGGCGGCGTGGGCAAGGGCGTCGGGGGTGCGGCCCATCTCCGCCTCGGTCGACACGAGCGTCATGAGCGGGCGCGCCTGCTCGGCGACGGGCAGCTGCTGCGCCGCGGCGAAGGACGCCGCCGCGGCCTCCTGAGCCGATACGAGGTCGCCGGTGGCGCGCAGGCAGCGGGCGAGCTGGTTGAGCGAGCGCACCCGCAGCTCCGGTGCGTCGAGGCCCTCGCTGAGCGCGACGAGTTCGCGCAGGGTGACCAGCTCGTCTTCGCGCTGGGCGGCTTGGTCCTGGGCTCGGGACAGGAGCCAGAGCGCCTGCCAGCGGGTCGCGGGGTCGGCGCTGCGGGCCTGTTGCAGCGAGCGCGCGAGTTCGGCGGCGTCGACGGTGCCGGTGTCGCTGGAGGCGACGGTCGCCAGCAGCGTGGAGAGCTGGTCCCGGCCGGCGGGCCGGAACGCGGCGGCGGTCAGGCCGAGCCGTTCCAGCAGGTATTCGAAGACCTTGACGGTCGGCTGGCGGGCACCGGACTCCAAGCGCGACAGGTATGCCGTCGAGATCTGGGCATCGGCCACCTCGGCCTGGGACAGACCCCGCTCCAGGCGGAAGGCGCGTAATTGCCGGCCGAAGCGGGGCTGCTGGAGCAGGTCCGCCAGGTCGCCCTCGCCGGGGGCGCGCTCGCTGGTGGTCATGCGCTCGACTCGGTGCGAAGTGCCATGCGGTAATGCTGCCGAGCCTTGCCAACTTCTGGCAAGTCGATCTTCAGGGGTCCGGCCGGGGCGGCTGGTGGCCGCCCCGGCGGCGGATCAGTTCGGCCAGTCCACGTTGTCGAGCGGCGTCGCCACCGGCTCGCATGGTGTGGTCGGGCAGGTGTCGCCGGTACCCGTGCCGGTGTCGGCATGGGCGGTGCCATGCGCGCTCGCCGGGCTGAGAGCGAACACCGCCGTGGTGACCGCCGTGAGGATGAGTTTCAGCATTGTTCCCCCGTCGTTGGTTGACAGCGGAGGAATCTAGGTGGGCTGGCACTAGTTGGCAAGAGCCGAGGCAAGCATTGCCGACTTCTTCCATCGAATAACAGGCTAAATCAACGCGAACCGTCCAGGACACATTCGTAGCTGGTCGTTATTTGGCAAATGTTGTTGCCTAAAGTTGACAAGATCTTGAACGGCTTCTAGGTTTTCGGGCCATGACACAACCGCGATACGAGATCGGGAATCTGAGCGACCACCTCGACTGGACCGCCGATGAGTGGACGGAGCTGGCCGAGCTGTGGGACGACCTCCCGCTGGACTCGTTCATGGGGGACCGCGGTACGTACCGGCGCCGGCGGTTCGCCACCGTCAGCTACCGTGCCGGCGCCGTAGAGGTGCTGGAGCAGCGGCCGTTCCTGCAGTCCATGGAGATCAACAAGCTGAACGGGGGAGTCCCGCGCACCTTCGAGCCCGTCGACCAGAGGCTGTTCAAGAGCCCGATCGTGCAGCGGGCGCTGGCCCATTTCGCCGACCGGACCGGCGCGACCGCGTGGACCGTGAACGTGCACCAGCACCGGATCACCGCCACCTGGACCGAGTCGGGCCGGCCCACCCCGGAGGGGGCGCACCGGGACGGCGTCGACCACGTCGCGATGATCCTCATGGACCGGGCCGACGTCGCGGGCGGAGTGAGCACCATCCACGACCTGGCTCAGGCCCCGGTCACCACGCACTGCCTGACCCGGCCCGGCGACTACATCCTGCTCGACGACCGCACCGCACTGCACTCGGTCAGCCCGCTGGAGCCCGCCGAGGGCTGCGCTCAGGGCCGTCGGGACATGCTGTTCTTCGAGTTCGCTCAGCAGGAGGCGCAGGCGTGAGCCGGTCCAAGCACACCATCGCCGCCAACGGCCACGTCGGCCGCCCGTACGCCGACCACGGCGCGATGGCCTTCCCGATCTTCCAGAGCTCGAACTTCAAGTACGAGGACGCGGCTCCGTACGTCGCCACGCTCAACGGCGGCCCGGAGACGAAGAAGTTCAAGTACTCCCGCTACACCAACCCCACCGAGGCCGAAGCGCTGCGCATCCTCTGCGAGCTGGAGGGCGCGGACGGCGGTGTGCTGGTGGGCAGCGGCATGGCCGCCGTGAGCCTCGTCTACAGCACCTTCCTGCGGCCGGGTGACCATGTCGTGATCTCCGAGAACTCGTACTACCGCAGCTACTCCGTGCTCAAGCGCTCCTTCGAGCGGATCGGTGTCTCAGTGTCCGTGCTCATGGCCGGCGCGGATCTCACCGACCTGCTCACCGAGCGCACCACGCTGGTCCACGTCGAGACCCCGTCGAACTACCTGCTGCGCGTGTTCGACATCGCGCGGATCGCCGACCAGTGCCGCGCCCACGGCGCGCTGCTGTCGATCGACAGCACGCTCGCCACGCCGATCAACCAGAACCCGCTGGCGCACGGTGCGGACCTGGTGGTGCACAGCGCGAGCAAGTACCTGGGCGGCCACAACGACATCGTCGCCGGTGTCATCGTCGGCAGGCAGGAACTCGTCGACCGGCTGGCGCAGGAGAAGGGCTACTCCGGCGCGTCGGTGGACCCCTTCGCGTCGTACCTGCTGCTACGAGGGCTCAAGACCCTCGCCGTGCGGATGGCCCACGTGAACGCGAGCACCCTGCGCATCGCGCAGGAGCTGCGAGAACTCGACGGCATCGAATGGGTCTGCCACCCGGGCCTGCCCGAACACCCAGACCATGAGCTGGCCGGACGCTACCTCGGCGGCGGCGCGGGCATCCTCTACGCCAGCCTCGCGCCCGGGCGGGGCTCCAACGACCAGACGGTCGTCGACTTCCTCGACGGACTGGAGGTCTGCGTCATCGCGAGCTCCTTCGGCGGCACCGAGTCGCTGGCCCGCCCGGCCAACATGGAGGAGTTCCCCGATCACCCGCGCCTGATCAGGTTCGCGATCGGGCTGGAGTCGGCCCAGGACATCGTCGACGACGTCAAGCAGTCGCTGAAGCGCCTGCACGCCTGAACCGGGAGCAACCATGACGACCGCACTCGAGAACGCGCATCTGCTCTTCGTGGAGAGCAACCGGTCGGGCTTCGGGCGAAGCCTGATCGAGTACGCCGTTGACGCGGGCTGCGAGGTCACCTTCGCCTCGCACCTGCCGGAGTACTTCCTCGACCGGGACGAGACGCCGGAGACCAGCTTCCTGGCCCGCTGCAAGAACATCATCCGCATCGACACCCACAACAACCTGCACCTGCTGTACGACAACCTCGCCCGCTACTGCGCCGACGCCGGGGTGCATGCCGTGATCGCGACCAGCGACGCGGAGATCGTCCAGGCGGCTCACATCGCCGCCCGCGCGGGCCTGTTCGGCACGGCGCCCGGCGCGGTGGAGGCCGCCAACCTCAAACACCTGACCCGGGGCGCGCTGGCCGCGGCGGGGGTGCCGCAACCGGCGTTCCGGGTGGTCCCGACGGTCGAGGAGGCCGTCACCGCGGCCGCCGAGATCGGCTTCCCGTGTGTGGTCAAGGCGGTCGACGCCAGCGACAGCATCTCGGTGACGCTGGCGAGCTGCGCCGACGACGTGCGGCGCGCCCACGCCGAGCACTTCCGGACTGGCATGTACTCCCGCGAGGTGCGCAAGCTGGGCGTGATGCTCGTCGAGGAGTTCGTCGCCGGCCCGCTCTACAGCCTCGAGGTACTCGCCGACCGCGGGGTGTACCGGGTCCTCGGCGTCACCGACCGGCTGCTCAGCGCGCCTCCGGTCTTCGTGGAGCTGGGTGCGGGGTTCCCGGTGACGGGCGGCCCGGCGCCGGCGCTCACGGCGGCCGGCCTCGCCGCGCTGCGCGCCATCGGCTACGACAACGGCCCGGCCCACATCGAGATGGTGCTGGCGGCGGACGGCCCGCGCATCATCGAGATCAACCCGCGCATCATCGGCAACTCGATCCCCGACGTCATCGCGCGATGCATGGACATCGACATCCGGAGGACGCTGCTCGAGCTGTACCTGGGCCGCGGCCTGCCCGGGGAGTTCGTCGTGGGCCGGGCGGGCTACACCCGCTCCATCGCGGCCGGCGCGGCCGGGGTACTGCGTGAGGTCACCGTGGGCGACCTGCCCGACGACGTCGAGGTGCACCTCAAGGACAGGCTCGGCGCGCCCGTGCGGCCGCCGCAGACCAACCAGGACCGGCTCGGCCGCGTCGTCGCGTACGCCCCGACGGTGGAGCAGGCCAGGGTCCGCGCGGAGGAGGCCCTCGGCGGCATCCTGCTGGAGGTCGACTGACGTGGCGCGCCATCTGCTGCTCGTCGGCTCCTCCAGTGCGGCGCTGCGGGCCGCCGCGGAACTCGGCTTCCGCGTCACGCACCTGGACGACATCCGCCGGGTGCGGCCCGAACACCTCGGCCGGGCCGCGCGTACGGTGCTCACGGACCTGTCTGACGAGGCAGAGGTCCTGGCCATGGCCGCGGCCGTGCACAGAGCCGACCCGGTGGAGATGGTGCTCTCCATGCAGGAGGACTCGCTGGAGGTGGCGGCCCTCCTCGCCGCCCGGCTCGGGGTGCCGGGGCTGGCCGCCGACGCCGTGGCCAACACCCGGGACAAGGCGCGGATGCGAGCGGTCACGCAGGCGGCGGGGCTGGCCTCCACCGTGCCGTTCCTGGCGGGGCCGTCCACGCCCGGGGACCGGCTCCGCTGGGCCGGGGAGGTCGGCTATCCGGTGATCTCGAAGCCGCGCGACGGCTCGGGCAGCCGGGACATCCGCATCCACCGCCGCGCCGAGGACCTTGCCACGGCGGCGCCGACCGCACTGCTGGAGAAGTACGTCGGGGGCAGCGAGCACAGCATCGAGGCGGTCTCCCGCGACGGCGTTCACCACCTGGTCGCTGTCACCGACAAGACGGTCTCCGCCGACGGCCGCTTCGTCGAGATGGGGCACTGCCAGCCGTCGCGGCTTCCGGCGGACGTGCTCGGGCGGGCCCGGGACGAGCTGGCCGCCTTCCTGGACGCGGTCGGGGTGGTGAACGGGGTCACCCATACCGAGATCAAGGTCTGCGACGGGCGGGTCTTCATCGTCGAGTCGCATACCAGGCCGGGCGGCGACCGCATCGTCGAGATCACGAAGGCCGCCACCGGGCTCGACCTCGCGGTCGCCGGCCTCGCGGCGGTCGCCGGCCTGCCGTCGGCCGGCGTGGCGGCCGGCCGGCCCGGCGGCGCCGTCGTGTCCCGCTACTTCACGCTGGCCCAGGCCGAGATCGCGGCCGTGCACGGGCTGGACACGGTGCGGGCCGACCCGGCGGTGCTGATGTGCCACTTCCCGTACGGGACCGGCGACACGCCGCCGCGCACCGTCTCGTCGAGCACCCGGCACGGCTACCTCATCTGCCTCGGCGCCGATCTGGACGAGGCCACCGCGGCCGTCACGCGGCTCGCCGCGCTCGTGAAGGTCGAGTACCGCCGGTGAGCCGGGAACGGAACCTGCTGTACACCGCCTACGCGGTCAGCGCGTCGTCGCAGCTCGCCTTCGGCATGGTGATCCCGCAGCTGCCGCGCTACCTGGAGGCCGGCGGCATGGTGACGGCGGCCGGGCTCGGGGCGGTGCTCGGCGTGCGGGTGGTCTCCCAGCGAGTCGGCGGCCTGCTCGGCGGGGGTCTCGCCGACCGGTTCGGCTTCCGCGGCACGACCCTGGCCGCCGTCGTGGTGCGCTCGGCGGGGCTGCTCGTGCTGGCGTACGCGGGCGATCTCACGATGCTCGTCGTGGGCCTGTCCCTGGTGGGTCTGGGCGGCGCGCTGTTCGGGCCCGGCCTCAACGTCGTGTTCGGATCGGCGCGCAACGGGCACGCCAGGCGCGAGTCCGCCTACCGCTGGGGCGCGACCTGGGACACCATCGGCTCCGCACTCGGGCCTCTGATCGGCGCGGTGCTGCTCGGCGTGGGGTTCGCGTGGCTGTGCCTGGGCAGCGCCGCGGTCTACCTCGGCATCGGCGCGGTGTTCCTGTGGGGCCTGCGCGGCCTGGCGCCGGAGCAGCCGCCCGCCCCGGCCGGGGTGCTGGCCCGGGCCGGGGAGCCGTGGCGGGATGCCGCGCTGTGGTCGGCGTGCCTGGCACTGCTGCCGTATTTCCTGCTCAGCCAGCAGAACTATGTGGTGATCTCGCTGGACCTGATCGGCTTCGGCGCCGACGGCGTCATCCCTTACCTGTTCGCCGCCAACGCCCTGGTCACGTTCGGGATGTCGCAGCTGCTGGAGGGCCGGTTCGCGACGCGGCGGATCGTCGCCACCGGCCGGGCGGTGCTCGCCGGCTACCTGGCCCTGGGCTGCGGGGCGGTGCTGGTGCTGCTCGCGCACGACACGGCCACGGTGGTGGCCGCGTCGGTGCTGCTGTCCGCCGCGTCGGTGCTGATCGAACCGGCGTTCCGGGCACGGGTGTACGGCAGCGCCCCCTCCGGACTGCACGGCACCTACTTCGGCGCGAGCGGCTTGATCATGGGGGGCTGCGCGTTCGCCGGCAGCTGGCTGGGGGGCCTGCTCACCGGCTACGCCGACCAGCACGGCGCCTGGGCCCTCACCTGGCTCGCGTTTCTGGCCTGTGCCGCTGCCGGGGTCCTGCTCGCCCGGCTGCCCGCGCCACGCGGGTACGTCCTGCCGAAGGAGGCGTGAGCGTGGGCGCCCGGTTCGACCTCTCCACCACCGAAGCGGCGGCAATCCTGCGGGCGTACGGCATCGGCGGCGTTCGCGACGTCGCGCCCGTCGCCGAGGGCTCGGTCAACTCCACCTTCCGGGTGACCTCCGAGCGCGGCCCGTTCGTGCTCACCGCGCTGGAACGCCACTTCGACCGCACCTTCTTCGCCGCGCTGTCGGGCATCCTCGACGAGCTGGCGGGTCTGGGCGCGCCGGTGTCAACCTACCTGCGCCCGCCGGGTGCGGCCGAGCCGGTGACGTTCCACCGGGGACAGGCCGTGGTCGTGTCGCGCTTCCTCGGCGGCGGCTCCCTGCAGACGCTGTCGAGCGAGCGGCGCGTGCGCGCGGTCGGCCGGTCGCTTGGCGAGCTGCATCTGCTGCAGGCGCACGTCGACGCCAGCCCGGTTCCGGAGTGGACCCCGCCGTGGCGGCGGCTGCCCCTCCTG
Organism: Catellatospora bangladeshensis; assembly: GCF_016862575.1. Lineage (GTDB taxonomy): Bacteria > Actinomycetota > Actinomycetes > Mycobacteriales > Micromonosporaceae > Catellatospora > Catellatospora bangladeshensis. The sequence continues at coordinate 5,940 of NZ_BONF01000037.1, read as the reverse complement.
GCCGGTGCGCTGGACGCCGCGTTCACCCCGGCGGAGCAGAGTTACCTGCGCGGCGTCCTGGACCTCGGCGCGAGTCTCGGGTGCGACGGCGTCGAGTGGGGTTTCCTGCACGGCGACGTGTTCCCGGGCAACGTCGTCTTCGCCGAGCCCGACCGCGCGGTCCTGATCGACTTCGAGGAGGCCCGGCGGGGGCCGCTGCTGCTGGACCTCGCCACGGCGCTGATCAGCTGCTGCACCGGGTCGGGCGGGTGGGACGCGCGGCTGGTGCGGGCGCTGCTCGCCGGCTATCGCAGCGTACGCCCGCCGGCCGGCGGCGAGTCTCGGCTGCTCCCGCTGATGCTCTTCGTCGCCTGTGCCGAGTTCCTCTTCGGGCGCCTGGCCGATCCGGCCATGGGCCTGTCCCCCCGTCCCATGTTCGATCTTCTGCGATCCCTCAGCAATGGAGTGCCCGGTGTCAATTGAATCCCAGTTCGGCGCAGTGACGCTCGACGCCGAAGAGGCGGCCGCGCTCGCGTCGCTGGCGCGTGAACTGATTGGCTACCGTCCCGGATCCCTCGATCCGGAGTTCGCGAAGATCCTCAGCGGGGATCTGCCCCGCTCGCTGCGCGCGGCGCTGTCGTCCCTGCTGGAGGAGCGGGTGCTGGGCGTGGTCGTGCGGGGAGTCGACATCGACGCGGCACGGCTCGGGCCCACCCCCCTGGGCTGGAGCGACGGCACCGCGGCCGACCGCTCGGCGCTGGGCTCGGCGCAGCTGATGCTGGCCGCGGGCTGGCTCGGCGACGTGTTCGGCTGGGCGTCCCAGCAGAACGGGGCACTGGTCCACGACATCTGTCCCCAGCCGGGTCGCGAGTACGACCAGATCGGCGCGGGCAGCGAGGCCGAGCTGGAGTGGCACACGGAGGAGTCGTTCCATCCTTACAAGTGCGACTACCTCGGCCTGCTGACGCTGCGCAACCCGGGCCAGGCCGCCACGACGATCGGCCATGTGCCGCCGGACACGCTGCCGGACTGGGTTCGGCGGGAGCTGGCCCGGCCGGTGTTCTGCTTCCTGCCCGACGACGCCCACGTTGCCGAGGCGGCGGCGAGCGAGTCCGTGGCGGGCATGATCAGCGATCCGGTCCCGGTGCCGGTGCTCTACGGCGGGCCGGACGGACCTTACCTGCAGGTGGATCCGGCGTACATGTACGTGCTGGCCGATGACGAACCGGCCCGCCGGGCCCTGGCGCACCTGACCGACCGGATCGACGCGTCGCTGGTGGACCTGCCCGCCGGCCCCGGTTCCATCGTCTTCCTCGACAACTACCGGGTGGTGCACGGGCGGCGGCCGTTCGTGCCCCGCTACGACGGCACCGACCGGTGGCTCAAGCGGGTCAACGTGACCCGCAACCTGCGTGCCTCACGCTCCATGCGTACGTCCGCGGTGTCGCGGATCATCACCTGACCGTGGAACGGCGGGATGCCGGGACCGGTCACCGTGCCCGGTCCCGGCGCCGCCGCAGCGGACTACACGCGACGCACCACGTGTAACAGGTACTCCTTGCGGTCCAGCGGGTTCGCGTCGGCGCGTGGCCGCACCGGCGCCTGCCCGCGCACCTGCCGGTAATGGTCGAACCTGCCGTCCACGCTGCCCTCGCCGCGGGTGAGCGAGGGCAGCAGCCGCTGCAGCTCGTGCACCCGCGTCGCGGGCAGGTGCACCTCCAGCTCCGCGGTGCCGCCGCGCACCGTGGTCGCCTGCGGCACCCCGCCGAGCTGTGCCAGCACCGGCGCGACCGCGCCCACCGCGTCGGCGGGCAGCTCCACGGTCACCCGGTGGACCGGCTCGTGCACGCTCGTGCCGGCCTCGCGCAGCGCCGTCATCAGCACCAGCGGGGTGAGGTTGCGGAAGTCGCCCGCCGAGCTGGACCACTTGCTCCACCCGTACGGCGGCGGCGGGGTGTACGACGAGCGGGTCAGCGTCACCACGCAGTCGGTGACCTGCCAGCCGCGCAGCCCCTGCCGCAGCGTGCGGTGCACGCTCTCCTCGACCGCCTTGATGAACGCCATCGGCAGCGAGCCCAGTTCGATGCCGAGCCGGAAGCGCACGCCCGTGCCCGGCTCCGCCGGTGCAAGACGCAGCCCGACCCCGGCCCGGAACGGGTTCTCCCCGCCCATGTCCTCGGCCGCCACGCCGGTGCCCACCGGGCGCTCGATGTAGATGGTGGTCGTCTCCTGGAACGACACGCCGATGCCGTACTCCTCGGCCAGGGTCGTCTGGATGACCTCCTTCTGCACCTCGCCGTAGAGCGACACCGAGATCTCGGGGCTTCCGGGATCGCCCGTCTGCCGCAGCCCGATCAGCGGATCCTGCTCGGCGAGCTGGGTCAGCGCCGCGTGTAGCGCGCCCCGGTCGGCGGCGCGGCCCGGCACGACCACGGTCTCCAGCGTCGGCGGCGCGAAGTGGTGTGCCGCGGCCGGCCGTCGCGGGGGAGCGCCGACGGTGTCGCCGATGCGCACCTCGGCCAGGCCGGTGACCTGGGCGATCTCACCCGCGCCGACGGCCGTGCGCGGCTCGGCGCCGCCGTGGTCGAACACACTGATCGCGGTCACCTTGCCCGAGCGGCCCTCGCCGAACGGCAGCCGGTCGCGCACGCGGACCGTGCCGTCGAACATCCGCACGTAGGCGACCTTCTCCCCGGCGGGGCCGCGCTCGACCTTGAACACCGACCCGGACGGCAGTGCGGCCGGATCGCCCGCCGCCGTGGGCAGCAGCCGCGTGACCGCGCTCATCAGCTCCGGCACACCCGCGCCGGTCACGGCCGAGCCGAAGTACACCGGATGCACCAGCGCCCGCCGGGACTGCTGGGTGAGGCAGCGGCGCAGCCGCCGCCACGGTACGGGCGCGCCGCCGTCGACGTACGCCGCCAGCAGCGCGTCGTCGTGCTCGGCCAGCAGCTCGACGAGCCGGCCGGCGAAGCCGGGATGCTCCGGCGGGAACGGCGTGAACGACGCCGCCGCGCCGCCGAGCCCGTCGACCGCGCCCATCGCGGCGATCGCGGGGGTGAGCCGTGCGGCGATGCCGTCGAGCAGCTCGCCGTAGCGGGCCCCGGAGCGGTCGATCTTGTTGACGAACAGCAGCGTCGGGATGCGCAGCCGACGCAGCACCCGCATCAGCACCCGGGTCTGCGCCTGCACGCCCTCGACGGCCGAGACGACCAGCACCGCGCCGTCGAGCACGCCGAGCACCCGCTCCACCTCGGCGATGAAGTCCGGGTGGCCGGGGGTGTCGATCAGGTTGATCCGGGTGCCGTCCACCACGAACGACACCACGGCCGACTTGATGGTGATGCCGCGGCGGCGTTCGAGTTCGAGCGTGTCGGTCTGCGTGTTGCCGTCGTCGACGCGGCCGATCTCGTCGATGACCCCGGCGGCGTGCAGCAGCCGCTCGGTCAGGCTGGTCTTACCGGCGTCGACGTGCGCCAGGATGCCGAGGTTGAGTGTCCTCAAGAAGCGTCATGTCCTCTGCGAGAGCGAATGGGAGCCTGCGGGCGGACATGACAGCTCGCATCGGACTCTCCTTGCTCCGGGGACAGGACTCATCCGCAGTACAACAAGGCGCGGCGGGCGGGCGCAACCGGTTTATCCCGGTGTGCACCCGCCCGCCGCGGGGGCGGATCAGCTGACCGAACCGATCACCGTGCTGCCGGACTTGGTGACGTAGTACGTCACCGTGGTGCCGCTCCAGAAGTGCAGGGTGAGCGTCACCTTGGCCCCGGCGTTGATGTCGTTGAACAGCTCGGGCTTGAGCGTGATGCTGTTCGCGGCGTAGTTCGGCGCGAACGTGTAGTCGAACTCCTTGAACGAGGTCCAGTTCTGCGGCCCGGCGTTGCTGCCGTCGGCGTACTTGGCCTCCATGGTGGCCAGCACGTCCCCGCGGAACTGGGTCGGGATGGCGAAGCTGCTCGTGGTGCCGGTCGCGTTCGACACCTGCGGCGTGTCGTAGGTGAGGAAGTTGATCCGCCACGGCACGCCCTGCGAGAACACCACGTTGACCGACGCGTTGACGCCGTACGCCCGGCTGCCCGACAGCCTGGTGATCGCCGCGGCGGTGAACGTCAGCGTGCTGCCGGAGATGGTGTAGTCGCTGCCCTGGGTGAGGTTCGTGCTGCCCTGGCGGACGGCGGTGACCGTGGCGCCGTTCAGGTTGAGCGTCACCGCCTTGGCCGTGATCGAGCTCGCCTTGGCGCTGAAGATCTGGTCAGAGGAGGCCGTGCCGGAGCGCACCGTCCAGCTCGACTTGATCTGGTTGAACAGCTCCTGGTCGCTCCACGCGAACGAGGTGCGGCCGAAGTGCTGCCCGTTGTCCCAGAGCATGGTGGTCAGCCGCTTCGTCCGGGCGTAGTAGCCCAGGTACTCGAAGAACTTCAGCTTCTCGCCCTGCTCGATGGTGCCGACGTGCCGGTCGAAGCCGAGCAGGCCGTACTCCCCGATGATCACCGGGATGTTGCGCGTGACGAAGGCGTTGTAGACCCGGTCGAACTGGTCGGTCAGGTCCTGCTGCGTCGTGGCGTCGAACCTGGTGTACCCGGCGATGTTCACGCTGAACGGCCAGAAGCCGTAGAAGTGCACGGTGGCGATCAGGTTCGGGTCGTTGAGCGCGGTGAACGTGGCCGTCAGCTCGTCGATGCGAGCCTGGTCGGCCGAGGTGTGCAGGGTCGGCAGCACCAGCAGGCGGGTGCTGTTGTTGCCGCCCGACGCGCGCACGATCCGGTGGAACGAGGTGTTCAGCTCGTTGAGCAGCTGCGCGTTCTGCGCGTCGCCGGAGGAGCCGGTGAACTGCGGCTCGTTGACGCTCTCCAGGGTCAGCTTGGGCGAGGAGTTGCGGAACGTGCTCGCCAGCTGCGTCCAGATCGCGTTGTACCGGTTGAGCACGTTGGTGCGGTCACCGGGCATGTTGGCGATCCACTGCCACGAGTCGTGGTGGATGTTGAGCATGACGTACAGGTCGGCGGCCAGCGCCCAGTCGACGACCTCCTTGACCCGGGCCAGGTACGCCGCCTCGATGGTGTAGCTCGGCGCGCCGCCCTGGTGCTGGCCCCAGGTGACCGGGATGCGGATGCTCTTGAAGCCCTGCGCCTTGATGTTCGTGATCAGCGACTGGGTGATCCTCGGGTTGCCCCAGGAGGTCTCGTCGGCGCCGGTGGCGTCCAGCGAGTTGCCGAGGTTCCAGCCGGGCTGCATCGCGGCGACCGCGGCCATCGCGTTGCCGGGCGGCGGGGTGCTCGGCGAGGGGCTGGTGGACGGGCTGCTCGACGGGCGAGGGCTGGCCGAGGCGCTCGGCGAGGCGCTGGCGCTGGCCGACGCGCTCGGGCCGACCGAGCCGGTGCAGGCCACCCCGTTGAGCGTGAACGAGGTGGGCGCCGTGTTGGTGCCCGACCAGGACCCGTTGAAGCCGAACGACACGGTGCCGTTGGTGGGGATCGCGGCGTTGTAGGACAGGTTCGTGGCGGTCACCGTGGCGGCGGGCTGGGTGTAGCTCGCGTTCCAGATGCTCGTGACCTTCTGGCCGTTGGCGTACGTCCAGACCAGGTTCCAGCCGTTGACCGGGTCGCCCAGGTTGGTGATCTCCACGTTGGCGGTGAAGCCGCCGGGCCACTGGCTGGGCGCGGAGTAGTTCACCCGGCAGCCCGCCGCGGCGTAGGCGTTGGTGGCCGCGACGAGCGCGCCGCCGGCCACGACCGTGGCCACGCTGCCGAGGACGAGCGCGGCCTTCCACCGGGCAGAGCGCAGCCTGTGCTGCAGACTTGTCATGAGAGTCCTCGCTGATGAGGGGCTGCGCGGCGCGACTGACTGCCCGGTCGCCGAGGCACTGCGCAGTGTCTGACACTGATCACATGAGACTAAGTTGTGTATCCAAACTATTCAACCGTTCGGGCGAGATCCTGCGTGCCTGACTGATCGAGG
>NZ_BONF01000036.1 GCF_016862575.1 Catellatospora bangladeshensis | reverse complement strand
AACGGTCAGTTGTAGACGATGATCCGCCGGTCGGCGTCGGCGGTGTCGTCGTCACCCGTGCTGTCTCCGGCGGCGAAGCCCTTGATCGGCGGGGGCTTCGGCCCCTCCGTCTCCTGGCTCTCCGCCATCACGAGGGCGGGCGCCGCCCCGGCCAGGGCGGCGGGTGCGGACAGGGCCGCGGACAGCGCGACGCCGGTCAGCGCGCGCCGCAGGATCGAGGACTGCATGGTTCTCCTTGGTCGAACGTGCCGTCAGGTGTGCTGAGAGCGTGCGGGCCGCGGCTGCACATCCGCGTGCAATCGGCGTGCAGCGGTGACCCTGCTCGTCGCCGCGGGCCGGGAGATCGGCGGCAGTGACCTCGCCCGCCCCCGGGAGGGCAAGGGCTGACCGTCGCGTCCTGTCCTGCGAAGCTCCGTTCCTGCTGCTCCGGCCGCAGGAACGGAGCTTCGATCACGGAGCGCCTGGGGGTGCCGGAAGGATGCGGGCCGTTCGGATCAACCCGCTGGCTGTGTCGCCGGAACATCGGCCCTGTTCGGCCACGACGTTCGCGACTGCCGATGGACAGGGTCCGGGCGGTGATGATGCCAGACTGAGGTGTGATGGCGTCGCACGCGGAGTCCGTGGTGTCGGTGGCCGCCGGCGACGGCGGCGCGCTGATCCACGTCGCGGGTGAGCTGCACCTCGGCAACGCCGAACAGGTGCGGGCCGACCTGCGGGCCGCCATCGACTCCAGCACGGACCGCCCGCTGTGCCTGGACCTGGCCCGGGTCACCTTCATCGACGCCCGGGGCCTGGCCGTGCTGCTCGACGTCGCCGCCCACGCGCGCACCCGGCAGGCGTCGCTGTGCCTGCGCAACGTTCCCGAACCGGTACGCCGGATCATCGACGTCACCGGCACCGGCACCGCGCTGGGCGTGCCGGGCCACGACTGACCGGCATACCTCGCAAAACGGCCTTGCCGCCGCCGGATCGCCTCTACGCTGTGCAGTGACGATCAACTGCCGCGCAGGAGCGGACCGGTCCGGGGGGTTATCGCGTGGGCCGTGCACCCGACGCCGAGTTCGACGCGCTCATGTCGCGCGGCTCGCTCTATCCGGTGTTCCAGCCGATCGTGTCGCTGGACAGCGGCGGCACCGTCGGCTACGAGGCGCTGATCCGCGGCCCGAGCGGCAGCGCGTTCGCCACCCCGGACAAGCTGTTCCGCGAGGGTGCCCGCGCTGGTCGGCTGGCCGAGCTGGACTGGATCTGCCGGGCCGCGTCCTGCCGGGCCGCGCTGATGGCGGGACTGCCCACCACGGTGCCGCTGTTCCTCAACGCCGAGCCGGCCACGTTCCGCACCCCGCCGCCGGCGCAGCTCATCGACACCTTCCGGGCCGCCTCCGACCAGCTCCAGGTCGTCGTCGAGATCACCGAGCGGAAGCTGGGCAGCGATCCCGGCGGCCTGCTCGCGGCGGTGCTGCGGCTGCGCGAGGCCGGGATGCGCATCGCCCTGGACGATGTCGGTGCCACCACCACCAGCCTGGCCATGATGCCGCTGATCAGCCCGGACGTGATCAAGATCGACCGCGGGGTGGTGCAGGGGCCGATCACGCCGGCGGCGTCGGCCGTGGTCAACGCCGTGCTGGCCGAGGCCGAGCGCACCGGCGCGGCCGTGCTCGCCGAGGGCATCGAGTCGCCGCGGCACCTGGCGGTCGCCCGCGCGATGGGGGCCACGCTCGGGCAGGGCTGGCTGTTCGGCCGCCCCGAGCCGCTGCCGCACGACATCGCGGCGGCCGAGTTCGTGCTGCCCCGGGTGCCCGCACCGGAGCTGCCGGAGGGTACGCCGTACGAGATCGCGTCCCGGCACCGGCCGACGGCCCGCACCACGAAGGAGGTGCTGCGCTGCCTGAGCCGGCACCTGGAGAACAAGTGCCTGGACCTGACCGAGCCCGCGGTGCTGCTGGCGGCGTTCCAGCAGGCGCGCCACTTCGACGACGCGGTCCGCACCCGCTACACCGAGCTGGCCGGCCGCGGCGTGCTGACGGCCGTGTACGCCGCGGGCCTCACCGCCGAGCCGGTGGTCGGCATCCGGGGCGGACCGCTGGACTCGGCCGACCCGATGACCCGCGAGTGGATCGTGGTCGTGCTGGGCGCGCACTTCGCGGCCGGCCTGTTCGCCTACGACCAGGGCCGTGACGATGACGACGAGGACAGCCGCGCCTTCGACTACGTGCTGACCTACGATCGCCGGCTGGTGACGGCGGCGGCCCAGCCGCTGCTGCGGCGGCTGCTGCCGACGGAGCCCGAGACCTTCTGGTGAGCGGGGCCCACCCGTTGACGGGGGCTTTCCGGCCGGTACGAGACGGTTCGCGAGGCACGTCCGGTCAGCGGTGCTCCCAGGTCCAGCCGCGTGGTTAACTGGGCGGACGCCGCCGTCGGCGACGCGCGCCCCCGTTCGCGCGGTCGCCCCTGGACCACCGCCGAGGAGTACCGGGTGAACCCTGCCCACGACCTGGACAGCGCCGAGGACCACCACCCCGGCCACGGGCACTCGCACGGCGGCCCCGCGGCCCCGGCGTCCCGGCGGGCCACCCGGCTCACCCTCATGGCGCTGATCCCGGCCGCGCTGCTGACCCTGGCCGGGCTGGTGCTGCTGTGGCCGGGGCCGATCAAGGCCGAGCCGTGGACCGGCCCCGCGCAGGCCGACGGGGTCGTGCAGACGGTGCGCATCGTCGACTGCGCCGACACGGGCGAGGAGCCCGTGCAGATCCCCGGCCAGCAGGAGGCGCCCCGCTGCGGCGAGGTGACCGTCAAGCTCACCACCGGCGCCGAGGCGGGCAAGGTCGTCAGCACCGCCGTCCCGTCCGGTCCCGGCGCGCCCGACGTCGCGCCCGGCGACAACGTGATCGTGATGCAGACCGAGGACTTCGAGGACGGCAGCCTGCGCTACGACATCACCGACCACGACCGGGCCGACGGGCTGTGGATGCTGGTGCTCGCGTTCGTCGGGGCGGTGGTGGCGTTCGGGCGCTGGCGCGGGGTGACCGCGCTGGTGGGGCTCGCGTTCACGTTCGCCGTGCTGCTGATGTTCGTCGTGCCGGCGATCCTGGAGGGCAGCTCGCCGCTGCTGGTCGCGATCGTGGGCTCGGCGGCGATCATGCTGGTGGTGCTCTACCTGACCCACGGGATCAACGCGCCGACCTCGATGGCCGTGCTGGGCACCCTCACCGCGCTGGCGCTGACCGGCCTGCTGTCGGCGCTGTCCGTGTCGCTGCTGCACCTGACCGGCATGGCCAGCGAGGAGTCGGTGTACGTCACGTTCGTCAACGCCGACATCAACATGCCCGGCCTGCTGCTGGCGGGCATCCTCATCGGCGCGCTCGGCGTGCTAGACGACGTCACCATCACCCAGGCGTACACGGTCACCGAACTCGCCCACGCCAACCCGCGGCTGGGCTTCCTCGGCCTGTACCGGGCCGCGTCCCGGGTGGGCCGGGCGCACATCACCTCGGTGATCAACACCATCGTGCTGGCGTACGCGGGCGCGTCGCTGCCCACCCTGCTGCTGCTCACCGCGGGGGGCGCGCCGCTGGGGGAGATGCTGACGACGGAGTTCCTGGCGCAGGAGATCGTGCGCTCGATCGTCGGCACCATCGGCCTGATCGCCGCCGTGCCGATCACCACCGCGCTGGCCGCGCTCGTCAACCACGGGGGAGAGGGCTCGCCGCTGTCGCGCCGCCGCCGGACCCGCCGCCCCGACACGCTGGAGCAGGCGTGGGGCCTGCCCGCCGAGGAGGCGCCGGCGGCGCACCGGCCGTCGCCGCTGCCGCGCTGACCTGCGCACGAAGAGCGCTGTGATCGGACTGTGAACCGCTCCGGTGACCATCGGCGCGGCGGGAACCCTCCCGCGCCGAAGGTCCGAGGAGATCCATGTACAACTCACCCGCGCCGCGGCGGGGACGGTGGTCGCCGCACACCCGTCTCGTCGCCGCGGCCGTCACGTCCCTGATGGCCATGACCCTGGCCCCCGCGCCCGCCGCCGCCACCGTGCCGATCCGGCAGGCCGAGGCGGCCGGGATCGGCGAGGGGGTCCGTGCCCTGCGCGCCGACCTGGCCAAGTCCGCCGCCGCGGTGGGCGCCGACGTCAAGGCGCTGGACGAGCTGCTGGCCAAGGCCGAGGCGGCCGGCGCCTGCGAGGCGGCCGAGACCCTGGCCGGGTTCAGCGGCGACGTCGGGCGCGTCAAGCTGCGCGCCGAGGACGCCGCCCGGCTCGCCCGCGGCGGCCATCGGCTGCGCGGCCAGGCACTGAGCGGCCTGCCTGACGAGGAGGGCTGCGCGGGCCCGGTCGCCGTCTTCGTGGACCCCGAGCAGGCGATCCCGGCCGTACGCTCGCTGCCCGGCTTCGAGCGCGGCACGGTCCGCCCCGTCGCGGGCCTGCTCGACAGCTCCGGCACCCGCAGCTCGTTCGTCGAGGACGAGGTGATGGTCTCCACCGCCGACAAGGGCAGGCTGGACGAGTTCACCAAGCGGTGGAACGGCGCCGTGGTGCACAGCTTCGTCCCGCATGCCAAGGACGCCGTCCCGCAGTACCTGGTCCGGGTCGACACCGGGCTGGGCGATCCGGCCAAGCTCGGCGACCACCTCGCCGAGCTGAACAGGGAGCAGTGGAAGGCCGACTCGCTGGCCGTGTCCAGTGACGCGGGCCTGCGCCTGCTGGCCCTCGCCGCTCAGGAGGCCGCCACCGACGGCAACCCGCTGACCGTGGGCGTGAACTGGCTCGACGAGCCGGCCGACTACGCCGGCCGGACCCTGGCCGAGGCGGGCTTCGGCCCGAACGGCTTCAACGACAACCCGGCCGCGGCCTACCAGCGGGATCCCTACGGCTGGTCGTACCTGGACGCGGGCAGCGTGCAGGACATCGGCGTGACCGAGGCGTGGACGCTGCTGGACTCGGTCGGCAGGCTCGACAACAAGGTCCGGGTCGCGGTGCTGGACGCGGGCTTCAGCCCGACCGTCAACGGCGACCTGCCCGCGAGCACCGACATGTGGAGCGCGGTGCCGTTCAAGGGCGCGGGTGATCCCGGCTCGTCGGCGTCGCCGTGGCACGGCACGATCGTGGCCAGCGCGCTGGCCGCCGTCCCCGGCAACTTCAAGGGCGCGGCCGGTCCCGCCGGTCCCGTCGCCGACCTGACGCTGGTCTACACCGGCGACGACATGTTCCTCATCATGGCGGCGCTGTCCGCGGCGGTCGCCGACGGCAGCAACCTGATCAACATGAGTATGGGCAAGCGAGCCCACTGGGCGCTGGCCTGGACGCTGCTCCCGCTGGACGGCCTGACCGCGCTGCTGCGGGCCACCAACGACATCCTGATCTTCGCGTCGGCCGGCAACGACGGCGCGAACGTCGACGGCACCACGTGCTTCCTCACCTGCTGGGAGAAGTACTTCTACTCGCCGTGCGAGAACACCGGCGTGATCTGCGTCGGCGGCCTGGCCCGCAACAGCCTCAACCGGCACGGCCAGTCCAACTACGGCTCCGAGCACGTCGACATCTACGCGCCGTTCGAGCTGCTGGTCGGGGCCAATCCGCAGCAGTCGGCGCCCAACAAGGCGTTCGCCGCCGCCGGGACCAGCGTGGCGAGCCCGTACGCGGTCGGTGTGGCCGCGCTGATCTGGGCGGCCCGGCCGGACCTGAGCGAGGACGCCGTCGAGGACATCCTCATGCGCAACCGGCGGCTCAGCCCCGACGGCAAGATCAAGAAGAAGGTCATCAACGCGTTCGACGCCGTCCGGGACGCGCTGCCGGCCAGCCTCATGATCACCACGCCGGTGGACGGCTGGGTGCTCTCGGCGGTCAGCCCGAGCCAGTTCCGCGCCACGGTGTTCGCCGACGGCAACGGCACCCCCACCGTCACCTGGCGGCTGGCCAACAACACGCTGCTCGGCACCGGCAACCCGATCTGGGCCACCCCGCCCCCGGGCAACCATGTCATCACCGCTCGGGCGACCTTCCCCAACGGCGTGACCGCGACCGACACGGTCTCGGTGTCCGTGGTCAACCACACCCCGGTCGTCACGATCACCAACCCGACCGCGGCCTCACCCGCCTACGGCGTGTCCGACCCGATCCCGTTCCATGCCATCAGCAGCGACGATGCCGGGACGCTGCCGGACAGCCGACTCAGCTGGTTCCTGGACAACGCGACCGTCCCGTTCGCCACGGGGCACAACCCGACCGTCGTGACCGGCGGCGGCATCGGCACCCACACGGTACGGCTGCGCGGCTGCGACAGCTTCAACGTGTGCGCCGAGGACACCGTGGTCATCACGCTCGCCGTGGACCCGCCGAACCAGCCGCCGGTCGTGCACATCACCAGCCCCGCCAACGGAGCCGTGCTCTGGGTCAACGGCAGCGACGCGAGCGGCCCGTACCACCAGCTCACCCTGCAGGCGACGGCGACCGATCCGGAGGGCTTCCCGCTGACCACCACCTGGTACGACAACGGCGTCCCGCTGGCCACCGGGCTCACCCCGACGGTCCGCCTGCGCGGCGGCTGCGAGGTCTATGGCCATACGCTGACGTTCGTGGCCACCGACAGCGCGGGCAACACCCGCCAGGACTCGATCTACGTCACCGTCAACATCCTCTGTTGACGGCGGAGGGCAACGGTCCCGGACGGCGCTTCCGCCCGTCCGGGACCGGATGACCGCTCCCGGCCGCTAACGCCGGACGGTGATGCTGGTGGTCGTCTCTCTGAACATGCTGGCTGGCGCATGCGCGATCCCGCCGATCGCCAGGACCGTCAGCGCCAGTGCCGCCCCGGCGGCGGCCAGGGCCGCGCCGAAGCGGGCCAGATGGCGCCTGCGGTACTCCACCGGCGCGAGCGCGACCCCGTTGCTCAGCCCCGCCACGAAGGCCGGATCGCTGGCACGGGTGTACTCGGCCAGGCCTGCCAGAAGCTCCTGCTCATCCGGGCGCAGCGACATCTGCCCCACCTCCTGTAGCTGCCACTTACCCGCCGCGGGCGCTCGCATACCTCCGGTGGGCGGTTCGCGGGTCGCCGGCGAAGGCTTCGTAGGGGCAACGAGCAGCCGATCCGCACGTCACCACGTTCTTCGTGCGGCGGGGATCACGCGGCGTTGACATCAAGTGCGGTTGAGGTTCTAGCGTCACGGATGTGGATCACAGAGCTGCCCTGGAGCCGTTGGGCGTGCGGTTCCGGGAGGCGTTCGGCCGCTACCCGACGGGGGTGGCCGTCATCTGCGCGGCCGGGCCCCAGGGGCCGGTTGGGCTGACCGCCTCCAGCGTCGCGTCGGTGTCGCTGACCCCGCCCGCGTTGTCGTTCTCCGTCATGGGCACGCGGTCGGCGCGGCACCTGCTGACGATGCCGACCCTGGTGGTCAACCTGCTGGGGTCGGCGCACCTTGAGGTGGCCCGGGGCTTCTCCCGTCCGGGCGGACCGCGGTTCACCCTCGACCAGGGCTGGAGCACGCTGCCGACCGGCGAGCCGTTCCTGCCCGGCGCACTGGCCGCGCTCCGGGTCCAGCCGCTGCGACAGGTCCCGATCGGTGACGCCACCGTCGTCGTCGCCGGTGTCCTCGACGTCCACCACGGCCCCGAGGACGGGCAGCTGATCTACCACGCCAGGCAGTTCCACACCTCACCGTTGTCACCGGAGGCAAGCTGATGCGACTGTCCCACCTGATCCGACCGCGCGTCGTCGCCAGTGCTCACTGCGATCTGCCGTGTGGCGTCTACGACCCGGCGCAGGCCCGGATCGAGGCCGAGTCGATCAAGGCGATCTGCGAGAAGTACCAGGCCAACACCGACCCGGAGTTCCGGACCCGGGCGCTGGTCATCAAGGAGCAGCGGGCCGAGCTGGTCAAGCACCACCTGTGGGTGCTGTGGACCGACTACTTCAAGGCCCCGCACTTCGAGAAGTACCCGAACCTGCACCAGCTGTTCAACGAGGCCACCAAGCTCGCCGGCGCGGGCGGCGCCAAGGGCCAGGCCGACCCGGCCGTCGCCGAGCAGCTGCTGGTGAAGATCGACGAGATCGCGAAGATCTTCTGGGAGACCAAGCAGAACTGACCCTCTCCTGGCCGTCGGGCAGCCCGTCGCCGGGCTGCCCGACCTCGTAGGCGCTTGGCCCGGGGACTACCGTTGCCCGGTGAACCAGGATCAGCGCGCTCTGAAGGACGGCGACCTCGACACGCGCGAGGAGCACCTCTACCGGCTCCTCGACCGCGCGAGGGCGGGCGGCGACGAATCCGCGCTGGCGGCGCTGCACCTGCTCACCCGCGACTACCGGGACTACCACCGCTCGCTGTACAGCCGGGCGATGAACCAGGCCGGAGTCTTCGTCGACGCGTCGCTGGCCGAGCCGCTGCTCGCCGCACTCGCCGACACCCGCTACAACTGCCAGGCCTGGGCGGCGATGGGCTGCGCCGAGCTGCGGCTGCCCGCCGCGGTGCCCGGGCTGCTGACGCTGCTGGAGCGCGGCGACTGGATGGGCCAGGAGCAGGCCGTACGCGCCCTCGGCCGGATCGGCGACGAGTCGGCGGTGCCCGCCCTCGCGCCGTTGCTGTGGTCCGAGCCCGAATGGCTGCGCGAGCGCGCGGCCGACGCCCTGGCCTCCATCGGCGGCGACGAAGCGCTCACCGCACTGTGGGAGGCGTTCGAACACCGCGGCTACACCCGGATCGGCTACGTCGCTAGCGCGCTGGCGAAGTTCACGCCGGAGATCATCCCGAGGCTGCTCGCGGTGGCCGACGACGATGATCCCGACCTGCGGTACTGGGCGGCGATCGCGCTCGGCTCGACCGGTGACGAGCAGGTGGTGCCGACGCTGGAGCGCATGATGGCGCAGGACAAGGGCCGTACGGTGTTCGACGGCTGGGTCAGCGTCGCGGCGAAGAAGGCCCTGCGCACCCAGCGCCGCATCCAGGCCGCGATCGCCGGCCGGTCCGAGGCGGGCGATCAGCCGGAGGACGCCTGATCCCGCCTCGTGCGCGGCGGCCGGTGTGCACGGCGGCAGGTGGCGCCGAGCCGTGCCCGCCGCCCACCTGCGCCGGCGAGATTTCTTCGAGCACGGTGTCGATTCAGGCGTGTGCCGTTCGACCTCTGGTGAGAGGCCGGCGACGAGCCGGCCGCCGAATCACCGGAGGACACCATGACCACCACTGACACCACCACCACGACCATGAGCCTCGGCCGGCTGCTCGCGACGGGCGCCGTCGCCATCGTGGTCGCCAGCGCCGCCACGGTCGCCGTCGCCGCCGCGGGGAACGCCGCCGGGATCAGCCTCGACGTGAGTGGCCAGCCCATCCCCGTCCTGGGGTTCGGCGTACTGACCGCGCTGTTCTCGCTGGTGGGGCTGATCCTCGCCGCGGTGCTGTTCCGGTGGGCGCGGCACCCGCGGCGTGTCTTCGTCCGGACGACGGTGGTGCTGACCGTGCTGTCACTGGTCCCGGACGTGATCGCGGACGCCGGGGCGGCCACGAAGGCGCTGCTGATGCTCACCCACCTGGTCGCCGCCGCGATCGTGATCCCGGCGGTCGCGCGCCGCCTGCCCGCCTGATCCGCGGCATGGCTAGCGGCCGGCGACCGACTCGGGCAGCGACACGTCGGCCCGGCCGGTTGACGGCGCACCGCCCGCGTCTTCGGCATCGGAGCCGGAGGCGCGGGCGTCGGCAAGCACGTCCGCGGGGACGTGCCGCTCGAGGAAGCGCCGGGCCAGCCGGGTCGACGGATGGATGGCGACGGTGGCCACCAGGATGATGCCGGCGATGACCAGCCAGCCGGCGGCACCCCAGCTCAACGCGAGGAAGGTGTACACCGCTGGTGCCCAGACCTTGCCCAGGGTGCCGGTCAGCTCGCCCGCGCCCTGGTAGGCGCCGCGCTGGCGCGGGTCCATCAGCTCGGCTTCGAAGGACCAGCTCGCCGCCGACAGGTAGAGCTCGGCCCCGGTCACCGTGACGTGGCCCAGCCAGACCAGCGCGATCGTCACCCAGCCGACCGTGTCGTGCGTCGCGAGCGTGATCAGGCAGGAGAGCACGAAGAAGGTCGAGCACAGCCGGATCGCCCTGAGTGCGGTCGACAGGTCCCTGACGCCCCGGGAGGTGACCATCGGCAGGAAGATGCACATCACGGTGTTGGTCGCGAACAGGAAGGCCAGCACCACCCGCGGCGCGTCGGTCTGCTCGACCAGCCAGAGCGGGATGACGACGTTCAGCAGCACCTGGTTGGTCCAGAACACGCCGAGGAAGAATTCGGTGAGCAGCCAGCCGGGGTTGCGCAGCGGACCCGGCCCCGGCACGCGCACCTTGCGCTCCTCGGGGCTGCGCTCGTCGTGCGAGGCCGGTGGCAGCCGGGTGACGGCGGCCGCGTTGACCAGGAAGGCCGCGGCGGTGAACCAGGGCAGCGCGTGCAGCACCTCGTTGGAGTGGAACGCGAGCGCGATGCCGCCCATCACCGAGCCGAGGGTGAAGCCGAGGTTGAGGGCGGAGTACATGTAGGCGCGTGACTGCACCCGCTCGTCCGCGGGCAGCACGTCGATCGTGTACGCCCCGAACGCGGCGCCGCCCAGCGCCCCGATCACCTCCATGGCGACGGCCATGGCGACGTAGCCCTTGAAGTCGGTGATGAACGGCCACACGGCGAACATCGCCGCCTGCCCTGCGGCGCTGACCGCCCACATCCTCTTCGGCCCGTAGCGGTCGACCAGCCTGCCCATCGGCACGGCGGCGAGGAAGGCCGCGATGCCCGCGAAGGTCAGGCCGAGACCGACCTGGGCGGCCGTCAGACCGACGATCTTGGTGAAGAACACCGCCGATCCGGTCATGAACGTGCCCTGGCCCAGCGCGAAGAGCAGCGACTGCGTGGAGAGGCGGCCGGCCAGCGGCGACGGGGGACGGGCGCGGCTGAGGAGGGCGGAGAGCGTCACCCGGGGATTCTCCAAGGATGGTACGACGGTTGTCGCCCCATTTAGACACCCGGCAAGGGGACCGCTCACCGCCTCGATCCGGGCCCGGCCAGCGCCGGTGCGCTGCGCCGGGCCAGCTTGACCCGCAGCTCCCCGGCGCGGGCGTGGTTGAGCGCGACCAGGTTGTCCAGTGCCCGCCGCCAGGCGGCGTCCGCCGCGTCGGGATCGCCCACGGCCAGGTACGAGTCGCCCAGGTGCTCGCTGATGTCGGCCTCGTGGAACGCGTCGTGCAGCGGGCCGAGCAGCTCCAGCGCCCGATGGCAGCACTCGATCGCCCGCCGGTGCTCGCCCAGCCCCTGGTACGCGCACGCGATGCTGTCCCAGGTCAGCGCCTCCGAGCGCCGGTCGCCCAGCCCGCGCAGCAGCGCGATCGCCTCCTCGCAGTGTGCGATCGCCGCCCGGTGCCTGCCCAGCAGCGTCTGGTACCAGCCCACCGCGTTCAGCGCCCGGGCCAGGCCCGCCACGTCGCCGCCGCGGAACAGCTCACGCGCCCGCTCGCTGTGGTGCAGCGCCAGGCGCAGGTCACCGCCCTGCTGCTCGTGCAGATAGCCGAGATTGTGATGGGTACGGGCCAGGCCGTCCCGGTCGCCGAGCCCTTCGAACAGCGCGAGCGCCCGCGCGAACCGGTCGTGCGCCAGGTCCCACGAGCGCAGCCACATCGCCGCCCGGCCGAGCCCGACCAGGCAGTGCCCCTGCGCGGCGGGTGCGCCCAGCCGCCGCGCCGCGGCCAGGCCCGCCTCGTGGGTGACCTGCCAGTCGTCCCAGCGCCCGAGCCGCTCGAACACCTCGCTCAGCGTGCACGCCAGCCGCCACGCGTGCGCGTCCGCGCCGGTGCGGGCGGCGGCCTGCACGGCGGCCAGCAGCACCGGATACTCCGCGGTGCACCAGGCCAGCGCCGCGTCGGCGTCCGCGGGCCGCTCCGGGTGCACGCCCGCCGCGGGCGCGTCCAGCGGCACCGGATCACGGAACGTGTCCAGCAGCCCGGCCGCCGCCGCGGCGCTGTGCAGGTAGTGGTCGAGCATCCGCCGCCGGGCCGCGTCCCGCTCCGGATCGTCCAGCGCCAGCTCTGCCGCGTACGTCCGCAGCAGGTCGTGGCTGGTGTACCGGCCGGGTGCCGCCTCGGTCAGCAGGTGTGCGGCGGTCAGCTCGCGCAGCAGCCGCCGGGCCTGCACGACGGTCAGCCCGGCGGCGCTCGCCGCCGCGGCATCCCCGGCCACCGGCCCGGGATGGACGCCGAGCAGCCGGAACAGGCGCTGCGCGGGCGCGCTGACCGCCTGATAGGACCACGAGAACACGGCCCGTACGTCGGCCGGTGCCGCGCCCAGGCCGAACGCGTCCAGCCCGCCGCGCTCCGGGGGCAGGACCCGGATCAGCTCACCGGCGAGCGCGGACAGGCTGAGCCGCGGGTTGCTCGCGGCCCGCGCCGCCACCACGGCCAGCGCCAGCGGCAGCCGGGCGCACGCCGCGACCAGCGCCGACACCGCCGCGGGCTGTGCCGCCACCCGTTCGGCGCCCAGCCGCCGGGCCAGCAGGCGCCGGGACTCGGCCTCGGTGAGCAGGTCCAAAGTGACCGGTTGGGCGCCCTCCACGACGAGCCCCGGCAGCTGGTGGCGGCTGGTGACCACGGCCAGGCAGCCCGGTGTGCCCGGCAGCAGCGGGCGCACCTGCTCCTCGTCGGCCGCGTTGTCGAGCACCAGCAGCACGCGCCGCCCGGCGAGCAGGCTGCGCAGCAGCCCGGCCTGCGCCGCCGCGCCCTCGGGCAGCCGCTGGGCGGGGGTGCCGAGCGCCTCGAGAAAGGACCGGACCACGTCCTGGACGGGCAGCGGCCCGTCGGCGCCGAAACCACGCAGGTCGGCGTGCAGCTGCCCGTCGGGGAAGCGGTGCGCCGTCCGGTGCGCCCAGTGCAGCGCGAGCGAGGTCTTCCCCACACCCGCGGCCCCGCCGATCACCGCGACGGTGGCCGCCGGTGCGCCGTCCGGCGGGTCGAGCAGCTGATCGAGCCGGGCGAGATCGGCCTCCCGCCCGACGAACCCGCTCACCGCGCGCGGCAGCAGGGCGGGCACCACGGACGGCGGGGGAGGAGCCGGCAGCGCGGGGCGTTCGGCGCGCACCTCCAGGCCGGGATCGCGGGACAGGATGCGCCGGTGCAGCACAGCCAGCTCAGGGCCGGGGTCGAGGCCGAGTTCCGCGGCCAGCCGGGCACGGGTGCGGGCGTACGCGTCGAGCGCGTCGGTGATCCGCCCGCACCGGTAGAGGGCCGTCATCAGCTGCCCCGCGAGCCGTTCCCGCAGCGGGTGCGCGGCCACCTGGGCGGTCAGCTCCGCCACCAGCTCATCGTGGTGGCCCAGCCGCAGCAGCGTGTCCAGCCGGTCCTCGGCCGCGGCGAGCCGGGACTCCTCCAGGCCGTGGCACAGCCGCTGCCGGACCGTGCCGGGCACCACGCCGGCCAGGGCCGGTCCGCGCCACAGCGCCAGCGCCTCGTCCAGCAGCGCCAGCCGGACCCGGTCGTCGGCCTCGGCCCGCGCCCGGGTCACGAGCTGCCGGAAGCGGTGCGCGTCCACCGTGAGCGGATCGGCGCGCAGCACGTAGCCGCCGCCCGCCGCCTCGACGGCGGCGACCTCGCGCAGCGCCAGCCGCAGCGTGGACGCCGCGACGCGTACGGCGTGCACGGCGGTGCGGGGCGGGCCGTCCGGCCACATGAGATCGACCAGCCGGTCCACCGGCACCACGTGGTTGACCTCCAGCGCGAGCAGCGCCAGCAGGTAGCGCCGCTTGCGGGGGCCCAGGTCGATCGCGTTCCCGCCGGCGTGCACCGTCACCGGTCCCAGTACGCGCACGTCCACGCGGCCACCCTAGGCGCGGCCGCCGCCGGTCAGGTGAACACGTAGGAATCCCGACAGTTCCGTCAAACCAGTCGGTGGTCAGCGAGCGGGCGCCGCCGCGGGGACCGGGCCGGTGCAGAGCGCCGCGTACGCGCCCGCCGGATCGTCGGCGAAGAAGCGCACCACGCGCACCCGCTCCCGGCGGCCCAGCGGGCGGATCGCCTCGATCGGTTCGGCCAGCTCGACGATCACGTTGGTCTGGCTGTTCACGGACAGCGCCAGCCGCTCGTCCTCGACCTTGAGCATGCCGGTCTCGGTGTAGCTGCGCCTGTGCTGCACACCCGTGATCAGCTCGCGGGGGATGCGCAGGTCGAAGAAGGCACCGTGCCGGACCCGCAGCTCGGCGGCGTCCACGACGTGCGGCCGGGTGACGTAGCAGGCGATGACCGCCAGCGCGATCAGGATGCCGTACGCGTCGACCGCCAGGAGCACCGCGCGCAGCCCCACCGGGGCGTCCAGGGAGCGCAGCAGGATCTCGACCGCGACCAGCTCCAGCACGCACGCGAACAGGAACCCGGCCATCAGCGGCACCTGCTCCCTGGCGTACGAGAACGCCGCCGCCCCGGCGGGCACCCCGTGCCGGCGTCCGGTGACCCACAACCCGAGGCTGACCAGGCCCTTGGCGTCGAAGCCCATGACCCGGCGCACCGGCAGGGGCACCAGCTCCTCGTACGCTCCCCGCAGCGCCGCCCTGCCGCCCAGGCCCTGCCGGCGCAGCCCGCGCCAGACCCGCCACAGCACCGCCGCCTCGAAGACCAGTACCGCCAGGACCAGCAGCTCGGCGGCGGCGAGCACGGGCCGGGGGAGCGCGACGCCGGACACCAGCAGCACGGCGAACACGACCTCCGCCGGGATCACGGCGAACAGCACGGCGCGGGCGGTCTTCATCATGTCTTCGGCTCCTTCAGGGTGGTGATCATCAGGCGCAGCACCTCGGCCTGCGCGGGGGTGAGCTCGTCGGACATCAGGTCCAGCCAGCGGCCGGTCTCGGCGTCGTCGAGGCTGGCCAGCATCGCCGCGGCCATCTCCGCGGGCAGGTGCGCGGCCAGGTCGGCGGCGAGCACCGCCACCCGCGGGTCGGCCGGGTCGGCCCCGGCGATCGCGTCCATCCGCGCGGTCAGCGCGTGACCCCGCTCCCGCGCCTCGGGCGTGGTCAGCGGCTGGAACAGGGCCAGCACGTGGTCACGGGCGGCCGGGTCGGCCCCGGTGTCGATCAGCGAGATCATCTCGCGGTCGAGCGCGGCGAACGCGGAACCGGCCGGGTGCAGGTCGCGCAGCGCGTCGGCCAGGTCGGGCGCGACGGTCGCGTCGGGGTTCAGCTCCGCGCCGGCCAGCAGCGCGGCGAGCCGGGCCCGGCGGGCGGCGATCGCCTCCTGCTGGCGGGCCAGGTCGGCGTCCAGCTCGGTGAGCACCTCGCGCAGCTCGCGGCCCTGGTCGTCGGCGAGCACGTCGCGGATCTCGTCAAGGGACAGGCCCAGCTCGGCCAGGCGGCGCACCCGCGCGAGCAGGACGGCGTCGCGCAGCCGGTACTCCCGGTAGCCGCCGGGGGTCCGGCCGGGCTCGGGCAGCAGTCCCAGGTGGTGGTAGTGGCGCACGGTACGGGTGGTCACCCCGACCAGCGCCGCCAGCTCGCCGATACGCATGACCACATTAAAAACGTTGACGCTACGTCAAGGTCAAGTTCGCCGCACCAGGCCGGGGGGCGTCCACGCGACGGCAGGGCGGGCGCGGTCACCAGCGGTTGCGGGCCTCCTCCGCCCAGCCGGTGAGGCCGTCCAGGTCGACGCGCTCGCCGCCGTCGGTCGTGGCCCAGCCGGTGAAGTGGCCGAAGCACTGGTGCGTCTCGTTGGCGATCACGCCCAGCTCGGTCCGGGACACCTTCTCGTGGAACGGGTGGAAGTGGGCGTCCACCCGCGTTCCGGTGATCCGCCACGGGCGCAGCCAGTCCGTACGGTCGTAGCTCCACCTCAGCTCGTCGCCGATCTTGTGCAGCCGCCCGTCCACGAACAGCGCGTTCTCGGTGAGCCCCGTGCCGTCCGTCCACCGCCCGCCGAGCTGGATCGCCCGCCCGGGCCCGCTGCCCGCCGCCCAGTTCCAGCGGATCCGGTACGGCCACTTGCCCCGGCCGTGGTCGAGCACCGCGAACGAGTCCGCGGCGGCCACCGCCACCGTCCGGCCCTCGACGGTCAGCGTGCCGTGCACGGGGCGGCCGACATCCTTGACCGTGTACTGGAACCGGCGCGAACTCCACGGGATGACCACACTCAGCGACTCGTGCCCGTCGGGCAGCGGCATGGTCAGGTCCACCGCCACGCCTGGCGCGGTGGCCCGGACGGAGCTGCCGTGCGGGCCCTCCTCGATGTCGATCTGGAGCCCGCCGCCGCGCACCGACGTACGCCCCTGCCCGCTGCGGTCGGCGAACACGGTGCCGCGCGCGAACGGCACGACCGCGTCGGTGTTCAGCTCGCGGCCGGTGGCCCGGTCGAGCACGTACACCCCGTGCACCCCGGCGTAGTCCAGCGACGACGCGACGAGCCCGACGATGTGGCCGGGGGTGACCACGCCCCAGTACTCCCAGCGTTTGGCGCGTCCCCAGCCGCGCAGGTTGCCGCGGTGCAGCGGCCGCCTGCTCCAGCCGACCGCGCCCGGGTTCAGGCTGCCGCCGGGCAGGCACAGGTCGACCGGTTCGGTGATCTCTCGCTCGTGCGTCACGCCGGAAGGCTAGCCGCTCCCGCGCGTCCTGTGGATCATCCGATCCGTGGGCGGAGCGGCCCGGCTCGGCGAGCGGACCGGATCACATCAGCCGCGGCGGGCACCTAGCATGGGCACCGTGCGGATCATCTTCGATGCGCTGATGCCGGTGAGCTACGGCCAGTTCTACGTGAACAGCGACGATGACTTCCTCGACCTGCCCGCGGCGTTCGCCGGCCAGGAGAACGGGCTGTGCGGCGCCGCCGTGGCGGGAGGGCTGTTCCTGATCACCGCAACCCATACCGGCCACGTATGGCTCAGAATCGAGCTGCTCGAAGCCGAACCCGCCCCGGCGGAACCCGGATGGGAGGAGGTCGTCGAGGCGCCGTTCGTTCCCACCGGCGACGGTGTGTGGCTGCAGTCCTGGGGCGGCGACGACGACTGGGAACTCGACCTCGGCGGGCACGCCGCCTACCGGGTGCGCTACTGCGCCACCGACATGGCCCGCTGCCGCGAGGCGGAACGGACCAGCTACGACCAGCCCGCCCGCGATCGGTACCTCATGCAGTTCTGGCCGGTGGGCGACGAGGCGCCCCGTCCGGACGCCGTCCTGCGCCAGACCTCCGCCCAGGCCGCGTACTGGCACGGGTTCGCCCGTGAACAGCCGGCCCCGGCCGCCGAGCAGCGGGCAGACCTCGCCTGAGGGCGCCGTCGCAAAGGTGTGGATCGCCCGCGCCTCCCGGGCCGGAGACTTCTACGCCGCCGCTCGCCAGCCGCGCAGGCGGCCAGGCAGCAGCACCGCGGCCGACACCGTGCTGAGCCCGGCCAGCGCCCACCACAGCGCGGTGGGCATCCCGGTGAGCAGGGAGGTGGCCAGCAGCGGCGACAGCGCCGTGGCACCGCCCACGAAGAACTGGTTGAAGGCCAGGTAGGAGCCCTTCTGCCGGTCCGGGGGCAGGCCGGTCAGCATGACCAGGGCGGCCTGCGAGACGGCCAGCTCGCCCAGCGTGTAGACGGCGATGCCGCCGACCAGCAGGGCGACCTGCACCTGCGGACCGGCCCCGCCGGCGAGCAGCAGCGCCGCGTACAGTGCCGCGTACGACATCCCGCCGAGGGCGAGCACGACCGCGGGCCGGAACCGGTCCAGCACCCGGCTGACCGGCAGCTGGAGCAGCGCCAGCAGGGCGGTGTTGACGGCGAACAGCAGACCGACCGTCCAGGACGGCATGGCCAGCTCGTGCAGCACGAACACCGGCATCCCGGTCTCCACGGCGAGCGCGGCCGTCAGCAGCACCGCGTTGGCGGTCGCGACGCGGATGAACGCGACGTCGCCCCACGGCGGGGCGGGCCGGCTGCGGGTGGGTCCGGCCGGCGCCGGTCCGGGCGGGGTGACGGCCCGGGTGCTGAAGTAGAGCCCGGCGGTCAGGGCCATGCCCGCCGCGTACACCGCGCCGAGGGCCACGAAGCCCGACGTGGTGTCCACGATGAACACGCCCGCGATGAGCGCGCCGAGGCCCATGCCCGCGTTGAACACCACCCGCGACAGGGCGAGCCACCGGCTGGACTGCCCTGGCGGGGCCAGGCGCAGCGCGAGCAGCGGGGCGGCGGCGTTGTCGGCCCGGTTGCCCAGCGCGAGCAGGAGGCTGAAGACCGCCAGCGGCACCACGCCCGGCAGGGCGATGAATCCGATGAAGCACAGGCCGCGCAGCACCGACGACGCGACGAGGACCGGCCGTGGCCCGACGCGGTCCACGAGGCGGCCGACGGCGAACAGGCCCGGCAGCACCGCGAGCGCGGTGACGGTCAGCACGAGGCCGACCGTGCGCAGCGGCACGCCCGACAGCTCGGTGTAGAACAGCAGACTGAACGGGTAGAAGAAGCCCATGCCGAGGGCGTTGGTGAAGCCGGCCGCGCCGTACAGCGCGACGCCCGGCCCGCGGGGGAGCACCGGGGCGCGTTCGGCGGCCTTGGCGGTGTCGAGCAGGGTCATGCCGGTGCTCCTTCCCGCCGGCCGGAGAGGAACAGCAGGTGGCAGCGCTGTTCGCTGGACGTGCAGCCGCGCGATCGTTTGGTGTCGGCGCTGCCCAGTCCGTAGTGGATGGCGCGCACCCCGGCGGCGGCCGCCTCCTCGACGAGGCGGTAGTAGAGCAGCTCGAAGTACAGCGGGGCGCCGGTGCGCTGCTGGTAGGCGTAGTCGTAGCCGGTCTGCCGGGCGTACCAGGTGTCGTGGTGGCGCAGGATCAGGGCGAAGCCGCGGACCTCTCCCTCGGCGCGGGCCACCATCGCGAACGCGTCGCCGCCGAAGCCGTCGCGCAGCTGCCGGAGCAGCGGCAGCAGCTGCGGCGGGCGCAGGTCGATGCCGTACTTGGCCAGCAGCCCGGATTCCAGCTCGGCGAACCGGTCGAGGTCGGACTGGCCGAGGGCCTCGGCGGTGACCGTGACGCCGGCGGCCTGGATGCGCCGGCGGTCGGCGGTGACGGCCTGGCGGCGTTTGCGGGGCAGCGCGGCCAGGTAGCCGTCGAAGCCGCCGGGCGGCACCTGCAGTGAGCAGTACTCCCCGGTGGTGAAGTGCCGATAGCCGCGCCGGGCGAGCACGTCGGCCAGGCCGCGGTCGTGCTCGTCGAGGTAGAGGTAGCAGACGGTCGCGGCCTGTGCCTGGCGGCCGAGTTCCTCGGCGGCGGCGGCCAGCGCCGTGACGTCGGCCGGGGTGGCGTCCGGCCCGCACAGCATCCGGGTGCTGCCGGTGTGCCGCCCACCGGCCAGCAGGGTGGGCATGAGCTGCTCGGTCGGCTCGCCCGGCAGCTCCGCCAGGAACTCGGCGGCCCCGGGCAGCCGGGACTTCGCGGCCAGCCGCAGCAGGACGTCCGGCCGGCCCAGCGCCCACGGCACGGCGGCGGTCGCGGTCGCGGTGGCCAGGCAGGCGACCGGCCTGCCTGCGCGTTCGGTCCACAGGTAGGCCATCGGGACGCCCGCGGTGGCCTCGACGACGTCGAGCCAGCGGCAGGTGAGCCAGAAGTCGGCGGGTCCGGTCAGCGCGTCCCAGGCGGCGCGGGGCAGGTCGGCTGCGTGGTGGACCATCCGCACGCCGTCGGGCAGCAGGACGGTCTCCGCTCGGGTCTGCACTGGCCACACTCCGGTTCTGAACGCATCGGTGAATTCAAGTCATTGACAGGGTGCTGACGGCTGGGCTTAGTATGTCCACGCTTGATGATATACCGAACCACGGCGTTCCATCGAGGGCCGATCGACTGCCGACTCGCCGCAACGGTGCGGCCGGGACTCCACATGCGACGGGGGATGAGTGCCATGTCTGCCACCGAGACCATCGTCAGGACAGCGACGAACGTCATCGCCACCGAACTGACGACCGAGACGCTGCTGGCGCTGGCGGGCCGGGAGATCGGCGCCATCCACGTCAAGGGCTACTACCCGGTCGCCATCGCCGCCGAGGTGGCGCAGAAGGCGATCGACCACCCCGCGCTCGGGCACTACCACAAGCAGTACACGAGCAGCGTCGGCCGCGTGTACATGCCGCACATCGACACCAAGTGGGACCCGGAGCTGACCGCGAAGTACCACGACGCCGCGCTGCCCGCCATCGCCGACGTCCGCTCGATGTTCCACCCCTACCTGGCGCCCGTGGACAAGGTGCGCCTGGACCTGCAGGAGCTGTGGCCCGCGGGAGCCAACCTGCTGCGGCTGCGGGGGCGGGCCTGCTTCGTCGGCGCCTTCCGGGTCTTCCAGCCGTCGACGTCGGAGTTCTACCCGCACAACGACGCCATCGACCAGGAGACCGACGCCCCCGAGATCGAGGGCGTCCTGAACCAGCTGGTCGCCAACATCTACCTCCAGGTCCCCGAGCGGGGCGGCGACCTGCACCTGTGGCTGCGGGAGCCCACCGCCGCGGAGACCGAGATCATCCTCGATGTGGAGGGACTGGACCCGAAGTCCGTGGAGGAACCGGTCCACGTGATCCACCCGGAGGCCGGCGACCTCATCATCTTCAGCCCTCGCATGCTGCACGCGGTGACCCCCGGACAGGGCACCCACCGCGTCGGCGCGGCCGCGTTCATCGCGTCGAAGGGCCCGGCGGAACCGCTCGTGTTCTGGAGCTGAACCAGCCACCGGCGGCTCGGCCGCCGGACCGGTACTTCGCGAGTCGACACGCAGAGGAATGCCGCATGCTCACGGGGCTGCTTCGCGCGCACGCACACGCCCACCCGGACCGCACCGCCGTGGTCGCCGGACCGGGGCGGGTCACCTACCGAGAACTCGACGACCGCGTCACCGGCACCGCCCGGCTGCTGCACGAGCACGGCATCGGGCCGGGCCGGCTCGTGGGCGTCTACCTCGACCGGACCCCGGACGCCGTCGTGGCCATGCTCGCCGCGCTCCGGGCCGGCGCCGCGTACACCGTCGTCGACCCGACCGAGCCGGTCGGCGAGAGCGCGGCCCGGCTCGCCGCGGCCGATCCCGACGTCGTGCTGGCCGCACCCTGCCACGCCGGTGAGTTCACCGGTCTCGGCCTGCCCGTGGCCCAGCCGCAGACCGGACCGCACCCGCAGACCGGCCCGGCGCCAGAGGCTACAGCCGGCGAGCACGACCCGGCGTACGTGCTCTACACGTCCGGGTCCACCGGCGTCCCCAAGGGCGTGGTGGTCTCCCACGCCAACATCCGCCACTACACCGAGTCGCTGCTCGACCGGCTCGCCATCACCGAGCCGCTCGCCTACGCCCACGTCACCACGCTCGCCGCGGACCTCGGCAACACCTGCGTGTTCCTGGCCCTGTGGACCGGCGGCACGCTGCACCTGGTCGACGACGCGACCCGCCGCGACCCCCAGGCGCTGCGCCGCTACCTGCGCGCAGAACGTATCGACGTGCTGAAGACGACGCCGTCGCACTGGGCCGCCGTGCTGCCGGGATTCGACGACGATGCGCAGGCCGGACCCGCCCTGCGCATGCTCGTCCTCGGCGGTGAACTGCTCAGCCTGCCGCTCGCCCGGCGCGTGCTCGCCTCCGGCACGGCCCGGACACTGGTCAACCACTACGGTCCCACGGAGACGACCGTGGGCGTCGCCTGCCACGTGCTCGACAGCCCGGCGCACGTCGACGGCCTCGGCGACGCGGCGTCCGTGCCGATCGGCCGGCCGCTGGGCGCCAACCGGCTGTTCGTGCGGACCGCCGACGGGCGCTTCCGGGAGCGCGACGCCACCGGGGAGCTGTACGTGGCGGGGCCCTCGGTCGCCCTCGGGTACCGCGGTGACGACGCCGCGACCGCCGCCGCCTTCACCCGCGACCTCGAACAGGCCCACCCCGGGGCCGGCCGCGCCTACCGCACCGGTGACCGGGTACGGATCAGCGCCGACGGCGTGCTGGAGTTCCTCGGCCGCGGCGACCGGCAGGTCAAGATCAAGGGGTACCGGGTCGAGCTGGGCCACGTCGAGAACGGGCTGCGCCGCCTGCCCGCCGTCGCCGACGCGGTCGTCGTGCACCGCGCCGACCGCCGCCCGGCCCTGGTCGCCGCCGTCGTCACGGACAGCCGCCGCCACGGCCCCCGGCCCGACGTGCACCGGCAGCTGCGCCAGGTGCTGCCGCCGTACCTGGTCCCCGACCGGATCGAGTTCTTCGACGCCTTTCCCCGCAACGACAACGGCAAGACCGACCACGGCACCCTGCGCGAACTGATCGAGACACGGCTCGCGCGCGGCGCCGCCCCGCCCGCCGCGCCACCGGCCGACCCGGTCCTCGCCGACGTCCGCGCCGCCTGGCAGCGGGCGCTGGGCCACCAGGCGTTCGGCGCGGACGACGACTTCACCGCCGCCGGCGGCAACTCCATCGACGCCATCACGGTGATCGGCAACCTGCAGGCCCTGGGCTACCACGTCTCGGCCGCGGCGTTCCTGGCCGCGCCGACCCCGGCGGCGCTCGCCGCCCGGCTGCGCGCGGCGGCGCACCGCGACGCGCCCGGCCCGGCCCGGCCGCCCGCGGCGGACGACGGCACCGCCCTGTCCCCGGCCCAGTCCTGGTTCTTCGCCCAGGACTTCGCCCAGCCGGACCGGTGGAATCAGGCGCTGCTGCTGGACATCGACGCCGGGGTGCGCGTGCCCGAGCTGGCCGCCGCCGTGCGGGACGTGCTGACCATGCATCCCATGCTGCGCACCGCGTTCCGCCCGCACGGCCCCGGCGGCCGGGCCCGCCGCCGCGAGGTGCGCCCACCACAGGACGTGTTCACCAGCACCGCGCTGCCCGCCGGGGAGGAGGCCGCGGCCGGGCACATCGAGCAGATCGCGGGGGACCGGCAGGCCGAGCTCAGCATCGCGGACGGCACCGTCTTCAAGGCGCACCTGTTCCGCAGCGACACCCAGGCGCACCTGCTGCTGCTCTGCCATCACCTGTCCGTCGACGCCGTCTCCTGGCGCATCCTCGTCGACGACCTCAGCCGCTGCTACGACGAGCGCTCACGCGGCGGTGAGCCCCGCCTGCGGCAGAGCGCGCCCGGGTTCGGGGCATGGGCCACCCACCTGCGCGACAACGCCGACCGGCTGCGCCCGGACCTGGCGTACTGGGACGGCCTGGACCGGCTCCCCGCATACCCGGCCACCGCCGCCGACGGCGACAACCTCGAACAGGACGCGCAGGCGGTGTGGTTCGCGCTGAGCCCGGCCGAGACCGACGCGATGACCGGCACGGCCGCGAACTGGGCGGGCGGTGCGGCGCCACACGTGATGCTGCTCGGCGCACTGGCCCACGCCCTGGCCGACCTGCACGGCACCGACGAGGTCGTGCTGGACGTCGAGAGCCACGGCCGGGCGGCGCTCGACGAGACGATCGACATCGCCCGGACGGTGGGCTGGTTCACCTCCACCTTCCCGGTCCGGCTTGCCGTCACCGCGGGCGACCTGGCCGCCACCACCAAGTCGGCGGCCGCGGCGCTGGACGGCGTGCCCCGGCTCGGCGTCGCCTACGGCCTGCACGGCCTGCCCCGCCGCACCGACGTGTGCTTCAACCACCTCGGCTCGCTGCCGCTTCCGCACACCGACGACCTGCGGCCGGTGGTGTCCCGCCACGCCGTGGGACCGGTGCGCGGCCCCGGCAACGACCGGGTCCACGGCCTGAAGGTCACCGCCCGGATCAGCGACGGACGGCTGGTCGTCGACCTGTCGTTCAGTGCCCGCAGGCACGACCCCGAGCGGATGCGGGCGCTCGCCCGTGCGATGCGGGCCTGCCTGCTGGACGCGTGCGGCCTGCCCGACAGCGCGGCGCCGCTGGTGACCGAGCGGGGATCCAGCACGGGCCTGCTGGTCCAGGTGCCGTCCGCGCTGCTCGGCGAGCCGCCCGCCGCGACGGTCCGCGCATACCGCCGCGTCCTGCTGACCGGCGCGACCGGCTTCATCGGCGCGCACCTGCTGCACCTGCTGCTCACCCGGACCGAAGCCCGGATCACCTGCCTGGTGCGCGAGAAGGCGGGCACGACCCCGCTGCAGCGCCTGCGCGACGCGTACGCCTGGCACATCCCCGGGGAAGGGCTCGACCGGTATGCCGGCCGTATCGAGGTGCTGGCCGCGGACCTGTCCGAACCCGATCTCGGGCTCGCCCCGGCCGAGCACGCCCGGCTGAGCCGCGACGTCGAGGCGATCTACCACCTGGCCGCCGACACCCGGCTGTTCGGCGAGCGCGACACCTTCGCCGCGCACAACGTCGGCTCGGTCCGCGCGCTGGTCCGCCTCGCGGCCACCGGCCGCCCGAAGGACCTGCACCACGTGTCGACCCTCGCGGTGTGCGGCAGCGGACCCGACGGCGACCCGGCCGGGTTCTGCGAGGACAGCCTCGACATCGGCCAGCGCTTCCTCAACGAGTACGAGCGCAGCAAGTACGACGCCGAACGGGTCGTCCGGGACTTCGCCGCGCAGGGCGGCGCCGGGTTCGTGTACCGGACGGGCAACGTCACCGGGCACTCGGTCACCGGCCGCTTCCAGCGCAACGGCGGCGACAGCCGGCTGGTGCAGCTGCTGCGCGCCTGCGTACGCCTCGGTCGGGTGCCCCGCCTCGGGCCGCAGACGCTGGCGCTGAGCCCGGTGGACGTCGTCGCCGCGGGCATCCTGGAGATCTCGCGCTGCGCCCGGATCCCCGGCGGCACCTTCCACGTCGACACGGCCCACCACGTCCGCTACACCGACGTGTTCGCGGCCCTGCGGGACCTGGGCTGCGAGCTGGACGAGGACGACGCGCCCGGGTTCGCCGACCTGTTCGAGCCGCACCTGTCCGGCGGTGACCCCGCGGTGCTGCTCGCACACTTCTGGGCCGGCCGTCCCGAGCGCAACGTCCGGTACGACCACTCCCGCACCCGGCGCACGCTCGCCGCGCTGGGCGTGGAGTTCCCCGTGCTGACCCGCGACTGGCTGGTCAGGCACCTCGACGGACTGCAACGGCAGGGCGAGCTGGTCCCGCCCGCACGGACAGGAGCGGCACATGGCTGACGGACGCATCGCCATCGTCACCGGGGCGTCCTCCGGCATCGGCCGCGCGGTCGCCGGGCACCTCGCCCGCGCCGGTGCCCGCGTGGTGGCCGCCGGCCGCAACGCCGATCAGCTGGGCAGGCTCGCCGACGAGCTCGCCGCGGCGCCCGGCGAGATCGTCACCGCGCCCGGGGACATGACCGAACCGGGGTACGCCGAAGGTCTGCTCGCCACCGCGGAGCGGACGTGGGGACCGGCGACGGTGTTCGTGCTGTCGGCGGGCAAAGGCCTGCCCGGCACCGTGCTGGGCTCCGATCCCGCCCGGTGGCGGGAGCTGGTCGAGGCCAACTATCTCGCCGTGCTGCACCAGCTGCGGGCCGGCGGGGCGGAGTTCACCCGGCAGGCCGCGGCCGACGGCGGCGGCCAGGCGCGCGACATCGTCGTCATCGGATCGACGGTGGGCCGCCAGGTCTCGGCGGCCAACCCCGTCTACGGCTCGACCAAGTTCGCGCTGCACTCGCTGGTCGAGGCGCTGCGCCAGGAGGTCTGCGCGCTCAACGTCCGGGTCACCCTGATCGAGCCCGGTTTCGTCCGCTCCGGTTTCCAGGAGGCGGCCGGGTACGACATGGCGTGGTTCGACCGGATCGCCGAGGAGTGCGGGCCGCTGCTGACCCCCGACGACGTCGCCGAGACCGTCGGGTTCGTCATCGACCGGCCCCGGCACGTGCACCTCGACGACATCCGGCTGCGCCCCACCCGGCAGCGAGCATGAGCGCCGCGGCCACGCGGCGACCCGAGAAGGAGTGAACCGTGCAGGATTACTTCAGCAGCCTGTTCTCGCTGAAGGGCCGCCAGGCGGTGGTCACCGGGGGCAGCTCGGGCATCGGCTGGTCGATCGCCGAGGCCCTGTGCCGGGCCGGGGCCGACGTGCTGCTCGTCGCCCGCCGGGAGCAGGCCCTGCGCGAGGCCGCCGAGGCGCTGCGGGCCGAGGGCGGCAGCGCCGCCTGGCTCAGCGCGGACCTCGGCGACCGTGCCGGGGTGCACCGGCTGGCCGACGAGGTGCTGGCCCGGCACGGCGTGCCCGACATCCTGGTGAACTCCGCCGGGATCAACCTGCGCCCGCCGCTGGACGAGCTGGCCGAGCGCGACTGGGACCTCACCCTGGCCCTGAACCTCGACGCGCCGTTCGTGCTGGGCCAGCGGTTCGGCCCGAAGATGGCCGAACGGGGCTGGGGCCGGATCATCCACATCGCGTCGCAGCAGGCGATCCGCGCCTTCGGCAACAGCGGCGCGTACGGCGTGTCCAAGGCCGCCCTGGCCGGGCTGACCCGCTCGCAGGCCGAGGCGTGGTCGTCGCGCGGGGTGTGCGTGAACGCCATCGCCCCGGGGTTCGTGCACACACCGCTGACCGAGGCCGTCTTCCGCGACCCCGTCCGCACCGGCGCGATGGCGCGGCGCACCATGGCCGGCCGCAACGGCGAGCTGGCCGACTTCGCCGGGGTCGCGGTGTTTCTGGCCGGTGAGAGCGCGGCGTACGTGACCGGCCAGACGATCTTCGTCGACGGCGGCTTCTCGGCCACCTGACCTGCCGCCGCAGCGCGCTTCTTCGAGGAGGGTTCCCATTTGTCACCGCCTGGTCCGGTAGTCGTGCTGGTCGACGCGTACACCTCGGGGCAGTACCTGCCGCCCGAGTTCGCCGCCCTCGGCGCGGAGCTGGTGCACGTGCAGAGCACCGCCGAGCTGATGCCGTCGATGCCCGCGCCGGACCTGAGCGTCTACCGGGAGAACATCGTCCACGAGGACCTCGTCAAGACCGTCGCGCAGCTGGCGCCGTACCGGCCGGTGTGCGTCATGGCGGGCCAGGAGCCGGGCGTGCTGCTGGCCGACGAGCTGGCGGGGGAGCTGGGCCTGCCCGCGAACACGGCGTCGCTGTCCGCGGCACGGCGCGACAAGTACCAGATGATCGAGACCCTGCGTGCGGCCGGACTGCACTGTGCCGGGCAGTTCAAGAGCGGCGACGTCGCGGCGCTGGCCGACTGGGCGGGGCGGAACGGCTATCCGGTGGTGGTGAAGCCGCTGCGGTCGGCGGCCGGGGACGGTGTCTTCGTGTGCGCCACGGACGGCGAGGTGCGCGCGGCAGCGGCGGCCGTGCTGGCCTCCGACACGATCTACGGCGAGGGCAACGCGGAGGCCCTGGTCCAGTCCTACCTGCACGGCCCCGAGTACGTCGTCGACATGGTGTCCTACGAGGGCAGGCGCTACCTGTGCGGGGTGTGGCAGTACCACAAGCGCCTGCTCGCCTCGGGCCGCAACATCTACGACCGCGAGCATCTGCTGCACCCCGACGAGGAGCCGGTGCCGCAGCTGGCGGCGTACGTGGAGCAGGCCCTCGACGCCCTCGGCGTCCGGTACGGCCCGTCGCACGCAGAGGTGATCATGACGCCGGACGGCCCGGCGCTGGTGGAGGTCGGCTGCCGGATCGCCGGGAACATGCACCCGGGCTTCCACGACCGGTGCGCGGGCGGCAACCAGGCCGGCCTGACCGCCCTGGCCTGGCTGCGGCCGGGGCGCTTCCTGCGCGACCACGCCGGGCGCCGGTACGGCAAACGCTGCGAGGCGGTCTGCTGCACCACCTCCACGACGCTCGACGGCGTCGTCGACCACATCGGCCGCGATGCGGTCGAGCAGATCGCCGCGCTGGAGACCGTGCACCGGTTCGACCTCAAACTGGCCCCCGGCGACCGCATCCGGCCCACCGTCGACCTCTACTCCAGCACGATGCGCATCTTCATGTGCGGTGCCGACATGGCCGCCATCGACCGCGACTACCAGCGGATCGGCGTGCTCAAGGACCGCGTCTACCGGATCAGCGAAAGTGGGTAGCCAGGTGAACACCGTCGCCGTCGCCGTAGTCCCGCGCTCGGCCATCCGGCCGGCCGACCTCGCCAAGGCCGCCGCCGCGTGCGGGCACGCGCCGGTGTTCGTGGCCGCGGCGGGCGGCCTCGACCCGGCGGAGAAGGCGGAGTACGCCGCGCTCGGGCCGGTCCTGGAGGTCGACCCCGAGCGGCCCGGCGACCTGATCGCGCGGCTGCGCGAACACCACCCGGTGGCGATCACCACGTTCAGCGAGGGCATGGTCCCGACGACCGGGGAGCTGGCCGAAGGGCTGGGGCTGCCCTATCACGACCGGGACACCGTCGCCGCGCTGACCGACAAGTGGGTCCAGCGGCGGCGGCTGGCCGAGCACGGCGTCGACACCGTGTGGTCGGCCGTGGCCACCAGCCGCCAGGAGGTCCTCGACGCGCTCGCCAGCCGGCCCGGCCCGCTGGTCGTCAAGCCCAGGCGCAGCCAGAGCAGCCGCGACACCTTCCTCGTGGCGGCGGCCGGGGACCTGCCCGCCGAGGTCGAGCCCAGCGCCGAGCGGCCGTTCGTCGTCGAGGAGTTCCTGGTCGGCATCGGCGGCGAGGACATCGGCGACTACGTCTCCGTGGAGTCGCTCGTCGTCGGCGGCGAGCCCTCGACGATCGGCGTGACGGGTAAGTTCCCGCTGCTCACGCCGTTTCGGGAGCAGGGCCAGTTCTTTCCCGCGCGCCTGTCGCCGGAGGTCCGCGCGGCATGCGCCCGCCTCGCGGCGGCGGCGGTGCGGGCGCTGGGCATCCGGCGCGGGCTGGTGCACACCGAGCTCAAGCTCACCGCGGGCGGGCCGCGGATCATCGAGGTCAACGGCCGGATCGGCGGCTACGTGACCGATCTGTACGAGCGCGCCACCGGCCTGCGGCTGCTGGAACTCGGCATGGCCGAGACCTGCGGCGAGCCGGTCACGCTGCCCGAACCGCGCGACACCGGCCCGGTCCACTTCCAGTTCGGCAACCAGCCGCCACCGGCCGGCGGGGTGCTGCGCGCCTTCCACGGGTCCGCGCAGGCCGCCTTGGAGCCGGGGCTCGTCGGCTACGCCGAGTCGGTCGCGCCCGGCGCGGAGCTGGCCCCGGGCGTCATGACGTTCTTCCTGGACTTCCTGCGCGGCCAGGCGCCCGGCCACCAGGCGATGCTGGACACCCTCGATCGCTGCCTCGCCCACCTGCAATACGACATCGAGCACCCCGACGGCACGACGCGCCGCTGGCAGGCCACCCGCGAGGGCCTGCAGCCGCCGGCCGGCGGCCGGTAACCCACTCACCAGCAACCGGGAGAGGCACATGAAGGGTTCGCCCAGCGTCAACCAGCCCAGGATCCGCGCCCTCACCAACTGGGTCTTCCTGCGCGCCGCCGGTGGCGAGGACCGGCCGGCCGTCCTGTCCGCACCGGCCTACTTCCCCGAGGTACGCGCCCTCGAGGAACGCTTCCCGCAGCTCAAGGCCGAGGTGGACGCGCTGCTCGCGCACCGGGAGATCCCCCGCTACGGCGCCTTCGACCCGGTCCGCGCCGCTCAGGTGTCGGAGGACTGGAAGCTGTACTACGCGTACATGTTCGGCCAGCCCAACGAGCTCGCCCGCACCGAACTGCCCACGCTGCTCGCCTTCGCCGAGTCGACGCCCAACGTCGTCAACGCGTTCGTGTCGATCCTCGACCCGGGCGTCCGGCTGCCCTCGCACCGGGATCCGTACGCGGGCATCCTCCGCTACCACCTGGGTGTGCGGATCCCGACCGACAACCCGCCGCGCATCCGGCTCCGTGACGAGTACTACACCTGGTCCGAGGGGGAGGGCGTGGTGCTGGACGTCAACCACGAGCACGAGGTGGTCAACGACAGCGGCCAGGCGCGCGTCATCGTGATCGTCGACTTCCACCGCCCCATGGGCTTCTTCGCCCGCCGGCTCAACCGGCACATGCTGCGCCTGAAGCGCAAGTGGGCGCCCCAGTTCGTCGACGCCGCCAGGTACGACGTCATGCACGGCGCCTGACGTCGCGGCGGATCACGTCCGCGAGCCTGCCGGGCGCACGGGCCTGCCCGGCGAGCGGGGTGCGCCGACGGCTACCTCACCCGCCGGGCATGGTGCGATGATGGCCACCGTTCCGTTCACCGCCGGCAGATGGGTGCTGTAGCGACATGGGAGTGCTGACGGTGTCCACCGTCGAGACGGCGGGCCGCCTGGTGGTGCGGCTCAGCGGTGAATGCGACATGAGCTGCAGCGACGAGCTGGCCGCGGCGCTCAGCGCCGCCATAGGGCGTTCGCCGCGGACCGAGGTCGACCTGGGCGGGCTGCGGTTCCTGGACTCCAGCGGCATTCACGTGCTCGTCACGGCACACCGCGACGCCCGAGCGCGCCAGGCGATCATGTACGTGACCCATGCGGCGGGTGTGGTGGCGACGGTGCTGGAACTCACCGGAGTGGCCGCGCTGCTGGCCCCGCCGCCGCAGGCGAGCGGTGATCGGAGTTGAACGCCGCCTACGACACCGGCCGCACCATGGGTGACGAGATGTCGTTCGCGGTCGCCACGGACCTTGCCGGCCTGCGCGGGTTCGTGCGGGACCGGGCTGTCGCGGCCGGGCTCGCGACGGCGCGGGCGGAGTTGCTGATGCTGGCCGCCAGTGAGCTGATGTCGAACACGCTCGAGCACACCGGCGACGGCGGGCTGGTGCGGGTGTGGACGGAGGCGGGCGCGGTGGTGTGTGAGGTGCGCGACCGGCGGCCACGCGGGTTCCGCCCGCCCGGCGCGGCGGTGATGCCGGCCGCGGATGCGATGCGGGGACGCGGCCTGGCGATCGTCGAGCAGGTGTGTGACGTCGTGTCCACGGCAGCCGGAGGAACGGCGGTCCAGCTGCGGATGACCCGCTGATCGTGCTGTGGCGGGCCGCTAGGGCCGCACCTGGACGGCGACCAGGCAGGTGTCGTCGAACGGGCTGGCGTCGCCCAGCAGGGCCCGCAGGTGATCCAGCGGTCTGCCGTCAGGATGGACGGCGGCCGCGGTGACCGCGGCGGCGACCTCGCGCAGGGTGTCGCCGGTGTGCTGCGCGCGGCGTTCGATGAGCCCGTCGGTGTAGAACAGGAGCAGATCGCCGGGGTGCAGCCGGCATACGGTCTCCGGGTATTCGGCTGTGGCCAGGGCGCCCAGAAGCAGGCCGTCCACCCGGGTCAGCGGCTCGGTGCGGCCGGCGTGATGGAGCAGGGGCAGCGGGTGGCCCGCCCGTGCCCAGCGCAATGTCCGGTCGGCGGGCTGGTACACGGCGATAGCGGCGGTGCCGGTGGTGCCGAGGCGCAGGCAGAGCTGGTTGAGATGGGACAGCAGCCGCCCGGGGTCGGCGGCCTCGACCGCGGTCCACCCCACCAGTGAGTAGCGCAGGTGGGCCATGGCGGTCGCGGCGGGCAGCCCGTGGCCGACGACGTCGCCGATGGCGAGCATGATCCGCCCGTCGGGCAGCGCCAGGGCGTGGTACCAGTCGCCGCCGACGCGAGCCCTGTCCTCGGCGGGCAGGTACTCGACCCACACCTCGAGGTCGGCGAGGGCGAACGGCGCGTCGGGCAGCGGCTGGATGATCTGCTGGAGCTGCCCGGTGAGCCGCTGCTCGGCCACCGTCGTCAGCTCACGTATCCGCAGCTCCTCCTGCAGCCTCTCGACGTCGGTGCGGGAGGCCTCGCGAGCCGTGACGTCCTGCACGACGCCGTACAGCTTCACCGGCTTGCCGGTGGCGTCGCGTGCGGTGTCGGCGAGCAGCCGCAGGTGCTTGACCTGCCCGCCGACCTGGACACGGATGGTCAGGTCGGAGACGAGGCCGCTGTCGAGCATCTGCCACGCGGTCTCGCGCAGCGGCTGGTCGTCGGCGACGATGTGCGCGGACTGCTCGGCGGCGCTCAGCGGGCCGAGCGCCGGGTCACGTTCGAAGATCCGGTACATGCCCGGCGACCAGCTGACCTTGCCGGTGAGCAGGTCGGTCTCGCCCCACCCGAGATTGCCGAGCAGCTCGGTCTGCTCGCGGCGGCGCTCCTGCTCGTCCAGCCTTTGCCACCACACCAGAAGCCCACCGCACACCCGGTGGACGGAGAGGTCGAACAGGGACGTGGCGATGACGCCCTCACCGTCGGCGTGGTACTGGAAGTCGGGCAGCTGCCGGGGCCGGCCGTCGGTGTAGACCTGGTGGTACAGGTCCCACAGGGGGCCGCCGACCATCCCCGGGTACAGCACGCCGAGGCGCTGGCCCAGCCGCTGGTCGCCGTCGCGGCCGGCGACGTCGTGCGAGTGCGTGCCGACCGCGGCGATCGTGAAATCGGCCGTCCGGCCCTGCTCGTCGAGCACGGGCAACAGCCACGTGCAGCTCGCCGGCACGCCCGAGAGCAGCTCCCGGACCACGGGAAGCATCGCGCGGCCGATGGCCGGCAGGTCTTCCGGACCGGCCGCGGGTG
Source organism: Catellatospora bangladeshensis (assembly GCF_016862575.1). Classification (GTDB taxonomy): domain Bacteria; phylum Actinomycetota; class Actinomycetes; order Mycobacteriales; family Micromonosporaceae; genus Catellatospora; species Catellatospora bangladeshensis. Next base: position 45,224 of record NZ_BONF01000036.1, on the reverse strand, counting down.
CCGGGCCGCCGGCAGGCGGCCGGCGGTCACGGGATCGGGTGTCGCCGTCCACGGGCCCTAGCGTAGACGCCGATCCGGGTGGTGTGGCGTCAGGTCGCGCACGTACGTCAGGCCCGGCCGGCCGTCCAGCACGATCTCGGCGGCGGCGGTGAACCCGTTGCGGGCGAGCACCGTCCGCGACCCGGTGTTGTCCAAAGTCGTCGCAGCGCGCAGGCTGGTCAGCCCGTAGACGTCGGCGGCCAGCTCACACACCCGGGCCACCCAGGCCGTGGCCAGCCCGCGCCCGGCGGCGGCACGGGCGATGCGGTAACCCAGCTCCGCCGCCCCGTCGGCCACGTCGATGAGATTGATCCGCCCCAGCACGGCCCCGTCGGCGTCGACCAGCAGGTGGAAGTGGCACACCCCGGCCTCCTGCTCGGCCAGCAGCGACTCGAGACGGGCCGTGAATCCGGTGAAGTACGCATCGCCGCGATCCGGGATCGACGCGGCGAAGTACTGCCGGTTCACCTGCTCGAACACCAGCAGTGCGGCGGCATGGTCGAGGCGGAGGCGCTGGAGGTCGGGCACCGGGGCAGGCTACGTGACGGGGTGCCGGCGCGCGCGAAGTTTTCCGGTCCGGCCGCCGGTCACGGCGCGGGCGCGTCGGTGAGCAGGCCGGTGAGCAGGGCGCGCAGGGTGCGCTCGAAGAGGTCGCGGTGGGGGACCGCGGCGGCGGGCGCGGTCATCGCCGCAGCCAGGTGTGGGTACGCCGCCGGATCCACCTGCCCGAGGCCGGGCGCGGGCGCACCGCTCTGCGCGGCGAACAGCAGCACGACGCCGGTCAGCATGCCGATGGCCTCGAACTTCGCCGTCGTGCCGCACCGGGCCGGGGTCAGGATGCGCAGGCACTCGTCGAAGTAGGAGAGCGTGTTCGGCCCGGGGGCAGGCCCGTGCGCGATCGCGTCGCGCAGCCAGGGGTGCCGCCGGTAGAGGTCGAGCTGGTGGCGCGCGAGCCGGATCAGCCCGTCGAGCCAGTCGCCGGCGTCCGCCGGATACGGCCGCAGCTCGCCGACGCACCGGTCGACCATCAGGTCGAGCAGGTCCTCGCGGGAGGACAGGTGCCGGTAGAGCGCGGCGGCCGACATGCCGAGCGCGGCGGCCACGGCGCGCATGGACACCGCGTCCAGCCCGCCCGTGTCGGCCAGCTCGACGGCGGCTGCGACGATCGCGTCCCTGCTGTGCGCAGGCGCGGGACCGCGCCTGCCGCGTTCGGGCCGCGCCCAGATGGACTCACCGCCCGGCGTTGTGTGATCCACTGACCCACTATAAACTGCGAACAGCGTTCACAGTTTTATGGCAGGGGAGACACGGCATGGAACGGATCACGGCACCCGACGGCGCGAGCATCGTCCTGCACACCACGGGCACCGGCCCCGGCGTGGTCCTGGTGCACGGCGGCGGCGTCACCGTCGACGTCTACCGCCGTCTCGTCGACCGGCTCGCCACCCGGTTCACCGTGCACGCCTACAACCGGCGCGGCCGGGCAGACGCCCCCGCCCGCCGCGAGCCGTACTCGATCGAGCAGGAGGTCGAAGACCTCGGTGCGGTGCTGGCGCACACCGGCGCCCGCGACGTCATCGGCCACAGCTACGGCGGCTTCATCGCCCTGCGCGCGGCGCTGCGCCTGCCCGTCGGCCGGCTGGCCCTCTACGACCCCGCGCTCGCGATCGACGGCACACCCTCGTGGGCGTACCTCGGCGCCGTCGACGAGGCGCTGCGCGAGGGTCGGCTCGCCCGCGCCGTCGCCCTGGTCGGGGCGGGCGTCAACACCCACAGCGCGATGTCCCGCTGGCCGCTCTGGCTGCGGACCGCGATCTGCGCCGCGTTCCTGCGCACCCCCGTCGGCCGCGGCATGGGTGAGCTGCTGCCGATGACGATGTCCGAGACCCGGGAGGTCGCCGCGCACGACGGCCCGGCCGCGCAGTACGCGGGCGTGACGGCACAGGTCCTGCTCGCCTGCGGCGACGACGCCCCGGCGTACTTCGCCGCGCACATCGACGCCCTGGCTCAGGTCATCCCCGGCGCCCGCACGCTGCGGGTGCCGCGCGCCCGGCACGACGCCATCGCGATCGCGCCCGCGCGGCTGGTCGACCCGATCGCGGAGTTCCTGGCCGCCCCGCAGGCCGCGGCCCGCTGACCGCTTAAGCAGACGGGTGGCGCCTGGCCCTGGCCCGCCCGGCCGGGGTACGCGGGCGCAGGCACGCGTACCCCGTCGCGGTGAACCGGCGCGGCTGCTCGTCCCACCAGTCCTCGTCGGGGGACTCCGTGGCCAGCAGCACGTCAGCGCCCGCGGCGTGGATGGCCGCGCGCACCGCTGCGGGCGGCCGGGCGACGCACAGCTCGACCCCGTGGCGCAGCGCGGCCGCGCGGAACATGGTCAGCGTCGCGATCCCGGCCACGTCGATCGCCTCGACCTCGGCCAGATCCACGGTGAGCCGGTCGGACTCGAACCGTTCCAGGGCCACCGCTATCGCCTTGCCGAGCAGGTGCGCGGTCGTCGCGTCGAGCCAGCCGCGCACCGTCAGGTAGAGGCCCGACGGTGCCGCGTACAGGCGCAGGTCCAGTGACTCGCTCATCGCCGCCGCTCCAATGAGGGGGATGGGTGACCGTGGCTCTCCCAGTTGCCCCCGGACGGCATCGCCAAACCCCACTCCGGTAACAGCTGTGTAACGTCCCCTGAGCCACCCCTGACCGGCACTCGGGGACGTCCCCGATGGAGTGCGGCTCCGCCGCCCGCCACAGTGAAACCGTGTCCAACCGGGAACGTGCCGCGCTCATCGCCCGGCGCTCGCTGCTCACCGCCCTGCCACTGGCCGGGCTCGCCGCCGCCGGGCTGGTGCTGCGGGGCAGCCCGCCGGCCGCCGCCACGGTGGACGACGCGGTCGACCGCGCCACCGCCGCCGGTGACGTGCTCACCCCGTGGGGCCGTACGCCGCCGCAGGCGGCCGGAGGCACCGGCGTCACCGTGACCCCCGACGGCGAGGTCGTCCTGCTGCACCGGGCCGGGGCCCCGTTCGCCTCCGGGCAGCCGATGACGGCCGACCCGATCGTCGTGCTCGATCCGGGCACCGGCGAGGTGCGCCGTTCCTGGGGCGCGGGGCTGTTCCGGTCGCCGCACGGCGTGTCCGCCGCCCCGAACGGCGACCTCTGGGTCACCGACGTGATGACCAACAAGGTCACCGTCTTCGGCCGCGACGGCACGCCCCGCCGCACCCTCGGCCACGACTACGGCACCGGCCTCGACACCTGCCTGGCCGTGCGCAACGAGCTGACCAACCTGCCCTGCACCGGCGACCCGTACATCTTCGCCCGCCCGACCGACGTCGCTCCCGGCGCCGACGCGGCCTACGTCGCCGACGGCTACCGCAACTCCCGGGTCGCCCGGTTCGCCGCGGACGGCACGTTCGCACACGCCTGGGGCGAACTCGGTGACGCGGCGGGCGAGTTCAGCATCCCGCACGGCATCGCGCTGCGGCCGGACGGCGTCGTCGCCGTCGCGGACCGCCGCAACGCCCGCGTGCAGCTGTTCACACCCGACGGCGGCCACCTGGCCACGCACGCCTCCGGGCAGCTCGGGCGCCCGTACGACGTCGCCTTCGGCGCCGACGGCACCCTGCTCGCCCTCGACGGCGGCGACGCCCTCGACGAGGACGGCGGCCGCCGCCGCGGGTACGTGGTCGCGCTGGCCGGCGACGGCACCGTCACCCGCCGCTGGGCCCTGCGCGACCAGGACGCCGACCCGCACCAGCTCGCGGTGGGACCACACGGCGAGCTGTACGTCGCCGCGCTGACCGGGCCGCCCCTGTGGCGCTGGACGCCGTGACGGCCCCGCTCAGGACAGGACCATCCACCGCCGCCCGTCGATGAGCTCGCGCGCCGCGTCGAGGTGCCCGGCGTGGCAGGCCGTCTCCGTGATCACGTGCAGCAGGATCTCGCGCAGGTCACCGAGCCGCCAGTCGCCGAACTGCCCGTCGGGCCACCACGCGGGCGGCGCGTCGGCGCGCAGCGTGCGCACCGCCGCGTCGGCCAGCTCGATCTGCCGCCGGTATGCCTCCAGGACGACCTGCGCGGGCACGTCGTCGCCGACCTGCCAGGCGTCGGCGGTCTCCCGCAGGGCGGCGATCGCGGCCGGGTCGCCGCCCGCCACCGCACGGAACCAGAACAGCTCCACGTCGTGCGTCAGGTGCTGGATCAGCCCCAGACAGCTCCATCCCGACGGCAGCACCGGGCGGCGCAGGTCGGCCTCGGGCAGTCCCTCCACGATGCCCAGCACGTGCCGCCGCTGCCCGTGCAGGCACGCCAGCAGCGACTCGATCTCGGTGTCGACCGGGGCGATGGTCATGGCGTCCTCCTAGGACAGCTCGGCGGCGCGCTCCAGCAGCGCCAGGCGTTCGGGTTCGCTGTTGGCCAGCGCGGCGGCCGCTCGGAACAGCGCGGCGGCGCGGGCGGGGTCGCCGCCGCGCGCGGTGAGGTCGGCCTCGGTCGCCACCGCGTACGGGTCGCCGTCCAGCGCCCCGTCCGCGCGAGCGCGGGCCAGCAGGTCCAGCCCCGCCGCCGGGCCGTACGCATACCCGTGCGCCACGGCCCGGTTCAGCTCGATCACCGGGTCCGGCTCGTCCTGCGCGAGCGCGTCGTAGCAGGCGGCGATCCGGGCCCAGTCGGTGCTCTCGACGGACGCGGCAGTCGCGTGGCAGGCGGCGATGCGGGCCTGCAGCGCGTACGGCCCGTCCGCCCGTATCCGGTCCAGGATCGCCACCGCCTCGGCGATGGCGGCGGAGTCCCAGCGGCCGCGGTCCTGCCGGTCCAGGCTGAGCAGCCGCCCGTCGGCGTCCCGCCGGGCCGCCCGGCGCGAGTGGTGCAGCAGGAACAGCGCCAGCAGCGCGGCGGGCTCCGGCTCGGCCGGCATCAGCTCGTGCACCAGCCGGGCCAGCCGCACGGCCTCGTCGGCGAACGCCGGCTCGCCGCCCGGGTCGTAACCGCGCGTGAACAGCAGATACAGCACCGCGAGCACGCCCGGCAGCCGCTCGGCCAGCGCCGCGCCGCGCGGCACCCGATACGGGATGCGGGCCTGGGCGATCTTCGTCTTCGCGCGGGTCAGCCGCCGGGTCATGGTCGCCTCGCTCACCCGGAACAGCCGGGCGACGTCGGCGGTCGGCACCCCGCAGATGGTCCGCAGCGTCAGCGCCACCTGCGCCTCCGGCGCCAGCGCCGGGTGGCAGCAGGTGAAGACGAGCCGCAGCCGGTCGTCCACCACATCCTCCTGTACGGCCGCGGGCGGGGTGAAGTCGGTGAGCATCGCCAGCTCGCGCAGCTTGCGCTGCTCGACCGTGGCCCGGCGCAGCACGTCCACCGCCCGGTTGCGGGCCGTGGTCATCAGCCAGCCGCCCGGGTTGCCCGGCACGCCGTCAACCGGCCAGCGTTCCACCGCGGCGGCCAGCGCGTCCTGGGCACAGTCCTCGGCCAGCGTCCAGTCGCCGGTCACCCGGATGAGGGCGGCGACGATGCGCGGGTACGCATCGAGCGCCGCCTCGGCGACCGCGGGATGTGCCGTCGTCACTGCTCGAAGTCCGCCAGCGGGCGCAGCTCCAGCCGCCCGCCCCGGGCCATCGGGTGGGCACGCGCGACCTCGATCGCCTCATCCAGGTCGGCGCACTCGAGCAGGTCGAACCCGACGATGACCTCCCGCGTCTCGGCGAACGGCCCGTCGGTCACCAGCAGCCGCCCGTTGCGCACCCGCACCGTGGTGGCCGCCGACACCGGCGCGAGCTGGTTGCCGAACACCCGGCGCCCCGCGGCGTCGTTCTCCGCCACCCACACGTCGATGTCCGGCTCGTTCTCCTTGTCGGTGTCCGGCTCCAGGTCGGTGCACACCAGCATCATGTACTTCATCTTGGGCTCCTTGATCGTCGTGACCTCACCATGGTGACGAACAGCCGGACCGGTTCCGGACACCCAACCCAAAGATTTCTCTCCCGCGCTGATCTTGCGCGGAATGTGGGGACGACACGCCCTATCCGGACATATCCCTAACAGTTGGCGCAAGATCGTCGCGATCATGACGGTGGACGGTCGGGCGGCGGGGTGGTTCGCGGGGGAGCGGTAGCCTGGCGGCGTGTTGCGCCTGCTCTCCGTCACGCCCTCGCCCGAACTGCCGCTGCAGGCGGCGCGTGCGCTGTCGCGCGGCGCCATCCTGCCGCTGGGCCTCGTCCTCGTCGCGATCGGCGGGTTCCTGCTGTGGCGGGCCGGGCGGGCGTCGAACCCGTCCCGGACCGAGGAACGCCGCGGCGGGGTGGCGTTCCTCGTCATCGGTGCGGTGATCGGGGTGTACGGGCTGATCCGGGTGTGGCTCGACTAGCCGGTCAGGCGGCGGCGCCGTCGTGCCCGTGCAGGCCCTTGAAGGTGTCGGTCTGGATCGCGTCACCCGGCACGCCGGTGTTGCGCAGCTGCTCGACCACGCCGCTGACGAACCCGTCCGAACCCGCGACCATGTACTGCGGGGCGGGCTCCAGGTCCGTCACCCCCACCAGGGCGTCGGCCAGCCCCTCCCGGCCGACCCGGTGGTACGCGATCGGCATGGCCGCGAACTCCGCGCTGTACAGGTAGTCGGCGCGCCCCGCGTGGACCAGCACGACCGGCGTCTGCGGCCGATGCCGCTGCAGATGGCGCAGGATCGACCGGAACGGCGTCACCCCGATGCCGCCGCCGATCAGCACCAGCGGCCGCGCCGGGTCCTCGGGCAGCTCCAGGTGCCCGCCGATGCCGAACACGTGCAGCTGCGCCCCCGGCTCCAGTGCCTGGAAGTGCAGCTGGAACGGCGACCCCGAACTGTGGTCCAGGGTGAACCAGACCTCGTCGTCACCGGGCGCCGACGCGAACGAGATCTCCCGCACCGGCTTGGTGAACTGCCGCAGCAGCTTCGGGAAGAACAGGTGGCCGTACTGGCCCGGCGCGAACTCCAGCGGGCGCTGCGCGCCGAACCGGTACGTGTGCACGGCGCCGTACTCGTGGGCGCTGCCGATCAGGTGCAGCCGGGCCATGAGGCGTCCTCTCGCCCGCCCGGCGGGCAGCGGCCGGCCCGTGCGGGCTAATCCGACGCCGGCAGGACGTTCTGGTTGTGGTGGAACAGGTTGCCGGGATCGTACCGCCGCTTGATCTCGGCGAGCTGCGCGTACCCGGCGCCGAAGTTCTCGCGTACCCGCCGCTGGTCGTCGTCGGACGCGAAGTTGATGTATCCGCCCTGCTCGGAGAACGGAGCGAGCGCGTCGTAGTAGTCGCGGACCCACCGGATGTTGGCCTCGTTCTGGGCCGGGTCCGGCCACATGCCGGCGATCACGCACGCGAAGTTGGCGTCGCGGTGCCCGAACGCCGTCGCGTCCGGCGCCACGTCGTGGCACGCGCCGTTGATCGGGTAGAGGTGCATGGTCGAGTTCACCACCGGCACCTTGGGGCCGTGCTCCAGGTGGGCGGCGATCGCGTCGTCGGTCAGGTCCTTGACGAACACGGCCTTCCAGTAGTGCTGCAGCCCTCGCGGCACCAGCGCGTCGAACGCGGAGTTGAGCGCCGCGTACGGCATCGGACCGACGTGCTGCGCCACCGGGGTGGCCACCTCGCGGAAGCGGGCCAGCAGGCGCTCGCCCTTGCCCATGTCCCCGGTCCAGCAGGACACCAGCGCCAGGAACGGCTCGCCGACCCGGTTCTCGGGCACGAACGGCAGCGGCGGCGCGATCTGCCAAGCCGGGAACCCGCCGTACTCGCGCGGGGCCTCGGCGATGAACTCGCGGAAGAAGCGCAGCACGTTGGTGGCGTCGCTGAGCTCGAAGAACATGGGGCCGCCGAAGATGTCGCCGACCGGGTGCACCCGGAACTCGAACTCGGTGACGATGCCGAAGTTGCCGCCACCGCCGCGCAGCGCCCAGAACAGGTCGGCGTGCTCGGTCTCGTCGGCGTGCACCAGGCTGCCGTCTGCCAGGACGACGTCCGCGGAGATCAAATTGTCGCAGGACAGGCCGTAGCGGCGGGTCAGGTAGCCGATGCCGCCACCCAGGGTCAGGCCGCCGACGCCGGTCGTGGAGATGATGCCGCCGGTGGTGGCCAGGCCGTACGGTGCGCCGGCCTCGTTGAACATGCCCCAGGTCGCGCCGCCGCCGACGCGGGCGGTGGAGGTCGAGGGGTCGATGACGACCTGGGTCAGGGCGGACAGGTCGGCGACGATCGCGCCGTCGGCGGTGCCGAAGCCGGGGACGGAGTGGCCGCCGCCGCGTACGGCGAGGTCGGCGCCCTGCTCGGCGGCGAACCGGACGACCGTGCGGACGTCGTCGGTGTTCGCGCAGCGTACGACGGCGGAGGGCCGCCGGTCGATCATGAAGTTGTAGACGCGGCGGGCTTCCTCGTAGTCGTCGTGACCCTCGGTCACCACGAGTCCGGTCACCTGCTCGCGCAGCGCGGTCACGGCAGCCGTAGACATGGATCCTCCCTGGCAGTTCCGGGCCCGGACCAATCCATGCTATGCGGGGCTGGGGGGAAATAATCTGTTTTGCCCGGGAGGTGCCCGCCCGCCCCCGCCTTGCGATAGACGGGGTGGGCCGGGCGCTGGGCGAGGTGGTGCGGGAGTGCCTGCTGCTGGACTTCCCGCGCATCGAGGAGCACCTCGGCGCGAAGGGGCCCTGGTCAGTCGGCGGCCGATCAACCATTCACGACCGAAGGCCGCGCTCGGGCGGTGCGGGCGGGCCGTCGGTCGGTCCGGATGGACGATCGCGACTTCGTGTCGGCTCCCCGGCTTACGTCGAGGGGACGTGCTCCTTGCCGTCGGCCGGCCGGTCGGCGTTGCGAGGCCGCGCCCGGCGGCGCGAGTTGATCTTGTCTTGCAGGTGCGTCACCTGGCTCGACAGCCGGGTGAGTTCGGCGATCAGCCCGGCGGCGCGCTCGCGCAGCTCGGCGAGCACCTCGCGGGTCGGCGGCGGCTCGGCTTCACCGGCGTGCTCCGGATCCGGCCGCCCGTGTGGTCGCACTGCGTCCCTCGTGTCCGTCATGTTCACCTCCCGTGCGGATCGTCGTCTGCCCGCGTCCGGCGTCGGTGAAACGTCGCTGTGATCCAGGTCACACACTTCGTCGCCGGATCAGCGGAGCAGCCCCGCGATGATGTTGATCGCGCCCGCCACGATGACCACGCCGAACAGGTATGACACCAGCCCGTGCACGATGATCGTGCGCCGGATCCGCGGATCACGGATGTCGGTGTCCGACACCTGGTACGTCATGCCGATGGTGAAGGCGACGTACGCGAAGTCGAGGTAGTCGGGCTGCTGGGACGGCGGGTCGTTGAAGTCGATGCCCGGCCCGCGCGGCGCGTAGTGCAGGTCGGCGTACCGCAGCAGGAAGATCGTGTTGACCACGGCCCAGGAAAGCAGGATCGTCAGCACGGCCAGCCCCGCCAGTACGCCCTTCTGCCAGCCGGTCTGCTGCGCGGCCGTGGGCAGCGTGGCCGCCACCGCCAGAATGCTGCCGAGGCTCGCGGCGACCAGCAGCAGCGCGGCCGCGCCGCGGGTGTCGTCGTCGCGGGCGGCGTGGCGGCGGGTGGTGTGCGCGTCGGAGGCCAGCACGATCGGCCACACCGTGGCCAGGAACGTCAGGGCGGTGGCGTCCCAGCCGCCGACGATCGCGAGCTGCCAGGGCGCGAACCGCAGCACCACCGCGCCGACGGCCAGCCCGGCGCACACGGCCAGGGCGGCGCGGCGCAGCGCCGGGGCATGCCGGCCCAGCAGCCGGTGGTACACCGTCATATGCCGCCGACTATAGTCCGGGTCGTGCGCGGAGGACGGCGTTCGGCGATCTCGCGGTCCCTCCGCGCCACGAGGCGGCGGACGGCGGCCCGCCGCCACCGAAACCGGCGGCGGCGGGCCGGTCCGGTCAGGACGCGGGCTCGCCCGAGGGGGCGGTGAGGGTGACCCCGGTGGCCACCGGCGTGCCGAAGTTCGGCGTGCCGTCGGCGTTCCAGGTGAACTTCTGCGCCCGGGTGGAGCGGTTCATGTCGCAGCCGCCCGACGACGAGCTGTTCGCGTGGTACACGATCCAGTCCTCGGTGCCGTCCGGCGACTTGAAGAAGCCGTTGTGACCCGGCCCGTAGACGCCGTTGGCGTTGGAGCGCTGGAACACCGGGTTGGGGGACTTCGTCCACGACGACGACAGCAGCGGGTCGCCGGTGCCGTTGTACGTGATCATGCCCAGCTTGTAGTCCGGCGTGGAGCAGTGGCTGGCCGAGTACACGATGAAGGTCTTGCCGTTGCGCTGCAGCACCTCACCGCCCTCGGCGACCGCCCCGCCGACCGTCTCCCAGCTGTAGGTCGGGGTGACCAGGGTGCGCCGGGTGCCGCTGGCGGTCCACGGGTTGCTCAGCGGCCGGATGAACAGCGGCTGCGAGCCGTTGTAGAACGTGCCCAGCAGGTAGAGCTGGCCGTTGAGCTGCAGGATGCTGGGGTCCAGCTCCCAGGTGTTGTTGGCGGTCGGGTCGAGCATCGACGCCTTGAACGTGTACGGGCCCATCGGGTCCGTGCCCGCGCTCTCCAGCACGTGGATGCGCTGCGTGCCCAGGTTGTACGGCTCCTGCCCGGCGGTGTAGTAGAAGTACCACCGCAGCCCGTTCGGGCCGTTGAGCAGGAAGAACTCCGGGGCCCACATGGTGCCGGCGCCGTTGGGGTTGGTGAGGTTGAAGATGACCTGGTCCTGGGCGGTGGACAGGCCGCGCAGGGTGGTGGCCCGGCGCATCGTGATGGTGCGGTTCCAGGTGGTCGTGGCCAGGTAGTAGTACCCGTTGTAGTAGGTCATCCACGGGTCTGGTCCCTGCGCCTTGAGCGGGTTGGTGAACGTGTTGGTGGTCCCGCCCGAGGTGATGGTCCAGGTGAAGGTGGCGCTTCCGCTGACGCCGCCGCTGGTGGCCGTGGCGGTCACCGTGTACGTCGCGACGGTGGTCGGCGTGCCGCTGACGATGCCCGTGGCGGAGTTGATGCTCAGCCCGGCGGGCAGCCCCGAGGCCGACCAGGTGTAGCCGCCGCTGCCGCCGGAGGCGGACAGGGTGAGGCTGGTGGCCGTGTTGACCGTGGTGGAGCGGTTGCCCGGGTTGGTCACGGTGACGGTGGTGCCGTCGCTGACATGTCCGGCGAGCCGCCAGACCCGGCTGGTCGCGGTGCTGCAGGGCAGCTGTACGAGGCCGGTGTTGGCCGCCGAGGAGCCGCCCGCGGGCACGATGCACTTACCCGAGCCGACCGAGACGACGTTGAACGTCTTGTCCGAGCCGACCGCGGTCAGCCGCCACCGCTGGTTCGGGTTGGTGTGGCAGGGCCACTGGATGATCGTGGCGTTGTCGGCGGTGGACGCGCCGTTGACGTCGACGCACTTGCCCGTCGCCGGCATCACGATGGTGTACGTGTCCGTGGCCCCGGACACCGGGGTGAAGGTGAACTGCTGGTAGTTGGCGCCGTTGCAGCCCTGCTGGGTCAGCTGGAGCGCGTTGGTGGTGCTGCCGCCGGGCAGCGCGGCGCAGTTGCCGCCGTTCTGATTCACGGCGGTCGTGGTGAACGTGACGATGGCCGCCGCGGGCTGCGGCACCAGCAGCACGCCGGCGGCGACCAGCGGCACGGCGAGCAGGGCGAGGCGAGGGGAGCGTCTCACGATGAGGATTCCTTCGGTGGATAGGCGGCAGTGTCGACAGACCCTGCGGTGTATGCCGCCGCCCTGTGCCCGTCCGGCAGCATCGCCGGGGGAAGGGACGGCGCGCCTACCCGTCACCTCAGTGGTAACGCGAGTATCGCGCAGATCGACACCGCTCGACAAGCCCGGCGCGCCGGGTTGGTGATCGGCCGGTATGGCCGGAGCGTCTCCGCGTAGCGTGTAGTAGGTGAAGCGGCACGGTCGCCGACCCGATCCGGTGATCACGCTCCTCATCGTGCTCGCCCTGCTCAGCGTGGGCGCGACGCTCGCTGGAGTGGTGCCGGCGACCGTCGCCGACGTCGCCGAGGCGGCCGCCTGGCTGACCTTCGCCGTGCTGTGCCTGCGGGTCGCGCGGCGGGAGGGCCTGGCCTGTGCGGCCGTGTCGGTGTGGCGGGGCCTGGCCGTGGCGGGCTTCTTCTTCACCACGTCCAGCCTGCTGCGGCTGGGCACCGACGGGGAGAAGGCGCCGCCGGTCGCCGCGGCGATCGCGGCAACGGCGGTCACCACGGTCGGCATCGCGGTGGCCGGCTGGGTGATGATCCGGTATCCGCTGGAGGTGCGCGGCCCGCCCCGCGTCCGGATGCGGCTGGACCTGGCCACGGTGATGGCGGCGTTCGTGCTGCTCGCCTGGTATCAGTGCCTGCCCGGGGGAGACCCGCCGGGCAACCCCGCCCAGCTCGTGGCCAACGTGCTGGCCTGCGGGCTCGCCCTGCTGGCCGTGTTCGGTGCGATCAAGCTGCTGCTCGGCGGCGCGGCGCCGTTCACCCTGGCGGCGGGGGTGATCCTGGGCGCCGGTGTGCTCATCGGTTCCTGGTCGCTGTTCAACATGCTGACCGTCGAACCCGGCGAGGAGCCGCTGATCGAGGCGGGACAGATCGCCTGCGCGTTCCTGCTCAGCATCGCGGCCCGGATGCAGTACCTGAAGATGCACCACGATCCCACCGGCGTGACCCGGCGGGCGGCGCCGACCTACAGCCGTCTGCCGTACCTGGCGGTCATCGGCACGCAGGCCCTGCTCGTGACCGAACTGGCGGTAGAGGGGCTCACCCTGCGCGGGTGGGGCGTGGTGGTGGGCACCGTGGTGGTGTCGATGCTGGTGATGCTGCGCCAGAACCTCGCGTTCCTGGACAACGCGGCGCTGCTGAAACGGCTCAAGACGAGCATGCGGGACCTGCGCCGGCACGAGGAGCGCTTCCGCTCGCTGGTGCAGCACGCCTCGGACCTGACCCTGCTGGTCGGCGCGGACGGCACGGTGCGCTTCGCCAGCCCGGCGCTGTGGGAGCTGCTCGGGGTGGACCCGCAGGCCGCGGCCGGCCGGCCGATCGGCGAGGTGCTGCGCCCCGAGGACGTGCCCGCGGCGCAGCGGCTGCTCGAGGAGGTGATCGCCAGCCCCGGCGCCGACGTGCGGCGGCCGCTGCGGGTGCACCACGCCGACGGGTCCAGCCGCTGGCTGGAGGCGATGGCCACCAACCGGCTGGACGACCCCAGCGTCGGCGGCGTCATCATCAACGTCCGTGACGTGACCGAGGCGCGGGTGCTGGAGGAGCAGTTGCGCCACCAGGCCACCCACGACCCGCTCACCGGCCTGCCCAACCGGGTGCTGCTCAACGAGCAGGCGCTGCGGCTGCGCCAGGAGCCGCGGCAGCCGGGACGGCACGAGGCCGTGCTCATGCTCGACCTCGACGACTTCAAGGAGGTCAACGACGTGCTCGGCCACCAGGCGGGCGACCGCCTGCTGACCGTCGTCGCCGACCGGCTGCGCGAGAGCGTACGGCCCACCGACGTGGTGGCCCGGCTCGGCGGTGACGAGTTCGTGGTGCTGCTGACCGGCACCACGAGGGACGGCGCCGTGGCCACCGCGCGCCGCATCCTCGCCGCGCTGCGGCGGCCGGTGCTCATCGACGGGCACGAGGTCGACGCCGGGGCCAGCGTGGGCGTCGCGATCGGGCCGGGGGAGGAGTTCGACGCCCTCATGCGCGCCGCCGACGAGGCCATGTACCAGGCGAAACGTGATCCCACTGGTGACCGGGTGCGGGTCGTGGACAGGACGGCCCAGGGCGGGACGTTCCCGGCGGCACGCGCTCCCGCCTGACCAGCCGGGTGTATCACCGCGGGTGGCCGGGTACGCGGCTGCGGGGGTGGTTCTTCATGGGCCTGACGCACACGATGACGGTCCGCGACGACGCGTGCGTGATCCGGATCCTCGGTGACGTCGACATGTCGGCCTCCGAGGACGTGCACCGGTGGCTGCGAGCGGCGGTGGACCACGCGGACTGCCGGGAGGTGGAGGTCGACCTGGCGCAGACCGCGTTCCTGGACTCGATGGGGATACGCGGCCTGGTCCGGGCCCGGGAGTACGCCGCCGGCCGCGGCGTGGCCATGCACTGCGTCAACGTGCAGCCCTGGGTGCGGCGGGTGTTCGAGATCGCGGGTGTGGCGGGTTACCTGGACGTGCGGTGACGCCCCGGCAACCCGCCGGGCCCGGTCAGGACGTGAAGGCGTACGGGCCGAACCGGCCCCAGGCCACCACGGCGGCGAGGATCAACAGCACCACGTTGGCGATGATGGCCTGGCGCTCGCCGCGCCGGGCGTGGATCACGATCGCGCCGACCATGATCACCGCGAGGCCGGCGGCGGCCAGCGGGACCAGCACCGGCGCGATGTCCAGCAGCGCGGGCAGCACGAGGCCGACGGCGGCGAGCAGCTCGACCCCGCCGATCGCCTTGATCGCCCCGGCGCTGTAGTTCTCGGCCCAGCCCATGCCGGAGGCGATCAGCTGGTCCTTCGGCTTGCTGAGCTTCATCACTCCGGCGCCGAGGAAGGCGGCCGCGAGCAGCCCGGCGATGATCCACAAAACGACGTTCACGAGGTCTCCAGGGGTGGGTGTCACTTCAATCGTGAACTGAAACCTAAGCGCGATGACTTCAAGCGTCAAGTGACAGTGTCGCGAAGTCGGTTCAAGCTTGAAGCGTGAACGGACATGAGTGACGAAGCTATAGTGGTCGCCATGGACGCGCCGCAGGACACCCGCTGGCTGTCCGCCGAGGAGCGGCAGACCTGGCTGGCGCTCGCCGCCCTCATGATCCGGCTGCCGTCCGCGCTCGACGCCCAGCTGCAGCGCGACGCCGGGCTCAGCCACTTCGAGTATCAGGTGCTGGCCGCGCTGTCCGAGGCGCCCGAGCGCACGCTGCGGATGAGCCGGCTCGCCATGCTGGCCGAGGGTTCGCTGTCGCGGCTGTCGCAGGTGGTGGCGCGGCTGGAGCAGCGGGGCTGGGTGCGGCGCACCCCTGATCCGACCGACGGGCGCTTCACGCTGGCCGTGCTCACCGACGAGGGCTGGGACAAGGTCGTGGCCACCGCTCCAGCGCACGTGGAGACCGTCCGCAGCCTGGTCTTCGACCCGCTCACCAAGGCGCAGACCCGCCAGCTGTGCGACATCGGCCGCCGCATCATGCACGCCGTCGACCCCGGCGACCAGTGCGGCGAGGCCCGGCCGGCCTGACCCGCGCCGATAATGGGGGTATGCCGTCACGTGCCGCACCTGCGTCGCACCTGCGTATGCGCCGGGTCTACGACGAACCGTCCCCCGACGACGGGCGGCGGGTGCTGGTCGACCGGCTGTGGCCGCGCGGCCTGGCCAAGGAGCAGGCGCGCGTCGACGACTGGCCCAAGGACCTGACGCCCTCCACCGAGCTGCGGCGCTGGTATCACGAGTCGCCCGAGGACCGGCACACGGAGTTCGTCACCCGCTACGAGGCCGAGCTGGGCGCCCCGGCCGCGCAGGAGGCGCTGCGCGAGCTGCGGGAGCACGTCCGGCAGGGCACCGTCACCCTGCTGACCGCGGTGAAGGACATCCCGCAGAGCCACCTCGAGGTGCTCGCCCGGCACCTGCGCTGAGAACGGCGGTGAGGCGTCGCGGGCGCCCGGAGCGGCGGGCGCCCGCGACGCGGCCGCCCGTCAGAGGCGGCGCCACAGGGCCGGGGTGTTCGGCGGCTCCCACCCCGGCAGCGACGTGTGCGCGATCTGGCAGGCGTACCCGACCCCGCCGTAGGTGACCCGCGCCCCGGCGGCGTACGACACGTAGGGCTGCCACGTGCCGCCGCCGGGCGGGGTCGGGCTCGGCGAGGCCGTCGCGGTCGGGGAGGGCGACGGCGGCGTGCCCGGCACGTTCAGCACGAAGTCGAACGTGGCCTGCCGGGCCGAGCCGACCTGCTGCACGGTCATCAGCAGGGCCGGGTCGTACAGGCTGTCGGTGCTGTTGCGCGGCTCGTTCGGGAAGTACAGCTGGGTGGTGAGGATCGGGCGGCCGGGCGCCTGCACCTTGACGTGGATGTGCCGGGTCCGTCCGGGATAGAGCCCCGGCACGATCGTGGTCAGCGTGAACCGCCCCTGCGCGTCGCTGAACTGGTGGCCCCGGAAGCGGGTGCCGACGTTGTCGTACGCCCCCGCGTTGTCGGCCTGCCAGAAGTCCAGCAGCGCGCCCGCGATCGGCTGGCAGGCCAGCCCGACCACGTAGCCGGTGAGCGTCAGCCGGGTGCCGCTGCCGTCGAGCATGGTGGTGCGCTGCGGCGAGCCCGGCTTGAAGTACGGGCCCTCCATCTGCGGTGGAGTCAGGTCGTCGTCGTCACAGGACTCCGGGGTGGCCGCGAGCGGCTGCCCGGAGGGCGTGCGCGCCAGCGCGGGCACGGCCGCGAACAGCAGGGGCGCCGCCGGGACCGCCATCGCCGCGCGCAGCAGCGTCTTGCGGGTGACGCCCGGAGTACGGGGTTCGTCGCCGGTCATGGATCTCTCCTTCGTGAGGTCGTCGCCCGCAACACTAGGGTTGTACATCGTCGCTGTTCGATGGACGTGATCCGGTGATCGTGGTGATTTCCGCAGCCGGGCCGCCTCCGGCCGAGCGCCGGAACGCGCCCGCCGTCGACCCGGTCTGCCGCCGGAAGAACCGGCAGAAGTACGCCGTGTCGGCGAACCCCAGCTCCCGCGACACCTGGGCCACGCTGAGCCGGGTGCCCGCGAGCAGCCGCATCGCCTCCACCGCGTACGCCTGCCGGATCAGCTCGCCGGGGGAGTGGCCGGTCGCCTCCCGTACCGCCTCGCCCAGGTAGCCCGCGGACACGCCCAACGCGGCCGCGAACTCGGCCACCGTGCGCCGCCCGCCGGGCCGGGCCGCCAGGTCGGCGAACCTCGCCGCCAGCTCCGCGCGCCGCCCGGCCCCGGTCGCCGCCGGTGGCGTCTCCGCGAGCCGCGCCGCCTTCACGAGCAGGATGTGCAGGTACGCCTGCAGTGCCCCGAGCGAGTCCGCGTCCGGAGCGGCGTACTCCCGGCGCATCCGCGCGACGATGGCGGCCGCCTCGGCCGCGGTCGCCCGGTCCAGCGTGACGCAGGGCCGCCGCCCCAGCAGGTGCAGCAGCTCCCGCACCCGCGGGCAGCCGGCCAGGAACTCCTCGCCGAACAGGACCAGCCGGCCGTCCAGGCCGGACGTGTCCTGCCAGTGGTGGGTCCGGCCGGGCAGCACCACCGCCAGCTGCGGCGGGCGCAGCGGATACGCCGCCAGGTCCACCACGTGCGTGCCCGCGCCCGCCCTGATCAGCACCACCTCGTAGAAGGTGTGCCGGTGCGGGAACGGCGCGTGCGACAGCGGGCCGAGCGCGTCGAACGTGTCCACCGCGAACGGCACCGGCAGCGACTGCGGCACCGTGAGCCTGTGCAGTGGCAGGGACATCCCCTCAGCCTGGACCGCGGGCGGCGGCCGGGGCAGTTCCCAGCCGGGTCCTACCGCGAGCGATGTAAGCAATCCGTAACGATCCGATCACCACCTGTAACCCCGCTCGTTGATCTACGGGGGAATGGACCCCGATCACAGACAGGGGGCACAGTTTGTCCAGACGTCTTCTCGCCGCGCACGGCGTGCTGGCCGTCACCAGCGCGCTCGCGGTGGGCGCCGCGCCGCAATGGGCGGCCGCGGCACCGAAACCGTCCGCTGCCGCCTTCGCCGCGGTACGCGCCCAGGCCCTGCAGCCTGACCTCAGCATCACCAAGGAGGACTCGCCTGACCCCGTCCTCGCGGGCCAGGTGCTGACGTACACCCTCACCGTCGCCAACTACGCGGGCACGGAGACGGCGGCCTCGCTGACCGTCACCGACGTGCTGCCCGCCGGGCTGACCGTGCTGGCCACCTACCCGCCCGAGGGCTCCTGCGAGGTGACGACCGACGCGCCCACCCAGGTCTCCACGGTCACCTGTGAGCTGTCGGACCTGCCCGTCGGCCAGACGTTCCCGGTCGTCATCCAGGCGCTGGTCCCGGCGGGCCAGGCACCCGGCTTCATCATCAACCGCGCCACCGTGGCGCTCAACGGTGACGTGGCCGACCCGAACCTCGCCAACAACACCGTCGAGATCAGCACCGCGGTCCAGGCCTCGGCCGACCTGTCGGTCACCAAGCTGTGCAAGCCCGACGACCCCGCACCCGCGGGCGAGACCGGCTTCTGCGACATCATCGTGGACAACCTCGGTCCGTCCGACGCGGCCGGCGCCGTGCTGACCGACTACCTCACCTCCGCGACCCCGTTCAACCTGCTGTCCGCCGCGCTCCAGGCCGACCCCGACGTGCCCTGCGCGTCGCCGGCCACGCCGGTCAACGACATCACCGAGGTCACCGTCACCTGCGGCCCCGGCACCCTGCCGGCCGGCGGCCGGGCCACGATCCGGGTCGAGGTCAGCGCCGACGACGTGTCCCAGATCAACGACGTGGCCACCGTACGCGCCACCACCCCCGACCCGGACACCAGCAACAACAAGGCCACCGGCCGGGTCGACTTCGCCGGCTCCGCGGACCTGGTGCTGGAGAAGACCGGTCCGGAGACCGCCGTCGCGGGCGGCCCGATCCAGTACACCCTCACCGTCGACAACGAGGGCCCGTCCGTCGCGAACGCGGTCGTCCTGCGCGACAGCCTCCCCGAGGGCGTCACCTTCGTATCGGTGACCTCCTCCGTGGGCACCTGCGTCAACAACCAGCCGCCCGGCCGGGACGTGGTCTGCAACCTGGGCAACCTCGACGAGGACGACCCGGACGTGACCATCACCCTCAACGGCCGGCTCGACGCCGACCTCGCCGACGGCACCCTGCTGTCCAACAACGCCGTCGTGTCCAGCGCGACGGCCACGCCCGACAACAGCGACAACCTGGCCCGCGTGGACACCACGGTCGAGACCGAGGCTGACCTGTCGGTCACCAAGGCCGGCGCGCCCGAGCCGGTGCTCGCCGGGAACAACCTGACCTACACCATCACCGCCAACAACGGCGGCCCGTCCGACGCGCAGCTGGTCACGCTCACCGACGAGCTGCCCGACGGCACCACGTTCGTCAGCGGCGTCGACGCCGGGGGCGACTCGGTGTGCAGCGAGACCGAGCCGGGCGAGGTCGTCTGCGCGCTGGGCACGCTCGCCGCGGGCGCGTCCGAGACGGTCCGCCTGACGGTCGCCGTCGCCGCGTCCACTCCCGACGGCACGGAGCTGGTCAACTCGGTCACCGTCGCCTCGACGACGGCCGACACCAACCCCGACAACAACACCGCCACCGCCACCAACACCGTCGACACCTCGGCCGACCTGTGGATCGACAAGACCGCGGTCGCGTTCTCGTACGACGAGGAGTCGGCGGGGGAGAAGGGCGACAAGGGCAAGGGCGACAAGACCAAGGAGCAGCTCGCGATCTTCACGATCACCGTCCACAACGACGAGGGCTGTGAGGGCGACGTCCGGGGCGACCAGCGCAACTGCGGGATGGGCGGCCCGTCCGACGCGCAGAACGTGGTGGTCACCGACGAGCTGCCGCTCGACCCGGCCCACCTGCAGGTGCTGTTCACCTCGCCGGAGTGCACCTACACGCAGGCCACCCACACGGTGACCTGCAACCTGGCCACGCTGGCGGACGGCGCGACCGCGCAGTTCGTCATCAAGTCGAAGATCAAGGTCAACGGGAACGGCGACGCCGAGGCCGCGCCGCGGATCACCAACACCGCGACGGTCAGCAGCTCCACCGCCGACCCGAACCTGGAGAACAACACCAACACCGCGGTGCTCGTCGGCCGCGGCCGCGAGTGAGCTGACGTCCCGCCGGCGACTCCCGTTCGGGGGTCGCACGGACACGTCGACGGGGTGGACCGGCAGCGCCGGTTCACCCCGTTCGTCCGCGCGGGACAGCGTGGGCGCTCACCGGACGGTAGTGTCGCCAGGTGGTGATCTTCCCCGTCGACGACGTCGTTCCCGCAGCTGAGCCGCTGCCGACCGTGCCGCTGCGCGAGCTGTGCCCCGACGCGATCACGATCGGTGGCGACCCGGATCTGCCCGTACTGCCACCCAATGGCGTGCATCCGCTGCTGTACGCGGCAGGCCGCGCCTTCGCCGAGCACCGCCCGCTCGTGCTCTCCCCGGACGTGGTGTGGCTGACCATCACCCAGGGCCTGGCGCAGCACATCCGGCTGCACGCCGAGCAGCTGCGCCCGCTGCTGGTCAACCACGCCGGGCGGCGCCGCTTGGAGATCACGCTCGACGGCCCGGTGCCGCAGGACGCCGACTCCTGGCGGCACCTGGTCGCGCAGTACGCCAAGCTGCTCGACGACCAGGTCACCGACGCTGCCCTGTTCGCCTGCGACTTCACCACCAGCACCGACGTCGAGCGCACGGCGGCGCGGGTGGTGCTGCTCGACGCGTACTCGCCGTACTTCGACGTGTGGGTGTACAGCGTGTGCGGCATCCCGTCGATCACGCTGACCGGCACCGAGCAGGACTGGCGCACGATCCGCACCCGGATCGACGAGCTGCCCCGGTTCGGGCTGGGCGACTGGCACCGCTCGCTGGCGCCGATCGCCGAACAGTTCGTGCGCGCCGCCTCCGGTGACGTGGACACGGCGTTCTGGCAGCGCATCTACAACCCCGCCGACGCGTACGGCGCCTCGGTCACCACCGGCTGGCTCGCGCGGCTGCACCCGTACATCGACGAGGACGGCGTCGCCGAGCGGGTCAACCCGCTGCTTGAGCTGCCGCTCGACGAGCCGCGCGACGTCACGGTCGACGGCCGGCTCTACTTCGGCCCCGGCGTACGACCGGCGGACGTGCCGGCCCGGCAGTCCCGGGTCGTCGTGCACGTCGAGGACCGGAACGCGGGCCAGCACCACACGCTCGCGCTGCACGGCGGTGTCGCCGCGGTGGCGCAGGACCCCGATGGCGCGCTGCGCCCGGTGGCTGGCTGGCACCTGGCCCCGGCCCGCGCCGAGATCGAGGATCTGCTCGACCGGATCGAACGTGAGCACGTGACGACGCCGGCCACCGGTTCGCTGGCGCACGGGCCCGCAGACGTCGTCGCGGTCTACCGGCGCATGGCCTCGGCCGTCCTGTTCGACGGCGCGTGGCGCCTGGGACCGTCCGTTCCGATCCGCCATACGCCCGTTGGCGAGGACATCACGGCGACCGCGGTGATCGAGCTGCCCGACGGGCGCAGCATCTGCTCGCTGCACCGGTACCGCGAGGCGGGATACCACGTGGCGGTGTGCCGCTTCGAGGAGGTGCTGACCGACGCCGGCCACGGGATCACCGTCCGCAACTACCACTTCACCGACGACCCGGCCGAGGTCTGGCTGTACGGCACGAGCTTCGCGGCACTGCTGGAAGTCGCACTGGACAACGGGGGCGATATCGAGTCCCTGCGCAGCGGGCGGCTCAGCGACCTGCTCCGTCCACGGCCAGAGCACGAGGGGTGAGGATGCGAGACAAGCGGGTACGCGAGAAAGTCGTCTGCTACATCGTGCGCGACGGCAGGCTGCTGGTCTTCCGGCACGTCGACTACAGCTGGGAGGAGGTCGGCATCCAGGTCCCTGCGGGCAGCATCAAGCCGGGGGAGACCCCGGAACAGGCGGCGCTGCGCGAGGCGGGCGAGGAGACCGGCCTCACCGGGTTGAAGCTGCTCGGCAAGCTCGGCGAGATGGAGTACGACCCCAGCCCGTACCTGTACGAGCTACACCACCGGCACGTCTTCCACCTGGCCGTCACCGAGGACACCCCGGAGCGCTGGTTCAGCAGCGAGGACGACCACGGCGACGAGCCGATCCGGTTCGAGTGCTTCTGGATCCCGCTGGCCGCCGCGCACGTGCTCCAGGCCGGGCAGGGCGCATTGGTATGGCGGCTGCCCGAGGTCATGGCGGGACACCGGTAACTGATCATGAGACTAGGATGCGGGTATGGCTCTGCTTCACCACGCTGACATCAGCCCCACCAAGCTCGAACTGCTCGCCGCCTGGCTGCCCGGCCGGACCTGGTTCTCCGGCGACGCGAGCGCCGTCGAGCGGGTCGCCGCCTGCCGCTTCGACGACCCGGCGGGCGAGGTCGGCATCGAGATCATGATGGTCCGCGCCGGTGACGGCCCGGTGCTGCACGTGCCGATGACCTACCGCGGGGCGCCACTGGCCGGGGGCGACGCGTTCCTGATCGGCACCACGGAGCACTCCGTGCTGGGCAAGCGCTGGGTGTACGACGCCTGCGGCGATCCGGTTTACGCGGCCGCGCTCGCCCACGCCGTGCTCACAGGCGGCACCCAGGCTGAGGAGTACTTCGAAGTCGACGGCCAGAAGCAGGTCCGCGAACCGGTCATGACGGTGGACGGCAGCGGCTCGCATGCGCAGGTGCCGGCCCTGGGTGAGGTCCGACACGTCACCGACGGTGCCCTGACGTTCGTCAAGGCAGAGGGCGTCGAGCTCAGCGTTGTGCGCGTGGCGGGTGTTCATGCCCCGTCCGGCGACGACACTCTGGTCGGCTCCTGGCCCGGCCTGTCCACACCGGTGGTGTTGGCCACCGCCCGCCTCATCTGAGCGCGTCACGATTAGAGCTTCTTGACACGGAAGAGGTCGATGGTTCAAACCCAGTATCGCCCACCAGCTCAGAGGGCCTGTCCGATCATCGGACGGGCCCTCTGCTTGTAGGTGCGTGTCTACTGAGTGTCTACGCCGTTCAGCATTCAAGATCAATTAGGTCACCTTCATTGGCGCGGCTGCCGAACACACCCCTCTAATGATCAAGGGCCGCGCGAGCGCGGCGGCGCTCCCGCGTGCCCGTGACCGGCCTCCAGGCCGCAGCGCGGGCATGCGGGCGCGCCAGCTTGCCGCCGATCAGATGTCCACGCCGTGCTTCCGGAGCCGCGGCACGATCGCCGACTCCTTTCGGCCCATGTCACTTGCGATCTCAGCGACCGTATCGCCGGCCTCGAACCGGGTCAGCAGCTGCGCGTCCAGGTCATCGGTCCACGATGCACAAGCATTAGGGTGCTCCCGGCGTTTGTCAGCCAGGTTGAAACGCTTGCGGCGACCGCCATAACTCTCGACCAGGGCAGCCAACTCGGCGGTGAGGAGCCGGATGACGGTAGGCAGTTCATCGGATAGGTGACAGGTGTAGTCACGCGGCCTGGCTGGCCTGTGGGGTCATGATTGTCTCGAACTCGATGGGGGTCAACTTGCCCAGCGGGCGCTGCCTCCGGCGCCGGTGGTAGGTGCGTTCGATCCAGGTCACGATCGCGGTACGCAGCTGCTCACGGGTGGCCCAGGACCGGCGGTCCAGGACGTTGTTCTGCAACACCCGGCCCGACCCCAGGAGTAGATCTTTGGTGGTCAGGCAAACACCACCACCATGGCGGCAACATCCAGGTCGCGTCCACCCCCGACGGGTGGCCGATCTGGACCTCCGAGGTACGTCCCGGCCGCGAACACGACACCACCTGCCTGCGCAAACACGAAGAGATGCTGCCCGCGCTCAGCGAGTAGACCGGCGATGACCTGCCCGCCCTGGCCGACCTGGGCTACGAAGGCGAGGACGTGTTCATCGTGCCGATCAAGAAACCCGCCCGCGGGAAGCTCACCGACGACCAGCGCAAGCTCAACTGGCTGCACGCGTACGCCCGGGCCCGCGCCGAACAAGCAAACGCCCTTCTCAACACCGCCTTCAAGGCCCTGCGGCGGATCAGCTTGTCGCCCCAGTACATCGGCAAGATTGTCGCCGCGGCCCTCGTCCTGCTGCACGCCGAACACGACCGCACCACCTGACCACGGTCAGTCACGAGCCGTTACCGGGAAGGGCTCAATGCCTTCAATCACCGCGGACACGCGCGATTGGCCACCGGCCAACCCGAGCTTGCCTTGGGGGGGCCATTTCGCAGGAGCTGGTCGCCTCAGGGGGATGTCGCCTCAGGGTTCTCGAGCAGACCGTGCATCCTCATCCAGCTCACGAAGGAGTCGAACCAGTCGGTGCTGGTCGTCTCCTTCGGGTACATGCCGAATCCGTGCCCGCCCTGCTCGTAGAAGTGGAGCTCCACGGGCCGCCCGGCAGCGCGCCAGCTCTCCACCAGGGGGAACCCGCTCGGGTCGATCAGGCCATCGTCTGCGGCAAGTGCGATGAACAGCGGCGGCGCGTCGTCGGGTACCTCGAACGCCGTGAGCGGACCGTAGATATCGCCGATGAAGGCCGGCTTCGCATCCTCACCGACAAGGGCAGTGGCGACGGTGAGCATGGCACCGGCGGAGAAGCCGACCATGCCGACGCGCTCGGGATCGATTGTCCACTCGGACGCTCGGCTGCGCACGAGCGCGAACGCTGCGCGGGCGTCGGCGATCTGCGGGTCCAGGGCGCGGAGCGCGGTGGCTGGGTCATGCCAGTCCGATGGACGTGGTCCGGCCAGCATCGCCCTGATCGCTACGGCGAAGTCGTCAAGGTCCTCCGGGGTCGGCTTGAGCCGGTACTTCAGCACGAAGGCAGCTACGCCGCGGTTCGCGAGCGCGCGCGCAACGTCCCAGCCCTCGTTCTCCATGGACAGGGACATGAATCCTCCGCCCGGAGCCACGATCACGGCGGCGCCCGTGGCCTTGGCCGGATCCGGCAGGAACGGCGTGAGCGTGGCGATGCCGACGTTGCGGGCGAACATGCTGCCGTACTCGCTGTGCCAGGCCTCTGGTGCCGAGGCGTTCGGCGGCTGCCCGGTTCCGAGCTCGATGGCGTCAGGCTGTGGGGGGATGGCGATCGGCGCCATCCCGTGCTTCTCGGGCACCGCGGGTGCGTAGCTGGTGGACGAGGCCGTGGTCATGAGCTCTCCATTCGGGCGATGCGCCAAGAGAACGCGATGTCCGTGCTCGGCGCTGAGCATAAGGTCGCCGCGATCACGCCGATGCGGGTGGCCTGATTATGCCTGTCCAGGCAGACCTGTTCGGCCTGCGCCGGCACTCCGTGCGCTTCGACTGGGGCCCGTAGGTGCGCAGGATGTCTGCGCTGACGTGAGTGTCGTCGTCGACGTGTTGAGCCTCTCGACGTCGGTGTGCGTGGCTGACGAACTATCCCTGCACGCGGCGCTGCTGGCAGCCAAGATGGCCGGGCACAGCCACATCAACGTCGACGGCACCCTGATCTGCACCGACCGTTGCCGGATCCCCGGCCCGACCCCCGGCGTGGATCTCTACTGGTCGGGCAAACATCACCACCACGGCGCCAACATCCAGGTCGTCTCGGCCCCAGACGGCTGGCCGCTATGGACCTCCGACTGCGACCCGGCCGCGAGCACGACACCACGGCGTTGCGCGAACACGCAGAGATGCTGCCCGCGCTGCGCGAGTGGACCGGCGACGACCTGCCCGTCCTGGCCGATCTGGGCTACGAAGGCGAAGCAGCGACCTTCCTCCTACCGATCAGGAAACCCGCCGACGGCGCTCTGACCGACGACCAACGCCAGCTCAACTGGCTTCAGGCGTATGCCCGAGCCCGAGCCGAACAAGCCAACTCGCTGCTCAAGACCACCTTCAAGGCATTACGCCGGGTCAGCCTGTCACCCGACATCATCGGCGCCATCGTCGCCGCCGCCCTCGTCCTGCTGCACATCGAACACGGCCGCACCACATGACCACACCGAGTTACGAACCGTTACTGGGAAAGGCTCACTGCGAAACCTCAGGATCTGCCATCGATCTGTGCCAACCCAAGCAGCTGTTTGAGTGCTGCTAGAGGTCGTTAAGCTCGGCGTTGGCCTCGTGGAAGGTTGTTACGCTTCACCTGGAGATGGAAGGCATCACTGCCCGTTCTTGCACTTGTTGGGCCATCCCTGCTGCTGGCCGTAATGCCAGATCGCCTGACAATCCGCACTGTTTAGGAAACTGCAATCGCAGCTGTCGTAGACCCACCGTGCCCATCGATCGAAGCAGTACTGTCGCTCGTCGGTCGTCTGCACGTGCGTCGGGCTATCGCAGATCGGGTCGGGTCCGGGTGGGCTTATAGCTACAGCGGCTCCCGATCCCATGATGGCCGAGGTAACCAGTTCTAGGATCATGGTTTGCCCTTCGCCGGCATGCTGCCAAAGAGGCCCGCTGCTGGGCTGGGGTGCGACGCGGTGAGTAGATGCCCCTCATGGGCTGCGCCTCTAACCCACTGTACGTCCAGGACGGCTAGCAGACGCCGCGTATCGCCGACTCCCATCGACGTGCCAGATCACTGTGCCATCGCCGGTCACGAGCCGGCAGTAGAGGACAGCGGCCCGGCTGCCGCTGACAGGCGTTCCGGACAACTCGTCTAGCTCCTGACGGTCTTCCAAACTAAAGGTGCGTCGAGCCAGCGACGCTGAGGGAGCGGCATGGACTTCATCCGTTCCACGCTTACATGAGGTCACTGCTCGGCGGATAACCCCGTCGATGAGAGGGGGCTGGCCAGTAGCGCCGTAGTGGCTGGTCCGGCCATCAGCAGTTCATCCGCGTGCGAGCCCTCTCGGATGTATCGCACACGCATGGTCCAAGCACGAAGTCGGAAGTCGGAGGCGGGCGACCAAGCCCATAGCAGTCGGGCACCCTGCAGTTCGCCGTTGAGGTTGGCTCGCCATGTCTGGAATGCGTCGGTGCGCCAGATCAGTAGAGGGACATCACGGTCAGGTCCTGCCCGGTCGGCTCCACCGTTGATCATGTTGATCGTGGCTTGCGTGGTCTCCCGCAGAGTAGTTCGTACCGGTGCGCCGTGGGTTTCGGCGGCTCGGCGGAGGTAGTGCACGCTGACGGCTTCGGGTGGCAGGCCGAGGACGAGCCGTCCGGAGGACTCATTCCGGCCGAACTCGATATTGGTGTTGAGGCCTGGCATGGTGGTTGTGTTGCGCGGCACCCAGAACAGCATGACGTCGGCTACCGCCATCCACTGCTCCTCCCAGAGCTGGCTGACGTAGCCGGGACGGGGCTGATGACGGTCACGGGCTTCGGGTGTGAAGACGGCCAGTGTTCCCGGCCCCGTCCATGCGGTGGTCAACTCGCTGATGGCTTCGGGACGCCAGGACGGCAGACTCGGGTCGCGGGGCATCGGCCCTGCGAGAAACACCGATGCTTGCCATCGCGCCGGAGGGTCTTCCCCGGCGTGCACCACGACCACGTCGCCCACCGTGGCGTCCTCTACCACTGGATGCCGACGCGTTCGCACAGGCCACGTAGCTCCGCCCAGCCGGCGCCGCGCCGCGCCCGCCCGAGAGCCCCGCGCAAGGTTTCGGCGACGATCGGCGAGGTGCGCACTCGCTGGGGAGCCAGCCGCTCCCCGACGAGCAGCATGCGCACGGCTTCGGTGTCTTTGCCGATGTTGGACAACGCGCGAGCCAGATCGATGTAGAAGGCGACCTGCCGGGAGACTGCACCTACGAGCTGGGGGTTGACGGTGCGGGCGAGTTCGACAGCGTGGCCGGGGTCGTGTCCGTCGGCTTCCATGCTGATGCGCCAGAAGGAGATGTTGGTAGGGCCGAAGTTGAGCCCGAGGGCGTCGGACTGCCCGGTCTGGTCTGCGATCAGGGCGGCTTCCTCCAGCGCCGCCGCCGCTCCGACATGGTCACCCTGGGCGTAGCGGGCGAAGCCGGACACGGTGATCAGCTGCCCCTGTAGCTCCAGCACCCCCGAGCCGTGGACCCCCTGTAATAGCTGCACACCCTGATCAGCGATTGTCTGCGCGCGCGTGTAGAGGCCGATGCCGCTGGCGGCGTGTGCCTGCGACCATGACGCCAGACCGATCATGATCGGATCCTCGAGTGCCATGGCGGCCTGGCGGGCGCGGTCGGCGACGAGCACGGCCGAGGCCGGTTCGCCGAGGTATCGGATGATGAACGACGCGGCGTCGGCGCCGATGACCATCGCGCGCAACGCCTGGGCACGGTCAGGTCCGGATGCGGCGGCGTGCAACCCTGCGAGCACCTCCGGAAGCAACCGTGCCGCAGCGAGGTAGTCGCAGTTGAAACGCAGTGCGCAGACCGTGTCGAGCTGGGCCAGGACCTGGGCCGTCGACCCGCCGGCGGTGGCCGCGGGGTAGTCGAGATCGGCTTCGATGACCGCTTTGATGATGCCGTAGACGGCTTCGCGGTTCTGGCCTCGGTCGTCGGGCGGTGCCGCAACGGTGGTCAGATCGGATAGCGGAACCCGAAGTGCGGCTGCGATCTCGGCGAGGATGAACCGATTGTCAGCCGAGCGTAGCCCGTTCTCGATCCGCGACCACTGCGTGTGGCTAATCCCGGCCACGCTGGCGGCGTACCGGATCGACCAGCCGCGCTGCTGGCGCAGCAGGCGAATCCGCTCTCCGATCGGCTCGGCTGAGATCAGCTTCGGCGGTCGCATCCAGCCCTCTTCTCGCACGAACCGTCGTTGTCTGCACCAGAGTATGGCGGGCGGTGCCACTTGGCACCAGTGGCCTCCATCTATGGGCTTACGGTTCTGCGCAGAAGGTACGGCTGTCCACAAGGCCCTGCCTCGGAGCACGCCGCTGATCGACCTGCACCAGGCAGGCGGCTTGAATACGAAGGAGCGTCCAAGGCAATGGGTGCGCAGCTACGCGATCTGACGCCGCATGCCTCCGCGCTGCACTTCTTCGGCGCGGAGCTGCGTCACCACCGGCAGCTCGCCGGCTTGTCGCTGCGACGGCTCGGACCGCAGGTGTTCGTGTCACCGTCGCAGCTGGGGCTGGTGGAGGCCGCGCGGCGGTTCCCGTCGATGGACCTGGCCGATCGGTGCGACAGCGTTCTCCACACCGGTGGTGTGCTCGCCCGGCTGCATCCGCTGGTGTCGGCCGAGCGAGCCGTGCGCCTGGGCGGCTCCGAGCTGCCTGCCATCGCAGCGCACCAGGTGAAGGCCCTGTTGCGGCTACTCGTCGCGGGTGACGATCCGGCGCTGCCCGGCGGATCGTAGGAACCGCGCTCGCCGCTTCGTCTCGTACCTGGTCAGCATCACCCGCCGGGAAACGTCCGCGTCTCCACCAGATTCAGAAGAAGCGGTCAGCGGGTACGGCGCGCACGGGTGGAGGCCAGCCGTTTCACGCGCGCTACGGTGAGGCATGGCCGCCATCACCGTGGACAATGACTCAGAAGGATGGCTCACGCTGTGGATCGAGCCGCTCGGTGAGGACCGCTGGCTTCGACCGGGTGAGAGGTTCGTCGTCCGTTCCGACTACTCCGGGGATGAGTCGGCCTTCACCGTCCAGTACTGGGCGAATGCCGATGATCGTGCGGCCGGCATCGAGAACGTGACGGTCTGGATCGACCAGGGCGATGTCTATCCCGAGGTCGTCGACAGTGAAGGTCGCGTCATCGAATGCGGTCACCAGCGGCCCGCCGAGGTCGATGCGCGGTGGCGGAGCAAGTTGACGCAGCCGCCCGTGGCCTAGGCTGCGCGGGCCGGCTGCCTGCTGCCGGCGACACACCGGGACCGATTCCGCGACCGGACTCGTTTCTTGCTCGGGGGTTGATGTGACGACGACTGCGGAGTCCGCGACGACGGTCACCAGCAGCACGCCGCGCGACAGTACGCTGTTGCTGACGGCGAGCGGAGTGCCGTTGGGCGCGCTGGCGTTCCTCGGCGACGAACTGCCGGACGCGACGGGCCAGATCGTGCTGACGCTGACCAGCAACGGATTCGCCTGGGGTGCGGCCGCGCTGGTGGCGGGGTACCTGGTGCGCCGCGCCCGTCGAGCCCCGGTCGTGGCGACGGCGCTGCTGCTCGTCGCCACGACGTTGTACTACGGACTCATCCTGGTCGTGTCGAGGCGGTGGAGCGGCGGAACCCTGGAAGACGGCTCGTCGGCGGACCTGTACGGGCTGATGTCGGTCGCCCGCGCCGCGGGCTTCTGGCTGCTGATCTCAGTGGCGGCCGGGCTGGTTCTCGGCAGCCTCGGCCACCTTGTCAGAAGCGGGCCGCGCCGGCGATCGTCGGCGGCTGCGGGGCTCGCCTTCGGGATGCTGGCTGCCGAAGGGCTTAACCAGCTCAGCCACGGCTACTACTGGCCGATCCCCGACAGCTTCGTCCAGGTGATCGTCATTTCCAACGCGGTGACCGTGTCGCTCTCGCTGGTCGTCACCGTCCTGCTGCTGGTGTTCCGCGGCCCGAGCCGGTCGTGGTGGCTCTACCTGGGCTCCGCTGCCGTGGCCGGCGGGTTGGGAGCCGTGCTGTGGAGCTTCATAGACATGGCCAGGGGCTCCGGCTTCGGTATGTAGCCTGCCGGCGCGATTCGGGAACACATGGACGAAAAGGTCGGCGCTGGACGCCGGGCGCACCTTCCGCCGGGCGCGGGTTTTGCCTGGTCAGGAGGTCGTGGCACACTTAGCCGCCCCTCGAGCCGACCTGGAGCTGTCGATGTCCGATCTCACGCCCAACCCGTACGACTCTGGCGTGCCTTCCGCGCCGGGCGTGGGATACCTGCCGCCGCAGTCGGCGTACGTGCAGCCCGGTGCGGACCCCTACTACGATCCGCTGGTCGCGCCGCAGCATGGCGGAGTGGGCGGCTGGTTCAACCGCATCGGCCAGCTGTTCCGGCGGAGCTGGCGCTCGACCCTGGTCATCCTTGCCGTCACTCAGCTGGTGCCCAGCGTGGTGCTCGGCATCGCCGGGGTCGTGGCGGTGGCGTACTTCGGGCTGAGTGCGCTGCAGCTGAACCCGGCCACCGGGGAGGCGACCCTCGACGCGGCAGGGCTCATCGCCATCCTCGGCGCCATGCTCGCGGTGATCATCCTGCTCTACGTCGTCCAGCTGGCGGGCTACGCCGCGGCGACGCACTCGGTCGTCCGGCAGGCGGCCGGCGAAACCGTCACCCTCGGCGAGTCGTTCGGGTACGGCTTCCGCCGCTGCTGGAGCATGTTCGCCTGGTACGTCCCGGTGGCGCTCATGGTCGTCGCCGGTGCGCTGGCATGCGTGCTGCCCGCCTTCTACGTCATGGCCGGCACGGCGCTGGTAGGGCCGGTCCTGCTGTTCGAGCGCCGCAACCCGATCGGCCGCTCGTTCCAGATGCTGCACCGCTCGGGCGGCCGGGTGCTCGGCCGGCTCGCGTTGATCGTGCTGATCTCGATCGCCGCATCGACGGTCGTGTCCGGCTTCGAGTCTGCCATTGAGGCGGGCTTCAGCGCTGTCAACAGCGAGGGCTTCGGGCCGAGCGTCGAGGGCGTCGCGATCCTCTCGCTCGGCCTGGTCGTGTCGATCGTGTTCGGCGTGGTCGTCCAGCTCCCGGTGACGATGTTCCAGTTCGCCGGCGTCCTGCTGGCCTACACCGAGCAGCGCGGCTACGAGGGCGCGACCACCCCGCAGCTCAACGCCGAGCTCCGCTGACCCGGGGCGGAGGACGCGGGCCGGGGAGCATCGTGGTCAGAGCTGCGAGGCCAGGACCACCACCGCGGCGGTGAGTTCGTCCGGGGTCTGTGCGGCGTAGCCCAGCACGAGCCCCGGCGGGCCGTCGCCGCCGTATCGCAGCTCGGACAGGGCGAGTGGGCCGAGCCCGGCGGCTCTGGCCCGCGCGGCCAGGGTCCGGTCGTCCGTGCCGGACGGCAGCTCGACGACCAGGTGCAGCCCTGCGGCGACGCCCGAGATGCGGGCCTGCGGCAGGTGGGTGCGCAGCGCGGCGACCAATGCGTCGCGGCGGGCGCGCTGGGCGCGGCGTGCCCGGCGCAGGTGTCGGTCGTAGCCGCCCGAGGCGAGCAGCTCCGCGAAGGCGAGCTGCTCCAGCGCCGAGCCGCCCATGTCCGCGTCGGACTTCGCCTTGCGTACGGCGTCCAGCCAGCCCGGCGGCGGCACGAGCCAGCCGCGCCGCAGCCCTGGCGCGAGCGCCTTGCTCGCCGAGCCGACCAGGGCCACCACGTCCGGCGCGACACCCTGCAGGCAGCCCACGGGATCCCGGTCGTAGCGGAACTCGGCGTCGTAGTCGTCCTCGATGATCAGGCCGCCGGTACGCCGTGCCCAGTCGATCAGCTCGGCCCGCCGCCCCGGCGCGAGCACGACGCCCGTCGGGAACTGGTGCGCGGGCGTGACGAACACGGCCCGCGCGTCCCCGAGCGCCGACACGACCGCGCCCTGCCCGTCGACCGGCACCGGCCGCAGTGAAAGGCCGTGCGCGAGCAGGTGTCCGCGGATGCCCGCGCTGCCCGGATCCTCCACGCCGACCTCGGTCAGGCCGCGCGCGGCGAGCACCCGGCCGAGCAGGCTGAGCGCCTGCGCCGCTCCGGTGGTGACCACGACCCCGTCCGCGCCCGCGCGCGCCGCGCGGACCCGGCCCAGGTATGACGCCAGCTCGCTGCGCAGCCGTGGCACACCCGCCGGGTCGGTGTAGTCGAGGTCGGCGTCGGCGGCGGTGGCGAGCGCGCGCTCGTACGCCCGCCGCCACGCCGCGCGCGGGAACATGCCGAGGTCGGGCACGCCCGGCCGCAACGGCGCCACCCGGCCCGGCGGCACCGCCACCGGCTCGCCCGCGACGGCCGGCGCGGGCGGGGGCGCGGGCGCGACCGTGGTGCCCGAACCGCGCCGGCTCACCAGCCTGCCCTCAGCCGTGAGCTGCTCGTATGCCGCCACCACCACCCCTCGGGACAGGCCCAGGTCGGCCGCGAGGTCCCGGCTGGACGGCAGCCGGGTGCCGGGCGCGATGCGCTGCTGCGCGATCGCCTCCCGCAGCGCCCCGACCAGCCGCTCGCCGATCCCGGGCAGGTCCCGGTCCAGGTCGAGCAGCGCCTCGCGTACCGCCAATTGGTCCTCTGTTCCGGTGCTCAAGTGGCCCTGTCCGGTGTACCAATGGCGACCATACCGTCAGGTGGTGAACCGCGACAGCCTGACCGGAGCGGCCCTGTGCGGCTTCGGCATGATGATCCTCGGCGGCTCGGTGAGCCTGAGCCGCCTCGTCCTCGACTATCCGATCCTGACCGGGCAGGCGCTGCGCTACGCCCTGGCCGCCGTGCTGCTGGCCGCGCTGCTGCGGCTGTTCCCGCGCCTGGGCGGCACCGTGCCCGCATCCCGCCCGACCGGCCGCGAGCTGGCGCTGCTGGCCGCCGTCGCGCTGATGGGGCTCGCCCTGTTCAACACGCTGCTGCTGACCGCGCTCGACCACGCGGACGCGGCCGTGGTCGGCACGGTCGTGGGGGCGGCGCCGCTCGGCCTGGCGCTGGCCGGGCCGCTGCTGCGCGGCGCCCGGCCGGCCGCGCGGCTGGTCACCGCCGCCGGGGTCGTGGTGGTGGGCACCGCGCTGGTGCACGGCGCGGGGGCGGCGGACGGTGTCGGGCTCGCGGCGGCGCTCGGCACGCTGGTGTGCGAGGTGTCGTTCTCGCTGCTGGCCGCGGCGGTGCTGCCGCGGCTCGGGGCGGTGCGGGTGTCGGCGTACAGCTGCGCGCTCGCGGTGCCGATGCTGGTGGTGGCGGCGCTGGCGACGGGGGAGTGGGCGCGGCTGCGGATGCCCACGGCGACCGAGGCGCTGATCCTGCTCTACCTGGCCGTGATGATGACGGTGGTCGCGTTCCTGGCCTGGTTCACCGGGCTGCGGCTGCTCGGGGTCGAGCGCGCGGGCATGTTCACCGGCCTGGTC
This sequence comes from Catellatospora bangladeshensis, assembly GCF_016862575.1. Lineage (GTDB taxonomy): Bacteria > Actinomycetota > Actinomycetes > Mycobacteriales > Micromonosporaceae > Catellatospora > Catellatospora bangladeshensis. Next base: position 11,630 of record NZ_BONF01000036.1, on the reverse strand, counting down.
CCGGCGGCGACCCTGACCGTGGCGGCGCTGCAGGACCAGGCCCTGCCCGGCCTCACCCAGACCGCGGGTGTGCTCGTCGTCGTGGCGGGCCTGGTGTGGGGAGCAGCCGGCGGCCGCACCCCGGCTCCTGCCGCGCCGGAGCCGATCTCCGCACCGCCGAGATCACTGTCCGGCGCCGAAGCCTGAGGCGGACCACGGCGCGACACCGAACGGCGATCTTCAGGTGGTGGGTGTCCGCCCGACCCCGTGCCGCAGCGGCACCCCCTGCCGACCGGCGCCTCGCACGCGACGCCGGTATCGAGGCGGCGGCGCGTGGTGAGTCAGGAACCGGGCTGCAAGACGGGGTCGGGCGATGCGGGGCGGGTGGGTGCGACACCCGCCCCACCCCCTACAGCGCCACCGGTGTCCGCGATGTCACACCGGTCCGTGGACGAACGTCAGCGGGACGGGTGAACCAGGCCCAGTTCGTACGCGATGATCACGAGCTGGACGCGGTCGCGGGCGTCGAGTTTGGCCAGCAGCCGGGCCACGTGCGCCTTCGCGGTGGCCACGCTGATGAACAGCTCGGCGGCGATCTCCTGGTTGGACAGGCCCCGCCCGACCAGCGTCAGCACCTCCAGCTCGCGGTCGGTCACTCCGGCGGGCTGCCGGGCGGGGGGCGCCGCGGCGGGCCGGCGGGCGAACTCCTCGATCAGGCGGCGGGTCACGCCCGGGGCCAGCAGCGCATCGCCCGCCGCGACGACCCGGATCGCGGCCAGGATGTCGTCCAGCGCCATGTCCTTGACCAGGAAGCCGCTGGCCCCGGCGCGCAGCGCGGCGTACACGTGGTCGTCGTGGTCGAACGTGGTCAGCATCAGCACCCGGGGCGGATCGGCCGACGCGGTGATCGCCCGGGTCGCGGCGATTCCGTCGGTGCCCGGCATCCGGATGTCCATCAGCACCACGTCCGGCCGCGTCGCGGCGGCCAGGCGCACCGCCTCGTCGCCGTCGGCGGCCTCGCCGACCACCACCAGGTCGCCGGTCTCGGCGATGACGGTGCGCAGACCCGCCCTCACCAGTGGTTGATCGTCGGCGAGCAGCACCCGGATGCTCATGACGCAGCCACCAGCGGCAGCCGGGCCGCGACGCGGAACCCGCCCTCCGGGCGCGGCCCGGCGTCGAAGCGGCCGTGCAGCAGCCCGACCCGCTCCCGCATGCCCGCGATGCCGTACCCGCTGCCCACGGGCCCGCCGCGGCCGTCGTCCACGACCTCGATGAGCAGCTCCCCGTCCCGCTGCTCGACCACGACCTGGCAGGCGCGGGCGGCCGCGTGCCGCACCACGTTGGTGACGGCCTCCTGCACGATGCGGTACGCCGACAGGTCGATCTCGGGCGGCAGGTGCCGCTCGCCGCCGACCCGGCGCACCCGCACCTCGACCCCGGCGGCGCTCGCGTGCGCGACGAGCCGGTCCAGGTCGGCCAGGCCCGGAGCGGGCTCGCGCGCCGGGCCGTCGCCGTCGGCGCGGCGCAGCGCGCCGAGCATGCGGCGCAGCCCGGCGAGCGTCTCCCGGCTGGTGTCCTCGATCGCGGCCAGCGCGTCGCGGGCGGCCTCGGGCCGGGTGTCGATGACGCGGCGGCCCATGCCGGCCTGGATGGCGATGACCCCGATGCTGTGCGCGACCATGTCGTGCAGCTCGCGCGCGATGCGCAGCCGCTCGTCGGTGACGGCCTGCGCGGTGGCCGAGGCGCGCTGCGCGGCCCTCTGGCGGCGGTATGCGCCGAGCTGGTGCCCGCCCAGCCACGCGGCAGCCATACCGAGGGTGAGGATCACCGCCTCGGACGCCAGATCGTCGATGTTGTACCGGCTGGATCCGGTGAGCAGCGCCTGTACGGCGAGCACGGACACGGCGGCGGGCAGCGACACCCGGGGGCGGCGAGTGGCCGCGAGCACGCCGACGAGCAGGTCGAGTCCGATCACCTGCAGGTTGCGGACCTGCCACAGGTAGGCGGCGGTGTGCGGGTCGACGAGGTAGTTCAGCACGGCCGTGCCGGTCAGGGCCAGGCCGAGCGCGGCCAGGGGCAGGCGGGGCAGCAGCGCCATGGGCAGCAGCATGATCACCAGGGGCAGTGCCGTGCCCAGGAAGCGGTAGCCGAGCGGACCGCCCGCACCGTCGAGCGAGGCGATCAGCGCGAGCGGGTAGAGCACGACCGCGAGCACCCGCAGCGTGCCGAGCACGGCGCCGCGCAGCGGGGTCCGGGATGGGGGCGGGGGGTCCTGGGACACGACCCGATGCTAGCCGCGGGGCCGGGACCAGGGCATTGGCCCGTGGGCGTACGCCCGGGGGCGTAGTCGTGGCACAGCGATGCGGTCCACGGCCCGATGCGGTGCGGGTCCCGCTCCCGGCATCGTCGTCGGCATGATCGAAGTCCACGAACTGGTCAAACGCTACGGCCGGGTGACCGCCGTCAACGGCCTGACGTTCACCGTCCGGCCCGGTCAGGTCACCGGGTTCCTCGGCCCCAACGGCGCCGGCAAGAGCACCACGCTGCGGCTGCTGCTCGGCCTCGACGCGCCCACCGGCGGCGCGGCGCTCATCGACGGGCGCCCGTTCCGGGAACGGCCCCGCGGCCTGCACCACGCCGGGGCGCTGCTGGACGCCCACGACGTGCACGGCGGCCGCAGCGCGCGGGCCCATCTGATGGTGCTGGCCCGCGCCAACGGCATCGGCCGGGCCCGGGTCGAGCACGTGCTCGACGAGGTGGGGCTGGCCGCCGCCGCGCACCGCCGGGTCGGCGGGTTCTCGCTCGGCATGCGGCAGCGGCTGGGTATCGCCGCGGCGCTGCTCGGCGACCCGCCGGTGCTGCTGTTCGACGAGCCGGTCAACGGCCTCGACCCGGAGGGGGTGTTGTGGGCGCGCGGGCTGTTCCGGCGCCTGGCCGCGCAGGGCCGCACGGTGCTGGTCTCCAGCCACCTGATGAGCGAGATGGAGAACACCGCCGACCAGCTGGTCGTCGTCGGCCGCGGCCGGCTGATCGCCGCGGAGAGCCTCGGCGAGTTCGCCGCCCGCGCGGGCCGGCAGTCGGTCGCCGTACGCACCCCCGACGCCGGGTTCGCCGCGCGGCTCACCGCCGAGGGCGCGGCGGTGCGCGCCGGCGAGCCCGGTGAGCTGGTCGTGGACGGGCTGAGCGCCGCCGCCGTCGGCGCGCTCGCCCACCGGCACGGCGTGCTGCTGGAGCAGCTCACCACCCGCGCCGCCTCGCTGGAGGAGGCCTTCCTGGAACTGACCGCCGACCGAGTCGAGTACGCCGCAGGAGCGCCGCGATGACGATCACCACACCCCCGGCCCGCTTCACCGACCTGCTCGCCGCCGAGTGGCTCAAGCTGTGGTCGCTGCGCTCGATCCGCTGGGCGCTGCTGGCCACCGCGCTGGTGGTCGTCGGCATGAACGTCAACGCGGCCTGGGCCGACCATCGCAACTGGCCCGGGTACAGCGAGGGCCTGCGGGCGGGCTTCGTGCCGACGTGGGCGATCCGGGACGCGTTCACCGACCCGGCGATGCTGGTGCTGGTGCTTGCCGCCGGGACCATCGGGGCGATCACGCTGGTGGGGGAGTACTCGACGGGTCTGATCCGGACCACGTTCGCGGCGGTGCCCGCCCGGCGCGCGGTGACGGCGGCGAAGCTGCTCGTGCTGACGCCGGTGATGGCGGCGTACGGCACCGTACTGTCGGTGGTGTCGTTCTGGCTGACCCAGGCGGTGCTGTCCGGCCGCGACGCGGGCCTGTCGTTCGGCTACCCCGGGGTGTGGCGGGCGCTGGCCGCCTCGGCACTGCTGCCGCCGGTGTGCGCGGTTGTGGGCCTGGGCATCGGCGCGCTGGTCCGGCACGCGGCCACCACCGTCGCGGCCACCGTCGCGGTGCTGCTCCTGCTCCCGATGCTGTTCTCCCCGGACCGCCCCTGGACGGCGTTCCTGCACCACGCCCTGCCCGTCATGGCCTGGGGGCGCCTCACCGACCTCACCGACTACGGCCCCTTGTACATGGGTCCGCCGGTCGACTACCCCGCCACGGTGACCGGCTCCTGGATCGCCCTGGCCGCCTGGCCGCTGTCTGCCGCCCTGCTCGCCCTCTGGATCGTCGACCGCTGCGACGTCTGACCGGCCGCCACGCCCCGCCCCGCCCCGCGCCCGCCAAGATCGTCCGACTTGCCTGGCAGATGTACGTATCTTGGGCGCTCATTCGCCCAGTTGCCTGGCAACTTGGGCGATCTTGGCCGGGGCGGGCCGGGGCGGGGCGGGCGGCGGGGGTCAGGCGGCGACGCCGAGGCGGTCGAGGAGGTGGCGGCGGAGGGTGCCGAAGCCGGGGTCGTCGGGGGTGCGGGGGCGGGGCAGGGTGACGGGGGAGTCCTCGACGAGGCGGCCGTCCTCCAGGACCAGGGTGCGGTCGGCGAGCAGGAGGGCCTCCTCGACGTCGTGGGTGACCAGGAGCGCGGCGAAGCCGTGCTGGTCGCGCAGGCGGTTGAACAGCTGCTGCATGCGCAGCCGGGTGAGCGCGTCGAGCGCACCGAACGGCTCGTCCAGCAGCAGCAGCGCGGGCTCGCGGACCAGCGCGCGGGCGACGGCGACCCGCTGCGCCTGGCCGCCGGACAGCTCGACCGGCCACGCCGTGTCCCGGCCGCGCAGGCCGACCTCCTCCAGCGCGGCGAGGGCGCGTTCGCGTACACCCGGCCCGGTCAGTCCGAGGGAGACGTTGTCGAGGACGCGCTTCCAGGGCAGCAGCCGGTGCTCCTGGAACACCACGGCCAGGTCCTTCGGCCGGTCGACCAGCCCGGCGGCGTCGGCGTCGAGCCCGGCGAGGATGCGCAGCAGGGTGCTCTTGCCCGAGCCGCTGCCGCCGAGCAGCGCCACCACCTCGCCGGGCCGGATCGCCAGGTCCACGCCGTCGAGCACGACGGTGGGCCCGAACGACCGGCGCACACCGTGGGCGGTGAGCACCGGGGTCACCTCGCCTGCAGGCCGCGCCGCCATGACAGGGTCCTCCTCTCCGCGATCCGCAGCGCCAGATCGGACAGCAGTCCCAGCAGCGCGTACACCAGCAGCCCGAGCAGCACCACGTCGGTCTGCGCGAACTCGCGGGCCTCCATCATCAGGAAGCCGATGCCGGTCTGTGCGTTGACCTGCTCGCCGACCACGAGGCTGAGCCAGGCCGCGCCGATGGCCAGCCGCAGCCCGAGGAACAGTGACGGCAGCGCGCCGGGCAGCACCACGTGGCGCAGCCGGGCGAGCTGGCCGAGGCCGCAGGTGCGGGCCGCCTCGACGAGACGCTCGTCGATGTCCCGGATCCCGGCGTAGGTGTTGAAGTAGATCGGGAAGAAGCTGCCCAGCGCCACCAGGGTGATCTTCAGTTCCTCGCCGATGCCGACCCAGATGATGAGCAGCGGCACCAGGCCCAGGTGGGGCAGCATGCGGGCCATCTGCACGGGCGGGTCGACCAGGTCGTCGCCGATGCGCAGCAGGCCGGCCACCGCGCCGAGCACCAGCGCCAGGCCGCCGCCGACGGCCAGCCCGATCGCGGCGCGCTGCAGCGAGTCGAGCAGGTGCACGAGCAGCGTGCCGTCACCGGACAGCCGCCACCCGGCGGCGAGCACGTCGCTGGGGGCGGGCAGCTTGTGCGGGGGCAGCAGGCCGGTGCGGGCGGCGGTCTCCCATACGCCGAACAGGACGACCGGCGTGATCGGGCGCTGCCAGCGGCGCCCGGCCCGGCCGGGTGGGGCGGGAGCAGGGGTGTCGGCGTCGTCGAGGGGGTGGGCGGGGACGGCGGCGGGGGCCGCCGTCCCGGCGGCGGTGGTCATCCGAGCACCGAGTTGAAGCGGTTGTCGATGCGGGACTTGATGTCGATCTTCTCGGGGATGAGCTGCAGCGCCGTGAAGCCGTCGGCGATGGCCTGCAGCTCGTCGCCGATCTCCGGGGTGAGCGCGGCGAGCGGCTGGGCGCTGCGCGACAGCGCACGGGTGGCGACGTCGAGGTCGATCTTCAGCTCGGGCGCGATCACCTTGGCGCGCTCGGCCGGGTTGGCGATGCCCCAGTCGGTGACGGCGCGGTACTGCTTGAGGAACTCGGCGATCTGGTCGGTCTTCTGCTCCAGCGCCTTGGGGTCGGCCAGCACGTACTCGCGGTTGCTGGCCAGGCCGGTGGCGTCCTCCAGGACGGCGACGCCGGGCTGCTCGGCCAGGGCGAAGTACGGGTCCCAGATGATCCATGCGTCCACCTGGTCGCCGTCGAAGGCGGGCCGCGCCTCGGCCGGCTTGAGGTACTTGACGTTGATGTCGGTGATCTTCAGCTGGTGCTTCTCCAGCAGCTTGACCAGCAGCCAGTTCACGTTGGACCCCTTGTTCAGGGCGACCGTCTTGCCCTTCAGATCGGCGAAGGTCTGGAAGCCCTTGGCCTGCTTGACCAGGACGGCCTCGCCCTTGGGCACCGGCGCGGAGGTGCCGATGATCTTGAAGTCGATCTTGCCGGCAGCGGCGAAGATCGGCGGTGCCTCGCCGGTCTGGCCGAGGTCGATCGAGCCGGCCTTGAACGCCTCGGTGAGCGCCGGGCCGCTCTCGAACAGCGCCCAGGTGGCCGTCGGGTCCGCGGCGTTGCGGGCCTTGACCAGGCTCAGGCCGCCGAATCGCTGGTATCCGATGCGCAGCGGCTGCCCGGCGGCGGCCGGCTCGTCACCGCCGCAGGCCGCCAGGAACGACGCGGACAGCGGCGCCGCGGCCAGTGCCGTCAGTAGCGAGCGGCGGGAAAGTCGGGGCTGGTCGTGCATGGAGGATCTCCTGGGGGGCGGGGCCGTCGGACGGCGATAGGCTATCAACCCGATAGGAATTATGGGAATGGCCATCCGGGTGACCGCCCGATCACCCGTGGTGCGATGTGGACCCGGAAAGCAGGAGGCGCCGCTCCCCGCTGGTGGCCGGGGAGCGGCGCCTGGTCTGGCGAGCCGGGCGCTTACTGGTACGTGATGTCGCTCGGCGAATAGAAGCAGTTCACGCCGTCCGCGCCGCTGCCGACGTGGGTCGGCTCGCTGCCCTTGGGCACCCCGTGGTACTTGTCGCAGATCACGATGCTCGGATCGCTGATCACCGTGATCCGGGTGAACCGGGCCGTGTCACCCCAGTTGATGTTGATACCGGCGATCGAGTCGCCGTCGGTGACCCGCACGTTGTCGATGACCACGTGCCGCTGGTACGACGAGCTGCAGTTGCCGCAGGCGCGGTACAGCTTGCCGAAGTCCTCGGCGTAGAACCCGCTGATGTGCACGGTGCCGGGGCCGTTGTGCTGGAAGATCTTGTCCGAGGCCTTGCGGGCGCCGCCGCCGATCACGTAGTAGTCCGAGCCGCCGAGGAACGTCGCCGCGTCCTCGCCTACGTCCTCCCACCAGACGTTCTGGATGGTGCAGTTGCCGGTGCAGTGGATGCCGTCACCGGCCGGCGCGCCGAGGATCACGTTCTTGATGGTCGCGCCCGGTGCCAGCTCGAAGACCGGGTCCTGGCTCTCGCCCTGGCCGCCGTCGCCGATGCAGCAGTAGCGCTTCATGCCGCCGTCGAACACGCCGCTGACCTGGATCGTGCCGTTGTTCACCGGCGCGCTGCCCGAGGGCGTGGGCCAGCCGGTGGGCGGCGGGCTCACCGAGGGCGAGGGTCCGGGGGTACGCGACGGCGAAGCCGACGGGCGCGGGCTGCCCGTCGCCGACGGAGCCGGGGTGGTCGGGGTCGGCGTACCGCCGGTGACCACGGCGACGTCGTCGAACGACGCGCTGCTGTACGCCGTCTGCAGGCCGATCCGGCCGTTGCCGATCGCCGAGCTGGTCGCGCTCGCGATCACGGTGCCGTCGACCAGGCCCCGGATGGTGCTGCCCGAGGTCTCGATGCCGAGGGTGTACCAGGTGCCGGTGGACACGGTCCGGGTGACCGAGCCCAGCACGGTGACGGTGCTGCCGTTGACCGCCTGGAGCTGCACCGAGTTGCCGGGCCGCAGCGCGAGGCGGTAGTAGACGGTGGCGCCGGTGGAGCGGGCCAGCAGGCCGACGTGGCCGCCGGAGCCGAGGCTCAGCGGCTTGACCCGCGCGGTGACCGAGTAGTCGGTCCAGCCGGTCGAGCCGGCGAACTGGCGGGCGTTGTCGGTGCTGGTCTTGGTCTGGGTCAGCACGCGGCTGCCGTCGGTGCCGACCGCCCAGTCACCGCCCGACTTGGACCAGCCGTCGGTGTTGCCGTCCTCGAAGTTGTCGCTGAAGACGGTGGCGGCGAACGCGTTCTGGCTGAGCACGACCGCGCCGAAGGTGAGGGCCAGGGCAAGGCCCGCGATCAGCGGCCACGAGCGTGACCGGGATAAGGAGTGGACGCCCATAGGGTGCCTCCAGGGGTGGGATGGACCATGCCGTTGGGCGACGGCACGGGCAATCGGGCCGTCCGCGTAGGGCGCGCGGACGACCTGGGGATCTACGCTTGGAAAGCGCTTCCCCGAGTGCTGACCGTAGACCCCGCCGCGACCGCAGTCAACCGTGTGTCTCGATGCGACGGAGGTGGATGCCAGGAGCCGGGCGGTACGTTGGCCGGATGCGTTTCATCGTCTACGGCGCCGGGGCCGTCGGCGGCGTGCTCGGCGCCCACCTGCACCTGTCCGGGCACCCCGTCGTGCTGATCGCCCGCGGCGCGCACCTGTCCGCGATCCGCGAGCGCGGCCTGACCCTGGAGACCGGCACGGGCTCCCGCACCATGCACGTCCCGGCGGTGGCCGGGCCCGCCGAGATCGAGTGGCGCGGCGGCGACGTCGTGCTGCTCGCCGTCAAGAGCCAGGACACCCGGGCCGCGCTGGAGGGCCTGGCCGCGTCCGCCCCGCCGGGCACGCGGATCGTCAGCCTGCAGAACGGCGTCGACAACGAGCGCCAGGCGCTGCGCGTGTTCGAGCACGTCTACGGCGTCTGCGTCATGTCGCCGACCACCCACCTCACCCCGGGTGTGGTGCGCGCCGACTGCCACCCGGTGCCCGGCCTGCTCGACATCGGCCGCTACCCGTCCGGGACGGACCCGGTCGCCGAACAGGTCGCCGCCGCGTTCCGCGACGCGGGTTACCGCAGCGAGCCGCGCCCGGACATCATGCGGTGGAAGTACGGCAAGCTGCTGCGCAATGTCGGCAACGCGGTCGACGCGGTGTGCGGCCGGGCCGAGGGCACCCAGGAGATCTTCCAGCGGGTACGCCTGGAGGCCGAGGCCGTGCTGGACGCGGCGGGCATCGCGTACACCCCTGCCGACGAGGACGACGAGCGGCGGGCCGATATCCTCAAGGTCGTCACCGGCGGCTCGCGCGGCGGCGGCTCGTCGTGGCAGAGCCTGCACCGGGGCACCGGGCACATCGAGGCCGACTACCTCAGCGGCGAGATCGTGCTGGTCGCGCGGCTGCACGGGCTGCCCGCGCCGTACAACGAGAACGCCTGCCGGTGGGCCGATCGCTTCGCCCGCGAGGGCCGCCGCCCCGGCACCCTCGACCCGGCGGAGTGGCTGTCGACCCTGCCCGCCTGACAGGGGCGGGGCGCGGCGGTGTGCCGCGCCCCGCTGCACGTCACCAGCCGACGGCCACCAGCAGCCACTGCGGGTTGCCGTGGGAGATGAACGAGGACTGATCGGCGTAGTCGTCGTACGGGAACCCGTACGCCAGCTTGCCGATCGCGTTGTCGTGCCAGAACTTCGAGTAGTAGTTGGCCGGCGCGGCCTGGTAGTACAGGCTCGGCGTGGACCACTGCGACTGCGGCAGGTGCGCCACGTGCCGGTTGAGCGCCGAGCACATCGCCGGGTTGTTGGCCAGCACGCCCGCGCACCCGGTGATGTCCGACGTGCTCGCGGTCACCCCCACCGACGCGGCGTAGCCGCTCAGGTAGTTCGCGTACTGGCCGCCGGGCCGGAACGCGGGATCGCTGCCCGGCGTCGGGATCCGGTACGGCGCCTGCACCTGCCCGAGGTGCTTGAACTCGGCCGGCATCGCGTTGACGAAGCGCTGGAACGTCACCGCCCGGTCCTCGGCGAACGTGGCGTAGTCCTCGCCGACGGCGGCGTCGTAGCCGTCGCGCGCGTGCAGGCGCATGGCCAGCTTGAGCCCGAACGCGTCGACCCGCGTGGTGTTGCCGTTGAACACCCCCGCGCCGACCGTGAACTCGATGAAGTCCCAGTACTGGCCGGTGGGCGAGCCGAGGTAGAAGTACATGCGCCCGGCCGTGTTCGCCGGCATGTCGAAGTACGGCTGCTCGGCGATGGACCTGGTGACGCCGTTGTAGCTCCAGTAGACCTGGCTGTCGGGGTAGCGCCCGTTGGTCCGGTTGAGGATCTTGAGCATGACCACGTTCTGCGCGGGCGGGATGGTGCTGGTGTCGCCCCAGAAGCCGCCCGGGTCCGGGTTCGGCGAGGGCGAGCTGCTCGGCGGCACCGGGCTCGGGCTGGTCGCGCCACTGCCCAGCCGGACCGCGAACTCGAACAGCGAGTAGCCGTAGGCGGTGTTGCGGGCGGTGCCGTTCATCCGGACGTACCGGCCGTTGCCGGTGACGTTCAGCGTCTGGGTGCCGCCGGTGCCGGTCGTGGTCGAGTAGATGTTCGTCCACGGGCCGGTGGCGCTGCCGGACACCTGGAGCTGGAACGCGCGGGCCGAGGCGGCCTCCCAGGTCAGCACGACCTGGCAGATCGGCTGCGCGGTGCCCAGGTCCACCTGGATCCACTGCGGGTCGCTGAACGCGCTGGACCAGCGGGTGCCGGGGTTGCCGTCGAACGCGGCCGCCGCGCCCATGGTGGCGCTCTCGGCCGACGACGCGGTCGCGGGGCGGTTCAGCGCGGCGTTGGCCGTGCCGCAGCCGCCGGTGCCGCCGATGACGCCGTACACGCTGAACTCCCACAGGGAGTAGCCGTAGGCGGTGTTGCGGGCGGTGCCGTACATCCGGACGTACCGGCCGGTGCCGTTGACGGTCAGGGTCTGCACCCCACCGGTGCTGGTGGTGGTGCTGTAGACGGTGGTCCACGGCCCGGCGGCGCTGCCCGCGACCTGGATCTGGAACGCGCGCGCCGAGGCGGCCTCCCAGTTGAGCACGACCTGGCTGATGGTGGCGGTCGCGCACAGGTCGACCTGGATCCACTGCGGGTCGCTGAACGCGCTGGACCAGCGGGTGCCCGGGTTGCCGTCGAACGCCATCGAGGGGGACGTGGCCCCGTTCTCGCTGGATGACGCCGTGGCGCCGCAGTTCGGGGTGATCAGCGGGTCGGCGGCCTGTGCGCCGGAGCCGCTGAGGGTGACGACGTACCCGGCGAGCAGCAGCACCATGGCCGCTGCGACGGCGAGGAGGTGGGCGGGACCGCGGGTGCGAGCCGCGGACCGCACGAGGGTAGGCATGAAGACTCCCTGGTGGACGGACGGGAAAGCGCGGCGCGGGGGGCTGATCCGCGTCGCGGTGGTGCAGAGAGCGCTCTCCCGCCGAGGTTCGTCCGTTGCCGTGCTCCTGTCAAGACTGTCGATGCGATGCGCTGGACGCGGGTCAGCCGCTCGCGGCTGAAGCCGATGGTCGCGAGGCGAAGATCGCGGGTTCGTGTCAGGAAGCGCGGTGGGATCGCGGATCTTGACACCAACGCCG